>CAVZRF010000014.1:0-298040 GCA_963777685.1 uncultured Acidobacteriaceae bacterium | reverse complement strand
AGAGCGATATGGCGGTGCTCAAGAACCAGATGGCGTCGCTGATGGGCGCGGGCCAACCGGGACGGCTCTATGCGCTGGAAGAGCGGCTCGACCAGCATGAACGCGGAATCCAACACACCAAGGGCGCGATTGCCGCCTTCGGCGTGATCTTCACGCTGCTGGAATTTGCCGTGCGCTACATTCGCGAGCACTAGAGAGGATTGAGATGACTATTCCAGAGCGTGAAAAGATCCTCGCCATCGCAATACCTTCGGTTCTACTCGCCGGCTTTCTGGTCTTTGTGGGCTATGGCTGGATGCAAGAGCATGATGCGCGGCTCAAGGCCGAAACCCAGACCGGCGCGCAACAGAAGCAAATCGATGGATTGAAACAGCAACAGACCGATGCTCAAAACTCGCTCAACAAACAGCTGGCTGGGCTCGAGAAGTCGCGCCAGGCGCCCGCGACCGCAACCCAGCTAGTTAGCGATGCAAGCTCGCTGCTGCCCAATCTCCCTGTACCCCTGCAGGTGCAGACGGCGCAAAAAAGCCCGTCGCTACCCGATGCGCCCGGCGCTCAGACCGTGATTATTCCTGAGGCGGATTTCAAGAGCATTCGCGATGCGCAGGTCACCTGCGAGGAGAACACCGCGAAGCTGGCGACCTGCCAGACGCTCGGCGAGGAGAGCAAGCAGCAGCTTCAACTCACAGAGCAGCAGCGCGACGAGTGGAAGACCGCGGCGAAGGGCGGCTCCATCTGGCATCGCGCGTTGGGCGCGGCAAAATGGTTTGCCATAGGCGCCGGCGCTGGGGCCGGGCTCTACGCCGCAACCCATCACAAGTAATCCCGCAAGATCGGGGAAGGAGCCCCATGGATAACTGGAGTCGCCCATTTTTTCGTTCGATGCTATCGGAGTCGGACGGCATCGTTTCGAGCTCGCGCTTTTGTATCGTGCTGGTCGTTCTTTTTTCGCTGGGCTGGGTGACCGGCCTGGTGCTGCACGACAAGAAGCTGCCCGACCTTGGCGCAGTCGGCGGCTATGTGACGCTGGTCTGCGGTTCGCTCTACGCGATCAATCGCGGCGCGGCGATCCTCGATCGCAAATCCCAATCCACCACCAACACCAACTAGCGGCGCCAGAACGCAAACAGGAGGAAGACATGGAATTCGGAATTGGCTTTGTGCTTGGGGGAGTCTCGACGGGTGTGACCGTGGCCAACTGGGGCAGTGTCGTCAAAGTCGTCCAAGCTTGGGCGGCCAAAGCCCAGGATGCGATCGGCAGGCACAGCTCGCGAAATTGAAGTAGCAAGGTTATCGCCGGAGAACCTGCCGCGGTAAGGATGCCGCCGGGCGGCAAGCGTGCCCATATAATCACTGGATGGATGCGCAACCGCTCGTCGGCGTCGTCATGGGCAGCAAGAGCGACTATGAGGTCCTCAAGCCCGCCGCCGATCTGCTCAACGAATTTCTGATTCCCCACGAAGTACGGATCGTCTCCGCCCATCGCACGCCGGACCGGCTCTTCCAATACGCAGAGCAAGCCGAGGCCCGCGGCCTGCAGGTCATCATCGCCGGCGCCGGCGGCGCGGCGCATCTGCCGGGCATGCTGGCGGCCAAGACTCTGGTTCCGGTGCTCGGCGTGCCGGTTCCGGCGACGATGCTCAACGGCATCGATTCCCTGCTCTCGATCGTGCAGATGCCGAAGGGCGTGCCGGTGGGCACGCTCGCGATCGGCAAGCCCGGCGCGGCCAATGCGGCGCTTCTTGCCGCTGAAATCCTCGCACTGCACCGACGAAGCTCTGCGCAGCCGCCTGAAGGCCTGGCGCGCGGCGCGGCGCGACGAAGTCCTCGCCGAAGAGCTTCCGCAATGACGCGCGATCCGCGCTCTCCAATTCTCCCGGGTCGACCATCGGCATCCTCGGCGGCGGACAGCTGGGCCGCATGACCGCCATGGCGGCGCGTTCGCTGGGCTACCGCATCCACGTGATGGACCCCGATCCATCGTGCCCCGCGCGCTTTGTCGTCGACGCCTGCTTCGAGGGCGACTGGGACGACGCGCGCGCCGCCGCCGATCTGGCGCGCGGCAGCGATGTGGTCACGCTGGAGATTGAGCAGGTCTCGCTCGCCTGCCTGGAAGCCGCCGCGCAATATGCGCCGGTGCGGCCCGGCAGGGCGCTGCTGCAGATCATTCAGGACCGCATTCTGCAAAAGGACTGGCTGCGCGATCACGGCTTTCCGGTTGGGCGATATCGCGCGCATTCAGACTCGAGGCGGATCTGCGGAAGCGCGCTCTGGCTTTGGCGGCCGCTGCTTCGTCAAGACGCGCGCGCGGCGGATATGACGGCCGCGGCCAGGCGAAGATCGGCTTCGGCGGACGCCTCGGCACTGTCGACGAAGAAGCCAGATGCGTGGCTCGCTCTGGGCAGCGCGCCGTGCGTCGCCGAGCAGGCGCTCGATCTGGAGAAAGAGATTTCCGTGATGGTGGCGCGCTCGCCGAGCGGCGAGGTCAAGAGCTTTCCCTCCGCGCGCCAATCACCACGAAAATCAGATCCTTGTCTGGAGCGTGATTCCTTCGTCGATTCCCGCCGACCTGGAAGCAGCGCGCGCAGAGCATCGCCTTGCGACATTGGCCGACGCATTGAGCTCGAAGGCCTGCTCGCGGTGGAGATGTTCCTCACCAAAGATGGGATCGCTGCTGGTCAACGAACTGGCGCCGCGCCCGCACAACAGCTATCACGCCAGCGAGCGCGCCTGCGTCACCAGCCAGTTTGAGCAGGCCGTGCGCGCGGTCTGCGATCTTCCGCTGGGCGATGTGAGCGTGGTGCAGCCCGCGGCGATCGCCAACCTGCTCGGCGATGTGTGGCTGAACGGGCATCCGCGCAGTTCGATCTGGCGCTCGCGGTTCCGGGAGTGCGGCCTGCATCTGTACGAAAAGCACCAGCCGCGCAAAGGCCGCAAGATGGGCCATCTGTCCGCGGTCGGCGCAACGCCGGAAGAAGCAATCGAGCGGGTGCTCGAAGCGGAGCAGCTTCTGTAACAATGATGCAACGTAAAGACAAAAGGCAGAGCCAACTGGTCCGCTGCCTTTTGTCACAGTGATTGATAACTTAGCCGATATCCTCGTTCCAGTTCTCCAGGTACTTCTTCACTTCCTGCATGAACTTGCCGGCATCGGCGCCGTCGACGATGCGGTGATCGAAGCCCAGCGTCAGGCGAATGATGCTGCGGACCGCGATCGAGTCGGAGCCGCTCTCGTCGGTGATGACGGTCGGCTCCTTGAACAGGCCGCCGACGCCGAGAATCGCGCTCTCCGGCTGATTGATGATCGGCGTGCCGAACTGCTCGCCAAAGATTCCGGGGTTGGTGATGGTGAAGGTCCCGCCGCCCACTTCGTCCGGCTTCAGCTTCTTGCCGCGCGCGCGTTCCGCCAGATCGACGATCGCCCGCGCGATGCCGAGGAAGCTCTTCTCCTCCGCCTGCTTGATGACCGGAACAATCAGACCCCAGTCGAGCGCAACGGCGATGCCGATGTTGACGTTCTTGTGATAGCGGATCGCCTCGCCTTCCATGCTCGCGTTGACGATCGGCATCTTGCGCAGAGTGTTGATCACGGCGCGAGTGATGAACGGCATGTAGGTGAGCTTGACGCCATTGCGCTGCTCGTACTTCGCTCTTCTCCTTTTCGCGCAGCTTCACGATCCTGCGTCAGATCGATCTTGAAGCAGGTATGCACGTGCGGGCTGGTGTGCTTCGACTCGACCATGCGCTGGGCGATGATCGAGCGCATGCGGCTGAGCGGAACCAGTTCGCCCGGCACGATGGCCGGGGCCGCAGCTGCCGGCCTTGGGCGCGGAAGCGGCGGCGCAGCGCAGCGGTGCAGCCGGAGTGTGCCGCAGGCGCTGGTGCAGGAGCAGCGCCGCGCTGAGCGATCGCCGCGAGCGCGTCTTCCTTGGTGATGCGGCCAGCGGAGCCGGTACCCTTCACCTTGCTCAGGTCGAGATTGTTTTCCTTGGCGATCTTGCGGACCAGTGGCGAGGAACGCACACCCTCGACGCTGGCCGATATCTTCGACATCCGCCACAGCCGGTTCGGCTGACCGGGTGATGCGGGAGCGGCAGCGGGCTTCGGCGCTGGCGAGCGGCAGGTTGCCGGCGCGGAGCCGCGCTTGCTCCAGCCGCTCCGCCGATGACCGCGACGACGGTGTTGATCTGAACGGTCTTGCCTTCTGCGACCTTGATCTCAGTCAGTGTACCGGCGGTTGGCGACGGAATCTCGGCGTCGACCTTGTCGGTCGAAATTTCGAATAGCGGCTCATCCTGCGCGACCGTGTCGCCAACCTTCTTGAGCCACTTGGTGATGGTGCCCTCGAAGATCGATTCGCCCATCTGCGGCATGATGACGTCGATCGCCTTGCTCGGCAGCAGGCGCAGCAGCGGAGCAGCAGGCTCGGCCTTCGGCGGCCGGAGCCGAATTCGCCATCCGCTTGCGGAGTCGCGCCTCGGCCTTTTGCGCAACAGGAGCGGGAGCGAGCAGCCGCGCCATCTCCAGAGAGTACCGCGACGACGGTATTGATCTGGACGGTGCGTGCCTTCGCGCGACCTTGATCTCGGTCAGCGTGCCGGCAGCGGGCGACGGAATCTCGGCATCGACCTTGTCGGTCGAAATCTCAAAGAGCGGCTCGTCGCGCTGCACCTGGTCGCCAGGCTTCTTCAGCCATTTGGTGATGGTTCCTTCAAAAATCGACTCGCCCATCTGGGGCATGATTACGTCAGTCGGCATTGGTTTCCCTTCCAGTCATCAATCAGGCAAATGTTCACAAGATCGGTCCCGCCGCACCCTTCCCTCATTAATGTGACATGAGCCAACCGGGACAAGCGGCAACCTTTCAGTCTACGCGAGAACTGTTTCTTCTTGTCCTCTGAGCCGTTTCAGCTCTTTTGGGATGTTTAAGGGAGTGTCTTCGGGAACGGTCTGCGGGGTTTCGGCGGATACAGATTCAGCGGCGTCTTGCAGCAGATCAGTCGACGGATTCCCGCCAAAGCACCTGGTAGCCAAAGACCGCGCCGAAGTGGCGGGCAACAGTATTGCCTGCCTGCTCCAGTGTGGGGATGGCGTGTGTGGTTGTGTCGATTTCGTTTTCCAGACTGGTCACGGTGCGATCGGCGATGCCACAAGGCACGATCAGATCAAAATCGCGCAGGTCGGTGGTGACGTTGAGGGCGAATCCGTGGGAGGTGATGCCGCGCGAGATGTGAACTCCGATGGCGGCGATCTTCTTCTCGGGAATCGAGCCCGCCGGGCAGCGTCCAGACGCCGGTACGCTTTGGAATCCGCTCAGTGACAACGCCATAGCTCGCGCAGGCGCGAATGAGCACCTCTTCCAGCCTGCGAACATAATCCACCGCGCCAAGCCGCGGCGAAAAGCTGCGCAGATCGATGATCGGATAACCGACCAGCTGGCCGGGGCCATGATAAGTCACGTCTCCACCACGGTTGATCTCGTGGACTTCGACTCCGCGACGAGCGAGCAGTTCGTCGCTTGCGAGAATGTTCTCACGCTGGGAATTACGGCCTAGCGTGAGGACCGGCGGATGTTCGAGCAGAAGAAGAGTGTTCCCGATGCGCTGCTGATGGCGAAGCTCAACGAGCTCCCGCTGGAGAGCGAGTGCTTCGATGTAATTCACCCGGCCGAGTTGAAGGAGGTTGAGAATCTCTGAAATCCTACTTATTCATGATATTCCGGCATCCACGTGATCTCGCTGCTCGCTGTCTCTCAGGATTTCCCAAAGACGCGATGAATCGCCTCTAAATAATCGATGCCATTCTTCGTATCCGGCTCCAGGTAACTTCCTTCGGTCCATTCGTTCCAGGAATTGATGGTGATCAATCGTTCGCCAGCCGGCAGATGCCCGGTTGCGAAATTTTTCGCAGATCGCAGCGCCTCTTCAAAAGCAGAAGGAGTGTTGTTAACGACGACCGACGTAAACGGATATTCGGCAAGCCGGAAATTATCTGTCTGGCAGGTGCGCGGAGTCGAATCCCAGCCGACGGTAACGTTTGGAAAATAGGGGCGACCCAGCTCGTCAGAGGCTCTTTCTCGATAAGCCTCATACTGACTCCTCACGTCGCTGTATTCCGTCGTGACGGCGTCTGCGAATTTTGTGTGATGAATCCAAACATAGGAAGTGGTGCTGTCAATTTTCAACTCTTCCAAGAGCTTGGGTAGATTTTCGACGTCGCTCTCACCGGGCAGTAGCTTGACTCCCCATGTCACGGCATTTAAGTGCACACCCGGCAGGCCCACAGCACGAGCTTTGGCGCGGAGAGTCTCAATCGCTGCAGCTGCCTGTCCTACCCCACCCAATCCTTCCACGAAACGAAACAATTCATAGATTGAGAAATATGGCATTCCGCCGATCGTTAGATATGAGGGATGTTGGAAGAGCTTGATTATGTGATCCGACATCCGATCGAATGTCTCACGGGAGACCCCGCCGGCGAACTGCAACTTGCCCGGGCTGTCGAGCTTCGCCGGATGGAGGTCGATCCAGTCATGGTTCGCCCACATCAGCGCGAACTTCATGTCTTTGCTGTTCGAGGCGCCGAGAAATCCGCGCTCGAGCGCCGCATTGAGAAACGGCCCGTCGTTATACCAGTACCAGTCGAAAATGAGCGCATCGAGCGAATGCGCATGAGCGGCAGCTATTTTTTTCTCAAAGACCGCTGGATCTGACTCGTCCTGATAGCCCCATTGGGGAATTCTGGGCTGATAGTGCTGGGGGAATCTCGGCGTCGCCGCCCGAACTAAATTCCACTCTGTCCAGCCCTTGCCATGCGCCTTCTCATTTCTCGGGTCGACGTGGAAATTGCCGAAGTAATACGCAGCAGTCACACACTGATCGTTGCGTGGAGCGACCGCCGCCGTGAGCATGGCGGCTGGCAATCTCTCGCCAATGGCCAGCGTCCCTGATCCATAGAGAAACGAACGACGATCCATGCCGCTTAGGCCACCCTTCATGCACGGCGCAATTCTCGTTGGTCTCGTCTCAGCCAACGCAAAGTACTCCCAGCACTAAGCGTTGATCGCCATCCCCTCCACGCTCCCAAAGGCATCCAGCATCCCTTCCGACAGCGTCGGATGAGCATGGATCGTGAACATCAGCTCTTCGATCGTCGCCTCCATCTCCATCGCGACCACCGCCTCGGCGATCAACTCGGTCGCCTGCGGCCCGATGATGTGCACGCCAAGAATCTCGCCATACTTCTTGTCCGCAACGATCTTGATGAATCCCTCGTGCGACCCGACGATCGACGCCTTGGAGTTCCCCGCAAACGGAAACTTGCCCACCTTGACCTCGTGGCCCTTCTCCTTCGCCTGCGCCTCGGTCAAGCCGACGCTGCCAATCTGCGGCTCGGTGTAGGTGCAGCCGGAATGCGGTTGCGCTTGATCGGCCGCG
The DNA here is from genome assembly GCA_963777685.1 of uncultured Acidobacteriaceae bacterium. Lineage (GTDB taxonomy): Bacteria > Acidobacteriota > Terriglobia > Terriglobales > Acidobacteriaceae > Acidisarcina. The sequence continues at coordinate 290,604 of CAVZRF010000014.1, read as the reverse complement.
CATACTTCCCGGCGATCTTCGCCACCGCCACCATGCCGGCCATCGCGCCGACGTGCGCCAGCTGCGGCAGCCCGGCCACGATGTCACCGATGGCGTAAATGCCAGGCTCCGCCGTCTGCTGCCATTCATCGACGGCGATAAACCCGCGCTCCGTCTTGATCTTGGTCTTGTCCAGGTCGATGTCCTCCGTTCGCGGAGACCGCGCCCGACCGCCACCAGCACCTTCTCCGCCTCCTTCACCACCTGCTTACCGTCGGAGGTGGTGTAGGTCACCTTCACGCCCGTCTCGGTCTTCTCGACCTTCTCGACCTTGGCGCCGGTGTTGATATCGATGCCGCGCTTGCGGAAGTTGCGGGTGAGCTCCTTGCTGATCTCCTCGTCCTCCACCGGAACCAGCCGCGGCAAATACTCAACAATCGTGATCTCGCTGCCAAAGCTGTTGAAGATCGAGCCGAACTCGACCCCCACCGCGCCCGCGCCAATCACCACCATCGACTTCGGAATCTCCGGAATCGCCAGCATCTCGATGTTCGTCAGAATGCGATCATCAGCCGCCAGCCCCGGCAGCATCTTCGCGTCTGAACCCGTCGCGAGCACAATATTCTTCGCCTGCGACCTGGACTGCCTCGCCGCCACCCTTCTCGACACTCGACCGTGTGAACGCCGTCCTTCGCCGGACCGGTCAGCCGGCCGTAGCCCTGAAGGTGGTCACCTTGTTCTTCCGCATCAGGAAGTTGAGGCCCTTCACATGCTTGGCGATGATCTCGTTCTTGCGCTCCAGCACGGTCGGCCAGTTGACCTTGACCTCGCCCGAGACGTCGATGCCATATTCCTTCGCATGCTTGAGATGGTCGTAAACCTCCGCGTTAAACAGCAGCGACTTGGTCGGAATGCAGCCCCACAGCAGGCAGGTGCCGCCAAGCTTTTCGTTGTCTTGATCAGCGCCGTTTTCAGCCCATATTGCCCGGCGCGAATCGCCGCCGTATACCCGGCGGGGCCGCCGCCGATAATTGCCACATCAAAAATTGTCTCTGCCAAGCGATGCTCCGTTCTTTAATGCTAATAAGTAATAGATGAATTGGCTGGCTGCGGGATTCGGTCGCGCCCTTCGCCGCAAAGTGTAGTTTACGCGATAGGGCGATTCGCATTCCTGATCGGAAAGTTGCGCGGGGGCGAATCGGGCCGACAACAGACCGGATACAGCCCCTGAGTGGAGAAATCACGCTTTCTCCCGGAAAATGCGCGATACTGAAGTTACTCGATATGTCCAGCGCCACCCTCATCCCGGTCAGCGAATATCTGGCGAGTTCCTACGATCCGGACTGCGATTATATTGATGGCGAACTTCGGGAGAGGAATGTGGGCGAGTGGGAGCACGCAGCGCTACAGGGCATACTGACGGCCATCTTCGCCAATCACAGAAAAGCCTGGGGAGTCATCACCTTACCCGAACAGCGTGTCCAGATCTCGGGATCCAATTATCGCGTTGCTGACCTTTGCGTCGTTGAAACTGACGCTCCTCGGCAGCCGATCGTAAGAACGCCGCCTCTTCTGGCCATAGAAATTTTGTCCAGACGCGACTCCTTGCAGGCGATCCGGAAGCGTGGAAACGACTATCTGAAGATGGGCGTACCGAATTTTTGGGTATTCGATCCAGTGGATAGGTGGGCTCTCATCTGCACAACCGCCGGCCTGATAGAGCCGGAAAATGGTGAACTCTCTGTGTCCGGAACCCCGATAAAGTTGGTTTTGGCAGACATCTTTGCTGAACTTGCCGAGATCGTCTAAGCCAGCACCCGCGCCGCATCCTTCGCAAAATAAGTCACGATAAATCCAGCTCCCGCCCGACGAATCGACAACAGCGATTCCATCATCGCCCGCTGCGGCTCAAGCCATCCTTTAGCAAACGCCGCCTGCAGCATCGAATACTCACCAGAAACCTGGTAGGCGCCGATCGGCACGTCGAAGCGCTCGCGGGCGGCGTGGATCACGTCCAGATACGGCATCGCCGGCTTCATCAGGATCATGTCCGCGCCCTCGACGAGGTCGAGCTCGATCTCGCGCATCGCCTCGCGCAGGTTCGCGCCGTCCATCTGGTAGCTGCGGCGGTCGCCGAACTGCGGCGCCGAATCGGCGGCTTCGCGAAATGGTCCGTAAAAGGCGGAGCTGAACTTCGAGGCGTAGGAAAGAATCGGGGTTTGCTCCAGGCCGTCGTCGTCGAGCTCTTCGCGAATGGCGGCAACACGGCCATCCATCATGTCGGAGGGAGCGACGATGTCCGCGCCGGCCGCAGCCAGCGACACGGGCGGTGCGGGCGAGCAACTCCAGGCTGGAATCGTTCTCAATCTCGTAGTCCTCGCCATCCTTGCGGATGATGCCGCAGTGGCCGTGCGAGGTGTATTCGCACAGGCAAACGTCGGCGATCAAGACCAGGTTATCGAGGCGGTGATCGGCTTTGAGGGCGCGAATTCCCCGCTGCACGATGCCGTCCTCCGCCCATGCGCCGCTGCCCTGCTCGTCCTTTTCCGCAGGCAAGCCAAAGAGCAGCAGGCCGCCAACGCCGAGGGAGGCGGCCTCGGTTGCTTCTTTCAGCGCCTCGTCGATCGATAGATTGAAGACCCCGGGCATCGAGCCGATCTCCCGCCGAATGCCTTCGCCGGGGCAAAGAAAGAGCGGGTAAATCAAGGCGCCTGGTTCGAGTCTCGTCTCGCGAACCAGCGAACGGAGCGCCTCGGTGCGCCGAAGCCGGCGCATACGAGTTACTGGAAATTCCATGTCGCAATTCTACCGGGATGTCGAACTGGCTTCGGCCCATCGCCGGTCTGACAGCCAATCGCGCCTTCAAATTCCTGTATATTCAGGGAGAATGGCAACAAACGTACAGATTTCAGCAAAGAGTGGCGAGAAGCCGTCGTCTGACTCCTCGACTCTCGGTTACGCCGCGCTCGCGCTCGGATGGCTCATCCCCGGCGCCGGCCATGTGCTTGTCAAGCGCCCATTTCGCGGGCTGCTTCTCTTCCTCTCGATTACTTCCATGTTCGTTCTCGGCGTAGCGATGCAGGGCAAGCTATACACGCCTAATGCCGGAGAAATCCTTAACATTCTTGGATTTATCGGCGACCTCGGATCCGGTCTGCTTTATGTGGTTGCCCGGGCTCTCGACTTCGGGCATAATCCGGTGCAGATTGCGACTGCAGATTATGGCACTAAGTTTGCCGTCGTCGCGGGCCTATTGAACTTCATTGCCGCCATCGACGCCCACAACATCGCGATCGGCAGGAAGTCATGAACTTTGCGCCCTCGCATTTCGCTGCCGTGCTGCTCTTTGCTGCCTTTGCTTCGGTTGTCTTCGGGATCACCCAGCGCTCGACCACTCAGGCGATGGTGAAGTATGGCCTTTACTGCTTCGCCCTTCTTGTCGCTGCGGTAATCGGCGCGGGATGGTTGATGTGGCTGGTGCGAGGCTAAAGCTCAGCAAACTAATTAGCTCCAGGCAATCGAGCGGTCATGCCCGAAGAAATCGCAGAACGGCGAAAGCGAGTGGTGGTTTGCGGACGCCATGAGCAGGTTGCCCGTAGAGTCGAAGAAGTCCTCTCCGACGTTCAGATCGAACAAGTCCCCGACAATGAAGCCCTGTTGGCCGCAGTCGAGTTCGAGGCCGCGGATATTGTGCTCACCAGTCGGGAAAGCTCTGGAAAAGAGAATGTCGATACGTTGCGGCAGATTCACAAACTGCCATCTGCGGGTGCTACAAAAATCATCATCTTAGCCGGCCAGAGCACCCGCGGCGACGTCATCGCAGCGATGCGCGAGCGGGCTTTCTGTTATTTCTCGAAGCCTTATTTTGAAGCCGTCTTCGATGAAGTGCTGCGTCACGCGGCAAGTTCCTCGGAGTGGGAAGACAGCATAGAGGTCAGCTCAGCCACGCCAGCATGGTTGCGGGTAATTGCCCGCTGCGAACTGGCGACAGCCGATCGTCTCGTGCAGTTCATCAACGAGGTTTCCGACCTGGACGGCAAGGAGCGCGAGTCCATGGGCTTTGCGTTCAAGGAAATCCTGATGAATGCGATGGAATACGGGGGCAAGTTCAATCGCGAACGCCTTGTGGAGGCTTCCTATGTACGCGGCAAGCGCGTCATCATCTACCGGATCCGCGATCCTGGGGATGGATTTTCGCTGGAAGAGCTCACCCATGCCGCGATCTCGAATCCGCCGGACGATCCAGTGAGGCACCTGGAGGTGCGCGACTCCCTGGGCATTCGCCCCGGCGGTTTTGGCGTGCTCTTATCGAAGAAGCTGGTGGATGACTTGATCTACAACGAGCAGGGTAACGATGTCCTGCTGATCAAATACCTTGATGAGTCGACTACGCCTTGACGACCTTGCCTGCCTTAATACAGCTGGTGCAGACGCGAATGCGCTTGGCTCCGCCCTCAACCTTCGCCTTGACCGGGCGGAGATTCACGTTCCAACGCCGACGTGTGATGTTATGTGCGTGCGAGATGTTGTTTCCGAATTGCGGACCCTTGCCGCATACCTGGCAGACCTGCGCCATGACTTACTCCATTTTCTAGATTTCTTTGGCAGCCCTTGCTACCAGATTCGCGGCGCGATGCTCATCGGCGCGGCTTGGCAAGCAGAGCAAGTTTCGCTCTACTCGCAGAATCCCTAGTTTACCGTAAACCTGCGGCCTGCCGCAAATTTTGTTGGCCAATCGCGGCGATAAGCATTGACCGCCGTGTTCGGTATAGATAGACTTAAAAAGTTCGGCATTTGTGCCCAGTGCCCTTGGCGTCTTGGGCTTCCGATACAAATCCCTCGTTCCAAAAGGTGCGCGGTTCGCTTGAGAGAACGGCTGCGCTGATCAATCAGGCCAAGATTGCCACACCGGATTGGCCGCCTTCGAGCAAGGGATCGGATTTAGGTATCGGATTCTGCCGCACCAGATATCCAGAGGACGATGGAAGAGCGCGACCTCAGTGGAGGAGCGCTGGAGAAAAATTATGTACGCAGTCATCCGCACAGGCGGAAAACAATATCGTGTAGCCCCCGGCGACGTGCTTAAGATTGAGAAGGCCGAGGCTGGCGAGAACAACACTGTCGAGTTCAGCGACGTGCTGGCCGTCTCCGGCGAAGCCGGTTCCGTCACCCAGCCCGCAGCAGCCAAGGTCATTGGCACGGTTCTCGGCGAAGGCCGTGGCGCCAAAGTGCTGGTATTTCACTACAAGCGCAAGAAGCAGTACAAGAAGCTGCAGGGTCATCGCCAGTCTTTTACCGAAGTTCGCATCAATGAGATTCAGGTCGATGGCGCGACCTACGCCGCAACCAAATAAGCTGCTGGCTTTACAAAAAACTATTTGAGCGGGGCAATATCCCGCGAGCATGAGGATTGAAAAATGGCACATAAGAAGGGCCTAGGAAGTTCCAAAAATGGCCGCGACTCAAATGCGCAGCGGCTCGGCGTCAAGAAGTTCGGCGGCGAGCTCGTCACCGGCGGATCGATCATCGTCCGCCAGCGTGGAACCAGGCTGAAGCCGGGCCTCAACGTCGGAATCGGAAGCGACGACACTCTCTTCGCCAAGATCTCCGGCAAGGTGAAGTTCATCGATCGCGGGAAGACCGGGCGTTTCGTCGCCATTGAGCCGATTGCGGCCGCCGAGTCTGTCGCCGCCGATTGAAGAACGTCTAGGCGGCAAGGTCTTCCGCGTTGCCGTTCCACACAATCACCAATCTGTAATTGGTATCAGGTAAAAGCCCCGAGAGGTCAACTCCCGGGGCTTTCGCATTTCTCGATTTAGCCTGACTGCCTGGGCTATGAAACGCCACTCCCTGAATTCTTCTCGAGCACCCGGTCGACTGCTTTCTCGACGTCTTGCAGGAAGAAGTTGCTCGGAGAAGGGCCGAGAGTAAACTGGGGGGCCGAGGGTGTCAGAGCGCTGGCGATCTCGTTCCAGCGCCGCAATGAAGACGGGACATCCCGTAGATGCGGCGCTTCCTGCTCCGGCCTGGCAAAGTAGACCATCCAAACCCCAACGCCCAAAGTGACGACGACCTGAGAGCCACATTCGGCGATTGACCCCAAGGTCGACTGGCCAAAGGCAAACGCCGAGCCAAACAGGTCGGCTGCCGCGATCATTCCCAGTCCCAGAGATACACCAAACTCCCAACTGCGCGGGGACAGACGAAGAGTGTGCATCGAGACGATGATGAATGTCAGCAGGCAAAGCTCAAGAATGCTCATGCAGCGCATCGCTCCGCTCGTCGCCGCAACCAGCGGACTCTGGCCCGTTCCGGTCGGATACAGCGCCACGGCCAACGCAATCAACACCGAGGTCAGAGTCACCCACCGGAAGACCATCAACCCATAGCGGCCAAGCCCTGGCAGCGGCTGCATCAGGTGACTGAAGATTTCGTGAACCACCAGCAGTGCAAGTCCCGCACCAACGAGATACCCCACCCAGTAGACGTAATAGTAAATTGAGTAGGCTAAGTGCCTCTCGACGAGGTGAAAGCGCACGCCGTACAAGAGCAATAGGAGCGGAGCATCAACCGCCAGACGACATGCCAGATAGGCTCCAAAAGCAGGAAGGCGCTTATAGGATTTGCTCCTGGCAAGCGCCCACAGCGTCCCCGCAAGGAAGATCGGTTCCAACACCGACAACGCTTCTTTCAACACGTTGAGATTCCTGCGCCCCTATATCCGATGATTGAGAATAACTTGAATCGGCAGCGCACTCAACAGATTTAGGCCCTGATTCCCACTTTTTCCGCTCAACCTCCCTCTTATTAGGCACTTATACGCGCGCTACCGGCTCCGGCATTACCACTGGTCGATGTGGCAGGCATTAGGGTCCTTGGGTGGGCAAACTGGGACGGGAATGCTCTTCGTCGACACCATAGTTGAGCCTTTGGCCTCAGCGGCATGGGGGCGGACAGTGGAATATAACCCAACGGCGACGAGAGCAATGGCAATTCCGCGAACGATTCCTAGCATTTGGTCGATCCTCCTTAACGAGCACTTTAGGGTAGTAGCCCCGTCTCCGATGGAAACCAGGACATAGGAGAAGTTTATGAGCCGGGAGCCACCGGCCTTGCCGGCTCGCAGCAAATCGAGTACCCAAACGGATTACCAAGGTAATTAGATTTCCATACGATAGGTCGCTGATTACACGTCATTTTTGGGCGCTCGCGAACGAGCTCTAGAACGCAAAATACGGTGCCCGCTTCGTGCTATAATTTACCTAGATCACAGTGTGTAAACCCTTTCCCTTTCAGTCATTTATGCAAATTGTTTTCCGCATCGTAACGGGGGCGTGAAAGGGTTTACTGCATCGGAGTTGCATGTCCACTAAAGAGCTGGCCGTATCCGCGAATTTTTCGTTTCCCGAGGCCGTAGAGATTTCCCCTCTCCTGAACGGTAAAGAGGGTGCCGTTCCCCGGACTTATACCGGCGACAACATCAAGATTCTCGAGGGCCTGGAGGCGGTTCGCCTGCGTCCGGCCATGTACATCGGCTCGACCGGCGAGATGGGCCTGCATCACCTGGTCTATGAGGTCGTCGACAACTCCGTCGACGAGGCGCTGGCCGGTCACGCAAAGAAGATCGAGGTCACCATCCACGTCGACAACTCCATCACCGTCGTCGATGATGGCCGCGGCATTCCGGTCGATGAGAAGATTCTGCCCAACGGCGAGCGGATGACCGCCGTCGAGGTGGTGCTTACCAAACTGCATGCGGGCGGCAAATTCGACGACATCCAGCTACAAAGTCTCGGGCGGACTGCATGGAGTCGGCGTCTCCTGCGTGAACGCGCTGAGCGAAGCCTTCGACGTTGAGATCTGGCGCGACGGGCATACCTACGAGCAGGACTACGCCAAGGGCGCTCCGCTCGCCAAGCTGCGCCAGACCGGCACCTCGAAGAAGCGCGGCACCAAGGTCCACTTCCTGCCCGACAAGTCGATCTTCACCGTCACCGAATACAACTACGACACCCTCGCCCAGCGCCTGCGCGAGCTCGCCTTCCTGAACAAGGGCCTCGAAATCTCGCTGACCGACGAGCGCACCACCGACGCCAAGACCGGCGAGGCCAAGCGCGCCGACTTCAAGTACGCCGGCGGCATCGCCGAGTTCATCAAGCTGCTCAACAAGGGCAAGCAGGTGCTGCACGACAAGCCGATCGTCATGGAAGCGACCCGCGACAACGTCGAGATCGACATCGCGATGCAGTACAACGACGCCTACTCCGAGACCGTCTTCACCTTCGCCAACAACATCAACACCGTCGACGGCGGCGCTCATCTCTCCGGCTTCAAGACCGCGCTCACCCGCACCATCAACAACGCCGGCCAGTCGCTCGGCCTCTTCAAAGACCTGAAGGAAAACCTCTCCGGCGACGACGTGCGCGAAGGCCTGGTCGCGGTCATCAGCGTGAAGCTCTCGCAGCCGCAGTTCGAAGGCCAGACCAAGGGCAAGCTGAACTCCGACATCGCCGGCATCGTTCAGGCGGTCGTCAACGAAAAGCTCGGCGGCTTCCTCGATCAGAATCCGCCCATCGCGAAGCGGATCATCAACAAGGCCATCGAAGCCGCCCGCGCGCGCGAAGCAGCACGCAAGGCCCGCGACCTCACCCGCCGCAAAGGCGCGCTCGACGGCGGAGGTCTGCCCGGCAAGCTCTCCGACTGCAGCGAACGCAATCCCGAACGCTGCGAGATCTACCTCGTCGAGGGCGAATCCGCCGGCGGAACCTCCCGCCAGGGCCGCGATCGCCGCTTCCAGGCGATCCTGCCGCTCAAGGGCAAGATCCTCAACGTCGAAAAGGCCCGCTACGACAAGATGCTCGGCCACGAGGAAATCCGCGCCATGATCACCGCGCTCGGCGCGGGCATCGGCAAGGACGACTTCGATCCGTCGAAGCTGCGCTACGGCAAGATCATTTTCATGACCGACGCCGACGTCGACGGATCGCACATCCGCACCCTGCTGCTGACCTTCTTCTTCCGCCACATGACGGAGCTGATCAAGCGCGGCCACGTCTACATCGCGCAGCCGCCGCTCTACCGCATCAAGAAGGGCAAATTTGAGCAGTACATCAAGGACGAGCGCGAGTTCGACAAGGTCATGGCCAAGCGCGCCTCCGATGGCATGATCGTCTACCACGGAGCGGGAGCGGCCGAGGGCCAGACCGAGCATAAGCTCGACGGCGCTACGCTCACAAAGTTCATCGGGCAGCTTCGCGAATTCCTCGAACTCTTCGATAAGGTCGACAAGCGCATCCGCAACCAGCATGTGACCAGCCTGCTCGCGCAGCTAGAGTTGGTCCGCCGCTGCGACTTCGAGGGCACCGTCGACGGGAGACCCGTCACGCCCCGGAAAAGCTGGTCAAGCTTCACGCGGCGCTGGAAGCCCAGCGCAAGACCTTCCAGTTTAAGGCGCTCAGCGAGCCAGCCTACGACGAGGAGCACCAGACCTGGTCGATCGCCTTCACTGACGACAACGGGGCTGAGCGCACCATCAACTGGACCCTCGCCTCCTCGCCCGAGTACCGCCAGATGATGTCCAAATACGCGCAGATCAAGGACCAGCTCGCGCCTCCTTTCCGTATCGAGTACGCCTCAAAGACGGCTGTCGCCGCGGCGGCAGCGGAAGCCGAGGCGGAAGAGACCGAAGGCGAAACGATCGGCGAAATCGAGGCCGGCAAGCCCGCTCCCAAGCGCACCGTCAAGGCTAGCCTGGAACCGGTCGTCAAGCAGACTCCAAAGGAGCTCTTCGATTACGTCATCGAGCAGGGCCGTAGCAGCTACCAGGTGCAACGATATAAGGGACTCGGCGAGATGACCTCGACGCAGCTATGGGAGACGACGATGGACCCCGAGCGCCGCACCCTGCTCTCCGTCAAGCTCGAAGACATCGCGGCGACCGAGACCATTTTCACCACGCTGATGGGTGAAGACGTTGAAGCGCGACGGAAGTTCATCGAAGACAACGCGCTCGATGTGAAGAACCTGGATATCTAGGGCTACTAACCACCCGGATTGACTTCGCGCTGATCGAGAGCTAGGCTTTTGATCAGCGCGAAGGGCGCATCCAGTCCGCGGAAAGGGCCGTGCCCACCTCCACTTCAATCAAGCTCTACGAATCTTCTTTCAGCCTGACGAGTGCGGACTCCAGGCAACTTTGAAAGGAGCTTCGCGTGGAAACCAAGCCCGTCCCCTCTCATCCCAACCTGCAGCAGTACCGTAAGCAGGCCAAAGACCTGGTCAAAGCTCATTACTCCGCCGCGCCCGATGCGATCGAGCGCATACGCGCCTTTCATCCCGCATTGTTGGGGTTCTCTCCGCAGGAAATCGCAGACCGTCCATTTCAGCTCACCGCCGCTCAGTTGGTCGTCGCTCGCGAACATGGCTTCGAGAGCTGGCCGAAATTCAAGAGCCACATCGAAGCGCTGAACTTCAAACGCAGAAGCCTTCTCATCAACGATCCTTCGGCTGTATTTCTGGAAGCGGCATGCATCCCGATGGGTGGATGGCACGCCTCAGGCACACTCGAAGCCGCACAGGCCTTGCTCGCCCAGAAGCCCGAGATCGCGCATGCCAATGTCTATGTCGCCGCAGCGCTCGGCGACGACATCGGAGTCCGGCGATTTCTCGCCATCGATCCGGCGAACGCAACACGCAAAGGCGGCCCGCACGAATGGGACGCACTCACCTATCTCTGCTTCTCGCGCTACCTGCGGCTTGATCACGCCCGATCGGACAACTTCGTGCGCGCAGCGACCGCACTGCTCGACGCTGGAGCCAGCGCCAACACCGGCTGGTATGAAGCTAATGACGAGCCACGGCCTTTCTGGGAGGGCGCGATCTACGGCGCGGCCGGCATTGCCCGGAACATCGAACTGACTCGGCTCTTACTCGAACGAGGCGCCGACCCCAATGACGGAGAGACTCCATATCACGTGCCGGAGACCTACAACAACACGGTCATGGAAGTGCTCGTCGAGAGCGGCAAGCTTAGCGACGAAAGCATGACAACGTTGCTGCTGCGCAAAGCCGACTGGCACGACTACGACGGGATGAAATACCTGCTCGAACACGGCGCCAACCCTAACCGAATCTCCCGCTGGCATCGCACTGCGTTCTCGCAAGCGTTGCGCCGCGACAACGCGATTCAGAACATCGACTTATTGCTCGACCACGGCGCAGATCCGACAGCATTAAATCCGGAGACGGGAATGGTTCTTGCTGCACGAAGAGGCCGTGCCGATGTGTTGGCATCGCTGGAACGGCGCGGCATTCCATTCGAGCTACGCGGAGTGGACGAGCTGATCGCTGCGTGCGCGAGAGACGATGGTGACTTTATCGCAACAATCGCTAGCCGGGAGCCAAACTTAGTGAAAGAACTGTTGGCGGAGGGAGGCATCCTGCTCGCCGAGTTCGCCGGGAACGGCAATACCGAAGGCGTTCGCCGGCTGCTCGATCTCGGTGTGAGCGTGGACGCGCTTTACCGTGAAGGCGATGGCTACTTCGAGATCGCAAAAGACAGCACGGCGCTCCACGTCGCGGCATGGCGCGCTCGTCACGATACTGTTCGGCTCTTGCTTGCGCGTGGAGCGGCCGTAAACCAGCGTGACGGACGAGGACGCACGCCTTTAGCCCTCGCTGTCCGAGCCTGCGTCGACTCTCACTGGAGAGATAGACGCGCGCCTGAATCAATAGAAGAGTTGCTAAAGGCGGGTGCATCACTCGAGGGCATCGAGATTCCAACCGGATATCCTGAGGCGGACGCTCTTCTTATTGCTAAATCTCGCGAGTGATTAAACGAAGCTGAAATTCGCCACGATAGTCAAAGCCCATTCGCTCGTAGAGAGCGATCGCGTTGGCGTTGTTCGCCGAGACGTGCAGATACGATTGCAGCCCGGCTTCTTTATGGTCTCGCATAAGCCGCATCATCAGCACGGCGGCATAGCCCCGCCCGCGAAAGTCCGGATGCGTGCAGAGGCCGCTGATCTCGTGGTAATTCCCTATGTTCATGCGCTCGCCGCACATTGCTACGAGTCGACCCGCATGGCGGATGCCGTAATAGTTGCCCATCTCGCAGGTGCGGATCCGGAAGAAACCGGGAAACGCGACCGCAGTAAGCTCGACCATCTCGGCAGCGTTCGAGCAGGAGAGCGGCTCAGTGACGATGGCGTCGCTTTCGGATGTGGATGGCAGCGGACGATCATGCGAATACGTCATCTGCTTTACACCCAGCGGGCCTCCGCAACTCAAGCCCCTCGGCACGTCAAGCGGCGCTTCGCTGACAATGTAAGTTGACTCACCGGGTTCCATGATCGAGAACAAATCTCGCAGGGCTTCGCTTGAGCCGTCTTCGATCGCTGCAAAAGGAGTGACGTCCGCCGGATATTTGCGCGCACGCCCAGCGACGATGGCGAAGCGCTGCTGCAACCCGCGCAACGCCTCCATCGGCGGGTTGTCGAATTGTAGAGAAACTATCTGCATGGAGTGATGAGCTGGTCGATCCTCAGAATCGCAACTCTCTCCGAGTTTCAATCAAGAAACATCTCCATAAACACATCTGCCCGAGAATAGAGCGAGGTCTTCCGCCGCTCCGGCGGTACGTGGTGAAAACCGATCGACTCATAGAGATGAGTGGCGCTTAGCTTGCTATTTGTTTCGAGATATAGGCGAGTCGCTTTCTTTGCCCGCGCCTCCACGATCACCCGCTCCAGGATCTTGCGCCCAATTCCCTTTCCCTGGTGGACCTCGGTCACCGCCATCTTAGCGACCTCATACTGAGCTGGTCCTTCGGGGGCCAACGCGCAGCATCCGACAGTCTCGCTCTCCGATCGTCGCAAAGATGATCTCGCCGCCAGGATTGAGGATGTATTTCATCGGATCTCCGAGGACGGCGCGGTCTTTGTCCTCGAGCACAAAATGGCGCACGATCCACTCTTCATTCAGAGTCTTGAAGCTGGCCTCGTCTCCGGGTTGAAACTTCCGGATCGAAACAGCAGGCGTCTTTGCCTCGACTTCAACGGCGGTTTCTTCGCAGGATGTGTACATCGTTCTCTCCTCTTCCAAACTTAGCCTCGACTCAATAATATGTCCAATATCTTGTTCATCACCATTAAGATGTTTAGAGTATGGATCAGGAAGTTGAACTCCGCCACTTGCGCTACTTCGTCGCCGTCGCCGAGGAGCTTCATTTCGGGCGGGCCGCTCTGCGTCTTCATCTTGCCCAGCCGCCACTCTCACAGCAAATTCGCAAACTCGAAGACATCATCGGGCACCAGCTCTTCACTCGAACATCGCGCGCAGTGCGCCTCACCGCCGCCGGCGAAGTCTTCCTCGATCGCGCCCGGCGCACGTTGCTCACTGTTCGCGAAGACCTGGCCGAAGCCCGAAGCGTGGGCCGCGGCGAGATCGGCTCGTTGCGCGTCGGTTTTATCGGCTCCGCGATGTTGACGCCGCTGCCGGCGATGCTGGGCCGCTATCGCCGCAAGCATCCTAAGGCCGACCTGCAATTGCGCGAGGCGATGTCGGCTCAGATAATGCAATCGCTGCTCGACGGCACTGTCGATGTCGGCTTTCTTCGCGACGGTGGGCCGCTCGCTGGGCTCGAATCGGAGACACTTATCTCTGAGCCCTTTATGGCGGTCTTGCCGGCTGGCCACCGTCTGGCCGGGCGCAAGACGCATCTCCGCGGCAGCTCTGCGCGACGAGCCATTTGTCTTCTTCCCGCAATCGGCTGGGCGCCTGGCATATGAGCGACCGATCTCGATCTGCGAAGAACACGGATTTCGCCCGCGCATCGTCCAGGAGGCACCGCAGTGGCTAACCTTGATGCGGCTCGTCGGCGCAGGCCTGGGTATCAGCATTGCTCCAGCCTGTGTCGAAAGGATCGCCGCGCCAGATACAGTCTGCGTGCGGCTGAGCCGCACGCGTATCCGCAGCGACATCGAGCTCGCCTGGCGAGTCGGCGAAGATCGTACCATTGTTACGACGTTCCGTCAGATGGCTCGTGAGATTCTGCTGCGCCCTGAAAGAAAGCGGACCTAACGAAACTCCAACAACACACCTGGGATTAGACTGGCAGGAAAATGAGCTATCGCGGTCGCATCGCTCCGTCCCCTACGGGATTGCTCCATCTCGGCCATGCGGCGACCTTTTGGACCGCATATGAGCGAGCGATAGCCGCTTCGGGAACACTTGTCCTCCGCATGGAAGACCTCGACCCGCAACGCTCCAAGGCCGAATTCGCCGAAGCGGCAATCGATGACCTGCGTTGGCTTGGCGTTCGCTGGCAAGAAGGGCCAGATGTAGGTGGCCCAGACTCACCCTATGTCCAAAGCGCGCGGCACACGTTGTATCTCGACGCTTTGCAGGAATTGATCGCGGGCGGCTACGTCTACCCCTGTCGTTGCTCGCGCAAAGACCTTGCGCAATTGGCGCAGGCTCCGCATGACGACGAGCCGTTGTATCCCGGAACTTGCCGACCGGAATTACATTCAGCTCGCTCCGGCATGATCGCGACTTCCGCTCAGGAAGGCGTTAACTGGCGCTTCCACGTTCCAGACGGCGATGTCGTCGAGTTTCATGACGGCCGCTTCGGGCCGCAACGATTCTTGGCCGGAAAAGACTTTGGCGATTTCCTCGTCTGGCGCAAAGACGGAGTTCCGGCCTATCAGCTAGCTGTCGCCGTCGACGATGCGGCGATGGCGATCACCGAAGTTGTTCGCGGGGCCGATCTGCTGAAATCCACGGCTAGGCAAATATTGGTCTGCCGCGCGCTTGGCTTGCCCGAACCGGCCTGGTATCACTGTCCGCTCATCACCGACGAACTCGGCCAGCGGCTGGCCAAACGCCATGATGCCCTCAGTCTGAGAGCTCTGAGGGCATTAGGGGTGAAACCGGAAGATCTGTTGAGAATGGCACGAGCTAATTCCGAGAAGCCAAAATCTCACCGAGGCCCAGACTTGTGAAACCGGGGAACCGGACGGGCCGAGACATCGATCGTAAAAGGCACACTGGAGCCGCAAGTACCGCAGACACCTGTTTTGCCATCTGCCGCCGGCAGGTGCCCCTGGACGGAGGTGAGGGAGCCGCTACATGGCGGCGGAGCTGTTCGTTGTTTCTTCATATCCTCTTAGTTTACTCTTTTCCGGCAGTTTTCACCGATATGGCGAGCCTCTGTCGCTTGCTGTGCCCTGCCGTGTACTGACTTACCTATAACTGACTTACCCATATAGGTTGGACATCGGGGATCGACGCATGGTGAGCGCGATCGAGTGGTCGCGTTTTGCACTGCCGCAAAGATTTACACTGGCTCCAGCCCTACTACCATGGCCAGCGATTTCGCCCAGTCCGTCAAGCAGCAGGCCGACATCGTCAAGATCATTGGCGATTATGTGCGGCTGAAGAAATCCGGCGCCCAAAATTACTCGGGACTTTGCCCTTTTCACAGCGAGAAGTCACCATCGTTTTCCGTCCACGCGACGCGGCAGTTTTACCACTGCTTCGGTTGCGGACAATCGGGGGATGTCTTCAGCTTCTTGCAGAAGATTGAGAATCTTAGCTTCCCCGAGGCAGTTCGCGCCGTAGCGCAAAAATGCGGAATCGCGCTGCCGAAGCGCGACTTCAATTCTCCCGAAGAAGCGCAGGAGAGCCGTCAGCGCGGCAAACTGCTGGATCTGCATGAGGCGGCGACGGTCTGGTTTCAGGAGCAACTGAAATCCGCTGAGGGCGCAGGTGCACGCGAATATCTCACCGGGCGCGGAGTTACTCCAGAGGCGATTGCCAAGTTCCGAATCGGATTTGCGCCTGACTCCTACACTGCGCTGCGCGATCGGCTGGCCTCTGGAGTGGATGCTGAGACGCTTCGCGCTTCGGGGCTTTTTTCCTGGAAGGAACAGGAAGACGGTTCGGCAGGCAATCTCTATTCCCGTTTTCGCAAGCGCATCACCTTCCCGATCGCGAACGAATCCGGGAAGGTGATCGCATTTACCGCACGCGCCCTTGATTCAGCCGCGAATCCCGGTGAAAAGCCCGGCCCGAAGTATCTCAATTCGCCCGAGACGCCGCTCTATTCCAAGGGCCAGGTGCTCTTCAATCTCGATAAGGCCCGCGCCGCGATCCGGCAGCATAACTTCGCACTGCTCGTCGAGGGACAGATGGATTGCATTTCGGTCTTCATGACCGGGGTGCAAAACGTGCTCGCTACCAGCGGCACCGCCTTCACCGAGCACCAGGTAAACCTGCTCAAGCGCTACTGCACGCAAGTGGTCGTCAACTTCGACCCCGACACCGCAGGCGCTAATGCCGCGGAGAAATCCATCGCGCTCCTCACCGAGGAGGGGTTCACGGTTAAGGTGATCACCCTCGAAGACGGCCTCGACCCCGACCGCTATATCCGCGAACGCGGTGCCGCCGCGTACCACGCTGCTGCCCGGTCCGCACAGGGTCTGCCCGATTATCTGATCGAGCGTGCACGTCAACTCTTTCCGCCGCGCAGCCCTGAGGGCAAGGTCAAGGCGCTGAATTTTCTCTTGCCGCACATTCGCCGCCTACCAAATAGGCTCGCGCGCGATGAGTTTGCGGCTAATGCCGCGCAGAAACTTTCGATCGATTCAGCCGTAATGCGCGAGGAGTTGAAAGAAGCCGCAGCCAAGCGCCGCGACGCAGTGTCGAACAACAGCGCTGGCCTGACCGAGTGTGAGCGGGTGCTGGTACGGGCCCTCGCCGCACCGGCAAATGATCCTGCACATAGAGCCGCAGTCAAGGAACTCGACGGCCAACCGCATATCTTCGAGTCACTTGGCGTGGGCCCTTTGCTCGAAATCCTGCGCAACCGCGGAGCATCCGATCCGGTCGAAGCCGTTCCCGAAGGGCGTGAGCGCCAGCTCGTTGCTCAGTTGCTGTTCTCCGAATCGGAGCCTGTGACGGAGGAGGAGGTCGAGGCCGCCATTCATCCACTGCATCATCATCACCTAAGCCGCCGGCAGCGGGAGCTCCGGAGCCTCAGCCTCGACGCCGAGCGCAAAGGCGATTGGGCGGAAGTGGCCGCACTCACGGCGGAAAAAATGAGACTCGACCGGCAATTGCGCGAGTTAGGGAGATAAATGGCACTCCTGGAGTTCCTGGCGAATGCCTTTATCAGCACCTTCGGTATCACCCAGCCAAAACCGGAGCAGCGAAAGCTGATTTCCCTTGTTTTAGGTGGGCTGATTCTCACCGTTTCCGTAGTTGCCGTGTCGGTCGTAGGGTTTATGGTTTACGAACTGCGCTCTGGCCGATAGACGATCCGTGCCGCACAAGGCTTCTCGACCCTAAATGGCCCAAAATGAAACATTTTCCCCGCAAAATCATCTAACAGACGTGGGATTTTGCCTCAGAATGTCGCATTCATTGCGCACTCCGGCGATTTAGGTCTTGTGTCGTCCTTGCGGCATGCTATTCTTGAGTATATTTGGTAGACGTGCGCCCAATTTCCCTCCGCGCTCTTGCGCACCGGGATACGCCTTAGCGGCTTCAATCGCGCCTCGTCCCTACCCAATCACTGGGACAGACCCACACATTGACGCGGAGATTGGAAACTCGCTTTGGCCATAGAAGATAGATTTGAAGACGACATCCAGAAGCTCATCGATACAGGCAAGGAAAAGGGATACCTGACCTACAACGAGGTCAACGATCTCATTCCCGGCGACCTGCATTCCCCCGATGATCTCGACGACCTTATCACCACCATCGGTACCCAGGGTATCGACATCAGCGAAGACGGTCCGAAGTTTGGCGCCGACAAATTCGACCCCGATGCCGAAGAAGGTGAAGACGTTGAGCTAGACCTTACGCCGGGAACACTGGAAAAAACCAACGACCCCGTCCGCATGTACCTGCGCGAGATGGGCACCGTGCCGCTGCTCACCCGCGAGGGCGAAGTCGAAATTGCAAAACGCATCGAACGCGGCCAGCTGCGCGTTTTGAAAGCGATCTCGCGTTCGCCGATCGTGATTCGCGAGGTCATCGCTCTCTCTGACGACCTTAAGCGCGGCGTGCGCAACGTAAAAGAAGTGGTCATCTTCGACGAAGAAGAGATCACCGAAGAGATCCTGCAGGCGCGCGTTCGCCAGACCGTCGGCCGTATCGACGCGATGGTGAAGCACCAGAAGAAGATCGCGCTGCTTACCGAGAAGCTCGACAATCCGGCCGGTAAAGATGCCAAGGCGAAGGCGAAAGACCTGCGCAAGACCAACTGGTCGATCGCCCGGGAGAAGGTCCTCGTCTCGCGCATCGTTCGCGAACTCAAGTACACCAACCCGGAACGCAAGCGGCTACTCGACAAGGTCAACAAGACTGTCGACGCGATGCGGACGCTCGAACGCCAGATCAAGTCGCTCGACACGAAGCACGACTCGTCGAAGAGCGAAGAGCTTCGCAAGGAATATCGCCGTCAGCAGAAGAACTGCAAGATCGATCTCGAAAAGCTGGAGCATGACGCCGGACTGACCATCGCCGAGCTCAAGCGCACCCAGCGCGAGATGATCCAGGGCGACATGGACGCGGAGCAGGCCAAGCGTGAGCTGATCGAGGCCAACCTTCGTCTCGTCGTTTCGATCGCGAAGAAGTACACCAACCGCGGACTCCAGTTCCTCGACCTGATTCAGGAAGGCAACATCGGCCTGATGAAGGCGGTCGATAAGTTCGAGTATCGCCGCGGCTACAAGTTCTCGACCTATGCCACCTGGTGGATTCGGCAGGCCATTACCCGCGCCATCGCGGACCAGGCCCGCACGATCCGAATTCCGGTGCACATGATCGAGACCATCAACAAGCTCATTCGCACCTCGCGTCAGCTGGTGCAGGAGCTTGGCCGCGAGCCTACCTCGGAAGAGATCGCGCGCAGAATGGATATCCCGGTCGCGAAGGTCCGCAAGGTCCTCAAGATCGCGCAGGAGCCCATCTCGCTCGAAACCCCGATCGGCGAGGAAGAAGATTCGCACCTCGGCGACTTCATCGAAGATCGCCAGGCCGTCTCGCCTTCCGACGCCGTCATCAGCGTCAACCTGAAGGAATATACCTCGCAGGTGCTTCGTACCCTGACCCCGAGAGAAGAGCGCGTCATCAAGATGCGCTTCGGCCTCGAAGACGGCTCCGAACACACCCTGGAAGAGGTAGGACAAAGCTTCCAGGTCACCCGCGAGCGCATCCGCCAGATCGAGGCAAAGGCGCTGCGCAAGCTGCGGCATCCTTCGCGTTCGCGCAAGCTGAAGGCGTTTGTGGATGGTGTTCGGGAAATGTAGTGGATTTGCTACGAATAGAGGAGGCTGCGAGCAATCGCGGCCTCTTTTGCTTCTAGGAAAGCTTCAAACCCTCGCCGAAGCCACCGTGATCCCGCGAGTCGACCGTTCGTACTGCTCGTTCCCAATCCTGAGTCATCGCAGAGTCCGCCGGTTTGCCGTCTTGGAACAACGTTAGATCGCCGAGCAAGCCGCCAAGCTCGTCGGTCCTCGAAAGTAACGGTCTTCTAGGAATTGGATCATGATCCTGTAAGCGCGAAGTTCATTCATATGAGCCCCTAGGATCCTCAATCCTTCAGCGTGCTGTGTAAGGAGGCTGACTCTCCATCACTACCCGAAGAATTCGGTTGATCCGCGTCTGATATCCCTTGCCATGGCCTTTGAGCCAGTCGAGCACATCTGCATCCAGCCGGATCGTCAGTTGCTTTTTGACCGGCGGCCACGCAACTGTGACCCTCTTCAAGAAAGATTTGTCGAGCTCTGGACTATCGGAGAAGTCAATCTCGGAATCGCTCAGCTGGTCAACTCGCTCCAAGTCGCTCTTGATAAACTTTGCCTTCATAGCGTGTCCCCTTCCTCATCGAGATAATGCGTGTGCCATCGTCGAATGGAGCGTGAACGATGACCACCAGTCGCCCGTCAAGCAAACCTAATGTAACGAGGCGCTCCTCACCATAATCGAACCGGTCGTCCTCAAATGTGACACAGAAACCCGCAAAAACAAGCTCCGCGTCTTCAAAGCGCAAACCGTGCTTTCTTGAGTTTGTTTTATTTTTGACCTCATCCCACTCGTAGTCCATTGTAGCTCTTTTTGTAGTTACATGCGTGTTGAAAATGAGCTCCTTGAGAGACTAAGGAAATTCCGTAAGCCGAGGCCAGTTACGCGGATGGCAAGTCGCTGCGCCGCCCGTATTGTTAACGATGTTGCGAATGCCGCCGTAGTTGTTGAGACACGTCGTGATCATGTCGTGGAAGCGAACTTCCTTACCTTCGGGCAGTTCAATGGCGCGAGTCAGAAAAACATTTGGATAGGTGAACACGCTATAGATGCCCAACCCCCAAGCCTCATGCTGGTGAACCGTGCTGGCCACCTTGTATGACGCCCAGCCATCTGTGCCGGGAGCAGCTGCTATAGGCGGCCTGGTTCGGCGGGTCGTACGGAATCTCGGACTGGTACATGTAGGTGCGGCCCCGCTCGCCATTCCAGAGCACCTGAAATTGCTGATGATGCTCAACTAGCAAACCGTAAGCAGTGACGTCATCGCCATTTACCACCAGGCCGTTTTGGCTGACATTGTCCGTCCAACCGACATGGGCGCCATGATCGGCTCGCCAGATCCAGGTGTGATCGATGATCGTGTCATTGGCGTCGATCTCAAGGTTCTCAACGGTCTTGCCTACGTCAGCTCCGCCTTCGCGGAAGAACACATCTGCCAGCAGAATCGGATCGGTGCGGTGGTGGAGATGACTTCCCTGCGCGCCCACTTGGAGAAGCACAGGAGAGAGCCTTGGCCCAGCATCAACGAGCAGTCCGGCGATCGTAATGCCGTCTACATCGGAGGCGAGCACAGCGGGGGTACCGTGCATTGGCCGCAGCGTGGCAAAACCAAGGCCAAGCACGACGGTATCCGGCTTGGTAACGCAGATGGGCTCGTTGAGTTCGTAGATACCCGGCGTGAATAGCAGATTTTTACCGGCGGCGAGCTTGGCGTTGATGCTGGCGGCAGTGTCGCGACCGGGATGGACAATGTAGAAGTATTCGATTGGAATATCGCGGCCCGGCGCTGCGTCATTAGTTGCATTCCGCCAAGTGACGCCAGTTGAATCGGTGCGCAAGCCGGGAACTCGCACACTCCATTTGCCGGTCGCGTTCACCGTGAGAAAGGGCTTCTCCCGGATCACCGGCGTCTCGGCAATCTTCGTGTAAGCAGGAGAGGGCCAACTCCCCTCCGGCGCATGCGGCACTCCGACGAAGACGAGGTTCCAGTTGGAGCCCGTCCAGCTACTCCAATCGCTGTTGCGCGAGATCCACTGTTGCTGCGTGCCCGAATCAACGACGCCGTCGACAACCGTATCGGACATCCAGCCGCCCGAAGCCCAGCCATGGTCCTGATGAAGAGCCAGGTTACCTTCGATATGCATGCGCCGCATGGGCACTGCCTGCGATACTGCCCATCGCATGGTTCCCGGCGCGACCGCAGGATTCCCTCCACCGGTAGGAGTAACCGCGAAGTTCTCTACACTCCTCCAGAAGGTACACGTGGCATTGTTATGAGGTAGGCTTGCGTCCGAGTGCACGTTTCCGGTGATGTGGACCGCATCTGGAGTCGCTCCCAGGCCTCGCACTTCGGTATAAAAGCCAACCGGGATATTGAGATGATATTCGCCCGGCAGGAAGAGGAGTGAATAACGGTCTGGCCCAAACTCGCTATGCTCCTGAGTCGCGTAGACGCGATCGATCGCTGCCTGCATTTCGGCGGTAGGGATGGCTGGATCGAAGATCCGCACATTCGGGCCGAGATCAGGATGGTAAGTCGTCTGAGCGACGGACGAAACAACCTCCACAAGAAGTAGGAGAAGACTCAATCCAAGAATGCGAGAAAGGGCGGCAAGAATCACCAGACCAAGATACGTGAGCGATGAATGTTTGTCAGACTTACCGACGCATGGGGGTAGTGCGATCTAAGACCACAGGAAGGTACATCAGTAAGTAGCCACCTTCACCCGAAGCACCCGCACACCCGAAGTAAAGTTCAGCCCATAGTCCGTCTGATCTCCGTTCCACAGTCGGTCGAAGTCCCACCTTCCGTCTTCGGAGTAGCTTCCCTCCTGCACCTGAACAAACAGCCGCTGCTTGGCTTTGTCGACCGGCTCAAAGTCGACGCGGGCGTGAACTGCTGTCACCAAGAACTCGTCCGGCCCCAACTGTGCAACCATCGCGCCGCCATCGGCTGGGTCGTTCCCCTTGGGCTGCATCCAGTTGCCAAACTGCGGCATGCCGTACGAGACGATGGCCGTCCAATCGCCAAAGTTCAGCCGCTGCGTATGCAAGGCGGGGTCTTCGGAGACCGCTTGTAGCTTACCCTCGAAGTTCAACTTCGCAATCACACGCTGCATCGGCCTGAACAGCTCATAGTTGAGCGCAAAAGGCTGCAGGGCCTCGTCGCTCATTCGCGTCCCTCCCGTAGGATCATTGCTGTAACCGGTCCGGTCCATGCCGAAGGGCGCCCAAACAATAGCTCCATGACCCAGCGAAGCAAAGAAGTACCGGGCATAGGCACTGCCGTTGCCCGTCTCCGGAACCATCATCGCGTTGTCAGGGCGCGCGTAGAGGTCGAGCACCTTGGTGTACTTCTCATACTCGGGCAGATAGATGTCCGGACCGATCGCATCGACATGCGGCGCACCCACCTTCCAGAGCGCGAGCACATCGTCGGTCGGACCTCCGCTCTCCCAGGTGACCTTCGTCCCGGACTTCAAAGGGTCGCGCAAGGCCGCGTTCACATATAAAGGCAGCGGATACTCCGCCTTGCCCGCGGCCGCCACCTGATCGATATACGTCGCGATCGACCAGGCGTGGAAGAACTCATCTGCATTGTCGCCAAAGACTTCCGCCCATGTGCCGGGCTGCTTCTGCAGCGCCTTCAAAAGCTTGACGGGAACCTGACCGGCGAAGAGCTTTTGCGCCGTAGGAGAAAAGTCACGTACATCTCCCCAAGTTCCGGATTCATTCTCGACCTGAACCATCAACACGGTGTGTTGGGGATCGACCGTCTTCAAATGCCGCATTAACGCAGCGAAGGCGGCCTTGTCGGCGTTCAACGTCGTCGCAAAGTGCGGAGAGAGCGAATCCATATTGCGGCCTTGCTGATTCACGACGCGAGGATACTTTGCGTTATCAGTTTTGACCCAGTCCGGAGTGTAGTGCCCGCTGCCATTCTTCCACGTTGCAAACCAAAGCAGCACGAGACGAACGTTGTGCTCCCGCGCCTGGCTCAGGAGCATGTCGACGAGAGAGTAGTCGAACTCGCCTGGCTTCGGCTCCAGCATCTCCCAATAGACCGGTGCCTCGACGGTGTTGACGTGGAGCAGCTCCATCGTCGGCCAGACTTTCGGCATCGCTGCGGGCCAGGAACTGGAGTTATTCACCTGTGCGGCCAGCATTAAGAATGGCGCGCCATCGACCATCAATGCGTAACGGCCATCGTGCTCAACCAGACGAGGCAAACTGGCGTCGCTGGCAGCGTCCGCCGCTGCGGACGGGAGCGCGAAAGAACTCAGAAGGACCGTAGCGAGGCATCCGGAAAATAGGCGCGTCATAAAGCTCATTCGTTGATCATCGCAGACGAGCAAGCCGCGGATAAAGACCAATGAAATGCAGATCGCTTACGGCGCCGGAGCAAACACGATCTTCTCCGCGTTCTGCGCATTTACTTTGGCATAGAAGGCTTTCAGATCGGAATATTGGATTGTGGCATCAGCGGGGCGATCATGGCCTTGCCGGCATGCGGCGTCAACACAAAGTGCGGGGCGAGCGAATCCATAAAATGTCTTTCCCTGGATCATCATTCGCACCGACGTATAGTGGTCCGCTTCCGCGCTGTGTTTAACGGCCAACCGCGCACTGTCGCCGAGCGGTACCGTTACGTCTGCGGGTACGCTCTTGGCCTTCATTCCGGCAGGCGGTGTCAGAGTGACCACATCCTGCGAGACCGACGGATAACGCATATCCACCGGCGCGTCGCGCGTTTCAGCGGTGAAGAGTTGCGGAGCCTGGGCCTCGAAGAGGCTGCCCGGGACAGCGATTTCACCTGACGCAGAAGCTGGAAGCTGACCGGTGAGTTCCATCTGCACCAGCAACGGCGGCGCGGAAGCCGTCGTTACCGGCTCGGTGAGCCCGGTGACCTTGGTTGTCTTCAGGGTGAAACCCGCAGGCAGAGAAGCACCGAGTTCAGCCGCGATGGCATCATTGAAGCTCTCAGGATTCCAGAGCGCGCTCTGACGCCAGTCAACAGCCGGCGAGCCGGACAGGCTGAGAATGACTGCGCCGGTCACGCCCCCGTCTTTGGCTATTTGAAGTTTTGCCGAGCGCACAATTTGGTTCTGCTTGAAAGTGCTGCCTGCGGGAGTCTGCGCAAAGATCAGGCCACCATCGCTCTGGCGGATGCCACTTGCAAAGGCATGCTTCCAGCTAAGTTGAGCAGCAGCGCAAAACGGCTCGCCGGGATCGAAGAACTGTTCTTTGCCATCGATGTTCACGATGGCGAGGTAATCATTGATATTTTCTTCGCGGACATCATCCGGATCAAAGATATCGCGGCTGCGATCGCTGACCGCCATCACATAAGCCTTAAGTCCTGCGGCACGCGCCAGGCCGACGAAGAGCATCGTGAGGTCTTGCGAACTGCCTTGCTTTCGTTCCCATACTTCGCGTGCGTTGCCTATCCTCAACTCGGCCTTCTCGTCGGCATCCGCGGTCGCGGCAACTCCGAAGCTGAGATTGCGTAGCGCCGCAACTGCCGCGTAAAGCTTATCGACCTTCTGCTGCTCGGTATCGCCGGAGGCGACCAGGCCTGCGGCAACCGACTTCAGGCTCGATGGCGAGGCAAAGCGGTCGACGTCGCCGGTCCACCATTTGCCATGAGCCATCCAAAATTCCTTCACCGAGGGAAAGCAGGTGTGGTGGAAGATGACACGATAGGCCCGGCTGCGCCAGGGCGGCGCTAACTCGGTTGGCGTTACCGGAGGGATATTCTCCATGTGGAGCGTATAGCTTCGTTCGGATTGGTTGTAGACCACGTCGGTGCCCGCAGGCAGAGTGCTTTGGTAGCCGAAATTGCTTTCACTGGCGCGGCGGACCCAGGTGTGCGGGCCGTAGAAGTAGTCGGCCTTGCGCACGAATAGATCCTGCTGGACATACCATTGCGGGGGTGACTCGAAAAACGAGGTGCTTTCATAACTCGGAGAGTCGTTGGACGCCTTTTGCCCTGCGATGGAAGCGCTGGAGGCCA
Organism: uncultured Acidobacteriaceae bacterium; assembly: GCA_963777685.1. Lineage (GTDB taxonomy): Bacteria > Acidobacteriota > Terriglobia > Terriglobales > Acidobacteriaceae > Acidisarcina. The sequence goes on along the minus strand of CAVZRF010000014.1, from coordinate 265,298 downwards.
CTTGGTAGTCCTGCGCGCCGACAGATTCGGGATAGTGAACAGTCACACGATATTCGAGAATGCTGCCGGCGTGCGCGGCGGACATCTGGAAGCTGATCCGGTAACGCAGCATGTCCCGCGTCTTCGAAATCAGGCGGCGATCGATGATGCCTTCGAGCGGAACAACAGAGCCGTCGGGCCGAATCGTCCGGCCTTCGACCTTGACCGTCGAAAAGTAAGGCTCCGCTTCGTCGATAACGACATTCCCGTATCGCTCTCCGTCCGCGGTGAGTATTTTCAGACGCACGTACAGTGTCTGGTAGTTCACCTTAGGAAGCAGCTGGGGCTGCGGAGTGTTGATCTTCGGGTCAGGCTCAACCGTCGAACAAAAACCTTCTCGATGAGAATCCGAGTTGGCATCGTTGGCGGCTTGCGACATGTCATGAGTGGTTTCCTGGCGGTAGAGATACACCGCTGCGGCGCCAGGAACCTGAGGCTGCGAAGTCATGCTGAGTTCTTCCGGAGTGGGTGTCGTCCAATCGGCGGCCCAGAGGATAGTTGAAGACAAGAGTGACAAAGCCAGACACAACAGGCGGGAAACACGCAACATGCAGAAACCCTCAGAGCGATGCAAAGAAGTTTAGGGTGAATGGCAAGTATAAATAGAAATGAGCATGACGGCTGCCTGCCTAATGTTGTCGCCTAACGGCACCTAAAGAAGCCGAACCTGTGACCCCACGGAGGCCCCCCGGCCTCGATTACGGCGGACAACAAGGCGATACTGTCGGCTTATCGCAGCAACCCGCGTGATATCGACGGCATCCGTATACCCATGTCTACTAATTCGCGACGCTACAGCTTAATACTCTCTTGTGTCATGGCCTGCGGCCTTCCCTCCGCACTTATCGCCCAAAGTACTCGCCAGCCAGGACGCTCATCAAGCCGGCCAGGATACGAAGAACGCCGCAAAAAGCACCGGGAACGCGGTGAAAAAGGGCTCAATCAAAACGTACGATGCAACAAAGAAAGGCACGACGAAAGCGGCGGTCAAGACCAAAGAGGGCACCACTACCGCTGCGGATAAAACCAAAGAGGGCACCACCAAGGGCTACGACAAGACTAAAGAGGGCGTCCAGCACGTTTTTGATCCAAAGGCCGCAAAAGCCTCCGAGCAGGAAGACGCCATCAAGGAAAGTCATCAGAAAGCCAACGACAACGAAAAAGAGAGCACCCAGAAGCTCATCGATTCCAGGAAGCCGCAGTAGAGTCTGTGCCATAAACCCATCGGTGCCGCCACTTTGGGCACCGACTGCACCAGCTTGCGCGTTCCTGAAGTTTTCTATTGCAACAGCTTCATTGCATTCAGAACGGTGTTATAAACGCCCCACGCTGCAGGGATTGAAACTATTAGCCAAGCTGCAAAGATCAAAGCCGGCGATGTCGCCTTTTTATCCTCGACCACGATTCTTTTCCCCCCTTATTCAATCCCACAGTTGATCGCCTAGGCCGTTACTGCTGGGGCCGTCTTGATCCAGTATTTTTCAGCCACAGGCCGCACCAGCAGATTTGCCATAAAGCCCACGACCAGCAGTCCCGCCATAATATGCAGGATCACCGGATAGGCCTGCTCTTTTGGAATATGCCTGGCGACGTAATGGTCCAGGATGCCGTTCACGATCAGCGGACCGGCGATGCCTGCGGTCGCCCACGCCGTTAGCAATCGCCCATGAATCGCGCTCACCTGGTAGCCGCCAAACAAGTCCTTTAAATACGCAGGAATCGTCGCGAAGCCACCGCCATACATGCTGATCAGCAGACCAGCGATCAGCACAAAGAGCGGAACCGAATTGAGGTGGTTGCTACCCGTCGCCGGCAACAGCCAGTAGAGCACCGCGCCCGCAAGGAAAAAGATCGTGTATGTTGGCTTGCGACCAATGAAATCTGAGGTAGACGACCAGAAGACCCGCCCGCCCATATTGAACAGGCTCAGCAGTCCCACGAAACCCGCGGCGGCTATCGGCGACACATGACCTTTGAATAAGTCTTGAATCATCGGCGAAGCCTGCTCCAGAATTCCGATGCCTGCAGTCACATTGAGGCAAAGCACAATCCAAAGCAGCCAAAACTGCACCGTGCCAAAGGCTGCGTTGACCTCGACAAGTTGCGACGAGATAAGGGCCGATTTGTTCGCCTTTGGGATCCACTCCTCCGGCTTCCATCCCTTCTCGGGTATGCGAATGGTGAATACCCCAAACATCATGAATATGAAATACAAAACCCCCATCGTCGCCCAGGCGGCGGCGATCGGCTGGTGACCGCCCGCCTTGTAGAATGCCATGAGCTTCGTCCCCAATGGCGAGCCAATCATCGCTCCACCGCCAAAGCCCATAATGGCCAGACCAGTAGCGAGACCGGGACGATCCGGAAACCATCGGATCAGAGTCGAGACCGGAGAGATGTAGCCGATGCCAAGCCCAATCCCGCCGATCACGCCGTAACCGAAATAGATGAGCGCCAGCGAGTGTGCTTCCACGCCGCAAGCGGCCACCAGGAAGCCCAAACCGAAGCAGCTTGCCGAGACAAACATGGCCTTGCGCGGCCCAGCGCTCTCTAGCCATTTGCCGAGGAGTGCTGCCGACAGACCCAATACTGCGATGGCGATCGAGAAGATATAGCCGATCTCCTTTGCGCTCCACAGCGAGCCGTCGGCCGCTTTCAACGCAAGCAGAGGATTCTTGAATACGCTGAAGGCATAGACTTGGCCGATCGATAAATGAATGGCCAAAGCGGCCGGGGGCACTAACCAACGACTAAAGCCCGGCCCTGCAACGGAGTGTTCACGATCAAGAAAAGGCAGCATCTAGCCGATATTTCCTTTCAAACCAAGAGACGTTCAGTTTGGCAAAGGGCCGCCCTCGATACAAACAGCCATCGATCACAGCAAAGTCTCTCCCATGAGGGAATCTTCTCCCGAATCGCCATCGATCAGTGCCGTGTCTCTCCTGCTCCTACAGCTTCCCCCGGCATATCGCCGAAGCCTAGCTTCCGGTGGAAGAGATCAAAGGCCAGCCCATAACACTGATAGGCCAGCTCCGGATCGTACCGCGCGCCCTCGTCGCGCAGGAACGCGTGGGCGCCGTTGACCTCATGCCAGGTAAAGCGCGCCTCGACTTCGTTGAGCCGGGCCAGCACCTTCATCCGGCCTTCGAGAGGAACATGTGGGTCTTGGCGGCCATAAATCATCAGTAGTTCACCCTTAATATCTTTGGTCCGCTCGAGGGTGTCGTCGTGCATGCCCTTCGCCAAGCTGCCTTTGTGGATGTCGGTTGCATAGAAGCACGCCGCGGCGCGGACATCCGGGTTCATCGCCGCGCGAAATGCGAGATGGCCTCCAATGCAGATGCCCATCGCTCCAAGTTGGCCGGTGCAATCCGGACGCGATTTCAAGTGGTCCAGCGCAGCCCGGGCATCCGCGTCATAGCTGTCGAGTTCCTTGGTAGTTTTGAGGAAATTGCCGCGGTCCGAGCCCGCCTGGTCATAGGCGAGCACCGTCCCTGCCGGCTCGAATTCGTGATAAATCTCTGGGATAGCAACGATGTACCCATGGCCAGCCAGCATGGCGGCAGTGCGACGGATCGGTCCGGTGATCTGGAAAATCTCCGAATAAAAGACCACTCCGGGATACTTTCCTGGAGCCACAGGGCGAAGCACCAGCGTGCGCATCGGACCATAGGGAGTAGTCAGCTCGACGACTTCATCTTCGCGAATAATCATTTTGTTTTCCTCACAAGAGCCGCAGAAAGAAGGGGGGACGCGGGCGCAATGCGAGTCTACAACAAGTCTGACTGAGTTCCACTCGAGGCTCCCAACTTGAGAGCCGCCGATTCAGCGAGGCCATGCGCGCGACTTGAGTGACGGTCACTTTGCCCTATAATCCGGCTCATGCGAAAACGTTTCCTGCTGGGATGTCTGGCCACCGGATGGGCGGCGATGCCCCATACGGCGCGCACCCAACAAACTCCGAATCCGGTTGAAATAACAATCGATGCAGCGGCCGCTAATGGAACCCTGCCCCGCGCCTGGAGCTACTTCGGCTACGACGAGCCCAACTTCACCTACAGCGCCAATGGGCAGAAGTTATTGCACGAACTCGCCGCCCTAAGCCCGGTTCCGGTCTACATCCGCACCCATAACCTGCTCACCAGCGGCGACGGCAAGGGCTCGCTCAAATGGGGATCGACCAACGCATACACCGAAGACGCCAGCGGCAAACCCATCTATGACTGGACGATCGTCGACCGCATCTTCGACACCTATCGCGATGCCGGGGTCAGACCCCTGGTCGAGATCGGATTCATGCCCGAGGCCATGACCACCGGGCCGGCTCCCTACCGGCATAGCTTTCCCAAAGGCAGCGTCTTTACCGGTTGGAGCTACCCTCCGAAGGACTATGAAAAGTGGGGCGAGCTGGTCTTTCACTTTGCGCAGCATTTGCGCGAGCGGTACGGAGATGCGGCGGTAAAGAGCTGGCTCTGGGAGGTCTGGAACGAACCCGACATCCCCTATTGGCACGGAACGCCGGAGGAATATTTCAAACTCTACGATTATTCAGCGGCCGCCGTGCTTCGCGCCGTTCCCTATGCTCAAATAGGCGGGCCGGACTCGACCGGCCCATATGGCGGAAAGTCCACCGCATTTCTACAGCAGTTTCTCGAACACTGCGCTCACGGAAAGAATGCCGCAACCGGCAAGACCGGCGCACCGCTGGCCTTCATCAGCTTTCATCCCAAAGGTTCGCCAAAGTGGGTTGGCGATCACGTTCAGATGGGGATGAGCAATCAACTCTCGGCAATTGATGGCGGCTTCAAGATCGTTGCCAGTTTCCCCGAGTGGCGCAAGACGCCAATCATCATGGGCGAGTGGGACCCCGAAGGATGTGCCGCCTGCACAGCCAAAGACAATCCCCAGAACGGTTACCGCAACGGCCCTCTTTACGCGACCTATACCGCGCTGGCCTACAAGAGCACCGTCGACCTCGCGAAGGAGGACGGCGTCAACCTCGCAGGCGTGGTCACCTGGGCCTTCCAGTTCGACGACCAACCCTATTTCGAAGGACTGCGCGAAGTCGCGACCAACGGAGTCGACAAGCCGGTTCTCAACGCCTTCCGCATGTTGGGCTTGCTCGGTGCGACTCGGCTTTCCGTCAAGAACCAGAAGGCCGTCTCAGCCACGCAGATCGAAGCCGCCGGAGTCCGCACCCAACCGGACATCGATGCCATAGCGACCGGAAAGGAGCGCGAGATTGACGTTCTGCTCTTTAATTATCACGACGACGATTTGACAGGCCCGTCGTCTCCTGTTCGCCTAACTATCGCGGGATTGCCCCAGGGCACGAAGCGCGTGCTAGTCGAGACCTTTCGCGTCGACGCAACTCACAGCAACAGCTTCACCGAGTGGAAGACGATCGGCAGTCCGCAGCAACCCACGGCGGATCAGTATCGTCAGCTCGAAGCAGCCGGGCAGTTGCAACTCGACGGATCGCCACTCTGGAAAGAAGTGGACCCCGACGGACTCCATGCGGCACTAGACTTGCCGCGACAGGGCCTCGCCTTGCTGCGTATTTCCTGGTAGTCACGGGAAGGAGAGGCATGGGATCGCGCAACGCTCAATGCCCAATCGAAATGGCGCGCGCGTCTTCCAGATCCAGCTCCCTTTCCAGTTCGCGCAACACCTCGTCGTTGATCGCGTTCTGCGTCCAGAGCTCGATAAGCGCCGCGCGCTCGACAGAACGCAAATATCGCGAAATAGTCCGGTATTCCCGATAGTCGCCACGGATTGCGACCTGCGCCTTCGAGCGATCTACATTCAACAGATCTAGCCGTTGCTGATAGTGGTGTGCGAGATCTTCCACGATCCAGTCGTCACCAGGCTTCTTATGGTCACGCATCCCGTCCAGGCAGTTGAGCGCGGCTTGAAACATCGCCCGTCGAGCGCCGGCCAGTTCCGCACCTTCGCCGGGATTTGCGCCGATCGCCAGCCTGCGAATAATCTTCGGCAGCGAGAGCCCCTGAATCACCAGCGTAGTCAAAATGATCGAGAAGGTCAGAAACAACATCATGTTGCGCTGCGGGAATGGCTGGCCGTTATTGAGATATTCGGGCAGCGAAATCGCCGCAGCCAGCGCCAGCACTCCTCGCATGCCCGTCCAGCCCAGGAGAAAAACCTCTTTCGAACGCGGCGGCTTCTCCTTCTCGCCAAGGAACCGGGTACGAATCCAATAGGAGGTCCAGGCTCCGGGGTACATCCAGACCAGCCGCAGTCCAATGACCATCACGCTAAAGAGCGCCGCGTCGAGAAACAGTTCGAGGCGGCTCACGTTGTGGATTCCATCAAGGATGTAGGGCAGCTGCAAGCCGATCATGATGAAGAGCACACCATTCAAGACGAAGTCGAGCGTGTTCCACACTGCCGACGTATCAAGGCGCGCAAATGTGGAGAGGATCTCAGAGCGCTTGCGTCCCAGATACAGTCCGCAGACCACAGTCGCGAGTACCCCGGAACAGTGAACCGTCTCGGCGCTAAGGTACGCGAGATAAGGGGCGATGAGCATCACCGTGATTTCGACCGGCGGATCTTCAATTTTGCTTTGGAGCAGATGAATGATCGCGCCCGCTATCAACCCAACGACGATGCCGCCCGCAATCAGCCCGATCATCTCAGCCGCGCCCTTGGTCAACCCCGGCCGCTCACCAGTCACCACCAGGGCGACGGCAAATTGCAGGGCCAACAGGCCGCTGGCATCGTTAATCAGGCTTTCGCCCTCGATTAGGTCGCTGATGCGGCGCGGCAGACCGACACGTTTGGCGATGGCGATGGCGGCGATCGTGTCGGTGGTTGAAACGACCGCTCCCAAAGCGCAGCCCATCCGCCAGTCGAAGCCGGGCAGCAACCAGTCCGAGAGAATTGCCACCCCGGCTACGGTAAACGCTACCAAGCCAAAAGCGAGCATGGAGATGCTGAGGAGGTTCGACCGGAAATCCCGCCACGAGGTATTGAAAGCGCCGGAAAAGACCAGCGGAGGAAGGAAGACGACGAAGACTAGTTCAGGGCTTAGCGAAATATGCGGGAGCCGAGGCAAGACTGACAGAGCCAGTCCGCCAATCACCAGAACAATCGGGTAGGGCGTCTGGAAACGCCGGGCGAGGGTGGTCAGCATCGCGGTGGCCAGCAACAGTGCCAGCGCGATGAGCTCTATATGATGTATTCCCGCGCTCCCCATGAACCGTTTCCCTATCCTTGCGTCCGGCGAAGATCCTCGCTTTCGCCAGCCGGTAGCTTGATGAAAAATAACATCCTCGGCCAGCGGAATATATAGACCACATCCCAACCGCACTTAGAGACTGGCGCCTTCTACGTCCGGCGATTCCCCTTACGCAAATCCTGAAACTTCTTTAGTTTCAATCCCTCAACGCGCCTTGGGCGAGGTTGAATTCACTGAATTTTCACATTGATTCCGGGCGTTTTTCATCCTGTTTCGTGATCGATGCTGTTAGCGTCCCTTAAGAAACTCTCTCGGAGTAATTCCATGTCTGAAACACAAAGTGTCGCGGTCGCGAACCCCAGCGCGGTACACTCAAAACTCAATAAATCGCCGGGCGCGATAGGAATGATCCTCTTCGCTGTCGTTCTGATCGGGGGTTTCGCTTATGCGGGCTTTAACCTCGCATCAGACCTCGAAGGCGGCGGACACTTCGACACTATCTGGCCATATGTATTGCTAGGCGTCGCGCTGCTGACCGCTCTGGGATTTGAATTCGTCAACGGCTTCCATGACACCGCCAACGCGGTCGCCACGGTGATCTACACCCACGCCATGGAGCCGCATATCGCGGTGGTTTGGTCCGGAATGTGGAACCTGATCGGCGTACTGACATCTTCTGGCGCGGTGGCCTTCACGATCATCTCGCTGCTGCCGGTGGAATTGATCTTGCAGGTCGGCCACGGCGCAGGTTTCGCGATGGTCTTCGCACTCCTGATCGCGGCAATTCTCTGGAACCTCGGTACTTGGTGGCTTGGCCTACCGGCTTCCAGTTCGCACACCCTCATCGGTTCGATCATCGGCGTCGGACTCGCCAACCAGCTGATGAGCCCCAAGGGCTCGGGCACCAGTGGTGTTGACTGGGCGCAGGCCGGTGGCGTCTTCCGGGCGCTGCTGCTCTCGCCCGTCTTCGGCTTCGTGCTCGCCGGTGGCCTGCTACTGCTGCTGAAGAACCTCGTCAAGATACCGGCGCTTTTCAAGGCTCCCGAGGGCGACGCTCCACCTCCGTTCTGGATTCGCGCCCTGCTCATCCTCACGTGCACGGGCGTCAGCTTCGGCCACGGCTCCAACGATGGCCAGAAGGGTATGGGACTCATCATGCTCATCCTGATCGGAACGGTACCAACGGTCTACGCTCTGAATCATGCTGTCGGACCCGGCCAGGTTCAGGATTTTGCTGCAGTCTCACAGCAGGCGGCTAACGTCTTTGCCGGCCATGAAACGGCTGGAGTCGTCTCCACCGATTCACGCCAGGAGCTGACCGATTACATCCGGACGAAACAGATTGCTCCGGTCACGATGACCGCCGCTCACGATCTGGCTCTACAGATATCCACCGCGGTCACGAATGCCAAGTCGCTGGCGGGCATCCCGGCAAGCCAACAACAGAACGTCCGGAACGATATGTACGTTGAGGGCGAAGCACTGCGAATCATGGCCAAGAGCGGCAAACCAGCCTTTACCTCTACCGAAACTGCGCAACTGGCCAACTACAAGAAACACATCGACACCGCGACCAAGTTCATTCCCAGCTGGGTCAAGGTCGCAGTCGCCCTGGCGCTCGGCCTTGGCACCATGGTCGGCTGGAAGCGCATCGTCGTCACCGTTGGCGAAAAGATCGGCAAAGATCACCTGACCTACGCGCAGGGGGCTTCCGCTGAGATCGTCGCCGCGATCACCATCATCGCAGCCGATCAACTCCATCTACCCGTGAGTACCACTCATGTTCTCTCCTCTGGAGTCGCGGGGACAATGGTAGCGAACGGAAGCGGTCTGCAATGGTCGACGATCCGCAACATCGCGATGGCCTGGGTCTGCACCCTGCCTGCCGCCGCGCTGTTGTCGGCAAGCCTGTTCTGGATCCTTAATCAGTTCGTCTCTCACTAAGCCTTCACGGGCGAGTAATTCAAGGCGACAAAATCGGCGCTCCGGTACTATGAAACATAGTCACCGGAGCGCCGATTTCCTTTTGGCTGTGCCGTGCACGATTGTTGAGAAGATGAGTCTGAAGGCAGCATGAGCATTAAGTCAAAGATAGAGGCTGTGATCTACGCGGCCGAGGAACCAGTTACTCTGGCACAACTTGCCGGAGTCTTCGCGCAGGAACTACATCCGGCCGAGCCCGAGCCGGAGGAAGAGCCTAGCATCGTATCGCTGCTCGAAGAAGGCTTTCTCCAGGCCGAGAGCTTTTCGAGCGATCCCGATCATGCGGTCGAGATGGCGCTGCTTTCCGATGAGGAGAAGCGCAAGGAGCAAGAGGCCGCGTCCGATCCCGCAGCTGCGGAGGCCGAAGCGAAACGTCTGGCGCGACAGCGCGAGCGGCAGGTCCGCGAACAGATCAAAGCAATCGTCGATGCGCTGATCGAGGAATATTCGAGCGGGGATCGCGGCATGGAGATTCGCGAGGTGGCCGGCGGCTATCGCATCGCCACCAAGCCGGAGTATCACGATGCCGTCCGCGCCTTCGTCAAGAGCCTCAAGCCGCCGATGAAGCTCTCCTTGCAGGCGCTGGAGACGCTAGCGGTCATCGCCTACAAGCAGCCGGTCACCGCGCCTGAAGTCGCTGAGATTCGCGGCGTCGACTCGGGCGGAGTTCTCGGCAGCCTCGTCAGCCGCAAACTCATCACTACTGCAGGCCGCAAGCAAGTCATCGGCCGACCGATTCTCTACAAGACCACGCGCGAGTTCCTACTTCGCTTCGGACTCAAGGATGTGAACGAGCTGCCCAGCATCGAGGAGTTCGAGAAGCTCGCCAGCGATATCGAGATCAGCGAAGAAGATGGTGCCGAACTGCAACCTGAGGCAGCCAATCTTCCTTTCGAACCCGATGCAGTGAGCGAGGCATCAGGGGAGGGCTATAGCGATGAGGGCGAACCTGTCGTTACGGATGAGGGTTCCCCATCCTCGACGACAGCACTATCGTCGGCAACGGTGGGAGTTACCGATTCCCCTGCCGAAGACTCGCCAAATGATCCCGCTCTCCACACCGAGGAGAACCATGCCACCCACAGCTAAGAAGCGGACACCGAAGAAGGCTATGCCGGCCGAGGCCGATGCCGTAGCATCCGCGCTTCCCGCTGAAGCCGAGACGGTGCCAGAGTATCCCGAAGCAGAGCCAATCGAATCGATAAAGTACACGCCAGTCCGCCGTGAAGAGCGCCTGCAAAAGATCATCGCCGCCGCCGGAGTCACCTCTCGCCGTAAGGCCGAGGAGCTGATTACCGAGGGACGCGTCCAAGTCAACGGCCAAACCGTCGTCGAACTCGGCGCCAAAGCCGATGCCTCCCTCGATCACATCCGCGTCGACGGCAAGCTGCTCGCCAAGCCCGGGCAAGGAACCAATCGCCTCCGCTACGCAGTGCTCAACAAGCCCAAGGGCTACATCACCTCCGCCAGCGACCCTGAGGGACGCCCGACGGTGATGAAGTTCTTCCCCGGCCAACCGCGCGTCTTTCCCGTCGGCCGCCTCGACTACCAAAGCGAAGGCCTGCTGCTAATGACCAACGACGGTGATCTCGCACATCTGCTCACCCGCGCCGCCAACAAGGTGCCCAAGGTCTACCTGGTCAAGATCAGCCGCAAGCCCTCCGAAGAGGCGCTCAACCAGCTCCGGGCCGGCATCATGATCGACAAAGGCCGCACGAAAGATGAAAAGCTCGGCCGGGTCCTCACCCAGCCGGCCGGAATTCGATGCATCCGCGATGCCGAAAATCCCTGGTACGAAGTCACCCTCACCGAAGGCCGCAACCGCGAAATTCGCAAGATGTTTGAAGAGGTCGGCCACTTCGTCGAAAAGATCCGTCGCGTCGGATACGGCCCCCTGGTGCTAGATGTCGAGCCCGGCGAGGTGCGCGAACTGACCGCCGACGAAGTGCTACAGTTGCAGCGCGCGGCTCGCGGCATCCGAACGCGGTCGAGCATGGCAGTTCCCCCTGTCTCCGTTCCGCCCCTCCGCCATAGAGCCAAGCCCGGCACGGGAATCGGGCGGCGGGGATCAAGTGATCAGGCAAAGCCGGTGCGGCAACCTGTCCTCAGCGAATGGCCCACGAAGCCAGCCCGGCCACCGGCTATCCGCCCAGCGACGGACGTGCCTCCGCTCTCGACGAGAACTTCGCCATCAGCTGGCAAGAGCTTCGCGACCAACCGACCGTCAGCCGGCCGCCCAGGCGGCACATTCAGTGATCGTCCTTCATCGAATCGATCAAATAGACCGTTGAGCGATCGCCCAAATAACCCACGCTCCACGAGTGCCCGACCGCCGAACGCACGAACAGCTGGCGACCGACCGAGAACTAGCCGACCATCCGGGGCGGTGAGACCCTCAACACGTCCAGAGCCATCCAGCCCTAGGGCGTCCGGTTCAAAATCACTTGCCCGCAAATCACCCACGCCTCGGCCATTCGCCCCAGAGTCGGCGGAAACGCGAGCCCCCAAGAGCCGCCCACTCCCCTCTTTGCCGCCTGACCTGCCGGAGACTCCTTCCTTTGGGATCACCATTACCCGTGAACCGGCGTCCAGTGACAAAACCTTCAACAAGCGTCCCGGAACAGGCCGACCGAAGAGTGGCAGTCCCTTTGGCACCCGGCGTCCCGGTGCCGGAGGTCCTTCAAACCGTGCTGGAAGCGGTTATAAGGGAAGGACCGGTAGACCTCAGGGGCGACCGAAGACAAGTCCCAAGTCAGGGCCCGGTTTCGTTCGCTAACCCACTCCACGATGTGACTTATTTAAGTCGCTTTGACATAATGAGAATATGAAGGCCAACTCTATCCGCACCTCGATTGATCTGCCACGCGAGCTACACCGGCAGCTTCACGAGGCTGCGGCTCAAAAGGGGTGTTCCGCTCGGAAGTTGATCCTCGCGGGAATTGAGCGCGCGCTCGATGAAGGCAAGGAATTCCGGCCTCGCAAGCGGCTAAAGCTCGATCCCCCCTTGATCCCCCCAGCAGGTCGGCGCATTGACCTTACAGAAGAGCAGGTTTATGAGCTCATTGAGTTTCCCTGACGTCAATGTGTGGCTGGCTCTGGCTACGCCGGAACATGTCCATGCGGCATCAGCCAAGGCATGGTGGGACCAAGAGTCAGGAACGATCGCCTTTTCTCGTTTCACTCAGATGGGCTTTCTTCGGCTGATGACGACCCCTGCGGTGATGGACAACAAACCGTTGACGATGGCCGAGGCATGGCGAGTTTATGACCGCTTCTACCAAGATGATCGAGTGAAATTCATGATCGAGCCTCGCGAAGTAGAGAGGTTTTTCCGCGAGAGAACGACAGAACGAACTGCATCTCCGAAGGTATGGGCTGATGCGTGGTTATTGGCGGTAGCGGTAGCAGCAGAAGGAAAACTCGTGACTTTCGACACGGCGCTACACGTCCGAGGAGCTCTTTGTCTCGCGTCAAGAAAGTAACGCGTAACCAACCGCAGCCTGCCTCATCTAACAAGTGAGAAGAGGAGAAATCATGGAAAAAGCGACATTTGGAGCGGGTTGTTTCTGGGGAGTTGAAGTCGAATTCGGACGCATCCCCGGAGTCACCGAAACCGCCGTCGGCTACGAGGGCGGACAGACCGAGCGCCCCAGCTATAAAGATGTCTGCACCGACCAGACCGGCCATGCCGAGGTCGTCGAGCTGACCTTCGATCCGGAGAAAGTGAAGTATGAGCAGATCGTTGAGGCGTTCTTCAATCTCCACGACCCAACCCAGCTCAACCGCCAGGGCCCCGACTGGGGAACGCAGTATCGCAGCGCGATCTTCTTCCACTCCCCCGAGCAGGAAGCGACAGCGAAAAAGGTGATCGAGAAGCTAACCGCGGAACACAAGTTCCGCAAGCCGATCGTGACCCAGGTCGTCCCGGCGCAGACCTTCTGGAAGGCCGAAGAATATCACCAGAAATATCTGGAGAAGCGCGGCGCAGTCTCCTGCCACATTTAATTGTTTGGGAATTTAAGAGAAGATGGTGCACCCGGCAAGATTCGAACTTGCGACCTAACGCTTCGGAGGCGTTCGCTCTATCCAGCTGAGCTACGGGTGCGCTCTCTTCAAGGATACTACGGCTCTACCGGCCCGATCGAGAGAAAGCGTCGCGAGAATGGTGTAGCCTTCGGAGGGTGGTCGGCTACGGCCATTCCCATTTTCTTCCCTGAGGATCACATTCATGCTGCAACCAATATCTCGCTGTACCCGCTTCGCGGCGTTTGCTGTCGCGATCCTTTTAAGCCTCTCCGCTCATGCACAAGAGCCTTCTGCCGCCAACGACTACGGCAAGAAGCTACCCAGTCCCCCGGCGAAGGCCAGCGTAACCCTCAACGGCAAGGCCGTCATGATCGACTACAGCGCCCCCTCTTTGCGCGGGCGTCATGTTGGAGCGGAACTTGCTCCCTACGGCAAGGTCTGGCGGACAGGCGCGAACGCAGCGACCACGCTCACGACCGCCGTTAACCTCAAGATCGGCGATCTGAGCGTCCCTGCCGGAACCTACACGATCTATTCCCTGCCCTCAGAGACCACCTGGAAGCTGATCATCAACAAGCAGACCAAGCAGTGGGGCACCGAATACAACCAGGATCAGGATCTCGGGCGCACTGACTTAATGAAAGGGCCGACGCCTTCCGCCCCGGTCGAAAAGTTTGAAATGAAGTTTGAAAAGACCACCGGCAAGACGACCCAGCTGCATCTGATCTGGGAAAATACGGATGTCTTTGTGCCGGTAACCGCCCAGTAGGCTGACAAGCTCCTACTTCGGCTTGGCAGCGGCCAGCTCTTCCATCACCGATTGCACCAGCTCTTTCGCACCTTTGAGCTCGCTGAGCACAACCTGTAGATCCAAAGCCGGCACGGTGGGATTGCGGCTCGAGGTGCAATAGACACCGTGCTGGCCGATCAGAATTAGCGCATCGGTCAGCCGGTCGAGTGAGACGGCGAGCCGCCCACGGGCCGTTCCCATCATAAATTCGTGTTTTTCGAGTTCGTCGCGGTAATCGTCGAAGACGGACATTCCTAGTGAACCGCCATCTCCGCTTCGCGGACCGGCTCCGGCTCGGCGAGACTGTCGCCCAGTACATGCAGCCGCAGGAAGTTGGTCGAGCCGCTCTTGGTGCGGGTACCGGCCACGATGCCGATGATCTGGCGCGCATGCACGAATCCCTTTTCCTCGAGCATCCGTTCCGCCTCAGTCACCATTTGTTCTGTGGTGTAGTTTTTCGCGCACAGAATGGGCAAGACCCCCCACAACATCGTCATCCGATTGATGACCACTTCCACACTGGATAACGCATAGATTTGCGGGCGCGGACGATACTTCGACAGCTGCCGGGCGGTCGCTCCGCTCTCGGTAAACACCGCGATCGCACTAATATCGAGGTCCTCGGCGGCGTGGGCCATCGACTCGCAGATAGTCTCTGCAATCGACAGATGCGCATGGCCATGTTGCGCGAGCACAGGGGTGTCAATCGAAGACTCCCGCATCTGGGTCTCGGTCTCAACCACAATCTTGGCCATCATCTTGACGGCCTCGACCGGATACTTGCCTGCCGCTGTCTCAGCCGACAGCATAACCGCATCGGTGCCGTCATAGATCGCGTTGGCAACGTCGCTCGCCTCGGCGCGGGTAGGCCGGGGATTTTCAATCATCGACTCAAGCATCTGCGTCGCGGTAATCACCGGCTTGCGATACTCTGCTGCGCGGCGGATCACATGCTTCTGGATCGCCGGCACCTTCTCCGGAGGCATCTCCACGCCGAGATCGCCGCGCGCCACCATCACGCCGTCCGCGATCTCGAGAATGCTCTCAAGGTTCTCGATGGCCTGCGGCTTCTCTAGCTTCGCGATCACCCAGGTGTCCGCGCCGAGCGCCGCGATGCGGTCCTTGACGTGGCGGACATCGTCGGCAGTGCGCACAAATGAGACTGCAATCGCATCGACGCCAGCACCAACGGCAAACTCCAGGTCGATCTCGTCCTTTTCGGTTAACGATGGCACCCGAACTGGAATTCCGGGCAGATTGATTCCCTTTTTCTCACCGAGCAGACCGCCGTTGATCACGCTACATTCCACGTCTCCGCCATCGACGCGCAAGACGCTCAGCTCAATCAAACCATCGGAGAGCAGGATACGCGACCCCGGCTCAAGGTTCTCGGCCAGCGTAACAAAGGTCGTTGCGATCAACGTCGAGGTTCCCAAAATATCGCGCGGCGTAATGGTCAGCGTCTGACCGGCCTCGAGCTGTACGGGAATGCCATCGACCAGCTTGCCGGTGCGGATCTTCGGGCCCTGCAAATCCGCGAGAATGCAGATCGACTTTTCTTCCGTGCGCGCAACCTCGCGCACCATCTCAATCAGTTTCAGCTTCTCCGCATGGATGCCGTGGGAGAAATTCAAACGGGCCACATCGAGGCCAGCGCGCACCAACTGCCGAAACGACTGCTCATTGTTCGATGCTGGACCGAGCGTCGCCACAATCTTCGCCCGCCGCCGTTGTTCGGCTCCTGTCACAGTCGAACTCACAAAAGAACTCATGCACTCCCCCACAAACGCACGCCGGAATCTCAATCGTGCGCGCTAAATTAGTTTACTCTTTGAACCTATTTCAAAACTAATGAATGACGGAAGAAATCAGGTCATCTGTTGAGTGTTGCCGAACAGGTCGCGCGAGTTCCTCTTTTGGATAGATCTGGGCATTGAATTCGGCGCCAATGAGCAAACTCAGAGAGGTAATGTACAGCCAGACCAGGGTTGCAATCGCTGTCGCCAGCGAACCATAAACTGCCATATAGACGGCGAAGCGTGTCACATACCAGCCATAAATCAAGGTGGCCGCAAACCAGGTCAGCGTCGCAATCGATGCCCCGGGCAGTGCACATTTCCAACTGTGCGTTCTGGGAGTTCCGAAGTGATAGATGACGGTGATCACGGCAACTACGGTGCTTGCTGAGATCGCCCAGCGCAGCATTCTCCAGAAGAACAGCACAAAAAAGCGAAGCTTATAGCCGGAATTCACGATCATCCAGCTCTCAATCTCGTGGCCAAAGACAATGAGCGCAGTGGCGAAGAACATCGGCGCCAGACAGATGGGAATCAGGGCGACCGCGACGACTTGCGTACGCCAAAAACTCCAGAGCTTGTTTGGCAGGCGATAGGCGCGGCGAAATCCTTCCATGAGCGAGAGCATGACGCCGATAGCAGCAAAGAAGGCCACCGACACCGCTGACAACAAAACGCCCAGAGATTGAACGCGACTACTAAGAAAGTAGCCCTGCACGAAGTCCATGGTGTCCCAGGGCAGCACTAGCGCCAGTAACGCTCGCACCTCGCCGGTCACCGTGCCCGTTGCTGGAGTTAGCGCAAGAAGCGTATTCAACACCAGCAACGAGGGAAAGAGACTCAGGATACCGGAGTAGGCGGCTGCCTTGGCGGTAGTGAAGACGTCGTGAGACAGGGACTTCTCAACAGCGCGTCGAAAGTGCCCCAACGTCCGCCAGAGCAGGGAGCTCTCCATACCGCTAGAGTAAGCCTAGGTGTACGAGAGAGGCGAATTCTTTCCCGCGTCTGGTTCAGTCTTTAGGCCAAAGCAGGTAGAACGACTCCTTGGCCATCTCGATCACCGCGTGGGAGGCCCCCAGGACTTCACCGTCGGCCTCCGCCAGCACGCCACCGTGATACTCATAGCCCGCAATCGGTCGGCAAACCATCCGGAGTGCATCCACATAATGCGCCGAGGCTCTCGCAGCGGAGCCATTGCCGCCCGGCGATTCCTTTCTTGCTAAGGCACGAATGCTCGCTTCCGCCAATCCCCACCGTCCCGTCGCGTCGACAAGGGCGAGCCGCAGCACCGGCTCTTCCAGCCGACCGCCAGGACGCCATCGATTCAACTCCGCCACGCGAACGGCAATCGCCTCACAAACGCGCATGCGGAACTTGGCGCCTGAGACCGGGGTCACCTCCACCTCGAATGGCTGGATACGATGGCGCAGCAACAGGCTGGTTCCGGCCAGAAAGTAGGACGCCCTTCCAATCCCACGTTTCCCCCAGCCCTCCGCAATATCCAATAAGGAGGCATGCAGCCCCATGCCGGCGGCCATGGTGAAATACCAACTCTTGGTGCGAGTGCTTCGACTGCGGCCCGGCGAAGTGAAGGGTAGATCGGTGACGTTCATGGTGATGCGTCCCAGTGGGATGCGCCGAGGATCGGAGGAAAGCAGACGTCGCGCAGCTTCGACCGTGTTCCTCGGCAGATCGAGGTTCTGCGCAAGCACATTGCCGGTCCCAAAGGGCAGAATCCCTACAGGAATCTCCGTCCCGGCAACTCCCTGGATCACATTGAAGACAGTACCGTCGCCGCCGCAGACGAGGATCGTGTCGAAGCCTTCTTCAATGCCCTGCCGCGCCTGGTCGCCGGCCGATTGCGCGGAAAGCGTCTGAATGACCTCAACCGATCGCCCTCCAGAGCCCAGCAGAACAGCAATGCGCGCGATGGCGTCACGATGGATCCGCCGCTGCTCAAAGATCGGATTGACGAACAAAAGGACACGACGCATCCGCGCTTAGCATACAGACGCGTGGAGAGCCGAAGATGTATTCCGCGAGATTTTGAGCGAGTCGAACCACATCCGTACACGACTGCAGCACAGATCCCAACCAGAATGGCCGCTTAGAAACGCGGCGGGGGCATGGGATAGACGGGCTGGTTTCGGTAGACCAGCGCCCGGATCGCCCAGACTATCAGGACGATGATTCCGGCGAAGATCAGCAGCGGCAGAAGGAAGAGAAAAGCCGGAAAGACGACACGGTCATTGCCGATTGAGGATCCCGGAGCATTATGCAGACTGCCGGCGAAAACCACGACATCGCGGTCAATGCTCGCATTTTCGCCGAGAGTTATGCTGCCCAGAAAGACAACCGCATCCCGCTCGGCGTGGCCGCGCACATGGATGTTGCCGAGGAAAGCCACCATGTCCCCATGTACAGTACCGTCGACCTCGATCGAACACAGGAAGCAAACCGTGTCGTGCGCCTCTTCGCCCTCATGCACCACAATGTCGTTGCCAAACTCTACGATGTCGCGGCCCTCGGCGTGGGCCATGACTGCGGTCCCGAAACAAAGAAGCGCCATGAGTATTCCCACCCGGACTCGCGATGCCGGCCAGCTCGAAATCAGATTGGGCATACGCAAGGCCTCCGCGGAATAGTCCTACGCCTGGGGGTTAGTACGCCGAACCCTCTCAGGACGGTTCCAAAGAAATTTCGGCGCTTTGATTCCCCATTGCCATCTGCAGCGACTAAGTGTTTCTCAATCCGCGCAGCTCCTCGTCTTCGACAATGGAAATACACTCTTCCAGAATGTCCACCGCGATCTCCGCTTCGTGAGTGTTAACGATGAGCGCGGGCGCCAGCCGGATAGAGGTCTCTCCGCAGCCCAATATCAGCAAGCCGCGATCGAAGGCAAGTTCCACAATACGATCGCGCCACGCCCCCGCCACCGCGCGCGAGGTCTGGTCCTTGACGATTTCGATGCCAATCATCAGACCGCGTCCGCGAACGTCGCCAACGATCGGATGTCTTGCCGGCCAATCGCGCAACCGAGCCAGAATCTCCTCGCCTATCACGGCGGCGTTCTGAATCCCCTCGCGCTCGAGAATGTCCATGGTCGCCAACGCAGCGGCGATGGAGATCGGGTTGCCACCAAAAGTCGAAGCATGAGAGCCCGGAACCCAGTCCATGATCTCCGCGCGGGCCATGCAAACGCCGAGCGGCATTCCCGAAGCAATACCCTTGGCCATGCAGACGATATCGGGCTCGACCCCAGTGTGTTCGATCGCCCACCATTTGCCCGTGCGCCCGGAGCCTGACTGAACCTCATCGGCAACTAACAAGATGCCGTATTTATCGCAGATCCGACGCAGTTCCTGCATGAAAATCGTCGGAGCGACAACATACCCGCCTTCGCCCTGGATCGGCTCGACAAAAATCGCCGCAACTTCTTCCGGAGGCAGGGTGGTGTGGAAAAGCTTCTCTTCAATGTAGCGAGCGCAACCCAGCGCAAACGCTTCTTCCTCTTGCGGACCGCCGCTGCAGCCGCGATAGGCGTACGGGTAGCGAATGTGCGTCACCCCCGGAACCATCGGCGAGAAGCGGCGCTTCTGCTGCGGTTTCGATCCGGTAAGCGAAAGAGCGCCCATCGTCCGGCCATGAAATGCGCCGAAGAAGGCGATCACATGCTGACGCTTGGTGTGGTAACGCGCCAGCTTCAAGGCGCACTCGACCGCTTCCGCGCCAGAGTTGCCGTAGTAGAAACGGTGCGGCCCGGGCATAGGAGCAACCGCCGAAAGCCGCTCCGCAAAAGTCACCAGGCTCTCGTAGTAGAAATCCGTTCCCGAGATATGGATCAGTTCTGCAGCCTGCTTCTGAATGGCCGCAACCACCTCCGGATGGCAATGCCCCGTCGAAGTCACCGCGATGCCCGCAGCGAAGTCGAGAAATTCGTTGCCATCGACGTCTTCGACGCGACATCCTCGGCCGCGCTTGGCCACCATCGGATAGGAGCGAGTGTAACTCGGCGAGATCAGCCGATCGTCGCCCTCGATTACCGCACGCGCCTTCGGCCCCGGGAGGGGACCGAGAATCTTCGGGCCATATTCTTGGCGCCGGTTGTGCTTCACGGATGGAAATTCAAGAACCTGGGTGCCACTCTGCATAATTTTTCTCCTCGCAAGTGCCGGTAGATAAGGCTGGAACTTGTCGCCGGAAACACCCTTGGATGGGGAATCGGGCGGAATTGAGGCTGAAGGCGCGGGAGAAGTTAATCGCCGCCAAAAAGGCTGGGGCGGGTCTGGGTGGGGAGAACCCGGAAATGCTTGCGGGGCGCAATCGCACGCGCGAACCAGCGCGTCCAAACCAGGGACGTATCGCCAAGCAGTACCAATTGCCCTGAATTGTTCATGGGAAGCTCCCGCTGGCTTGGAGGATACCACGCGGCGTAGTTGCCAGAAAAGAAGTTAGTTGATGACGTAGGGAATCAGGTTTAAAGAGCGGATTTGGAACGACATAGTTATCTCACGTACCTCGGCTATTACTCACCCGACTGGTTCATGATAGCCTCATCTCGCCATGTGGAAACCAACTTTTCCCTCCCTGAAACCGATATGCGTGGGTCTTTCCATCGCAACCCTTAGCTTTACTTTGCCCCTCGGTGCGACCGACGTCCCAGCCACCAAGAAAGCGCCCGGACCCTATCTCCTAGTGGCCAACCAGGGCGACCGCAGCCTGAGCATTATCGATCCCGTGACGGCGAAACAGATTGCCGCCGTCCCTGTCGGCGGAATCACCGGCCATGAGGTCGCGACCTCGCCCGACGGCCGCATCGCGTATGTGCCGATCTACGGCAATTCAGGAGTTGCCAAGCCCGGAACTGACGGAACGTCGATGTCGGTCATCGATCTCGGTTCTCAAAAGGTCATCAGCACTGTTGATTTCGGCCATGGAATTCGGCCCCACTGCCCGATCTACGACCCGGTAAGCAAGCTGCTCTATGTGACCACTGAAATCGATAAGAGCATCACCATCATCGATCCGAAGACGCTCAAGATCGTCGGCGCCATTCCGACCGGCGAGGAGTACTCGCACATGCTGACCATCTCCCACGATGGCAAGCGCGGCTACACCGCCAACGTGAAGCCGGGGAGTGTCTCGGTGCTCGACATGAAGGCGCGCAAGACCATCACCGTCATCCCGATCTCGGATGCTACCCAGCGCATTTCGATCTCGAAAGATGACCGTATGGTCTTCACCTCCGACCAGACCAAGCCGCAACTCGCGGTCATCGATACAGCGACCAACGCAGTAAAAACCTGGGTGCCGTTGGCCTCGCCCGGATATGGAACCGGAGCAACCCTCGACGGCCGTTGGCTGCTCGTCACCATGCCCAAGTCCAACCAGGTCGCGGTTGTAGACCTGACGACTCTCCAGGTGACGAAGACCATCGACGTTCCCAGCGCACCTCAGGAAGTGCTGATGCGCCCCGACGGAAAGGTTGCGTACGTCTCCTGCAACGTGAAAAATCAGATCGCCGTGATCGATCTATCCAATTGGACGGTGCAAACGCTTATCGACGCGGGCAAGACCGCCGACGGGCTGGCGTGGGCGAAATGACCGGCGCAGACTGCTAAACTCAAGAGCGCCAGACCCTCGTTCGCCCTCATGATCGCCACCGGAATGATTCTCATCGTCGCGGTTATTGCTTACCTGCTCGGCTCCATTCCGTTCGGATATCTCCTGGTTCTGGTTTTTCGCAAAGAGGACATTCGCACTAAGGGCAGCGGCAATATCGGGGCAACCAATGTTGTCCGCTCCGGCGCCAGGGGTCTGGGAGCGCTGACGTTTCTATTGGACGCCGCCAAGGGTTACGTCGCCGTACTCGCTCCAGGATTGCTATTAGGTGACTGGTTTGCAGGGCCGAACCTTCACGCCGTTGCCGCCTTCTTCGCAATCATGGGTCACATGTACCCCGTCTGGCTGCGCTTCAAAGGCGGCAAGGGAGTCGCCACTGCGTTCGGCGTCTTCTTGGCACTCTCACCGATCGCCGCGCTCATCGGGTTAGCGGTGTTCCTGATTGTCTTCCTAGTCTGGCGCTACGTCTCGCTGGCATCGATCGTCTCCGCCATCGTCTTTCCGATATCAGCATTATGGCTCGCTCATGGCCAGATGACTCTCTTGTTAATTGGGGTCACCGTGTTCATCCCCTCACTCGTCATCGTGAAACACCACCAAAACATCGCCCGTCTTCTACAAGGCACGGAATACCGCTTCGGCAAGGCCAAACCATGAGCCGGATCGCCATTCTCGGAGCGGGTGCATGGGGCACCGCGCTCGCCATCAATCTCGCTAACCGGGGCGAGCATAGCGTTGGCGACTGGCATAGCGTCACGCTCTGGTCGCGTTCGCCGCAAGCCGCTACAGAAATGCAAGAGCGCCGCGAGAACGCCCGCTACCTTCCGGGCTTCGCGCTGCCCCAGACGATTACGGTCACCGCACATGCCGATCGCGCGATTAACGAGGCCGAGATCGTCGTCAGCGTGATTCCATCCGAACATCTTCGCGCAAATTATGAGCACTTTGCCCCGCTGCTCCGCAGAGACCAGGTCATCGTGAGCGCGACCAAGGGCATTGAAGACCAGACTCTGCTTCGGATGAGCGAAGTCATTCAAGAGAAACTGGCGCAGCAGAATCTAGATCTACCCGTCGGCGTTCTAAGCGGTCCCTCGTTTGCGCAGGAGGTCGCCGCCGGATCACCCACCGCGCTGACAATCGCCTCCACTGATTCCGCATTAGCGGTGAGAATCCAGTGCGAGTTCAGCGGCGCAACGTTGCGACTCTATACCAATGACGATGTCGTCGGAGTCGAACTCGGCGGAGCGCTCAAGAACGTCATCGCCATCGCCTGCCGGCATCGTCACCGGGCTCGGACTCGGTCACAACACCGCCGCCGCTTTAATCACCCGAGGCATCGCCGAAATCACCCGCCTCGCAATCGCTTGCGGAGGGCGTCGCGAAACCCTCTCCGGACTCTCCGGCATCGGCGACCTGGTCCTCACCTGCACCGGCGCGCTCTCCCGCAACCGCCTGGTCGGTATCGAGCTCGGCAAAGGTCGACAGTTGAACGAAATCCTCGAAGGCCTCAACGGAAAGGTCGCCGAGGGGGTCCGCACAACTTTTGCCGCATACGGTCTGGCAAAGAAGCACGGCATCGAGATGCCCATCACCGAACAGATGGCGGCCATACTCTCCGAGCGGAAAACGCCGGTCGAGGCGATGCGGGAACTGATGGCGCGCCCAGGCAGAGACGAGTAAGAGTAGTAGTCAGATATCAGTTATCAGTTTTCAAAAAAAGCTGATCTTCGCTGAGGACCGATAACTGAAAACTCGCCGCTAAGCAGTTCGCGTCCGCCGGATTACCACCATCAGCCCGAGCCCCGCAATCAGCATCCCCGAAGCAACAAAGAACGGCATCCCCGGCAGATGGACCGGAGCATGCGCCCCAATCGACATGCTGAAGATGTAAGTGAACAACCCCGGCCCAAAAGTCCGGCAATGCCGCGAAGACTATTCACCGCGCCCTGCAACTGCCCTTGTTCCGACGGCCCGATCTCATGCGACATCAGGCTCTGCGCCGACGGCCAGGTGAACGACATCATGTTCAGGACCGGGATCGCCATCCAGAATAGTACGCCCGTCGCCGACAACCCAAACATCGCATAACCCGCCGCCCCGCCAATGAATCCGAAGACCATCGTTCGCCGCTCCCCCAGCCACGCGACGACGCGTTTCACGAAGAGTGCCCCGTAGAGACCCGAGAAAATTCCTATCGTTGCAAGCGAGAGCCCTACCGTCCGGTCGGTCCAGTGATAGCGGTAATCGGCGTAGATCACGTAGACGTTCATCAGAGACTGCTGAGCGATATAGCCAAGCAGCAGCAACCCCGCGATCCCGAGCAACACCCGGTTGCGACTCAGCAGCGAGAGCGATCCGACCGGGTTGGCGCGCTTCCACGAGAAAGGATTGCGATGCTCCTTGCCAAGCGATTCCGGCAAAACGAACAGGCCGTACATGCCATTAATCAGGCTCAGCGCACCCGACACCCAGAACGGCAACCTCGGATTCACACTTCCCAGAATTCCGCCCAAAGCCGGCCCCAGCACAAACCCAATACCGAAGGCAGCATTCAACATTCCGAAGGCGGCGGCACGTTTCTCGCGTGGCGTCACATCGGACATGTAGGCCATCGCCGTGGGAATGCTCGAAGCGGTCAGGCCAGAAATGATTCGCCCCACAAACAGCCAGCCGAGCGCCGGCGCCCAGGCCATCAGCATGTAATCCAGTCCTAGGCCGAAGTTCGAGAGCAGCACAACCGGCCTGCGTCCAAAACGATCGGACAAAGAACCCAACACTGGAGAGAAAAAGAACTGCATGCCCGCGAATAGCGTGCCGAAGACGCCCAGCATTTGAGCGCCGTTGACCGTATTGCCATGCAGAAAATTCAGAATGAGCCGAGGCAACACCGGCGCGATCATGCCCATCGCCAGCATGTCCAACGCCACCGTGAAAAAGATGAATGCGGCAGCAGCGCGACGGCCCTTAGGGATTTCGGGTGGAGTTGCGGTGCCGTCGACCGAAGCCAGAAACTCCGGCTCAGTCGCCAGCGGATCCGGCATTACCTCCGGCGAATCGTTTTCGAGGTTGGACATGGGGGCCGACTCTGAAGGCCAGTCTATCCCGGAAAGGCTCTCAATAACTCAGGCCGAGACTCGCAGCAGCTTCTTTGAGCCGACGGTCTCTTGTCCAAAGCAATCCAGACTGCAGCGCCGTCGAAGCTAATAGCTGCATATCGAGATAACCGACTCCACGTCCCATCAGACCATGGCGTTGGATGAAGCGAAGAACCTCGGCATGACTTGCAACTGTCGCTTGTGGCAATTCCAGTAGGAACCTAAGTCGATCTCTTTGTTCGGACATGGTTCCACACGCCAATTCTCCAATGATGCAAGGGTGGCTAAATATCTCCCATCTCTCTAGCAGATCCTCAAGCCTTGGATTCGGCACCCGCAAATGATCGATCCAGATAGAACTATCGGCGAGGATCAAGCGGCTGACCCTCTCCGCCGTGGCACGTCTTCGATGTTTGGATCTGTACCGCCAAGTCTCGCCAGGCGGCGCCCTGCTTCGCGCTGCACCAAGGCCTCAAGCCCCATCCGAACCAAGGTGTTACGTTCCATAATCCCCGTGAGATCCTGTGCCCTCGCCACTAACTCGTCGTCCAAATTCATCGTCGTTCGCATCTTTGGCAACCCTCTCGGCATCAATTTTAGCATCATTTGATGCGATTTTTCGTGCCTCTGTCACCTTGCTCAAACGTGCCAATTGGTAAACTCGAAGCAGCGGCGCCCTTCGCCGCAAAGGACCGCAGTCTCTCCATGATTCAAACCCTCTTTGGCAGCCTGAACGAACCCGAAAAGAAATCCATCTTCGACCGCATGAAGCAGGCGGTCACTAAGACCCGCGACAGCCTGGGCGAGAAGCTCGAGGGCGTCATCGCCCTCACCCGCGAGGTCGACGAAGCCGCGCTCGAAGACCTGGAGATGGTACTGCTGTCCTCGGACATTGGGGTCGCCACCTCGACTGAAATCGTTACCGCTCTGCGCGAACGAGCACGCCGCACTGGAATTCGCGACGGCGCCGAGTTGAAACAGCTACTGAAAGATCAGCTCAAGAGCATCCTCGATGAACACCAACGCCCAGTCGCCAAAGTCGCGCCGCCGCTGGTCATCATGATGGTCGGCGTCAACGGTACCGGTAAGACCACCACCACTGGCAAGCTTGCCGCCTACTTCCGTCGCGACGCGAAGACCGTCCTGCTCTGCGCCGCCGACACTTTCCGGGCAGCAGCGATTGAGCAGCTTGAAGTCTGGGGTGAACGCAGCGGCGTCGAGATGATCAAGACCAGGCAGGGCGGTGATCCCTCAGCGGTCCTCTACGATGCACTGCAAGCCGCGAAAGCGCGATCGACCGACGTCCTGATCGTCGACACCGCCGGCCGGTTGCATACAAAAAATAGCCTCATGGCCGAGCTCGACAAGATGCGCAGAACCGCGCAGCGTATCATTCCATCAGCCCCACACGAGGTCCTTCTCGTCATGGACGCAACGACCGGCCAGAACGGTTTGCAACAGGCGCGGCTCTTCACCGAGTCCGCCGGGGTCACCGGCATTGTGCTCACCAAGCTCGACGGCACCGCCAAAGGCGGGATCGCCATCGCCATCGCCCGTGAACTGAATTTGCCTGTCCGCTACGTCGGCGTCGGCGAGAAGATCGATGACCTCCTGCCCTTCGATAGCGATGCCTTCGTGGAGTCGCTGCTCAGTGGCTGACCTCGATAAAACATCTACGGAGCTGCACACAGCGGAGCCGTCTAATAATGACGAGCGCTGGATGACCGAGGCTCTTGCCCTGGCGCGCCGGGGCGTTGGGCTCGCATCGCCTAATCCAACCGTTGGCTGTGTGATCGTGCGCGAAGAGAAGCTGGTAGGTTCCGGCTTTCATCAGTACGACCAACGCGATCATGCGGAAGTCGTTGCCTTGCGAGAGGCCGGCGAACTCGCACGCGGCGCAACCACATATGTCACGCTGGAGCCATGTTCACATTTCGGACGCACCGGCCCGTGTGCCGACGCTCTCATCGCCGCAGGAGTTGGCCGCGTGGTTGTCGCCACTGCCGATCCCAATCGTGAGGTCAACGGACGCGGCATCGAGAAACTTCGCCGCGCGAAGATTGAAGTGAGCATTGGCGTGTTACAGAAACCGGCACGTCGGCTCAACGATGCCTTCGCAAAATATATTCGGACCGGCATTCCTTACGTCACTCTCAAAGCCGGAATGACGCTCGATGGCCGAATCGCTCCGCCGCCTTCCTTGCGCAAACCCGGCGAAATCTCCTGGATCACCGGGCCCGAGTCGTTACATCAGGTTCATCAACTGCGCCACTCCGTCGACGCGGTGCTCACAGGCGTCGGCACCGTAATCGCTGATGACCCGCTGCTCACCGACCGCAGTGGACGGCGCCGGACGCGACCCTTGATGAGGGTTGTGCTGGATACGCAACTGCGCTTCCCGCTCGAGTCCAAGCTGTTGCATTCGGCCGATCGCGATGTCTTGGTCTTCTGCTCAAACGTCCCCGAAGGCCGGAGGCTGGCTTTGGTGGCGGCCGGACTCTCCGTCAAAGAGATCGAATCCGATCCCAGCAACCCTCGCCCATCACTACTGGGCGTATTGAGAGAACTCGGCAAGATGCAGATAACGAGCGTGATGATCGAAGCGGGCTCGCAAGTCAACTCCGGATTTCTGGATGCCGAACTCGTGGATCGCCTCTACCTGTTCTATGCGCCGTACTTTCTTGGTCCGGAAGCCCAGCCAATTGTGTCCACCGTGCCGATAGAGAAGCCGGCAATCAACGACTTCGTCCTCCACCGTTTCGGCGAAGACTTCGCCTACGAAGGCTGGCTCAACGACCCCTGGCATTCCTGATCTCTGCCAGCGCAGTCATTTAATCTGAATATATGTTTACCGGCCTGATCGAGAACGTCGGCTCCATTGTTTCCGTCGAAAAGCGCGAGGGATCGCAACGCATCACGATCTCATCTCCGGAGATCGCAGCTAAGCTGCATACCGGAGACAGCGTCGCCGTTAGCGGCGTCTGCCTCACCGCGCTGGATATCGCGCCTCCAGTCTTCCACGCCGACCTTGCCGCCGAAACCGTCGCGCGCACTTCGCTCAGCACGCTCGCGCCAGATTCCAAGGTCAATCTCGAACTACCCACACCGGCAGGGACTCCGCTCGGCGGCCACGTGGTGCAAGGCCACGTCGACGGTACAGGCACCCTGCTCTCACTCGCGCCGGTCGATGCGAACGCCGATCCTCAACTAACCGACTGGTGGTTGCGCATCGCGGTGCCGTCTTCGATCAGTCGATATGTGGTGGAGAAAGGCTCGATCGCCATCGAAGGCATCAGCCTCACCGTCGCTCGCTTCGAACCCGACACCATCGAAGGAGACATCGTCAACGTCGCGATCATCCCGCACACCTTCGCCGCGACGAATCTCCATTCGCTAAGAGCCGGACAGCCCATCAATCTCGAAGCCGACGTTCTATTGAAGTTCGCCGAAGAGCGTCTAGAGCGGGAAAAGAAACAAGAGTTCGAGATTACCCTGGAATATCTGATCGCTAACGGATACTAGTGTCCGCCTGAGGCCTCGCCACCCGGCCTAAAACTCCTCGTCATGAGCGCCAGCGGAATCCCGATCAGCGCGATGATCCCCATCATCTTAAAGCAGTCCATGAACCCGAGCAGACTCGCCTGGTTGTTGAGCTGGTTGTAGAGCATGCCCTGTGCATGTTGCGCCGCATCGGTGTGAGAGAAACCTAGATGTTCAAAGGTCTTGGTAAGCGAATCGATGCGCGGATGAAAGAGCGGGGAAGAAAAATCCGCCGTCCTGGAAAGCCTATCGCTATGGACGTCCGCGCGGCGCTCATGCATCGTCGTGATGAACGCAACTCCAAAGCTCCCACCCCAGTTACGCGCGAGGTTAGTCAGGCTCGAGCCTTTGTTATTCTTGCCCGGAGGCAGATACGAATACGCCAGCACGCTCACCGGCACAAAGAGGAAGGCATACCCAAAGCCCTGCAAGGCGCGGGCCAGCGCGTAGTGCATGTAATCGGTCTGCGGATTAAACGAGCCGTAATAGAACATCGAGGCCGACACAACCGCAAAGCTGAAAGCAATCAACCAGCTCGGTTTGACGTAACCCTTCTGCGTAAAGATCGCAACCACCGGCGCAAGCACCGTGATCACAAAGGCCCCAGGACCCAGCACCAGCCCAGCATCGGTCGCGGTGTATCCGTACAAGCTCTGGAGTATCTCGGGGATCATCGTTGTGCTGCCGAACAGCACAAATCCGAAGAGGAAGTAGAAGATGTTGGAAATAGCGAAGTTGCGCTCTCCAAGGAGCGCCAGCTCCACAACCGGATCGGGCACTCGCAGCTCCCACCAGATCGCAAAAGCGAGGCAGGCGACCGCGGCGATCAGCATCGAGGTAATGAATCGGCTGCCAAACCAATCTTCGATCTGGCCGCGGTCAAGAACCACTTCGAGAAATGCAAAACCAAGGGCGATCAGCAGGATGCCAATGTAGTCGATCTTGAGCTTGCCTAGCCGCTTGGCCTCCGCAACCTCGGCCTTGAAAGCGGGCGGGTCGCTCACCAACCGGTTGGTGAGAAAGAGCGAGAGCAGTCCGATCGGCACGTTGATGAAGAAAACCCAACGCCACGAAAAGCTGTCGGTGATCCAGCCACCCAGCGGAGGCCCAATCGCCGGAGCCGTCACAATAGCCACACTATAGAGCGCAAACGCGGCCGCTCGCTTCGTGGCCGGGAAAGTATCAACCAGAATCGCCTGCTCGACCGGGGCCAACCCTCCGCCACCAATCCCCTGCAGCACACGAAAGATCACCAGAAAATTCAGGCTCGGGGCGATGCCGCACAAGAACGAAGTCGCTGTGAAAAGCGCAACGCTGATCATGTAATAGCGCTTCCGCCCAAAGACGCGGCTCAACCACGCGCTCATCGGCAGCACCACGGCGTTCGCGACCAGATACGAGGTCAGCACCCAGGTCGTCTCGTCGAAACTGCGCCCGAGCCCGCCGGCAATATGAGGCAGCGAGACGTTGGCGATGGAGGTATCGAGCAACTCCATGAAAGTCGCCAGCGTCACAGTCAGCGCCACCGCCCATGGATTCACCCGCCTCGCCTGAGCGAGCATCGGCGCGGGTGCGAGACCTAATCGAGCTGTAGTCGTAACTGTGGCCAATTGGGAATACCTTGATAAAAGATTCAAAAAGAGACCGATTGGTCGCTTTATAATCAAATCAGGTGGAAGAAAATGGAGACTGCAGCGCCGTCAAGAAGATTGGGCAAAGGAGATCAAACACGGCAACGCATCATCCAGAAAGCTGCTCAGGTCTTCAACCGGCACGGCTTCGCCGGAGCCTCAATTGCTGATCTCATGGAAGCCACAGGCCTCGAAAAAGGCGGCATCTATCGCCATTTCGAAAGCAAGCAGGAGCTCGCCGAGGCGGCCTTCGATTACGCTTGGGAAGCAGTGAGCATGCCGCGAGAACGCGGCCTCGCCGAACTGAGCGGTTCCCTCGAAAAATTGCTCCTCTTCGTTAGTAACTTCGTCGGTGAGCCGCCGCGAACGATAACCGGGGGCTGCCCACTGCTCAACACTGCCGTCGATAGCGACGACGGAAATCCGGTGCTTCGCAACAAGGCCCGCGCCGCTCTTTCCGGCTGGCGCTCGCGAATCGCCGGCCTCGTCCGCAGCGGCCAGCAGAACGGCGAGTTCCGCAAGACCCTCGATCCCGACTCCGTCGCCATCGTGATAATCTCCTCCCTTGAGGGGGCAGTGATGATCGGCGGTCTGGAGAAGACACGCCAGCCGCTCCATATCGTCGGCGAACACTTGAAGGAATATTTGCTTGGACTGCGAGCCTAAGAGTGAGTTTGTAGTTGAATAACCAGTCATTTTCGTACGTTTTGAAGTGTTAGCATCTTCCTACAATGGCCATCCGCCTCCCAGGCAAATCGATCGCTCAGTCGTGCATTCCGGCCATATCGCAACTTCTCAGCTGGCAAAGTACAGAGGCATTAGCCTCAGGCGCCGTCGCGTTCCTCTTAGGAATTCGCGGACTCGGCTGGTCATCCAGCCTCAAGCAGGAAGTAGATATCGCGGCCACCTGGACAAAGGGCATCAGCGATTTTGTTGTAATCGACGCCGGGGCGAATGTCGGTACCTGGAGCGCTACGTTTCGTAAGCTTGCACCGGGCCCTGGTCGCGTATATGCCTTCGAGCCGCAACCACTAGCGGCGGCCAAAATTCGCGCTCTGAATATTGAAGGCTGCGAAGTCCTGGAAATCGCGCTCGGCAGCAAAGAGGGCACTCTGCCTTTCTATGCGGCAGGGCCGGCCGACACTATGGGATCTCTCTTCGATCGCCGCGATACATACGCGGCAAATCGGCATCAGGATCGTCTCGATGTAAAGGTAATTCGTCTCGACGATTTTGTTGCAGCCAACTCGATCACCAGGATCGACTTCATGAAGATGGACCTTGAAGGCGCCGAACTGGACGCGCTAAACGGTGCTCTACGATGCCTTGAGACAGGTTTGCTTCGCGCGCTCTCGTTTGAGTTTGGAATCTCTGATGTGAATGCCCGGGTGTTTTTTAGGGACTACTTCGACCTGCTCAGAAAACACGGCTACAGTATCTTCCGGCTAACACCTGGCGGAAGACTCCTTCGGGTAGAAGAGTACTCCGAGGACCTCGAAATTTTCGCTCGAACCACGACTTACTTCGCCAAGAAGAACGACTCCTAAACGATTCGCAGAACTGTCCTTAGCGTGACTCCGCCCCCGAAGCTACGGGCTTACTCGTCTCTACCTTCCGAACCTTTGTCGCGAAGCCAACTGACCCATCAAACTACGCTGCATCTTGCCGCCGCCTGCGCCAACCGTCTTGAACATCTTCCGCATCTGCGCATATTGCTTAAGCAGCTGGTTCACTTCCTGCACCGAGGTTCCCGATCCGCGCGCGATGCGCTTGCGCCGACTGCCAGAGATGATCTCGTGGTTATCGCGCTCCTTCTTGGTCATCGAGTTAATGATCGCCTCGACTCGGGTGAACTGCCCCTCGTCGACCTGGTCAGCCATCTGCTGAATGCCCTGAAACGGTCCAACCGAGGGCAGCATCTTCATGATGCTCTGCAATGAGCCGAGCTTCTTGATCTGGCGGAGCTGATCGCGGAAATCTTCAAGCGAAAATCCGCCGGCAGAAAGCGCCTTCTTGGCGAACTCCTCCGATTTTTTCTTGTCGAGCTTTTCTTCGGCCTTTTCTAGTAGGGAGGCTATATCACCCATGCCGAGAATGCGGCTCACGATGCGATCCGGGTGAAACGGTTCGAAAGCGTCCGGCTTCTCGCCGGTGCCGATGAACTTGATCGGCTGCCCGGTGACGTGGCGAATCGAAAGCGCCGCGCCGCCGCGCGCATCGCCGTCCATCTTGGTCAGCACGACGCCGGTGAGCGCAAGGCGTTTGTGGAAAGCATCGGCGGAGTTGACGGCGTCCTGGCCGGTCATCGCGTCGGCGACAAAGAGTATCTCCTGCGGAGCAAGTAGCTTCTTGAGCCGCTCCATCTCTTTCATCAGATCGTCGTCGAGCGCGAGGCGTCCGGCGGTGTCAACGATCAACGTGTCGCAGCCGGAGTTGACAGCATCCCGGCGCGCTTCCTTGGCCAACCGCTCGACCAGGTCTGGGCCCGGCTTTTCGCCCTTGAGATCGCCCTCATAGATATTTGCTTTGATCGACGAGGCGACGATCTTCAGTTGCTCCCTCGCGGCGGGGCGGTAGACGTCGACCGAGACGAGCATTGGACGATGGCCGCCCTTTTGCAGCCACGCAGCAAGCTTGCCCGAAGTCGTAGTTTTGCCCGAACCCTGCAGCCCAGCCATCAGGATGACCGTTGGCGGACGCGATGCAAAGTTGAAGCGCGCGGTGTCTTTGCCAAGAATGGCGATCAGCTCGTCGTTGACGATCTTCACCACCTGTTCGGTGGGTGAGAGCGCGGTCATCACCTGCTGACCGAGCGCCTTTTCGCGGATATGCTCAACAAGATCTTTGACTACGCCGAGATTGACGTCGGCCTCGAGCAGCGCGACGCGGATCTCGCGCAACGCTTCGCCAATATTCTCTTCGGTGATCGTGCCCTGGCCGCGGAGGTTCTTGAAGGCACGCTGAAGCTTTTCGGAAAGAGTATCGAACATAGACTCTTCAAGTTTAGCAGCCGGATCGGCTGCAGAGCTTATCTTAGTAGGATGACGAACTACTCCGCCGACCCGGGTGGTCAATCGCGATCGCTACATCGCTGGTGGCAGCAAAAAGACTTCGGACACCAAGCCATCGGCGCCTTCAAGACAGGTCTTGCGGCAGTGATCTGCGTGTGGTTAGGCAATCTCCTCGGGTTGGAGCGCAGCTTCTGGGCGGCCGTCTCAGCCATCGTCGTCATGGCTTTCGACACGACCATCACGCTCGCCTCATGCCGCGACCGCATTCTCGGCACCGCCATCGGCGCGTTCATGGGCTGGATCACCTTCTACATCTGGCACGGTCACTACGTTGTCTATGGCCTGGCCGTGGCGCTCTGCATCTTCGCTTGCAGCGCGTTGGCCTTTGACAAAGCGGGGCGCCTCGCGGCAGTCACGCTCTCCGTCATCGTCTTGGTCAAGTTTGACGGCGGTCCGGCCCATGCAGCCATTTCAAGATTCCTTGAGGTCGGGCTGGGGATCATTGTCGCACTTGCCGTGACTACGCTGGTCTTTCCGTCGCGCCATACACCGACGAACTAACGGCCGCCATTTTCTAGTCGGGCGGGAGGCTGGCAATACCACCTGGCTTGCTCTGGGATGTGTGCGTTCGATGGAAGCTAAGGCCACGCGTGGGCCGGATCGAGCTTATTTCTCGATTTCAACCCCACGCCAAAACGCAACATGGTTCTTGATATTACGCGCCGCCGGCTTGGGGTCGGGATAATACCAAGCGGCATCGGGGTTGTCCTGCCCGTCAATCAACAGAGAATAGTAGCGCGCCTGCCCTTTCCAGGGACAAGACGACGTCGTGGTGCTGGGGCGGAAGTACTCGCGCACCAGCGAACTTTCAGGGAAATATACGTTACCTTCAACGGTTTCAAAGGTGTCGCTCTGCGCGATCACCTTGCCGTTCCAGACTGCCTTAGCCATGACCGCTCATCTCTCAACAAAAGAATTCCTACTCACACTAGCAGATTGCAGCGGCGCCGAAAAACCGATTTTCTGTTCTTTCATGGCAGCAAAGTCCGCAAGGTCCCTCGTGCGATCCCGGCGGCCAACCGTTTCGGCAGAGGAATCTCTGCCCTGTCTCGCACTCTGCGGCCATACTTTTCCTTGTCATGAATCACCTGACAGTACAGCTGCCGCAACTCACTCGTTGCCCGCGTCCAGCTGTAGCTCTCGACGTCCCGGCGCGCATGGCTGCGAATCTCCTCAAGCTGTCCACTGCTGTTCCACGCTTTGTGAACTGTCGCGGCGAGGCCGCCATCTTGCTCCGGATCGAACAGAAAACCGGTCACACCATCTTCAATTGCATCCGGAACGCCGCCCGCGCGGCATGCCACGACCGGGCAACCGGCAGCCATGGCTTCCAGCAGTACCAAACCCAGCGTCTCGGTGCGCGACGGCAGCACAAACAAGTCCGCCGAGGCATAGGCGCCAGCCAGCTCGTCCCCCGTCATGTATCCGGTGAAGACGGTCGCGGTCCCCTTAAACTGCTTCTCAAGCTCAGGACGCAAGGGCCCGTCGCCCACGATTGCCAGCCGCATACCGGGGACCGCTGAAAATAGCTCTTTCAGCCGTATAACGTCTTTCTCCGCGGAGAGCCGGCCGACATATAACAAGAGGGGCGATTCTGGACAGCCGCCACTTAGCCGCGCACGCATCTCCGTATTGGCCATGTAAGGACGAAAGCGACCCGCGTCGACGGCGCGCTCCCAAAGAGCGAGATGGTCGATCCCATGACCTTCCAAGTCTTTCATCATGGCGGTCGACGTGCACAGATTCAAATTGGCGCGGCGGTGCCTGACCCGCATCAGGGCCCAGGTCAGTTTCTCGATGAACCCGAGTTTGTAGTAGCGGAGATAGGCGGGCAGGTTGGTGTGGTACGAGACCACAAGAGGAATGCGCATTTCTGCGCTGTAGTAAATGCCGCCGACACCCAAGAGCACCGGTTCAAAGGCATGCAACACATCCGGTTGGAATTGCTCGAGCTTCTGACGCATCGAGGTCCGCGGCAACGCGACGCGCAATTCCGGGTACAGCGGGAAAGCCATCGATGGCATCGCCACGACCTCTGCACCAAACAGCTGCGATGGACCGCCACTAGGGGCGAAAATCATGACTTCATCGCCACTCTGCCTTAGGCACTCAACCGTATTGGTGAGCATCGTGACGATGCCGTCAATCTTCGGCAGGAACGACTCAGTGACAATAGCTACTTTCAATTACGCTGTTTCCCTCTAAGAGTTGTAAGACGCATGGCGGAACCAGACGTCGCAGACCGTACTTCTATCGATTCACAATCCGGCAGAAAGCTTCATAGAAACGGAGAAAGGGCGCAGAGTAGCGCCCTTTCTCCGTACAAAAGGAACCAATTCGGGATTAGTGCGACATCCCGCCCGTATCATCGGCCTTGCCCTGGTCTTTCAGCATGGTCACCGAGGCAATGTGGACCGACTTGTCAGCCGCATTCACCGTTCCCTGCACCGCGACGTGGTGGCCGTAATGGCCAGTGACCGCGTCCGGGTCGTCGATCGTCCAAACCTGTTTCTTCGCATCGTCGACAAAGACGGGTTTGCCCCCGCCAGCGATGCACTTCTTGACACACGCAGCCCCGCCGCCGGCATGCATGGCGCCGCACTGTGAATCGCTGATCCAGCCATCGATCGGCTTGGTGCTTTGGTCCGCCGCAAAGGCGGACGCGCTAAGAATCACCCCTAGTACCAAAAGACGCTTCATCCAACAACCCCCATAGGCCTCGAAAGACGATTGCTCTCTGGCAAGGTCAATTATCGTCCCCGCACAACGATTTGGGAAATTCTTTCTCCCTGCAATATTGCGCCGAATCAATAATCCGTAAACCCAAATTGCGGGCACGCCTAGCCGACGGACTGCTCCACAAGCGGCGCATGCGTAGCCGCCGTCGGCAAAGGCGGCAGCGGAACCGGCGGAGGAGGGTCGGCAATCTTCTCGATAAAATTGCAGGCGACCGACGCAGCCGGTTCCTCCGCTGACTTCTTCCCGCGTTTCTTCGGCGCCTCTTCCTCGGCCGAAGTCTTCTTATTGTTTGGGCAGACTAGATAAACACCCGACTTCAGCGTCTTTTCCAGTAGATAGGCGCTCCCGCACTCGGGGCATTTCTGATCAATCGGCTTGTTGTTCGAGGTGAAGTCGCACTTCGGGTAATTCGAGCACCCATAGAAAAGATTGCCGCGCCGCGCCTTCTTTTCAATCAGATCGCCGTCGCCGCACTGCGGGCATTTCACCCCGATAAAGTTCTGCTTGATGTACTTGCACTTCGGGTAGCCGGAGCAGCTCACAAACTCCCCATATTGCCCATTGCGCAGCACCAGTTGCTTGCCGCATTTCGGGCAATCCTCCTCGAGCGGAACCGGCGGCTTCTGCTGCACCTTCTGGTCGAGCTTGCGGGTGGTCTTGCAGGGCGGATCTTCGTTGTACCCCGGGCAGGCCATGAACATGCCGAAGCGTCCGCGCTTGAGCACCATCACCCGTCCGCAGGCCTCGCAGTACTCCTCTTTTTCCCCAGCATCCTGTGCCTCGGGAGTGTTGAGGTCAGGCTTTGCGTCGAAATTTTCCTTCGTAAAAGTGCAGCTTCCTTCCTTCTTCTTGTCGTAGGCGCTGCATGCGTAGAAGGAGCCGAACTTGCCCCACTTCAGCACCAAAGGGGAGCCGCAGAGATCGCAGACCTGGTCGGTCTTGATCTCCATCCGCTTCACGTCTTCCATGTTCTCGCTGGCATGGGCGAGCTCTTCGCTAAGGTGGCCATAGAACCCGGTCAGCAAATCGGTGCCCTTCTCGGTCCCGTCCTCGACGCTGTCCAGTTCCTCTTCGAGCTTGGCGGTGTAGGTCGTGTCAAATATATAGGGGAAGTTCTTGACCAACAGCCCGGTAACCACCACCCCAATTTCCGTCGGATAAAAGCGGCCCGAGCGCCCCGTCGGCGGCAGCTTCACCACATATTCGCGGTCCTGAATGGTGTTGATGATGGAGGCATAAGTCGACGGACGCCCGATACCCCGCTCCTCAAGCTCCTTGACGAGCGAAGCTTCGTTGTACCGCGGAGGCGGCTCGGTATAGTGTTCGTCCGTCTTGACCGAGTTCAGCGCCAGCGTCTGGCCGTCGTTCAACTCCGGCAGCTTGTTTTCAAGCGCCTCGTCGTCGTCGTCCTTCTTATCCTTGGCTTCTTCATAGACCTTGAGAAACCCATCGAATTTCAGTACCGAGCCGCTGACCCGGAAGTCGTAGCTGCGATCGGCCTTTGCCTCGATGTCCACCGTTGTCTGGTCATAGATCGCCGGAACCATCTGCGAGGCGACAAAACGCTGCCAAATGAGTCGATAGAGCTTGTACTGCTCGTCGGAGAGGAAGCTGCGAATCTCATCCGGATGCAGGGTAACGTCGGTCGGACGAACCGCTTCATGCGCGTCCTGCGCATCTTTCTTCGATTTGTAAGCGTTGGGCTGCGCGGGCAGATATTGCTTGCCGATCCTCTTCTCGACATAGGCGCGAACGTCACTCAGCGCATCTGGAGCGACCCTCGTCGAGTCGGTACGCATGTAGGTGATCAGACCGACCGTGCCCTTGGAGCCGATTTCGAGGCCCTCATACAAACGCTGCGCCACACCCATCGTGCGCTTCACATTAAAACCAAGCTGCCGCGAGGCATCCTGCTGTAGCTTGCTGGTCGTGAAGGGCGCAGTCGGAGATTTCCGGCGCTCTTTCTTTTCAACCGAACGGACCTGCCACTTTGCTTTCTCCAGTTGCGCGACAACTGACTTCGCCGTCGCACCGTCGGGCAGAGCCGCGGCGCCAACCGTCGGCACCTCAGCCTTCTTGCCATCAATGCCGACAAAGCGGGCGGTGAAATCCAGCCCTTGTGGGGCAGGATGCAGCGAAGCATCGATCGTCCAGTATTCCACCGGATTGAAAGCCTTGATCTCCTGCTCGCGTTCGACGATCAGCCGCACGGCCACCGTCTGCACGCGGCCAGCGGAAAGTCCGCGCCGCACCTTGTCCCACAGCAGTGGCGAAATCTCATAGCCGACCAGCCGATCGAGCACACGCCGTGTCTGCTGCGCGTCGACCAGGTTGCGGTCAACAGGACGAGCATGTTCAAATGCCGCTTTTACGGCCTTCGAAGTGATCTCGTTAAAGGTAATGCGCTGGATCGCTCCGGCCTTCGCGACGCCGATCAGTTCCTGCTCGAGGTGATAGGCGATTGCCTCGCCCTCACGGTCAGGATCGGGCGCCAGGTACACGTGGTCCGCCTTGGCGGCGAGCTTCTTGAGCATCGCAACCAGCTTCAGTTTGTCTTCGCTAACGATCAGCTCAGGCTCAAAGGTGCCACCTTCGATGTCCACACCCATGGTCTTCTTGGGCAGGTCTTTGATATGACCGATCGACGCTTCCACGTCGAAATCCTTGCCGAGATATTTGTTGATTGTCTTGGCCTTGGCAGGCGACTCGACAATCACTAATGATTTACTCATGATTCCTTCTTTGCACTTTCAAACCGCCGCGCCCGTCTACCCAAAGACAGGACGGCAAGACTGTCAGCACCATTCGTCGACGATTCGTCGAAGCTATATATATGTCATCTGGAAACTATCACGCCCGGCTAAATCCTACTATCTCAGCCATCGGTATCCGGCCCCGCGAACTGCCGCCGTCCGACTACAGACTGCCCCGTCCGGCGAGAAAACGCAAATGGCGTCAGAAGCTCTTGACGTAATTTCTTCCCGGAAGTTGCTTCACCCGCCCGCTCAGTTCCAATTCGAACAACGCGGTAAAAATCTCGGAGGAGCTCAGCTCAGATTCGAGCTTTTCCATGATCTCATCGAGCAGCAGTGCCTCGTCATGGCGCAGCGTACCATAGACCAGCGCCTCGGCCCGGGGTAGCGGAACCGGCTCAAATAACGATGCGCCAGCCTCGGCATTCGATTCAATCGCGACCGTCGAACCCAGCCGCGCTTCGAGCTGTAAACGGATCTGCGTAGGCAGCTCTTCCCACACATCCTCCCACGTCGCCACCAGCTTAGCGCCCTGTTTTATCAACGTGTTAGGCCCCCATGCGCCCTTGCTGGTCACGTTGCCTGGAACCGCATAAACATCCCGATTCTGCTCGATCGCGCACCGCGCCGTTACCCGGGTGCCGCTGTGCTCGCCCGCCTCGACCACCAGCACCCCAACGCTGATTCCACTTAAGAGACGGTTGCGGCGGGGAAAGTTCTGCGGAGCAGGAAACGTCCCCAGCTTGTACTCCGAAACAATCGCCCCGCCGCCGGCCAGTATCTGCTCCGCCAGCGCTTTGTTTTCTTTGGGATAGATCACATCGATCCCTGTCCCCCAGATCGCCACCGTCGGGGACTTCGCCGCAATCGCTCCCTTGTGCGCGGCGGTATCGACGCCGCGCGCCATGCCGCTCAAAATAATCATCCCGCGCAAGGCCAGGTCGCGCGAAAGCATCTCCGCCATGCCCACCCCATACGGAGTCGGATGCCGCGTGCCCAACCACCGCTATCGCCGGCTGCGATAGCAGTTGGACGTCGCCCCGCACCCAAAGGAGAGGCGGAGGGTCGAAAATCTCCTTCAACCGCACCGGATACGCCTCATCGGAAAAAGCCAGCAGCGAAGCCCCCTCCGCCCGCACGCGCTTCCATTCGTCCTCAGCATCGCGAAGCGCCTGCCCACCGGAGATGCATTGCACGGCAGTCGCCGGAAACCGCAGTGCCTCCAGATCGGTCAGCGAGAGCTCGAGAATGCGGGTCACCGACCCAACACTTTCCACCGCCTGTAGAATGCGCCGAGGCCCAAGTCCCGGCGCAAGCGAAAGCGCCAGCCACGCCAGCTGCGTCTCATCGGGCAGAGCAGACGGCTCCGCAACTGCGCTTCCCGTCGGATTGGCGGAAGTATCCATATATAGAACCGCGGACGCCGAAGTGGTGACGTCGTTTCCTAAATTGCTTTCTCTGGAGTGTTGAGGCGAGAGTAGCGATATCAGAGGGAGTGTGTCAAGCAGAGATAGACATTAGTTGTCCCAATTGGTGCACGCACTTTCCGGAAATACCGAGGGTTTGCGGTAGCTTAGGCTGGATTTGACCGAATACGGAAGCGCTACAAACCTTAGCAAATCCTACCCTTGACAACTAGGGTAAGCAACGGATAGCTTACTACCATCGATGTCTAGGGGTAATCTCGCATGGCAAAGAACGACCTCCAGGGAGCGCTCGACCTTCTAATCCTCAAAACCCTCTCCCAGCTCGGCTCGATGCACGGCTACGGCATCGTCGCGCACATCGGGCGCGTTTCCGACGAGCTCCTCAACGTAGAAGAGGGCTCACTCTATCCCGCGCTGCACCGCATGGAGCAGAGCGGATGGGTGCGCTCCGAGTGGGCAACGACCGAAAGCAGCCGCAAGGCAAAGTTCTACACGCTCACCGCAGCCGGCAAGAAACAGCTCGCCGCACGAGAGAAAAATTGGGACCAGGTGGTCAAGGGCGTCGCGGCGATTCTGCGTTACGCATGAGGGGAACATTATGGGACTTTTCCGCCGTATCGGCGCACTGGGCCGCCGCTCAAAACTAAGCAACGAGATCGATGCCGAACTCCGCGAACATCTACAGATGCGCATCGACGAAAACCTCGCCAACGGCATGAGCCCCACCGAGGCAGCCCGCGAAGCTCGTCTCCGCTTCGGCAACCCCACAGTTATGCGCGAGCTTGTCGATGCTGAAGACACCGCTGCCGGCCTCGACAGCTTCTTTCGCGATGCGCGCGTCGCGGTGCGCGGATTTACCAAGAGTCGCGCCTTCACGGCGGTGGCGATCCTCACTCTCGCGCTCGGCATCGGCGCCAACACTGCTGTCTTCCAATTAGTCGATGCGGTGCGCCTGCGCAGCCTGCCTATCCAAAATCCGCAAGAGCTAGCAGAACTGCGCATCAACGGCGGAAACCGTCCCGGATTTGGAATCACCAACGGCCGCTACTCCAACTTCACCATCCCGATGTGGCAAGAGGTCCGTCGCCATCACGATCCCTTCTCCGGCATCTTCGCCTGGCGTGAGGCCGGCGTGCTGGTCGGCAAGGTCACCGAAGCCAAGCAGGCTAACGGTCTCGAGGTCAGCGGAGAATTTTTCAACGTGCTCGGCGTCGCACCGTTCCAGGGTCGCCTGATCGAGCCACAAGACGAGTCGTCATGCGAGCTGTCGAAGGTCGTCGTCAGCTATCCCTATTGGCAGTCGCAGATGGGCGGCGAGACCATCACCGCGAACACGACCATCCAGGCCGAAGGCCGCTCCGTACAGGTACTCGGTGTAGCACCGCCTTCCTTCACCGGACTCGTCGTTGGAGATAACTTCGACCTCGCCTATCCCACCTGCACCCCGCCGCACATTCGTGCCGAGATGTTCACTTTCAACGTCATGGGGCGCCTCAAGCCTGGCTGGACCGTCGAGCGCGCCTCGGCATACTTTGATGCGCTCAGCCCCGGCCTCTTCAAAGACACTGCGCCGCCCGGCTACAGCTCCGATGCAATCAAGAATTATCTGGACTTCCGCCTCGCCGCATATCCGGCTGGCGCAGGCGTCAGCGCACTGCGCGAGACCTACGACACCTCGCTCCAACTCCTGCTCGCCATCACCGGATTGGTCCTGCTCATCGCCTGCGCCAACCTTGCGAACCTAATGCTCGCCCGCACGAGTGCCCGCCAGCGCGAGATGGCTATCCGCATGGCCCTCGGAGCATCCCGCCGCCGCATCGCCACACAACTGCTCATCGAGAGCGGCCTGCTCGCGCTCAGCGGAGCGGCGCTCGGCATCGCGCTCGCCCAACCCCTAAGTCGCCTGCTGGTAGCATCGCTCAACACCAGTCAGTCTTCGATTCATCTCTCGATCGTCACCGACTGGCGCGTACTGCTCTTCGCCGCCGCCGTCGCGGGACTCACCTGTGTTGTCTTTGGAACGCTTCCCGCGATGCGCGCCACCCGCGTCGACCCGATCACCTCGCTCAAATCCGGCGAGCGCGGAACCACCGGCGGCCGCGAACGCTTCACCATGCAGCGCCTGATGGTCGTCTCGCAGATCGCCATCTCCATGGTGCTGCTCGTCGCCGCTCTGCTCTTCGTTCGTAGCTATCGCAACCTCATGACCCTCGACCCGGGCATGAAGGAAAGCGGCATTCTGATTGGCTATTTCGGCTTTCCGGCGGGGAAGCTCAAGCCCGAAGACGAAGCTGCATATAAACGGCAGCTCGT
Source organism: uncultured Acidobacteriaceae bacterium (assembly GCA_963777685.1). GTDB lineage: Bacteria > Acidobacteriota > Terriglobia > Terriglobales > Acidobacteriaceae > Acidisarcina. The sequence goes on along the minus strand of CAVZRF010000014.1, from coordinate 223,272 downwards.
CGAGGATGTGCGCAACATTCCGGGCATTCAGAATGCTGCCGCAACCACGTCGACACCGCTCAACGGCAATAGTTGGACCCACGCAGTTCGTGTCGACTCAATCGAGGGCGACAGCAAATTCACGTATGCCAGCCCCAGCTACTTCGCCACCATGGGGATCCCGCTGATTAGCGGACGCAGCTTCACCGCAGCAGACACCACCGACGCGCCCTTCGTCGTGATCGTGAACCAGACCTTCATCCGCAAATATCTCGGGACCAAGCCGCCCATCGGCCAATTGGTGCACGTCAAGCCCGAGCCGCAATATCCAGAGCGCACCTACGAGATCGTCGGCACAATTGCCGATACGAAGTACAACGATCTCCGCGGCACTATCCCGCCAATCGCCTTTGTTCCCATCGACCAGTTTCCGGTGACCGCACAGGGGCCCGGGATGGCCATGATGATCGCGACCAATGACATACCGACTGCAATCACGGCCATCCGGCACAAGATAGAAGCGGAGCACCCCGAGATGGTGATGCAGTTCGTCGACTTCCAGCAAAATATTCAGGACGGCCTGGTCGGCGACCGCATGATGGCCATGCTCTCCGGCTTCTTCGGACTGCTCGCCGGCATATTGGTCGTCGTCGGGCTCTACGGCGTCCTCGCCTACCTCATCGCCCAGCGCCGCAACGAAATCGGCATCCGCATCGCCCTCGGCGCCCATCGCTGGCAGGTCATCGCGCTCGTCATGCGCGATACGGCACTGATGCTCCTCGCCGGAACCGCTGTCGGCCTGCCACTCACACTTCTCGCCGGACGATCGGCCAGCAGCATGCTCTTCGGCCTTCAATCCTACGATCCTGTCACCATTGGATTCGCCGTCGCGCTACTCGCCGTGATCGCAGTCCTGGCAAGCTGGCTCCCCGCACGGAGCGCAGCCAACCTCGATCCGGTTGCCGCGTTACGTTCCGAATAGCTAACGGCTATCGCGGATGCAAACTACTCGGGTCGTAAGGCCCCTTCGCATTCCCCGGTCCACCCACAAACTCGAGCGTCGGAATCCGCTCATCCACATCCGGCAGCGCCGGAAACGCCGCGTGCGGCTCGGCCTGGTACCAGTAAGCGACCGAATAGAAATTGTCCGAACGATGATTCGCATGGCCATGCTCAATGCTTGCCCGGATCGACTTGGTAAACGGAATCGGCGAGTCGAAATGGAAGCGGTACATGCTCGAGCGCTCGCCGGCGATCTCTCTGCCGACGACCGGAGCGCCATGCAACAGAAAATCCTGAGAGCCTCCATAGCCCCATGCACCCAAGAAGTAATCTTCACTTCCCGTGCCGAGAATGCTGATCGCATCGCCATCGATCTGGAACATGTCGTCACCCTCGCCAAACCATCCGTCCTGGTTTTGCAGCACCGACATCGTCACGCCAACGAACTGGCCATGTCCCTGCGCCTCCATCCAGACATAGTTGTCTTTGCCATCGAGGTTGCGCTTGTAGTTCACCATCGGGTCGCCGTTCTCGTACCAGCTCCCCGTCCATCCATGGTTGGGCTGCGCCTGGCGGTATTGCGCGTGGAAGTAGAGGGTGTCTTTCGGCAGCGGCTGGGCATCGACGCGGTAATCGATGTTCCAGTAAAGATGGTTCACTGAATTCTTGCCCTCATTGGTGACTGTGATCCGCGCATGGTGCGCATAGGGCATGGGGAAGTAGCTATTCAGCGCCTTATCGCCGCCGCAGGATAGCATCAGCGACTCCCACTTGTAATACAAGCCGTTGCCCAGGCCAAAGAAATCGCCAATCGGAGTCTCGACACTCGGCGTCGTCTCGCCATCCCAATACATGCGCAGCACGATCCGCTTCGGCGCGTAAGGCTCGTTGTCGTCGATCGTGAACCAGATATGCGAGACCATCCCCGGGCCATCCGCATCGAGCACGGTCATCGTCTCGCCGGGCGAGATCGTGCGCGCATCCGCATTGGCGCCTGTCAGCTCACCGCTCGACGAGCGATGCAGCGTATAAGTCTGCTGCTTGGTTGGGTCCGGCATCCAGCCGGGCAGTTGAGCGAAGGAGGGCATTGCGGCGGCAAGCAATAAAGAAGTCAACACGAATTTGGGTTTGTTCATGACCGCGCAATTATAGAGTCTCCTCGCCGTATCCGATATCGCAGAGGGGCGCTATACGCGCAGACCCGCATGCGTGATAAAAAGGCAGCCATGAAGAACTGGCTTGTTCAACGCGCTCCCACCGGCATCATCGCAGCGATTCTCTTTCTCGCGGCATCCACCTGGCCCTGCCTCGCACAGACATCTGCGGCCCATCGCCTGCCAGATATGACTCCGGTAAAGCCCGAGTCCGTCGGATTCTCAAGCGAGCGCCTCGAAAATCTGCACGCCCTGATCCAGGGCGAGATCGACCAGAAGCAGCTCTCTGGAGCGGTCACCATCCTCGCCCGCCACGGCAAGATCGTGGACTATCGCACCTACGGCCAGCGCGACATTGCCACCAATGCGCCGATGACCAAGGACACCATCTTCCGCGACTACTCCATGACCAAGCCCGTCACCGGAGTTGCCATGATGATCCTGTATGAGCAAGGCAAGTGGCTTCCCTCCGACCCGATCTCGAAGTTCATCCCGCAATTCGCCCACCTCAAAGTCTTCACCGGCGTAGACGCGACAGGCAAGCCGATTCTCGTCGACCCCGACCACGCGCCCACCATGCGCGAACTCATGACCCACTCCGCCGGCTTCTCCTACGGCAATGGCCATACCGTCGTCGACGCCATGTACAAAGATCAGAAGGTGATGCAATCGGCCAACCTGCAGGAGATGGTCGACAAGCTCGCGACCATCCCGCTCAACTACCAGCCCGGCAAGGGCTGGACCTACAGCGTCTCGATGGACATCGAGGGATACATCGTCGAAAAGCTCTCCGGCCAGACGTTGCCTGACTTCGACCGCGATCACATTTTCGTTCCCCTCGACATGAAAGACGCTGGCTTCTTCGTACCGCAGGAAAAGCGCGCGCGCTTCGCCACCAACTACCACGACGACCCGCAGGGCAACTTCGGCCCCACCCAAGCCGCTGGTGGTCTACCCACGGATTACGCAACCCAGCCCACGATGCCATCCGGCGGAGGCGGCCTCGTCTCCACCGCTGAAGACTATTACCGCTTCGCGCAAATGCTCGGCAACGGCGGCGAACTCGATGGCAAGCGCATCCTCTCCCCGGCCACCGTCAAGCTGATGACCACAAATCACCTACCGCAAAATCTGCTCACCGGGGAGTTCGGCATCGGCCAGCACATCATGCGACCCGGCTTCGGCTACGGCTTCAACTGCGCCGTGATCTACGATCCGGCCGATGCCGCGCTGCCCGACGGCAAAGGCACCTTCTTCTGGGACGGCGCGGCCGGCACCTGGTTTTGGGTCGATCCCACCAACGACATCGTCTTCGTCGCCATGATTCAACGGATGACCAGCCCCAACAACCACACCCTGCTCTATCGCAGTCACGCCACGGTCTACGGAGCGCTCGTCGATCCCTCTAAGTAAGGCAGTGATCTAGGCTAGTGAGTATGAAGCGGCTTCTGTGTTGCGCGATCGCAATCGCGTTTATCTGTAGCTCTCACACCTGCGTTGCCGGGCAGACTGACAGCCGCGGCGATCTCCGTGCACAAGAGATCATCCGCACGCTCCAACTGCACGTGCTGCCCAAAGAGTCCGGCTACCTCGGCATCATCGGTGTCTCGGCGCAGACCGTCAATGTCGGCGGCCGGACTCTCGCCGTGCAAAGCCAGAACTACTACATGCTTACCCGCGACCGCCCGATCAACTATCTGCATTGGCTCGCCTCTGACGACACGCACATTCTCGTCGAGGGCGGCCCGGTCGACTACTTCATCTTTCATCCTGATGGACGCGTCGAGAAGATCACGCTCGGCATGGACCTCGCCGCCGGGCAGCGCCCGGTCATCGCCGTCCCCGGAGGATGCTGGAAAGCATTGCGTCTACATGACGGCGCGGCCTATGCGCTGATGGTCAACACGCTTTCGCCTGAATTCACCCCCGACCGCGTCAAGATCGGCGCAGGCGCCGACTGGATCAAGCGCTACACCAACGCCGCGCCCTGGGCGACGGCCGAGATCCTGCGCGAGTTCATCGGGCCGAACTGGATTCGCTGATACAGGACCAATCCGCAAGCCAGCAATTACACTGAGAGGTGAGCACCTTGCCCGCCCGACGACTCAAGCTTGCAGCCATCGACTTCCTCAATCCCGCTCCGCTGATGTGGGACTTCGAACATGGCCCGGAGAAATCCCGGCTCGCCGAGCGCTACGAGATCCGCTACTCCACACCCTCCCGTTGCGCCGAAGACCTCTTCACCGGAGTCGCCGACATTGGCCTCGTGCCCGCCGCCGCCTACGCGATCGATCCAACGATGCTCATCCTTCCCGGATGCACGATCGCTTCGAAGGCGCGCATCCGCTCCATCATCCTCGTCACCCGCGAAGACGGCCCCGAAGCCGCGAATACCATCGCTCTCGACACCTCGTCGCTGACATCTGCCACTTACACCGAAATAATGTTTCGCAAGTACTGGAATCCGCAGGCGAAGTTTATCCCGTTCGCACCCGACCTCAACGCCATGCTCGCCACCGCCGATGCCGCCTTGCTCATCGGCGACCCCGCCTTGCTCGCCCTCGAAGATGCCCAAGCCCGTCTCGACCGCACGAATGAGCCGCTTCACTACCTCGATCTTGGCTACGAGTGGATGCAGCGCACCGGGGTTCCGTGGGTGTCAGCCTTCTGGGCGATCCGAGGCACGACCGCGAAGGAGCTGACGCCACAGCGCGAGCCACTGATCGCAGATTTTGTCGTCTCCCGCAACCACGGCCTCACCCACACCGAAGACATGGTGGAGGAGTGGTCAGCGCGCATCGCAGTGCCCAAGACCATCATTCGCACCTACCTCACTGAAAACATTCACTACGTCCTCGACGAAAGCTGCATGGAAGGGCTCCGCACCTTCTATCGCTACGCCGCGGAATGCTCGATTCTCCAACCCGTCCCGGAAATACGCCTGCTATAAACACACCCTGCGCGATTAAACAGCGACTCGGCGCCCGCAAATAGCGTCCAATAGCAATAATGGCAGCGCCGACCAGCCCGCCCGCCCCAAGGTCCTCGACGCCGGCCACGACTCACGCCGCTGCCAGCCACGCAGCCGCCCACCACCATTTGCTGCCGCTCTGGCTTACCAAGCTTGGCGGGCTAGGACTTTTCACGGTGGCAATCTTCGATTCTTCGCCGATCCCACTACCGCTACCCGGCAGCACCGACCTTCTGCTCCTGCTGCTCGTTTCGCATCACGGCAACCCATTTCTATTGACCGGCTACGCGGTCGTTGGCGCCGCTATTGGTGGATTCATCACCTGGAAAACAGGCAAGAAGGGCGGCGAAGCCCTGATGGAACGCTCCGTCCCGGCCCGCTTCCGCAAGCCGATCGAGAAATGGACCAATGAACACTCGCTGCTTTCCGTGATGCTTCCGGCGCTCCTGCCGCCGCCGATCCCGTTAACGCCTTTCCTGCTCGCCGCAGGCGCTCTGGGCGTCTCCCGACGCCGCTTTCTCGTCGCCTACAACGCGGCTCGGATCGTGCGCTACAGCCTGGTCAGTTGGGCAGGAGTTGTTTACGGACGCAGAGTCGTGCACTGGTGGACGACCACCTTGGCAGGATGGTCGACCGTGATCGAATGGACTTTCTTCATACTGCTCTTCGGCGGCATCGGCTACGGAATCTGGCAATACCGCCGCCAAAGAACAAGTGCGCCCGATGCTCCGAGCGCAGCCATGCCCGCCGCGTAACCACCCAGCGCAAATGGCCGGGTTGGCAGCCTTATGCCTCCCAGCGCAAAAGCGAGGCTCCTACGGTGAAGCCCGCGCCAACAGAAGCAATAAGGATCAGGTCGCCCTTTTTCAGCCGGTCGCTGGTCCGCGCCGTCTCCATCGCCAGCGGAATCGTCGCCGCTGTGGTGTTCCCATAGCGGTCGATATTGATCACCACCTGGTCTTTCGTCAGACCCAATCGATCCGCGCAGGCCTCAATGATCCTTTTATTCGCCTGGTGAGGGATGAACCGCTTCAGGTCCGAGACTTTCACCTCATTGCGGGCCAACAGGTTCTCGCAAGTCTCCATCATCTTGCGCACGGCGTATTTATATACCGCCTGCCCATCCTGATGGACGAAATGCATCTTGCTCGCAATCGTCTCCGGTGAGGTCGGATGCAGACTTCCTCCGCCAGGCATATAGAGCGAGTGCCCACCCGAACCATCAATCTCATGCAGATAATCGATCAGGCCGGTCTCACCCTCAGCCGCAGGCTCGATCAAAACCGCGCCCGCGCCGTCGCCAAACAGGATGCAGGTAGTGCGATCGCTATAGTCGAGAATGGACGACATCTTGTCCGCTCCCACGACCAGCACTTTGGAATGCGCGCCAGACTCCACGAATTTCGCCCCGACCTGCAAAGCGTAAACAAATCCAGAACAGGCTGCCGAAAGATCGAATCCCCATGCGCCATGAGCCCCCAGCTTGTCCTGCACCAGGCAGGCAGTCGCCGGAAAAAGCATGTCTGGCGTGACCGTCGCGACGATAATCAGCTCGACTTCGCTGGCAGAGACGCCGCGCTCCGCCAGACACCGAGTCGCCGCCTCGACCGCCAGGTCGCTGGTGGCGACGTTGGTCTCAGCAATATGCCGCTCGCGAATTCCCACCCGATCCACGATCCACTGGTCGGAGGTATCGATGATCTTCTCAAGATCGAAATTCGTCAGGACTTTCGGGGGAACGTAGGTGCCAAGGGCACTAATTTTTGCGCGCCGCGACACGCGCCCAGGTAGGCTCAATTGAGGCTCTCCACTTGTTGAAGACACTGCCCGTATTCTCTCCGACCGAAGGCGGCGCTGTCCATGTGGACACACAGCGAACCAATGGACGGGCAGGGCGTCTAGTTATTCCGCAGCGCAACCATTGGGTTAATCCTCGATGCACGTCGCGCTGGAATATATCCAGCCAGCAACGCCACAACTACTAGCAGCGTAACAATGGCCGCAAAGGTCAGCGGGTCCCTCGGAGCCGTCCCAAACAGAAGCGACGCGATAAGACTCGAGACGACAACCGAAGCCAAAGCGCCAATCGCGATGCCAATAGCCGCCATACCGATTGTTTTAGCAATCACTCCCAACTGAACACGCCCCCGGGTTGCCCCCAACGCCATGCGAATGCCAATCTCCTGCGTCCGCTGCGTCACCGAGTAAGAAATCACCCCATAGATTCCCAGTGAGGCCAGAAAGAGCCCGAGCCCCGCGAAGGCGCCCACCAACAGCACAAAGAACCGGCGCGGCGAAACGGCATGATCCACCAGGCCCTGAATCGGCTTGAACTCCGTCGCAGGCTGCGCCGGATTAATCGAACGTAGCGTCGACATCACCGTCGGCGCCAGCGTCTCCGGAGGCAGCTTGCTGCGGATGACAAGGTTCGCCCCCTCCGGCCCCTGTTGGGCCGCCGACATATACATCTGCCAGCCCGCCGCGCTCTCCGCGCTGCTCTCGTGCACATCGGCGACCACGCCAATGACTCGGACACCATCCATTCCGCCCGCACTCGCCAACTGCCCGATTGGATCTTGCCCTGGCCAAAGCTTATCGGCGACCGTCTTGTTGATAACGACCACCGGTGGGTCCTTCGGGCCGTCGCTCCAGGCGATGTCGCGACCCTCAACCAACCGCATGCCGATCGCCTTCAGATACCCCGGCGAAACGATATAGATAAATGTGCCCTGGAGAAAGCCTTCAGGATACTCTTTGCCCTTGACCTGGATGCCCCAGCTGCGATTCCGGCTGAGCGGCAAATTATCGGAAATACCCGCCGTCTCAACGCCGGGAAGCGCACTCACGCGGCGCACCACTTCCTGCCATTGCGCCCAGGTATGCGCGCCGTCGCCGCCGGTGTAGTCGACGCTGACTGCAGCAGCGTGGCTCGGCTCGAAACCCAAATCAACATTCAGCACTTGCAGGAAGCTTCGGAGCAATAACCCGGCGCCCACCAGCAGAACGCAAGCCAATGCCACTTCCGAGATCACCAGGACCGAACGCATCCGTTCATGCTTCCGTCCGGCACTCGTCCCGCGTCCCGAATCCTTCAACACCTCCTGCAAGTTTCCGCCGGATATCCGTAGCGCGGGAAAAGTGCCAAAGAAGACCGCGGCCGCGATTGCGATGAGCACCGTCCAGCCAAGCGCCGCGCCATCTACGCGAACCGTGTTCAGTAACGGCAGGGCGATCGACCCTTGATGGGCCAGCCAGGTGACAACGGCAAAGGCGAAACCCAAACCAAGCGCCGCGCCAACTCCAGAAAGCACCAGGCTCTCCGTCAGCAACTGGCGAATCAGTCTGCCCCGTCCAGCGCCGAGAGCGCTGCGCATCGCGAACTCTTGCCCCCGAGAGGCGGCTCGAGCCAACAGCAGATTCGACAGGTTAACGCAGACGATCAGCATGATCAGCCCGACCGCGCACCACAGCGCGATCAAAGAGCGCCGCAGGCCGCCGCTGATGTACTCCTTCATGCCAAACAGGCTCGCCGAATAGCTATAGTTCTTGTTGTATTCGGGATGCGTCAAATCGATATCCAGCTTAGGAAACAAAGAATCAGCTTCGGCCTGCGCCTGGCCGATCGTCACTCCCGGCTTGAGTCGCCCCATCAGCGCCAGATCGTTGCCGTCATGCTCATAGTCAGCCATGACGTACGGCACAAAGACGTCAACTTTCGATCCCGGAGCAAAGACCGCCCCAAAATCAAAGCTCTCCGGCAACACCCCGACAACCGTCACCGGCTTGCCGTTGTCGCCGATATTGATCGCGTGCCCGACGATCGAGGGATCTCCACCAAGCTGCCGCTTCCAGAACGGATACGTCACCAGCACCACCGGCGGCGCGTTGTGCACCGACTCCTCAGCGCGAAACAGTCGTCCCATCGCCGGCGCCACGCCCAACGTCTGAAAGAAGTTGTCCATCACCAGCAACCCTGTGACAGGCACCGGCGTTCCGTTGCCCATGAGTTTGAAGTTGTCCGGCCCGGTAAACGCGAAATAGCCTGTCACATCTTGAAAAGACTTATTCCGCTCCCGGAATTCTCTGGAGGCGTCAGCAGAGTAGGTCCGGCAAGACTCCCCGCAAGTCGGATGCGGGGTCGTGATCCGCACCAGTTCCTGCGCATTCGGAAACGGCAGCGGCTGTAGCAAAATCGTATTCACCACGCTGAAGACCACAATGTTCGCGCCGATGCCCAACGAGAGGATCAGCACCGCAACGATCGTAAAAGCACGATCGCGACCGAGCGTGCGAAAGGTAAAGCGCAAATCCTGCGCCAGAACATCGAGCCACGGCAGCCCGCGCGTCTCGCGCTGCTGCTCCTTCGCCTGTTGCACGCCGCCAAAGCGCAGCATGGCCTGGCGCCTCGCTTCCTGTGGAGACATGCCGCGACGAAGATTCTCTTCGATAGCGAGATCCAGGTGGTTCGCGACTTCAGACTCGAGTTCAGCGTCGCGCGTTTCTTTTCCAAAGAACGACAGAATACGGCCAAAGGCTTCCCGAATCGCTCCCATTACTTTTCCCCCTCAATCGACATTGCCAGCACCCGCCCCATCACCCCGGAAAGGCGGTTCCAATAGGCTGCATCTTTGGTCAACTGCTTCGCGCCGCTCTTGGTGATCGAGTAGAACTTCGCCTTGCGGTTGTTCTCTGACGTACCCCACTTGGCGGCGATCCAGCCCCGCTGTTCCAGGCGAACCAGGCACGCATGAATCGTCCCCTGGTTCAGCAGCACTTCATCGCCGCTGATCTGTTCAATGCGCCGGGCGATGCCGTAACCATGCAACGGTCCCATCGCGGTCAATGTCTGCAAAACCATCACGTCCAGCGTGCCTTGCAATAAGTCTAGTTTCGAGGCCATTCGCCTTCTCCTGTGCTATCGCCACATCAGCAAGCACTTATGTGGTTTTACCACAGGAGTACCTCGCCTGGCAGCTCAAAAACGAAATTCACCGCTCCGGCGTACTTGCCCACCCGACGCAAGGAGGCCTCGCCCCGGCAAACATGCCCTAAATAATCAACGTCAAATGAGGCATTCGAGGCATCTTAGACTGATACGGTGAGGGCAACGAGATGACACCCCGCAATCGCAAAATCCTGATAGCCGCCGGCTCTGTGGTCGCTATTGTCCTGCTGGTGATCGCCTGCGTGCCGCTGTTCCTGAATGCAGACAGCTTCCGCACACGCATCGAGAGCAATCTAACCAACTCTCTCGGCCGCCCCGTGACTATGGGGAAATTGAGTCTGTCGGTATGGTCGGGCAGCCTGGTCGCTGACAACACAACCATCGCCGACGATCCTGCTTTCAGCACCCAGCCATTCCTGCAGGCCGAATCGGTCAAGATCAACGTCGAACTTCTGCCATTGATCTTCAGCCAAAAATTGCAAATCCAGGGCTTTGCGATTGAATCTCCAAAGATCAGGCTGCTCCGCAATGGAGCAGGCGTATGGAACTACTCCACCATCGGCAACGTCGCCGGAAAGAATGCGGAAAAACAGAAAGACACCAATGACATGATCCCCGGCCTCACCGTAGGCCACGTCAAGGTGGACAATGGCCAGCTAACCGTTGACAGTCAACCATCCCCCGGGGAGGCAAGCGTCCCGGAGCGCACCTATACCAAGCTCGATCTCGAGGCAAAGGGCTTTTCATTTACTAAACAATTCCCCTACTCCGCCTCGGCAAGCCTTCCTGCGGGCGGCAGCGTCGCCATCAACGGAAACGCCGGCCCGGTCAATCCACGCGACGCCTCGCTGACCCCATTTTCAGCGCACATCGAGTTGAAACATCTCGACCCGCTCGCCGCAGGCTTCGTCGATGCAACCGCAGGCGTCGGCGGAACGATCGATTCCATCGTCGCCGACGCGCTCTGGAACGGACAGCAACTCCGCGTCACCGATCTCACGATCGACACGCCCCGTCTGACCCTCACCAGCGGCACGTCGCCAGCCAAGCCCTCGACTCCGCAAGCCGCGGGGAATTCAATGCTGAGCAACTTCGCCCTCGACAAGGTCGAGGTAAAGAACGGCGCAATCGCCACCGCGCAACCCGGCAAACAACCGGCCGGCTTCACATATCAGCAGATCCACGCAAGCCTCACCAACTTCTCCATCAAGGGCTCCGCTCCGTTCACTCTCACGGCGCAACTTCCCGCTGGAGGAAGCGTCGACGCAAGCGGTCATGCCGGGCCATTCAATCCCCAAACCACTTCGGCGACCCCATTTGACGCGCAGATCTCAATGAAGCACATCGACCTGGCATCAAGCGGGCTACTCGCTCCCGAAGCCAACATCGGCGGCATCGCCAATCTGAACGCGAAGGCAGTCTCCAATGGACAGACAGTAAATACCACGGGCACAGCCCATGTCGATGGAATCCGGCTCGCCAAGGACGGTTCTCCGTCGTCGATACCGGTAAACGCCACCTTCAATCTCAGCCAGAATACGGCGGCCAGCGCCGGAACGATTCAAAGCGCCGCCGTCAACGTCGGCAACATTCCGATCAACATCACCGGTACATATCAAACCAGCGGACCAGCCACCGCACTCAACCTCAAGGTCAACACGCAGTCAGCATCTATAGACCAGTTACAGGCCTTCGTTCCCGCTCTCGGCGTCCATTTGCCCACAGGCTCCCGTCTTCAGGGCGGAACGCTGTCCGCAACGCTCGCCGTCACCGGATCCAGCGCAAACCCCGTCATCAGCGGCCCGGTGGCTCTCGACAACACCCAGCTCAGCGGCTTCGACCTAGGGTCGAAGCTTTCCGCCCTGTCAGCATTCACGGGCGGCGGCTCTCGCACCGGTTCCGCCACTGCCATTAAATCGCTTCGGATGAACATTCGCGTCGCTGGCGGAGACATCCGAACTGACAATGTCGCATTGGTAATGCCCGCGCTCGGCTCCGCCACCGGCAACGGCACAGTAAGCGCAGCCGGGGCGCTCAGCTACCAGATGGTGTTGAAGCTCACCGCCCTCGGCGGAGGAGGCAGCTCCGCGGCTAATTCTTCCGCAGGCGGAATCGCTGGCCAACTCATGGGAATGATTCCCAGCGGAGCAGGCTCGTCCGCAGGCATCGGCGGCATCACAAGCGGAGCGTTGAAGAACGGCATCCCCATCGCCATCGGAGGGACCACCAGCAATCCGACCTTCACACCTGATGTTGCCAGTCTCGCTACCAGCGGCGTGACCCAGGGCCTGCTCAATGGAAAGAAGCAACAAACGCCAACGCAGACTGATCCCCTGAGCAACGCGCTCGGAGGCTTCCTCAAGCCAAAGAACTAAATGCCGCGCGGGCCCGGGCACGACCCGATCACTTCGCTCGAATGACCTGGAAGCGAACCGAGTAGCCAAAGCCGATGAAGTGGTTGGGGGCTGCAGACGAAAGCCCAAAGCCAGCATGAAAATCCAGCTGCTGGTGCGGAGAAATTTTGTACGACGTACCGAAATCGATGATGTTCTGCGGTCCGCCGCGCTGCGGAAATGAGCCGGAATATTCAATCCACGCATCCCACGGCGCAAGTTAGCTGCCGATCGAAAAAAACACTTCCCTGCCCGGTAACGTTTCTCTGTGTGCCCCCGTTGACCGCAACCTGTGTTGGCCACGCCACCGAGAACATCCCGGCCACAGTCCAGTTCTTCGACAACCCGCGCGACCACGGTGCCTGTACCGTCGGATCATAGCCATGACTCGATATCGCGTTCGCTCCTGTCGGAAAGCTGATCGACGGAAGGATCGAAACGTCGACCCCCTTCACCGGCCCCAGTTGATGCTTGAGCCCAAGGCTCATGTCGCTAAGGCCAGTCGCTCCGCCAGATCCGCTGGCAAAATTCCAGTAGTAATTCGGAATCATGTAACGAAGCTCGGTCTTGCGCGCAACGCCAAATCGAATCGAAGTCTCAGGAAAATCGTAGGTATCCCGGCCTCCCGAACTTGTCTCCTGAAAGCCGTTCTCAAACTGCAGACTTCCGCAGGGGACGACAATGCTCGAACTCGTGATCTGCGGCCGGTCAGTCGAGATCGTGCTCGCCGCATCGCTGCCGCAATGAGCCTTCTGCGCCAGACCAGCAATGGTTCCGATAAGAACCACAACGATCAGGGCGCTGAAGTGACGAAGCATACACAGAATGGTAATCGGAACTCGGTCAGGCGACGGATTGCGGCTGCTTGCGCGAGTTCCGCCACATCAGGATGACAATGCCGGCCGCAATCAGCGCCGGAAGAGTCAGCGTCAGCAGGCCATGCTGGTAATCCCCGGTCAGGTCTTTCGCTATGCCCATCCAGTAAGGGCCGATAAAGCCACCAAGCATGCCGACTGTATTCATCGCCGCGATACCGGCGGCCATACTCTTACCTTTGAGAAATGTCGGAGGGATGGCGAGAAGCGGCCCAAGCAGCGCACTGAAGCTGATCACCGCAACCGCCAGAGCGGGCACCGCTAACCACGGAAGCGTCGATAACCCGCCCACGATATAGGCAGCCGATATCAGCAGAAAAGGAACGATCACATGCCAATAGCGCTCACCGCCACGGTCGGAGTGCAAGGCGTTTAGGACCATCCCAATCGCGCTCAGAAAGCCAATACTCGCGATCAAGAAGCCGACGTTTGTCGTGCTGAACCCTGTAAGCTTTTGCAAAATTGCAGGCGCAGAAAACTGATAGGCATACGAGACACCCAACATGCATAGGAAGATAAGACCCAGCTGAAGCACCCGCGGATCGAGCAACGCTCGTGCCACATCGTGAGTGTGCCCGCCCGAAGCCGCATCCACGCGAATGCGGCTTTCAAGCCATGTCCGCTCATCGGGATTGAGCCACTTCGCATCGCCGGGCGTGTTGGGTAGATAGACCAGGAAGACGGTGCTCAGGATCACGGCTGGCAGGCCCTCCACCAGAAAGAGCCATTGCCAGCCCGCGAGACCGAGGCGCCCCTGAAGATTGAGCAGCGCTCCGGCAATGCTGCCCATGACCACTGAAGCGAGCGGCAGGGAGACGTAGAAGCCGCTGATGGCCCGCGCACGCTTTTCGGGCGGGAACCACTGCATCAGGTAGAAAACAACACCAGGGAAGAATCCCGCCTCAGCCATGCCGAGCAAAAACCGCATGACATAAAATTGCGGCACAGTCTTGACGAACATCATTCCGATAGCGAGCAATCCCCAGGTCAACATAATGCGCGACAACCAGAGCCGCGCGCCGAAACGCACCAGCAAGAGATTCGATGGCACCTCGCAGAGCGCATAGCTCACAAAGAACAACCCTGCGCCGAAGCCGTATACGGTCGCGCTGAAGTGCAGATCCCGGTTCATCTGCAACGAGGCAAAGCTGATGTTGATGCGGTCGATGTAGGCGGTTCCATAGCCCACCGCGATCAAGGGAAGCAGCCGCCAGCTAGCCTTGCGCACCGCCGACTTCCCAATCCGCTCACTCTCCGAGACGGCAAAAGCGTCAGGAACCGTTGGCTCGATGACCGACATGCGCGCCTTTCTTGCAACGAAGCAAAGATCTTCGTCTGGTCGCGTGTTCAGATGGTGTTGTCGGGAGCATACCATTCCTCGGGACGAAAAGCGTTGAGAAAAACTAGGCCTTCGGACCGACTTTTAATTCCGAAACCGCCCGATGCGCCTGATCGATCGCGCAGTCTGTATAGGCATAAGCATCCGCATCGGCATTGGCAATCGCAATCCGCCCGAAAGGCTTGCGCGCCGCCACGCAAGGCTGCGGCCCGCCGTCCAGCCAGAACGGGTCCCAGAGCGAGTTGTATTGATACGCGTAGCCATGCGGCCAGCGATTCACGGTGATGGCGGCGATGTCGTTGGCGGGGTCAAATCCACCATCGCCAAGACTCCGCGCAAGCTGCAATCGGATGTTCCGCTCGAACTCGTCAAACGGCGTCGCGTAAAGCTGCGCCCGCCCAGCACGATGCTGCAGGCGGCTCGGCAAGCCCGGCTGGCAGGGAAAGCGATGCATCGTCAGCACGATCGGCTGATCGGGTTTTGTCGTCGCGTGGTAGTCGCCAATATTCACGCGCTGGTCCAGACTCACGTTACTGAAGTAGCTCCCCGGCGCATAAGTCGAACCCGCCTTCAACTTCACAAACGGCTGCCAGCGCTTTAAAGCAACGTTGGTATAAACGATCGGTACCTTCTCCGCAGATTGCAGCGCGGTCACCTGCGCCGCAGGCAGCTCCGAGTTGATATACGGAATCATCGTGTGCCAGCAGGCCAGAATGCAGTGACTCGCGTGCACGGTCGCAAGCCTCCCGCCCTGCGAATAAGTGATCTCCACTTCGGTGGCCGTCGCCGGATCGCCGACGTGCTTCACCTTCACCACCGTACTGCTCAGGCGAATCCGCACTGGGCTTCCCGGCTGATCCAGCCGGTCATACTTCACCTGAGCGGTAACAATATCCTGCGCAGTCTTGCCGGGCACCGCATCAGGAATGTGGCTACGCACCAGCAAACGCGCTATCGAGGCATTGCCGTCAGGGAAGTGGTAGAAATACTTCTCCGCCTCTTCATCCGGAATCGCGTCCCGCCCCATCCCCGGCCCAGCACCGGGAGCAAGCTTCATGCCATCGAAGCCGGGCATCCCGAGACCCCACGCATCCTGCGCCGAGACACCGTCGATTCCCAATCCATACAGCCCCTGCGGATAAGCCTGCAATACCGCAACCACCTGCGGATCGACCTTCCATAAATCCGTCAGAAAGCTCGCATAGCTCATTCGCGCCAGCTTGGCCTTTTTCTCATCGGATGAAAGGCCGGGCATCAAGTCCTTCTCCGATGCGAACAGACTTTGAAAATCGGCCTTGGCCTTTTCATTTAGTGGAGCATCCGTCGAGAATCGCTCCCAAGTCTTCGCCGCGTCGGCAGCCGAAGATTTGCCTTCATAGCTCCGAGCCGGATTCACCACCAGTTTGTCCGCGCCAAAGGTCTCTTTATCGAAGAAGATCTTCGGCTCGAGTCCAAGAGATGAAAACAGCTTTCTATCGGAGACGCTTTTGAAGCTCTCGACATCGATACCCAGAGCCTCAACTACTCCCTTCGCCACGGGCGAATAAGGCTCCGGGCTCTCGATCGCATAAGTGCCGCCGAAGCCCAGCATCTTCGTGCCATTCACGTTGAACTCATTCCGCTTGGCATGGCCGCCAAAATCATCCAGGGGATCGAGCAGTAGAACCCTCGCCTTCGGCCCCGCCGCCTGCCGATAAAACCGCGCCGAAGAAAGCCCGCTGAGGCCGCAGCCCACAACCACCAGATCATAAGTCTCGCCCGTAGATTCCGCAGCACCGGCATGGCCCCAGAAGTTGCCGTCGCGCACCGAGTGAGCGACAGTGTAAGAGCCTTCATGCAGGCCGCGCATCCCGCTCTTCACCGGCGGATAGTATCCCGGAGCATTCTGCGCCTCGCCCCCACCGCCCATCGCCCACCAACTTGCCCATGCAGCCCATGAGGAATCGCAGTCGCGCCAATACTCATCGCCACGCCGTTCATGAAATCGCGGCGGGTAATCCTGCGCCCCATACCCAACTCTTTATCGCTATAGGTCATGCAATCCTCGTAAGTGAATTAAGAGAGCAGCGCCTTCGCCGCATCGTTGCCCGTCCCGATCGCGCCATCCATAAATCCCTGCGAATCCTCAGAAAGATGTTCGCCCGCAAAGAGCACCTTGCCGTGCGCCTGATGCAGCAAAGGCCTAAGCGTGAACCACTGCCCCGGATGATAGATCGCATATGCACCATGCACCCACGGATCCATCTGCCACGCCTTCGCATGAGTGGCCATCACCGCTTTCTCTGCCAGCGGCGAAACATACATCAGATCCTCAGTCACTATCTGCTGCCGTCGCGCATCTGTCTGCGACGCGAGCACATCGGCCTTGTCCCCCACCGCGTACGAACACAGAATCCCCCGCGGGCCAGGCTGCCCCTGCGTCGTATGGAAGTACTCATGCGAGGTCTCATCGCTCATTAGCGCAAAGTTCTCCGCCTGCCAGAATCGTTCGCTGCATAAGACCTGAGTCTTGATGATGCGGCCATACTCCAACTCCTCAGCCGCACGAGCCTTCGCTGCGGGAAGAGGCGGATCGAACTGAATTGACGGAATCACCGACGAAGGCGTGGCAAGGATGCAAGCGTCCGCAGTAAACCTCTCCCGCGCCGTCGAGACCGTCACCATGCCAGTCTTCTGCGCAATGCTTACCACCGGCGCATTCAAATGCACGCTTCCAGCAGGCAGCTTCGCCACGATCGCCTCGACAAGCTTGGTGTTTCCGCCAAGAACGTGGAAGTCCATCTCGTCAGTCTCGTCGGGGTTCATATAGTCTTCCGTTGCATATTCTCCGGCCTCAACAAACGCCGACGCAGCGCGCATCGACTCGCCAATATCGGTGCTGTCGATGATCTCGCGAATCCGCAAGTCTTCCGCCGTAAACCCAATCTTCCGCAGCCACGCATACCAGTCGTAGGTATCGAGCCGCTTGTAGTCTTCGAGGCTGTAATGCTTATAGGCCTCGGCAAACTTCTTGAACGCCGTACGCGACGTCTCAGAGAATTGCCACTCACCCGGCTTCTTCACCTGCCCCGCAATCAACAGCCACAGCCGAAAAGCATGGGGCTCCAGCGCAACATTCAGCTCTTTGCATAAGTCCAGAATGTGGTGCTGGTCCTTGCCAATCCACTCGCCGCCCATCTCGCAGACCAGCTCCGGAGCTTCAGGAAATCGATACGACCAAGCTCGCCCACCCGGACGATCGCGAGCTTCAACGACAGTGACCTTCCAGCCAGCCTTGTTCAGCCGATAAGCCGCCGAAAGGCCGGCCAAACCTGCTCCCACAACAATGCAAGAGTGAGTAGGCTTTCCCAACGCATGTCGAGAGAATGGCAGACTCAACGCCGCCATCGACCCCAACCGCACAAACTCGCGGCGATTCAGTTCCGGCAGAATCTGCTTCAACGATCAACCTTCCCGGGGGAGAGTGTAGCTTTCAATTTGAGCAGTGGCTGGAGCAAGAATATAGAAATCGCCAAGTCTTTGCTTGCCGCACAAAGCGAATTAACGCGACTTATCGGGTCCATAAATCCCATTCATGGGAATGCCTCATCGTTGACATTAGGCATGGAAACGGCTAGTTTGGGGGAGCTACTATAGGGCTGAAGTGCTTGCAACACTTTACTTTCGCAAACATAAGCCCAATAGCCTCATCGGTAACAAGTAACTTCGAAAATCTTGGCGTTTGCCACGTAGATGTGGAGGTGCAGCCGTGAATCTCGCTAACAAAAGCGATGGTTACAGCGACGGTTGTAGTAACCTCGACGCTCACCACACACCCCAGTCGGGCAACGACCTCCTCTGCCGAGCTTTCATTGTGACCGCGCGCAGTTGGCGCAGCGAACCCGTTCCCCAGGGCGTGGCCGGCATCTTCTGCCGCCAGCGCTGGTTCACGCGCTACGCCCGCAGCGAGTGTCGCTGGTGCTTCTCCTTCTAGTTCCGAATTTTGCAATGCCCCGGCCATACCCTTTTTATCTGCTAGGCCGGAAGGCATCCCTGCAACCGTATTCGAACCAAAGGAAAGAAGCCTATGCATACTCTCTTAGAAAAAGAACTCGCCACTTATGAATCCCGCACTCCCTCATCGCGCGAAGCCCTGAAAAAAGCCCAGCCCCGCATGCCGCTCGGCGTCGCCAGCAACTTCCGCAGCTACGAGCCCTGGCCGCTCTACATCAAGGACGCCAAGGGCACCCACATCCACGATCTCGACGGCAACGAGTACATCGACTTCAACCTCTGCTTCGGCGCGCTCATGGCCGGCCACTGCCACCCCGCCGTCGTGAAGGCGGTCCAGGAGCGGCTCGAAACCGGCACCATGTACGGCATGCCGCACACCCTCGAGTTCGATCTCGCCGACGAGATCTGCCAGCGCTTTCCCATGGACCAGGTGCGCTTCGGCTCCAGCGGCACCGAGGTCACGATGCATGCCATCCGCCTGGCACGAGGATTTACGGGCCGCGACAAGATCATCAAGATGGAAGGCGGCTATCACGGCGTGCATGACTCGGTGCTCGTCAGCATGAAGCCCAAACCTGAGCTTCGCGGACCCGACGACCGCCCAACGCAAGTCCCTGCAGCCTCCGGCGTTCCGATGGACACGGTCAAGCACACGCTCGTCGCCCAGTTCAATGATCTCGCCGCCATCGAACGACTCTTCGCCGAAAATCCCAAACAAATCGCCTGCATCATCGTCGAGCCGATCATGATGAACATCGGCGTCGTCATGCCCGAAGAAGGCTACCTCGAAGGCCTGCGCGAAATCTGCACCCGCGAAGGCGCGCTGCTCATCTTCGACGAAGTCAAGACCGGAGCCAAGCTCGGCCGCGGCGGCGCTTGCGAATACTTCAACATCAAGGCCGACCTCATCACCCTCGCCAAGTCCATCGGCGGAGGCTTCCCGCTAGCCGCCTTCGCCGCCAGCAAGTCGATCATGGACATGATCGCCACCCACAAGGTCTTCCACGCCGGCACCTACGCCACCAACCCGCTGGTCATGGCCGCCGGGCTCGCCACCTTCAACGAAGTCCTCACCCCCGAGGGCTACGCGCACGTCGGCATGATCAGCGACGCGCTCGTCGACGGCTACAACCAGATCCTCAAGACCACCTCCATCGAGGCCTACGTCGAAAGCGCCGGAGCCAACGGCGCACTGCTCTTCTACCCCAAGAAAATCCGCAACTTCCGCGATTGGCAAAAAGTCGACATCGACCTCTGGAAGCTCTACTGGTTCGGCATGATCAACCAGGGCGTCATGGCCCAGCCCTTCTGGTGGGACGAGCAGTGGACCATCTCCATGGTCCACTCCCTCGCCGACGTCGACAAACACCTCACCGCATTCGAAAAGATCGCGCCATTGATCGAACAAATGCAGTCCGAAACCAAACTCCAAACCGTTAGCTAAACGAGCGGGAAATTTGGGTTGCCAATAGACTCGGCTTCTCAGGATTGTCATCCTGAGCGGAGCGAAGGATCTGCGGTTCCAACTATTAATTGCCTGGATTCTTGTCGCGGCCGTGTCGCGACAAGAATCCATTTCCAACTTCGCCCAACCCACGTCTAACAAAGAAAGCCCCGCGTCGTTACCCCACGCGGGTTAATATTTGAAAATCGGCAAGCATCAACACTCCACAGTTCCCAAAGCCAGCGGAGGCAAGTGGGCAAAACCATCGCATTCGGACACAAGTCCGGCCTCAAGCGCGTCCTCGGCCGCAAAGACCTGGTGCTGCTCTTCGTCGTCGCCGTCGCGAACCTCAACATGGTGCCGCCGATCTCCGCCTCCGGCCCCATCACCATCTGGCTCTGGATCATCGCCCTGAGCTGCTTCTTCTGGCCGCAAGGCGCAGCCGTCACCGAACTCTCCCAGAAGTGGCCCGGCGAAGGCGGCATCTACCTCTGGGCCAAGCGCAGCTTCGGCGAAAAACACGGCTTCCTCGCCGGCTGGTGCTACTGGCTCTCGAACGTCTTCTACCTGCCCACCGTCATCCTCTCCTGCATTGGAGTCGGCCTCTACGTCGGCGGCCCCAACATCCAGCGCCTCGAACACAGCCACGTCTTCACCGGAAGCGTTTCGATCGGCATCATCGTCTTCCTCATGCTGCTGAACATCCGCGGCCTGTCTCTCGGCAAATGGATTAACAATCTCGGCGGAGCAGGCACCATCGCCGGCGGCGCGATGATCTGCTATCTCGCCTACGTCACCGCCACGCCACCACGGCAGCGCCTTCCACTCGCGCAACTGCGCCAGCCCGTCACCGACTGGCGGCTCATCGGAGCCTTCGGCACCATCTGCTACTCGCTCATCGGCCTCGACCTCGCCTCGATCATGGGCGACGAAATTCAAGACCCCCAGCGCAACCTCCCCTTCGCCATCTTCTGGGGAGGCCTCGCCGCCGGCGCAATCTATCTCGGCACCACCATCGCCATGCTCGTCGCCATGCCGCATGAGGAGATCGGCATCCTCTCCGGAATCCTGCAAGGCATCAACCTCATGGCCTCGCGCAGCGGCCTCATGGCGGTCGTCGTCCCCATCGCATTGCTCGAATGCATCTCCATCCTCGGCACCGCCTCCGCCTGGTTCAGCGGAACCGCGCCGCATCCCCTTCGTCGCCGGCATCGACCGCTACCTGCCCGCCGTCGTCGGCAAGATCCACCCCAAATACGGAACGCCCTACATCAGCCTGATCCTCTTCGCCGCGCTCTCCTCCCTGCTCATCGGCTTCAGCTTCGTTGGCGCACGGGTCGAGGAAGGCTACCTAACCCTCCTCGATCTCGCCGTAATCATGCAGCTCGTGCCCTCGTGTTACATGTTCCTCGCGCTGCTCAAACACACGCGCGCCGCCGACAGCGAAGTCAAAGGCTCCAAACCCTACCTGATCACCAACGCCATCGCCGGCCTCATCGTCACCGGCCTCGGCATCTGCGTCGCCTTCATCCCCTCGCGGCAGGTCAACTCGATCTGGACTTACGAACTCAAGCTCATCCTCGGATGCGTAGTCGTCTTTGGCTCCGCCTACTTCTTCTACCGCCGCTCTCTTCGAAACGCCCACCAGGCAGTCCTGCTCGAAGTCACCGCCGCGGACGCTTCTTAAATTGCCTCGCCATCCTGCAGCAATCCGTGTGGAAATAATGGGCTCTGTGCCACTGGAAACAGAGACAAATCTTAACAACCGTTCCAGAGCAATTGAGGGGCGATCCAAAACGGAAGTCAAGCTTCACGCTAGCCGAATATGTTCACCGTTGCGTAGATCGACTTCAAACTTAAATTCCTGATCGGTCATGAGGTCCCAACCCAAGCCGATGAGGCTGGATTCGCGGACTTCGAGAATCTTGATGCCTTCCCAAGAGAGACGGAGGGTTTCCCAGACCTTTCCTTCCGAGCCGTAAGCCATTAGAGATTGGTGTCCGGAAAAAAGTAACAGTTGTTGTGACAGTATCGGCGTCACCGTCAGCACTGGACGGTACTCGACCATCTCCCACTGGGCAGGATCGGCTGTATTCACCAGATAGGCGTAGCCTCCGGCGACGGCGCAGAGCCATTGCGGGTTGGGGCATGCCCAGACTCCCGTGGGGACGGCGGGATCGGCGAAGCCGAGGGCGAAGGTGGCTAGGAATTCGGGATCATTCGGTCTGGGCCGAATTAGCAACTCAAGTGCTCCGCGTTCGATCTCTTCGACTTCGCGCGGATAAACGTAATGCCGAGCCGGCGCGATGAGTGGGCGACGTTCGAGGATGGTCGCCTGCCACTCGTGCGGGAAGGTAAGATCTAGGAGCGGGTGCTGAGTCTCTTGGCTGGTGCATCTCATTCATTGTTTCGGCAATTCAGACAGAAAGGAAATCCCGCAATCATGAAGGCAATCTATACCGCAGAGGTCAGCTCGGTCGGCGGCCGTAATGGCCATGTTGAAAGCTCCGATGGCGTTTTGAAGCTTGACCTTAGCTATCCTCCGATGGATGGGTCGACACCCACGAAAACGAACCCTGAGCAGTTGTTTGCGGCTGGCTATGCCGCCTGCTTCACCGGGGCGATCATGCATGTGGCTCCTGCCCCTAAGCCTAATCCGAACGAGATCCGCATCGTGAACAAGGTGACTCTGGGCACCGACGATGCCGGGGGCTTTCGGCTGGCCGCGCATCTTGACGTGACGATTCCGTCGGTGGACCAGGCGACGGCCGAGAAGCTTGTCGAAGCGGCCCACCAGGTGTGCCCTTACTCGGTTGCGACGCGGGGCAATATCGACGTGAAGCTTACGGCGCATGGCGGTAAGAGCTAAGTGGGGTTGGGGGTTCACAGACCCCCCCACCTCTTAACTCGCGCAGAATCAACCGGTTGCGGCGATAGACCGCAAGCTATTCATTCCGGACGGTTTAGAGCTTAAATGGTCATTCTAATCCGGTTATGGCGGGCTGTGCGGCTCGCTATTCAACCGGGATGCGGTTTATGCGTTTCTTATCTGATCCCTATTTCAATTTTATCAATTTGACCCCATTCACTACGCCAGCTTTTGCGATTTTTTTAGTCCTTTCTCTGGCTAGCTTTACGAGCGAAACACTGCGTGGGAGGGCTTGACAGCTTTTGGCGAGGTTCGATCGTCGATGCCAGGGTAAGAATCGCTGAAACCACAGATTCCTCCACTCCCCCTTCGACTTCGCTCAGGGTTCGGTCGGAATGACAATTGCCGCTATTGCTGAGTCGACGTGCGGCTCAGCTTATGAATTCAAGAACGCGTTCGCGCACGCTGGGAATGGGTTCCGGCAGCGGGAGGGTACTTCCCTCTTCGAGGAGGGGGATGAGCTTGTCGAATTCGGGGCCGGAGTGGGAGCCGGTTAGGGCGATCCTTACGGGGTGGAAGAGCTCTTTGCCTTTCACTCCGGTTTCGGTCTTGATCTCGTTCATCCAGGCTTTGAATTGTTCGGCGGTCACGGGCGCTGTCGCTGCCTGAACTCGCGCCGCCAAGCGCGGCGAGGACTTTTTGCGAGCTTTCGGTAGTGAGGAGTTCGGCGTTTTCGGGGTCGGCTTTTGCGGCTGCAACGTCGTGGCGGAAGACGAAGCGGGTCTTCTGGGGTAGTTGTTCAAGACGATCGATAGCTGGGATGAAGAGCGCCAGCAGCTTGGTGAACCAGGTTGCTACTTCATCGTTGTTCCCCGACGGGAGTAGACCGGCGTCGACGAAATACGGTGCCGCGAGGTTTGTTATACGCGCCGGATCGGCAAGCTTCATGTAATGGCGGTTGAGCCAGTTGAGCTTGTCGAAGTCGAAGACTGCGGGTGATGCGGTGACTCGTTCGAGTTTGAATTCTTTGACTAGTTCTTCCGGGGTGAATGCCTCGCGCAGGCCGCCTTCGGCGCCCCAGCCTAAAAGCGCGAGGTAATTGACGAGCGCTTCGGGCAGGATGCCCATCTCGCGGAAGCTGGCGATGGAGGTGGCTCCGTGGCGTTTGGAGAGGCGTTCGCGATCGGCTCCGAGGATGGTGGAGAGGTGGGCGAACTCGGGAACCTTCCAGCCGAAGGCCTCGTAGATGGCGACCTGCTTGGGGGTGTTGGAGATGTGGTCGTCGCCGCGGATGACGTGGGTGATCTCCATGAGCGCGTCGTCGACGGTGACGACGTAGTTGTAGACGGGGATGCCGGCGGAGGCTCCGCTGGCGGAGCGGACGAGCACCGGATCGCTGACCGAATCGGCGGCGAACTCAACGTCGCCGCGCACGATGTCATGGAAGCGCAATGGGCGATCGGGGATCTGGAGGCGGACGGCGAAGTGCTCGCCGGAGGCGGCGCGAGCGGCGCTCTCGGCGGCCGGGATGGCGAGGCACTTGCGCGAATAAACCTGCGGGCGATGCTCGGCAGCGGCCTGTTTGCGCTCGGCCTCGAGCTCTTCAGGCGTGCAGAAGCAGCGATAGGCTTTGCCCTCGGCGAGGAGTTGCTCGGTGTGGGTGCGGTAAATCTCGAGGCGCTCGGACTGGCGGTAGGGGCCGTGCGGGCCTCCGCCGGCTCCGCTTACATCGGGACCTTCGTCCCAGTCCATGCCGATCCATTGCAGGTCCTCCATCAGCTGGACTTCGTGGCGCTCTTCGCTGCGCTCGAGGTCAGTATCTTCGATGCGGAGGATGAAGTCTCCCCCTGTGCGGCGGGCGAAGAGCCAGTTGTAGAGGGCGGTGCGGGCGTTGCCGACGTGGAGCAGGCCGGTGGGCGAGGGCGCGAAACGGACGCGCGTCTTTGGTGTGGACATGGCTGTGTTGATGGTAGCAAGGGTGTGACGGCGATTGGTTCTGAGGCCTTTGTTGGGGATTCGCTGTGAGACTTGCCGGCGTTGTATTAGGACGATGGTTCGCCGGGATCCTTCCTTCGTCAGGATGACCCTCTCTTTATGGAGGCAGCCTTGCGGCCACTTGCGTTAGCGAAAGTGCTCCCAGCCTTTGGGGGATAGTGCCCTAGATGGATCGCTCTGGCCTGAAAGCGTTACGAGGGGCGCGCCTTTGCGCCTTATGCTCATCTTGCCGATCGAGTGAATTGCGACTCCTGCGATGCTGCTGGGGATCTTGGTTTGGGCGGGGGCGGTGAAGAGGAGTTCGTAGTCTTCGCCTCCGTGGAGGGCGAGATCGAGGGCGGAGGGCGTCCAGCCGGCGGCTTCGGCTAGATGGGCCATGGGGTGGATGGGGATTGCGCGAGCGTCGATCTCGGCGGTGAGGTTGGATTCTTCGCAGAGATGGCGGAGGTCGGTGGAAAGTCCGTCGCTGATGTCGATGCAGGCTGTGGCCAGTTGCCTGGATGCGAGAAGGTGGCCCACGTCGAGGCGGGGGCTTGGGTAGAGATGGGGATGTCCTGATGCGGCGGATTTCATTGCCGCGAATTTTTGGGGATTGCGTTCGAGGGCGAGGAGTTGGGCTGCTGATCCGCCGAGACCGGGGCCGGTGACGTAGATGAGATCGCCGGCTTTTGCGCCGGAACGAAGCAATGCGCGGCCTCGCTTGACTGCGCCTATGAGGGTGATATCGGCGGCGACCAGGCTGACATCGGCGCAGTTGGTCGCGATTCGGGGTGATTCGGCGGTGTCTCCTCCGGCGAGGGGAACTTGCGCCTGATCGGCGAGCGCGAGCAGGCCGTCAAAGAAACGGTCTGACCCAGCTTGGCTGTCCGCGACGGGCGACGGTGAGTTCGCGGGGTATAGCGAGGGAGAGAAAAGCTGCGATCGGGCGGGCTCCCATCGCGGCCAGGTCGCTCAGGCCGCGGGCGAGGCAACGGTGGCCGACCGACTCGGGTGGGTGCCAGTCGCGCCTAAAGTGCACATTCTCAAGGGAAAAGTCGGTGGTTACGGCGATGTCTTCGCCGGGAGATGGGCGGAGCAGGGAGCAATCGTCGCCGATACCGAGGCGGATTTGCGATCCGGACGGCTGCTTTCTGGAACGGAGGGCGGCGATCAGCGCAAGTTCGCCGCTGCGTGGCGTGGCGGATTTTCGGGTCACTTCAGGATTCTCGTCAATCGGCCCACCCAAAATTCCTCATAAAAGTAATCCCATTTTGATTTTCTGAGCATCGTAACTCTCTTCGACTTAAATTGACCCTCATCCGTCGCTCTGTTAGCGTCATTTGAGAGCTACGTCAAAGCGGAGTGGTCTATATCGGGCGATTTGCCCGGTCGTGCTTCGCGTGACGGCGTTGGTTCTTTGAGACCCGGGACGTTAATACGAAGTCGAGAAGCCGATTGCGCAATCGTTATTACATCATTTTTGTCGCGCGCGAGCAGGACGGTCGAGTCCGCAAGATCCCAATACCCCTTCACTACGCCTACGTTTTTGTCGCCGCAGCGGTCGTGGGTGCGTTTACGCTGACCGGCATGGCCGGCTCGTACACGCGGATGCTGCTGAAGACCTCTCATTTCAATGAGGTCCGATCGCAGCGCGAGGCGTTGCGCAAAGACTATCTGGCGATGGAGCAGGTGGCCCACCAGAAGGACATCCAGGCGGCGTCGCTGGGGTCACTGGCGAGCGAAGTTAGCGCGTTGTATGGCCTTACGCAGAACAAACTCAGCGGAGGCAAGGCACCTCACGCGCCGGTCGGGCCTGTGGGCACGCCAAGCGACCCGGATTCTCTCAGCGACCAGAGCTATCACCAATCGCTCGATCAATTTACGGCTTTGCGCGCGACCGCGCTTTCGGGCCGGCTCTCTACGCCGTTTCCGAGCCGGGCGTTTTCGTCCGACAGCAGTTGGCTGGGCTTAGGCAGCTGGATGGCGAGTTCCAATGCGCCGTCGATCTGGCCGATTGAGGGCAAGGTCACCAGCTCTTTTGGCGAGCGCGACGATCCGTTTAACGGGGAAGGCGCGTTTCATGCCGGGGTCGATATTTCGGCTGGTTTTGGAGAGCCGATCCACGCGACCGCCGACGGAATCGTCGAGTTTGCCGACAAGACGAGCGGGTATGGGCGCGAGGTCATCCTCGACCATGGCCATGGCGTGAAGACGGTTTACGGGCACATGTCGGGCTTTGCGATTACGACTGGGGACGAGGTGCGCCGTGGGCAGGTGATCGGCTATATCGGAATGTCGGGCCGCAGCACTGGGCCGCACGTTCACTATGAGGTGCGCATTCAGAATGTGCCGGTGAATCCGCATAAGTATTTGCGGATGACGATGGACCAACTGGCCGCCGCGAGCACCACGCCGGCAGACACTTTTGGGAGTGGTGGCGGGTTTTAGACGGGTTCCTCTCCGCTGTGGACTGGACTCGGGTGAGAATCCACTTGAGATTTCATGGAGCCGTTCTGACGGGAGTTCGCAGGGATCCTTCCTCCCGTTGGACGCCAGGATGACATTCACTCTTGATGTAAGAAGGCCGCCAATTCTGGCGGCCTTCTTCTTGCGGTTTATTCGGAACTCGGGCTAGTTGGAGCCAGCATCAGGCGGCAGGGCGAGCTTTTGCAGCAGGCCGAGGGGAATTGTGGCCGTAAGCACCGCCCGGTCCTCGTGGTGCTCGATCTGGACACTGTCGAGCAAGGCCTTGGTGTCGGGATTGGTGAGGGAGTTGGGCAGGACGCTTTCGGCGGTCTTGGCCACGTTGAGCAGCGCTTCGATGGAGTCGGCAGAGACAGTTGCTGCCGGGCCGTTGGGCGCGATCTCCTCAATTCTGAGGTGAAGGGCGCCGGTCCAACGTAGGGATCCGATGAACATTGCGTTGACACTGAGTGGGACTCGAAGGCCGAAGAGGTTCAGGTCATCGCCGAAACCGGCGCCGAGCTTGCCTATCCCCCAGGCGAGGGAAAACAGTGGAACCTGTTTGTAATGCTGGGTGAGCAGCGAGTTGCCGGAGAACGGCAGGAAAGCGGTGCGTTGGCGGTCGAGGATGGAGTGGATCTGCTCCATCGTCGGAGTGTTGGAGACGGCTACAGTATCGGAATCCAGAATGGCGACATGGTCGGTTCGGCCCTCGATGGGGATGTTGTAGATATCGTGGCCGCCGTAGCTTTCCTGGGATTTCGCTTTGCTTGCGAGATAAGCTGCCAGCCGCTGGCGGTCGAATTTGCCGACGAAAATGCTGGAGAAGGCGACCGGGCCGTTGGGACCGAGCGGATTGGACATCTGGTGCAGGGCAAACGCCGCCTCGCTGAGGTCGCGCTCAAACTCGATTCCGGTTGCGTCGATAAAGGCCTGATAATCCGGATCGTGTTTGACGGGGTTTGCTTTGAAGCGGAACGCGGCTCTCATCGGATCAGCGTTGATGTAGACGATGCCGTCCGACTCGGGCAGAAGCCTTGCGGCGCGGGGCGGCGAGCTCTTGCGGAAGAGTGTAGCGACGAGCGAGATGACGACTAACGGCGAGGACCAGTGCGATGGCGATGCGCCAGCCCGTGGAGAGCGATTTGCGCTTCGCGGGAGGTGCTGGAACGATCGCGCTTTCGTCTACCTCGGCCATGATGTGAACCTACCACAATGAATCCAGAGAGATTTGATGGTATGCGAGGGGAAAGCTACTGGCTCCGTAACTTGTGGCCTGTCGCGGCATCCTACTTGGCCAGAGGGATACACAACTATGGACAAGTTCGCGATCTGGGCCCAACTCGAGGCCAAACCCGGTAAAGAGGCGGAAGTTGAAGCGTTCCTGAAATCGGCTCAGCCTTTGGCCGAGCAGGAGACAGGCACTACAACTTGGTACGCGCTCAAGATCGGGCCGTCGAAATATGGGATTTTCGATACGTTTGCCGATGAGGATGCTCGTCACGCCCACCTCAACGGGGAGATCGCGAAGGCACTTTTCGCGAAAGCAGAGGAGCTTTTCGCTAAAGCGCCGGAGATCGATAAGCCGGAGATTCTGGCGGCGAAGGCGCCCGGCGCCTGAAGGCTCCGGATCACGCTCGGTGATCGTTGCGGGCCATCGTCCGATGTGCTAATCTTTGAGTTCGTGGCCTTGGCGCGGCGCAGCTTTGGTGCGCCCGCTTGGTTCGCGAAACGGTGATGCAATCGGGCTGGCGTAGCTCAGCTGGTAGAGCATCTGATTTGTAATCAGAGGGTCGCAGGTTCAAATCCTGTCGCCAGCTCCACAAACGGCCAGCGCCGGGATGCTTTGGTTGTTACGTAGGGAGAATTGCCCGCAGGCATCCGCCCATCGCAGTGACTCCAACGCCCAACTGAATTTGAGCCCCTGGGATTTCCTGGCAGGTTCGTATTTGGCTGGTCGGATCAAGCGAGGACGGGCGTTTGCAGTAGATGTGCACAGGTGGCCGAGCGGTTAATGGCAGCAGACTGTAAATCTGCCACTCATCGAGTTACGGAGGTTCGAATCCTCCCCTGTGCACCAGTTATTTGAGCGGCCCAGATTGGTGATGCCGGAAGCGATGTCGAGGGCGACGAAGAAGTGGATTTCGCTCGCGATTCTTGCCGGACTGGCTGGGTTGGCGTGGACGACGATGGAGCCGGGAAAGATTCGGCTGGTTGTTTGGGTTTTGCTTGCAAGTTTTGCGCTGCGCATTGTGCTCGCGGCTTCGGCTTCGCGGTACGATGATTAGCAGGGCTGATGTAGCTCAGTCGGTAGAGCACTCCCTTGGTAAGGGAGAGGTCGTCGGTTCAATCCCGATCATCAGCTCCAGTTTTTTGAAGGTAGTTTTCGGCCAGTGAGGCGAGTCTGAAACGCGGACAGCCTTCTGGCCTTGTGTTGCGTTTGTATCGTACGGGCGGGAGTAACTCAGTGGTAGAGTCACAGCCTTCCAAGCTGTTGGTCGCGGGTCCGATTCCCGTCTCCCGCTCCAAATCTTGAAATGATGAGCCGAGCGACGGAGTTCGGCGCGGCAAGAATGCGAGACGATGGGAATGTTTGAGCAAGCAACGCTTCCGGTGCAGGACGAAAAGACCTTCGCCGAAGTTAACCAGGCATTGAGTGAGGCGTTTTCAACCCGCAAGGTCGAGGACTTTCTTCACCGCATCAAGCGAGCCGGTTTGCGGGCACGGGATTTTGAGGGCGTTCTGAAGGCGGGGCTGCTGGGCAAGGAAGTTCCAACCCGTTATGGAGTGTTGGCGGGCAGCGATCAAGGCCAGGTTCGCGAGAAGTATCTTTGGCTGGTGGAGCAGGTTGCTCCGGAGTTGCGGGCGAGAGTTTTTGAAGGTTTACGCGTATTACTGAGTCCGTTGGAAGCAGTTGAAGATTTTGAGTCCAAGGTTCAAGAGAATAAAGGGGACGGTATGGCGAAGGAGAAGTTTGACCGGTCGAAGCCGCATGTGAACGTGGGGACGATTGGACATATTGATCACGGCAAGACGACGCTGACGGCGGCGATCACGAAGGTATTGTCGAAGCACAACCCGAACATCAAGTTCCGTTCGTTCGACACGATCGATAATGCTCCGGAAGAGCGGGAGCGCGGCATTACGATCGCGACCGCGCACGTGGAGTATGAGACCAAGAACCGGCACTATGCGCACGTCGATTGCCCAGGCCACGCCGACTACATCAAGAACATGATCACCGGTGCGGCGCAGATGGACGGCGGCATTCTCGTGGTCGCGGCGACCGATGGCCCGATGCCGCAGACCAAGGAGCACGTTCTTCTTGCTCGCCAGGTTGGCGTTCCTTCGCTGGTTGTGTTTCTGAACAAGTGCGATGCGGTGGACGATCCGGAGCTGATCGACCTGGTCGAGATGGAAGTTCGCGAGCTGTTGTCGAAGTATGACTTTCCGGGCGACGATGTTCCGGTGATTCGCGGCTCGGCGCTTGGCGGGTTGAACGGCGAGGCGGAGTGGGAAGCGAAGATCGACGAGCTGATGGCTGCGGTGGACGCTTATGTTCCGCTGCCGGCGCGTGCGATCGATCAGCCGTTCCTGATGCCGATCGAAGACATCTTCTCGATCTCGGGCCGTGGCACGGTGGTGACGGGCCGTATCGAGCGGGGCAAGATCAAGGTTGGCGAGGAAGCGGAGATTGTTGGCTTCCGCGATACGCGCAAGACGGTCGTGACCGGCGTTGAGATGTTCAAGAAGCAGCTGGACGAAGGTCTGGCCGGCGACAATGCTGGGCTTCTGCTTCGCGGCATTGCGAAGGAAGACGTCGAGCGCGGGATGGTGTTGGCGAAGACCGGATCGATCAAGCCGCACACCCAGTTCAAGGGCGAGATCTACGTGTTGTCGAAGGAAGAAGGTGGGCGTCACACTCCGTTCTTTAACGGGTATCGTCCGCAGTTCTACTTCCGGACGACGGACGTGACCGGATCGGCGAAGCTGCCTGAAGGTACGGAGATGGTGATGCCGGGGGACAATGTGTCAGCTTGAGATTACCTTGCATACTCCGGTGGCGATGGAAAAGGGTCTGAGATTTGCGATTCGTGAAGGCGGCAGGACTGTGGGCGCCGGGACGATTTCGGAGATTATTAAGTAAGCGAATCAGCGCTGGCTTGGGCCAGCGAGCGAGTCGGCAAGTTAGCGGTATTAGATCCGGGGACATGAGTTCCGGGATCGGTTAGGATAAGAGATGCGCGAAATAGTGACATTGCAGTGTCCTGTGTGCAAGGAACGCAACTACTCAACGACGAAGAACAAGAAGACCACCACTGGCCGTCTTGAGTTTTCGAAGTTCTGTAATACGTGCCGCAAGCACACCGATCACAAGGAAACGAAGTAAGAGCAGTCTTCAGTTGTCAGTGATCAGTTTTCAGTGAGTTACGTGCTCCTGAAAACTAAGACTGACGACTGACAACTGTCTTTAGGGGCGTAAGCTCAACGGTTAAACTGGCGGTCTCCAAAACCGCACTTCTCGGTTCGAATCCGAGCGCCCCTGCCAGTTCAGTAGTACCGGCGTCGGAATTCGATGCCGTGCATTTTGTAGGAACGCGATTTAGAGATCGGCTTCTGCGTCAGGCGGAAGGCATCTCGCGAAGGAAGTTTTATGGCGAAGGCGTTAGCACCCGCGAACGATGATATAGTCAGCAAGCCGCAAAGCAAGCCGACGAGCTCTATTGCCCCGGCTCCAGGACAATTCACCGGAGGTATTACCCGGCTGCGGGATTTCCTTCAGGATGTCCGCGGCGAGATGCGGAAGGTCGTCACTCCCTCCCGTAAGGAAGTGCAGTCCACGACCGTGGTCGTTTTGGTGACGGTCTTTGCATTTGCCGGATATTTCTATTTAGTGGATTCGATCCTCGGTCGCGGCATTCAAGCCGTGTTGCACTGGATGGGTGCGGGACAATAATGGCAGCGATCGCGGCGAAAGAGGAATCGATGGCGGACGAAGTGGTAGGCGCGGGAGCCGAAGGCGAGAATCCCGAAAAGCTGGGGCCCCCGGCCAACGAAAATTTCAAGTGGTACATCATCCACGCGTATTCGGGCTTTGAGCGTAAGGTGCGCGAATCGCTCGAGGGGCGTATCGAGGCGTTCGGCCTGCAGAACCGTATCGGCCGCATCATGATCCCGACCGAGCCGGTCTCGGAGATTGTCAACGGCAAGAAGCGGACGATCGAGCGTGTCTTTCTGCCTGGCTATGTGCTGGTCGAGATGGAACTCGACAACGATCTGTGGCATGTGATCAAGAACACGCCGCGGGTGACCGGATTTTTGGGCACGGGCGATAAGCCTGTGGCGCTGAGCGAGGAAGAAGTCAGTTCGATTCTCTTCCGGGCCGAGAGCTCGAAGGAAAAGCCGAGGCTCAAGATCAAGTTCGAGAAGAACGAGTCGGTCCGCATCACCGATGGGCCGTTTGCGAACTTCAACGGCGTGGTCGACGAGGTCAACGAAGACCGCGAGACCGTCAAGGTGATGGTTACGATCTTCGGAAGGTCGACTCCGGTCGAACTCGAATTCAGCAAGGTTGAGAAAGTAGTTTAAGAACAGCCTTTAGCCTTTAGCTATTAGCTTT
This sequence comes from uncultured Acidobacteriaceae bacterium, assembly GCA_963777685.1. GTDB lineage: Bacteria > Acidobacteriota > Terriglobia > Terriglobales > Acidobacteriaceae > Acidisarcina. The sequence goes on along the minus strand of CAVZRF010000014.1, from coordinate 190,251 downwards.
TAGCTATGTCCGCGTGAAACACCCCGCGACCAGCCAAGCGAATCCAGCTAAGAGCTAATCGCTAGAAGCTAAAAGCTAGGAAGGTATTTGAAATGGCACCGAAGAAGATCCAAACACTCGTCAAGCTACAGATTCTGGCCGGCAAGGCCACTCCTGCTCCCCCGGTCGGACCGGCGCTCGGTCAGGCCCAGGTCAACATCATGGAGTTCTGCAAGCAGTTCAACGCCCGCACCTCCACCAAGGAGATGGAAGGCCTCACCATTCCTGTCGTCATCACCGTTTATGTGGATCGCAGCTTCACCTTCATCACCAAGACGCCTCCGGCGCCGGTGCTGTTGAAGAAGGCCGCCAACCTGGCCAAGGGTTCGGGCGTGCCGAACAAGACCAAGGTGGGCACGGTGACCGAAAAGCAGGTTCGCGAGATCGCCACCCAGAAGATGCCCGACTTGAACGCCGCGTCAATTGACGCTGCGGTCAAGAGCATTAAGGGCACCGCGCGGTCGATGGGTATCGACGTCGTCGCTTAGTTTTTCAAGAGACGTGTTGGGCACAGAAAAGCGGAGGCTGCGGCCTCCGCTTTTCTTCGTGCTGGATGGTTGTGTCTGAAGATCAGGAAGTCGCGCTTCCTCCGCGAAAGAACCACTCCACTCCATACCGGTCAGTTAACCGCCCATAGATTCCGAACGGCATTTCGCGCAGCTCGACTAGAAGTTCTGGGTTGGCACTGTTGCGCAGCTTTTCGAAGACTGGCGACAGATCTTCTCGCCCCTCGCCCATTACGTACATTGCGGTCGTGTTTCCCTGTTGCGGTTGACGGGTGGGGTGAAGCCAGTCTGTCGCTGAGAACTCAACAGCTCCACTCTTGAGATGGGAGATCGCGATCCTCTGGTGCTTAGCCGGAGGATACTGGGCCTTCATAGGGGTTTCCGCGAGCCGTGTCAGAGTCAAATCTCCACCGAAACAGGATTGGTAGAACTCCATGGCCTCGGCACAGTTGCCGTCGAAGAGAAGAAATGGTGTCGAACGAAGCATTGCATCCTCCGGTTACCTAATTTGTTGTGTTGAATGTTATGGTCGTCACCAGCTGAGTTTTGATAATGGGTTGTGGTTGTCGCTATGGCTCAGCGAGTAGATCGCCGAGTTGACCGAGGCGCTTCTCCCACCTCGACCGCCGATCGCCGACCCACTTCTCTACTGCATCCAGCCCTTTTGGATCGACGCGGCAAGTGCGCACCCTTCCGATTTTTTCGGTACGCACCATGCCGCTCTCCTCCAGTATTTGCAGGTGCTGAACGACTGCGGCGAGAGTCATGCTGAGCGGCGCTGCGAGTTGCGAGACGGAAACGGGACCGGCGCTGAGCCTCTCCACCATCGCGCGCCGCGTGGGATCGCCCAAGGCGTGAAAGATCTTGTCGATATTTGGTTTGTGGTCGGACATTGCTTCGGCCTTTTCCAGAGCACCCGCCTAGCTCGACAGATAGTCTTCGAGGAATTTGAAGAGGGACTTCCATCCTGCCTCGCGGATTTGGGGGCCATCGCCTCCGAAATATGCGCCTTGCTCGGTGAAGATGAGGTCAGTGCCCTTTTCCGTGGGTAAAAGCTCAAAGGTCGCCAGCGAGGATGAGATCCGCTCCTGGCCCAAGGTCACTGTGTACGCGAGGACAATGCGGCGGTTGGGGACGATGTCCTGGTAGGTGGTGTCGTAGACGATCGGCGTGCCTGCCGGAACGGGAGTGCCCGGTTTGAAGCGATAGCGCCCAAGATCGACGCCGCCGACGCGGAAGTCCATCTGAAAGTCTTCGACTTCGAAGGCACCGCGCTCGGCGTACCATTGGCGCTTTTTGGCCGGGTCGGCAAAAGCGTCAAAGACGCGCTCGGGTGAGGTGGTGTAGCTGTGCTCAACGACGAAGGTGCTGTGAATGACGGATTGTTCTTCCATGGTGCTTTCCATAACGGCTTGTCCTTTCATTTCATTCTCCTCTCAGAATTCAACACTTAACTTTCCACTTAAGTATTGTCCGACATTGCTCGATTGTCAAGTAAATACTTAACTATTTTCGGAGTAGCTTGCGAGGAGCAATCGACCATGCATAATTGGTGAAGCTGCACTTCAGAATTCTGGAGCTTTCCCGATGCAGAACCTGGTTCAAGAAATCCGCTACGCGCTGCGGCAACTGTCGAAGAGCCCGGCGTTTGCTGTCACCGCGATCCTGACGCTGGCGCTGGGGATTGGCGCGAACACCGCGATCTTCACGGTGGTGCAGTCGCTGCTGCTCAGGCCGCTGGAGTATCCGGAGGCCGACCGGATCGTCGCGCTCAACACGCGCTGGGAGCAAAAGGAGCAAAGCGTTCCGCGGATGACGGGCCCCGATTTGGTGGACATTCGGGACCAGGCCAAGTCGATTGCGGCGGTCGGCTTTTATAGTGGCGGCGAACTCGGCGTGCAGCTGCGCGACCACGCTACCTTTGTTGGCGTGAGCGGTGTCAATGCTGGATTCGCTCAGGTGTTTCAGATTCAACCGGAGGCGGGTCGCTGGTTTACCGACGCAGAGTCGAAGCATGCGGCGGTCGTGAACGCCACGTTTGCACGCAATAACTTTGGCAGCGCGGAAGGCGCAGTCGGCCAGATCGTCAAGGTCGAAGGCCAGCCGCTCGAAATCGTCGGAGTGGTTCCGGGCGGCTTCGAATTTCCCAACCATACCCAGGTATGGATGGACTATCCCGCGCAGCCGGAGTCGACTTCGCGGACCGCGTTTAACTATCGCGCGGTGGCGCGGCTAAGGCGTGGGGTTTCGCTCGAAGCGGCGCAGGCGGAGCTGGCCGGAATTGGAAAGCGGTTGCAGACGGCTTATCCGAAGGACAACGAAGGCAAGAGCTTCGCATTGGTTCCGTTGCAGGAGCAGCTTGTTGGATCGGTGCGGCCGATGTTGCTGCTGTTGATGTTCTCGGTCGGGCTGGTGCTTTTGATTGCCTGCGTCAATGTGACGCATCTTTATCTCGCACGGGCGGTGGCGCGGCAGCGCGAGTTGGCGGTGCGAACGGCACTTGGATCATCACGAATGCGGTTGGGAAGGATGGTAGTACTCGAAAGCCTGGTGCTTTCGGGTGCGGGAGCTTTGCTCGGCATCGCGATCGCGGAGCCAATGGTGAGGCTGCTGGTGAGCCTTGCGCCAGCGGGCCTGCCGCGCGCTGGGGAGATCCAGTTGAACTTCTGGGTCTTTGCCTTTACGGCGGGAATTGCGCTGGTTACGACAGTCGCAGCCTCCCTGGTGCCGGCGCGACAGGCGGCGCGGGTTGATCCGCTCGTGGCGCTGCAACAAGACAGTTCGCGCGGCATGTCTTCGCGGCATTCCTTTTTGCTTCGCAATGGATTGGTGATCGCTGAAGTAGCGGCGGCGTTTGTGCTGGCTGTGGGAGCCTCGCTGCTGGCGCGCACGATGCTGACTCTGCAATCGAATAACCTTGGCTACTCGAAGACTGGCCTGCTGATCGTGGATGCCGATGCGCCCGCAGTCAACCTGCAGGATTCGCTCAACGCGACGCAGAAGTTCAACGCCATTTATGCCGACCTTAAGACCCTGCCGGGAGTGGAGAGCGTGGCGGGGGTGATGGGCCTGCCTACCGGCAAATACGGATCGAACGGGTATTACAGCGTGAACGGCGCGGCTGTCGAATACTCACGGAGGACAGGCGATCTTCAGCCTGGCGAGCCCGGATTATTTCAAGACTATGGAAATTCCGATGCTGAAAGGGCGAGATTTCGCTGAGGCCGATGCATATACCGCGCCGTTTGTGGCGATTATCAGCGAATCGCTGGCGCGGCAGAGTTTTCCTGGCCAAGATCCGATTGGGCGTCAGATTGAGTGTGGCCTGGATGCTCCGGGAAAGGTATGACGATCGTCGGCGTCGTGCGGGATGTGCGGCAGGATTCTCCGGCCGAGTCTCCGGGACCGGCCCTCTATATGCCGTTGGCGCAGCATCCGTACATGGCGACGCAGATCAATATCGCGATCCGCACCAAGGTCGCTCCGGCGTCACTGATCGATACGGTTCAGGGCAGGATCCAGAGGCTCGATCCGGGGATTGCCACGCGCTTCACGACCATGGACGCGATGGTTGGCGATTCGGTGGAGATGCAGCGCTTTCGCAGCGTGCTCGTCGGCAGCTTCGCGGGTGTGGGACTTCTGCTTGCCATTCTTGGCGTGTATGGAACGGTCTCGTATTCAGTCGCGCAGAGGACGTTTGAGATTGGCGTGCGGATGGCGTTTGGTGCGGAACGAGAGAGCATTCTCAAGATGGTGCTGCGCCAGGTTCTGGTGCTGGCGGGGATCGGTATAGTTGCTGGGCTGGGGCTGAGCTTGATTGCCGGCCGATTCATCGCCAGCATGCTGTCGGGGGTGAGTCCCGCCGATCCACTGAGCCTGGGAGCGGCTGTTGGTGTGCTCATCCTGGCTGCCGCGGGAGCGGCGCTGATTCCCGCTCGCGCGGCTTCCAAGGTAGAACCGATGCGGGCGCTTCGCGGGCTTTGACTCAATGACGACCAAGTGCGGCGTCCATCTGGAGTTGCAGATGAAAACCAATCCTTCGGGCCAAGACTCAGGAGACGGGCAGGGCTAACTTCACGATTGTGATTAGCACTCCCAACCCCGCCGGGTACCCCTGGCGGGGCTTCTTTTTTGAGCCATACATATTGCCAGTGAGCGCTTCTTCTCTCTTTGAGAGCCGGATACCTTTCGAGCTTTAATCCCTTTCGAAGAGGGGCATGCGCGCTTCAAGCGGCCGCTCGAAGTCGGCATCGAGCACGGCGAGTCCGGCGATGCCGTTGTAGAGGCTGCCGGGTCGCGTCGCGGCTGGAGAATCGGCAGTCTGAAAGTTAGCCGTCGCGAGCTGAGCTGCCCACTCTGCTATCTTTCTGGCGCGACGAAGCCATAGTTCCTCTCTGGTACGTCGATAGAAGTTCAGCAACGCGTAAGCCTGTCCGCCAAGGCCACAACAGAGGCTGGCAAAGCGGCTGGGGTTCTCCCAGGTGTTCCATGCGGCACCCTCGGCGAGGTCGAGATATCGGTTCTCGCCTGTGGCCTTGTGAGCTTCGGTCCAGAGAAAGACTTGCCCTGCGCTGCCATTGCACCAACTGGGAAAGGATTCGTGACGCAATGAGGGCCAGTGAAGGCCGCGACCGGCGGGTTGGGCGCAGGCCGCGAGTTGGTCCAGCCTCTGCCTGAGTGAATCAGTCGTCGGCGAACCGGTGGCGGCATTCCAAGTCAGCGTCGCGTACAGAAGGCCTGCCCAGCCGTGAGCTATTGCGAAGCCCATCAGGTTTGGTTCTTCGCCAACGGGCGGGTAACCGTCGAGGATGGTCCAAAGCTGCGCGGACAGGTCTCTTCCGAAACTCAGCAATTCTGCTCGGCTCCCCTTCGTTGTTGACGAATGAAGTGGCTCCGGCATCGAGTCCATCAAGAGGGCAGTTGCGAGCAGGCTGCCGGCGAGGCCGACAGTGAGATCGATGGGGGGATCGGGTTCCTGAAGAGCCTCCTTCCCCCACGCGACGAATTCCTGCGCGGCGCGATGTTGAGTGGAGAGGTCTGCGCGAGCCGCGGCGATCAGCGCCTGGACGACGTAGACTCCGGGTCGCTGATACTGCAGCGATGCCATGCCGACCCTGGTTGGCTTGGGATTTTCAGGCTTGCTCTCGAAGGCGTCGGCCGAATCAATTGCGGCGATCGCCCGCGTCGCCCAAGCATCCGCGACGGCCAACAACTCGCCGTCGTCAGTGGCAGAGGCGATTCGGAGAAGCGCATAGGCTAAGCCGGCGGCTCCGTTGTTGATCGGGAGCGTCGGCGGTGTTTTGAATCCATTGCGCATCCATTCGCCATCAATGGCTGATTTGCGCATCAGCTGTAAGCGAATCTCGGCCAGTTTGGTGTCGGACTTGGGAGGCACAACCCTCGGAAACTCGGGCGGCCTGACATTACACCACGCCTCGGCGAAGTCGCGCGTTGAAGGATAGCGGGCGGCGGGGTCGCGGCTCAGGGCTTTGGACAAGGCCTGTTCGAGCTGCGGCCATTCCTCGATGCGGCGCTGGACGAATGGGACCATTGAACCGGTAGCGATCTGGCCGAGCATCTCTGTTCGCTCCAACTTGAAATCCTGAGTGTGAGAGCCGGTGACGAGCAGATAGAGCATCGCGGCGAGCGCATACTGCTCTCCGGCGAAGGTGGCCGGCGGCGCGGGCAGATCGTCGAGAGCAGCGCGGGCGAATTCCGGCTCGTAGTAGAAGCTTATGCCTCCGCGCTGAGTGCGGGACGCTTGCTCGGAGCGCGAGGCCAGGCCAAAATCGAGGACCGTTACCTTGCCGTTGCGGTCGACGAGCAGATTGCGGGGATGGATGTCACCGTGCAGGATGCCGTGTTCATGAAGCTCGCTGTAGGCTTCGAGAATTGCGGCACCAAGATTGTGAAGCTGCTGGCGACGATCAGGGTCGTTCTGTTCGCGAATCTCTGCCGCAGCGGATTCTGCGTTGATGCCGGAGATCCATTCGGTGACGAGGTAAGAGCGCTGTTGCCAGAGACCCGACGCAAGTAGTCGGGGCAGGCTGGTCACGTGCTTTCCGCGCAGCACTTCCGTTTCGTTTTGGAGCATGCGTTCTGCTCTGGCATCTCCGGGACGGGCGATCTTCAGTGCGCCCCATTGGCCGCTGGAATTCGATACCAGATAGAGCTCCGTGTCTTCGAGGGACTGCACACAACGCACCATGGTCCATGCGTCGACGGTTTCGCCGGGGGCCAGCGATTGCGTGGAAGGGGTGGATTGGTTCGATCCGTCCTCGACAAGCAAGCCTTCGCGAATGAGCGAGCGAAGGAGCGGAAGGGCGTCTTCGAGAATCTGTTCGGCGGCGATCCGCTCCGGGCCATTCGGCTGGATGCGGCTGAAACGGGCAACGGCTTGGGCGATGGTGCTTGGCTTGTCGAACTGACGGATCAATTGGGCAGCACCCGCGTCGACGATTTTTGAGTGGGAACGGGAGTTCGGCCGGCTCAATGCGAAGTCGCCGTCAGCCGCCCCGATGATGCGGCGCAATTCCTCTGCAAGCTCCAACACTGGCCGAAGTTCGACGTCTTGAGGAAGGACGAAGCTGCCGGTTAATCGCATGGTTTAGCTGGCCCACACAAAGCCAAGGGGAGGCGTCCATGTATCGGTGTCGATGCCCTCGAGACGTAGGCGGTGAAGCGCGAATTGGACGGTTTCGCGAAGTGTTTCGGAATTCGCTGGGTTCACTCGATCGCCAGCCTGAACGATGGCCGCTGCCAGCCGGTCGCAGAGCTTGCCACGCCAGCTCTCTCCGCTTAACCAGGCGAGCGTGTTGGCATTGACCGACGGATCGATTCCCCAGGAGAGCAGGCCTGCCCCGGCAAGTTCGGCGGTAAACGGAACGCCGTGGGCTGGGCAGCCTTCCAGCCGGGAGACGATTTTCAGCGCCACTTCCTGGAGGTCCGCGAATTGATTGAAGTAGACCACCATCTTGTCCGGCCGCAAAAGGTTGTGAATTCCCTTGCCCGCCTTCCATTGGTGGGCGTTCGATTGAGCCACTGACTCCGCCGTTGCCTGCACTGCTTCGCGCAGGCAGCCGGGGACCGGACTTATGTAGAGCTTGTAAGTGACCGCAGGCTCTGAGCGATGAGCTTGCCTTCGGGAACCGTCGTCGCGACGCCACGAGATCCAGGCTGGAGATTCGGGAAGGGCTTGCCAACCTCCGGCGAGAGCGCGGAGAGCGGGACCGTTGCGCAGTCCGAGATAGTCCGCCGTCGCATCCTCTTGCGGCAAGGCATCGCGCCAGCGACGGGAGGCGGGGATGCAGTTATATGCGTAGAGTCTGGCTGAAAGCTCGAGTGGATCCTCCAGCTCGAGTGAGGCAGCGTAGTCAATGGCGCGAAGGGAGATGGTGGCCAATGTCGACTGGCTCTGCGGCGGGGATGCTGTGCCCAAGAGCACGGCGGATGCATCTGGTCCGGAGATCATCGCTCCATTGATTTCAATTTCCAGAATGCCGTCGAGGATCATTCTGCCGATCGCGTTGGCACAGTCCTCGCCCAGTGCCTGAGCTGCGAAGCGCGGCAATGGCCCAGGCTCACGCAAGGAGAAGAGGAGCAACGCAGTATCGCGCGAGACTGCCTTCATGCTGAGAGTCGATTGCTCACGGGGGCGAAGCACACCGTAGCAGTCAGGATCTTGTGCGACGCCTCGAAGGAGATGTTGTTCGGGCCCGGTGAGGCGGTCGAACAAGACCAGCTCGTAGGCGGGACTGGCCTGCAGCCGGACGGATCTCACGTCGAGATTATTCATTGCCGGCGCAGGAGGTGTTGGCGACATGCGAGTGAAGTTGAGTTTAGCGGATTTGGCGGGTTGGATTGAATTCCAGAAAGAAGAACCGCCCGGCATGATGGCCGGGCGGTTCTACTCGATGCAGTGGACTTAACTCTTTTCCATATCTGCCTTCATCTTGCCGAGTTCATTGAGGGCGTCCTGTAGTTTGGTCTGGAGTTCCTCGACTTCGGCCACGGTCTTGGGCTTGAGGGAATCCTCGACCTCCCGGATTTCGTTGTCGAGCCTGGCCAACTCCGCCTGCAACTCGGCCTTGATTGCGTTCAGCCCATCGAGTATCTCGTCCGGAGCGCACCTCGGGGAGAGCGCCCATGCATGCGTCTGCCTGGTGCCGATGGCGCACACAGGGAGAGGTGCACGGCCAAACTGGCCGTCTTCAAAAGTTTTGCCCCCGATGCACATGGCGATATCCGTGCGTCCCCCCACGCAGAGAGCGACCTCGGTTTCATTGCCGATGCGGGCCTGATGGTGAGTTTGACGTCCAGCGCACTCAGGAAAGTGGGTTTGGCGACCGATGCAGTCGGGAACGTGAGTCTGACGGCCGATGCAGTCGGGAACGTGAGTCTGACGGCCGATGCAATCGGGAAGGTGGGTTTGTAGATCAGCACAGTCGGGAAGGTGGGTTTGTAGATCAGCACAGTCGGGACGGTGGGTTTGCAGATCAGCGCAGTCGGGACGGTGGGTTTGCAGATCAGCACAGTCGGGACGATGGGTTTGCAGATCAGCACAGTCCTCGCGGTGGGTTCCTTCCTGGGCCGAAGTTGGGCAAGCTTTCGTAATGGGTTGCCCGCCGCCTGCCCTTAGCGCAGACGGGGCGATGTTGATCATCAGATCTTTGATCTTGAAGGCCATACACTCTTCTCCTCACAACGACCGGGCAGGCAATAACCGAGCTAGTTCTCCAAGCTGCGCGCCGATCATATCACGACCAGTCTGCGTCGAAAGGAAAATATCTCCGCGATGTGTGAGTTGAATCCTCGCTCTACGGATCAAAGCACCTTCCGTATGAGTTCCCCAGCGGAGACCGCTGTAGCGGGTTCCGAACAGTGGTTGCGAAGGTCGTTGCTCTTGAAGGCAATTGACTTACTACGCACGTACTCCTACGCTACCCTTGAAGGGCGATTGACTTAATTCCCCCTGAACAGCCTGATGATTGGCACGACCATCTCTCACTACCGCATCGTGGAAAAGCTCGGCGGCGGCGGCATGGGCGTCGTGTACAAGGCAGAGGACACGCGTCTCGGCCGGTTTGTCGCGCTGAAGTTCCTGACCGAGGATGTAGCCCACGATAGCCTTGCGCTGGAGCGGTTCCGGCGCGAGGCGCGGGCAGCCTCGGCGCTGAATCATCCGAATATCTGCACCATCTACGACATCGGAGAAGAAGATGACCGCGCCTTCATCGCGATGGAATTCCTCGAAGGCCATACGTTGAAGACGCTCATTAGCGAGGGACCACTGGAACTGGAGCGGCTGCTGGCGATCGGGGCCGATATCGCCGACGCTCTCTCTGCCGCGCACAACCGGGGCATCGTTCATCGCGACATCAAGCCGGGAAACATCTTCGTTACCGAACGCGGTGTGGCGAAGATCCTTGATTTTGGACTGGCCAAGGTCACTGCCTCGAGCAGTTCCCAGTCAGCGAGCGCAGAAGAGGTCACGGTTGCCGAGGTAGACCGGACGCACCTGACGACGCCAGGAGGAGCGCTGGGTACGATCGCGTATATGTCGCCTGAGCAAGTGAGGGCGCAGCCGCTCGACGCGCGCACGGACCTCTTCTCTTTCGGCATCGTTCTTTACCAGATGGCAACGGGGAAGCTGCCCTTCCGAGGCGATACGTCTGCAGTGATCTTTGACGGCATCATGAACCGGCTGCCCGTGGCTCCGGTGCGGCTGAATCCCGATTTGCCGCCCAGGCTGGAAGAGGTCATCAATAAGGCGCTCGAAAAAGAGCGCGATCTGCGCTACCAGTCGGCGGCAGAGATGCGCGCCGACCTGAAGCGGATTAATCGGGATAGCTCGTCGTCCTATCACTCGATTCCAGTGGGCGCGTATTCTCCCGCCGTCAATACAAGCCAAAAAGGAAGAGGCCGGATTATCGCCGTGGTCGGCGCGGTCGCGCTGGGAGCCCTGTCGCTGTTCGCCTGGGAGATGCTCCATCCACTGCCTCAACCCAGGGTCACGGGATATGTGCAGCTCACGCATGACGGGGCAAGCAAGACACTTCGCGCGACTGACGGGGTGAGGCTCTACTTCGATCGCTTTGATCCCTCCTCCATCGCGCAGACTTCGGTTTCGGGGGGGACGATCGCTCCCGTCCCGGTGGCGCTGCCGGATCCGTACGTTCTGGACGTCTCTCCCGACGGATCGACCTTCCTCCTGCAAACCCTGCTGGGCGATTTTCAGGCGCCGGAGCCGCTGTGGACAATCCCTATACTCGGGGGGACGCCGCACCGATTGGCCGACGGCACGGTACACGCTACCTGGTCCACCGATGGGAAGTCGGTCGCATACTCTACCGCGACCGGCGAGATATGGAAGGTGGGAAGCACCGGAAACGATCCGCACAAAATAGCAACTGTGGGGGGGGTGCCCGATTGGCTGAGCTGGTCCCCTGACGGATCCAGGATTCGTTTTCGATCTTCCAAGGACAATCACATCTGGGAGATTTCGACGAACGGCACCAACCTTCACGAGGTCCTCCCAGGCTGGCGACCGGGAACTGAAGAGTGCTGCGGGCGCTGGACCTACGACGGCAAGTATTTTATTTTTCTGTCGAAGGACCAAATCTGGGCGCTCGATGAACGTCGCCGCCTCTTCCAGAAGCCCTCCGGCGAACCTCTCCAGTTGACCACCGGGCCGATCAACTGGGGAGCGCCAATCCTCTCTCGTGACGGCAAGACCATCTTCGCGCGCGGCTTCACCCGTCGTGGCGAGTTGGTCAAGTGGGACGCCCACTCCGGCAGCTTCCGACCCTTTCTCTCGGGTACCTCGGTCGAGGATGTGACGTTTTCCCGGGATGGAAAATCGATTGCCTACCTGACCTTTCCCGAGAATGTACTTTGGAAGGCAGCAGCCGATGGCAGCAACCCTATCCAACTAACAAGCGCAGGCCCTCTGGTCGATGCGCCACGATGGTCGCCGGATGGCTCGCAGATTGTCTATACCGCCGCCGACTCTTACAGGGCCCCACGGATCGGTTACATCGTTCCGGCCGATGGTGGCAAACCGCGACTGCTGCTTCCCGGCGCTTCAGGTTCGCAGACAACACCCGACTGGTCTCCCGATGGGCGCGAGATTGTCTTCGGTCACAAAGATGGCGACTCTCAGGATATTCGCATCGTTAACATGAACATAGGTAGCGGGGACATGATCCCCGGACAGGTGACGCTGGTTCCCGGCTCACAAGAGGCATTCTTTCCTCGCTGGTCGCCCGATGGCCACATGATCGCAGCCCTCGCCTCCGGCCCGGAAAGCTTGCGTGTTTTCAACAGGACGACCGCGAAGTGGACGACATTTCCAGTGAAGGGCGCGGAATACCCAGTCTGGTCGCGCGATGGACGCCGGATTTATTTTCTGCGCGAGAATCAGGACGCCGGTATCTATCGCATCGATCTGGGCGACGGCCACATCGAACGTATCGCCGATCTCAAGGGCTATCGCGTGACGGGGATTGCGGACTCGTGGATGGACCTGGATGGGCAATGAGATGCCGATGCTGTTACGTGACCTGAATACGGACGACATCTACGCGCTGGCGTTGGAAGAGAATTAAGGGCCACGAACCCGCCGAAGTATCACTGCTAAATGGAGACTCTTGAGCCAGGAATCTAACAACCAAACCAACGACTCTGCGATCGGCGACAAGTTCGTTGCCATGGTCACGGCCAAGACGCGCACCGAACTTGCGGTCAGTGACTTCCAGCCACGCACGATGCTGAAGACCACGGTGCACGAGGTGCTGAAGCCGCGCTTCCCTGCTATCGATTGCCATAATCATCTCGACTCGCTGGACCCTACAGAGGTGCTGGCGATCATGGACGAGAGCGGCATTGAGCATGTGGTCAACATCACGATGAAGGTTGGTGAGGATGCCTTTCGGAGCATGCGGAAGTTCGGCGATGCCTCGCCGGGCCGCTTTAGCACGATTGGGTGGATGGATTGGACGGGTTTTAATGAGCCGGACTTCATGCAAAGGACAGTTGACTATCTGGAACGCCTGGTTGAGGGCGGCGCGGTGGGGTTCAAGATATGGAAAGACCTCGGCCTGACGCTGCGCGATGCGCGGGGCGAGTTGGTGCGGGTCGATGACGAGCGATTGGACCCGTTGTACGACAAGGCGCGTGAGCTTGATATTCCAGTAATGTTTCACACTGCAGATCCGGCTGCGTTCTTTGAGCCGCTGGATCGGTTCAACGAGCGGTATGAGGAGCTTGCTGCGCACCCGGACTGGAGCTTTCATGGCGCACGGTACTCGAAGCTGGAATTGCTGGAGCAAAGGAACTGCGTGTTTGCGCGGCATCCGCAGACGCGCTTTATCGGAGCGCACGTTGGCGAATCGCCGGAGGACTTGGAATTTGTCGCTGCGATGCTGGAACGCTTTCCGAATGTGACCGTGGATATGAGTTCGCGGATTCCGGAGCTTGGCCGGCAGCCTTACTCGGCACGGGAGTTTTTTCTCAAGTTTCGCGGATCGAATTCTTTTTGGCTCCGATCTATTGCCGGAGGTTGCAATGTATCGTCTGCACTACCGGTTCTTTGAAACGGCGGACGAATACTTTGACTATCCTTCTCATGCTTCGCGGCAGGGGCGGTGGATGGTTTATGGGATTTTTCTTCCTGACGATGTGTTGCGCAAGATTTATCGCGAGAACACTCTGCGGGTGATGCCACGAATTCGACTGTAGCGAGAGGAATTGAATTTGGCTGAGATGGACTTGAGATTTTTGTGCCGGGCGACGGCCTTTCGCGTTGCGATGCTGGTGATAGCTGTGGCCGCGAGCGCGGGCGTGCTTTGCGCGCAGACCGTCTCACTCGATTCGGCGAAGGGCGGAACGCTTGGCAATGACGACATCGTGGCTGCATGGCAGATGCATGATGGCCATCTGAGCGGGGTTGTGATTCAGGAAAGGAAGTCTGGCGCATCTTTGACGCTTGATGGTCCCTTCTCAATTGCGCTGCGCGATGGCAGCGTGCTGCGCGCGGCGGACCTGGTGGTGGATGGTGCGGCGCGGGTTGAGCACTTCACTCCAGATGCGACGGCGGCACGGTACTCGGAGCGGTTGCCGGGGATTGCGGTGCACTATGCGCTGAGTGAGCCCGCAGGGCGTTTCACCGCGGACTGGACGATAGTTCTTCGCGAGGGATCGAAGTATGTTCGGCAGTCGCTGACGATCCATGCCGGGGGAAGGCCGGTTGATGTGAGCGATATTTCGCTTATCGACTTGCGGTCTCCAAGTGCTGCTTTGGCCGGGGTTGTGAAGGGCTCTCCGCTGGTGGATGGGGATTTCTTCCTTGGCTTTGAGCATCCGCTCTCGCAGTGTGGGGTGGTTGCGGGGCGAGCGACGTGTGATTTGCAGAGCGGGGTGCCGATCGGTGCGGGACAGTCGGTGGAGTATTCGTCGGTAGTTGGATTTGCGCAGCCGGGGCAAATGCGGCGGGCGTTTCTGAACTACATCGAGCGGGAGCGGGCACATCCTTACCGGACGTTTTTGCATTACAACAGTTGGTTCGATATTGGCTTCTTTACGCCTTATACGCAGCAGGATGCGCTGAATCGGATTCATGAGATTGGCGAGGAGTTGAACAAGAAGCGCGGCGTGACGCTGGATTCGTTTCTCTTTGACGATGGCTGGGACGATTATCACGATCTTTGGAAGATTCGTGCGGATTTCAAGGATGGGTTTGCGCCGTTGAAGGAAGCTGCGGCGGAATATGGGACTGCCCCGGGAGTGTGGCTTTCGCCGTGGGGTGGTTATGGGCCGGCGAAGACGACGCGCGTTACCGCTGCGAAGAAAGAGGGTTACGAGATCGTCGATGATGGTCTAGCGTTGTCAGGGCCGAAGTACTATGCGCGCTTTCCATGACGCTGTGACCGAGATGGTCACCAAGTATGGCGTGAACCAGTTCAAGTTTGACGGCACCGGGAATGCGGACCGGGTGGTGAAGGGCAGCGCGTTCTCGAGCGACTTCGATGCGGCGATTCATCTGATTGGCGACCTTCGCAAGTTGAAGCCGGATTTGTTTATCAATCTGACGACCGGGACTTATCCTTCGCCGTTCTGGCTGATGTATGCCGACTCGATCTGGCGCGGCGGTGAGGACACCGACTTCGCCGGAGTGGGCACCGATCGCGAACGCTGGATCACCTATCGCGACGGCGAGACTTATGACTATGAGGTGAAGACGGGGCGGCTTTATCCGCTGAATTCGCTGATGCTGCATGGCATTGTTTATGCGAAGCAGGCGCCGCATCTGGCGACCGATCCGGGTGGGGATTTTGCTAACGAGGTTCATTCGTACTTCGGCTCGGGAACGCAGTTGCAGGAGCTGTACATCACTCCGGCGCTGCTAACGACGGCCAACTGGGAGACGCTCGCCGAGGCCGCGAAGTGGTCGCGGGCGAATGCTTCGGTGCTGGTGGATACGCATTGGGTGGGTGGTGATCCGCGCTGGCTTGAGGTTTATGGATGGGCAGCGTGGTCTCCGGCGAAGGCGATCTTGACTCTGCGGAATCCGAGCGATAAGGCGCAGGATTTCACGCTGGATGTTGGGGCGGCGTTTGAGCTTCCGGCGGGTGCGGCGCAGAGTTTTATGGCGAAGAGTCCCTGGGCGGCGGATGCTTCGCGGGCGGCGATTGAGTTACGGGCGGGTGAGGGGCATGTTTTTCATTTGGCGCCGTTTGAGGTGTTGACGCTGGAGGCCCGGCCGCTCAAATAGCTCAAGAGCTTACCTCTGATTCGGCTTAAGAGAGAATCCGCAGTGCAGGCATTTGGACGAGAAATCGTTGTGAAACGAGCCCTTCTTCATCACCGATTTACCGCAATCAGGACAGGGCCAGCGCTGCACTCGCCGTGCAGTATATGCGAAGCCGATTACCCAAAGCCCAGCGACGATGAGAAGCGAATAGCGGAGATGGGCTATCCACATCAGAAGGTTTGCAAGCAGCAGAATTCCCGGAAGAAATCCCCAGATGAGACAGTTGCGGAGAAGGCGCCAGTGTTTCAGTCGGGACAGTGCGAGATCACTTTCACTCGTCATGGTGGAATCTCTGCCTAGTCACCTGCTGCCGCCATACCCGGAGTCTTCCCTTCAAAGTGCTGTTCAATCTCCTCCAGCGTCTTGCCTTTCGTTTCAGGCAGGAAGAAGGCTGCGGTCAAGAAGTAGACGACGGTGCACGCGCCCCAGAAGGCGAACATCGCGAAGTAGCCGAAGCGGCCGACTACGGGCAGGAAGAGTCCGGCGATGAGCGTCGATGCGCCCTGGTTGAGCAGTAGTGCGATGCCCATGCCGAGTGAGCGGATGCGGGTTGGCATCAGCTCCGAGAGCATGAGCCAGACGACGACGCCGGGGCCGAGCGCGTAGGCGGCCATGAAGAGGCAGAGGCAGGCGGTGACCAGCCATCCGGTGGTCTCGCCGGGCACCGGGCCGTAGAGGGCGCGCTCGATGTGGAGCGGCGCGTTCGGAGCGTCCGCGTCGGGCTGGATGCGGAGTACGGGATCAGCGTCGCTGCTCAGCGCCGTGGCGAGCTTGTCTCCTTTGCCGTAGGAGTAGAGGACGGTCAGGCCCTGAGCTGCGGAGTTGGCGGCTCCAGAGTCGGCCATTGCGTTGCCGCTCTGCAGATCGGACAGCGTGAGGTTCAGCGAGTTGCCTTGCACTGCGTTTTGCAGCCGGTCGTGGATGTCGGTGCGGCGCGACTCGACGCCGTAAAAGATGAGGCTGCCGGCGAGCAGGGCGAGGACGATTCCGCCGGTGCCGAGCTTGAGCAGGAAGCGGCGGCCTTTACGGTCGACCAGGGCGACCCCGACGATGGTCATGGCGCATTGCAGGACCTTGACCGCGACATCTCCTGTGGTTGCGTGGCTGGCGGTCATTCCCGCCTGGCGCAGAATGATCACGAGGAAGCCGAGGATTGAGTTGATGCCGGTGGTCTGATTGCATGTGAGCACGACGCAGGCGAGCACGAAGGGCAGCACATATTTCCGCTGCAGCAGCGAGCCGCCGGTGTGGGAGGCGGTTTGCTGACTGTCTTCGGCGGCAAGGCTTTGCATCTCGCGGAACTGGCGCTGGGCGTCCTCTTCTGAAGAGGACCGGCGCAGGGCGACGAGGGCCTTCTCCGGCTTGCCGTGGCGGAAGAGCCAGCGCGGGGTCTCGCTCAGGAACATTGCGCCGAAGAAGAAGACCAGGCCGGGATAGACGACGGTCAGGAACATTCCGCGCCAGGCGTGGCTCTCGGCGAGGACGATCAACTGCGCGTTGCCGGCAGCGGCGATGATCGCGGCCTCCGCCTGCCGGGTGTAGAGCCAACCGACCACGGCGGCGATCACGATGCCGAAGGTCAGCATGAACTGGAAGATTGCCGTGCCACGTCCGCGCACCTCGGCACCGAGGCATTCGGCAAGGTAGAGGGGGACGACGACGGCGATGACTCCGCAGCTAATGCCTTGCAGCAGGCGGCCGAGGAAGAGCGAGACGAACCCCTGCGAGAGAACGATCAAGGCGACGCTCGAGACGAAGAGCAGCCCGCTGAGCACCATCATCTTTTTGCGGCCGAGCCAATCGGCGAGCACTCCGGCAAAGAGAGAACCGCACATGCCGCCGCCGAGCACGGCGGCGACGATGAGCGAGGTCTGCTCGACGGTTAGGTTGATGGTTTTGTTGAGGTAGAGCAGGGCGGCGGCGATAATCCCGACGTCAATGCCGTAGAGCAGGCCGCCGAGGCCGGCGACGAAGACGAGGAAGCGTCCGTAGCGGACGATGTTTGGGGTTGGTTTGGACGCTGAGTTGGGCGGTGCGGAGGGCATTGATTGAAGGTAAATTGAAGCTGGCTGATTAGGAAGTGCTGGGCTGAAAATAGGACGATAGAGCAAGATCGAAGGATGGGCAGTCTATGAGGCTGGATAAGTGGCTTTGGGCGGCGCGCTTTTTCAAAACGCGGTCTCTTGCTGTGCGAGCCTGTGAGTTGGGCAGGATTGCGGCCAACGGCCAGCCGGCTAAAGCGGCTCGCGAGGTGAAGGTTGCGGACATGCTACAGATTCGCAATGAAGGCGGCGACTTTCAGGTTGAGGTTTTAGGGCTGAGCGAAGTGCGCGGACCAGCGGCGGTGGCGCAGGCGTTGTATCGCGAGACCGAAGCGAGCCGCGAGTTGCGGATGAAGGTTGCGGCAGAGCGGAAGGCCTTGGCGGCGTCTGAGGCGTTTCCGACGGGAAGGCCGTCGAAGCGCGACCGGCGCGAGATTAACCGCTTTCGCGGCAGATAGCTAACGGGGAAGCTTGGCGCGGAGCTGCCGGACTGCGGAGTTCTCGTCGCGCAGGAATACTTCAA
This sequence comes from uncultured Acidobacteriaceae bacterium, assembly GCA_963777685.1. Classification (GTDB taxonomy): domain Bacteria; phylum Acidobacteriota; class Terriglobia; order Terriglobales; family Acidobacteriaceae; genus Acidisarcina. The sequence continues at coordinate 172,332 of CAVZRF010000014.1, read as the reverse complement.
GCCGAGCGACGCGGATGGGGGCGACGGATTCCAAGGTCTGGAGCATACCGGGGTCGAGCCTGACCGCGTCTTTCTCTGTGGTCACGAAAGCGACGGCATGTGCTTCGGCCGCGGCCGTCTTTAGACGATTGACGTCTTCGCGCGAATAGCGGTGGTGGTCGGGAAAGGTGAGGGCTAGCTCGACGTTGATGTCGGAAGCTATGAGGGCGGAGAAGAAATCGTCCGGCCTGGCGATGCCGCAGAATGCTATCACCTTGCCTTGAGTGCCAGCCAATTCGTCGGGGATGGTCAGGGAACGGCGCATCCACAAGATCGGAGCCGTGATTTTTAGGTGACGCAGGCGCGGCTCGAGATCTACGTCCTCTTCGCGGAGGGCGATGAAGTCTGCCCGGTGCAGGGCGGAGAGCGGTTCGCGGAGCCGACCGGCGGGTAGAAGTCTTTCGGCAAAATCGCTGCGGTGGATGACGACGATATCCACGGCGCGGGCGAGTTGGCGGTGCTGGAAGCCGTCATCTAATAGGTGCACGGCCAAGGTTCGCTGGGCAGGCTCCGGGGAGTCGCCTTCCGCGAGGAGTCCGGCCTGGTAACGGCTGGGTCCGACGAAAACGGGAACTCCTGTGCGGCGGGCAATGAGCATCGGTTCGTCGCCGAAGCGCTCGGCGTCGCCGGCAGGGTCGACGCGTTCGGTTGCGCTGGAGGTGCGGCCATATCCTCGCGAGAGTACGTCGACGGCTATTCCATCGGCGGTGAGCAATTCGGCGAGGCGGATAGTGAGCGGGGTTTTTCCAGAACCGCCGACGGAGAGATTGCCGATGCTGACGACCGGCCAGCTCAGCCTTGCCGAGAACCATCGATTTTCGTAGGCAAGGTTTTTTGCGGCCACTGCGGCCCCGTAGATCGCGGAGAGCGGCTCTAGATACCTACGGCTCACGCGGGCTTCTCCGGCAAGAGAGAGAGGAGAGCTTCGACGGTGCGGGCGGTTGCGCCGGCCTCGGCGTGGAAGACCTCGCGGGCGCGAGCGCCCATGGTCCGCGATGTGCTCTTGTCACGCAGCATGGTGAGTAGTACGGCGCTTAGCTCCGCTGGTTCCACAATTCGTATTGCTTGTTGGGCTTTTAACTTTTCGATGATTTCGCGGAAGTTTTCGAAGTGAGGCCCCATGATTATGGGGACGCCGAATTGGGCTGGCTCGAGGGGATTGTGGCCACCGGCGGGCACGAGGGTTCCGCCGATGAAGGCGATTGTGGCGAGCGAATAGATGGCGGCCAATTCTCCGATCGAATCGAGCAGGAGCACGGAGCCGGACTCGAAGTTAGGGTGATCTGAGGGTCTCCATTCCGAGCGCCGCGACCAGCGGATTCCGCTCTGTTCGAGCAGGGCGGTTACTGAGCCAAACCGCTCGGGGTGGCGGGGTGCGAGGACCATGCGTAAATCGGGATGGTCGGCTGTAAGTCTGGGCCACGCATTGAGGAGGAGCTGTTCTTCTCCCTCGAGCGTGCTGCCGCAGACCAGCAGCTTTGCGCTGTCTGGCAGGGTGGCGCGAAGCAATTCGGCGACGCCCGATGCCGGGTTGGCGCGGACGTCATATTTTAGATTTCCGCCTAGCTTTACTCTCTCTGCTGGAATTCCTATGGCCTGAAGGCGCGCGACATCCTCCTCGGTCTGGGCGAGTGCGACCGCGATGCCGCGGAGAAGCCGCTTCCAAAGAGCGCGAAGGCGGAGATAGCGAGGATAGGAGCGGTCGGAGATGCGGGCGTTGACGACAGCGACGGGGACTCCAGCGCTTCGAGCTTCATGGAGCATGCGTGGCCAGAATTCCGTCTCGGCAAGGACGAACAACTGTGGCCGTATTTTGCGGAGATAGGGGCGCACGGCAAAGGCAAAGTCGAGTGGGTAATAGAAGACATTTTCGGCGCCGAAACGCTCGCGCGCGATCTGCTGACCGGTGCGGGTTGTGGTGGAGATGACGACTCGATAGCTAGGTGCTCTGTCTCTAAGCTCGCGCACGAGTCCGCTGATGGCGATGACCTCACCGACAGAGACGGCGTGGATCCAAATGACCGGGCGAGTATCACCAGCCGAGAACAGACGCGCCGGAACGCTACCGAGTCGCTCCGCCAGGCCTTCGCGGTACTTGCCGGTCGTCGCCATCTTCCACAGCCACCACGGGGCGCTGATCGCAAGAGCTACCATCCACGCGAGACTGTAGAGGAACATCAGCAGGAGCCAAACCTCGATCTTCATTCGCGCAACCAAGCGGATGCTCGCCGCTTTCGAATTGGCTTTGCGCTAGTCTTAATGGTTGATGATAATCGTGCCTGTGACTCGCCGCTTTCTCATCGCAACTCTGATCTCCGGCTTATTGTTACTTTGCACGCGTTTCAGCGGAGCCGAACATGCTCCGCCGCCGGCTGGCGTGGCATCAAGCTACCCGGCTTTTGAGGCCCACGCCGATGAGCACGTGACCATCGCAGCGGACCCTTACAACACCAAAGAGAAGGCCAGTTGTTTCCGCATCGATTATTTGAAGTTTGGATTTATGCCGATCCGCATCATTATCACTAACGACGGCGACAAGCCGATCAACCTGGAGCAGGCGCGTATTCACTTCATTACCGCGAACGGCGATAAGATTCCCGCCGCGGAGCCTGAGGATGTGGAACGACGCACGACTGATACTAAGAACGTGATGGGGCCAAAGATTGCGGTACCGGGTCTGCCGAAACCAAAAGATAAGAACACCAAGGTCGATGAGGATTTCCAGGAGTTCGAGTATCAGGCTTTGGTGGTTGAGCCGCACACCACTCGGGCAGGGTTTCTTTTCTATGATGTTCAGAACCTCAGCAACCCGCTCAAGGGCGCTAAGCTTTATTTGCGCCGGTTGCAGGGTGCCGATGGGAGAGAGCTTCTTTATTTTGAAGTGCCGTTTGATAAGTATTTGGCGGCGGGAACGAAGTAAGTTTGCGCCACAGGATGTTACACGCCCTTCATCGCAGGTTCCCAGACGAATTTGTGGATTTGGAGACTTAGGCGGGCTTCGAGGCCGTCGGCGAGAAGCCACTCGACGAGGACGCGGGGATCGAGGAGGCAGTTTTCGGCTGTTCGGATCGGAGAGGGCGTTTTGGTGAAGGCGGGCGAAAAGAGTACCGAACCGACCTTCGACTCCAAGTCGATGCTCGCGGACAAATTCGCGGGCAAATTCGTAGTCGGTGCGGTCGCTGATGACGAACTTTACTTCGTCGCGTCTGGTGAGTGCCTGGAGGTTGTCCGTCCTGAATGAACCGCCTTCGCCGGAGCCGGGGCATTTTACGTCGACGATCTTGTGGACTTCGGCGGGAACGTTGACCAACGGACGCTCCCCGCTGGTCTCGATCATTAGCTCATATCCTGAGGCCAAGAGTCGCTTCATCAGTGGAACGAGCTCCTTTTCCTGGAGCATCGGCTCGCCGCCGGTGAACTCGATCAGGCGCACCGGAGCGAGCTTTTCGATCTCGGCGACGACTTCGTCTTCAGTGAGCTTGTAGCCGCCTTTGAAGGTGTATTCGGAGTCGCACCAGGCGCAACGGAGGTTGCAGCCGGCGAGGCGTACAAAGATACAGGGGCGGCCTGCGAAACTCGATTCGCCCTGAACGGATTTGTAGATTTCAATCAGATACAACTTAGGGCCTACTCGTAGTACTTCGCCGAGGTGGTGTCGGTCTCGTAGATGGTGCAGTCTTTGACGCGGACGCGGCCGGAGGTCATCTCGTCGAGCTGGCGATTGGTTTCGTCGAAGAAGTAGCGGGCGAGGTTTTCGGCCGATGGGTTGATCTCGGTGAATGGCTCGAGGTCGTTGATCATCTGGTGGTCGAGGCGGTCGACGACGGGGCGCATGACCTGCTTCAGATCTTTGAAGTCGAGCAAGAGGCCGGCTTTGTCCAAGGACTCGCCACGAAGAGTGACTTCGACCTTGTAATTGTGTCCATGCGGGTTCTCGCACTTACCTTTGTAATTGCGCAGGTAGTGTCCGGAGGAAAAACCCGCCTCTACGGTTACTTCGTACATGCCATTCCTTGCAGGGAATTCCCAGCTTCTATTGTAGCTTTTCCAATTGTTAAGGGGCGGGGACCGAGGCGAGCAAAAAAAGAGCGCCTTTGCCATATGGGCCAAAGGCGCTTCGCTCGCTACTGCAAACCTGATCTAATTCGGCGGCGGCGGGGGCCCATGCCGGGGCCATCGTGTCCGCCGCGCGGGCCGCGGGCCGCCATTCTCTCGGCGCGCGCTGCTTTGAGCCTGGTCCACTGATCGGCGGTGAGTACCTGGCGGACAGACAGCAGCATCCGGGCATTGGCCTTTTCGAGTTCGGCCCGGGCCTGCGCCACTCTATCGATCTGAGCAAGAACCTTGGCCTCATCCGGAGAATCAGCGTTGATCAGCGGATCGAGCGTGGCCTCTTCTTTTTGCAAGGAAGCGTGGAGATCGATCAGCTTCATCCGGCTTTGTTGGAATACGTCGTCCATCTTCTGTTTCTGGTCGGGAGCGAGGTTGATGTCTTTCGCTACCTGGGGATTGTCCCACCAGCGCCCCATGCCCTCTCGACCCATGCCACCGTGGTCGAAGGCGCGCTCCATAGGCGGCCGGTTCGACTGCATGGGAGGGGGCGGATTGCCGCCGCCATCCTGGGCGAGAGCAGTTCCCGCAATTCCGCAGGAGAGCCCTGCAAGCAGCAGAACCCTTGCCAAGCTGGATGAAGCTTTCCGGATTGTCTCCGCGGTGCGGCTATCTCGTGCCATTTGTTTCCTTTAGTTCGTCACGTCAACGGGCGCTTTGGCGATCACCGGTCTGGTCGAAATCTTCTTTGGCGCGTGCTTTTCGGTGGCCGTTGCTGATGCGGCAGACCCCTCGCTGGAATCCCAGGACACGAGGTCGGTCAACGGCGCCATTGAATCCGGGACGGCTTCTGATACCTCAATATCGACCTGATTCAAAAGAGCTTCGTCTGAATCTGTCGTCGATGCTGTTGCCACTGCCGGCTGCCCACTGGATTTGCCGTGTAAGAGAGTGGGGAGCTTGGCGTAACCAACCAGAAGGAGTGCTGCTATGGCGAAGCTCGCGGCTGGGAGCCATAGGCGCTGACTCCAAGAGCTTTCATTCCGGGCGGCGGAGCTTTGGGGAGCCATCGCCGGAGCTGGCTGGGCCTCGCTCCACTCCACCAAGGCGCTACGGAATGCATTCAATGGCGCTTGAGCCTCGGTCAACTTCGCCTGGCAGGTTCCGCAGTTCTCGACGTGCTGGCTGGCCGACGGCTCCGGGCCTTCCACAAGCCATTGCGAAATCTCTTTCTCCGTCAGATGTCCGCTGTTCGGATTTTCAGTCTTCATTGCGCACCATCCGCTTCCGTTAACACTCGACCCCGCACTGCGTTCAGGGCCCTGTAGAGATGGGACTTGACGGTACTCTCTTTCATCCCCATCAACTCGGCAATCTCCCGCAGTTCCATTTCCTCGACAAACCGCAACAAAAATACTTCGCGCTGCATCCTGGATAGCTTCTCAACCGCTGTCCAAACCGCCTTCAACTGCTCGCGGGCAAGTACGCCGGACTCGGCCGAACTCCCGGGATGTTTCAGGAATTCAGTCACTTCGGAGACATCCACGGCTGAGGTTTGCGCCCGCTTCCAGAACTGGAACTGCTTGCTGCGGGCGTAATCCCTTACCAAATTGACGGCGATCTGCATCAGCCAAGTGCTCAAGCTACAGTCGCCGCGAAAACTCTCCCGCGCGCGGTAGGCCTTGAGAAAGCAATCCTGGGTAATCGTCTCGGCCGCGTCACGATCGCGGACAGCGAACATGGCGTAGCGCAGGATGCGGCCTCGATACAGGCGCATCACGCCCTCGATATCGTCGAGACCCAGGACCGCAGGGGCCGCGACGGCCGTATCGCCACTCACTGCCATCTCATTTGCAGCGGCATAAGCCATTCACTGATATAGACGGCACTTTGTCGCCAGAGTTTACATCCCATCAAGAAAATTGATATGCGCCGACTGAGGCGTTTGGCGGAATTCCGACTATTTCATGCTGCTACGCAGATCGACGAGGAAGTGGTCGGCGCTGTCGATCCGCACCAGGCCCAGACGAGGATGGTCGAGATCGAAGATCAGATAGACGGCGAAGGCGAGGGTGCCGGCGTAGATCAGCATATGGGGCCAGTTTCGACGCCCGGACTTGGCCATGGCATAGCCGGCGAGCACGGAGCTTGCGAGGACCACCGCCGCGAGCGCCAGATAGATCGCCGGAGGCGGGTGGGTCTCCAGAGCGACCAGCCGCGTGGTCGTGACGTCGATCATCGTGTTCACCGAGCTGAGAACGAGCGTCGTGACGGCAGCCGAACTTTGCCGCGCGGTGGCAGCCACGGACTCCGTCCAGATTTTGTGTTGTAAATCGATACTCTTGTCGAAAGCCCGCTTGGCTGGTTCGATGTCTCCGCCTAATTTGTCGTAAAAATCCAGGCGCGTGTCGAGATAGTCGCGGTAGTCCTGGCGCAACGCCTGTTGCGTATCGGCGGGCAGCATGTCGATGCGCAGATACGCGGTTCCAATGTCGTTGGTTTCCTGCACGATGAGTGCGCGGCGGGCCTCGAAGCGGGAGGCGGCGCCGGAGAATGTAAAGGCAATCAGTAAGCCCATCAGGCCAAAGACAGCGCCATCGAGCGCGTTGAGGCCGGCGTCGGACTTCTCAGTCTCGGTCGCGAGGTTTCTAGTCCGCAAGCGCCAGCCAACCTCGAGACAGGTCAGAATTCCCGCAAAGAGGGCCAACACCAGACAGGCAAAGATCAACATGAGGGAAACTATACCAGCCGAGTTACCTGCCGAGCCTAAAGATTAGGGTCCGGCGACCGCGATATCTGCAACGGGCAATCGACGGCATCAACCGTGCTCTATTTGTTGCAGAGTAGAGCACGGTTGATTTCGTTATTCTTCGGTGGCGACCATCTCATGCTCTTCTTCGTTGGTCGTCGCTTCGCCGACACAGAACCCGAACTTGCGCGGCGCGGGCGGGGGCGTTACCTGATTGCGGGCAGAGTACTGCGTGCAGTCCTTGACCTCAAAGCGGATGGGGATGTGGGGGTTCGCTTCGGTGCAAATCACCACCATCTCGGACTCGCGGTAACCGGTGACGATGTGCGCCGAGGCGCAAGTGGCGCACAACGAAGTGCGGCCGTGGGCGATGCCTCCTCTGATGAATATCTTGAACATCACATGCCATGCCTTCTATCCGGATATACCGGAGGTTGGACAAGCGGCCACAAGCGTGGACTCTCCGTCTGGAGACCAGTGAGCAAGGAGATGAATGGATGGCAGCTAACGGACGGCTGTTCCAGTTATCTTCTAGTGGCGCTTAAATTGTGAGGCGAATTGCGCGGGATAAAGCGAGATCGCTAAGAGACTTTCGTGACCGCGCCCGGCGACTTCCTCGTCCAAGTATTGGCTGAGGTAGTCTACGCATCGAGTTTTGAGATATGCGTTGCATCGGGGTTTCCTGCGCTTTTGAGAGATTGCCATGCAATGGCGGAAAATGCAATAGGAACTGCGAAGAATTCGTAACATTCAGGGGTTGCCCGGCTAAGTTGACGACCGAAGCGGAGGCAAATAACTGATTGCGACCTATCTTGCTATCTAGCTGTGCGAATGTCGGTATGTCCAAAGTCGTCGCCCTTGAAGAGCAGTGGTTCCCCGCTTGTCTTTGCGAGCGCGTAGGCGAAGCAGTCGCCGAGGTTGAGCTTTGCCGGGTGGCCGCTTCCTTTGCCGAAGTCTTGATAGGCCGATCGGGCTATGCGCGCCTGGGCTTCGGTGACGGGCTCGAATTGTACGGCGGCGTCGATGAGCAACTCATCGAGCCTGCGACTCAGCACCGGATCGCGGTTCGCGTCCAGGACAATCGCAGTTTCAAGATAGGTGGCGGTCGAGATGCGGATGATCGGTGCGTTTTCGATGATTCGAGCCAGCTCGGGACCGTCTTGCTCTCCACGCAAAATCGCCACAAGAGCTGAAGTGTCGACAATCATTTCGGGAGGCCACTCTCATCGTAGAGCAGGTCTCCGTGATCCATCGAGCGCCACGGTTCTTTGAAACGGGGTGCGCTGTCTCTCGCAATAGCCATAAGCCGCTCAAACCTGCTCTCGCGGGGTTGGCGCTTCAGCCGTTCCAATCGCTCACGCACGGCTATGGTGACCGCCGTAGTCAGGCTCTCGCCGGTCAATTGAGAGAGCTCCTGGGTTAGGCGATAGGTTTCGTCATTTTTGATGTTAAGACTCATTTTCTACCTTTCTACCTTTGTATTCTACCACGGTAGACGTTCCGTTTGAGTTCGTGTTCGAAATGCCGAATCCCGCGCTGTTACTGTAGTAGAGACATGATTAAGGGCATTACTCTAGTACGGCGGGCTGATTCAGCCGAGGTTTATGAACAGCTATCGAGCTTCTTTGCAGCCCTGGGCTTTGAGCCGGGACGGGGTTGGCAGATCGACGGCAGCCGGGGCGCTCCGTTCCTGGCTCCGATCGGCAACCTGGAGATCGTGGATGGACCGAACCCGGCTCCTGCAGAGATTCTGATCGAGGTTGTCGGTCTCGATTCGATCTACGAGATTGCCAAGGGTTGGATGGTCGCACGTGGTCTGCAAGATCCATCGTCGGAGATCTCAGATACGGTCTGGAAGTCGCGGTTGTTTACCGTCGAGCCGGCTCCTGGTCACAGTTTCTCTTTCTGGGAGTGGACGGAGCCTCTGAAGGACAAACCGATTGCGGTTGAGGGTGATTTGTCAGCGGCGGGAATGCGATTCGCCATCGTCGTCGCACGCTGGAACGCCGTCATTACTGATCGCCTGCTTGAAGGCTCGCTCGACGCCCTTTACCGGAGCGGGGCGGCCAAGGCCGATATCGAGATCGTCCGCGTTCCGGGCGCTTGGGAGGTTCCCTCCGCGGCGCGGGCGCTCGCCGAGTTGAAGAAGTTCGATGCCATCATCACCCTAGGTTGCTTGATTCGGGGCGAGACTGCCCATTACGAGGCCATCTATAACGAGGTTTCGCGGGGCATCGGCCAATCGCAGCAGGATACGGGCGTTCCTCATGCATTCGGCGTGCTTACCTGCGAGAACCTGGAGCAGGCGCTGAATCGGGCCGGGATCAAGGCAGGCAATAAGGGATTTGAGGCAGCGGTGGCGGCGATCGAGATGGTATCGATACATAAAAAGCTCAAGGCAGACGAGAGCTCCAGCGAGGCAATTAAGTGAGCGCGACTGGCAAGCGGCGGAAGTCTCGTGAACTGGCGATGCAGATGCTCTTCCAGGGCGATATCGGCAAGCAGACGCCGGAGCAGGTGCAGAAATCTTTCTGGGACGCGCGTTCCGAGGCCGATCTCGACCCGGAGACACGCGGCTTCGCCGAAGATATTTACCGAGTGGCGAGCGTTCGCGAGGCGGAGATTGACGCTCTAATCGAGAAAAATTCGGCGAACTGGCGGTTGACGCGTATGCCGGCGGTCGACCGTAACGTGCTGCGAGCGGCCGTTGCGGAGATGCTTGGCTTCCCGGCTACTCCCGCGCCGATCATCATCAACGAGTCGCTGGAAGTGGCGAGGCGTTTCTCTGCGCCGGAGTCGATCAATTTCCTTAATGGAGTTCTTGACGCTATCGCGAAATCTCGAACGAAGGCTAGCTAGCCGGCTTCTCAAGGCAAGCCCTCTTTCTTTGGTGCACTTATGAGCTTCGAAAACATTCTCTTTGAGATTCGCGAGCCGCTTGCGGTCGTGACACTCAATCGTCCCAAGGTGCTGAACGCACTCAACCAGGCGACTTTTAGCGAGCTTGAGCGCGCTTTCACGGAGTTGACGGCGAACGAGAGCGTTCGCGCCATTGTACTGACTGGGGCGGGTGAGAAGGCGTTTGCCGCCGGCGCGGATATTCAGGAGCTTGCTGCGATTTCGGCGACGGAGGGCCAGAGGCTTGCCGCTCGCGGGCAGCGCATCCTGGAGTTGATCGAAGGTTGCGGCAAGCCCGTCATTGCCTGCATTCATGGCTTTGCGCTTGGCGGAGGATGCGAGTTGGCGATGGCTTGCACCGTGCGCGTGGCCAGCGAAACCGCGAAGCTTGGTCAGCCGGAGGTGAAGCTTGGGCTGCTTCCCGGCTATGGAGGCTCGCAACGACTGCCTCGGCTGATCGGCAAAGGCGCGGCGCTCAAGTTGCTGCTTACCGGCGAGATCATTTCTGCCGCGGAGGCATTCCGGTTAGGCCTGGTTGACGAGGTGGTTGCCGCCGGGGACCTTTTGAAGCGGGGTGAGGAACTTGCGCTAGCGATGGCGGCGAATGCTCCGCTGGCCATCCGGCAGACGATTGCCGCAGTGCATGCTGGTTACGATTTGCCGCTTCGCCAGGCACTTGACCTTGAAGCCTCACTCTTCGGAGTTTGCTGTGCAACCGAAGACAAAGCGGAAGGGACTCGGGCCTTTCTGGAGAAGCGGCCGCCGGTTTGGAAGGGGCGCTGAATCGAAAGGTGTTTGCCGATGAGGCTCATCCTCCAAAACCGTGGCTAAGCTTCGCAAGTTGCCGCAACATCCTTGATATGCTTGGCTCTGTGCGCGTTTCGATCTACAAGTTCACGTTGAGCTACCTCCTGATCTCGGCTTTGGCCGGTTGCTCGAAGATCGTCCCTCCGCCTTCCGATGCGGGCGCCGAGGCGCGCCAAGCAGCGCTGGCAGCGCAACAGGCGAAAGATACCGCACGGCAGGAGATTGACGAGATTCCCCCGCCAGCGAAGAGCCGGTATCTGGCTGTGCATACCGAGAACAGCTGGACCAATCCCTTTCTGACCGTAGGGCGCGAAACGATCCACATGCGTGTGATCTTGCCCGACACCACTCCGAATGCTTATGGGACCGGGACAATGTTGCGGCCTGCCGACGCTCGCAAGCAGGAGCTGGATCTGCGGCTCGCCGATCTGCCGACTGCGCTGGCTGCAGTGCCGCAAGGGGCGTGGCCTTATGGGCGGGTGATTGCGATTGAAGAAACTCCGATCGAGACGAAGGCCGATCGGCCCGCAGTGCGGCGCAACGTTGAGGCTACGATTCAAATGCTGAACGATCTGGGGATTGTGGTCGACGAGTGGACGGGTCCGAATGGGAGCCTGTTGCGGTAAGGACGACTAGCTTTCAAGCTTTGAACCGATAGGATAGATTCATTTCGAAATGATTCCCGCTATCAACCCCATCGCGATCGTTGTCTTTTGCACTTGCTTCGCACTGGTTACCGTGGCGGGATTTCTTGCCGCGCGCTGGCGAGCAGCCGATCTCAACAGCCTTGAAGAATGGGGGCTGGCCGGGCGGAAGTTCGGGACGCTGATCACGTGGTTCCTGATCGGCGGGGATTTTTATACCGCATACACGGTCATCGCCGTTCCGGCGGCGATGTATGGGGTGGGCGCTTACGGATTCTTCGCGATCCCCTACTGCATTCTTTTGTACCCCTACATGATGCTGGTGCTGCCGAAGCTGTGGGCTATCTGTCACCGCAACGGTTATGTGACGCTCGCTGACTTCGTACGGGGACGCTATGGCAGCCGCGCGCTCTCGATAGCGATTGCGCTTACGGGAATCCTGGCCACAATGCCGTATATCGCGCTTCAACTGGTCGGGATGCGCGAAGTGATCGCGGCGCTGGGCATTCATGGAGAGTGGCCGCTGATCGCGGCTTTCCTGATTTTGGCGGCTTATACCTATACCAGCGGGCTTCGCGCTCCTGCGGCGATCGCCATTGTGAAGGACGTGATGTTGTACATCATGGTGGTGGCAGCGGTCATTTTCATTCCCGCGAAGCTGGGCGGTTACGGGCACATTTTCGCAACCGCTGGCGCGGCGCTCAAGACGCATACTCCGCCAGGTTCGTTGATCTTGCCGCCTTCGCAGTATCTGAGTTACTCGACTCTGGCGTTTGGCTCGGCGCTCGCAGTGGTGCTTTATCCGCATACGATTACGGGTGTTTTGAGTTCGGCAAGCGGGCGGGTGATCCGGCGGAATGCTGCGCTCTTGCCCGCCTACAATCTGCTGCTGGCGCTGGTCGCTCTTCTGGGATTTATGGCGCTGGCTGCTGGCATTCACACGGCGAATACCTCGAGCGTGGTGCCGCTGCTTTTCGTGAAGATGTTCCCGGATTGGTTTGCGGGATTCTGCCTGGCGGCAATTGGCATTGGCGCGCTGGTACCGGCGGCGATCATGTCGATCGCCTCGGCGAATCTGTTTACCCGCAACCTGCTCGGCGAAGTGCGGCGGCGCAAGATGACTAACGCGGAAGAGGCGCAAAACGCGAGGCTGGTGTCGATCTTCATCAAGCTTGGAGCGCTCGCTTTTGTTCTCTTTGTGAAGGCGCAATATGCGATCGAACTGCAGTTGCTTGGCGGTATCTGGATTGGGCAACTCTTCCCTTCTGTCGTGTTTGGGGTCTTCACGCGCTGGTTTCATGGCCGCGCGCTGTTCTGGGGATGGGCAGTGGGGATGGCGACGGGAACGGCGATGGCTATCTCTCGCGACTTAAAGAGCTCGATCTTTCCGTTTCATATTGGCGGGCAGACCTATGCCATGTACGCTGCGATCCCCGCACTGGCGGCGAACCTGCTGGTTTCTGCGTTGCTGACTATTCTCTTCAGGGCGATGGGACATGCGGCGGGTGTGGATGCCACGGGAGAAATTGACGATTCCGGAGCGACACTCGCCTAGCCTACTGCCTGAAAGACGTTTGGCTGCTACCATCTTCCCGTGACGACAACTGCTACAAACTTCAACATTCTGAAGCAGAGGCCTCATGCGCATGAGAGCTTCAGCGATTCTCAAAAACTAGAAAGCTCTACTGAAGAAGACTGTGCGGGGCGAAGTCCGCTTCGACGATGGCTCGCGCGCGCTCTATGCGACCGACGCGTCGAATTATCGGCAGGTGCCGATTGGGCTCGTTATTCCGCGAGATGCAAGCGATGTGGAAGCGACGGTGGCTGCGTGCCGAGCGGTTGGTGCTCCAATACTGGCGCGAGGCGGGGGCACAAGTCTCTCGGGGCAGTGCTGCAATGTTGCGGTGATTCTCGATTTCTCGAAATATCTCAACCAGATCGTTGCGCTGGATCCGGCGGCAAAGCGAGCGCGGGTTGAGCCGGGGATTGTGCTGGACCGCGTGCGCGATGCCGCCGAACTGCACCATCTGACTTTCGCGCCAGACCCGGCCACGCATAGCCGGTGCACGATCGGCGGCATGATTGGGAACAACTCCTGCGGAGTGCATGCGCTACTCGGCGGCAAGACCGTGGACAACGTTGAGTCGCTCGACATCCTGCTCTATGACGGCACCAAACTTACCGTGGGCGGGACGAGTGATGAGGAGCTGCGGTCGATCATCGCAGCGGGTGGGAGGCGCGGGCAGATCTACTCCAGCCTGGCAAAGTTGCGCGACCGTTATGCCGACGAGGTGCGGCGGCGATTTCCGCGGATTCCGAGGCGCGTTTCGGGCTACAACCTTGATGAGCTGCTGCCGGAGAATGGCTTCAATGTGGCGCGATCGCTGGTGGGTAGCGAGGGAACCTGTGTCACGGTTCTTGGTGCGAATCTGCGGTTGACGGATAGTCCTCCGCATCGGCGGCTGGTGGCTCTGGGATTTCCGGATCCTTTCATTGCTGCGGATCATGTACCTGCATTGCTGGCCTTCAAACCGATCGGCCTTGAAGGCTTCGATGGCATGCTGGTCGATTTCATGCTGCGGAAGAAGCTGGCAGTCGATGATGTTGTGCTGCTTCCTTCGGGCAAAGGCCATCTGTTGGTCGAGCTTGGCGCGTGGTCGGAGCAGGAAGTTGATTCGCAGGTCGATGCGGTGATGAGCTCGGTTAGCAGTATGAGCGTCGTTCCGGTTGCCCGTGCCTATTCGATCGAGGAAGCACGGCGCGTGTGGAAGGTGCGCGAATCGGCTCTGGGTGCGACTGTTTATGTACCCGGCGAACCGCATGGCTGGGAGGGATGGGAAGATTCTGCCGTGGCGCCCGAGAAACTAGGTTCGTTTCTGCGCCAGACTTTTGGTTTGATGAACGAGTACGGCTATCGCAGCCCGATGTATGGCCACTTTGGTCAGGGCTGCGTGCACCTGCGCATCAACTTTGATCTTGAGAGTGAAGCAGGCATTCGCAATTTTCGCGAGTTCCTCGATCGCGCCGCCGACATTGTGATCGAGCACGGCGGCTCACTCTCTGGGGAGCATGGCGATGGCCAGGCGCGCGCGGCGTTGCTGCCGAAGATGTTTGGGCCGGAGCTGATGCAGGCCTTTCGCGAGTTCAAGGCGATTTGGGACCCGGAGAACAAGATGAATCCGGGCAAAGTGGTCGACCCAGTCGCCGTATATGAGCCTCAGGACAACTTGAGACTGGGCGCGAATTATCGCGAACATTCTTATGAAACTCATTTCAGCTTTCCCGATGACCACGGGTCGATCTCTGACGCGACGCTGCGGTGTGTAGGGGTGGGCGCCTGCCGGAAGGTGGATGCGGGCACGATGTGCCCTAGCTATATGGCAACCGGCGAAGAGAGGCACTCGACGCGGGGACGCGCCCATCTGCTGTGGGAGATGCTCGAAGGCAACGTGCTAAAAGACGGGTGGAAGAACGAGTCGGTACACGAGGCACTTGAGCTTTGCCTGGCGTGCAAAGCATGCAAGACCGAGTGCCCGGTCAACGTGGACGTGGCAACCTACAAGGCTGAGTTCTTATCGCACTACTACGAAGGGCGCTTGCATCCGCTGCGTCATTACCTTTTCGGCTTCATGGACCGCTGGGCGCATCTGACGTCGATCATACCCGGCGTTACTCCGAGGCTGGCCAACTTTGCGATGCGTGCACCGTTGGCCGGGAGTTCGATCAAGCGTGTGGCGGGCTATTGCGGAGCAGCGGAACTTGCCGATATTTGCTGCAAGGAGCTTTCAGAGTGCCGCACCTGTTGCAGCTGCGAGTTCGATGCCGAGGGTGATGCTGTGGCCGGACACGTGGAACAACTACTTTCACCCTTCGGCTTTGACGGCGGCGCAGCGGGTGCTTGAGTCCGCCGGATTTCGGGTCGAAGTACCGCGCGGCCATATTTGCTGCGGACGTCCGCTGTACGACTTTGGTTTCCTGCCGCAGGCCCGGCAATATCTGGAAAAGGTGATGACCGCGCTGGCGACGCAGATCGATAGCGAGACGCCTATCGTCGTTCTCGAGCCTAGCTGCGCCAGCGTCTTCCGCGATGAGCTTCGTAATCTGTTTCCTGACGATCCGCGAGCTGAGCGGCTTCGCAGTCAGGTGTTTCTTCTGAGCGAATTTCTAGTCCGGCACGCGCCAACATATAAGCCGCCGCAGAGTCCGCAGAGGAAACTGTTGGTGCATGGCCATTGCCATCACAAGTCGCTCATGAAGATGAACGATGAGCTGGCTTTGCTTCGCGCCACGGGGTCTCAGGTCGAATATCTCGACTCGGGTTGCTGCGGTATGGCCGGCCCATTCGGTTTTGAGAAGGAGAAGTTTGAGGTCTCTCAAGCCGTTGGGGAGCGAGTGCTACTGCCGGCGGTGCGGCAGGCCGATTCTGCAACCGTCATCGTTACAGATGGTTTTAGCTGTCGCGAGCAGATTGCGCAGAACTCTGACCGGCGCGCGGTTCACTTCGCCGAAGCGATCTGCCCCTAGCGATGGATCGGAGAGGCGTAGGCGGTAATCCACTATTCACTTTTTCAAGAAAGTGCGCAGCGCCTCCAGGCCACTGTGAATGGCTTCAAGAGAGGTTGCATAGCCAAAGCGAAGGTGACCTTCGCCTTGAGCACCAAAGACTGAGCCCGGAATGCTCGCCACGTGGGCCTTTTCGAGTAGAATCTCCGCCGCCTTGCGACTCTCTTTGTGGATCGATTGAACTCGGGGGAACGCGTAGAAAGCGCCCGGAGGTATTGCACACTCTAGGCCAAGCTCATTGAGGCCGGAGACCAACAGATCGCGGCGTACCCGGTATTCGCGTCGACGCTGTGCGAAGGCCTCCTCGGGAAGTGACAATGCCTCGAGCGCTGCCCACTGCGTGGGAGTGGAGACCCCATTTATTGAGTACAAGACCAGCTTGCGGAGCGCGCTCATGAACGGCTCTTGCGCGGTGAG
The DNA here is from genome assembly GCA_963777685.1 of uncultured Acidobacteriaceae bacterium. Taxonomy (GTDB): domain Bacteria; phylum Acidobacteriota; class Terriglobia; order Terriglobales; family Acidobacteriaceae; genus Acidisarcina. The sequence continues at coordinate 156,165 of CAVZRF010000014.1, read as the reverse complement.
ATATCCGATGCGCCAGCCGGTCATTCCATAGCTCTTGGAGAAGGTGAAGGTTGAGATCGTTCGTTCGGCCATTCCGGGCAACGAAGCAATCGAAAAGTGCTCGCCCTCATAGACGAGGTCCTCATAGGCTTCGTCGGCGATGACGATAAGGTCATGCTTTCGGGCGAAGGCTGCGACCTCCTCGGCTTCGCTTTTGGTGAAGACGGTTCCGGCGGGATTCTGCGGCGTGTTGTAGTAAATGGCACGAGTGTGCGAGGTCGTCATCTTCTCGAGCGTGGCAGTAAGCCCGTGACGCCGCGCGCTCGTGGTCGGCACGAGCAGCGGCCGCGCCTGGGCGCCGTTGATCATCTCGCGAATGGGCGTCCAAAAAGGTGAGAAAAGGAGCACGTCGTCACCGGGGTCGAGGACCGCCTGAAATGCGACATAGATCGCATGAGCGCCACCGGCGGTCACCAACACGTCACCGGGGCCAGTGGGAATGTGATTCTTGCTCGTGAGCTTTTGCGCCAGGGCCGTGCGCAGCGGTTCAATGCCGGAGGACGGTGCATATCTGGTTTGGTTTTCGGTCAGCGCCTTGGTCATCGCTTGCTTGACCGCGTCTGGGGTTTCAAAGAATGGTTCGCCGCCATGAAATCCGTGAACGACCTTACCGGCTGCGCGCAGTTCCATCACGCGATTGCGAACCTGGACAATCTCTGAAAATCCAACCTCGTCGAGGCGCTTGGCCACACGCAACCGACTCTTCTGACCTGCCATCTGACTGCCCTCATGTTCTACTTCTGAATTTACTTCCGATGCTCTTGCCTCAAACCAGCAAGCGGAAGTCTACGTTGCCCAGAGACATGGATGCAAAGCATGCCGATTTCGTTTGCGTAGTGCTATTCTCTTGCAGATGCGGACCGCGACAATCTGGCTTTGCCTTGCACTACTTTGGATCATCGACGCAGGCTTTGCCTTTCGGAGACATGACCTTCGCCAAGGTTTCGTCGCGGCGATCGTAGCGGTTTCCTTTCTGGCCGCGGGGCTTTATTTTGCGTCCAGGCGCTCTGAGCGAAGATAGTGATGGGGCTCATGCAGGCATCGTGCCGGTGTAAACCGCCATGCCGGCGACCGCGTCGACGCCGATCCGGTCGAGCGCCTCTACCTCCGTTGCATCGCGAATGCCCCCAGCTACGATAAGCTGCCGCCCGGTGAGCAACTTTAAGCGCTTGGCTACATTTATTGGGAAGCCTTGCATCGTCCCCTCTTTGTCGATGTGGGTGTATAGGAACGCGCCGCAGAAAGGCTCCAGCTGTAGGATCGCTTCATCGGGCGTGAGCGAGACTTGCTCCTTCCAGCCCTTGACGGCGATTCTTCCTAGCTTCGTGTCGACGCCCCCAACGATCTTCTCCACACCGATGGCACGGCTCAGAGCTGCGGCAAACTCTGTGTCCACGGCGCTAGTGGGATTGCCAGCAGATGCGTCGGATCGGAATAGCGACGACCCGACGATCACTCGTTTTGCACCTGAGCGTAGGACCTCTTCGGCTTTCTCGATGGTCGAGATCCCGCCGCCGACCTGGCACGGCAGTTGACTTGAAATCCGCTCGATCAGGTCACGGTTGTTGCCTTGCCGCATCGCTGCGTCGAGGTCGATCAGTTGCACCAGCGGATAGTTGTGGAAGCGTTGAATCCAGTAGTCGAAATCGTCGAAGGCCAGCTCGAGCTTTTCGCCTTGAACGAGTTGCACAATTCGGCCGCCCATTAAATCGATCGAAGGGATCAGCATGGCAACCTCACTGCAACGCCGAGCCGCGCGCAGTTCTGTCTTGAGTTCGCGAGCACTGGAAATGCCGAAATGAAAGATGCTGGCTGCGAGAGCCGCATCTGCTTTACCTTCGCCAGGGCCGCGTCCGAAAACCTGGGCGAAGTGCGCCGCATTGCCAGCGCCGCCCGAGGCGATAACCGGAATGGCGACCGCCTCGCTAACGGCAGCGGTGAGTTCGCAATCGAAGCCGTTGCGTGTGCCGTCGGCATCCATCGAGGTGAGGAGAATCTCTCCCGCACCACGTTCCTGAGCTTCGCGCGCCCAGTCGATCACGCGCAATCCTGTTGCGTTGCGTCCTCCGCCGGTGAAGACCTCTGCATCGGCGATCGGGTTGGAGCTTTCCTGCTTGCGCCGGCCGTCGATGGCGACGATGACTGCCTGGGCGCCGAAACGACGGCCGATTTCGTCGATCAACTCGGGACGGTTGACGGCGGCAGAGTTAATGCTGATCTTGTCTGCGCCCGCGTCAAAGACCGCGGATGCATCATCCAGTGAGCGGATGCCGCCCCCGACGGTAAAGGGAATGAACAGGCCGCGCGAGGCTCGCTGGACCGTGTCGATGAGTGTTCCGCGGCCCTCGTGAGTGGCGGTGATGTCGAGGAGAACGATTTCATCGGCACCCGCGTCAGCGTGGGCGACAGCGAGAGCGGCTGGGTCGCCAGCGTCGATGAGATCGACAAACTGAATGCCCTTTACGACGCGACCATCTTTTACGTCGAGGCAGGCAATGATTCGCTTGGTCAGCATCGGTTCAGAGGTCCACAAAGTTTTTGAGAATGGTCAACCCTACCGCGCCAGACTTTTCTGGATGGAACTGGACGCCCATGATATTGTCCGTCTCAACTGCCGCAGAAAACGCCCCGCCGTAGTCTGTAACAGCCACGGTATCTTTATTTTGACGAGCTCGATAGGAGTGAGTGAAATAGGCGTAAGAATCGTCGGGGACGCCTTTCATAAGGCGGGAACCAGAGCTTACCGTCAGGGAGTTCCAGCCGACATGGGGCACTTTCTCCGTGGTCACGAAGCGTTCACAGCGGCCGGATAGAAACCCCGCGCCGGCGACCTCGGGCGCTTCCGTGCTGCCCTCAAAGAGCCACTGCATGCCGACGCAGATCCCCAAGAATGGCACGCCTTCCGCGACTCGGGAGCGGATGGCCGCTGAGAGACCGCGTTCGTTGAGAAACTGCGTGGCGGCGAAATGTCCGACGCCGGGGAGTACAACTTTAGAGGCACGAGCCACAACGTCGGGATCAGAGGTCACTTTAAGATCGACGTCTAAAGCGTGCAGAGCTTTGACGACCGAAGTCAGATTTCCAGCCCGATAGTCGACAACCGCGAATTCGCAGGTGGGGCTCGCCATCAGAGGAGGCCCTTCGTACTGGGAAGCGCGTCGCCGAGCTGCTTATCGCGCGAACAGGCCACGCGCAGGGCGCGCGCAAATGCTTTAAACAATGCTTCGATCTTGTGATGATTGGAACGCCCGTACATGACTTTGAGATGGACGTTGGCGCGCGCGCCCTGCGCAAAGCCCTCAAAAAAGTCATGCACGAGTTCGCTCTGAAGATCGCCGACGAGGCGGGTCTTCACCTTTGTTTTTATGACAGAGGCGATCCTTCCGCTTAGATCGACGGCCGCGATGCCGAGCGTTTCATCCATGGGCATCAGGAAATATCCGGCGCGCAATATGCCTTTCTTATCGCCCAAAGCTTGATCGAAGGCTGTGCCGAGAGCGATGCCGACATCCTCTACGGTGTGATGCTGGTCGACATCCAGATCCCCTTTGCATTCGAGCTTGAGATCGAAGACGCCATGGCGAGTAAAGAGCTCGAGCATGTGGTCGAAGAAACGGATTCCGGTTTGAATCTCGTAGTGCCCGCGCCCCTCGATGGTGAGGGCCAACGTGATTTTTGTTTCGTTGGTGTCGCGGTGGATCTCTGCCTCACGCCTCGAGTCGCCGACATGTTCAGTCTTTGCTTTCTTCTTGGTCATGCTAGTTCTCCGCTTGGCTTCCAGTCGATGTCTTTGAGCGCTGCTCTGAGCGCTTCGATGCCGTTCGTCATCTGCTGACGAGTTCCGACGGTGATGCGCACGCAGCCATCGCAGCCGGGGTCGTTCGAGCGATCGCGAACCAGCACACCGTGATGTTTCATCGCCGCCGTGAAGGCGCGGTGCTTCGTGCCGATGTCGATGAGGACGAAGTTTGCCTCACTTGGCCATGACTTGATCTTCGCCTCGTTTAACGCGGTGACAAGTTCCGTGCGTGCAGCGAGTACTTCGGCGACATACCACTCGAGATAGGCACCATCACTCAACGCAGCGGGAAGGCAGGCGAGCGCGAGGGAGTTCACGCTGTAGGGCGAGATAACGCGTCGCAACCAGCGGAGAACATCGACATGACCGGCAATCGCGCCTAGCCTCAATCCTGCCAAGCCGTAGGCCTTGGAGAAGGTGCGGGCGAGCAAGAGATTCGGATGATGATCTATGAGGTCCGCGACGGTTTGGCCGTAGAAGTGAAAGTACGCCTCGTCGACCAGGACGGCCGAGTGAGGCGCTCTCTCCAGTATTTTCAATATTTGGTCGCGAGAAATGACGCTCCCCGTTGGACTATTCGGATTGGCTATGGCAATCAATTTCGTTCGAGACGTGATTGCATTCATGATGCGGTCAAATGGGAATTGGAAATCCTCGCTGGCCTGCACGGTGATGATCTTCGCTTCAGTCGCCGATGCATAGACCTCATACATCGAATACGTCGGGACGGGTAGCAGGATCTCGTCCCCAGCATCGAGATAAGTCTGGCACAGAACGTGGATGGCCTCATCGACGCCGTTGGTCAGGAGCACCTGGTCGGCTTTGAGATTGAGATGTTGCGCGACGAGCGCCTCCACGGGTTCGCGCTCCGGATAGCGGGTTAAGTCCGCGGGCCGAATATTGCGCAAGGCTTTGATCACGGCTGGCGAGCATTCAAGAGTGTTCTCGTTGAAGTCGAGACGCAGACCGTCGCGATTGCCTAATGGAGGGTGATACTCCTTCATTCGAAGAATTGAAGAGCGCGGCTTTGGGGATGTTGCGAACACGGTGTCAGCCATGAGACTTGGCCTCCGCTAGCTTTGGGGCGGCGCTTCCCTTTCCGATTCCCCTGGCGCGAATTGCAGCTGCGTGACCGACAAGGCCCTCCGCTTCGGCGAGCGTGATTGCGGATGGGCCGAGCTTCTCTAATGAATCCTTGTCGTATTGCTGCACTGTAACAAGTTTTACGAAATCGAAGACGCTCAAACCTCCTCGGACGCGGGCGAAGCCTCCTGTCGGTAGCGTGTGATTGGGGCCGGAGACATAGTCACCCATCGGCTGCGGGGAGAGAGCGCCGACGAAGACAGAGCCGGCGTTTTGCACCCACCGCGTATCAGACGCGTCGTCGACGGTTAGATGTTCCGGTGCGAGTCGATTGGTGATGTCTCGCGCCTCTCGCGCAGAGGACGCAATTAGGACATACCCGTTCTTTGCGAGAGCTTGTTTGGCCGTGGCGTTCTCTTTCGCTTGCAATTTCACTTCTGAGATCACATGCGAAGCAAGATCGGGCCGCGTCGTCACGAGGATGGCTAACGCTTCGGGATCGTGTTCGGCTTGCGCCACCAATTCGGCGGCAATATAGGCTGGATCGCCGGCATCGCTGGTCACTACGATCTCGGTCGGGCCGGCGAGCATATCAATCGCGCAGTCGAAGGCCACCATTTTTTTAGCGGCGGTGACGAAAAGATTTCCGGGGCCGACGATTTTATCCACGCGGACGATAGTCTCGGTGCCGTAAGCGAGAGCGGCGATCGCCTGAGCGCCGCCGATGCGATAAAACTCCTCGACCCCAAGCAGATGTGCCGCGGCCAGGGTCTCGGCGGCGGGGTTTGGCGAAGCGACGACGATACGAGGTACGCCAGCGACCTGAGCTGGAATTACGGTCATCAGCAGCGATGAGGGTAATGGATGGCGCCCGCTGGGTACGTAACAACCGACGGCACAAATAGGGCGGACAATCTGACCAGTAGAGAGGCCGGCTGTCGGCGAGAAGCTCCACGAGTTGGGTAACTGCCGTTTGGCAAAGGCTCGAATGTTGTTCGCTGCAACTTTCAGTGCATCCCTGATGGGCCGGCCCGTCTGAAGCCAAGCTTGCTCCATTTCTTCGCTTGATATTTGTAACGGCGACTGTGGCAAAAGGTTGTCGAACTGCACTGCGTATCTACGGAGCGCCTTGTCGCCGTCTCTCCTCACCGCATTTACGATCCGGTGGACGACGGGCGTGACGCTCTTGGGGCTGGACTCGCGCCGATTTTCGAGCGCGGAGAGCACTCTTCTTGTTTCGGCCGCCCCTCGTCCGGTTGTTCTTAGTAAACGCATCAAAGAACGACCTTATTGAGGGGATATTCAACGATGCCCGTCGCGCCAGCCGACTTGAGCTTCGGGACGACGGTGCGAACGAGATGATCGGGAAGAATGGTGTTGACGGCATGCCATCCCGCGTCGGAGAGACCAGAGACGGTTGGCGAGTTGATCGCCGGCAACACCGCGATCACGGCGGCGAGATCCGTCTTCTGCACGTTGAGCATCAGGCCGACGTGGCTTTGCGCGTTGATAGCAGCGTTCAGCATGAGGGCAAGCGTGTCGATCTTCTCACGCTTCCATGCGTCCTGATATGCGGCTTTGTTGGCGATGAGATGAGTTTCGCTTTCCATCACCGTATCGATGATTCGCAGGCGATTTGCCTTGAGCGAACTGCCGGTCTCGGTGACCTCGACGATGGCGTCGGCGAGAGTTGGGGGTTTCACTTCCGTTGCGCCCCAGCTGAACTCGACCTTCACAGGAACGTTCTTGCCAGCGAAGTATCGCTTTGTGACCTCGACTAGCTCTGTCGCGATGGTCAGGCCGGCGAGGTCTTCGGCTCGCTGGTAGTTCGAGTCTTCAGGGACGGCGAGCACCCAACGCACTTTGCGGTTACTTTGCTTGGCGTAGGTGAGGCTCGCGGCGCTGACGACATCGAGGCCGCTTTCGACGACCCAGTCGATTCCGGTGAGCCCGGCGTCGAGTACGCCGTGTTCGACATAGCGGGCCATCTCCTGCGCGCGGATGAGCATGCACTCGATCTCATCGTCGTCGATGGTCGGAAAATAGGAGCGGCCGTTGGCGTAGATATTCCATCCGGCGCGGCCGAAGAGGGCTATGGTCGCGTCCTGGAGGCTGCCCTTGGGGATGCCGAGACGGAGCTTGCCGCTCATGCTGTCACCTGCTCTGATTGCTGTTCGGTGGGGACCGCGATCGGGCGAGTGAAGCAGCTTATAGTGCCCTCGTGGCAGACCAGGCCATCGCCCTCGACCTCGACGCGGAAGAGCAAGGTATCCTGATCGCAGTCGGTTGCGGCGTCGACCACGCGCAGGCGGTTGCCGCTGGTTTCGCCCTTCATCCAAAGCTTCTGGCGAGTTCGGCTCCAAAAGGTCACGAAGCCAGTCTGAAGAGTCTTTGCATAGCTAGTCTCATTGAGGAAGCCGACCATCAGCACCTCCAGGGTTTTTGCGTCTTGCACGATGGCCGGTACGAGGCCATCCATCTTTGCAAAGTCGATCTTTCCGTTTTCGGTCGTCATCACTGATCCGTTTCCGCTTCTAGTTGTCGTTAAAATCTCAAATGAAAAAGCCCGCCTTCGCTTTCGCGCCGGCGGGCTCTTGCTGATCTCTTGGTTCTGGCCTTAGATTTGGCCGGAAGAGTCCGCCGACATGTTCGTCACATGGTGATGGTGCGAATGACGATGATGTACGTGGACCTGCATCTGTAGAAAACGTATATCGAGGCCGGAAGGATGTCAAATTCCAGTTTGGGAAGAGACTGAAATCCGTTTCCATCGATGTCCGGTGAATTCTGTTGCCAATCGTCGTGAGCGGTACGAGAATCTCTGCGAGCATCCCATGAAATCCCTTGATTTGGCTGGATCTGCGCTCTTTGAGCGGCTGCTGGCGACGCTCGATAAGGCCGCCAACAGGTTGGGCCGCACTACGTCACAAGCCGCTCATCTTGCGTTGGGCATACGCGGAGAGGAGGCTGCGTTCTTTTACCTTCGGAGACAGGGGTACGTCATCACCGCACGAGGCTGGCGTTCGCATCGTTACGCTGGGGACATCGACCTGATCGGATGGGATGGCGATTGCCTTTGCTTTATTGAAGTAAAGACGCGGACGACCCGCGAGGTGGCGACTGCGGAGTCGGCGGTCGATGAGAGTAAGCGCAGGACACTGCGAAAGATTGCGCGACACTATTTGCGGCATCTTCCTGATCCTGCCGGAATCCGATTCGATGTGGTTGCGATCTATTTCGAGAGCGGTAAGCTGGCCGATTTCACGCTGCTGAAGGGCGTATTCGGATGGTCAGAAGTTCCAAGCTTTTCAGGATCGTCCGCCTACTGAGCGTCTTTGTATTCTTCGTACCAGGCCATTTGGATTGCTTCAAGCTTGGACTCGTTCGACTTGGTGGGATCGCCGGTGAAGCCGTCTAGTTCAAGAACATGCTTCAGCAGATCGGTGAAGCGAACGGTGAGCGGATCTGTCTCGGGAAACTTCTCCTGGAGCTGAATGCCGATTTCTTCCGTGTCTTCCCAGGTGATTTCTCTTGCCATAACTTCTCCTCCGGAGCCGACGGTTCTTATTTGCCTTCGGCGAGCGTCAACGGCTTGCCTTCTGAGACGTAGTTGCGGTTCCACTTGGGAATCCGAACAACATAGCTGCCTGGCTTGTCGATGACCGCCTGACAACCGAGTCGTGAATTGAGCTGCGGGTCGGCGGCCATATCGAGGCGGTCAAGTTCATCGTCTTCGGCTTCGCTGATGCCATCGGCGCCGGCCTCTACCCAAATGTGGCAGGTGGTGCAGGCGCAGGATCCTCCGCAGGCGTGATCGAGAAAAATGTTGTAGTTTTCGGCGACGTCGAGAAAGGACATCGGCTTGCCGTGATGATCGTAAGGGAGGGTTCCGAATTTGAACTCGACGGTACGGCCCTCGGGCTCGAAGGTTACGCGGACCACGTCGGCGGCGGGCGGCTGAGTTAGATCGATTGTGCTTTCTGCTGAATCTGTCATCTTTTCACTTTCAAGAATACTTGTAAGAGCTGGGCTATTCGAATTCTGCTTTGTGGAAGGGATGTGGCGCGGTCGGAGCTTCGCCGAAGCCGCTGCCTGCCGACTCGCCCGCTTCACTCATTGTCTGGCCGTGCAAGGCTACTGCGAGGGTGGAATCCATCATCAGTTCTGCGAAGCGAGTCGTCGCTTTGTCGAGCGCCTCGGTTGCCTGGCGAAGAAGCTTGAGATCATCGCCGTCTTTTAGCCCGGCCAACTCATCGCGGAGGAGGATGATCTGGGCGCGTTCGTTGTCGGTGAGCTGTTCCCACGCGGCATGAGACGGCGCCTTATCGACGGCCGCGAGGATGGTGCTGGCTTCGTTCTTTGCCTCGATGAGTTGGCGCTGTTCAATGTCGGCCTCGGCGTAGTCGAAGGACTCGAGAATCATCGACTCTACCTGCTCGTCGGTGAGGCCGTAGGTGGGCTTGACCTCTATCTCTGCCTGCTTGCCGCTGCGTTGCTCGCGGGCGGAGACTTGGAGGATTCCGTTCGCGTCGATGAGGAATTTAACCTCGATGCGTGGCAGCCCTGCACTCATCGGAGGGATGCCTTTCAGGTCGAAGCGGGCTAGCGAGCGGCAGTCTTTCGCGAGTTCGCGCTCGCCCTGGACAACGTGGATCGCGACGTTGGTCTGGCCCTCGACTCCGGTAGTGAAATGCTCGGTGGCCGAGGCGGGGATCGTTGAGTTGCGCTGGATGATTTTGGCGACGACTCCGCCGAGGGCCTCGATGCCGAGCGACAGTGGAGTTACGTCGAGCAAGAGCATGTTCTCTGTGGCGAGCGAGCCACTGGAGAGGATGTTGGCTTGGACTGCCGCGCCGAGAGCAACGACCTCGTCGGGGTTGAGTTCGGTGTGAGGCTTCTTGCCACGGGTGCTGAGCCCGAAGAGCTCATCGGAAAGGCTGCGGACCGCCGGAATGCGGGTTGAGCCACCGACGAGGACGACCTCGTCGATCTGCTCTGGAGTGATGCCGGCATCCTTCATCGCCTGCCTGCAAGGGGCAGCAGTGCGATCGAGGACTGGCTTGATCAAGGCTTCGAACTGCGAGCGTTCGATCTTGCGCTGATACTTTGCTCCGCCAGGAAGGCCGACATCGAGTACGGCGAAGTCTTCCGCCGACAACGCGATCTTGGCCTCGATGACTGCCTTGCGAATGGCCTGGACGGCTTCGGCATTGGCGCGAAGATCGATTCCCTGATCGCCCTTGATGTCGTCGAGGGCGATGGCGATGAGGAGGTTGTCGATGTCGTCGCCGCCGAGGTGGGTGTCGCCATTCGTGGCCATGACCTCGAAGATGCCCTCGTGGAGCTTGAGGATCGAGATGTCGAAGGTTCCGCCACCGAGGTCGTAGACGGCGACGATTCCGTCATGCTGGCGATCGAGGCCGTAGGCGAGAGCGGCTGCAGTTGGCTCATTTACAAGGCGCAGGACTTCGAGTCCGGCGATGCGACCGGCGTCTTTGGTGGCCTGGCGTTGTGCGTCGTTGAAGTAAGCCGGGACGGTGATGACGGCCTTCGTGACGGGCTCGCCGAAATAGCGCTCGGCATTGCGCCTGAGCTGGCGGAGAACGAAGGCGGAGATCTCTGACGGTGTATATTCACTCTCGCCGACGCGCAGGCGTAGAACTTCGCCGGGCTGGATGTTTTCGGCGAGATGGAATGGGAAGAGCTTCAGCTCGTCCTGAATGTCTTCAAGGCCGCGGCCCATGAGTCGCTTTGCCGAGTAGACGACGCGGTCCGATGACGTCGCGAGGTACTTTGCGGCGCCGTTGCCGACGACCACTCGCGGAGCGCCTGCCGCCGTTTCAGCGGCGGAAGGAATTGCTACTACTGATGGGACGAGCGCCGAGCCGTCTTCGCCGGGAATCACCACCGGCTGCTCGCCCTGCATGAAGGCGACGAGCGAGTTGGTCGTGCCCAAATCAATTCCGATTACGCGGTCTTCCGCCATTGCGATCCTTCTGTTTGATTCTGGCTGGGCCTCAGAGCCCGAGCGCCTCGTTTACGCTGTTGACGAGGTTGCGAATGTATCTGCGCCGATCGAAGAGCGCGGCCATTTCATCTTTCGCTGATTGCTTTCTCACTTCGTCTTTGCCATCGATTCCCGCGTCCCATTTGTCCCAAAGATTCTCGAGCGCGATATCAGTGCTCTTGAACTGGGTGTCGAAGTTCTCTTTGGCGGCGAGTAGATCTTTTTGCAGTTGCGCGTCGTCTTCGCCCATCTGGCGGGTCATGCGCATCTCGTCGAGCTGCATATTTAATTCAAAGACTTCTTCGAGCAGGTCGGCTGGGACGCGATCTTCTTTCTTCGCTCCGCCTTCGTCGGGGCTGATAATTCCTTCTAGCTTGAGCAGGTATTCGGTGCGCTTGACCGGATCTTTAAGTGTGCGGTACGCGTCGTTGAGCAAGGAACTACTGGCCAAACTCCACTCCTGTTCCTGATGGCTTGCGCGAGCGTAGACGTCGGGGTGGAGGCGGCGGCTGAGGCGGTAAAATTCTCGCTCCAGGGCGCCCGCATCAAGCCGCAATTTCCTGGGTAATGCAAAGACCTCGAAATAGTTTGCTCCGGCGGCGAGAGGCTGGATACGCCCGCACGTCGCGCAGAATAACTCGGCCGGTTTCAGCGGAGCGGAGCATGACCAGCATTTCGCTGCAGAAGAATTGTCCTCTTCGGCGGCGTTGGGTGTAGGAACGGTCTCTGCGGAATAGGTCATGCGGAAAACGAAGAGCCACAGCCGCAGGACTTGGTCGAGTTGGGATTGATGAAATTGAAGCCCTGCCGCATTAATGTCTCTTCGTAATCGAGAATCATGCCGTGCAGGTAGATGAACGACTTCGGATCGACGAAGATGCGAATGTCGTCAAACTGATAGATGCGGTCGCGTTCCCGAGGCTGCGAGTCGAAGCGAATGTTATACGAGAGGCCGGAACAGCCACCTCCGGTAATGCCTAAGCGCAGCCCGCCTTCGATGGGGGAGACGCCCTCTTTCGCCATCGCGACTCGGATACGCTTCAGTGCCCTTTCGGTCACCTGAACGCCCTTCTGCGTGGGCGCCACGTTCTCGGCGTTGCGGATTGTGTCTGCTGCAATCATTTGATCTCTCAGGTCACCAGATGCTTATGGACGAAACGCGGCAGCCTTACGGCTGCCGCGATCTTCATGGCAATCGGCGATTCGTACTTAGTGCGCGGCAACAGCCTCGACGGCTGCGCCTTCGGTGACGCCGTTTTTCTTCTTCCAGTCGCCGATAGCTGCGCGAATGGCATCTTCGGCCAGCACCGAGCAGTGGATCTTTACGGGGGGCAACGCCAGTTCCTTGACTATGTCGGTGTTCTTGATCTGCATCGCTTCTTCAACAGTCTTGCCCTTCACCCACTCGGTTGCGAGCGAGGACGAAGCAATTGCCGAGCCGCAGCCGAAGGTCTTGAACTTGGCTTCCTCGATGACCTGAGTCGTGGGGTTGACCTTGATCTGGAGCCGCATGACGTCGCCGCATTCCGGCGCACCGACCAGGCCAGTACCGACCTCGTTGCTGCTCTTGTCCATCTGGCCAACGTTGCGGGGGTTGTTGTAGTGGTCGATGACCTTATCGCTGTATGCCATGTTGTTTCTCCGTATTTCTTATCTTCTTGAACCGTTGAACTTCGGGGAGACTACAAATATAGTGCGCCTGCCGCTTGTCTTTAGTGCGCCTGCCACTCAATCTTGGAGATGTCGATACCCTCTTTGACCATCTCGTAGAGCGGAGAGAGTTCGCGAAGCTTCTGCACGACGTCGATCAGCTTATCGGCGACGTAGTCGACCTCGGCCTCGGTGTTGAAGCGGCCAAGACCAAATCGAATGGAACTGTGCGCGACATCATCGCCGAGTCCAAGAGCCTTCAATACATAGGATGGCTCAAGAGTCGCCGAGGTGCACGCCGAGCCGCTCGAAACCGCAATTTCGTTGATGCCCATGAGTAGCGACTCGCCCTCGACATAGACGAAGCTCATGTTGAGGTTGCCGGGAAGACGGTGCTCCATCGAGCCATTCACCTGGACATAATCCAGCGCGCCCTCGAGCTTTGCTTTGAGCTTCTCGCGGAGACGGATAAGCCTTTCCGTTTCCGACGCCATCTCTTCGCGGGCGATCTCGCAGGCCGCGCCGAGACCTACGATGCCGGGAACGTTCAGCGTGCCCGAGCGCATTCCGCGCTCGTGACCACCGCCATCAAGCTGCGCGGAAATTTGAACGCGCGGGTTGCGGCGGCGAACGTAAAGTGCGCCTGCGCCCTTTGGCCCGTAGAGCTTGTGGGCGGTGAGCGATAGGACGTCGATGTTCATTGCGTTCACGTCGATCGGAATCTTGCCGACCGCCTGAACACCATCGGTATGGAAGATCACATTACGCTCGTGACAGAGCTTGCCAATTTCGGCGACAGGCTGCACGACGCCGATCTCGTTGTTGGCGAACATAATCGAGACAAGGATGGTCTTGTCGTCCATGGCCCGCTTGAGGTCGTCGAGGTCGATGAGGCCGTCCGCCTTAACTGGCAAATAGGTGACCCGATAGCCGTACTTCTCGAGGCGCTTACAGGTATCGAGCACCGCTTTATGTTCGGTCACCTGAGTGATGATGTGGTTACCGCGCTCGCGGTACATCTCAGCGATACCTTTGATCGCGAGGTTATTGCTTTCGGTCGCGCCGGAGGTAAAGATGATCTCTTTCGCGGTCGCGCCGATGAGTTTGGCAATCTGTTCGCGGGCGGTTTCCACACCCTGCTCGGCGTCCCAGCCGAACGAGTGATTGCGGCTGGCCGCGTTGCCAAATTTGGAGGTGAAGAAAGGCAACATCGCCTCCAGCACTCGGGGATCGAGCTGGCTAGTGGCGTGGTTGTCCATGTAAATCGGCAGTTGAACTCCGGCCGGTACTGCTACGGTTTCGATTTCCGTTTGACTCATTTCCTGATTTCTCCGCTTCTTGCTGCGCTTGCCAATCCCGATGTGAATCTAATGAATAGTCACGAGTTGCTGTACTTGCTGAGGCTGGCGTCGAGCCGTATCCGCCTCGACTAAGTCTGAAATGCGGATGCTCTTCAACAGGTCCGCGATGCTATCGTTCACTCGGCGCAATGGTTCTTTGATGGTGCAAATGTCGTTCAGGTCGCAGGAACCGCTGATCGTAATACACGAGGTTATGAACAGCGGGCCGTCAATCGCGTGGATCACCTCGAAGGCGGTGATCTCTTTCGCATCCTTCGAGAGCTCGTACCCTCCGTTCATCCCGGCGTGCGATCTTAGCAGGCCCACCTTGGTCAGCCGCTGGAGTATCTTGGCCAGCAACTGCAACGGAATATGGTAAGCCTCGGAGATGTCCTTGGCGCTCAAAGACGCGGAATCGGGGTGCTCGGCGAGGAACTTCACCGCGAGCAATCCGTAATCCGCTTTTTTGGTTAGCCTAAGCATCGACGCGAAGAGACACCTTACACAAACTATAACCCTATCTCAGTATACGACCGAAAGTGTCCGACTTTCAATCGATTTACCGAATCTTGAGAGAAGCGCCGGCGTATTCGAACAAAACAAGGGGCCGGCTGCCGCTCCAACAAAAAGATGTTCCAGATTTCTCCCGCTGTGGGTACAATCTGACCGGAATTCCTCCTTATTCGGTGACCGCCATTCCATGAATGCTCCTTGCTCCCACCCCAGAGTCCGCATCGTCTCTCGCGATGAGGATGCCGAGTACGTCGAATGCGAAGATTGCCGCGAGGTTTTTGAGTCCGGCGAGTTTCGCGACATGGAGATCGAAAGCAAGCAGGACGATCTCGAAGAAGAGTGAAAGAATTCCAAGACGCGAACGCGCTTGCTGGTCAGGTTTGTTGACTGGCGGGATTCTCTGGGAGGCTCAGCCTGCGCCCGACACGCCATGCGTAGTTGAAACCGGAGATGATGGTCAGCGCCATCGTAGCTTCTAGAGAGCCTTCCCGAGTGGCCAGGATGTAACCGGGGGCGTAAAACTGGGCGACCAGCGTCGTCGATAACGCGATGATCTGGGCAAAAGTGTTGGCCTTGCCGTAGATGCTGGGGCGAAAGTCGCGCATGCCGATGCTCACATACAGGATCGCGGAGACGACAAGTATCCCAAGGTCACGGCCAAAGACAAATACGGTCACTCGACGGCTGATCAGCCCCTGATGGTTGAGGACGAGAAAGACGGTGCTCAGTAGTAGTTTGTCGGCGACGGGGTCGAGATATTGGCCGAGTACGGTGCGCTGATGCAGTAATCTCGCCAACAGCCCGTCGAGGCCGTCTGTGATTCCAGCTACAAAGAAGAGGATCGCCGCTGTCTGATAATGCCCATCGAGGATGGCAAGCACCAGAAAAGGCACCATGCACAACCGCAAAAAGGTGAGCTGATTCGGTGCAGCGCGGAAATCGTTCATGTCGGCAAAGAAAGCGGCAGCGGAATTCCATTCTGGGCGCAGGGATGAGATGGTCGACCCTGATTCTAAAGTATTTCAAAGCGCCAGAGTGGAAAGGATTCTTCAGGGCAGCCGGTTACGGGGATGCCTGTCTGCCAACCCAGGGGGTGCGCGACAAGGCCGAATGGAGAGTAAACCTCAGGATTTTGATATGATCAGAGAGTTGCAACACCTTCACGCAGGCGCGTAGCTCAGTTGGTTAGAGCGCTACCTTGACACGGTAGAGGTCAGGAGTTCGAGTCTCCTCGTGCCTACCATATCCCACCAACAACTTAACAAGTCTGGATAATGAGCGGCGTTCCGCGTCTGAACGTTCTTTCCAGTTCCGGTCTCCTGCCTGATGGCTGGGGTTCCGGCTCTCCGCGGTTTTCTTCCAAAGACTTTCCTGGAGTGCATGTGACGGAGCCTTGGCTGGCCCCTCCATCTTCTTCAATATCCAACTCATCCACCGTCTCGGGAGCGGCCGGCGGATTGGAAATCCCCCGGCCGCTCCCGAATCTCACTGCGGGGGAACCGGCAACGGCCCGATTTGAGGGATGGTTGGGACGGAGGGCCAGTTCGGGCCGACTGGCGTGAGCCACACCGCAACTCGCACATCCGCTGTCTGCGGCGAGGGAGGTACGGTCGCAAGCAGTAACGAGTATCCCGGATTCTGGGTCTCGATCGCAGTAGGAGGTTGGGCCGATCCGATGCTGAACTTGGCATTTGGTGGTGACAGTATCTGTGCCTGTAGGGTCTTCTTCTTGAGGGTCAGGGTCGCCGAGCGACCGTCTGCAGAGATGGAAATAGCGGCCTGGGTCATCATCTGCCAAGAAAGCGGGGTGTTCGGCGCCAAAGCGGTGATGTCATCCTGCACGAGAGCACTGGTTCGGTTCAGTAAGGACGCTCCGCGAAGAATTCTTTGTGCCACTCCCGGATATGCGGAGGTCAGGTCGGCAGCGGCGGAAGCGACGGCAGGCGTGCTTTGGAAGAAATAGATAGGCGAGACAGCCAGAACCGACTGAACCTGATGTGCCGGGACTAACGTGCCCTTACTGAGGTTGTTTGCGCGGAAATAAGTCCAGCGTTGAGAGCCTGGAGTCGTCGTGTTGTAATTCGGCAATCCGTAGCTGTCCGGGCCTAGCTGGATCGACCAGCGTTGACCGTCGGAATCGAAAATGAAGGATCCAAGATCGAGGTGACTGTGGTTGAAGCCATTCAGGCCCGCCTTGAAACCGAGAAATATCGCATTCGGATCGCTCAAGGAACTGCGAAAGACGGCGACGTCCGCTCCCCCTTGGAAGTGAGCATCCAACGGAGCCGCCGTTACCGGGCCGGGATCGGGCGGCAGCCAGAGGGCGTTGAAAGCAAAGTATTGATCTGTTTCCTGATTCGGCGGCGTGATGGCAAACTCCTGCGTCAGGTCCGCACGGATTGGTGCGATAACGGCGGGTGGGCCGAACCTGGTTGCGAGCCAGCCAAAAGCAGGATGCACGCCGTAGTTAATATCATCCTGCGAATGCGCGTCCCCGTAGTTAAAGAGAAGTTCGCTTGCGTTCTGCATCTCCAGATGGAAGAGCGCGGCTTTAGCCAAGGCGGGTTCCACAGTGGTAAGACCAAATGACGTACCTAGGGCCGACTCTAAGATGGAAAGCGTAAGAACCGTGTATCCCGTGGCATACGACATGTAGACCGGACCTTCGAACCAGGCACCGTCCGGAGAATATCCCGGCAAAGCAACGGGGAGGTAAGCCCGCACTCCTTGGACCACTTGTCTCGCCAGCACCGGTTGGACATCAGCTATAGCGAGCGCGGCGGCTAGCATCCCGCCGTTGCAGACTTGGTTCCAGTTATATTCCCCAAGCACCCAGCGAAATTGCGAGGGGAGTTGAGCGGGGTTGGTGGCCATTGGGCCATATATCTGAGGAGCGAAGGCCAACGCCTTGGTTATCAGGGCTTGCTGAATGGTAGTGCGATCCTGAGGCGAAAGATAGTCATAGATCCAGTCGTAACCGAGGGCCACGCCCATCGCCACCTCTCCGGTGTCGAGGAAGTGGATCGGATTCCAGTCGGGGTAAGCTGCCACGTTCAGCAGCTCCGCTCGCGCCCGATCGCCAAAAGCCGCCTGGTGTGTGAGCTGATACGCCATCGCGGCTAGAACAATGTCCTGAAAGGCAGCGCGGGCGGTCGTCAACAGATTCATTTCCGATCCATTAATCGCATAAGGAACAAGCGGCGTGTTCAACATTGAGTTGGCAGTCGCGATGATGCGTTGTTCGACTTGGATCTTCATTGGATCATTGGTGCTCGCGAGGGCACTGAACTGGGCAGCGTTAGCCACCAACCGGGGATGTCCGGTGACCAGGTGGGCGAGAGGGTCAGGCGAAGCAGGTGGGAAGGTGACCTGCACTTGTTGGCCCTTGGCGGCTGTAGCGGCCACAGTCGTAACGAGCAGAGATACGGCCAATGGGCAGCGAAGAGCGCGGCACAGTCTCGACACCAAGACTCGCGAACTGTATCGGATATTAGATGCCGACGATAACAAGATTCTTCTCATGGGAATTGGGCTCCGAGCCGTCGAACCTCGAACATGACGGTGTGAAATTTGGGTAAACTTCAGATCCTCAGAAATTTCTAATCCGGGGAACTATAGGCACTTATCGCCGGAATACGGGTCCGCGATAGGGAGTTACCGAAGCGAACGTAACGATTTCCCGCTGGGAGAAGGGCGTTCTTCGTCGCTCCGAGCAGGGAGGGAGAGAAATGGACGGGTCTTGGAGTCGGACATACGTGGAAGGGAAAACACTCTTCGCTCAACAGGGACGCAGGTGTCCCGGGCGAGTGCCTTCGCCGCTACCGGAGTAGATCGACGCTGTGGAGTATCCTGCGCACTTTTTTGGGAGAGATGGAGAGTCTCTCGGCGACGCGGGCGATCTTTCTTCCTTCGCGCACCCAGACTTTAGGGATTACGAGTTCGGCGAACTCTTCGGTTACCTGCTGGAAGGTCTTGTCGCCGACGACGCCCTCGGACCAGGCGCGAAGCATCTCATCGATGCCGGTAGCGCGAAGGATTCGTGTCTTCAGGGAGCTAAGCTGCTTGGAGAGATGGTCCACGTCGTCTTTGCCGATCATCTCGCCGGCGAGTGTGGCGAAGAGTTTCGCCGTTTCCCAGTCCTCGAAGAATTCATTGGCGGCGATCGAGCTGCGAGCGATGTACGCCCCGGCAAGAAGACGACTATTTTGTGTCAACTTAGCGAGGGCAATTGCCTCTTCAGCGTAGTCACGGGCGAGATGGGCGTGCGACGCGGTATCGGAGGTTTCGCCCACCTGTTCCTCGGCCCGCTCATTTTGAATTGCGGCCTGCAATATGCGCGCACGCGCCATCAGAATGTGATCCTGTTTCTCTTCTCCGAGTGCGTAGGCCTTCTGGGCCTCATCCTCGGCGCGGTCGATGTCGCCGCTGTCGAGATGCAGGTGGCCGGCGTTGACCAACACGGAGCCGGTCCCGGCCTGATGGTGCTGGCGGGAGTAGATGTCACCGGCGCGGCGAAGAAGTTCCAGGGCCTCCTGGAGCGTCTCAAGGTAACGGACGTGATCGGCGCCCTTGGCGCGGCCAGAGGACCGATTGCGAAGATCGAGCGCGATGAGCCGCTTCACATAGGCCGCGTTCACCAGCGCGCGGGCGCGATTCGGGTGGTCGGCATAGTTCTCGCCGTAGATCTCAATGGCACGCTCAAAGTGCGCAAGGGCGCGGGTGTACTCGCCCGACCTGCGAACGAACCTGCCCCGCGCCGACTCGATATTTCCCAACGAAAGTGCGTGCCCGGTCGACTTGAGCTCCGCTTCGGCCTCGTCGAGGAGGCGGAGGGCCTCGCGTCGCTGTCCGCGCTGGAAGAGGAGCCAGCTCTCGTGGATATTCGTAACGGCGACAAGCCGGGGCGCCCCCATCTGCACGGCGATCGACTTGGCCGACTGGATGTGATGCAAGGCGAGCTCATATTCGCCCTGGCGGCGGTGCGCGCGACACTTCCAATAGTGGGCGATGACCAGGAGATGCGGCTCCAGGATGCCGGGCTCGACCTGGAGGATGAAAGCGAAGATCGAGGCGGAGCGTGCAGCGTCCTCGGCAACGAAGGCGCGGAGAGCCTCGACCATCCGCAGACGAAGGTAGTCGCCAAACGACATCTCGGAGCGAGAGACCGTGGCAAAGCGCTCGGCCAGATCATCAAGGAAGGCGAAATCGCGATATCCAAGGTCGACCCATTGGGCGATGCAGAGCAGAAATCCGACGGCTTGAGGGCTCGCGGGATTGAGCCGCGCGATGTCTTTGCCGGCACGGCGCAGCATGGCAAGAGCGTCGGAGACGCTGCGGTCGACGAGCGCTTGGTTGAGATTTTCTAATAGTTCCGGGGTCAAAGGCATGGAGCTTTGCGCTGTGAGAACGCGACCACTATCTTAGGCCAAGTAATCCGAATCGGTCGAGTACTTATTGAGATATTGCGAAATGGCGGGCAAATTGGACGACTTTCCTGTGAATCGACAGAGTGGAAGCACTTTGGATACGTCCGATTGTGCCCTCTATGCGCTCGCCCGAAATGGACAGTATGGGGTTTGCCTCCCCGACTCTTACACGCTATCTTGATGGCCACATGCGTTCGCTGATCTGTTTCCTGCGACCCGCGCCGATGGCGGAAAGGAACTCTGCCGATAGAACGCTGTGGATCGATCCTTTGCGGGAGGAGATAACGAATGATAACGACCTTTCAGCAGCACACCCTGCAAGAGCAGCGTGAGGTCCCTTATGCATCGGGGGATTTTTCCTCGATACTCTCCGGGCTAACGCTGGCCGCCAAGATGATTGAAGCGAAGATCCGGTGCGCCGGCCTGTGCGGAATTGTCGGATCGGCGGGGCTAACCAACGTGCAGGGAGAGACGCAGCAGAAGCTGGATGTCTTCGCCAACGAGGCCCTACTGCACTGCCTGGGTGTGCGCGACAGCGTTGCGGCGCTGGTTTCCGAGGAGAACGAAGAGCCAATCACCATCGACCGGGCCTCCGACCGCGGAAAATATGTCATCGTCTTCGATCCGCTCGATGGGTCCTCGAACATCGACGTCAATGTGAATGTCGGGACGATCTTTGCCATTTACCGGCATCTCGATGGCGCCGATTCTCGGTCGATAGATTCGGTGCTGCGCCCCGGTCACTGCCAGGTGGCGGCGGGCTACGTCCTGTATGGACCCTCGACGGTGCTGGTTTACACGGCGGGTCGCGGGGTCTTCGGATTTACCCTGGATCCGATGATCGGGGCTTTTGTGTTGAGTCACGAGCACATGAAGATCCCCGCCAAGGGTAAGTACTACTCGTGCAATGAAGCGAACGCCGACCATTTCCCCGAGCACTACCGCGAATATCTGCACCATCTGCGTAACCAGAAGGCCGGAGGCGAGTATAGCTCGCGTTATATTGGGTCGCTGGTTGCGGACTTTCATCGGACCCTGCTCAAAGGCGGCGTGTTCCTGTATCCGCCCACCGCCAGTCATCCGGAAGGCAAGCTACGCCTTCTCTATGAGGCCAACCCGCTGGCGTTGATTGCCGAACAGGCGGGTGGAATGGCGATCAATGGAACAGAGCCGATTCTCGGCCTACAGCCAGCAGGCATTCATCAACGCACGCCGCTGGTCGTCGGTGGGCGCTCTGAGGTTGAGAGCTTCCTGGAGTTTGTTGGTGAGCCGAGCGCCCAAACCTTGGCAGAAAGATAACCTCTACAAGGGAACGAAGTCGGCCTCGAGGAACGACTCAACCTCGGGAACCCACCGGTTTTGGACGAAACTCACGTGGGCGGGGTCGTTGTTGTACCCGTCGTAGGCCGACTGATCGGCGAACTCCATCGAGAAATTGAAGGCATACGGATTCTTGCCGCTGACTTGGCGTGTCTGCTCAAAGTTGGTCACGCCGGAGATGGTTGTCAGCTGGAGTGCAGCGTTCAGGAAATCGACTTCCTCGGCAGATCCGGGCGCGTGTTTCAGCTTGAATTGGACGGTGTGCCTGATCATGAAGTTACTCCCCTGCGCCCCGGCTCGTGCCGGGTTTTGGTTTCAGATTAGACTATCGAACTGGTGTGAAACAATTTCTGTATTAGATTTAATGGCGAGCCTGACGAAGGCAGCGTATTAGGAAGCAAATAAGAAGAGGGCCCCTGGACGATGTCGGAAGAGAAGAAGAAGTATCGCTCTGCAGCGTGGTTTGGACGCACCGATAAGGACGGGTTCATCCACCGCAGCTGGATGCGCAACCAGGGTTTTCCTGACGACGTCTTCGATGGCCGCCCAGTCATCGGCATCTGCAATACGTGGTCGGAACTAACTCCCTGCAATGCGCACATGCGAGCGCTCGCTGAGCGAGTGAAGCGTGGAGTGTGGGAGGCGGGAGGATTACCGCTCGAGTTTCCGGTGATGTCGCTCGGCGAAACGAACATGCGTCCGACGGCGATGCTCTTCCGCAACTTGGTGAGCATGGACGTGGAAGAGAGCATCCGAGCGAATCCGATCGATGGGGTCGTGCTGATGTGCGGCTGCGATAAGACGACTCCCTCGCTGGTGATGGGCGCGGCGAGCTGCGACGTGCCCGCCATTGTCGTCTCCGGCGGCCCGATGCTCAATGGCAAATTCCATGGCAAGGACATTGGGTCGGGAACCGATGTCTGGCGGTTTTTTGAAGACGTCAAGGCAGGCAAAATGACTCTCGCGGAGGTCAGCGAGGCGGAGTCTTGCATGTCGCGATCGGCGGGCCATTGCATGACGATGGGCACCGCTTCGACGATGGCATCGATGGTCGAGTCGCTGGGACTTTCGCTGCCCTTCAGCTCGTCAGTTCCCGCCGTTGATTCGCGGCGCTCGGTGCTGGCGCATCTCTCTGGCCGCCGGATCGTCGAGATGGTGAAGGAAGACCTGCGAATTTCGAAGATACTGCGGCCAGAGAATTTTGAGAATGCGATTCGGATCAATGGCGCAGTCGGTGGTTCGACGAATGCCGTGATTCATCTCCTCGCTTTCGCCGGGCGGGTTGGACTTCCACTGACTCTGGACGACTGGGACCGGCTGGGACGCGACGTGCCGACGCTGGTCGATCTGATGCCCTCGGGGCGTTTCCTGATGGAGGATTTTTACTATGCGGGAGGCCTTCCCGCGGTGATCCGCGCGATGGGCGAGCGCGGACTTCTACAAAAGGACGCGCTCACCGTCAACGGCAAGACCATCTGGGAAAATTGCAAGGAGATGCCGAACTGGAATCAGGAAGTGATCCGGCCCTTCGATCAGCCGCTGGTTGAACATGGAGGCGTCGCGGTGTTGCGGGGCAACCTGGCGCCGAGCGGCGCGGTGCTGAAGCCCTCGGCTGCATCGCCGCACCTGATGCGGCATCGCGGGCCGGCTGTCGTTTTCGAGAATATCGAGCATTATCATGAGCGCATCCTCGATCCTGATCTCGATGTCGATGAGAACTCGGTGCTCGTGTTGAAGAACTGTGGGCCAAAGGGATATCCGGGGATGGCCGAGGTTGGAAATATGGGCCTTCCGCCGAAGCTTCTGGCGCGCGGAATCACCGACATGGTGCGCATCTCGGACGCGCGGATGAGCGGCACGGCCTACGGAACAGTGGTGCTCCATGTATGCCCGGAGGCGGCTGTGGGTGGGCCGTTGGCGCTGGTCCGCGATGGCGACATGATCGAGTTGGACGTAGAGGGTCGCCGGTTGCAGCTTGAGGTTTCGGGCGAAGAACTGGACCGGCGCAAAGCAGAATGGCAGCCTGCGCTACCGCAGAGCAAGGGCGGTTATCAGCAGCTTTATGTCGAGCATGTGATGCAGGCCTGCGACGGCGCAGATCTGGACTTTCTGGTAGGCACTCGCGGAACTACTGTGACCAGGGAATCTCATTAGCCGGTTGGCTGTTTGAGGTTGCAACGCGGAGATTGGATTGAGTCAAGACGGCGTGAAAACGGCTGAAACCTTTGACGGATTTGCCTCTTATCCAAGCCTGCGCGATCGCGTAGTGTTGATCAGCGGCGGCGCATCGGGAATTGGAGAGAAGATTGTCGAGGCTTTTGCCCGACAACATTCGAGGGTAGTTTTCCTGGATATTCAAGATGACACCGCGGAGAGCCTGATTCGGCATTGTGAATCCAAAGGCTTTACGACGCCAGCTTATCAACGCTGCGACGTGACGGATATCGCCGCCCTGCGCCAATGCGCTGAGAGTGTTGCTGCTTCTTTCGGGGCCGTCGATGTGTTGGTGAATAACGCCGCCAACGATACGCGCCACACGGTCGAAGAAGTCACACCTGAATCGTGGGACCAAGGGATTGCGGTCAATTTGAAGCACCAGTTCTTCCTCACGCAAGCGGTCATCCCGACGATGAAAAAGGCCGGCCGGGGCTCGATCGTTAACATGAGTTCGATCGGCTGGGCCATCCCCTCAGTTGGACTTCCTATCTACGTAACGGCCAAGGCTGCGATTGTGGGACTTACTCGGACCCTCGCGCACGAACTTGGGCCGTTTCATGTCCGCGTGAATTGTGTCATGCCGGGTGCGATCGAAACCGAACGCCAAAAGAAGCTTTGGTATACGGAAGCCTATTTGGAAAATGTCATGAACAACCAGGCGCTGAAGCGGATGATCTTGCCCGAAGAGGTCGCGCGGCTGATTCTTTTTCTCGCTGCAGATGATAGCGCGGCGATCACGAATCAATGCCACATCATTGATGGCGGCTGGGTGTAGCGGCCTGCCTCATGAGAAAATCAGTATTTGTGTGCCGATAGCCAGCATCGATCTCTACGCATCCTCATTGTTCGACTGGGTGCGATGGGCGACATCTTGCATTCCATTCCAGGAGCGTCGGCGTTGCGGCAGGCACATCCCGATTGGGTGATAGGGTGGGCCGTAGAACCTCGTTGGCAGGGCATCTTTCGAGCCAATTCCGAAATTAAGTTCCGCGGAGAGGCGATGCCTCTGGTGGACCAAGTTCATCTTGTGAATGCCAAGGGCTGGGCACGACGGCCGCTGCATCCGGCGACGATGAGCGCACTAGCTGGAGTTCGCCGTGAACTGCGGGAAGCGCGCTATGACGTTTGCGTCGATCTACAGGGTGCGGTCCGATCTGCGCTCGTCGGAAGATCGGCTGGCGCGGCGAGAATGATCGGAGAAGCTGAACCGCGTGAAGGCGCGGCGCGCTGGTTGTTCGGTGAACGCGTCGCAACAACCGGCCGTCATGTCATTGAACAATCAACCGAAGTGCTCAGTGCAATCATGGGCGAGGTGTTGCCTGCTACGCCGTCGCTACTGCCCAGGGATCCAGCAACTGAGGCCCAGGTTGAATCACTGCTGGGAGAGCGTATGAAAGCGCCCTTCGTGGTCATTAATCCCGGTGCTGGCTGGGGCGCGAAACGCTGGCCCGTCGAGCGTTATGGAGCAGTGGCCGCAGGACTTGCTCGTCTTGGATATGGCGTCGTCGTAAACGCGAGCGCCGAGGAGGCAGAACTGGCAAGAGAACTCGTAAACGCAAGCGGCGGGAGCGCGATATCCGCAGCGCCTTCTCTCGTTGAATTGATCGAATTGATGCGCAGATCTTCACTGACGATTGCAGGAGACACTGGCCCGCTTCATCTTGCATGTACGCTGGGTAAGCCGGTGGTGGGAATATTTGGCCCGACCGATCCGGCGCGAAACGGGCCCTACGGGTGCGATTTCCGGGTGCTGCGACATCCGGAGAGCAAACGCGATCATAGTCGTCGCAGCGAGCCCGAAGCAGGGCTGCTGACGATCGCGCCGGAGGCGGTGCTTGAGGCCGCCGTTGAATTGTT
The DNA here is from genome assembly GCA_963777685.1 of uncultured Acidobacteriaceae bacterium. Taxonomy (GTDB): domain Bacteria; phylum Acidobacteriota; class Terriglobia; order Terriglobales; family Acidobacteriaceae; genus Acidisarcina. Next base: position 130,914 of record CAVZRF010000014.1, on the reverse strand, counting down.
GAGGGGACAGGTTTAGCCCGTGGCGAGCCAATGGAGCAAGATCGCGCGGCGAATTCGGGTCCCTTTGGGATTTGCCTTCGCGGTGCTCTTTATTTGGTTGGCGCATCCCACATGGTTGTCGTTGGCGTGGAGTTTGTGGGTAGTCGTTCCGGGAATCTGGTTGCGCGGTTATGCCTCGGGCTTCGTCAAAAAGAATGCCGAGCTGACTGTCTCGGGCCCTTACGCCCACACGCGCAATCCCCTTTATCTCGGATCGATATTGATAGCCTTCGGCTTTGCGGGCGCGGCGCGGAACGTTTGGATTTTTCTCGTCCTCGCGATCCTGTTCGCATTGATCTATGCGCCGACAATTCGTTCCGAGGAAGAATTTCTGCGCGGGAAGTTCGTTGAATTCGATGAATATATGCGGCGCGTGCCGCGTTTGTTTCCGAGAGTGACACCAGCTGCGATCGCGCAAGGCGAGTCGGGACGATTCTCTCGCGCCCTTTATCTGAAACATCGCGAGTACAATGCCCTATTAGGGGCGGCTGGCATTTATGCGGCCCTGGCGCTTCGCCTCTACTTTGCCAAATAGCGTGAGGGCATTTGAAGATTTCTGGAATGGTTTTGAAGACGGCGGCTGCCGTTGTATTGCTCGCCGCGTCGAGTGCGGCGACGACCCAGGCACAAAAGAACTCCTCTCTGCCGGCCTTGGCGCCGCCTCCGCCGAACTACGTCTTTCCCGCGAAGGAGACTCTTCATTACGAAGTGGATTGGCGGGTTTTTCCGGCTGGTACCGCCAGTATCCACCTAGAGCTGCAGGGCGACACCGTGCGCATTAGCGCCGAGGGAGAGACGATCGAGGCAATCAATCTCCTCTTCCGTGTGAGCGATAAATTTCAGTCTTCCTTCGATCGCAAGACAGGTTGCTCCTACGGCTTCAGCAAGCAGACTGTCGAAGGCAAACGTCAAGTTAACACTGACCTCAAGTTCGACTATTCCCAGCACAAATCGACGCTGGTGGAAAAGAACCTTGTCTCGGGCATCACCAAACATGAAGAAGCGCAGATTCCCGGCTGCGTTACGGACCTGATGTCCGGCATCTTCTATAGCGCCTCGCAGCCGATCCAGGTCGGCCAGAGCTTTCAGATGCCGCTCGCCGACGCCCTGCATAGCTTGCCGGTCACGATGAAGGCGCTCTCGCGGGAGGAGATCAAGACCGCCGCTGGCACGTTCCAGGCCATCAAAGTGCAGCCGACGGCAGATTCCGGAGTTGTTAAGAACAAAGGGGAGATCTGGATCTGGTACAGCGACGACGCGCGACACATTCCGGTGCAGATGCGGGCGCGGCTCTTCTGGGGTACGCTCACAATGCGGCTCTTGAGTATCGACCAGAAATAGGCTTCTCGGGAACCTTAGGCCAGTGTCTATTGGATTCGATAGCGCTCGCGCATTAGACGCTGCAAGCGGGGTTTGTAGAGAAGATTGAAGGCGAGTTCCTTGTCGGGGAACATGGCCAGGGCGGCTCGGCGGCTATCGGCAACCATTTCGGCGGCTTCGTCGACGGTCAGGTTGGGGTCCTGGCCGATGACCGACATCACCATATCCATCATGAGCTGAAGACGGCGAATCTTACGCCGTTCCTCCATTTGCTCTTCCCTGCTTTGCCCTTCACCGGTTTGCTGGTTGATCGCGTTTGGGTTGGCGGCTTCCGAGTTGCGAAGTTCGTTGTGGCTTTGGCTTCCTTCAGGGGCCATCCAGTTTCCTCCACCGAGCAGCGTGGAACCTATCCCATCGATTTTGGAAAGGTCGGATCGAGGCTGCTTTGAGCGAATCGTATAACGGAACTATGAAATCTGAACCGAAAAAGATGTTGTCGCTTTCGGCAACCTGTTCTCCTCGCCGTCAGTTTACCGATGCCGGCGTGGCCGCCGCAGTAACTCGATTTCCATCGAGATAGAACGTTGAGATGCCAAGTGTATCCGTGCGATAGGAGAGAATGTGCCCGGACTGCAATTCTTCGAGGACCTCGCGCCGGGGATGTCCGTAAAGGTTTCGGCTGCCTACCGAGATGACTGCGTAGTTGGGCGAAATTGCCGCGAGAAACTGCGGTGTGGTCGAGGTGCGGCTGCCGTGGTGGCCGATTTTAAGCAGGTCGGAATGCCGCATACCCTCCGCGATCATTCGGTTTTCGCTCGGCGCCTCGGCATCGCCCTCGAGCAATGCCGAGGTCTGACCGTATTGAATTCGCAATACCAAAGAGTCGTTGTTGGCCGGATTGGGTCCAGGACGATAGCCGGCGTCAGGAGCGAGCACTTCAATCTCCGTTGCACTCAAGAGAAAGCGGTCGCCCGCGACATAATGCCTGGTGATTGCGTGAACCTCATCGGCCTCTTCGAGGAATGCTTTGTAGGCCTCGGAACTCGGATTGTTGCCGATCCAGACCTCACGAGGGCGGAAGTTGGCTAGCACCGCCGGCATACCGCCGATGTGGTCGGCGTGGGCGTGGGTGAGTGCGACGGCATCGAGGCGACGGATTCCGCGCGACCATAGATACGCAGAGACGACTTCTTCACCAATATCGAAGTTGGCCACGCCGGGTGGTGGCCCAAAGGGCGACCCTCCAGCGTCGATCAATAGAGTTTTGCCGTCGGGAGTGACGATCAGCAGCGAGTCTCCCTGGCCGACATCGATCGCCGTTACTTCGAGCGCTCCGGTTCGGCGCTCGATTGGGCGAGGCCAGATGACGGCCGTAGCCATCAGCGTCAAAACAACAAGGCACGCGGGAACGGCGAATCGTCGCAGGCGCGCCGCGTAGATGGCGAACCCCAACAGGCCGATGAAGACCACGATCCCGACAGTCGATGGGCCGGGAATACGAAGATCAGCCGCTCGCATGCCGGCAAAGGTGTGAATCAGCGCTGTTACCGAATGAAGCAGCGCAGCAGTGAAGATGGCCGGAAGCGTCGCGAGTCGGACAGAAACCAATAGCGTCGCGAAGGTGAAGAGTGCCGAAGGCAGCAACAGTCCGAGGAAAGGGACAATGAGGAAATTGACCGGGAGGGCGAATACCGTAATCCGGTGAAAGTAGACCGCCATGGGCAGCGACATGACCATCTCGACTGTGACCGAGACCAACAGGAGCTCGAACACGCGCAGACCGAGACGACTGATTGCTGGTGGGCCCAAGAAGGCGAGCTTTTTCCCGATGAGCGGTTGCAGGTGGGTTCCCAGGAGCCTGAGGCTGACGCGGAATTGCGCCACTCGCGGCGCGAGCGCTGGATCGATTGCCAACAGCATGAGGTTTCTGGTCGCCCGAAGATACGGGGCAAAGGTCCCTTCGGCGAGCGGCATCGCTATTCCGGCGATTGCGATCACCGAGAGCAACGTCATCTGGAATCCAGCGTCGAAGAGGCTGGCGGGATTAGCCGCTAGCAGGCAGAGGCCAGCGAAGCCGATCGCGTTGAGCGCGCTGCGCTCGCGCCACAAAAGCCGCGCGAGCAAATACAGGGTCACCATCCAGAAAGATCGCTGAACCGGTTGGCCGTAGCCGGTGAAGATGGCATACGCCAGCGCTGCGACGATGGTCAGCAGTGTCGCCCAGAGCCTGGGCAGGCGAATCTTTTGGGCTAACCAGAAGATGAGTCCGGCAAAGATCGCGAGATGCAACCCCGAGACAACCAACAGATGGAAAGAACCGGTCCGTTCGAAACCGACGCGGGTGCGTCGCTGCAGCCAGACGCGGTCCCCGGTGATCATCGCGGCGAGCATCGAGGCGTCTTCGGTGCTCAAGCGAAAGAAGCTGGGCAGCTGGGGACGGGTTGGCACGGCCAAAGTAGGCTCGCCGAGCACCATGATTCGTTCACCGGCAGCCTGCTGCGCGGCCCTTAATCGGCAAGAGAACGATGCCTCATTCGAACTCGTTTGCACGCTGACGGCGTCAACCTTTGCGCTCGCCAGCGCGCCGATTCCTTGCCCGAGCAGGTAGGCAGCCGAGTCCCATACGCCGGGATCGTTGTAGCGCTCGGGAGCGTGAATCGACGCGGTCACGCGAAGTCGTTGCCCGCAGCGAAATGGCCTGAATCGGTCGCTGAACGGCGCATAGACGCTCAGGCGCAAGCCGCCGGTCACTGGAATGGTCTTTCCTTGAGAGTCGGCCATGGATTCGACGTGAATGTCGAGTAGTTGCGATTTCTCGGGCTCTCCATGTTGAGCGAATGGCGCGGTTGATTCGGTAACCCTGACTGGCCCTGCGCGAACAAGTTCGCCGTCGAATGTATGCATGGCGCTTGACGCGTATGCGAGCAAAGCTGTCTGCGGGTCGGTCCGGGGGTAGACCTCTGCGCAGAAAAGTCCGGACAGCGCCCATGCGAGAAACAAGGGCAGCAGGACACTCCGCAAAGCGATCCGGGAGGCCAGGATCACAATCGCCGCAGCGAGCATCGCCGCCAGAAACGCCAGCGGTGGCGGCACATACAGAAGACGAGGCACCAGGACGCCAGTCGCGAAGGAGGATGCGGCGAAGAGAGCGGGGGCGGCCGAAAATACGAGCGGTTCTACCCGATTCGCAGCGGACAGCGGACGCACACGCACCTCTGGCATCCGTGAAAGATGAGGCGGCGCGATGGCGGCGACAGACATGGTTGGGCATGCCTGCGGGCAAGCCAGCTATCTGCGGGTGAGCACAGAAACGCTTTCCAGGTGGAATGTCTGCGGAAACATATCCACCATCGTGATTGTCCGGAGGTCGTAGCCGGAGTTTACCAGTGCGGCAAGATCGCGGGATAGCGTGGCGGGGTCGCAAGAGACATAGACGATTTCTGAAGGCCCAATTTGGGACAGCAGATCTGTAACGGCAGGACCAAGACCAGCGCGGGGCGGATCGACAACCACCAGTTCTGGCGGTGTAGCGGATGGTTTCTGCCTTTGGAGAAAGTCCAGAGTTGAAGCTTGGATGACACGATGCGACGTGTCTTTCAGATTATGGCGAAGATCGCTGCTCGAAGCGGGGGAAGACTCGACCGCAATCACTCGTTCGAAATTATTGGCGAGCGCCCGAGCGAAGAGGCCGACTCCAGCATACAGGTCCCACGCTAGTCGACCTTTGCGGCCGGCGGCGACCAGGTCAACCAGATCATCGACGAGAAATCGGTTCGCCTGAAAAAATGACCCAAGGCTCACTCGATAACCGAAGCCAGCCGCTTTATGCACCAGTGACTCCTCCCCCCAGCTTTGAATCATGCGCGGAGGTTGTTTTCCCTGAGTCAAGAAGAGCGCGCCGCCTTGCAACTCCGGCATTGTCTGCTTTAAAGCAACGCACATTTCGAAAAGCTTCGCGTGTGCCTGTCGGTCGCTCTTGTCCGTGAAATATGAAACGAGTAGCGAATTCTGGTCTGCGGTAAACAACTCGATCTCATTACAAAACGCGGCCAGTTGAAGCGACGCACCGCTTGCTGTAACCGCGGCGATTGCTTTCTGCAGGAGGGGAGCGGCTATCGGACATTTCCCGACGGCGAGAAGCTTATTCGACCGGCGCTCCCGATAGCAGAGCGCGAATGGAGATACCTGAAGGTGAAGGCGAATGCGATTGCGATAGTTCCATGGACCACCAGTGACAGTCGCGATGTCAGGAACGCGCAACAGGTGTGCGCGTTCGAGTGCTTCGCGCAGAATTGCCGTCTTGATTTCGACCTGGTGGGCATAGTCCGTGTGCTGATAGCTGCATCCGCCACAACTTCCGAAGTACGGACAGCCGGGGCCTGTCCGATGAGGCGATTTTTCCAGAATTGAGTCGACTTCAGCGTTGATGAAACTGCGCTTATCTTCGACGATCTGCGCCTCGACCAACTCGCCGGGCAAGGTGAGCGGAACAAAAACCGTCTTGCCCTCAAGGTCGCCTTCACTGATGCGGGCCAGACCCGAGCCGCCGTAGATCGCCTTCTCAATGCGCAGCTTCATGCGTGGCTCATGTAGAAGAGGCTCAACCGGGGAAGCTTCCAGTGTTCCAGCAGGCGCTTGTGGAGGAATTGCTGCTCGATCTGACGGATTTGCAGGGCCTTCATGCGACCGCGGTAGGGTGCGAGTTCAGTGGCCGCCTGTTCGCGCATTGTGACTAGCGCGCCTTCCGACGTCGTTGCTGTGAGTGCCGCGAAGAGTTTTTCTTCCATGACGGTGAGGTTTCGTTCGAGGGCCTCCAGCTCGGGGTGGCCGGCACTTGCTTCGGTCGCGAGTTCTTCGAGACGCGTTGCGGTCTCTGCGGCAATCTGGAGAGAAATTGCCGTCAACGGTGCGTCACGAAGGGCCTTCGCGCACACTTGCAGGTGACTGGCGATGCGCTCTCCTTCAAGACCGGGAGCGGCGCCGACCTCTTTGGCTACAGTGGCCGCTCCAACCGATGCTTCCTTCATGTCTTCAACCGCCTGCATTACTTCCTGCGCACACCAGGCGAGCCCGTTGATGCGTCGGGCGCGGACCTTTGCTTTGCGCGCATCGAATTTATCGAATGCAGCGTCGATACCGCGCAACACCGCAGCAAGGGGCACGGCGGCCTCGCGCCAGCTTTCGATGAGAGCCCAATCAAGCGTCGAAAGCATGAGTAGCGAGCCGCGGCGGCGCTGGAAATGCTCTTCAATCTCGGTGAAGTAGTTGAAGTAATTTTGCACTGCTAGGTGATCGCTTCTTCCGAAGAGCGGATTCGCGATGTGCGCTTCTTCGTTCCCATATTTCGCTGATAGATGATTCGTAGCCCATCCAGAGTAAGCAGGTGGTCGACCCTCGTAATGTACTTGGAATCGTCAGCGATGAGGGTCGCGAGCCCCCCCGTGGCCACGATCTTTGGGGGCGAGGCAGGCCCCTGGACTTTCAACTCTTCCACGATGCGTGCGAGGATGCCATCCACCAGCCCGATGTAGCCATAGAAAATGCCGCTTTGCAAATTTGTAACTGTGCTGGTGCCAATTACTTTGGCTGGCTTTTTGATGTTGACCCGGGCCAGTTTCGCAGCGCGGGAAAAGAGCGCGTCCGCCGAAATTCCCAGGCCAGGCGCAATGACTCCACCCAAGAATTCACCCTTTGCCGAGACGACATCAAATGTGGTCGCGGTGCCAAAATCGACGATCACGCATGGACCGCCATAGCGTTCAAAGGCAGCGACGCCGTTAGCGGCTCGATCCGCTCCCAACTCGGCGGGATTGTCGATCAGTAGCGGCATGCCAGTCTTGATTCCCGGCTCAACAAAGAGTGGCTTGATTTTGAAATAGCGTTCCGAAACACGGCGGAGTGTCGAGTCGAGCGGTGGGACGACCGAAGAAATGATGACCCCAGTAACCGCGCTTGCCTCGATCTTGTGCAGCGAAAGCAGGCTGATGATGAGCACACCGAATTCGTCGGCGGTCTGGGTCTTCTGCGTGGTGACACGCCAGTTCGCGACGAGGTCGCCCGGGCCCTCCGCGTTGAGAGTGTAAAGGGCGAGAACGGTGTTGGTGTTGCCAACGTCGAGGGCGAGTAGCATCGGTCTTTATTCTAAAGCCGGATTCTCCAGCTCGCGAACTCCGCCGGAAAGTACTGTACGCGAGCCATCGGCCGTCTCAACCAAGAGAAATCCACGGGCATCGAGGCCTGCGGTAGTGCCTGAATATCCGCCAGCTTCATCGACGTGTACGCGCTTACCGCGAATCCATGTGGACGAATGCTCCAGACGATTCAATATGCTCTGGGTTGCTGCGGCGAGGCTGCCGATGGCCTCGAGCGCGAGGGTCTCCCGATGGAGCGCATGCAGCAACGCGATCAGAATTTCCGGGCGCGGCCAATGCTTGCCGGTTTCAAGGTACAGCGAAGTAGCTTGCGAACCGAGTTCTTCGGGGAAGCTTTCCTGATGGACGTTAATGCCGATACCGATCACGACGTGGCGCACTCGGGTCACTTCGGCATTTAGTTCGGTCAGGATGCCGCAAAATTTCTTTGCTCCGAAGAGCAGATCGTTGGGCCAGCGAAGATCGACTTCGAGAGAAGTCACCTGACGGATAGCCTCGCGAACGGCAAGCCCGGCAGCCAGCGAGAGCCAGAGCACGTCGGCGGGGGCGATGTTTGGGCGGAGCAGCACGCTCAGGTACAGTCCGGAACCTGCTGGAGATTGCCACGTATGCGCCCCGCGCCCGCGGCCGGCAGTCTGTTCGTCAGCGAAGCAGACGAGCCCATGGGGTGCGCCCGCGTCAGCTTCCTGCATGGCGAGCGCATTGGTCGAATGAACAGTCGGGAGAAAACGCAGGTTCCCGACAAACGGAGTTCCTGTCAGCGCCTGATCGAGAGCTGCGAGGTCGAAGGAGTCGTAATGGGGAGTGATCTCGCTTGGCAAGGGAATACCCAGGGCTCAACGCTTGAGCCCTGTTCCACTATAGATGTAGAAAGTGGTCAGCCCCATAGACCAGTCCCAGAGTCACGAGCGCAATGAAGACCTCCCCAATGGCGCCGACGGCGAAGGGCTTCCAGCCTTGCTTGCCTAGCTCGCGGAGACTGGTCCGCAGGCCGACTCCGGCGAAGGTGAGTAAGAACGCCCAGCGCGAGAGGTTTGCGAGGCTGGTCAGCTGCGGTTTGGTGAAGTAGCCGAGTGTGGCGAGCAGAGAGATGAGCAAGAATCCCAATACGAACTTTGGGAATTTCTTCCAGAGAAACGCGGCTTTGTTGCCGACTACCTGGGCTTCTCCGCGAGACGCCCAATAAATAGCGTAAGCCAATACAACAAAGCCAATGAGGGCGTTCCTGGTGGTCTTGGCGAGTACTGCGACTTTGCCAGCAGCATCCGAATAGAGCGCGCCGGCGGCGGTTGCTTCGGCGGTGTTGTCGACGGCGAGGCCGGCCCAGAGCCCGTAGGCCTTATCGCTCAAGTGCAACGAGTGGCCGATGAGCGGGAAAGTGAAGAGCGAGATGGCGCCGAGCGCGAGAATCGCCGCGATGGCATAAGACGCGTCTTCATCGTCTGCGTCGATCGCGGGCTTGGCGGCGATGATCGCAGAGACTCCGCAGATCGAGGAGCCGACGGCGAGTAGGGAGGTCAGCTTTGGTTTCAGCCCGAAACTGCGTCCAAGCAGATGCATAAAGGCGAGCGAGAGTGTAATCGAGAAGGCCACCAGCAGCAGCGAGATGCCGCCGAGATGGAGGATGTCTCCGAGCAGGAAGCGCGAGCCGAGCAGCACGATGCCTGCCTTGAGCCAGAATTCATAGGTGGCGACGCCGGCCTGGAAGATTTTCGGAACGCCAACTGTGTTCGCAATGACAAGACCGATAATGATCGCCCAAAGGACATATTCAATGTTCGGAAAAGTGATGTGGTTCGTCTTGGTATAGTGGGCGATCGATTGCTCGATGAATTTTCCGGCGTAGCCAACGGCAGCGAGCAAGAGCAGCCCCGGAATGATCGAGGCGATTTGCTTTCCGATGCCTGCTGCTTTGGCGGGGGGGATGGCGATTGTGGTGGCCATTATCTTCTCCTTGCGTTGACTTCTGATTGTCGAGTGAGTTGGCGGCGCCGCAAAGCGCAGGATAAGCGGCCCACGCCTCTGGCACATCCACAACGTATGGCCGTCTGCCTCACCATTTCACTGGCGGGATCAAATTGAAGCGAACCAAGAGCGCCAGCAGAAGGGAAAGGGCGACAGCGTAGACGTCGAGCGAGATACGGCGGGGAGTTGTTGCGGGGGACGAATTGGGCATGAGCGTTCTCCTAGACTTTTTTGTAGCTCAGACTGTGACTTGAATGGCGCTTTGAACCGCTCTCGCTGCCCCTGCCGCATCACGGACGGCCCAACCAGCGACGAGCAGGCTCGGGGCGGCCGCGGCTCGAGCTTCGTCGAGAGCGCCCAAGGTGGTACAACTCACTTCCTGATCGGGCTGTGCGGCACGCGAGACGACCACACAGGGGAAGTCCGGTGGGAGCCCTTCATCGAGCCACTGAGCGGCAAGCAGGGTCAGGTCGCGGCCAGGCATGTAGACGACGCGGGTGGCGTCTTCGATTTCGGGAAGCGGCGACTGGTTATGCGATTGCGCGTGATGACCGGTTGAAAAGATAACATTCGATGCGCTATGGCGATCGGTGAGCGAGCATTGAATCGCGGCGGCGGCGGCGAAGGCGGCGGTAATCCCGGGAACGATCTCGAAGGCCACTCCGGCGTCGTTGAGCGAGGCCATCTCTTCAGCGGCACGGCCGAAGATGAGCGGGTCGCCGCTCTTGAGCCGAACGACGTTATACCCAGCGCGAGCGTGCTCGATCATAAGCGCATTGATTTCTTCCTGGGTGATGTTTTTGAGGCCGCAACGCTTACCGACGTTGACGATTTCGGCCTGTGGGGCGGCATGATTCAGGACAGCTTGGGGCACGAGGTCGTCGTGAAGGACTACGTCCGCCTGCTGGATGAGACGCATCGCTTTGATCGTAAGCAGGTCGGGGTCTCCAGGACCAGCGCCCACTAGATAGACTTTCCCGGACTCAATCTTATTCGGCGGCAGATGGCTCAGGATGCGGGGATTAGTTCTCTCCGCGCCGACAGGCGCGAGGGCCATCTGGCGTGATGGGCAGGATTCAGATTCGCAGACCTGCCGTTGCGCGAGCTGATGAAGTAGCGCTTTGCGGGCCTCGCCGCGCGGATGAACTTCCAAGACTTCGCGGCGGAGTTGACCCAGGTTCTCGAGCCATGAGCCCAGGTCCTGGGGTAACTGTTCGTCTATCTCGCGACGCAATCTTTGGGCTACGGCGGGACTCTCTCCCGCGGTGGAGATGGCGACTTGCAGATCACCGCGGCTGACAACCGCACCAAAATAAAAGTCGCAATTGGGAATGTCATCGACACTGTTACAAATAATATTTCTCTCAACGCAGCCTTGATAGACGGCGGTATTCACTTGAGGAGAATCCGTAGCCGTAATGACCAGAAAGTTGCCATCGAGGTCGCACGATTCAAATTGGCGCCGATGCCACTGGAGCTTACCCTCAGTCGCAAGCTGCTGAACTTCGGATAGCGCTTCGGGGGCGACTACGGTGAGATGCAGTCCCGTCTTGAGCAGGCTGCCGATCTTTTCCAGCGCGACGTTGCCTGCGCCAACCAACAGGCATCTGCGGCCAGTCAACTTAAGGAAGATGGGTAGCATGGCCATCAGTCGGCGACTCCGTGAGGTACGCGCCCGTTCGGCTGGTCGCGATCGACTGGCGCGAGGATTTCGCCGGCCAGGTAAGCGCGAAGCTCATCGTTCGAATATCGACTGAACCAGGCGCGAAGGTTCTCTTCTGGCGCTCGTTCGACAAGGTAGTGGCGAAACAAGCGTTCGATGGCCTCTGGGACGAGCGGCGCAGGGCAGCGATAGCCGACCGGGCGAGCGATCGCCGCGTGTTTGCCAACACTGCCCCCGACGCAGAAGTAGTAAGCGTCGGTGAGTTGACCATCGTGCTTGATCTTCTTACCTTCGAGGCCGAGATCGGCAATCCAGTGTTGGCCGCAGCTATTGGGGCAACCAGTGACATGAAGCTTCAGCTGTTGGTCGAACTCCGGCAGGCGCTCCTCGAGTTCATCGACCAGCCAACGGGTGAACCCTTTGGTTTCAGTAATCGCCAGCTTGCAGAACTCGGTGCCGGTGCAGGCGACGGCACCGCGCCAGAAGGCGCTACCCTCGACCTGAAGGCCGATCTGGCCAAGCTCCTGAGCCAGTTCGATGGCTTGGTTATTGGGGATGTCGACGAAGACCAGATTTTGCGAGGTCGTGGCGCGCAGCGAGCCGCTGCCGAAACGCTCGGCTAGTTCGGCGGCGGCCTCGAGCTGCTCACCACTGAGTCTTCCACGCAGCACTGAAGCTCCGACGTAGCTGAAACCGGCTTGGCGCTGCGGGTGGATGCCCACATGATCGCGGTGGACATCGTCGGGAAGCTCCTCAGGCGCAGCGGGCAACAATCGGAAATCGAGACGCGATTGCAACTCTGCGAGGAAGCTGTCCGCCGTCCAACCTTCTTTGAGGAACAAGTGTTTCAGCCGGGCGCGATCGCGGCTTTCGCGAAGGCCCTGCTGATCGCGGAAAATCTCGGCGATGGCGCGAGCGACGGATGATGCCTGGTGCGGCAGAACGAAAGCATCGAGGCGAACGGCAAGGTGAGGATCGGTTGAGAGGCCGCCTCCAACTCTGACGGAATAGCCTACTTCTCCTCCATTGCGGACGGCAGTGAAGCCGATATCGTTGATTTCCGGGTACGAGCACCACGAGGGGCAGCCGGTCGCCGAAATTTTGAACTTGCGCGGGAGGTTATAGAAGTCAGGATTTGCGGTCAGCAGCTCGGCAATTTCGATGGCCAACGGCGAGGCATCGATCAACTCATCGGCGGCGACTCCGGCGAGCGGGCAGCCGGTCACGTTACGGACCACGTCGCCGCAAGCGCCCTTTCGGCGAGAGCCCAATGGCGTCGAGCGCGTCGACGACCTCAGGCAGCGACTCGATGGTGAGCCAATGCAGCTGGATATTCTGGCGGACCGTGATGTCAGCCAGGTTGCGAGCGTACTTGCGGGTAAGTCGAGCCGATCACCCGCAACTGACTGGAGGTGAGGATGCCATTGGGGATGCCAATGCGCATCATGAAGTAGTCGGTAGCCAGGCCCTCGCCGCCTTTGCCACCGGTCGCTCCGACTCCGTCGCCCTGGGTGTAGATTCCCCACCACTTGAAGTACGCCGAGGCCCATTCGGGGACGACGCTGGAGCGGCCTTCGCGAGCAAAAGCGCGCACCTCATCGAACGCTTCCCACGGGTTTTTCTCCCGCTTGAGGCGCTCGATTCGTTGAGCCTTTGTTTCCTTTACTGCTGTGATTTCCGGCATTTTCCTTCTCGGTAGAAACAGAAAGCCCGCGACAGCTTAAGCTGAATCGCGGGCCTTGGAAACCTTGGAAGTGCGTCTTGAGTTACAGAGTCAGGTCACCTGTGCGCGCGATCATGCGTACAGCAGCGACAACAGGACAGACTCTTCATAGGGGAATGATAGAGATGGGTTAGGCAAAAATCAAATGGGGCGCTGGTCCACGAACACCGATTTTCTGTTTCGTGAAAAGTAATGAGCGCCCCAGGCCGGCCCGGAAGGGAGGACCTGGGGCGCTTCGATTGGCTTAAAAACTGAATACCGCTTGCAAATCGATGCGGCGATTTGCGGATTGAGAGACGCCACCGAAGGCGCCGCCAAGCCCTGTGTACTGGCCGAAGGTTGGTCCGACTACGCCGATTGGAGCTGCGTAGTTGACATTGTTGAAGAGGTTGCGGGCTTGGGCATTCAGCGTCAAGTTGTAGCGATGACTCGATGAGCCACCGGCGCCGGGAGGTCCACCACCACGACCGCCGAAGCCAATGAAGCCTGGGCCGCCACCGCCTCCGCGACCACCACCCGGGCCACCGCCGCCGCCGCCAGGAGGTCCACCGCTTGCACTGTTGCCCTCTATCTTGGGCCCGAGGCCGAAGGTCTTGCTGATGCGGAGATTCAGGTTGAACTGACCCGGCGCATTTCCATAGTTGATGGGAATTCGAGCTTCGCCCTGCCCGGGGTTTGTATTGAAATTCCCGTACTTCGTTTGATAGATGTTTGGACCTGTCTCGCCTGCGGGTGCAAAGGATGGACGGTCGTTAAAGATTGAATCGCCGTTGATGTCCTGACTGGTCGTGATGTTAAACGGAGGTCCTGAAAAGGCGAGCATAAAGGGGCTGATGCGAATTCCCCACTTCGGTGTCTGATAGCTCCCGCCTAAGAAGAGGCGCTGGCGAACGTCAAACGTCGCGCGTCCGTAGTCAGCGCTGAGGTCGTATTGTTGTGAGGGGAATGTGGTTACGCCGCCGGTGTCGCTGTTCACGTAGCCGAGTGCGTAGAAGCCAAAGATGGACAGTGCGCTCCCGGCGCGCAGGTTGAAGTTCACCAGCAGCTGGTTCTGTTTAAAGGTTCCGGCAGACTCGTATTGATAAATGTTCTCGTCGGTGCCAAAGGGGCGAAGTCCGGAGTTGTCGGTGTTGCCGCCGTACAGCGGCGCATTAATGTTCCGGGTGTCGAGAGCGTGCACTCCACGCGAGTTCAGATAGGTGACCGAGACAGTGGCGGCCTTCGTGAGCTGTTGGTCTACTCCCAGAGCAACCTGGGCAGTGTAGGGAGCTCTCAGGTTTGGAGCGATCTGGTAGATCGTCGGAGAGACTGCCGCATTCATGAATTCAGGGCTAGTCGTGCTGGGGATGAAGGGATAGAAATCCGGATTGGTGACCACGTACTGGGTCTGGTTAACCCCGTTCTGCCGATCCGCCTGAATAACTTGAGCGATTTGAAAGCGATCATAGAACAAGCCGTAGCCGCCGCGAATGACGGTCTTGGCGGGCTTCTTGCCGCGAGACAGGCCATAAGCAAAGCTGATGCGCGGCGCAAAACTCGAGTGGTCGGAGATCTGGTTTTGCGACTCCCAACGAAGGCCGTAGCTGAAGGTTAGATTCGGCTTGATCTTCCAATCATCCTGAGCATAGAGGCCCACGTCCGTCAGAATCCTGGTGATCGATGGAATGCCAGCGGTCACGGTAAATTGTGACGGGCCATAGCCGAGCGCCTCGATCTGCTGGCCGGTATTGCCCTGCGCGAGCAGATTCTGGGTGATCTGGTAGTTCTGCAAGGCGACGACGCTCTGACCACCGACAATCGGGCAACCTGTTGTAGCGCAAGTGACCTGAGTGAAGGTGAAGTAGCCGTTGTAATTGGACCTGGAATCGTTGGCGTCGCGATCGATACGCAGGCGACCACCAAATTTGATGAAATGGGTGCCTTCGCGAGATCGATGTGTAGTTCTGTACTTCGTAGCGGTTGGTATTGTCCTGACTGAATTGAGCGGTCGAGCCGCCACCGAAGAATGCTCCTTGCACCTGGACGGTTGGGTTTGTGCTCGAGGGGTTCTCAGTGTCGCGATTGTGAATGTACTGGAAGTGGGTTTCGTTAACAATCTTGTCGCTTATGACCTGGGTATCGCTGATCTGTACGGTGTTCTCTGTCTCTTCGGAGTTGTAGGCCGTCGTTGGAAGGTTAAGTTGTCCGGGACCGCCCTGAGTAGTGTTGTCGTCGTAGTACTGATAACGCACGGTCAATGTATTCTTGGCGCCCAATTGAAGATCCAGGCGCGGGCTAAGGTTGGTGCGCGTTCTGGGATTGGGAAGCGCCAGGCTGCAAACGACGGGATCGTAGGTGCTGTAGTCGAGCGTGGTGGGATCGCAAGTCGTCGAGGGGCCGTTCAGCGTCGCCGAGATGATGTTGTTGTCCTGTATGTTGCGGCGATCGAAGTTAAAGAAGAATGACGCCTTCTTGCCCAGCGAACCGCTCACATTCCCGTCGTACTGAACGGTGTGATAGTCGGGGATGTAGGTGGCAAACGGGTTTTGCGAGTTGAACGCCTTGGTGTTTCCCTGGACGAAAAATTGTCCGTGAAGCTTGTCGGTTCCCGGCTTGGTGAGAATCTCAATGCGGCCAAAGCCAAGCTTGTCATATTCGGCGGAAAAGGGATTTTGGTTGATGCGGATCTCACGAATCGCCGATTTGGGCGGTAGCTGTCCGGCGGTGAAGCCATCGATATAAATCTGGCCGCCGTTAGGACCGGCGGAAGGGCCGGCAAGCGCGGTCAATTCGGCGGAGAGCTCATCCGGATCGTCGGAGAGCTGGTCGAGATCTTTGTCCTTGAGCACAACCGCGTTGGCGTTGCTGGCGGCATCGGTGCTTACAGTCGGAGTATCTACGGTTACCTGAACATTTTGCTCGGCCACCTCGATCGTCAGGGCGATGTCGACGTGCTTCGACGAGCCAGCAGTGACGATGATCGCTGGTGTGTTATTCACAGCAAATCCTGCTGCGGTGGTCTTCAGGCTATAGGTGCTGGGCGGAAGTCCCCGCAATACATAATTCCCGGAGCTGTCGGATGTTGCGTTAAAGACCGCGCCCGAGGCAGAGGTCGCAGTCACCGTGGCGTCCGGAATAACCGCGCCGGTGGGATCAGCGACTGCGCCGCGCAGAGAACCAGTCGTGGCAGGAGCGGTTGTCTGCGCTGTAGCCGGGGCCTGTGCTTGCAGCAGGGGTGCACCGGCGCAAAGCGAAAGCGACGAGTCCGATGACGCCGGCCAAGGCAGAGACAGGGATCGGGTAGGCGAAAAATGAAAGACGTTTCACGAGACCTCTCGAATAATCTGGTACGAAGGGCGATTGGAGCTTCAGTTGTACACAGCGCTATTGGGCGTCTTGCCCAGCGGCTGCCGCGCCACCACCACCCAGGTTCCAGGAAGCGGAAAGTACGCTTTGGCTGGCACCGGGCGAGGCTTGAAGCAACGGCTCTACGCCGGCAAGCAAGGTGACAGCTGTTGCCTCACCGGGAGTTTGACCCTCGGTTGTAAGCACCATGACCGCGTCGCCTTTTTTCAAGTCGGCAAGCACGAGCGCGGGCGCTCGATTCAGCATTTGTTGAACGTCTCCGCCACGCTGTCCGGGAGCGCCTCCGCCTGCAGGAGGCGCACCGCCATTGGCGCCGGTTGGCTGACCCTGTCCTGCACCCGCTCCACCGCCCATTCCACCACCTGCTCCGCCGGAGTGTCCCGCTGCGACTGCGGGGGCCCCAGAACCCGCTGCGCCACCAGGAGCCGCACCTGTGGCGCCACCTTTCAGGCGCATGGCGATGCCCTGGGCCATCATGGGGGACAGCTTGTGCAGTTGCGAATCGGCGTTAACGTCGATGGTGAAGGGCTTTTTCGTGGCCAAGTCGTTGATGACTACCTTATTCGCCGGCGCGTCCACGGAGATGACCGTGCCGGCGATATTACGGAAGGTGCCGGCGACGATAGCGTCGGCGGTGAGCTGGGTGCCGTCCACGTTCTTGTCGCCCTTGGCGCGTAACTGGTCACCTGCCTGAATCTGGTCGAGGGTGGCTGGCTTGGCGTCATCAAACTTAGTGGAGTCAGGGGCGTAGCGGCGGATGCTGGTGGTCTTCGAGGCCTGAACCAGCATCGTCTTGGCCGTCGGGCCGTTTCCGGTCGAGATCGTGACTGTCTGAGCAGTGGGGTCTACCGACTTTACGATTCCATTTACCCCTTTGGTCTTCCAATCCTGCAATTCGCCTTGTTGCACTTTGGCGACGTCCGACTGCTTCATGGCCACCACTGTCGAGGCAGTGTAGTTGCTTCCATCCGGGGTGGTCTTGGCCAGAATGCGGTCGCCGACGGCGATGTCTGAGGTCTTGATCGGAGTTGCTGCGCTGAGGCTCTTAGCACCTGCGGGCAACTGAAGGACGCGGGCCGAATCAGCCACTGTTACTTTGGATTCAATGCCTTTGTCGTCTTTCACCGTGAGGACGTTTCCGGCGATCGCAGTTACTGTTCCAGAGACGCGGCTGCCGGGAGCGGGTGCGCTGCCGCCTGGATGGGTGCGGCCCAGGCCGGGGACAGCCCCGGCGAACTCAGGCCCGCGGCCAGTAGTACCACCAGGGCCTTTCCGCGCATCCGATTTCCAGGTTGGATTGACATGATTTTCTTCCTGTTTTCTTTATGAATGACCGTGGCCGCAGCGGTCGTGAATCATCGCCGATTTCACCTAAAAAGACGTTCTACCAACAGTAAAGTTTCAATCCTGACCCTTCTCTTCAGTAACGACATCTATATGTGCGGGAGCACGGCCGGTCGAATACGATATGATCGGCGGGTCGCGTTCCAGCCTCTGGAGAGGCGCTCTGGCGTCCGGGAGATGCAAAGCCCGCCACAGGAAAGAACACCGCAGGGAGATCAAGATTCATGGCAATCGCGAGTGTAGGGAAGACCGCAACCGTCACCAGCCAACCGCCATCGACGAATACTTCGGCGATGGCGGTGGTGACTACGCTGTTTTTCATGTGGGGGTTCCTGACCTCTCTGAATGACATTCTGATCCCGCATCTCAAGGCGATCTTCGATCTGAATTATGCCCAGGTCATGCTGGTTCAGCTGGCTTTTTTCATGTCCTATGCGATCTTTGCGTTCCCATCGGGAAAACTCGTGGAGTGGATCGGCTATAAGCAGTCGATGGTGGTTGGGCTGCTGATTATGGCGGTCGGCGCGTTGTGTTTCATTCCGGCGGCCAATGTTCCGTCGTACCCGCTGTTTCTTGGCGCGGAAATTGTGCTGGCAGCAGGAGTGACGCTGCTGCAGGTTTCGGCAAACCCGTTTGTCTCGGTGCTGGGGCCGGAACGCACGGCTTCGAGCCGTTTGAACCTTACTCAGGCCTTTAATTCGCTGGGGACGACGATTGCTCCCTGGTTGGCGGCGCGTTGATCCTGAGTGCCACGCCGAAGACGATGGAGGAAGTGCGGGCGATGTCGGCTTCGGCTCTGCAGCAGTATCGGCTTTCTGAAGCCGCCACAGTGAAAATGCCGTATCTCTCTATTGCGGTTGCACTGGCGGCACTCGCTGTAGCGATCGCGCTGTTCAAGCTGCCGCGGATCGAGACGACGCGCGATTTTCGTCCCGCAGCCGGGAGATAAGAAAGACAGCGTCTTTAATTATCCGCATCTGCTTCTGGGTGCATTGGCGATTTTTCTCTATGTTGGAGCCGAGGTCTCGATCGGCAGCTTTCTGGTGAACTACTTCAGCGAGCCCAGATCGGCGGTCAGCGGCTCTTTGTAATTTTCCAGACGATCTATGATGCGATTCTTAAGATCCCCGGGCTTCCATCGCTCCTTCGACTTCTGCATATTCCTCTCACGACAGATGGCGCAATGTCGCCGGGTTAGCGGCGTTCATGGTTCCCTTCTATTGGGGCGGGGCGATGGTGGGGCGATTCATCGGCTCGTATGTGCTTTCGAGGGTCCGGCCAAATCGAGCGTTAGGATTCGTCGCGGTTGTCGCCTGCGCTCTGGTCTCGATTTCGATCCTCAGCTTCGGACATATGGCTATCTGGAGCATCTTGCTCGTCGGACTTTCAACTCGATCATGTTCCCGACGATCTTTACTCTGGGAATCGCAGAACTAGGGCCGCTCACGGGAACGGGATCGGGGATCATGGTCGGCGGCTATTGTCGGTGGCGCGATTCTTCCCCTCTTAGAAGGGAAACTGGCGGACTCGATCGGTATCCACCACGCGTTCATCATTCCGGCGGTTTGCTATATCTATCTGGCCTATTACGGATTCAGAGGATCGCGGCCTACGCGGACTGTCAGGGCTTAGGCTCGCGCCGCTGTTCATTCTGAACGCAGCGCAGTCAACGGATCAACACCCGCGGCTCGACGCGCCGGGATGAGGCTGGCGGCAATCGCCACCACTGCCACGCCCAATGCGGCGAAGCCATAGCTCACCGCGTCGTAGGGCTTCACTCCATATAGGGCTGACGTCAGCGCTTTCCCAACAACAGCGACAAGGGGATCCGATCGCCACGCCGATCCCGTCATGATCAGGCTGTCGCGCAGCACCATCCACATCACCTGGCCCCGCTGCGCGCCCACGGCGATGCGCACGCCGATCTCGACGGTGCGGTTGTTCACGCGATAGGCGAGCGTTCCATAGAGGCCTGTCGCCACCAGCACTACCGCCAGCAAACCGAAGAAGCCGGCCAGCCGGGCAAAGAGTATTTGGCTGCGAGATGGTCGTGTCGTATTGCGCGCGCTGGGTCATGGGCTGGATCAGTGGCAGGTTGGGATCCATCTGCTGCACGGCTTTCCGCGCCGAAGGCAGAATCGCCAGCGGGTCGCCATGCACCCGCATCTCGACATGCATCTGCGCCGGTGATGGGAATCTGCGCGTACATATACCAGGCCATGGGAATTGGCTCTTCATCGATGCTGCGATACTTATGGTCCTTGACCACGCCGACGACGGTCATCGGATGATTGATGCCGTCGTCGGTCCCGATGGTGTGACCCAAGCGGATTCTGGTTGGGGAAGAAGCGCTTGGCAAACTGCTCATTGATGATGGCCACGTGCGGCGAGGTTGCGGTATCGGAATCGGCAAAGTCGCGGCCCAGCAGCACGGGAACTCCGAGAGTACGGAAGAAGTCGGGTCCCGCCACATTGCTGCGCACGGTCCGCGAAGCGCCGTTGGCCACGTCCGGCAACTTGCCGTCGACCATCATGTCGCTGTTGTCTGACCAGCCGGACCCGATGCGCTCCTCCATGATGGTTACAGATTCCACTCCCGGCAGACGACGCAGCTTTCGGATCAGCTCCTGATAAAAGGCGACGCCTTCGGGAACTGACTTGAATTCCGGCTTCACTCCGAAGACGACCAGGCCGTCGACGCGCATGCCGAGAGGAGTATTTTCCAGATTGCGCATGGTGCGCACCAGCAAGCCTCCGCCGACCAGCAGGACCACGCACAAGCGCCATCTGCAGAGTAACGATGATCTTGGCCAGTGCGCGACTTGCCGGCGTCGGTATTCGAGGTCGCCGCCGAAGTCTTCAACGCCAGCGCCGGGCCCGCGGCGAGCGCGACCCGCAGCGGCGCCAATCCGAAGAGAAGCGCAGCCAGCGCCAAAATGCCCAGCGTGAAGAGCAGGACGGTGTTGTCGGGCGCCAGGCTGGACTCGATCTGCGCCCAGGCTCCCAGCGCCTTGGTGGCAAAGTTGGCAAAGATCCAGGCCAGGCGCCGCCTGCCGCGACCAGCAGCACGCTCTCGCCAGAAGCTGCCGCAACAGCTCCCTGCGTCCTGCGCCCAGCGCCAGCCGCACCGAAAACTCGCGCTGCCGGGTCGCATTCCGCGCCATCAGCAGCATGACCACGTTGCTCAGGGCGATCAGCAGCACCAGCCCACCATGGCCATCAGCATGCGCAGCGGTTTGCCGTACATCTCGTCATATCCGGGAAAGCTCTTGGCTTCCTCCAGGCTCAGCGTCGGCTTCTTCTCGCCTGGTTGCGGATTGCCCAGTCCCATCGTAGGCCGCTGGGCTGAAATGCCGACTGGAGTTGCGCAACTGCCTGGGCTCTGGGTGACGCCGGGAGCGAGGCGCCCAATCAGCCGCAGGCACCACCAGGTGGGATCGGCGATGTATGTCTTGCCGTTTTCCGGTGGATTGCCCCACGCATTCAGTTCCGCCCGGCTCTGCAAGGGAATCCAGAAATCAGTGGAATTGCCCGCTTCGACTCCTTCAAAGCCTTCCGCCGCAACGCCTACGATGGTGATGGGAACGCCATTCACATAGAGGGTCTTGCCCAGCACGTCCGGATCGCTGCGCGAAGCGCCGCGTCCAATAGCTGTAGCTGATCACTGCGATGGGCGCGTGGCTCGCCTCGTCCTGCTCGGTGAAGCCGCGTCCTCGCGCCAGCTTGACCCCCAGGCCGGAGAAGAAGGTCCCGCTCACCATGTCGCCTTCGGCTTCCTCGGGCTGCGTCCCGATAGCGGACGGCGACTTTGCTGTTCGACAGCGGCACGTAGGCCATAACCGGAGAGAGTCCTCGGTTTGGCGGCGCAGGGCATCGTAAACGGCGTAGGAAAAGGTTTCGTGGTGTCAATGGTGCCCGTCCCCTGCGGCGGATTGGAGGTCCTCAGATAGACGACACGGGCGGGATCGGCGACCGGCAGCGAACGCAGCAGCACCGCGTTCATCACGCTGAAGACGGCGGTGTTGGCGCCAATTCCCAGTGCCAGGGTCAGAACGCAGACCAGAGTAAAGCCGGGCGTCTTTCGTAGTTGGCGGATTGCATATCGCAGATCGCTGAAGAGAGCAGGCATAGTCGCCTCCCGGACGGGACGAACGAATTCCGGTTTGCTAAGTGCATCCGACGGGCCACCTCCAAATTGCCTAAGTTATTGATCCTAAGTAGCCTCGCATGAAGTTGGCTGCTATGCTTCTCCCTGGAACCGAACACTCCCGTTCAATTTCGGACATACTGGAGTTAAGCGTCGGCTTCATTTGTTTCATCGTTGGCTTCCCGAGAATTTGGTAGGCGCGACGGACGATCGGAGAAGAGAACACGATGCTGGTCGTCGGGATGCCGTATGGCAGCAGGCGCTCTATCGTGCGCTCCAGTTCGGCAATCGATGCGGTGGTGACCTGGAGAAAAAAGGCTTCGCCGCCGGTCACGTGATGGCATTCGCGCACCTCGGGCAGAGTGTGGACGAACTTCAGGAATGGCTGATAACGCTGGCCATCGCAGGTCATTCGGACGTAGGCCAAAATGGGCAGTCCGAGGGCCTCGCGGTCAATCTCGACGGTGTAGCCGCGGATGATTCCGTCCTCTTCCATGCGCCGCATGCGCTCGGCGGTCGCCGAAGGGGAAAGGCCGACGCGGCGGCCGAGGTCGGCGTAGGAGAGGCGCGCATCCTGCTGCAGTGCCTGGAGAAGGTTTCTTCCGTATTCGTCAAGATATAGAGCGGATTCAATTGCCATATTGGATTCTAGCAGTCGCTTCCGTTCTATTTTGGCATTAATTACGTGGATTGTGGGTTCCAGTAATGGAGTCGGTTTCCTATGATTAGAGGATCATGACTCTCGAACTAGAAACGGTGCGCTTGACGCGCGCGAGCCGGACGGCTCCCCGCCGCGAATCCACCATCCTTGAACTGGACGGCCAGCCCTTAACGCTTGAAGAAATCTCGGGCGTCGCCAACCATGGCTGGACGGTCACCCTCGCTGCCGCGGCTTGCCATCGAATGAACGCTTCGCGGAGCGTCGTGGAGTCGGTGGTCGCGCGTGGCGAGACCGCTTACGGCATCAATACCGGCTTCGGAAAGCTGGCGGAGATGCGAATTCCCCTCGAACAAGTGGTCACGCTGCAACGAAATCTGGTACGCAGTCATGCCGCCGGTGTGGGCGAGCCGCTTGCCGAAGCTGAGGTGCGAGCAATGCTGCTGCTGCGAGCCAATGTGCTGGCGAAAGGCCATAGCGGAGTTCGGGTAAAGGTCGCCGAACTGCTTACTGGAATGTTGAACCACGGTGTTCATCCTGTGGTTCCTTCGCGCGGCTCGGTTGGCGCGAGCGGCGATCTGGCTCCTCTGGCACACCTGGCGCTTGCGCTCATTGGAGAAGGTGATGTGTTCTTTCGCGGTAAGCTGGCGCCGGCGTTGATCGCACTGAAGACGAGCGGCCTTCAGCCGCTCGTCCTGGAAGCGAAAGAGGGCCTCGCCTTACTAAACGGAACCCAGGCGATGGCGGCAACGGGAGGACTAGCGTTGCTGCGCGGGCTTCGGGTAGCGAAGTTGTTCGATCTGGCCGGAGCGATGTCACTCGAAGCGTTGATGGGAACTCCGACTCCTTTTGATGAAAGGATTCATCAGGCAAGGCCACATGCGGGACAGATGGCGGCGGCACGGCATCTGCGCGAGTTGTTGGCCGAAAGCGAAATCCGCGAATCGCACCGGCTCAATGACACGCGAGTGCAGGATGCCTACTGCTTGCGCTGTATGCCGCAAGTCCACGGCGCCGCGCGGGGCGCGCTCAGGCACGGCCGTGAGGTGATCGAGATCGAGGCTGGTTCGGCGACGGACAATCCTTTGATCTTTGTTGGCAACAATGGAGAGGACGCGGAGATTTTGTCGGGTGGGAACTTTCATGGGGCTCCGCTGGCTCTAGCGCTAGATTACGCCGCCATAGCGATCACCGATTTGATCAGCATCAGCGAGCGACGGATCGACCGGCTCATCAATCCGGACATCAATGAAGGACTGCCGGCATTTCTTTCCGACAGCCCTGGAGTGTCTTCGGGATTGATGATTGCGCATGTCACGGCAGCCGCATTGCTGAACGAGTCCAAGGTGCTGGCGCATCCGGCGAGCGTTGACAGCGTACCGACATCCGGGGGTAAAGAGGACCACGTTTCGATGGGCATGACCTCTGCGCTGAAGTTGAAGCGTATCGTCGAGAATGCGGAGCTGGTGCTAGGAATCGAGTTGATGGCCGCCGCGCAAGGGCTGGAATATCGATCTCCGTTGAAGCCAGCCAAGCAGGTCGAACTTGCTCGAGCGAAGGTACGTGAGTCAGTCGCTCGACTTGGCGAAGACCGCGTTCTTTCCGGAGACATCGAGTCTCTGGCCAACGCTGTACGGTCGGGTGAGTTCGATGAGTGGGCTGATTCTTACTGACTCTTATTGATCGAAGGAGCAATGCATGTTGCAGGCGGAAGCAGGAGTTGAGGCGGTGCGAGCGCCACGCGGAACGCAGTTGAGCTGCAAAGGGTGGCAGCAGGAGGCGGCGCTACGGATGTTGATGAACAATCTCGATCCTGAGGTTGCCGAGCGGCCCGACGACCTGGTCGTCTACGGCGGAACCGGCAAAGCTGCACGGAGTTGGCCTGCCTTTCACGCAATTGTGCGCGCTCTCAGGTCGCTCGAAAATGACGAGACCCTGCTGATTCAGTCCGGCAAGCCGGTCGGCATTCTGAGGACACAGGAGTCGGCTCCCCGCGTGCTAATTGCGAACTCAAATCTGGTCGGCAAGTGGTCGAACTGGGAGCACTTTCACGAGTTGGAACGCAAAGGCCTGATCATGTATGGCCAGATGACGGCTGGCTCGTGGATTTATATCGGCAGCCAGGGCATTGTGCAGGGGACATACGAGACCTTCGTCGAAGCCGGAAGGCAACACTTTGGCGGGAGCCTCGAAGGACGGTTGATTGTTTCCGCCGGAATGGGCGGCATGGGCGGAGCACAGCCACTGGCCGCAACTATGACTGGTGCTTGTTTCCTTGGGATCGATGTCGATTCGGCGCGAATTGAGAAGCGAATTGCCAGCGGCTATTGCGATGAGATGGCCTGGAGTCTTTCTGAGGCCTTGGCTAAGTTGAATGTAGCGCGCGGGGAAAGACGTGCACTCTCGGTTGGGCTAGTCGGCAATGCTGCCGATGTGCTGCAGGAGTTGATCCAGCGCGGCATCGTTCCCGATATGCTGACCGACCAGACCAGCGCGCATGATCCCTTGCATGGATATGTGCCGAATGGCATGAGCCTCGAACAGGCGTTGGTGCTGCGCGAGCGAGATCCCGAAGAATATACCCGGCTCTCGATGGCCACAATGGGCCGGCATGTTGAAGCGATGCTGGAGCTGCAGTCGCGCGGCGCGGTGACATTCGACTACGGCAACAATCTTCGCACCCAGGCGAAGCTCGTTGGCGTAGAGCGCGCTTTTAATATCCCAGGTTTCGTGCCGGAATATATCCGCCCGCTGTTCTGTGTCGGTAAGGGACCGTTCCGGTGGGTTGCGCTCTCCGGCGATCCCGAAGATATCTACAAGACCGACCGGCTGGTGCTGGAACTCTTTCCCGAAGATGCAGCTTTGCGGCGCTGGATCGACCTGGCGCAGCGCAAGATCCATTTCCAGGGATTGCCGGCGCGCATCTGCTGGCTGGGCTATGGGCAGCGGGCGAAGTTCGGAATGGCGATCAATGAACTGGTGCGCTCCGGTGAGATTTCTGCGCCCATCGTGATCGGCCGCGACCATCTGGACACCGGCTCGGTTGCTTCGCCGTATCGCGAGACCGAGGGAATGCTGGATGGCTCCGATGCCGTTGCCGATTGGCCGCTGTTGAATGCGCTGGTAAATACGGCGGCGGGCGCTTCGTGGGTGAGCATTCACAACGGTGGTGGCGTGGGCATTGGCTACTCCCAACACGCCGGGATGGTGGTTGTTGCCGATGGCACGGACGAGGCTGCGCGACGGCTGGAGCGGGTGCTCACGACGGATCCGGGCATGGGCGTGCTGCGGCATGTGGATGCCGGTTACGCCATCGCCGAGGAATTCGCTGAGAGTAAGGGCGTTCGCGTGCCGATGGGACTAGGGAAACAGTACTCGACTTCCTTTTCATGTGTTGACGATGAGTGAGACTCACAAAGAAATCTTGTTGCTGAACTGTTCCCAGCTAGTAACGCTAGCCGGGCCTCGTCGTCCACGCGTTGGCGCGGAAATGCGCGAACTAGCCATCATTCCTGATGGCGCGATGCTGGTTCGTTCTGGCCGCATCGTGGCGGCGGGCCAACGATCTGAGGTCGAGCCGCTCGCGAAGAGCGACGCAGAAGTTGTCGATGCTGGAGGGCGAGTGGTGACTCCGGGATTTGTGGATGCGCACACCCACCTCATCTTCGGCGGCAATCGCGCGAACGAGTTTGAGATGCGCTGCGAGGGGATGACCTACCAGCAGATTTCTGAGCGAGGCGGGGGCATTCGCTCGACGGTGAAAAGTACCCGTGCAGCGAGCGAAGCCGAGCTGGTTGCTATCGGCAAAAAGCATGCCGAGTGGTTTCTGCGCGGCGGTACGACAACAGTAGAGGCAAAGTCTGGCTATGGACTGTCGACCGAAGAGGAGCTGAAGATTCTTCGCGCGATCCGCGCTGTGGGTGAACAGACTTCTCTACGGTGTGTTCCAACGTTTCTCGGCGCGCATGAGATTCCGGAGGAATACCACGGCAATACTCGTGGCTATGTGGACTTGGTAGTGAACGAGATGCTTCCACGGGTCGCCAGCCAACAACTTGCAAGATACTGCGATATTTTCTGCGAACCCAAGACGTTTCCTGTCGCCGAAGCGAGACAAATCCTTGCCGCCGCCAAGGCAATGGGCTTTGGGCTGCGCGCGCATGCCGACCAATTTACCTGTGTGGGCGCAGCACAGTTAGCAGCGGAACTTGGCGCGAAGACGGCTGACCACCTTGAGCAGTCCGACGCAGATTCGATCGAGGCGCTGAAAGGCGCTGGGGTGCAACCGGTCCTCTTGCCCGGCTCGGTCTACGCGATCGGATCGCAGAAGTACGCCCCGGCGCGAGCGATGATTGGGGCTGGACTAGGCGTAGTGATCGCAACGGATTTCAATCCCGGCTCGTCGCCCACCTGTTCGATGGCGATGGTGATGTCGCTTGGCTTGTACGCAGATGAAGATGACTCCAGCCGAAGCGCTGACCGCAGCAACGATCAACGCCGCTTGCAGCCTTGATCTAGAGCACGAGGTTGGGTCGCTAGAAGTGGGCAAAGTCGGAAACTTCATCGTGCATGACGCAGCGGATTACAGAGAGATTCCCTACTGGTTCGGTAGCCAACGCCCAGTTATGGTTTTTGCGAGCGGAAGCCGCTTGGCCGCCTAATATTGGGCCGATTGCCTTCGACCGACCATCCAAATTGATCACTACCGCACTGAACGTCTATGTTGAATGAAACACTCTGGCGGTGATGATGGCGGTAGTGAACGATGCGGTACTCGATGTAACCCTATCTGGGATCGAGCGGGCCCGCGAGCGGATTCGCGATTTTATCTTTCTCTCCCCTTGTTTGCGATCGGCCGCATTGACCCGGATGGCCGGGCCAGGAGATCTATCTCAAGATGGATAACCTGCAACGCACTGGCGCTTTTAAAGAGCGCGGCGCGCTGAATAAGCTGCTTACTCTGACCGACGACGAAAAGCGGCGGGGCGTCATCGCAGCGAGCGCGGGCAATCATGCACAGGCGGTTGCTTACCACTCGACCCAGCGCGGGATCCGGTCGCAGATCGTTATGCCATTGATGACGCCGCTGGTGAAGGTGTCGGCGACACGTGCATTTGGCGCAGAAGTGGTATTGCACGGCGCCAACTACGACGAGGCCTGTACTGAGGCCGTGCTGCGAGCTGAAGCCGGCGGCATGACTTTTCTGCATCCCTTCGACGATGCCGAGGTGATCCAGGGGCAGGGCTCGATCGGTTTGGAAATCCTCGAGCAAGTGCCGGACATCGAGGCAATTGTTGTGCCGATCGGCGGAGGCGGCTTGATCGGCGGCGTAGCTTGCGCGATCAAAGAGAGCAACCCCAAGATCCGGGTCGTCGGAGTGCAGACCGAGAGGTTGCCATCGATGCTGCGCGCGGCCGAAGCCGGCGAGCCGGTCACTGTTCCTGCCGAAGCGACAATTGCCGATGGCATTGCGGTTCGTCGATCGGCGGCGCGAACGCTGCGCCTGGTCGAGCGCTACGTCGACGAACTGGTGACCGTCGACGAGGAGGAGATCGCCAGCGCCATCCTCGTGCTTCTGGAGCGGGAGAAGACCTTGGCTGAGGGTGCCGGCGCCGCAGCGCTGGCAGCGGTGCTGCAACGCAAGTCTTCACTTAAGAACGAACGCACTGCGGTATTGGTCTGCGGGGGCAATATCGATGTCAGCCTGCTGGCCAAGATCATCGAGCGCGGATTGGTGAAGGATGGGCGCTGGATGCGGTTGAGGATTCATCTTTCCGATCGTCCCGGTGCGCTCCACCAACTGACCAAGATCATCGCTGACCTTTCGGCGAATATCGTGCAGACGCAGTACGATCGCGCCTACTACGGGGTCAGCTTGGGCGACACAGTGATCGACTTTACGTTGGAAACCCGAGGCACGGAGCACATTGAAACGATTGAGCGGACGTTGACCGACGCGGGTTACCGGCATGAGCGGATCGAATAGCTTCGCGCCGTAGCACTCCACTTGGACGCTTTCGATCTAAACGTCTGGCAGGGCATTCGAGGTGTGGGGAGTCTCCGCCTTGGAGAAGCGAACGCCGCGATCGGCAGCCTTCTTGCGTTTTTGCGGGGCGCCATGGGGAACCATCCTACCGGTTGATTTTCTTTGCACCAGGGTAGGGTGGATGGTGAACTCCGCGCCAGCAGGCTGGGCTTCCTGATTGGGCCTGTAGAGTGCGCGAAAAGCGGTTCGAGCAATGTCAGGGCGCGAGACACGAATCGTGGTCAGCGGCGGCTGGGTGAAGGAGCTCAGATCGATGTCGTCGAAACCGATCACCGAAATATCCTCAGGCACACTCAGACCAAGCTCGAAGATCGCGCCCATGGCGCCGATGGCGGTCATATCGTTCGAAGCGAGGATCGCGGTCGGGCGGTGGGGACGGGCCAGTAGACGGACCATCGCGTCGTGGCCGCCGCCCATACGATGGTCCCCTTCTTCAATCAGACTAGGATCGAGGCGGATCTTCTTGCGTTCCAAACTGTCGATGAAGGCCTGGCGGCGGATGCGCGCCGAGGTAAGGTTCATAGGGCCCGAAATGAATCCGATTTCGGAATGGCCAAGGTCGGAGAGATGCTGGACGGCGGCATCGACCCCCGCAGCGTAATCGAGCACGATGTTCGAAACGCCTTCGCTGGGCACGCCCATATCCAGAAAAACCATAGGGATGCGCCGGCTGCTGAACTCGTCGATCAGGTGATCTTCCATCTCCGAGGTGAGGATCGCGACCCCGTCGACCTTGCGATGCAACATACGGCGCACGCATGTTTCCATGCGAGCTGGGTCGTAGTTGGTATTGGCGACGAGCACTTCCTGCCCATACTGCACGGCGATCTCTTCAAAGCTCCTGACTAGCTCAGGAAAGAATGGGTTGGTGATATCTGAGATGATCAAGCCGTAGAGGCTGCTTCGTCCGGAGCCGAGAGCGCGGGCGTTGTTATTGGGATAGAACTTCAATGCGCGGATTGCCTCGCGCACGCGCTCGGCAGTTTCCGGGGCGACCTTTTCCGAGCCGTTGATCGTTCGGGAGACTGTTGCGGTCGAGACGCGGGCGACGCGGGCGACCTCTCGAATGTTCATCGCTTTCTCTTACTTCAATCCGATGCCGTTACTCGGCAACACGAGACAGGTCTTCCCCTAGAGTTATATACAGGTATACGAGCGGGAAGCGAATAAAGTTTGAGGAAGACCGGCGGCTCGCTGGGTAGAGATTTCAAAGGGGTGTGCGTGAAGGGTTTTTGCAGGGGACTTTTGATTGTCGCCGTCGCGATCGTTTCTGTGGATTTCAAAAGTCCGGGATGTGCCTTGGCGCAGGCGCCTACAGCAAAGACATCCGCTCCCGCCCAGCAATCGGGAATGGGTACTTCAACTGGAGGGGTCTTCGCTGCCGTGCATGACTCCGAAAATCGGCCCATTACTGCCGGCGGATTCGTGGACTCCGGGCCGATCGTCTTTCAGGACATCTCGAAACAGGCTGGTTTGACGGTATGGCGTCACAAGATGGGGAGCCCGGAGAAGAAGTACATCCTGGAAACTCCTGGCTCGGGTGTCGCGCTGCTGGATTACGACAACGACGGCTGGCTCGACATTTACGTCGTGAACGGCTCGACTTACGGCGCACTCGACGGCAAAGAGCCGGCACCGCATGCTGCTCTCTTTCACAATAATCATGACGGCACCTTTACCGACGTCGCCGCCAAAGCCGGCGTAACCAACGAACGCTGGGGATTTGGCGCGGCCGTTGGCGACTATGACAATGACGGCTGGCCCGACATCTACGTCAGCAACTATGGCAAGAACCGCCTTTATCGCAATAACCACAACGGCACTTTTACCGACGTCGCGGAAAAGGCAGGTGTCACGGCGGGCGGATGGTCGGCCGGGGCGACGTTTGGCGACTACGACGGTGACGGGAGATTGGATATCTTTGTGCCTGGGTATGTCCACTTCGACCGCAATAATCTGCCCGACCCCGGATCGAAGGCAGTCAACTACTCGGGTTGCCAGTTCCGCGGGATTACCGTGATGTGCGGTCCTCGTGGGCTGCAAGGAGAGAAGGATCATCTCTTCCACAACAATGGAGATGGCACCTTTACAGACACGTCGGAGAAAGCCGGTGTGGGCGATCCGAACGCCTACTATGGACTGGCTTCAGTCTTTGTCGATGTGAACAACGATGGCAAAGTCGATCTGGCCGTTGCGGACGATTCCACTCCGAACTACCTCTATATCAACAAGGGCGATGGCACCTTTGAGGACGACAGCTATGCCTCGGGCTACGCGCTGAACCAGGATGGGCGCGAGACTGCGTCGATGGGCATCGCGGTTGGCGACTTCCAGAACAACGGGTTGATTGACCTCGCCAACACAACTTTCTCCGACGATTACAAGGTGCTTTATCGGAACGATGGAGACGCCAACTTCACCGACGTGAGCTATAAGGTCGGCATCGCGCAGACCACGATTCCCTTTCTCGGCTGGGGCGATGGGTTTCTCGACTACGACAACGATGGCTGGAAGGACCTGTTCTTTATCAATGGCCATGTCTATCCGGAGGTCGACAAGAACGACTGGGGCACGAGTTTCGCCGAACGTCCGCTGCTCTTCCGGAATCTGAAAGGGCAGAAGTTTGAGAACGTGCCGCCGGTGAAAGGGACCGGGCTGGCCGATGTGATCGCCGGTCGCGGCGGCGCTTTTGGCGACCTCTTCAATGACGGCAAGATCGACGTGGTAATCAACGTGATGGACGGTTCACCGGTGCTGCTTCGTAATGTGAACGACGATCGCCATCATTGGGTCGAGTTAAAACTTGTGGGAGGTCCCAAAGTGCCACGGGATGCCGTTGGCTCGACGGTTTATCTTACTGCCGGCGGCATGAAGCAGCGCGGCGATGTACTGAGTGGCGGCAGCTTCGCTTCCTCTAACGACCAGCGAGTCCACTTTGGGATTGGCGATGCGGCTACCGTGGACAGTGTGGAGATCCACTGGCCGGGGAATGTTGTCGAGCCTCTTAAGCTTCCCGGCATTGACTGTATCTATACCGTAGAGCAGGGAAAAGGTGTGACCGGGCAGATGTGCGCAAAAGCTCCTGCTACTTCTAAAGCTACAGACTCACCAAAGACCGGGACTGGCGCCTCGAAATAAGAACGTGAATTGGGTTGATACGTATCTGGTGCTCCCGGGCCTTCTTTGATCGGCTCCTCCCGAGTCGCCAGTGACGCGAGCTAAATCGTCGTCAGCGCTTTGAGGAACTGATAGTAAAAATCCACAGCGGCGAAGTAAGATTCGACAGGCACGCGCTCGTCTTTACCGTGAGCGCGAAAGTCGTTGGTCTCCAGAGCGATTCCAGAGATGGCATAGGTCGGCATGCCAGCGGCATTCGTAAAGACGCCATCGGATGCGCCGTCGGCCATGTCCGGAATGATGGGAACACCCGGCCAGAATTTGCCGGCGACCTCAGTCATCGCTTGCATGACCTCAGGCTTAATCGCGGCTGGTGGCAAGGCCTTTGCATCGGGCGCGGTCGGCTTAACCTCGCCGGCGTCGCTCACATAGTTCACCATGACTTTGGGATCGGCAAAGACGCCGATGAGTTGTCGGCGAATCTCTTCGCGAGAGTGACCGGGAAGAATGCGGCAGTTGACATTTGCCTTCGCCATCTGCGGCAGCGCGTTGTTGGCGTGGCCGGCGTCGAGACGCGTGGCCACGCAGGTGGTATGCATCGTGGAGTTGTGGGAGGGGTCCTGAGAGAGGCGGTCGATCGCCGCCTGACTAGGAGGAGTCTGCAGAATTGCCGTCATATCTGCCGCCGTCTGGCCTTTTTCGACTTTGCTCAACGCCTCGAAGTAGGAGCGCGTGACGGGGTTCAGCTCGAAGGGAAATTTGTAGGCCTGCAAGCGAGTGAGCGCATCGGCCAGCTCATAGATGGCGTTGTCCGGCACTGGCAGCGAGCTGTGGCCGCCGGGATTGGTGACTACCAACTGAAAGTCGGCATAGAGCTTTTCGCTGGCATCGATGTCGACGCTTCAGGTTTTGCCGTGTTCGAGATCGACTCCGCCGCCGTCGTGATTCAAAACGTATTCAGCCTCGATGAGATCGCGATGGTTGTTGAGCAGCCAGTCGACTCCGTTCGATTTTCCGCCTTCCTCATCGGCGGTAAGCGCCAGAATGATGTCGCGGTCGGGTTTATATCCTTCTTGCTTCATGCGGATGAAGGTCGTCATCATGATGGCGTCGCCGCTTTTCATGTCCTGCGTGCCACGACCGTAGAAGTAGCCATCCTTCTCGACGAATTGAAAGGGATCGGTGGTCCAGTCGTCGCGCCGCGCCTCGACGACATCGAGATGGCCGATCAGCAGAATTGGTTTCTTTGCTCCGGTGCCGCGCAGCCGCGCCACCATGTTGCCCTTGCGAGAATTCGGCCCAAGAACGACGACGTCCTCCTTCGCGAAGCCGGCGTCGAGCAGACGCTTCGCCATGGCTTCGGCGGCGACGGTCGTGCTGCCAACTGAGTCGGTGCTGTTGATCTCGATAAGCTGCTGAAAAATGTCCCGGGAAAGCTGGCGTGTCTGCGGATTGAGTTGTGCGGGAGCAGTAAGTGGGAAACAGGCGGCGAGGGTAAGAGATAGAAGCGAACCGCGGGTAAAGACGAACACGAAGGCCCCAGTCATTCCGTTGATTTGTTAGACCCATCTTAATCGGGACTCTAGGCAAGGGAGAGGGGCGCCGAAAATGCTGATTCAGCGCCCCGTTTTTTTTTGCGTCATCTCTCCTTAGAAATCGATGCGCAAAGAGAACTGCATTACGCGTGGACGACTTAGCGTTGTGCTGTATGCTCCGAGGCTTTGTCCGCTGGTGAGACCGGTGTTCAGGCTTGCAACGTCGAAGCGCACCGAATTCGTGACATTGAAGACCTCCCAGGCGAATTTGAGGTTGTAGTTCTCGTGGAGATTCCAGCTCTTGGTCAGGCCGGTATCGATGTCGAAATATCCGTCGCCGCGGAAGTTGTTGCGCTCGCCAGCCTCCCCTGGATACGGCAGGCGTACGGGGGGACCGCCGTTGTTGATTCCATCGTTGATCGCGTTCTGATCTTTGAACACTTCGGGGGCGTTCCCGTTGCCCGAATCCAGGTGTTTATGGATGGGTACTGGGCCGTTCGTAACACCGTAGCTCTCGATCTCCCAGTTGGTAGTCCAGCCTGGTTCGAAAAGGCCGAATGGAAGGCCACTGGTCCACCGTCCGAGGCCCGAGAGTTGCCATCCGCCGATAAGAGCGTCGACGACACCGTTGTCGCTCGAGCCAAACTGCTTGCCCCGACCGAAGGGCAACTGGTAAACGCCTGTTGCTGTAATCATATGGCGAGCATCGAAGTCCGAGGGAGCCCGGTTCAGGCTTGGCTTCCAGCTATTGATGATGTAGCTGAAGGCAGTAGTACCGCCGGTCCGCTCGGTATCGGACCCCATATCGATCGAATTCGAGAAGGTATATGAAGCGTCCACCTGAAAACCATGGGTCATGGGATGGCGGAGGGTGAATACGGCAGCATTGTAGTAGCTCATCCCAATCGTGGAGAAGGAATAGAGCGAGGAGAATTGCTTTTGCCAGAACTTCACAATCGGATTGCCGTCGGCATCCACATTGCAACCGTAGCCGCAATAGAAGTCGAGGTCGGCAAGTGAGGTGGTAGCGCCGTAAGTGGCGCGGTATGGCGCCCACTCATTGGTGTAGATAGCCTGAGTCGCGCTCTCCCCAGGATAGTCGTAGCCCGCCAGCTGCGGAAAGACATCCTCAAAATAAGGAATAGCCGGGACTGAAGCGTTTGGATCCTGCCCGTGCTGATCGACTAACTTGCTGAGTTGAGTGCCGTTGGTGAAGTAGTCGCCTCCGCCCTGCGGATCGACGAAGTCCGTTGGTTCGGCGAGGTCCAGGTTGACTAGCAAGTGGCGTCCAAGCCGCCCGACATAAGCAGCCTCGAAGATAAAGCCGCTTGGCAGTTCACGCTGGACAGAAAAGTCCATCACTTCGGAATAGGGTGTTTTCAGTTTATTGTCGATTCCCCATGCGATAGCAAAGCCGCAGTTGTAGTCGCTGGGTGGAGCATAAGGATAAGGCACTGTCTGAGGAAGTGCGCAGGTGTTGCCCGACGCCGGCAGATCGTGGACACCGGTGAAGCGCGGCGAGTCTCCGATAGCAAAATTGCCGGCGGGGTTCGTGATACTGGTAGTCAAGCCGAAGGAACCATAGTTGGAGAAAGCATTGACGAGACCCTGACCGAAGTGATCGAAGTAGAGGCCGAAGCCGGCGCGGATAGAAGTCTTTGGATCCGGAGAGTAGGCGATAGCCAGGCGAGGAGCGAAGTTCAGCTTTTGCCAAGGCCAGTAACCCGCGCGGCCATAGCTTGGGCCGTTCGGAAGAAAATCAAGATTCGGTTCGTAGATCACGCCCTGCGAGGCGGCAGCGTTTCGTTGCCGGAACCATGCGTCGGTGTCGATGGTCGGCGCGATCTGCTGACCGTCGGTGGCATAGGGCGTCTGCAACAAGCTGTGGCGCACCCCTACGGTAATTGTCAGATTCGGAAGAATGCGCCAAGCATCCTGGATGTACCACTCAAATTCATTGTCGCGAAAATGACGGGTAATGAATTGTCCATCGTTATACAACTTGCCGGTCGCCCCTCCGGGATTGATTTGGTAGTTGAACGCTCCCGTCCCGGAAGGAACAGTTCCTACCAAATTTGCGAATGCAATCTCGTAGGAGTTGCCGAAACTGCCATCAACTTCGGGTAGTCCGGCGATGGCAGAGGGGTCGGGTGGGTTTCCGTGGAGCCAGTAAGGGTTGGTGCTCGCGCTGCTGAATGAATTGGAGTCTGTGCCGCCGTCGTTGGTAACCAGGCGGTAATTGACGCCGAACTGGACTGTGTGCTTCCCCTTTGTCCAGCTCACGTTGTCGATGACGTTCTGCACCGGTACCAGGACCCTGTAGTTGCGCGTCTCAGCGTTTAGGTTACTCAGGAACCGGAAATCGGTGTAATCGCCCACACCAACTCCACTGGTGGCGTTGCTCTGGCGAATGTATCCGTAAAGAAGGTTGTTGACCAAAGTGGGCTTGACCATCCAAGTCCATCCACCAGAGATTCCCTTCGTGTCGTCGCTGAAATAGGAAGACGCCGGGTTTCCAGGAAACTGCTCCGTGCCGGCCGTAGTGTCTTTCTGGAAGTTGCCACGCACGAAAAGGTGATGGTTGGCATTGGGCAAGTAGTCGAACTTGGCGATGCTGGTGTTCAGCGTCGCGGGCGAAGGAGAGGAGAAGGTATACGAGGCGGTGTTATAGCTATCGCCGGTAACCGAACCGTTGGGCAAGGGAAATGACTGAAAATGGCCGATAGCGTTGGGGTTGGGCCCGGGTCCCCACGGGCAGGTTCCACTATCGGAGCAGCTGGGGTCGAGAGAGGCGTCGAGAGTGGCTACCTGTTCGGGCGTGATCGAGGCCACGCTGCCATCGTCGCCAGCATAGGTAATAATCCCGTTGCGATAGCTCTGGGTGGGTACGGTCTGGGTCACTTGTGTATTTTCCGCCGTTCTCTGACCCTCGTAGTTGAAGAAGAAGAAGAGCTTGTTCTTCTTGATCGGGCCGCCAATGCTGCCGCCAAAGGTGTTACGGATGAGCTTTCCGGGGATATTCGGCTCGCCGGAAGCAAGTTGCGCCTGTTTATTGAACCAGTCGTTCGCCACCGTGTTCGGGGGGCGGTAGTACTCATAGAGCGATCCGTGAAATAAATTGGTTCCGCTCTTGGTGACCAGATTGACCTGCGCCCCCGAGGAACGGCCAAAGTCCGCTCCCGCGTTGGAGGTGGTAACCCGAAATTCTTCGGTGGAGTCGATTGTCGCGCGCAGCACTCCGGTGAAGGCGTAGCCGTTCACCTGGTCGTTGTCGTCCAAGCCGTCCAGCGTGACATTGCCTTGGTCGGAGCGGCCGCCCGACACCGCCCCATTGCGGCTGTCAGTCGCCGCATTGCGGCCAAGATAGAGGACGCCCGGCTGCAGGCTGAGCAGGTCGGGAACGTTGCGACCCTCCATTGGAAGCGCTTCGATAGTGGCGCTGTTCATGGAGTTGCCCATGCTGGCATCGGTGGTATTCAGGGTCTGCGCCTCGGCGCTGACATCCACTGTGATTTGATCCGCAGTGACCGACAAAGCGAAGTTGATGGTGGCCGGTTGGCTCACGAGCAATTCTGCCGACTTCGTCGAGTCAGCAAAACCCGTAGCGGACGCCTTAATGGAGTAATGAGCCGGAGGAATCTGGGTAAAGCTATAGTCTCCGGATCCGTTAGTAGTCGATTTGAGCACCGTTCCATTCGTGGCATCGGTAATGGTAACGGTGGCGTTCGGAATGGTGGCTCCGCTTGGGTCTTGTACGGTTCCCCGGAGAGAAGTGGTTGCGCTCTGGGCTGCGAGGCGGGTCGTGAAACCAACCATGATCGGGAGAAGAAACACGAATGCACAAATGCGACGGGTCATCACTCTTCCTCCAAGCAAATGAAGAACCTAACTGTCTATGTACTTTGGAGCGGTTTGCGTGCCTTGCTTTGAATGTCCGGGCGTTAAGTGGAGAGGCCACTTCTTGGTAATACGGCCACAGAAGTCGTGGATTGACTATGTAGATTACAATTCTGCAACAGATGGCGCGGCGGCACAAGAGTTTTCGCATCGCAGTGAAGAATTGACCAAGCGTGGGACCGGGCATGAAGCTGCCCCCTCTGAGTTCATCGCCACGCCTCGCGTTCCCAGAGGGGCGGTGACTCTAGCCACGCGCATTGTCTTTTACGTCCTAAGATTGGGATTCTTCTCTCAACCCTTTATTTCGTCTCTCCAAGGCATTAACCTCCTATTCACGGAATGCGGCTAGTTTGGTATTCGGTGAATCTCAACGCTCAGGACGTTCGCGTGACCAGTGCTGCCGGTTCCGGCCCTTCATTCGATGCTGCCGATTCTTCGGCTTCCGGAGCGAGTACGCCGCCCGCTAAAGTCTCCCAGATACGGAAATTCCTGCAATCGCGAGGTAGTTCCGCCGGCCTCGACAAGGCCTTTGCCGGGCTGATGCTGGCTTGTGCGCTGGCCATTTTCGCCATTGTGGCGCTGATTCTCTTCGAGTTGGTCATGCGCTCGCAGCTGTCGATCTCGAAATTCGGCATAAGTTTCTTCTTCAAGCAGGCCTGGGACCCGGTCAGCGGAGAATTTGGCGCTCTTCCTTTCATCTATGGCACGCTAGTTTCGTCACTGCTCGGTTTATTGATTGCGGTTCCGCTGGCGGTCGGGGTAGCAATCTTTCTCACCGAAATGTGCCCCAAGCTGCTGCGCGGGCCGCTCTCCTTCCTCACCGAACTGTTGGCGGCGATTCCGAGTGTTGTCTATGGTTTGTGGGCGGTCTTCGTGCTGGTGCCGCTGCTCCGCGAACATGTCAATCCAATCCTGGCTAAGTTCCTCGGCTGGACCGGGCTTTTCGGTGGGCCGAACTACGGTATCGGCATGCTGGCAGCCGGGGTCATCCTGGCGATCATGATCCTCCCCGTCATCTCTTCGCTGACACGGGAAGTGATGACTTCTGTTCCGCATTCGCAACGCGAGGCGGTGCTGGCGCTTGGAGCGACACGATGGGAGATGATCCGCATGGGCGTGTTGCGGAACGCGCGCATCGGCATCGTGGGATCGATCATCCTCGGACTGGGTCGTGCGCTGGGCGAGACGATGGCGGTCACGATGGTGATCGGCAACCGTCCGGAGATCGCCAAATCGCTATTCGCTCCTGGCTACAGCATGGCCAGCGTGATCGCAAACGAGTTTAGTGAGGCGTCCGACGACCTCTATTTGAGCGCTCTGGTGGAGATCGGCCTGGCGTTGTTTCTGGTGACCATCGTCGTGAATGCCCTGGCCCGCCTGCTGGTGTGGGCGGTGACAAGGGGGACGCCTGCGCGGGTGAACTAACTCCCTCAAGACGCGGACATCACTTATGGCCACCACGGTTTACAAGACGAGCGCCTACAACCGGATCAGCCGGCAAGTTGCCGACTATGCGGCGACGGGCCTTTCTATCCTGAGTACGATCCTGGTTGTCGCACCGCTGGTGGCGATCTTTCTCTACTTGATCTACAAGGGCGCCAGTTCGTTGAATCTGGCATTTTTTACCCAAGTGCCGAAACCGGTTGGAGAAACCGGGGGCGGCATGGCCAATGCGATTTTTGGATCTGGTGTATTGCTGCTGATTGGCAGCATCGTCGGAGTTCCGATCGGCATCGCTGGGGGAATATTTCTTGCCGAATTTGGCCGCGGAAGCCGGCTGGCGAACGCAGTCCGATTTACCGCCGACGTGCTGAACGGAGTGCCGTCGATCGTGATGGGCATCTCGGTCTACTCCCTAATTGTGCTGCCGCAGAAACACTTCTCCGCACTCTCTGGTGGCGCGGCGCTGGGCATCATGATGATCCCGACTATCACCCGGACCACCGAAGAGATGCTGCTGATGGTCCCCCATTCCATTCGCGAGGCCGCGCTGGGCTTGGGCGTACCCAACTGGCGCTCGGTGCTGGCGATCACGCTGCGCACCGCGTCGCCGGGAGTCATCACAGGGTGCATGCTGGCTTTCGCCCGAGTGGCAGGCGAGACGGCACCGCTGTTATTCACCGCTTTCGGTAACCAGTTCTGGAGCGCGGATCTGAATCAGCCCATCGCAGCCCTGCCTTTGCAAATTTTTGTCTACGCGATCTCGCCCTACGACGAATGGCATCGTCTGGCATGGGCGGGAGCACTGGTACTGATTGTTCTGATCGTTGTTTCCGTCGCGTTGGTACGGTATGTGACCTCGCGCGGCGTGTTGAAAGGGGCCAGCTGAGTGGGTGCCGGAATCCAGGTCACGGAACTAAATGCATGGTATGGCACGAACCATACACTGCATGATGTCAATCTCAACATGCCCGCGAACAATGCGACGGCGCTCATCGGGCCATCGGGGTGCGGCAAGTCGACGTTTGTCCGATGCCTCAACCGCATGCATGAAACCAATCCGATTGCGCGCGTGACCGGCAAAGTCATGATTGACGACATGGACATCTACCATGACGTCTCGGCGGTCGAAGTCAGGCGGCGGGTAGGGATGGTCTTCCAACGCCCAAACCCTTTTCCAACGATGTCGATTTATGACAATGTCGTCTCGGGTCTCCGTCTGAACGGCTTCAGCAATCGCCGGGTGATGGACGAGGTCGTGGAGCGATCGCTGAAAGACGCCGCGCTTTTCGACGAAGTAAAGGACGATTTGAAGAAGAAGTCCGGGGCTAGCCTCTCGGGCGGACAGCAGCAGCGCCTGTGCATTGCGCGCGCGCTCGCCGTCGACCCCGAGGTGCTGCTGATGGATGAACCGGCCTCAGCACTCGACCCGGTTTCGACGGCCAAGATCGAAGACCTGATCTTCCAATTGAAGACCCAATATACGATTGTCATCGTCACCCACAATATGCAGCAGGCCGCGCGAGTCGCCGAGAACACGGGGTTCTTCCTCAATGGCAAGATGATCGAATTTGATGCGACTCATAAGATATTCACGAATCCGAGCGACAAGCGGACAGAAGATTACATCACTGGACGTTTTGGCTGAGGTTCTATTCGGGGTCGCCAGGCGAACTTCGGAAAGTCTGGATAAGATGTATCAAAATGAATGAGTCCGGTTGTAGGGAGGGATAGGCCCAATGGTGCGG
The DNA here is from genome assembly GCA_963777685.1 of uncultured Acidobacteriaceae bacterium. Taxonomy (GTDB): domain Bacteria; phylum Acidobacteriota; class Terriglobia; order Terriglobales; family Acidobacteriaceae; genus Acidisarcina. The sequence continues at coordinate 90,775 of CAVZRF010000014.1, read as the reverse complement.
CTCCGGTTTCAACAAAGCCTCGACGATCTGAAGGAGCGGCTGCTGGTCATGGCGGGGATGGCCGAGCAGGCAATTCAGCGCGCGATCGAGGCCTACCGGACGCGTGACATCAGCATCTGCGACCTGGTCGATCACGGAGAACTGGCAATCGACCGTTTCGAGCGCGAGATCGACCAGATGGCTCTCGATCTGCTCGCCATGGAGCAGCCGATGGCGATCGACCTGCGCTTCATTCTGGCGGTGATTAAGATCAACGCGGACCTGGAACGGGTCGGTGACGCGGCGAGCAGTATCAGCGATCGCGTCCGAGATCTACAGGCGTTTCCCGTGATCGATCTGCCGGTCGATATCCCTCGCATGGCATCGCTGGCCGCAGGGATGGTGCGCAAAGCGTTGCACGCCTTTATCGAAGGTGACGCCGATTTGGCGGAGTCGGTGCTCTTGATGGACGATAACGTGGACCGACTTAACGAGGGCGCTTATTTCTCATTGTCAAGCTTAATGAAGAGCCAGCCGGAGTTAACTCCGCAGGCGCTCAACACCATGATGATCGCCCGCAGCCTGGAGCGTGTCGCAGACCACGCCACCAACGTCGCCGAAGACGTGATCTTCTGGGTGCGAGGCGCGGATGTTCGCCATCACGTCGCCCGTGCCAGCAGCTCCTCCCCCCCTGCGGCGGATTAGCGCTACCCTGCCCACCAAACCAGCCTCGGCAGGAATGGATAATACAGTCCGAGCCGCAGCTGAGTTTCGCTCCCGTGTGCCAGCCTTAGCATCTCGGCATAGCTCTCGAGCTGCGCGGCGTACTGGAGCCTCTCGGCCTCGAGAAAAGGCTCAATTCCAGATGGTCCATGATTCGCGGTCTTATAGTCGATGATCCAAAGGCAGCTCTCGGGTTGGGGTAACGATTCCGTGAGGAGTGGCTCCGAACCCGCGAAAAAACTGCGATCTACACGCAGCGTGCGCGGCACTCCTTCGATCACGCCCGTCCACGACGACTCGGTTTGGGATTCGCGGTGCGAACCCAGAATCCAAAGACCAATGGGATCGGCCAGCGTCTTCTCCAACGCTTGAACGGCGCTGTTGGCCGCAGCGGCGGCCTCTTGCGGTGCAAGACCCTCGTTGCGGATGAGGGTGTTGGCCTGACGACGAAACTCGGCGAGCGCCCCGCGAAGATCGGCTGCGGAGCGACCGCGCGCCAGGAGCTGTGCGGCTCGGTCAAAGAGAGCGTGGACGATCGTTCCGAGAATTCGCGACGCATGCGAGCCGTGGGGACGCTGTGGTTCACGCTCAGCCGCTGCGGGTGTGGTTTCAAACTTCTGAGAGGTCCACACGATGTTGGGCGTGATCGACGGAGGTGCCCAATTGGAAGGAAGTCGATAGAAAAATGTCTTGTGATTCGGATCGGGAGTTGTTGCGCCGCCCTCGGCTGCCACCCTCTCGAGAATCGACTCTCCTGGCTCTTCGTCGGGTGCCGCAACTGGAAATTCGAGCAACTTACCAGATTGTGGCGTCGCGTTACGCTTCGCATGCTCAGCATCGAAGACGCTCTTCAGCGCGGGCCACGCTGTGTCCAACAGAGAGCCGGATCTGGGAGCGAACCCCTTATCTGTCTCTAATACGGTTGCAAATAGATGCAGTTCTTCCCGCGCGCGTGTGCAGGCGACGTATAGCAGCCGCTTTCGTTCCTCAGCTTCGCGGTTTTGCTTCTGCCGCCCCACCCATTTATAGGTCAGAGACGGATCCTCGCCCTTGTTGCCAATCGGCGCAACCAGAGGCTCAGCTTGCGATCCCACGGAACGCTCAACATAACGAATCAGACTGAATGCGTCTCTGCCTACAGGCTTATTCAGACCAGGAAGCACAACGACGTTAAAGCCGAGACCCTTGGCCTTGTGCATCGTCATCAATTGAACGCCGCAACGATCGCTGACCGAGGGATCGGACTTCGCGTGGAGTCGAGCGAGGCGATCTTGCATCGCTTCGCCGGTTGCATCGATGCCGTCGAGAGACACCTCGTCCAGCATCTGGAAGTACGCTCGCGCGTTCTCGTATCCGGCTGCATCGACGCAGGCAGGGCCACCAAGGCTGTTCCAGGTGCGTTCGATCCATGACGAGAGGGAGGACTGCCGATGACGATTGTCAATCGACGCCCGCAGGACCTCGATTACTCGGCTCACTCGCTGCTTCGCATCCTGGCCGAGGAGATGAAGGGACTCGCTGATTTCCGCCGATACAGCGCTCGATTCGAAGCGCTTGGTATCTGTTCCGCAAAGCAGGTGTAGATCGCGCAGCTCCAGCCCGCACCACGGAGCGCGCAGGATTGCGAGCCACGCGATGCGATCCATCGGATGTAGAAGGGCGCGGGTGAGCGACTGAAGATCAAGGATCTCTTGCCGCTCACCCAGCAATTCGAGTTCGACGGCGCGAAATGGTATGTCCTCAGCACGAAGCGTTGCGGCGAGTGGGACGAGGTGACTCTTCGCTCGTGCAAGGATCGCCACGGTGAAATCTTTGCCCTGCTCTCCCGCCGCATACATTTTTGGTTGATGGTGGCGAATAATCCTGAGTATTTCGTTATTTTCCCTCTTCTGCGCTTCTTCGCGACTGCTCTTTTCCGACGCAGTGAAGTCTGCATGGACCTCATAGGCGCCTGCCGGTTTTGCTTCATTTCCTGGCATCGCCGATAGGAACCTCACGTCGGCGGATCCGTGTTTCACTCTATGAGGAAAGACGATATCGAACATCTCGTTCAACGGATCAACCAGGCCGGCGTGGGAGCGAAAATTGGTCTTGAGGTCGAGCGCCTTGGTTGAAATCGGGCCCGAGACCGTCGAAAGGCCATAGTCGCGGACCTGGGCAAAAAGCTCGACATCGGCCTGGCGGAACATATAGATCGACTGCATAGGATCGCCGACCAAGAAGACAGTCCGAGGACTGTCGAAGAGTGTGCGGGGTTGGTTGGCCGAGCCTGCGTTCCAACTGCGAAGAAGTGCTGAAATAAACTTATGCTGGCTGCGCGACGTGTCCTGGAATTCGTCGACGAGCAGGTGCTGGATGCCGATGCCCTGCGTATCGTCACGGAGCACATCTAACGCCGTCATACCAACTTCGATAAAGTCGACGGTCCCTCGTTCCACGAAGACCGATCTCAATTCCTTGACAGCATGCCGCAGGACAACAATGATTTGGCAGAGACTCGCCCACTGTTTGTCGGAGTAGCTCGGCTGGGGAAGCCCCTTAATCTCGACGAGCAGGTTAACGAAGCCGGGAATCTCACTGAGCTCTCCGACCAGCTCAATCATTTCTGTTTTCTCGAACGCACGCGGCGGAAAGCCGTACCGAGCGTCGTATGTCTTTCGTGGCTCTTCTTCCTTCGTCAATAGAAACTCAACGAAGCAGCGCCAATCCTCGAGGAATTGAGGCGACGGGGAGGGTAACGCGGTGATTCCGGCCAACTGGCGGATCTCGATCTTCAAGTTGTCGGTACGGCATGCATAGTTAGCCAGCCTGAGCAGCTTCTCGGTGAGCACAGGATGCGACGACAGCAGGTCATGCATCTGTTCCAAGACTCGTTCGATCTCCCGTTGAAAGGGCTCTTCGAGACGTTGACGGATAGCAGGCCAGTTAATCTCTTCGTTTAGGGGAAAAACGCGCGACCACTGGTCGCGCGTGGCCAGCATCTTCGCGATCAGCTCTTCGCAGCCGGAAAGATTACTATCGCGAAGCAGCAACAGCCCTCGCAATGCGGCATTCAACTCTCCATCGTCTCCGCCGAGGCGGTCGATGGTGTTTTGCGCCGCTCGGCGATAAAGCGGAGTTGCCGCCTCTGTGGGTTGCAGCACGCCACCGGGTCTTCTGCTCAGCGGCGTCTGATGGGCGATACGAAGGGCGAGCGAATCGATGGTTTCGATGTTGAGGCGATGCGGCTGCTCCAATAGCCTCCAACCTTGCGTGTTGGAGTTTGTATACGCCGCCGTTGCAACTTCAAGACCGACGGCGTCTTCGCTATCAGGCACAACTCTGGTTTCCAGAAAATCCCGGGCCTTCTCGAGCTTGCGGATGATGCGATGCCGTATCTCGGCAGTGGCGGCTTTGGTGAAGGTTATACCAAGCACCTGTTCCGGCTCTTCGGCCACTGCGAGGAGCTTGAGAAAACGCATTGCGAGCAGCTCGGTCTTTCCAGAACCCGCGGGGGCCTGCACGAGTACGGAGCAGCCGATATCCAAGGCCTCCTCGCGCGCTTGCCGATCGGCCAGATCGTGGACTGTGAGCTTACTCATCGAGGGAGTCTTCCTCGAAGGCTTCGTCTTCTCCAGCGATCGCTTCGGCGGCGGCTTCGATTGGAATCATTGTCTCGGCGACACGGCAGAGTGCGGTCAGCGCACAATATCTGCAGGTGTTTGGATAAAACTTTGGCTCGACAGCGGCATCGCCGGCGAGGAACTGATCTGCGAGATTGCTTAAGGCTTTGGCCCACTCGGCCAGAGTCTCCTCTTTGAGGTGATTCCTCGCCAGACCGGAATTGTTCACAAGCTCTCTCTGTACGGTCCTTTTTGCATCGTCGACTCGACCTGTCAGATAGGTTTCTCCCGCGCGAACTTGCGCGAAGAGCACTCCCCGAAGACTCTCGACATCCCCATGAACGGCATAGAGGGGCAGCTGCGGATCCTCAGGCCGCTCGCTATTCCACATTGCGGGAGATACCTTGCCTGTCTTGTAATCGAGAATGAGCCTGCCGCCTTCCACCTGGTCGATACGATCGACTCGAAGCCCGAGTTGTAAGCCGTTGATTTCGGCGTCACTCTTCTTCTCACATGCCTCCACGGCGAAATCGGTGCGACTGATCTCGTAGTCGAGCCAATGGAGCAGGAGTGAGCGAAGCCGCTCCTGCTCCACTTGCAAATAGGCTTTTGACCATCCGGAGTTTTGGTCGGCCCCTTGTCGTTTTCTGAATACGTCCGCTATATGGAAATCGAGAATCGCCGGCAGAGACCCGTTTGTCTTTGCATTGTTCAGTTGACCGCGATTTCTCACCGTGGCGCCGTCGGGGCCTGGCATCGACCAAAATGAGTTCATCACGTCGTGCACGATGTTCCCTTTATCGAGAGCCGACAGACCTCGTTCCGGGGTATCCAACTCTTCGGCATTGAGCCGGCGCGTTGCGAAGGACTGGAAGGCACATGCCGACTGTCGCTTGAGAATATCGGCACCGCCCGCAGAAATCTCCCGGGGCCACGGGATCGCAGACGCATCCTCCACTCGCTCTGTGCGGCGGCGATGCGGCGATAAGATTGGCACTTTCAGCAAGACCCGCAAATGCTCCGAAGTTGTAGGAGGTTGAGGCGCAACGAAAGCTTCCTTCAACAGCGCGGAAACGCGCAGTTCGCCCGTGTCGTCGCGAAGAGCATGACTGAAGACGCACTCTTCCGCGCTTGACGCCAATCGATGGGTGACCGCTAGATGCAGGATCCATTCCTCGCTCATGCTGGCGCGTGGCATGCCTGCCTTACGCTGTAGCCAGGACGGCAAGAGCGGATGGGGCCGGCCCGTCGCGGGCCAATGACGATCGTCGACGCCCAGAAACCAGAGCGCGTCGAAGTTTTGCCCCGCAGACTCGAGCGGGCCCATAATTTGCACGGGAGCGCTGCGCGACTCGGGAGCAAAGATCGTTTCCGACGCATAATGATCGAGGACGGTTACAAATTCAGCCCAGTCAACAAGCGCCCCGTCGAAGCCAAGCGCTGCGACCTCGCCCAGCAGCCGCTCCCAGCGCTTTCGTGCCTGGAACTCGACGCTCTCAAGCGTCCCTGCACCGGGCCATTCGAGCAACTTCAATAATGCTTCCGCAAGTGCGATCCACTCGGGGAAAGTTCTCTTGCGATTGATTACACCTTCGGCCTCGGCCTCCCGCTGAAAACCGCGAAGGCGGCTGCGAATCTGGCGGACACTTGGCGAGGATCGACGAGGACTATGGCGAAGAAGCGCCTCAAGCGAAGCTTCGGGCGGAAGCTGGTTCTGCTTGCGGAGCTCCGCGTCGAACTCGGCCATTTCAAGAAGATCGTCGCCGTCGGCCGCGAGAAAGCCGGAGATCATGAGCCAAGAGATTGCTGGCTGCTCGAGGGGTTCCGCCGCCCAGCGCAAGGCGAGCAATGCAGCCTTGACCAATGGAACACTAGCTAACGGCACACCCAGGGAAAACTCAAAGGGCATGGCTTCGTTATTCTCAATGCCCCTCGACTGCGGCATGAGGATTGCACGGAAGATGCGATCGATCTCGCCTCGCACTTCTTCGGTGCCTTGCACGATAACCGCGATGTTTGCAGCAGGATTCTCTTCGAGCTTGCTGCGTACCCACCACGCGCAGGTCTCGAGTTCATCACGCTGGTCTTTTGCTAAAACCAACTGCGGCGAGGCCGTCCTGGGCGGAGGCTGAGCCTCGCTCACCGCTGTTCCAGCCATGCGGGCGGCATCGATCAACATGCGTTGGGCCGGCGCACTACGGTCGAGGCCTATCAGCAGAATCTCTCGAGGCGGCTCGATGACTCCTTGCTGAATCGACTCGGCGAGCAAAGAACTCAGGTTGCTGCGCGAGAGCCAGCGGTTCGTCCTGCATTCGCGATCGAAGGCCGACGCCCAGCCTCGAAAGACCTCGGCATCGCTGGTTGCCGCAGCGCCCCAAGATTGGTTCCGTTCCCCGTGTGCGTCGAAATCGCTCAGTAATTCCCAAGCTTTCAGCGCAAGTTTTGCGATTGCCTCAGAATCAATCGTCGATCCACCTGAGATCTTCTTCCAGACGACCCGCTCTTGCAGCGGGGTGAGCAACAAAGGCGCATCAGCGGCGTTCTGTAGGCGTCGCTGCCACAGAGAGCTCAGCCAGCTCTCCCAGTCATGAATGAGCGGAGTGGGCCAGGCCAACATGCCGCTCGCCCGTTGCGCCGCGGAATGGAACTGGCGCAACGACCTTGCCGCGCGCGCGTTTCCGGTGACCACAACCCCGCCTCGCTCAAGGCAACGAAGGGCAGCGGCCTGGAATTCCGACGGGGGCCGATTCAGCGGATTCGCTTCGAGGGGAGCCACTGTCGAAAGTGTAAACTGACGGGGTGAAGCGCATTTTCCTCATCATGCTTGCGGCCATTGTGACGTTGAACGCTGGTTGCAAGCACGCAGCTCCTGATGTTTCCCTGACATCACAACCTGAGAGCAAACAGTACCCCGTGAAGGGAAAAGTTGTATCGACCGACGCCACCAGAGGCGAAGTCATGCTCGACGCAGAAGCCATCCCTGGGTTCATGGGTGCGATGACGATGCCCTACAAGCTGCGCACGCCGAACATCCTCAGTGAATTGCATCCCGGCGATCAGATTACCGCGACCCTCTACGTGACGGACACGAGCGACCTGCTCGACCAGATCGTGATTACCGGAACGGCGCAACCGGATTACAAGCCGCCGATCCAGTATCACGTGCCAGCGGCCGGCGACGCGGTGCCGGATTTCAAGTTCGTCAATCAGAGCGGAAAACACATCTCGATCGGGGACTTCAAAGGCAAGATACTTCTGGTGACGTTCGTCTATACGCGATGCCCTTTGCCGGAATACTGTGTACGCATGAGCAAGAATTTCGCCACAATCGACAAGGCTTTAGCCGCCGATCCAGCGCTGTATGCGAAGACTCATTTGCTGACCCTCAGCTTCGATCCCGACTATGACACGCCGGCGGTGCTGCGCAGCTATGGCGGCGCTTACACCGGCAAATACACGCAGGAGAGCTTTGCCCACTGGGACTTCGCGGCGCCCGGCAAAGCCGATCTCGAGTCGGTGGACAAGTTCTTCGATGTGGGCGTGACGCCGGAAAAAGATAAGACGATCACCCATTCGCTGTCGACTGTGGTGATCGGGCCGGATGGTAAGGTGTTCACCTGGTATCCAACCAACGATTGGACGCCCGATCAGGTTCTGGCGGACATTAAGAAGCTGGCGGCACAATCATGATCGTGATTGTGATGGGCGTAACGGGGACCGGAAAGACCACCATCGGCACGCTGTTGGCGAGCCGCGAGGGTTGGCATTACGCTGAGGGCGACGACTACCACTCCGAGGCCAATAAGGCGAAGATGCATGCGGGAACTCCGCTCACGGATGAAGATCGCGCCCCGTGGCTGGCGACGCTGCATGAGGTGGTGCTCGGCTGGTACAAGAATGGCGAGAGCGGTGTGTTGGCCTGCTCGGCGCTGAAGCAGAGTTATCGGGACCTGCTCGGCGAGGGGCTGCCTCATAATGCTTATCGCTTTGTCTGGCTCAAGGTCTCGCGCGAAGTGATTGCCGAGCGGCTGAGCCATCGGGCTGGACACTATATGAATCCGGCATTGCTGGACAGCCAATTCGCGACGCTGGAACCGCCTACGGATGCGCTGGTCATTCCGGCGGAGGGAACGCCGGACGAGACGGTTGCCCTAATTCTGACGCAGCTTCCGCAGTGAGCACCTTCTGACGGGTCTCCGGATTGGGCACTTGCATGTAGACAATTGCTTCCTCGCCCTCGTCCAATGAACGTGATGAAGGCGTGGAAAGTGGTTCCTGTATTCCTCCTCGTGGCTCTTGCGTGTTTCCCCGCGAGTCAGGCCCAAACGACGACAGCGCCTGCTCAGGCTCCGGCGAGTCAATCTCCGGCTGCGACGCTTTCGGTGAATGTGAAGGTTGTGACTTTGCCTGTGACGGTGCGCGATAAGCATGGCCAGATCGTGAAGGGTCTAACGAAAGAAGACTTCACGCTGGCAGAAGACGGTCATCCAGTGGTGATCAAATACTTCAATCTGGATACGAATCTTCCGCTGACTCTTGGCCTGCTGGTGGACTCGAGCATGAGCCAGCGGAATGTGCTGGATGAGGAGAAGACGGCGAGCAAGGCGTTCCTTGACCAGATGTTGACTGTCGATCAGGACAAGGCTTTTGTCCTCCACTTCGATCGCGAAGTGGAGTTGTTGCAGGACCTGACTGCTTCGCGCGACAAGTTGAAAGCTGCGGTCGATGAGATCCAGGTTGGTGGGCCGAGATTGGAAGATTCGTCCAGCGATTCGTCGGGCGATTCTTCAGGTGGCAATGGCGGCGGGCATCGAGGAATGCGTGGCGGCGGTACGCAGCTTTATGACTCGATCTATCTGGCGTCGAATGAGCTGATGAAGAAGCAGCAGGGACGCAAGGCGCTGATTGTCCTCACCGACGGCGTCGACCGGGGCAGCAAGGAGTCGCTGAATACGGCGATCGAGGCTGCGCAGCGCGCCGACACCGTTGTTTACTCGATCTACTTCAAAGGCGAGCGGGGCGGGGGCGGCGGAAATAATGGCGGTACTGGCGGTTATCCGGGTGGGGGCCGGCATGGCGGCGGCATGGGTTATCCGGGAGGTGGTGGCGGCTATCCGGGCGGCGGTGGTGGTTATCCGCGAGGCGGAGGCGGTTATCCCGGCGGCGGGCAGCCGGAGCCGAAGGTTGATGGGAAGAAGATCCTTGCTCAGATCTCAGAGGAGACAGGTGGGCGGATCTTTGAAGTGAGTAAGAAAGAGACGGTTGACCAGATCTATGCGCAGATTGCGGATGAGCTTCGGTCGCAATATGTACTTGGATATACTCCCGACAAGGCTAATAGCCAGGCGGGGTATCACAAGCTGGTACTTACCACCGACAAGAAGGATGTTACCGTCCAGACTCGGGCCGGGTACTATGCGGAGGAGTAGTTCAAGACAGCGGTTTGGGACACGCCAAAATCCCTCCTAGGGGTTCGATCCTGATCCGCGCCTCCACCTCCCTTTTCGGAGGCGATCCGGAGGGGACCCCCCAGCCTTCCGTCTCTGTAGATAAGTCGTTTCTTTTGTGCGGCTTAAGTTGTCTAGTCAACCTCCATCTATGTCATTCGAGAAGACTTACCCGCAGGTGTGTGACAGCAAAGGACTTACGAGGTATTCCGACCCTGTGAAGCTTGAATACGGGCTGCGGTAAGCCGGGCCATCTGTTCCTCCTATAAGTCAGATAGAAATGAGAAAGGCGGCTTTCGCCGCCTTGAGTTACTCGTCTGTTTCTTCTTTTCTATGCCCTATTACTATGATATCAAGTTGACCCCTTTCACTACGCCAGGTTTTTAGATTTTTTATCTTGACTGGGATGAATAGTTTACGGGGGTTTAGTGGTGGCTTAGGGCTTGACATGGTGTGGGTTGCCCCCCTGGAGTGAGACGGCTTTCAATCCTCGGCGGTCTCTTTGTTGCGTAGCTTCCACAGGAGCTGGCGGAGGATGCCGGTCCAGGCGAGGGCGTGGGGGCGGTCGAGGCCCATGTGGAGGACGAGGCGGCGGACGAGGGTTTCGTCGAAGTTGGCAGGGTGACGTTGGGCGTATCCGCTGGATTCCATCGCTTCGATCATGAGTTGGGTGAGCCGCTCCAGGTCTTCTGCGCTGGCGCGTTCGACTGACTCCTGCGGCGATTCCGCTTCGGCGTTCCGGACCAGTTCGTAGAGGCAGACGGCGGCCGCCTGCCCGAGGTTCATGGAGGCGTGGCGCATTCCCTCGGTCTGGTGCATGGGGATGGTGAGGAGCCAGCGGCAGTGGCTAAGTTCTTCGTTGCTGAGGCCGGTTTTTTCGGAGCCGAAGAGCAGGGCGACCCGGGCTTCGGGATGGGCGGAGGCGAGTTCGGCACGCAGGATGGGGCTGGCTTCGGCGAGAGTGTGAAGGGGATGCTCTTTGCGGCGCAAGCCGACGGCGGTGGTGCCGATGACAAGGGTGCAATCGGCGACGGCCGCAGCGACGCTGGTGAATTCGCGGGCGGTTTCGAGCACAGAGGAGGCGTCGATGGCCGAGCGGGCCCTGTCGAGCGGGACGGGATACTCGTTGACGAGGCGAAGGTCGCGAAAGCCGAAGTCGTACATGGCGCGGGCGACGGCGCCGATGTTGTTGGGGTCGCGGGCGCGGACGAGCACCACGCAGAGCCGGCCGAGTTCGTCTTCGCTAAGCACCCATTGTCATTTTAGGCGGTCGTCTAAAGGCATGAGCCATCGGAAGAGCAATGTAGCGGCGAAGGCCCCAGCCAACTGGGCGGCGATAAATCCGGCTGTATCGGTTGGCCTGATCCCGGCAAAGGTGTTGCTCAACGATCGAGCAAGAGTAACCGCCGGGTTGGCGAACGAGGTCGACGCGGTGAACCAATAGGCGGCGGTGATGTACGCGCCCACCGCGAAGGGGACCGCAGTGGGCCGATGCCTCGCGCATCCCCAGATGACAGAGAGCAGACCGAAGGTAGCAACGAACTCGCTGAATATCTGCGCAGGGCCGCTGCGCACGTGCGTCGAGGCGGTGAACAGCGTGAGCCCGAACATCAGATGAGCCGCCGCGACTCCGGCAAATGCTCCGGCCAACTGAGCGCCGATATATGCCGGGGTGTCGCGCCACGCGATGCCGCCCTGCCAGGCATCGGCGAGCGTCACTGCGGGATTCAAATGTGCCCCGGAAACCGGCCCGAACGCGAGGATGAGCGCGACCAGTACCGCGCCAGTAGCAATCGTGTTCGCCAGTAGAGCCAGTGCAACGTTGCCCGCCGCTAACCTCTCCGCCATGATTCCCGATCCGACCACCGTGGCGAGAAGAAGCAGCGTCCCCACGAACTCGGCGACCAAGCGGCGCAACAGGCTCGGCTTCACGAGCGACCGATGCTTTCAATCTCTCGCTGGATAGAGAGTTGCTGTAGCGTCGCAAGCGGAAGCGAAAGAAAGAGACCGATTCTCCGGTCGAGCACGACAAACGCATCACGGAAAGCGCGTTCGATCTCCTCTGGCGGTCCTTTCACTGCTGCGGGATCGGGGATTCCCCAGTGAGCGGTCATCGGTTGACCGGGCCAGAAAGGGCATACCTCGTTGGCTGCGTTATCGCAGACCGTGAAGACAAAATCCATGTGCGGCGCGTCGGGAGCTGCGAACTCGTCCCATGATTTGCTGCGTAATCCGCCGGTTGAGATTCCGGCGGACTCAAGCTGCTTCAATGCCTCAGGTCGCGGCGTTCCCGAGGGATGGCTTCCGGCGCTATACGCGGTAAAGCCCCCTTTGGCCTTATGGTTCAGGATGGCTTCGGCCATGATGGAGCGCGCCGAGTTGCCGGTGCATAGAAACAGAACGTTGTAGTGGGCCGGCATTGGGTTAGCCTTTCTGAGTTGGAGAGCAGCAACCCGGCTCGCAGCAAGCTGCAATCGGCTTGGTGGCGCGAATGAAGGCGCTCTGAAATTTGTCCTTAATCAAAGGCGCAATCTCGTCCACTGCAATGCCGGCTTCGGTCAGGAATACGCGCGCATCCTCGATGTCGTAGCTGCGGGTTGTCTCGAAGCTGACATCGGCAAAGCCGGCGGCGATGAGCTTGGCGCGATAGTCTTCTCTTTCGAGCGCGCCGGCGATGCAACCCACCCACAGCAGCATGCTTTGCCGTACCTCTTCCGGAACCGCGCCGTTGACGACGACATCCGACACGGCGAAGCGGCCGCCGGGGCGAAGAACGCGAAATGCCTCCCGCAAAACACGGCTCTTATCCGCGGAGAGATTGATGACGCAATTGGATATGATCACATCGACGGACTCATCCGGCAGCGGGATGTTCTCAATCTCGCCCTTCAAAAACTCGACATTGAGCGCACCCGCCTGGCGCTGGTTCTCTCGCGCAAGCGCAAGCATGTCGTCCGTCATGTCCAGCCCGTAGGCCTTACCGGTCGGCCCTACCCTCTTTGCCGAGAGCAGCACGTCGATACCACCGCCAGAGCCCAGGTCCAGGACCGTTTCGCCCTCTCTCAATTGGATTAGCGCGGTCGGATTACCGCATCCCAAAGACGCAAGGGCCGCACTTTCAGGAATTGTCCCCATCTCCATCGCGCTGTATAGGTCCTTGGTGACCGGGTCGCAGCAACGCATTGCGGGATCGCAACAAGCAGTCGCACCGGAACTGGCGACACTCCTCGCAATCGACCCGTACTTTTCACGAACGGCGGTTTGATTGTCCATAATCGGCGTACCTCATATGCGCCAAAACGAATATATTGCTTCCCTACATATTCGTCAAGGCGTATATTTATGGCATGGCTCGAACTGCAAAGCCGTTCGATCTCGTGGGCCTCTTCGCCGCGCTCGCCGACCCAACCCGTCTGCGACTTCTGAATCTCATGAACGGACGCGAGGTCTGTGTCTGCTATTTCGTGGAGATTCTGAAGCAGGGACAGCCAAAGATCTCGCGGCACCTCGCCTACCTCCGCCGTGCCGGCATCGTCGAGGCGCGTCGTGAGGGCAAGTGGATGCACTACCGCATCGAACGGCCGCAGGACGCCAGAGCGGCCTCGATCCTCGACGCGACCCTCAAGTCATTCGAGACAAACCGCGACATGCAAGCGGATCTTGCGCGGCTGGGGCAAGCTTGTTGTGAACCTCAGAGGTTCGTGACATTGCAAGGTGCGCCGACGCCAGTGGCAGTGTAAACACGCCGCATTTGTCCAATAGAGGCGCGTTTCTCCTGAGCGATTTCGTTCAGCACTGCGGGCTCGCAATGTTCGGGAGCATGCGGCCTCATACCGCCCTAGTTGCCCCAGAGATCTAACCCAAGCAAACGACGGCCGAGCGGAGTCAGCTCCGCGGTTGCGTATTTGGTCCGTTCCCACTCCCGCGGATCGCCGGGGAAGGCGAAGCCCTCGGGGGCGCGGCGTTCGCGCCAGGACTGGATGCGGTTCTGGCGTAGTTCTTCGTTGCTCTCGGCGGCGGGGGTCATGGCGATGTATTGGGCCATGCGGACCTTGTTGTCGGAGGTGTTGGGGCGGATGCCGTGAGCGAGGAGGCTGTTGAAGATCAGCAGGTCGCCGGCTTTCATGGGCACGGGGTAGACCTCGAGGCCGTCGATGTTGGGCTTGAATCCGTCGCGGTCGGCGGGCTGGTGCTTCTTCCACTCCTCGAAGGTGCGGAAGAGCTCGGGAACGCATTGGAAGCCGCCGGTTTCTCCGTCGACATCGACGAGCGAGAGGACGCCCTGCACGTTGACCGGGAAGCGGGTCGAGCGTGGTATCGACGTCGGTGTGGATGAAGCCGCCGAAGGCGCGGCCGCTCTTGTTGGGGGTGTTGAGGTTGGCGCGGTCGATGGTGACCCAGAGGCGCTCGTCATCCCAGATGTCGACGAAGGCATCGTAGAGGCGCTGCTCCTGGCGGTTGTCCCAGAGGAACTGGTGGTTGTAGATCTCGACCATGCCGCTGTTGTTGAGCTCTTTCATGGCGTGATCGCGGAGCTGGGCGGCGTACCAGGTTGCGGTGTCGTTGGGGTCCATCTCCTGGAACTCCCAGAGGAGGTCGACGAGGCGGTTGACGTTTTCGGCGGGGACGGCCTGCTTCACGACGACGAAGCCGTAGGTCTGCCAGTGCTTGAAATCGTCGGGGGAGAGCACGCGGAGGGGCAGCTTCTTGGTGAGCTTATGCAGCGGTTGGCCTACGGCTGCGGGTGTGAGTTTGTTATCTCCGGGCTTGCCTTGTTTTGGTTGATCGAGAACCGCCGCTTCTCTCATTGCTGTCTCCTCGGCGCCGCTAGCGCCATGAAGAAACAATAGGCCGGTTTGCTGGGCTGGTGTTTGCGCGGAATTTCGAAAACTGATACTCAAATTGCAAATTGTGTGGCTGGAGGGGTAGTATTTGCGCTACTTTTGCCTGTCAGGCCTCCCGCCCATGAAGCCCTATCTGGAACGCATTCAGACTTCGCAGGACAGCTCGTGGACGCTGTTTGACCGGCGGCTTCCGGCGATTCCTTTTGAGTGGCATTACAACAGCGAGTACGAACTTACGCTTACGTTGAACAGCCGTGGTCAGCGGTTTGTAGGCGACAATATTGCTCCTTACGACGACGGGGATTTGATTCTCATTGGGCCGAGGATTCCTCACACCTGGTGTTCGAGTGAGGACGTTTGCGCCGACTCTCCGCACCACGCTGTCGTGCTCTGGTTTAGCGAGGAGTTTGTGCAGAGCCTGATTCGGCCCCATGTGGAGTTGCGACCGGTGTTGCGGCTTTTGGATAGCTCGTCGCGCGCGATCGATTTCTCGGAAGGTGTGCGTTTGAAGGCGCGGTCACTGATTTGCGCGATGCTGGACCAGTGTGCAGAGGACCGGCTTCCGGTGCTGCTGCAAGTGCTTCTTCTTTTGTCTCGTGATCGCGAGGCCAAGTCTCTCGCTTCCACCGCGGTGGAGCCCGAGAATTGGGGAGGGACTTCGGATGATCGGGTTGGGCGCGTGCTGCACTATCTTCACGAGCACTACCGGGAAGAGACGGAACTCGACAGGTTGAGCCGGGTAGCGGGAATGAGCCGGAGTTCGCTGCATCGCCAGTTCAAATTGCAGGCGGGCATGACGGTAACCGACTATGTCTGTCAACTTCGGATCGGAAATGCCTGCGCGCTTTTGATCAATACTGACAAGCCCGTTGCGCTGATCGCTGACGATGTTGGATATCAGAACCTTGCCAATTTCAACCGGCAGTTCAAGGCACAGAAGAAGCAGACGCCGAGAGAGTTCCGGGCTGCCTTCGCTGGGAATGCCAAGCGTGACGATCGAGGGAAACATGATCGAAAGGCCAGGCCTCCGAAGCCTCTCACGGCGTCGGAGGAAGGGTGCTGAGGTAGTGCACCAGGTTTTTCAAGTCTTCTCCGGTAATCTTCGTTCCGTAGGAAGGCATTGGGTTGGGGGCGCCGGCTTTGGTGGTGGAAGGTGGGCTGACAATCGCGGCCTGGATTTGGTCGGGCGTGCGGCGTGTTCCCACGCCGTTTAATGACGGCCCGATTTCGCCGCCGTCGGCTCCGATGCGATGGCAGGAGAGGCAACTGTTGTTCGCGATGATGGTCTTCACGTCTGGGCTTGAGGCATTCGGGGCGGCGGAGGCACTCGGGGTTGAGGCAGGAGCGGCGGGCTGCGGTGCAGGAGCCGAGACGGCCATGCCCAATGGCGTGAGGCGGAAGAGACCGCCTGGGTTCGCGTCCTCGACCATCCATAATGCTCCATCGGGGGCGACCTCGACGTCGCGGACGCGGTGGCCGACGTCCCAACGCTCGGCGGTCTGCGCGCCTCCCTTGCCGTCGAAGGTGATGCGGATGAGGGCCTGGGATGCGAGGCCGCTGGCAATAGCGGACCCGTTCCACTGCGGGAACATCGCGCCCTTATAGAACATGAGGTTGCCGGGGGCGATGACGGGGACCCAGTAGATGACGGGCTTGGTGAGGTCGGGGCGCGTGTCCGGGCTGGGGATGGGGACGCCGTTGTAGTTGTGTCCGTAGGAGACCAGCGGCCAGCCATAATTTTTGCCGGGCTCGATGAGGTTCAGCTCATCGCCGCCGCGCGGGCCGTGTTCGAGCTCCCACAGGCGGCCGTCGGGGGCGAAGGCGAGGCCGTAGGGAGTGCGGACTCCGGTGGCCCAGGTTTCCGATGGCGTGAGGTTCGGACCGGGAAAGGTGTAGGTCCTGACGACAGGGGCGGTCTTGGCGGCTTCTGTATTCGCAGGCGGGTCGATGATCGGCACGGTGGGCGCGCCGATCTTGCCTGCCATGGGATTGCCGGGGGCTGGTTTGCCATCGAGCGTGAGGCGCAGGATTTTGCCGAGCGGCTGGTTAGGATCCTGAGCCGGGGTAAAGCGCTGCCTTTCGCCGACGGTGAGGAAGAGATACTTGCTGTCGGGAGAGAAAGCGACTTCCGCGCCGAACTGGCCGCCCTCGCCCCTCGCGCCGTCGCGCCAGATGACCTTGAGTCCTTCGAGGCTCGCCGTATCTCCGTCGATCTTCAGCTGCGCCCTTGCCAGCGCGAGGCTCGACCCGCCTGGCGCACCCGGCTCGGAGTAGGTGAGGTAGACATAATGGTCTTTGGCATAGTGCGGGGAGAGGTAGACGCCGAGCATTCCGCCCTGCCCCTTCCAGAGGACGGCGGGAGCGTTGGCAACGGGCGTCTTTGCTCCCTGCTGGGTGACCAACTGCAGGCCGCCGGTCTTCTCGGTGATAAGCATTCGCCCGTCGGGCAGGAAAGCGATCTTCCAGGGCAGACTCAATGTCGTGATCTGGGTCACGGTGAAGGGGAGGTTGGTATCCGATTTCTGCTCGCCTGCGTTCACCTGCGCGGATGCGCCGCTCGCGGCCATTGCCAAGAACAGGCCCGCAATCGCTAGATGCTTCATCTGGTTCTCCCCTTTATCGACAAGAGCGATCCGACAGGAGGCGATATTCCGAGCGCCGATGCCTGTGGCCGCTGTCTTTCCCTTAGAGTATCGCGCTTCCCTGGTTTGCGAGATTGGCGTGTGCCCGAAATGGCTTTCGAGAGGTCTTTGCCTAGCGCCGCGCCCGCCTACACTCAGAGCAATAATCGCCTTGAGGATAGACCCATTCGTGTGCAATTTGCGTCTTAGCTTGTAATACTGCCAGTGACGTGGCTGACCGCTTTGCTGGTTACTTCTATGAGCTTTTGTGAGGTTCCGTAACGATGAACGGCTCTTCAGGGCAAGATCTCAGCCGCGAGAAGCATGTCGTGATTGTGGGTGGCGGATTTGCGGGGCTGAGTTGTGCGCGCAGACTGGGTTCGAAGCCGGGCGTGAGAGTGACGCTGCTGGACAAGAACAACTATCAGCAGTTCCAGCCGCTGCTTTACCAGGTGGCAACGGCGATCCTGGGCTCGGCCAACATTGCTTTTAATCTGCGCGGCGTTTTGCATAACCATGCCAATGTCGACATCAAGATGACCGAGGTGACGGCGGTCGATCCGCATACCCATACGGTGGAGACTTCGCATGGGCAGCGATACCAGGGCGACTACCTTGTGCTGGCTGCGGGGGCGCAGGCGAATTTCTTTGGCACTCCGGGGGCGGAGGAGCATAGCTATCCGCTCTATTCTTTGCACGACGCGCAGCAGTTGCGGTCGCGGATACTGGCGATGCTCGAGTCGGCGGACCGAGACCCTTCGCTGATCGATAAGGGCGCTCTGAATTTTGTGATCGTTGGCGGCGGCGCGACGGGTACGGAGATGGCGGGTGCGTTTGGGGACATGCTGCTGAACGCGCTGAAGCTCGAGCCGGGAAGGCGGGGCTACAAAAACCTTGGCGGGGGCGGGCGGATCGGGCACATCTATCTGGTGGATGGAGGCGATGCGGTGTTGAAGGCGTTTTCGCCCAAGAACCAGGCGTATGCGGGCAAGATGCTGGAGAAGCGCAGGGTCGAGCTTCACCTGAAGACGCGAGTGAAGGAAGTAGGGGATGGATACGTGCTGCTGTCGGATGGCACGAAGATTTTGACGCATACGGTGATCTGGGCGGGCGGGCTGAAGGCCGTCGACTTGTCGGGCAAGATGGGAATTACTCCGGGCAAGGGTGGTCGTCTCGATGTCGCGGCCGACCTGACTGTGCCTGGGCTTGACGGGGTGTATGCGCTGGGAGATTTCGCCAATATTCTGGGCAAGGATGGGCAAGCGCTGCCGCAGCTGGCCTCCGTAGCGCAACAGTCCGGAAAGTGGTGTGCGAAGAATATTCTGCGGGACGTAGAGGGAAAGCCGCGCGAGGCGTTCCGCTACCTGGATAAAGGCATCATGGCGATGATCGGACGGAATGCGGCGGTGGCCGAGGTGGCTGGGGGCAAATTGTCCTTCCAGGGCGTGATTGGATTCCTGGCCTGGCTCGCGGTTCATGCGGTGCTGCTGACTTCGTTCCAGGCGAAGATTGAGGCGTTTGTTGCGTGGGCGTGGACGTTTATCGGCGGCGCCAGGGGCGATGCTCTGCTTGACCGGCCGGAGGAGTTGCGTGTCGACTGGGCGGAGGAGAAGACTCCGGACAATGGCGGCGACCCAAGGGCTGGAATCAAAGCCTAACCAAGATTTTCTTCCAACTGCCGATCAGCAAAGTGCTCGAGGAAGCGGCTCTCTCCGCAGTTGAAGCCGCATTGCTTCTTTATCCGTTTATGGCGAGACTGAAAACCGCTCCATAACGGAATTGGTCTTTTCTTTGGGCGAGCGAAGAGCCCAGGGCCTAAAGGCCTCTTTCTTCGCGGTCTTATTCGCGGAGCTAAAGCCCCGCGCTTCCACCGGGCGGGCTTTGCCCGCACTCATGATCACCCTGGCGCCGTCATTCGCTCATTGGCATGCCGAGCCACTGTGAAATCGCGGCGGCGGCGGTGTTGAGGTTTGGGTTTTCGTTCGATGCCCAGGCTACGCAGCCGTCGGGGCGCACGAAGAGTGCGGTTGGGGAGTCGGTTTCCTTCAGAGAAATGGTCACTACTTTGAGGCGGTCGCTCCACTTTGTGCCGAGTTCGCGGAGTTGTTGGTTATCGGCGAAGTCGAAGAGCAGAGCGCGGCCGTCCTGGAAGTGTTCGCCGAGTCGAGTGCCGTCGGTGAATTCGAAGTCGGGCGCGCTTTTGCCGATGAGCGGATGCTCGCCGGGCAGGTTGTAGCGCTGCCATACTCCGGAGATTTTCTTGGAGAAGTAGGTTGCACCGTCGCGAGTGGCGATGATGTCGCGCATGACGGCGGTGAGCGCCATCTCGTGGCGCTCGGGGCGCATCAGGGCTACTTGTGCGCGGGTCCACTCGAGCGCCCATGCGCCGATGGGATGACGTTCGGTGGTGTAGGTGTCGAGAAGGGATTCGGGCGCCCAGCCCTTGATGGTGGCGGCGAGTTTCCATCCTAGGTTGACGGCGTCGCCGATGCCGAGATTGAGCCCCTGGCCGCCGAAAGGCGAGTGGACGTGGGCGGCGTCGCCGGCGAGGAGGACCCTTCCCTTCCGATAGCTGGTGGCCTGACGGGCGTTGTCGGTCCAGCGGGTGGCGGCGTCGATGGCGGTGATGGTCACGTCGGTTTGGGAGACATTCCTCAAGCTTTGCTGGAGTGTCTCGATGGTGATGGGGGCTTCGCGATCGGCGGGCGGGCCATCGAACTCGATGGTGAGGATTCGTCCGGGCGCGGGCCCGTTGACGTAGGTGCCCTTGGTGGTGCGATTCCAGCCGGGAGCGAGCTTCTCAGGATCGGCGAGGGTGACCGTCGCGTTGTAGCCGGTGATCTCGGGATCGGTTCCGGGGAAGTCGAAGCCGGCGCGCTTGCGGACGGTGCTGCGGCCTCCGTCGCAGCCGACGAGCCAACCGGCACGGAAAGTTTCGGCTTCGGTGTGAACGGTGACTCCATTATCGTCTGCGGTGAAATCTGTAATGGGGGTTCCGCGCTTGATCTCGACGCCTAATTCGGCAGCGCGATCGGCGAGCAAGGCTTCGATAGCCTGCATGGTGATCATGCCTCCGGCGGCGGCGGGGCCGTGGCCGGCGAATTCGGGGTCGGCATAGTTGACTACGTTGGCATCGAGCATGATTCCGGCGAAGTGGCCGACGAATTTCATCGGGGCTTTGCCGGGGGCCGCGGCAGGGGCCTGGCCAGCAGGAGGCGCGTTGCTGGGAGCCTTCTGATGAAAGGCCTCTGATGCTTCGCTGCCGAGTTTCCTAACGTCTGACGGGCTGACCCACCAGAGCGCTGCTTTGCTGAGCGCGGGGAGCAGGCCTCGGCGGTAGAAGGCTTCGATGGAGGGGATATTGAGCCCGCGGCCTCCGGTGGCTCCGCCTTTGAGGGGCGAGGTTGGATCGGCCATTTTTTCGAGGACGAGGACGGAGACTCCGGCGAGCTTTAGTTCGCAGGCGAGAAATGAGCCTACGGGGCCGGCTCCGGCGATGATTACGTCATAATCCATAGCGCACCTCTTACTGGGAACAGTGTTCGCAGTAACATCACGATAGCAAATTGGGTACACTGTTCGCAATAGGTGTCTGTTGAAAAAATCTGCGAAGAAAGAAATTGAGCGTACTGCCGGAGGTCGGGGGGAGATCGAATCGCGCCCTCAGCGTGGGCCTCAACCGGCGTACAGCCGCGATCAGATTGCCACGGCGGCGGTCGGGATTGCCGATGCCGAAGGTATCGAGGCAGTGTCGATGCGGCGGATTGCCGCTGAACTGGGCAGCGGAACCACCTCGCTCTATCGCTACATCACGAAGAAGGACGAGCTGCTCGACCTGATGTCGGAGGCGGTTCTGGCCAGCGAGAAGCTACCCAAACCTTCTGGGAATTGGCGAGCCGATTTGCGAAAGATCGCTTTCCACATTCGCGCGATGACGTTGCGGCATCCCTGGACGATTGGCATTTCGACGTATCGATCGGCGATGGGGCCGAATACGCTTCGTTGCCTGGAACTTACGCTGAGCGCGATCGACAACCTAGGGCTGGATATCGACGAGATGCTGGTCATTGAAAATACGCTTTTCACCTTTGCGCGCGGTTATGCGGCGGGAGAGATTGCGGAGGCGGAGGCGAGCCGGCGTTCGGGGCAGAATCGCGAGGAGTGGATGCGAAGCCGGGTAGAGCATACGCACGCGATTCTGAAATCCGGAAAGTATCCGATGTTTGCGCGGGTGGTGAAGGACGCGAGAGCGCCGCATGATCCGGATGCGGCGGAGCATGGGTTCGCGATGGGGTTGGAGCTTCTTTTGAATGGGATCGAGATGCGGATCATTGCTGGAGGCGCGGCGCGCAAACAAAGAACAACGCATTGATTTGGTTCGCGTCGATAGGACTGGTGAGTCGATCTCAGCGAGGCTTGGTCCGCGGAATAGAGATAGCGACGGAGCCGTGCTTCACTGCATAGCGTGTAGACGCAAGAGAGAAAACTTTGCAGACCAGCGAAGTTGGCCTCGCTCTCCGCGGCGATGAGGTCTACCTTCCGTTTCTCTCGCGCGTCATGCCAGCGTTTGGCGATCTGGGCGGCGTTGTCCGTCGTATCGGTCGCCTTGATCTCGCAAAGACCGACTTGGGCCATGATCTGCTCGTTTTCGCCGGGCGGGCTGTAGACGTAGAAGCCGATCGAGCTGCGAGTGGCGATTTCCTGATGCGAGACCAATCCGCCAATGACAAGAGCATCGCTGAAAAGCATTTTGCCGCCGGGTTTGAGTACGCGAAAGATTTCGCCAAGGACTGCGGGACGACCGGGGAGATGACACAACACGTCGTTGGAGAATACGGCGTCGAAGGTGTTGTCTTCGAATGGAAGTTTTTTCGAGGCATCGCACTGCTCGAATCGCATCTGTGACGCGAGACCTCTGGCGAGGGCGAGTTGGTTGGCATTGTGAACGCCGGGGGCGTTGATGTCCAGGCCAATGATGCGACAACCTACCTTCTGCGCGAGGTAGAGGGCGTAGCCTCCGGAACCGCAGCCGATTTCGAGGACGAACGAATCGCCAGTCAAGCCGAGTATTTTGGGGATTTCGTTGGACTCTTCCGTGGTGACCCAACTGGTCTGGCCGAAGTCCTCGCCGTAGGTGTCGATGCGCACGTCACGGTACACATGCGATGCATAGTTGGCGTAGGCGCTATCGTAGAGGTCGATTTTCTCTGACATTCTAGAGGCTCCTTACTACTGAATTCAGGTCGGGCCATCCGTAGGCAGCCTCGGCGAGGATTGCGCCCCCGATCTCGATGTCTTTCGAGGACAGGAGTTGCGCGCCTGTCCGGGTGTAGAAGTGTTTTGCGGGATTTTGCTCAAGCACCCACACGATCATGCTTTTGAAACCTTCGGTTAATAACGATGTGGCGAGTTGGTGGAGAAGTGCTTTGCCAATCCCCTGCCCCTGGGCTTGTTGGAGGAGATAGATGGCGTAGAGTTCTGCGTCGTAGGTCTCGATTGGTTCGCGGATGGGGCCTCCGGCGATGAATCCCACGACTTGCTGGTCGAGTTCGGCGACGTAGATGGGTGTGGCGCTGGCGAGCCACTCGCGCCATTGCGTTTCGCGCTCGGCTTCGTTCAATGCAACTAGATGCTCTTCCGGAACGATGCCGGCGTAGGTAGTCCGCCAGCTTGCGATGTGCACGTGCGCAATTCTTGCTGCGTCTTGTGGGGTTGCGCGGCGGATGGTGAACATTGGCCCAAGATAGTCCTGCGTTTGCCGGGTGAGCAATGGTTTCCAGAAGGATCAGGGCTGATCGGTGCGCGCGATTTTGCGTTACCAGCCGTGGAGCGCGCGACAGTTCAGGATGTGGGCGAGATGATGGCGGGAATGCCATGCGTACATGGCGAGGGCTTGTTCGAGCGGGCAGCGGCCGGTCTCGGGGTGGATGTATCCGCGGGTTGACCATGCGGTGTGGGGGACGTCTCGGAGGGTAATCACCCAACGCTGATGCAAGGACTCGAGGAGTTGAAGCGAGATGGTTACGGGCAATACCGAGTCGGGGAGCTGAGCGAGTGCTTCCGGGTCGTAGGCGAAGACGGTGGGCCAGGTTTCTGTCATCGCGAGGCGCATCCATGTGTACGCGGTGAGATGGCTGTCGGCGATGTGGTGGGTGAGTTGGCGGATGGTCCAAGCGCCGGGGCGGTAGGGAGTGTCGATCTGGGCTTCGGTAAGTCCGTCGAGGACGGTGGCGAGGTGCTGCGGGAAGGCGGCGAGGGTGTCGATGGCTGATGAACATTCGCCCGGTGAGAGCGAGTGGGGAAGCGGACATTTGCCGATTGGATATTGGAGTGTGGACGGCTCGTTCATCGGGTGATGATAGCGCGTTCGATTGGTTCGAGATTGGTGATGACGCTTCCGGCGCCTTGAGATGCTCTTGTGAGTTTCTAGCCGGACTTGCGATGATGGCTGCCGTAGATCGAATGCCATGGAGGTGCGAGTGGAAGCGACGGAGATTGCGATCAGGCAGGCGGAGTTGGTGCTGAAGCTGTATGAGCTGCGGCGAGAGCCGGTCATGCGGCAGGCGCGAAGTTATATTGGCGGGCCGTTTCTTCCGGCGTCCGCGGAGGAATTGGTGTCGCTGGTGAATGCGGGCACGCAGGAGAGCGCGTACATCCTGCAGGTCTACGGCTATTGGGACATGGTGGCGGCGTTTGTGCTGCATGGCGCGTTGAACGAGGCGCTTCTGTATGACGTGTGCCAGGAGATGTATTTCCAATGGGCGAAGATTGCGCCGTATCTGGCGGAGTTTCGCGAGAAGATGAACCTTCCGGAATGGATGCGGAGCATCGAGCGGGTGGTTAGCGGATCGGCGGATGGGCGTTCGCGTCTGGAGACGATGCGGCGGAATATTGAGGCGATGGCCGAGATGCGCGGACGTGACGAAGGCCCAGACAGTGGACAGGCGTTAGACCGCAGATCTCTCCGCTGCGCCCCGTTCGACTCGCCTACGGCCCGCTCAGGGGCTCCGGTCGAGATGACAACCAACATATCGAATCGGTGGGAATGAAAAGTAATTCGCAGATTGTTATAGCCAGGCGCTGAAGAAATGGCCGGCGCTGCCTCGGATTTTTAGGTCGTCTTTGCGATTGGCGAAATAGCGGGCGGTGATCTCGGGGCCGCCGATGTCTTCGATGCTATGAAAGGCAGAGAACTCGGCGGCGATCTCTGGCGGAGTGAAGAAGAGCTGGAAGGGCTCGCCGGCGAGTTTGACGCGGTCCGCGAGCGAATCGTGGGCGAGCTGCTCGAGGAACGGAAGCGCGGAGCGGGGCTGGCCGTAATCGAGGGTGATTCCACTGCCGGGTGGTTGCGAT
The DNA here is from genome assembly GCA_963777685.1 of uncultured Acidobacteriaceae bacterium. GTDB lineage: Bacteria > Acidobacteriota > Terriglobia > Terriglobales > Acidobacteriaceae > Acidisarcina. Next base: position 66,206 of record CAVZRF010000014.1, on the reverse strand, counting down.
GCGATGAAGGCTACCGTTGCTCGGAAGGCGGGAAGGGTGAGGTAAGGGACGACTCCGAGCCACGCGAAGTAGGTTGGTTGAGTGGCGTCGAAGCCAGCTTGCTGGAGCTGCTCGGGGAGCGATTCGGTCTCGAAGTCGACGGGCGCGTAAGTGAGGTTCTCGGGTATAAGAATGGCGCTGGTCTGGAGGAGGTCGCGCTTCCATTGCTGAGTAGCAGGGTGGTCGACCTCGAAGACGTGGAGCTGCGGCCAGGGGTTGCGGTAGGCGAAGGTGTCGAGACCGGCGCCGAGAAGAACGTATTGGCGGACTCCGTTGGCGACGGCGCGGGCGAGGTTGTCTTCGGCATAGCGGCTGCGGGCGACGAGATGGGCGCGCATCGCGATCGAGAATGGCCGCTCGCGGGGGGTTCGGCGGAGCTCTTCGGCGTGGGTTGGGCCGAGTATTGGGACGGCGATGGGATCGTTGAAGACGATCGGCCTGTCGTAGAGCTGGTGCGCGGCGCGGCGGAGGGCGACACGGAGCGCGGTGCGGGATGGGACTGCCTGCTGCACTCCTTCAATCGTAACGGAGGAGATGGTGGCGAAGAGCCGGAGGAGTGCTTTCTGAAAGCAGGAGCTTTATCGGTTTTGCTGGTGGCTCTCCGTGAATTTTGGAGTTAAGTACAATCCGAAGTGCGGACTACCTAATGGCAAGTCGGGCAAACATTTTCTTGCGGTGACGGGTTGTTCCCCGACCGTGGGTTTAAGAAGGCGGAACCGGATGAGAGTACGAGTTGGATTGGCGCTGGCGTTCGCGGGAGTGTTTACTGCTGGGCTGTTTGCGCAGAACCAGCAACAGAACGTGGTGCTCGACCGGGGCAAGGCTACGGTTGTGCTGGAGCCGTATGCGCCGAACATCCTTCGCGTAACGCTGAGCCTGCAGAAGGAGAATGCGACTGCGGCTCCTGGATATGGATTTGTGGGGACGCCTTCGGCCGAGGGTTGGAGCCATACGGAGACCGAGGGCGCCGATGTTTATTCGTCATCGCGGATGGTGGTGACGGTCGGCGGACGGCCGACGGGTAAGCCTTCGACCTGGAAGCCGGTTCCTTCGCAGGTGGATATTGCGAAATTCTTCAATGGGTCGACGCCCGGAGTAGGCATCAATTTTAAGACCGCCGATGGCGTGAAGCTGCTGCAGATGAACGGCTGGCAGGAGTCGGTGCCGAACTACAAGGACGGTAACGCTGAGATTCTGAATCAGCGGCGGCCGACGGACCCGGAGTTTTTCCAGGTTGGCGCGAGCTTTGCTTCTCCGGATGACGAGCACTACTACGGGCTGGGCGAGAACCAGGAGGGGTATCTTGACCATCGCCAACATATGATCCAATGCTGGCAGAATTACCTGGCGACGGGCGGGCCTACTTCGTGCGTGCCGTTTCTTGTCACGAACAAAGGCTATGGGGTGATCTGGGACAATCCTTCACGGACGACGATTGAGCCGGGATTCAATGAGGAGACGAAGTGGACCTCTGAAGTTGGAAATCGCGTTTCGTTTTTTGTGATTGCGGGTAAGACGACGGATGAGATTTATGCCGGGTATCGCCAACTCACCGGCGCGACTCCGCTGCTGCCGAAGTCGGCTTATGGGTATATCCAGTGCAAGCAGAAGTATTCGACTCAAGACGAGGTGCTGGCGGTTGCGAAGGGCTATCGCGAGCGGCATCTGCCGTTAGATACGATCGTGGTCGACTGGTTTTACTACACCAAGATGGGCCAGATGGACATGGACCCGGTGAAGTGGCCCGACCCGGTGGCGATGAACAAGACGCTTCACGCCGAGGGCATTCAGACGATGATCAGCGTGTGGCCGCGGTTTGTGCCGGACTCGCGCTACTACGATCTGATTCTGAAAAATGGCTGGTTTGAGCATCTGGCCGATGGCACGCCCACGAATGGTTTGCCTTACGATCGCGCGGGTTCGGACATCGATACGACGAATCCGGCAGCGGCGAAGTGGTATTGGGATACGGTTCGCGATGACATTTTGAGCAAGGGATTTAATTCGCTGTGGGCGGATGAGACGGAGCCGGATCTGCCTCCGCAAGGCAGCTACTTCCACATTGGGCCGGGGACGATGTTCTATAACCCTTATCCGCTGTTTCATACTGCGGCGCTCTATGACGGATTTCGGCGCGATACGCCGAACCGTGCGTTGATTCTTTCGCGCGATGCTTACCTGGGGATTCAGCGCAACGGGGTTATCGTCTGGTCTTCGGACATTCATGCGACCTGGGACACGTTGAAGCGGCAGATTCCGACGGGGCTGGATTTGACGGCTTCGGGCATCGCGAATTGGAGCAATGATACGGGCGGTTGGCAGTATCTGCCTTACACGCACACGCCGGCACATCCTCCTCTCCTTGACCCGTCGGATGCACGGGACAATGTGGGCCACTACGATGACTATCCGGAGTTGTATACGCGGTGGTTTGAGTGGGCGACGTTTTTGCCGATCTTCCGCTCGCATGGCAGCCGCACTTACAACGAGGTCTGGTCGTATGGGAAGCAGGCCGAGCCGATCCTTGAGCAATATTTGAAGCTGCGGTATCAGCTCATGCCTTACATCTATTCGCTGAGCTATCACACGTACCAGACGGGCGCGCCGTCGATGCGGGCGCTGTTCATGGATTTTCCGGGCGATCCGAATGTGAGCGACCTGGGCGATGAATATATGTTTGGGCCGGCGTTCCTGGTGGCTCCGGTGACCGATCAGGGCATGACTTCGCGCAAAGTCTATCTGCCTGCCGGCGCGGATTGGTACAACTACTGGACGAATGAGAAGTTCAAGGGCGGACAGACGATCACGGTCGATGCGCCAATCGACAAGCTGCCTTTGTTTGTGCGCGCGGGATCGATTGTGCCGCTGGGCGCTCCGATCGAGAGCACGAGCGAAGTGCAGAAGATTGCGAAGGTTCGGATTTATCCGGGCGCCGATGCGGACTTCACGCTCTTTGACGACGATGGCAACACTTACGCCTATGAAAAGGGAAATGACAAAGTGACGGAGTTGCATTGGGACAATGCGGCCGGGAAGCTAGCGCATTCGGGGACGGCTGCCTGGGAGGGAGCGGACTCGGGGATCGTTGAGGTGGTGGGACGATAGCGCTTCCGAGGCTCGCGCAATCATCGCTGAAAATACAGGTCCTTCGGCTCCCCTTCACTCCGTTCAGGGTCGCTCAGGATGAGCGGTGAAAGACTCACCGCACCGGGACCTGCGATTTCTAATCGTGCTGGATACCGTCTCTGAGGGGCAATGAACGTCGCTATCTATTTCGCTCGCGGATTCGCCTATTTACAGCGCTTCTCGGTAGCTTGCGAAAACTTTGGGCTGGTGAACGCCGTGAGGCTCTTCGCCCTCTCGCGGGGGAAGCCGGTTCCGGCGGGGGTTTCTCTTCCGGTTCGCAGGCTTGGGCGTGACGTTGTCTTCCGCGGCTGGACGGACAAAGGGGTGATGTCTCACTTCTTCACTCCCAATTACCGCATCCGAGATTCATCGGCTCATCCAGTTCGAGTCATTGTCGATGGAGGGGCCAATATCGGTATCGAGACGCTGCGCTTTCGGCACTTTCATCCGGAGGCCAGGATTGTGGCGATTGAGCCGGACGCGGGAAATTTCGCGGTGCTCTCGCGCAATGCCGGGAGCGATAGCAAGATTGCGCTGCTGAATAGCGGTCTGTGGTCTCATCCATGCCGACTGCATATCGTTGCGGGGGAATCGGCGGAGGGATTCAGGGCCGAAGAGGTGAGTGGCGAGCCGCAACCCGGCGATGTGGATGCGGTGTCGATTCCTTCGATTCTGGAATCGTACGGTCTGGATGAGATCGACATTCTCAAGCTGGACATCGAGGGCGCCGAGTATCAGGTTTTCGCGGCCGCTGACGTTGCATCCTGGATCCGGCGCGTCAAGGTGCTGATTTTTGAGTGTCCTGACGCAGATCGGCCCGGTACGACGCAGACGATTTTTGAGAAGCTCGCCGGCCTAGATTTTGTTTGCCACATTCATGGCGAAAACCTTGTGCTGATTCGAAGCGACACGGGCTGGAAGCTGGAATCGAACCTCTACCTGTAGCAGAGCAACTGCGCGGAGGACGCCAGTGACCCTGCGTGCCGGAATTGACTTGACCGATATAATCAGAAGCATCAGTCGCCGTGCAGAACCTCCCTGTCGATAGGGGCGGCACTCAGTCAAACTCTGTAGACCGTACCTCCGAAACGCACCTTGGCGGGGATTTCCCCGCATCGCCGGGGGTTCCAGAAGAATCGAGTAGACATGACAAAGGCCAATCAACATCCTCTGGAACGAGTCCTCGAGAGCCGAATTGCCATTATCGATGGGGCGATGGGCACGACCATCCGCACCTACGGCATGAAAGAAGCCGACATCCGCGGCGAACGCTTCAAAGACTCGACGAAGGACCTGCTGAACAACGGCGACCTTTTTTCGCTCACCCAGCCGAAGATGATCGGCGACATTCATCGCCGCTTTCTAGAGGCCGGCGCGGACATCATCGAGACCAATACTTTTGGCGCGACGAGCATTACGCAGAGCGAGTTTTTTGTGGAGGACCCGCGTGAGCGCGGCGGCCGCAAAGATCCTGAGTTTTACCAGAAGATCATCGAAGATTCGTTCCTGGGCGAGCTGGCCTGGGAGATCAACGAGCAATCGGCGCGGCAATGTCGCGAGTGGGCAGACCGAGTTGCCAACGAAACCGGGCGGCAACGTTTTGTGGCTGGGGCGATTGGGCCGCTTACGGTTTCGCTCTCGAATTCGCCCGATGCGGATGATCCCGGCTTTCGCGTAGTCACCTTCGACCAGGTGAAGACGGCTTATGCGCAGGAAGTCCGTGCGCTGATTGCCGGAGGCGTCGATACGCTGCTGGTGGAGACGATCTTTGACTCCCTGAATGCCAAGGCGGCGCTGGTGGCCATTCGCGAGGTCTTTGACGAAGATGGCCTGGCCGCGAGCGGGAAAGAGTTGCCGGTGATGATCTCGGCGGCTGTCGGTCGCGGCGGCGAGACGATGATCTCCGCGCAGACCATCGAGGCGTTTTGGAATGCGGTGCGGCATGCGAGACCGCTGTCGGTCGGGCTCAATTGCTCGCTCGGTCCCGACCTGATGTATCCGTTTCTTGAAGAGCTTTCAGAGAAGGCGGATGCGGCGATCTCTTGTTATCCGAATGCCGGTTTGCCGAATCCTCTTTCGGAGACTGGCTTCGATTTGGGGCCGCCGGATATGGCGCGATACCTCGGCGAGTTTGCGCGGGCGGGGCTGATCAATATCGCCGGCGGATGCTGCGGGAATACTCCCGAGCATATCGCGGCTATTGCCAAAGCGCTCGAAGGCCAGCCTCCGCGCAAGTTAGGGGCGAAGGCCTTCAGTGAGTTCCAGGTCGAAGAGACCGAGGTTGTCGCTTGACCGAAACTCAAACGATCAAGAGCCGTCCGCTGCGCCTTTCCGGCTCCCAGCCTTTCACGCAGGCGCCCGGCGTCTACATCATGATCGGGGAGCGGACCAATGTCGCTGGTTCGCCGAAGTTTGCCAGGCTCATCAAGGAAGGCAAATACGAAGAAGCGGTCAGCGTGGCGCGCCAGCAAGTTGAGAACGGCGCGAACGTCCTCGATATCTGCATGGATGAGGGCATGATCGACGGCGTCGCGGCGATGAGCCGCTTTCTGCAGTTGCTGGGAAGCGAGCCGGAAGTGGCGAAGGTGCCCTTCATGGTCGATTCCTCGAAGTGGGAGGTCATTGAGGCGGGGCTGAAATGCCTGCAAGGCAAAGGCATCGTGAACTCGATCTCGCTGAAGGAAGGCGAGGAGAAGTTCCGCAAGAACGCCGCCACGGTGCTCAAGTATGGCGCGGCGGCGGTGGTCATGGCCTTTGACGAGCAGGGTCAGGCGGCGACGTTCGAGGAAAAGATCCGCATCTGCGAGCGGGCTTACCGGATTCTCGTCGACGAGGTTGGATTTCCCCCGGAAGACATCATCTTCGACCCGAATATCCTCACCGTTGCCACGGGCATGGAGGAGCACAACAACTACGCGGTCGACTTCATTAATGCAACGCGCTGGATCAAGGCCAACCTGCCGCATGCCAAGGTGAGCGGCGGCGTTTCGAACATCTCGTTCAGTTTCCGCGGCAATAACAAGGTCCGCGAGGCGATGCACTCTGCGTTCCTCTATCACGCGATCGCCGCGGGCATGGACATGGGCATTGTCAACGCCGGGATGCTCGAGGTCTATGAAGAGATTGAGCCGGAGCTGAAGACGCTGGTCGAGGATGTGCTGCTGAATCGGCGCCCCGATGCGACGGAACGGCTGGTGGAGTACGGCGAGGCATTGAAGGCAGCCGGTAGCGGCTCGGCCGTGAGCGAAAAGAAGGCCGAAGAGTGGCGCAACGGCACCGTCGAAGAACGGCTTTCTCATGCTTTGGTGAAAGGCATTGACGCCTATATCGAGATCGACACCGAGGAGGCACGTGTCCAGCTTGGAAGACCGCTCCTGGTGATCGAAGGGCCGCTGATGGCGGGTATGAGCGTCGTTGGCGATCTATTCGGCGCGGGCAAGATGTTCCTGCCGCAGGTGGTGAAGTCGGCGCGGGTGATGAAGAAGGCCGTTGCCCATCTGACGCCGTTCATGGAAGCCGAGAAAGCCGCGATGGAAGCGGCCGGAGAAGTGGTGAAGGCGCAAGGGAAGATCCTGCTGGCGACGGTCAAGGGCGACGTTCACGACATCGGCAAGAACATCGTGGGCGTGGTGCTCGCCTGCAACAATTTTGAAGTGATCGACATGGGGGTGATGGTCCCCTGCGAGAAGATCCTCGAACGCGCCAAAGCTGAAAAGGTTGACCTGATTGGTCTGAGCGGACTGATTACGCCGTCTCTGGACGAGATGGTGCATGTGGCCAAGGAGATGGAGCGGCAGGGATTCAAGTTGCCGCTGCTTATTGGCGGAGCCACGACGAGCCGGGCGCACACCGCAGTGAAGATTGCCCAGCACTATAGCGAGCCGGTGGTGCATGTGCTCGACGCGAGCCGCGCGGTGCCCACTACGACCAGCCTGCTGAGCGATGATGGCAAGGCGGAGTTCGTGGCCAAACATCGCGCCGATTATGAGGCGATCCGCAAGGCACACTTAGCGCCGCGCCAGCCGCTTGTTCCGATTGATGAGGCCCGCAAGAGGCGCACTCCAATTGAGTGGCGTGCTGAGGACCTGCCTGTACCCGCATTCACCGGCGTGCGCGTCGTGGACAACTTTCCTCTGGCGACGTTGCGCGAACTTATCGACTGGTCGCCATTCTTCCATACGTGGGGTTTGAAGGGGATTTATCCTCGGATTCTCGAGGATGAAAGGCAAGGCGAGCAGGCGCGCCAGCTCTTCGCCGATGCCAACAAGCTGCTCGATTGCATGGTTGAGAAAAACTGGATCACGGCGCGTGGGGTCTATGGGTTCTTTCCCGCGAATGCGGTGGGGGACGATATCGAGCTCTACACCGACGAGACACGCGGCACGGTACTCGACCGGTTCCACTTTCTGCGCCAGCAGGCGAATCGGGAGGGCAGCGAGCCGTGCCGGTCGCTCGCCGATTTCATCGCGCCCAAGGAGACCGGGCTTCCCGACAGCATCGGCGCCTTTGCGGTTACCAGCGGCATCGGGTTGAAGGACCTCTGCGACCGGTTCCGCGCGGAGAATGACGACTACAACGCGATCATGGCCGAGGCCCTCGCCGACCGGCTTGCCGAGGCCTTTGCCGAATGCCTGCACAAGCAGGCGCGCGAAGATTGGGGCTATGGGCGCGAAGAGAAGCTGAGCAACGAGGAGCTTATCAAGGAGAAGTATCGCGGCATTCGGCCGGCGCCTGGATATCCGGCGTGCCCGGACCATACCGAGAAGGGAACTCTTTGGAGTCTGCTCGACGTGCAGGCGAACACTGGAATGTTGATCACCGAATCGTTTGCCATGTGGCCGGGTTCGAGCGTGAGCGGAATCTACTTCGCTCATCCTGAATCGCGGTATTTCAGCCTGGGCAAGATCGGCCGCGACCAGATCGTCGATTATCACGAACGCAAGGGCATGAGCGTGGCCGAGGTCGAGCGCTGGCTTGGGCCTAACCTGAACTACGAGCCTGCGGAACATCCGTAAGCCGCTCGCTCGGTCGAGCGACTGTCCGCTGATATTTTCTGGATTTTGGAAACTCGGCGAGAGGGGCTGAGTTTTTAATATTGATGGTCGGGGCGGAGGGATTCGAACCCCCGGCCCTCTGCTCCCAAAGCAGATGCGCTACCAGGCTGCGCTACGCCCCGATACTTCGATTGTATCGCAGCGACGAGGTCTTCGAGGCGGTCTGGCGTTGCTAATAGGCCGGCCCTGTGTGATGGAAGAGCCAGTCGAGTATCCAGGCGAGCACCAGTAGCGGCACGAGGAAGATGGCCACAAGAATGACGGCCAGTACCGCCAGAAAGAACCAGTCTTTCCAAGTGTGGCGGCGAGGTTGCTCGATGTGGCGGATGAGCAACTTGTAGTTGCGGCGGTTGGCTTTCCACGCGATATCGAAGGCGTCGCCGAGAAACGGAATGGCGCCGACGGTGACGTCGATCGCGAGGTTCGCGGTCATGCGGGCGAGAGTGACATAGGGCACGCCGCGAACCCAGGCGGCGAAGATCAGGATGCAGGAGGCGAGGCCGGCGAGCACGTCTCCGATGGCGGGGACGAGGCCGACGATGCCGTCGAGCCCGAAGTGGATCTGGGTTCCTGGAATGCGGAAGCAGTCATCGAGCAGATGGGCGAGGATGTCGAGGTTTTCATTGCTGAAGAGGCGTCCGCCCGAGCTAAGGCGCGACCCCGCAAATGTGGCGCCGGGGGGGAGAATTTCGGGTTGCTTGGGCGTGGGCATGGGGGCTCGTATCTAGTTGTGAGACTACCGCATGTGTAGGATGCTCGACGGCTTCCGAGCGCGTTGGGAGCGGGCGAAGGCGTGATCTGGCGGTGCATCGGATGGTATACTCAGGAGTCACATGGCGGTTATAGTTCAGTGGCAGAACGCCGGTCTGTGGATCCGGATGTCGTGGGTTCGATCCCCACTAGCCGCCCCAGTTTACGAAGTGAAGGGTCGCTGATGCGGCCCTTTTTCGTTGCTGCAAGTTCTTGAAGGCTTCGCGAGAGAGGGTTCGAACCTTCCGCCCTTGATCCCGAAGCAGGGCGTAGCAGGCTGCGCTAGGTCCCGAGCTTTCGAGATTGATGATTTCGTCTTAGGTTTGACAGAGCGGAAGAACATCCTCATAATCGCGCCGGAGGTTTTATCCATGCGCGGCACCCAGCTCTCCGCCCTTTCCCTTTTCTTCACATCTGCCATCTTCCTCTCATCAGCAGCAGCACAATCGACTTCCCTTGGCCTTGGCGCTCGATTTACGGCGAGCGACGCGGCACAATACGATCCTATGGAATCCGTCGGCTTGAGTGGCGACACAACAGTAGCGATTGTGAAAGGGAAAGCTGTTTACGTCTTCCAGAAAAAACAAAGTGGCTGGACCAGCGAGACGCAGACGTCGGAGCTAAGTGGCGTGGATAGTTTCAGCGCATTGGTGGCGATCAGCGGGGACACCGTTGTTGCAAACGGTGAAGGCTCAGCCCGTGTCTTTGTGAAGCCCGCAGCCGGCTGGAGGAGCATGGACGAGACAGCTCAACTCCTCATCGGTGACAACGGCTATGAATCTGTCGCGATCGACGGCGACACCATCGTGGTTACCGTGGCAGAGAATAAGGGCGTGGCCGCGTACGTTTTCGTCAAACCGAGCGGTGGGTGGGTCACAACCTCCACTTACGCCGCAAAACTGACGGTGGCTACCAACTCCACCCCGGACGACCCCGTTGGCGCGATCTCCGGCGACACGATCGTCTTAAGTGGAGCGGGTGCCGCGTATGTCTTTCAGAAGCCTGAGACCGGATGGGTGACGAGCACAGTCCCAACGGCCACACTCACTGCTGGCAATTCGGGTATCTTGGGGAACTCTGTTGCAATCACTTCAGACAGGATCGCGGTCGGCGCGAGTGATTACCTTGGTATCGCGGTCGACTTGTTCGTGAAGCCGCCTTCCGGCTGGACCGACGCGACGGCGACAACCGTGCTGCGATCGCCCAACCTAACAACGGTGGAATACAATTTCGGCACGCAATCCTCCCAACTCGCGATGGACGATTCCCATCTGGTCATCGGCGCTACTGACCATACCTATGTCTACTCCCAGCCACCGAGCGGATGGGCCGCGTCGAAATGGCCCTCTCAGGAATTCGTGGGCCATACCGGTTCCTACTTCGGAACAAGCGTTGCGGTGGACGGCGACAACGTCGTCAGCCTGGCTGACGAGGAAGCCATCAACGGCTCCTTCACGCAGGGCGCGGCCTACCTTTTTACCCTGTTTCCTAACTGGATTCAGGTGCCCACTGGTCTGGTCGATTTTCAAGATATTGACTTAGGGAACGCCAGCCAGATCGTCCCGGTGACCATCACGAATACAGGAACGGGAACGTTAAAGTTTACGACCGCCCTCCCCTCGGCTAATTTCGAGGTTCTTCAAAGCGGACAGAATACCTGCCTTGCGGGAGTGCCCGCGGGTCAGAGTTGCGTGTTGCCGATCCAGTTCGATCCACCAGGAGTTGGCGTTCACACCGGGTTGTTGACCTTGACGTCGCCATCTTCGGCGAGTGTGCGCGTTCTTACGCTGCGCGGCGTCGCCAATGGTGTCGGTGCAGCGAGGGAGTCGGACTTGAATTTTTACAACGTCCTGGACGGCTATACCGAAACGCTGCCGCTCACTGTTGCCAACATTGGCGTCGCTGGTTCTCCGACAATCACGGCAACTTTCAATAACAAGTTCTATTCGCTGGCGCCCGGAGGTACGTGCTCGGGGGGGATTGCCGCTGGCACAACGTGTACCTTGATGATCCAGTTTTCTCCGACGGCTACAGGTGTACACAACGGGGCAGTCACCCTGACGTCCAGCTCAGGAACAGTCTCTCAGGTACGCGTGACCGGCACAGGCGTTTACCACTAGAAAAACTGCGCGAGACTTTCTCGCGGCTGTACCGCTTGATGGAGAGTTGCCCCTTTTCGGGCGATGGCAGGAAGGATGGCGGATCATGCCACCGTTCCTGCCATAGTTTATGAAGTGAAGGGTCGCTGATGCGGCCCTCTTTCTTTTTGAAGGCGACCGTCTTCTTCTTAAGCCAGCCTTTTCGCGATCCCTATTTTTCATCGCAAGCCCTGCGAAGCCGATACCGACGCTTAAGCATGGAGCAGAACCTGGATTCGCGGCAAATGCCTCCCGTGATTCCAACGGCGACGTCTTCCTGCGGTGCGAACGCGGAGATTGTTTCGCAGGAAGCAATGTTTACGGCCCATACAACTCTGTCTGGTCAATTCTGCTCATAATGAATGTGCGGCGAATTGAAAGCCTGCGTTCGCGACACGCATACCGGCCTCATATCCCGGATTTCCTGCGCGCGTTCCTATCAGTGGGAGCTGCGTCCAACCTAGCTGTGTCGAGGAGAGTTATGTATCACCACGTGAAGAAGTTGATGTACACCGTAAATATCGGCGAGCCCGACCCCAAGTTTGGTCGCATGCTGTTGGAGCAGTTCGGAGGCGCCAATGGTGAACTCGCAGCGGCCATGCAATATTCCATTCAGGGTTTTAATTGCGAAGATGCCGCTCGAAAAGACCTTCTGATGGACATCGGCACGGAAGAGTTAAGCCACCTCGAGGTGGTTGGGGCGCTGATCCGGATGCACTTAAAGCCGATGAAAAGCGACCGCGAGGCGGCAGAAGCCGATCCGCTTGTGGCAATTGCGGGCGGCGGCGGAGTTGCGCTGTTCGATTCCATGGGCAACGCGTGGACGGCCGATTATTTGAAGGTGACCGGAGATCTGGCGGTCGATCTTCGCAGCAATATTGCCGCCGAGGCGCGAGCGAAAATCGTGTATGAGCGTTTGATCAGTTTCACTCAGGACCAAGGATCGAAAGAGGCTCTGCAATTTCTCATGACCCGGGAAATTACGCACATGCGAGCCTTTACCGCTGCACTCGACAGCATGGACAAGCCGCAATTCTCGGTGGGGATCATCAAGCCTACTCCGACGCTGGTCGACCAGTTCTTCAACGCCTCGACGGGTGAAAGCCAGTATGGAGAAGCGGACTTCGTTGGCCCGTGGAACCACTCGAATGGGTTAACTCAGGTCGAGTCGGAGATCAAGGGTGGACAAGGCCTCGATGTCACGCCTTATTCTCCTCAGCCAGGCACTGAAGTTACATCCCCGATCGATTCGACACCAGTCGGACAGTACACCAATGGAGCAGGCAAAAAGCAGGCTGCCCTTCACGACAAAGCGCAAACACAGGCTGCCAAAGAAGCGACTGTGGAAGTCTGATTCTGTGTCGGCTATCGTGGCAGGTAGCCGACAGCTTAACTCGCCGATAATCCATGGCTTATCAGGCCGGAATTGACGGCAGGTAAGTTTTCTTCGCTCCGCTCAGTTTCAAAGAGCGGAACGTTCTTCTCGGGTTCGATGAGGAAATTGCTCAGGCCGACCCCGACTAGCCGAAAGAGCTGCGTTGGGCCCAAGCTCGACGCGTTCGCACAAGGATACGGCCATATCCGCGAACTCCTGGACCGACGCGGGCATTACGGTTGGGGTGAGGCTTCGGGTGAGGGTGTGGAACTCCTTTGTCTTTAGCTTGAGAACGACGGTGCGGGCCATGCGCGCGTTCTGCTTCGACGCTATCCAAACCTTCTCAGCAAGCTTGCGGATCAACAGCTCTGCTTCGGCCAAGGGGATGTCGCTCTCGAAGGTGTCTTCGACAGAGATGGATTTACTGGGGCGATTTGGAACGACGGGGTTGTCGTCAATACCGCGCGCAAGGTCATGAAGACGGCGGCCATAGCGGCCAAAATGCTGCTCGAGCGTTGCCATATCCAGTGCATACAGATCGCCGACCGTCGCGATGCCGAGAGCTTTCATGCGGGCTTCTGTGACTTGTCCGACTCCGGGAATGCGGCCGATGGGAAGAGGCAGGAGAAAGTCCTGGATCTCGTGGGGCTGGATTACGAAGAGGCCATTGGGCTTCTTCCAATCGGAGGCGATCTTGGCGAGGAATTTATTGGGCGCGACGCCGGCAGAGGCGGTGAGGTTCAGCTCTTCGCGGATCTGCTCTCGAATCATCTTCGCGACACGGGTGGCAGTGGGGAGTTGCATTTTGTTTTCGGTCACGTCAAGGTAGGCTTCGTCGAGCGACAACGGCTCAATGAGGTCAGTGTGGCGTTGAAAGATCTGCCGCGCTGCTTGCGAGGCTGCTTTGTAGCGCACGAAATCTGGGGGAATGAAGATTGCTTCCGGACAGAGTCTCTCTGCAGTTACGGCAGGCATGGCGGAGCGTACGCCGAATTTCCGCGCTTCATAGGAGGCGGCGCAGACCACGGAACGGTTGCCGCGCCAGGCAACGATGACGGGCCGGCCGCGCAAGTCCGGATTGTCGCGCTGCTCGACAGACGCGTAGAACGCGTCCATGTCGACGTGAACGATCTTCCGGAAAGGCGTCGATTCGCTCATAGAAGTTTTCCAATTGGAGCTAAACACTATTCGCTAAATCTTCGCCTATTATAGAGACGATGCTGGGCGATGAGCAATCGAGAATCGATGTCCCCAATGGCCTTAGCTTGCGCAGCGAACTGGCGCTTCGGAGTTTGAAGCTTGCCTCAGCCCGTGGGTATCTTTATGAGCGCACTGACGGCGAGATCCCGAGTATCGTTTTTGGACGCGACGAGCAGGGACGACATGGGAACTTTCACCCCGACTCTTATCGGAGGATATGCGCTCACGCGGCGTGGGCGAGACGCCTGGACAAAGTGCACACAGCGTCGAGGCGAATGCGGGTTCGTAGCGATTGGCAATGGAAGGAGCTGGACTGTTCCAACTCCTCCGACGCATTGCTGATGAATATCTTTTGCTACCCGGAAGTGTTCGCCGGAAGAGGTATTCGGAGCATGTTGAACATTGCAAGGGATGCAGAGCCGGAGTTTGGATTTAAGCCGCGCGTGCCGCTTCATCGAGGGATGACGGACTGCACCGAAGTGGACATGAAGATTGGCGACGTTTTAGTCGAGGCAAAACTCACCGAGTCGGACTTTCAATGGGCGAGCCCAAAGCTGATCTCACGCTATTGCGATCTGGAGACAGTCTTTGATTGTTCGGAACTTCCCGTCCGCAACGGAAAGTATGGTGGGTACCAGTTGGTCCGATGCGCTCTGGCGGCACATGCCCTGGATTGCTCTTTTTGCGTCTTGTGCGACGCCCGGCGGCCTGACCTGATTGAAGTCTGCTATTCGATTCTGCGGGCGGTTCGTCTGATCGATCTGAGATGCAGGATGAAGTTGCTTACCTGGCAGGAACTGGCTGTGACTCTTCCTCAAGACCTGCAGGATTTCCTGGCGATGAAATACGGCATCTTCGGAGCTGTTCAGGCTGAACGGCATGGATGATTCGTTGATGTAGCGGGCGCGTTTCTAGAACTTTCTTTGTGCTCACGGTAGACTGCGGTTGATGGGAATTCATATCGGCACGTCGGGGTGGGCGTATGCGAGTTGGAAGCCCGATTTCTATCCTGCGAAGCTGGCGGCGAAGAAGTTCCTGGAGTATTACGCGACGCAGTTGAACTCGGTGGAAGTGAACTTTACCTTCCGGCAGTTCCCTACCGAAAAACTGCTCAGCGGCTGGCTCGCCGCGACCCATGACGGTTTCACCTTTACCTTCAAGGCGAATCAGCGGATCACGCATTTTGCCCGCCTCAAGAATTGCGAGGAGCTTCTCAACGGCTTCTACGCCGCGCTCAACCCGGTGCAACTCGCGGGCCGGCTGGGGTTCATTCTCTTCCAGCTTCCGCCGAACCTGAAGGCCGATGCGGCGCTGCTCGGCGACTTCCTTGCGGTCGCTTCGCGAGCGAAGTTCCGACTTGCCTTCGAGTTTCGCCACGCTTCGTGGTTCACGGAAGAGACCTACGAGCTGTTGCGCACTTATCAGGCCGCGCTTTGTGCCGCTGAGAGCGATGAACTCGAGTCGCCCAACGTCACGACCGCGCCTTTTCACTGCTATCGTCTGCGCAAGAGCGAGTATTCGCCGGAAGAGATCGACGCGATCGCCGCCGACCTGAGGAAGAAGTCGGAGGAGGGAGAGGTGTTTGCTTACTTCAAGCATGAGGAGACGCCGGCGGGTGCGCTGCACGCGGCCGAGGTGCTGCGGCGGCTGAGGGACTAGGGACTAGGGACTAGGGACTAGGGACTAGGGACTAGGGACTAGGGACTAGGGACTAGGGACTAGGGACTAGGGACTAGGAAAGAGACTACTTGAGCTGAACGTGACGACAACCTGGAGAGACTCCATTCCGACTTTGACTGAGAAGGCTGAGGCTGTAACCCGGATGGCTCTGAGCGAGTTTGTGCCGCGACGCTTTCTCAGCAATGGTCACCTGATGACCATCGTGGGCAACTACATTCCCCGCGTGTACGCGTTGCCCACCGAGGAACCGTGGTTTGTCGAAGTGGAAGCGGCGTCGGAGGGACGGCGATCTACGATACTGCGCTGCGATTGCGATTGGCAGCCGGTGGAGGTGCGGCGCGAGCGGCTGACTGTGGTTCTTTTACATGGGCTGGAGGGTTCGTCGCGATCGCAGTACATCCTTGGGACTGCGACTCGGGCGTGGGCTGCGGGGTGCAACGTGGTTCGCATGAATATGCGCAGCTGCGGAGGAACGGATGAGCTTTCGCCGGGGATTTACCACTCGGGGCGATCGGAGGATGTGGCGGCGGTCGTCGATGGGCTGGTGCGGGAGCATGGTTTACGCAAGATCGCCCTGGTTGGGTTTTCGATGGGTGGGAATCTGGTCTTAAAGTATGCCGGGGAGCGGAGTGCTGCTATCCCACTCAAGCCAACAAAAGGCTTGAATGGGGCACGTGAACTTCCAGCGGCAACCGGCTTGAATGGGGCATCCGAACTTCGGTCAACGAAAGGCTTAGCTGGGGCACCCATTGAGTTGTGCGCGGTGGTGGGGATTTCGCCGTTGATGGATTTGGCGGCTTCGTCAAAAGCTTTGCATGAACGTGCCAACCGTATCTATGAGCGGAGATTCCTGCGAAATATGGTGGCACGGTTCCAGAAGAAGGTTGAGATCTTTCCGGAGATCTATTCCTCTTCCGCGCCGGAGGCGATCCGAGCTATTCGATCCGCCAACTCGATGCGGGCCTTCGACCAGGAGGTTGTGGCAAGGTATGCACCGTTCGCGGATGCGGATGACTACTATCGGACGGTTGCGAGTTCGCGCTGGGCATCGGAGTTTGCGGTGCCGACGCTGATCATTCATGCGCTGGATGATCCGTTCATTCGGATGTTGCCTTCTACCCGCGAAGCCTTGTTAGCGAACGAGCATGTGACGTTTGTGGAGACGCGGCATGGAGGCCATTGCGCCTTTCTCGCACCGGGGAAAGGGAGTGAGCGGCATTGGGCGGAGAAGAGTTTGGTGGAGTGGCTGTTGGGAGTTGCTGGGAATCCCATTTGATTTGCGGGGTTGGATGGGCTACCCGAGGAGACTGATCCTTCCCATCCTTCGCACGATACCGCGGTGCGAAGGATGGGGCACCCACATTGCTTATTGGCGCGTCTAGAACCAGTTCCAGAGGTACTGGTTGTAGACCTCGTGGTGGTACTGCACCTCGGGCGTCTTGACGAAGGTGCCGAGTAGCTTGGGGCAGCGGTCGGCTGAGGCCTGCTTCAAGTCGGCAAACCGGCCCTTCACGTCGTCGCCCAAGAGCGTAGAGATCCAGTTGGAGTCGCGGAAGTCTTCGATCGCGGTGTAGATGTTGTCGGGCAGGTAGCGGCTGGCCTGGCGGAGATTGGCGATCTTTGAAATTTCGCCATCGAGGCCGGTCTTGAAGAGCGAATAGAGGACCAGGTAGGGATTCGCATCGGGGCCGACGGAGCGGACCTCGACTCTCATGCTCTTTGCGTTGCCGATCGGGATGCGGACCATGGAACCGCGGTCGGTCGCCGAGGCCTTGATCTGGTTGGGCGCCTCGAAGTGCGGGTCGAGACGACGATAGGCGTTCACGCTCGAATTGAGCGGCAAACAGAGATCGCTGCCCCGGGTGAGGATGCGATCGACAAACTGCCAGCCAGCCTTGCTGAGTTTCTCCTGGCCCTTCTCATCCCAAAAGAGATTTTTGCCCTTCTGGGTGATGGACATGTTGGTGTGCATGCCGCTGCCGTTGACGCCGACGACGGGCTTGGGCAGGAAGGACGCGGTCATGCCCATGCCGGTCGCGATCTGGCGGCAGAGCAGTTTGTAGAGCTGGATCTGGTCGGCGGCGGCGACGGCCTCGACGTAGCTGTAGTTGATCTCGAACTGCGAGGGCGCGACTTCGGGATGGTCCTTCTCATTCTCGAAACCAAGGGCGCGCTGGACCTCGGCGGCGGTGTCGATGAACGTGCGCAGCGGATCGCCGGGGAGTGAGTGGTAGTAGCCGCCGGTGTTGACGTAGTCGAAGCGGCCGGTCTGATGGAAGTGACGCTCGGCGTCTTTGCCGGCGAAGAGGAAGCCTTCGATTTCGTTGGCGGCGTTGAGGGTGTAGCCCTTTTCCGCGTAGAGCTTGTCGGCGTATTCCTTGAGAACGCTGCGCAGGTCGCCGGCGTAGGGGCCGCCGTTTTTGTCGATGACCTGGCCGAAGACGAAGACCTTTCCTGAACCGAGAATGTCGGCGGGCACCCAGTAGAAGGCGCTCCAGTCGATGCCGAGACGAAGGTCGCTCTCTCTCTGCGCGGTAAAGCCGCGGATCGACGAACCGTCGAAGGTCAGGTTGTCGAAGCTCTTGATGAGGAACTTCTTGTCGTAGTCGAGCATGTGCAGGCGACCTTCGAGATCGCTGAACAAGACCGTGACCGCCTTGATGTGCTTCTCATCGGTGAGATACCTGATGCGCTCTTCCTGGATGATGTCGGCGGGTACGCGGTTCTTGCGCTGCTCTTTGACAGCCAGGTTTTTCTCTTCGAGCTCTTCGTAGGTGAGGGCAAGGAAATTGCGAAGTTCGGTCGACATGCTTCTCCTAGTGGTGGTGGAGGTAAATGGCTTCTCCGCGAGGGCGTAAGTGCCAAAGAGTAGCTTATCTCCTTGCTAAGGGGAGGCAAGCCATATAAATAGTTCTGATAGTTGCGATAGAGAGAATTTATGGATCTTCTTTCGCAATGCTAAGTCGTGTGAACGGGGATTGCTTGTGTTTGAATTCAAACACATCACTATGAAGGTTTTCAGCTTGTTTTTGCTAGTCGCGGGATGGTTTCTGGTTGTGGCGGCGATCGCCATGCTGAGGCCGGGATTCCTGGCGGTTTTCGTTGTGGCGGGGCTGGCGGTCGAGCTGCTCGGCTTGGGATTGCTGGCTCGTGCGCAAGCGGCGCCCTCCTTCCTGTCGCGACAGGAGCGTAGATATTGAGTCCTTCGGTTGTGGGTTCTCAGTGGAGCGATAGCACCGCTCTTTGCCTGTTCTGCATTCTGTTGGTCCCGTTTGCGATTGCAGGGCTGACGCTGATGAATGCCGGACTGGGACGATCGCGCAATGCTGCGCACCAGTTTCTGAGCTCTCTATGCGTCTTCGCGGTCGCCGTTGCCGCTTTCTTTGTGTGTGGGTTCGCGTTTCAAGGAGCACCGGGCCTGGCCCATTATTCGTTTGAGGCGGGCTGGAAGCAGTGGAGCTGGATCGCCGCTGGGCGTTTCTTCCTCCGAGGCATGGTTTTCGATGGGTCGCCTCGTTCGTTGATCGCACTCTTTCAGATGTTGTGCGTGGGTTTGGCGGCGGTGATTCCCATTGGGGCCTGCGGAGGCCGCTGGAAGATGAGCGCCAGCGCCCTCTCGACTGCGCTGCTGGCGGGCTGGACGTATCCGCTCTTTGCGCATTGGGTATGGGGCGGTGGCTGGCTTGCGCAGCTAGGCGCGAACTTTTCGCTCGGCAATGGCTTCATCGATGATGGCGGCTCGACGGTCATCTCTGGAGTTGGCGGGGCGACGGCGCTCTGCGTGGCGTGGATTCTTGGGCCGCGGCGAACGAAATACAGCGCGGAGGGTGCTCCGGCGGCCATTCCCGGGCACGATATGGTGATGGTCGGGCTGGGCTGCCTGCTAGCGATGATCGGCTGGCTGGGGTTGAATTCCGCCGGCGCTCTGCTCTTTGGCGGCGTCGCTGCGGGGACGCTGGTGCTGGTCGGGTTGAATACGCTGGTGAGCACGGCGTTCGCGACACTCGCGACGGTTTTTCTTACGCGCCTGCGCTTTGGCAAGCCGGACGCCTCGCTTTGCATGAACGGCATGGTTGGCGGTCTGGTGGCGAGCAGTGCGGGATGCGCTTCGTTGACGCCGATCACCGCAGCCATCACCGGACTCGTCGCCGGGGCGCTGGTGACTTATTCGGTCGAGTTTCTTGAAGTGCGTTTGCGAGTGGATGACCCTGGCGGCGCGATCTCGATGCACTTCGTCTGTGGGATTTGGGGCGCGGCGGCGGTGGCGATCTTTGCTTCTGACGCTCCGGGTCAGTGGATTGCGCAGTTGGCTGGAATCGCCACGCTGCTGGGGTTTGTGCTTGCCGCTGAGCTATGGTAGTGAACTGGGCCATCGACCGCATTCATCCAATGCGCGTGCGGCCTGAGGCAGAACGGCAAGGTCTGGATATTCATGAGCTGGGCGCCGGGGCTTATCCGGAGTTCATTACTCATGGGGATGATTTCCTGGCTGGGTAAAGCGCCTTCCCCTCGCGGAAGAATGAAAAACATTCAGCCCCTTAATAGACTGCTTGACAGACAAACTCTACATATGTAGAGTTTGTCGCATGAGACTTCGATTGTCCGCACAGACTCTCCAGGTGCTGGATGCATTTCTACAGAATCCGACGGGCTGGAAGTATGGCTACGACATTAGCCGGAACACTGGGCTGAAGTCGGGAACTCTCTACCCCATCCTCATGCGGCTGGCGGAGCGGAAGCTGCTGGAGACGGGATGGGAGACGTCCGAAGCCGGCAGGCCGCCGCGGCATCTGTATCGGCTGACTCCGGACGGACTGCGCTTTGCCCGCGAACACCACGTTGCGCCTGCTGCTGCGAGACAGGCTGGAGCGGCGGCCTGGAGTGGCGCGTAGATGTCGTTTCCACGCAGAATCGCGACCGGGCTGTTGCGGGCAGTTCTTCGCTACTCGTCTGCGGAGAGCCGCGAATGGGCGACCGCGATGCTGCAGGAGTTGGAGTTCATCGAGGGTGACTGGGAGGCGCTGTTTTGGGCGCTGGGAAGCACGACGGCAGTCTTCAGGCATGCGGGCGGCCGGGTATGGGTTGGGGTAGCAAAGCAATTTGGCTATGAGGAGGGTAGGATGAACGATTTTCAGAAGCGGGCAGTGGGCGTGATCTCGGGGGTTGGCATTGCGGTGGGCGTCACGATTTGTTTCATGGTGTTAACCCATGGTTCCGCTCACGTCTTTGGGTTTGACGATTCACCGTGGATGATGAAGTTCGCGCTGCTGATGGCTACGGTGATGGAGGTGCTTTTTGTCGCCACGGTGATCGCGCTGTGGCGCAAGAGGCGGTCCATGGCAGTGGGGATTTTGCTTACGGCGATCTTTTTGGGTACGCATTTCGCGATCTACGCGTCGAATCACCTGGGGCGTTAGGAGAGAAATTCCATGGCTCAAGATGTGAGTGGCGCTGCGTGTACCATCGCGCCGTGGCTGTCGGTTCGCCGGAGCGGCGAGGCGGTCGAGTTCTATAAGGCGGCGTTTGGAGCGGTGGAGGCCTATCGACTGGATGCCGACGGGGTGATCGCCAGGCTCTCGGTGAATGGGGCAGAGTTCTGGGTTGGCGAGGAGTCTCCGGAGCATGGCAACTCCAGTCCGGAAACGCTGCATGGCAGCTCGGTGCGGATGATCCTGACGGTTGCCGATCCCGACGCGGTGTTCGCGCGGGCGCGGGCGGCGGGCGCCGCTGAGGTCTATCCGGTGAGTGAAGAACATGGCTGGCGGATCGGGAGGGTTGTGGACCCTTATGGCCATCATTGGGAGATTGGGCGTCTGCTGGAGGAGTAAATTGTCGCCGACGACGCTGGACGTTCTCGCGGGAGGATTGTGCGATGAGAATTGAAAACCGCTCCGCGCCGACAAACACCCTCTTGGCGCACGTTCCTTATCCCGACGTTGTCGAAGCGATTGACTGGCTGAGCCGGACGTTCGGCTTCCGGGAGCACTACCGCTACGGCGATCCGGTGAGCGGCGCGCAGATGCATCTTGGCGATGCGTGGATCATGCTGAAGAAAACTCCCGCAGGCAACGCGAGTCCGGGCCAGCTTGGCTTTGGGACGCAGAGTTTGACTATCTTCGTCGGCGATGTGGAGAGTCATTTCGCCAAGAGCAAGGCTGAGGGCGCGCGGATTGTCGAGGATTTGCAAGAGACGATCTATGGCGAGCGGCAGTATGGCGTCGAGGACCTGGCTGGTCACCATTGGCTTTTCTCACAACATGCGCGGAACCTCGATCCTTCGAGATGGGGAGCTACGGTTGCGGAGGCGATACCTTCGCTTGATACTTCGCCTCGGCCTCGGTTTTGTTATGTGGAGATTCCTGCCCTCGATGCAGGCGCGTCGGCGCGATTCTATGAGAGCGTTTTCGGTTGGGAGATTCGAGACGGAGATAGTGCTCGACCGCGGTTCGACGATGCCGCAGGGAACATCAGCGGTGCGTGGGTGACGGGGCGCAAGGCCGCGCTAATGCCGGGATTACTTCCCTATGTTTGGGTGGATAGCATTCACGCCACGGTAGCGTTGGTGACGGCTCACGGCGGCGAGATCATCAAGGCGCCTGCGCCGGACACTCCGGGTGGGAGTTCGTGGATCGCTACCTTTCGCGATCCGGCTGGGAATGTGATTGGGCTTTATCAGGAGGATGTGCAGGCTTAGGGCTTGCGCGCGAGGTGCTTAAACTACAGGTCTTGTTGGCTTCTCCGGCGGGCGGCGAGGCCTTTGCCTGGCCGAGATTGATTTGATGATGACTCGATGGATTGTTGTGGGATTGATGGGTGTCTTGGCGCGATTTAGCGCCTCACCAACCAATGCCTGAATTGGCGGCTCGTCGAGCGCCGAAGGGGTGGCCAGGACGACGTGTTTCGCTACGTTACCCTGGCCTTTGAGGATGTTGGCAGGATCGGGAAGGCCTTTTGCCTGGAGAAAAAACAGGCTCACCCAGCGAGGAAAGACTGCGACCGAAATGATGGCATCGGAGGCGCGTTCGGTTGGGCCGAAGCCGATGGCGAGGGCGTTGTAGTTGTCATAAACGAGTTCAAGTGCGTGCGGGATCATGACGCGAAGTCTTACGAGGATTTCTTCGGCCTGCGCAGCGATCTCCGGAGTGAATTTCGCGAGGAAGGCGGCTAACTGGAGTTCGGGCGACGGTTCGCTTTTCTGGGCCTTGGGCATGGGTGCCTCTATGGCGGCAAGTGTATACCGAGCGGATCGTTGGAAACGCAGATCTCTCCACCCCCCTTTAACCTGGTTTAGGGTCCGGTCGAGATGACACTACTTCCCCTGGACGAAATGTGCCGGGCGAAGCGGGAACGTCTTCTAACGCTCGGCGACCCAGATCAGAAGGGTGAAAAGGATGATGGGAATTAGCGCCAATCCAACGTAGAGCATGGCTTTCTTTTGCCAGGGTTCGCGGCGGGTTTTCCAGTTGGTCAGCTCGGCGCGGTCGGCGATGCCGACTTCTTCCGGATGGGCGAGGTCGTGGGCGAACTCGCGCGCGGTGGGATAGCGGTTCTGCGGCTCGCGCTCCATGGCGCGGTAGATGATCTCCTGCAGCTCGGGTGAGATTTCGGGGTTGACCTCGCGCGGCGGGACTGGGTTGGTTGAGCAGGCGCTCGTTCATGATCGCGAAGGGGTTGGGTCCGTCGAAAGGGCATTTGCCGGTGAGCATCTCGTAGAGCATGACGCCGACGGAGTAGATGTCGCTGCGCGCGTCGCCGCGCTTGCCTTTCACCTGCTCGGGCGAGATGTAGTCGGGCGTGCCCATGACCTGGGTGAGCTTGGCGAAGGTGAGGCGGCGGGAGCCTTCGCTGGCCGGCGATGCCGAAGTCGATGAGCTTGATGTTGTCGTCAGGCCCGACCATGATGTTCTCCGGCTTGAGGTCGCGGTGGACGACGCCGTGCTGGTGGATGTAGTCGAGCGCCTGGAGGATTTCGCCGGTGATGTGCACGGCGCGCTCTGGCGGCAGCTTCGGTTTCTTCGGAAAGAATGTTGCGGAGCAGGCGGCCGTCGACCCACTCCATCACCATGTAGACGCGGCTGGGCTCGTCAGCCTCGTCCGGGTTTATCGGGCGTGATGACCTTCATCACGCCGGGGTGGTCGAGCTTCTGGCCGATGTCTGCTTCGCGCTTGAAGCGATCGAAGAAGAGCGGGTCGGCTTCCATCTCGGGATGCGGGATTTTGATGGCGACGGTGCTGGCCTGTTGCGAGGTCGGTGGCGCGAAGATCGATGCCATGCCGCTGCGCGCGACGAGTTCGTCGAGACGGTAGTGATCGAGCTGATCGCCGGCGTGAAGTTCGTTCATTCGTAGCGACGCCCTCGGGAGTTTGTACAGTCTTCCGCGGTACATGCCCACGCTTTCCACGGACTTGATTCGGATGATTTGAACACTGACATTATCACTGCCGTCCCGGGCGTTCGCAAGGGAAACGAGTCTCTGCGGCCGAGGCCGCTCAGATCCTGCTTCGGGCTGACTGCTGAAGCCATGTCGCTGACCGAGAGACTCCGGTAGAGACCATCGGAACAGAGCAGAAGCGCGTCGCCGGCCGTGAGCAGGTGATCACTGGTATCGACGTTTACGAATAGCTCGTTGCCGAGAGAACGGCTGAGTAGATTGCTTGCGTCGTGGCCGAAGCTGCTTGCCGCGAGGTGAGAATTCCGAGGCGCCCTGCTCGTTGGCCACGGTGTGATCGCGGGTGAGTTGGGTGACCTCGCCGCGGCGGAGCAGATAGCAGCGTGAGTCGCCGACGTGCGCGACCGTCGCGCGATCGTAGCGGATGGCGCAGGCGACGATGGTCGTGGCCATCGATCCTGCGCGACGACCCTTCTCGATGACATCAGCGGCGGCCTCGTAGACGCGTTGTTTGCGAGCTGGATGATGCGCGGCAACGCGAGGGTCAGTGACTCCGTCGAGGAAATCGAGGAAAACGGGACAGGAGGGTTTCGATGGCCACGCTAGAGGCGACCTCGCCGCCGGCCTGGCCGCCGACTCCATCGGCAATGGCGAAGCACCACCCGCGTGATTGAGCGGCCTCGGGCGTCGCCGGGACGACGTGGCCGCAAGCGTCCTCGTTGTTTTCGCGAGTCGGGCCGGTGTCGGAAAGCTCGGCGAATTCGAGGTCCAGCATCAGTTCATTGTAGGCAACCGGAGCGAAGAGCTTAGACGCTGGGGCTCGTCACGCGCTCTTGAATGAGCGTGGTGCGGCCGGTCTTCTTGCTCGACGATCATGAAGTAGATGCCGCCGTAGATGCCCCAGACGGCGGCGATGCCCAGGGCGAGCAGCGGCTCCATCTTGGTGCCGTATCCCATGAATGGACCGATGAGGTAAAACGCCATGCAGGCGAGATTGGCCACGCAGGCCGAAGACCGGAATGAGCGAGGTGCCGGATGGCGTTGAACTTTGGATGGCCTGTGATAGGCCACCATGCAGAGTGATGCAGCTCAGCGCGTAGAGCACGAAGGTGCCGAAGTTGGAGGCGAGCGTGACCGTCAGCAGGGTGTTGGGCAGGGCGGCCATCTTGTCGTGGGTGGTATAGCCGAAGCTCGAAAAGAGGCCGTGGGGCAGCGCCTGGATGGCGGCGTCGGTGGGAGCGCCGGCGTCGCCGAAGAGCATGCAGACGGCGACGCAGCCGACGACGGCGGAGATGGTGGCGAGCGTCCAGATGGCGCGGTGCGGGGTGAGGTTTTTGCTGTGCAGGATGCCGAAGTTGCCGGCGCAGCTCCTTATCCTTGCCCATCGCGTAGGTGACGCGGGCGCCGGTGTTCATGCAGGAGAGCGTGGTGCCGATGAGCGCCAGGAAGACGGTGAACGCCTCGACGAGCATGAAGATGCGGCCATTGCCCGGGCCGAAGAGCGCGTCGCCGACGATCACCATCATGTCGCCGATGGGCGCGGCGGAGCCGGCGGCGCTCTGCATGGTGTAGCCGCTGTTGAGGAAATAGTTCGCGCAGAAGTACTCGAAGAGGTAGCAGAAGCACCCCTGCACCAGCAGCGAGGTGATGACGGCGATGGGGACGTCGCGCTTGGCGTTCTTCGCCTCGCCGCCCATGGCGGTGACGGACTCGAAGCCGACCAGGATCAGGATGGCGACGGTCGCCTGGATGAATACCCAGGCGATGCTGTGCGACGCCGATGACCGACTTGGCGGTGGGATGGGTGAGGAAGTTGCCCTTGTCGTCGGTGGTCGGGATAGCTGATGGGGAAGGGCACGGGCTTTGCCGGCCGCGTCGAGCTTCGGCAGCGGCACGCCGTCGGCGTCGCGGACGATGGTGTCGGTGGTGACGCCGGCGGTGGTGACCGGAGCGGTGCGCGAATTCGTAGGTGTAGGCCTCGCCTGAGGTGGAGTCGAACTGCCAGGCGACGGTGCCCGGCGGGTGGTTCATGCGATACCCGAGCGCCATGACGGCGAAGACCAGCAGCGCGGTGATCTGGATGACGTTGATGGCCATGTTGACCGACGTGGAGCCGTTGATGCCGCGATGGGCGATGTAGGCGACGGCGAAGGAAAAGACCACCGCGACAAGCATCATGAAGACAGGGCCGGGATTGGAGGCGCTCATGAAGTTCGGCCAGAGCGTGCCGACGAGGTAGCCGCAGACGATGCCCATGGTCGCCGACCATGACGCCGGGGTAGATCCAGTAGTAGAGGTGCGAGCCCCAGCCGACGATGAACTTCGAGAGCCGGGCGTATCGCCAGGCGCTCGTCGTGATTGAGGAAAGACTGTTCGGCGAAATAGTAGGAGCTGCCGGTGCCGGGATAGAGCTTGGCCATTTCCGCATAGCAGACGGCGGTGGCGAGGCAGAGCAGCAGGGCGACGACGATGCCCATCCACATCGAGGGCGCGGTGGCGCCGGTGGTCGCCTGGATATAAAAGGTGAGCCAGAGGAAGGCGCCGGGGGCGATCAGCGCCATGGCGTTCATGGTCAGGCCGGTGACGCCAAGGGTTTGCTTCATCTCAGGGGCAGGATTGGTAGCCATCTGGACTCTCCTTACGCGGGACTTTTGAGATGTGCGGTCGATTGATGGAAAGAGATGTGGCCGGCCCAGGGCATGGGTCGTGCCGCCTTCCGATCAAGTTCACTCTGGATTAATCGCCATGGTATCGCCGATGAGGATTCGTATATTTGTGAATCACCACTTTCTATGACAAGCATGAAAAAAGATTATCGAGACAGAGCAGTCGCGATGCCTTCCCATAAAAGAAAACCCGCCCGGATGACCGGGCGGGTTTTCTCAGGGCAATGCGTTGGGCCGATCCTACTTGACCAGCTCGGGCTGCGCTTCGAGCAAGTCTTTCTTGTTGTCTTCGAAATTCTTGGCAGCCGCGAGAACCTTGGTGCGGGCAAAGGATGCGTCTTGCCAGCCCTGGATCTCTACGCGCTTGCCTTCCAAGTCCTTGTAGATGGAGAAGAAGTGGGTGATTTCCTTGAGCATGTGGGGATAGATTTCGGAGTAATTCCACACATCGTTGTAGCGAGGATTTCCCTTGCCTACGGCGAGAACCTTTTCATCGAGTACGCCCTGATCGAGCATTTCGAGGATGCCGATCGGGCGGACTTCCATGACGCAACCGGGAAAGCTCGCCGCATCGACCAGCACCAGCACATCCAGCGGGTCACCGTCATCGCTTAGCGTCGAAGGGATGAAACCGTAATCGCCCGGATAGTGGACCGGGGAGTAAAGGTTCCGATCGAGACGGAAGACGTGGAGTTTCTTGTCATATTCGTACTTGTTGATTCCTTCAAGAGGAATTTCGATGACCGCATTGAGCACTTCAGGGGCTTTGTCACCGATGGGCAGTTCGAGATAGTTGACCATATGCTCCCTTAACTTAGTTTATGAGTTCGAGGATGAGAGGTGCCTTGAGAACGAGGACGGCGTCCGCGCGGTGCGGGAAGGAGTGACGCGGCTACCAGTCTATAATCGAGGAAAATGAAGGCTTATGTCTACGTTACACTAAAGCGCACCGTCCTCGACCCGCAGGGTCAGACGATCCAGTCGGCACTGAAAAAGATGCAATATAAGGGTGTCGGCGATGTGCGGCAGGGGAAATATTTCGTCCTCACCCTCGATGACTCGCTCGACGCAGCGACCGCGCAGGCTGAGGTCGAAAAGATCGCCCGCGAAGTGCTGACCAACCCGGTGATTGAAGAGTTCAGCTTCAGGCTGGAAGACTAGAGCATCGAAGCAGGTCTTCCGAGGGGCTGAGCCATGTGTGGAATCGTTGGTTATGTAGGGCCGAAGGAAGTTGTCCCGGTGATCATCGAGGGACTGCGCCGGCTGGAATATCGCGGCTACGATTCGGCGGGCATTGCGGTCGGCTGCGCGGGTCAGGCGCTGGAGTTGCGCCGGGCTCCGGGCAAGCTTCGCAACCTGGAAGAGGTGATCCGTGAGCATCCCATTTTTCCTCCGGAACGCAGCTGTGGTGGGGCGGTGGGCGGGAGCTGGGGGGTTGGGCACACTCGCTGGGCGACCCACGGACGTCCGACCGAAGAGAATGCCCATCCGCACCGCGACTGCACGGGACGAATCGTCGTCGTGCATAACGGGATCGTCGAAAACTACCTGGAGCTGAAGCGCGAGCTGCAGGCGGAAGGGCATGTTTTTGTTACCGAGACCGATACCGAGATCATCGCGCACCTGATCGAGCAAGAGGTCAAATCGGCAGCAGAGTCGGGTAAGACGATGCCGCTTGAAGTGGCAGTGCGGCGGGCGGCTCGGCGGCTCACCGGCGCCTACGCGATCAGCGTGATTTCAGCGGACGAGCCGGACAAGATCGTCGCCGCGAGAAATGGTCCGCCTGCGGTGATCGGCATCGGGGAGGGCGAGTATTTTGTTGCGTCGGATGTGCCGGGAATTCTGCACCACACACGCAATCTGCACTTTCTGGGGGACGGCGAGGTTGCGGTGCTCACGCGGGAGGGTGTTCATCTCACCGATATCGACGGCAAACCCGCTGCCGCTGAAGATTCAACGCATTCAATGGGACCCGATCCAGGCGGAAAAGGGCGGCTACAAGCATTTCATGCTCAAGGAGATCTTTGAGCAGCCGAGGGCGATCCGGGACACGACGCTGGGACGGATCTCGCTCAATACCGGCAAGGTCTTTTTGAGCGAGATGAAGATCAGCGAGCAGGAGTTTCGCGAGGCGACCCGGATTGACATCGCCGCCTGCGGAACGAGCTGGCATGCGGCGCTCGCGGGCAAGTACATGATCGAGCGGTTGGCGCGGGTTCCGGTTGAGGTGGATTACGCGAGCGAATTTCGGTATCGCGACCCGATCGTCGATCCGAAGGCGATTGGGATGTTGATTACCCAATCGGGCGAGACGGCGGATACGCTTGCGGCGCAGCGGGAGATGGTCGCCAAGGGGTCGAAGACGGTCGCCATCTGCAATGTGGTGGGCGCGATGGTCGCGCGCGAGGCGCACGGCACGATCTACACCCATGCGGGGCCGGAGATTGGGGTCGCTTCGACGAAGGCCTTCAGCTCGCAGCTTACCGCTCTGTTTCTCTTTGCGTTGTATTTGGCGCAGACGCGCGGCGCTGTTTCGGATGAAGAGAGTATCGCGCTGGTTGAGGCGCTGACGAAAATTCCGAACAAGATCAGAGAGACGCTGCAGAGTATCGACCCCGCATGCGAGCAGCTTGCGAAAGTCTATTCGACCGCCAGAGATTTTCTCTATCTTGGGCGCGGGATTCACTATCCGATTGCGCTTGAAGGCGCGCTCAAGCTCAAAGAGATTTCCTATATCCATGCCGAGGGATATCCGGCGGGCGAGATGAAGCATGGGCCGAATGCGCTGATCGACGAGACGCTGCCGGTGGTGGTGCTGGCGACGAAGGACGAGAACAATCGCGGGTCGAAGCTGCGCTATGAGAAGACGCTGTCGAACATCCAGGAAGTGACGGCGCGGTCGGGCAAGGTGATTGCCATTGCCATTGAGGGCGATGAGATGATCGGCCAGCTCGTCGATCACGTGCTGTATGTTCCCGCTGCGCCAGAGTTGCTGTTGCCGATGCTGGATGTGATTCCGCTGCAATTGCTTGCTTATCACATCGCTGTTCGGCGCGGATGCGATGTCGACCAGCCGAGGAACCTGGCGAAGTCGGTGACGGTGGAATAGGAGCTTTTGTTATGAGGCTAGAGTTGCGCAATCTTGCGCTGCGCGGCGCTTTGTCGCTGCTTTGTTTGCCGGTTGTCCAGTCACCAGCGGCGGTCGCCCAGTCGGAGTTTCATGTCAATCGTGAGCTCTACTCTGAGACCGCCGACGCCTCCGCGGAGATCGCCGCTGCCGTGAAGGCGGCACGACCGGGGCACAAACGGATCCTGCTTGAATTTGGGGGCAACTGGTGTTCGGACTGCCAGCTTTTGGACTATTACTACCACCAGCCACCGAATGCCGAATTGCTTGCGAAGCACTTTGTTGTGGTCCGCGTCGACATCGGCCATATGGACCACAATATGGATGTCGCGAGCCGGTATCGCGTGCCGGTCGCTAAGGGTGTCCCGGCTCTGGCCATTCTTGATTCGAACGGAAAGTTGCTCTACTCGGAACAGCCGAAAGAGTTTGAGCACTCTAGTCCAGAGGCGATCACTGCTTTCCTGAACCATTGGAAGAGCTGATCCCGAATCGAAGGCGTCCGATCACTTGCTCTATACCCTTTTCACTGGCCCCGGATACCGGGCCACTACCGGATCGGCTGTTAGCAGGGTGATTCCCTCGACCATCGCCTGTGCGAGGAGAATTCGATCGAAGGGATCCTTGTGAATTGGCGGGAGTTGGTCGATCGCGACGGCGTGCTGGCTCGACAACGGCAATTCGATGTAGGCATTGTCGAGCAGCCTGCGCCGAAGAATGCGTGGCTCCGTCTGGAAGCCAGGCTTGCCGAGACCAGACTTAATGGCCGCCTCCCAGATACTTACCACGCTGAAAACAAGATCATTTTCCATATTTGACAGGAGAGTTCGCGCTTCGTCGGAGAGACGCTCAGGCTCTCTTGCCGCCCACATCAGCAGATGCGTGTCCAATAGGAATTTCACTCGGCGGCTTTCGCTTCGGGGCTTTCGTTCAGTCCAAAGAGTTCCTCGATCTCCGCGTCAAACATCCGGTCGAAGTCCTCTGGAACGGTGGTTCCTATGTCCTTCATAAACCCGAAGCGTTGGATGTTCTTAGATTCGGGAGCATCGAGCGCCATCACCTTGACCATCGGCTTCCCTGCCTTCGCAATAACAAATGGCTCGCCCTTGGCCGCTTCCTCGACGAGCTTCGACAATTGGGTCTTGGCTTCGTGGATGTTTATCGTGCGCACTACTCCTCCGATGAACTAAGTCTTTCTAGTTTAGTTTACAGTGGGGTTGCTGTTCCATCGCCAAACTTTTCCCCCAAGAAACAATCCTGAACCCTTCTCAGCAAGTTCACATCAATTAGACGTGTATCGAATTGTCGAACGAAGACAATTCGCGTAGAGAGGGATTCATATGAGCAAGCTTAAGAATAAAGTCGCAGTCGTAACCGGAGCTTCCAAAGGCATCGGAGCGGATATTGCCAAGGGTCTGGCCGCCGAGGGCGCGGCTGTCGTCGTGAATTACGCATCGAGCAAGGCGGGCGCCGATAAGGTCGTCGCCGAGATCGTCGCCAAGGGTGGCAAAGCTATTGCCGTGCAGGGAGATGTGTCGAAAGCCGCCGATATCAAGCGCCTCTTCGCCGAGGCGAAGAAGGCGTATGGCAGGCTGGACATCCTCGTGAACAACGCCGGCATTTACAAGTTTGCGGCGCTGGACGAGATCACGGAGGAAGACTTCCATTCGCACTTCAACCTCAACGTACTGGGCTTGATTCTTACCACCCAGGAAGCTGCGAGGCATTTTGGCCCTGAAGGTGGCAGCGTGATCAATATTGGTTCGACGATCACGGCGTTGAATCCGCCATCGACTGCCGTTTACACCGCAACTAAGGGAGCGGTTGATTCCATAACTCACGTGCTGGCGAAAGAGCTTGGACCGAGAAAAATTCGGGTCAACTCGCTGAACCCCGGACTGGTCGAGACCGAGGGCACGCACACGGCCGGGACAGTTGGCGGCGATTTCGAGACGCAAATAGTCGCCCAAACTCCGCTCGGGCGCACCGGTCAGCCGAACGACATCACGCCCATCGCGGTGTTTCTCGCTTCCTCTGACTCGGGATGGCTCACCGGCGAATCTCTGCTGGCTTCTGGTGGGGTTCGCTAAGAGCTTGTGTCTTCTGCACGGATTATCCCGAGCCTCGTTTGAGGCTCGGGATTTTTTACGTTGGCGATGGCAGGTTTCTGCTGCCGCTACAATGGATACGACAGGAGAATTACCCCGCACATGGCACACATGGTCCACTGCTCGAAGTACAAACAGGAATTGGAAGGGCTGGACGAACCGCCTTTCGACAGCGATTTTGGCCACAAGATCTATAACAACGTCTCGAAGAAGGCGTGGGGCGAGTGGGTCGAGCATCAGAAGATGCTGCTGAACGAATACCGTCTGCAGCCGTGGACGCGCGAGTCGCAGGAGTTTCTGGTGGAGCAGATGAATCAGTATTTCTTCGGCGAGGGCGCATCGCTGCCTAAGGAATACGTTCCGCCTTCGGGCCACTGAGTCACGGCGGAAAGAAGTCTATCCGGTGAAGGCTCAAGCCCACACGGAGATTGGCTTCACCGCGGAGCCTTCGTCATCCGGCTGGATATTCTGTTCCCGATTGCGTGAATGCTTTTGACTCCGTCCCCCGGGGTCTTCTGACGACTTGCCGACCCTGAAGATCTCCCCAAGGTCGAGCGTGCCATCGACCTTTGCGGCGCTTTTCATAAGTTTGCGGCGGGTTTCGGAGGCTCGTTGGGCTGCTGCGGCTTTCTCTGCCGCGCTGGCGGAATGAATTCCGGCATTGCCGGAGGTCATCGGGTTGTGATGGATGTGCATCGTTACCGCCCAGTGAATCTGTACGCATTCCTGCTACCAGTCGGCGGCGGAATCGGTTAGGAAAAACTGATCGCCGGCACACCCTCGGGCGTCGCCCATGCCCTTCCCCTCATGTACACTAAGAAACGTACCGTCGGGACGTGGCTCAGCCTGGTAGAGCGCACCCTTGGGGTGGGTGAGGTCGCTGGTTCGAATCCAGTCGTCCCGACCATCGAAGACCCCGCAAGACATCCAGACCGATGCAGCTAAAGGCACGACCATCCAGAGATATCTCTCCCGCTGTAAACTGATTCCACACATGATGAAGTACCAACGGAAGTTCGTCTGCGCCCTTTTGTTCGTTGTGCTGAGCGCAGCCGCAAGCCTGGCCCAAGCCCCGGCATCGGCTACCCCTGCCTCTACTCCACAAGCCCCTACGACGCCAGCCGCTACGCCTGCGACCGCAGCAACGCCTGGCGCCACTCAGGAGCCTGCCAACCCTGACGGTCAGAAAAACGGCGAGTTTACGATTCCCGTGTCGGTCAACGAGGTCTATCTGATCTTCACCGTGACCGACAATAAGGGGCAGTTCATCCGGGACCTGAAGTTGAGCGACTTCGCGCTGCTCGACGACCAGAAAACCCCGGCGCAGGTGTTCAGCTTCCAGCAGCAGACGAATTTGCCGCTGCGTGTGGGCTTGTTGATCGATACCAGTACGTCGATCCGGCGGCGCTTCGAGTTTGAGCAGCAGGCGGCGATCGAATTTCTTCTGGACAACGTGCATCCGCGCAGCGACCGGGCGTTCGTGATGGGCTTCGATGTGACTTCGGACCTCAAGCAGGACTGGACCAACGACCTCGACAAGCTGGAGGGCGGCATCAACGCGCTTCGCCCAGGTGGAGGAACGGCACTCTATGACGCGGTGTACTCGGCGTGCCGCGATAAGCTGCTCGGCAGCGCCCGTGGCCAGGAGCCGACGCGCAAGGCGCTAGTGCTGGTGTCAGATGGCAACGACAACCAGAGTCGCGTCTATCTCGACGAGGCGATCAAGATGTGCCAGCGAGCGGAGACGATCGTTTACTCGATCGATACCAATACCAGCCCGACGCGAGAAAAGGGCGACGATGTGCTGAAGAAGATCTCCGAGGCGACGGGTGGGATCACCTTTACCTTCGACCGGCTGGAAGACATCTCGAACGGATTTCGGCAGATCGGCGACGAGCTACGCAGCCAGTACGCGCTTGCCTATCGCCCGGCGGATTTCAAGATGGACGGAGCGTTCCGGCCCATCTATCTTTTCTGCAATCAGCGGCGGTATACGGTCCGGGTGAGCAAGGGTTACTTTGCTCCTCGTGCGAAATAGCTTAGGCGATTGACGAGCTGATCAGTGAATTGGGGACCGGGCGATCTTATTAGGGATCGCCCTTTCTTCTACACTGGTTGCCATGAATCCTCTTGTTACACCCGCATGGCTGGCCGGCCGCCTTGGCGACCCTAGGACCAAAGTTCTTGATGCAACACTGCCTCCGGTGGGGGTTACGCCTCCGATCGATACTCATGCGCGATACCTAGCGCAGCATATTCCGGGTGCGGTCTTTTTCGATATCGAGAAGCTCTCCGATCATTCAACACCCCTGCCTCATATGCTTCCCCGGCCGGAGGAGTTCTCGCGGAGCATGTCGGAACTTGGCGTCGGCGATCAGATGGACATCGTGGTTTATGAGCAGGGAGGCGTTTTCTCCGCGCCGCGCGCGTGGTGGATGCTGCGGACCTTTGGCGCGCGGAATGTCTTTCTGCTGGATGGCGGTTTGCCAGCGTGGATTGAAGCGGGTCTGCCGACGGAATCTGGTGAGGTCAATTCGCTGCCTGCCACTTTTGAAGCCAGGCTCAATTCCGCCGCGGTGCGAGACTTCGCACCAGATTGAGCGGTTGATCAAACAGCGCGGACAGATTCTTGGACGCGCGTTCCGCTGGCCGCTTTTCGGGCGCAGCACCCGAACCTCGTGCCGGATTGAGCAGCGGCCACATGCCGGGCGCGGTCAGCGTTCCCTTCACCGAACTTGCCGCGGAGGGACGGTTGAAGTCTCCTGAGCAACTGCGCGAAGTCTTTGCCGCCAGGGGCGTCAAGCTCGATGCGCCGATCACAACGACTTGCGGTTCGGGGGTCACGGCGGCGGTCATCTCGCTCGGACTCGAGATAGTGGGTGCAGACCAGGTCAGTCTTTATGACGGCTCGTGGGCTGAGTATGCGCAGCATCCTCAGGCGGTGATTGAGAAGAGCGAGCCCGAGTCGAACTAGTTCGCGGTGCCCTGGCCGGGCTCGTATCTCCATGGGGTCGCGGCGCTAGATTTTTCTGAGAAGCGGGTGTCGGTGTAGTCCTCGAAGTTGAGCTTGTGTTGGAGAACACCGGTCTCGATCATCATGTCGCGCACCAGGTCGAAGTCAGCCTTGCGCGGGGCGAGCGGGCTGTAGGTCACACGGTCCATTGGCTTGGTCAGTGCCCAGCGGAGCAGGGCCGGCTTCTGGTTGTAGTAGAAGCGGCCGACGAAGTCGGCGGCGTCTTCGCGGTGGGGCTTGCTCTTATCGAGCCACAGGCCGGATCGGGCGATGCCATCGACGAGCGATCTGGACGACCTCGG
Source organism: uncultured Acidobacteriaceae bacterium (assembly GCA_963777685.1). Taxonomy (GTDB): domain Bacteria; phylum Acidobacteriota; class Terriglobia; order Terriglobales; family Acidobacteriaceae; genus Acidisarcina. The sequence continues at coordinate 31,241 of CAVZRF010000014.1, read as the reverse complement.
GCCTGGTATCGATGAGGTCCTGGCGCACTACCAGAATGCATGACATGTAATCGGGCCAGTATTCGCGTGCCTGAAAGAGGACACGACCGTAGCCGCCCAACTCTGCTTGTGAGGGAAATGGTTCTCCCATGGCGAAGGCGTCAATGGCGTGAGCCGCGAGTGCGCTGTTCACATCCGCAGGAGCCATCTCGACCATTTTCACCTCATTCGGTTTGATACCCCATATCTTCATGGCGCGAAAGACGAGCAGACGTTCGTCGGAGAAACGGCTGGGGATAGCGACGGTCTTGCCCCGCAAGTCGGCGACGGTCTTGATCGGGCCGTCTTTTCGTACGACGACCGCGCTGCCGTAGCGGTGGCCGAGGTAGACGATCTTGATGCCCACGCCCTGGTCTTTGAGCGCAAGCGCGAGAGGAGCGACGATGAAGGCGGCCTGCACGCGGTTGGAAATCAGCGCCTCCTTGACCTCGGGAAAGCCCTGGAACAATCGGGGCAGGAACAGCTCTCCGGAGAGCGAGTACTTGGAGATGTAGTCGGTCACCGGGCAGGTGAGTTGGCAGGTGGCCGGCAGATAGGCGACGATGATCTTCCTCTTGGCCACGGGACGATAGTCATTGAGCACCGCGCCCCAGTTGACGTTGAGCCACGCATGAAGGCCGGAGATCAGTACCAGCCAACTGAGCGCGAAGACAGCGACTTTGCTCTTAAGACTCATGACGGAACCCCCATCGCACGGAGCGCATTTTCTCGAGTCGCCGAAAGGCGATGTCGAGAGCAAGGCCAATGAGTCCGATGACCAGCATTGCGCCAACGACGAGATCATAGCGCTTACCCGAGTTGCGGGAGTCGATCACAAGATAGCCCAGGCCGGAATCGCTGGCAATCATCTCAGCGGCGACGACAACCAACCACGCGACACCGAGAGCGATGCGCAAGCCGACGAGGATCTGGGGCAATGCGGCAGGAAATATGACCCGAGTGAGGACCCCCGCCGGCGACAAACCGAAATTGCGGCCTGCGCGGCGATAGATCGAAGGCACGCTGGAAACTCCGCTGACGCAAGCGACAACGATCGGGAAAAAGGCGGAGAGGAAGATGAGAAAGACCGTGGGTCGATCTCCTATTCCGAAAAAAAGAATGGCGACGGGAATCCAGGCGATCGGGCTGATCGGGCGGAGGATTTGCACGACGGGATTGACGATCTGATTGAGCGCAGGATACCAGCCGAGAACCAGACCGGCCGGGATTCCCGCCAGCACGGCTGCGCCGAAGCCGAGAGCTACGCGGCGAAGCGAATCGGCGATGTCGGCCCACAGAACGTGTTTGTGCAGCAGTTCGACAAGACCTCGCTGCACGCTAGCAGGCGAGGGAAAGACTTTGGTGGCGGTCCACACGACGGAGTAATTCCAAATGACGAGAAGCAGGCCGAGGGCGAGCAGCGGCCAGAAGAATCGCTCCCATGCTGCGGGTTTAGGGATCAGCTTCATACAGAGAAAGCCAATCCGACGCGGTTGAGCAGCTGGTCGCGGAGCTCAAGGTAGCGGGGTGAACTGATATTGCGCGGATGCGCGATGTCTATGGTGAGGACACCTTCGATTTTGGCCGGCCGCGAACTCAGGATCACGACGCGATCGGCGAGCTGCACAGCTTCGTCGATGTCGTGGGTGACGAAGAGAATGGTGCGGCGCTCGGTTTGCCAGATGCGGAGAAGTTCGCGGCGCATGATGGTTCGAGTGACCGAGTCGAGTGCGCCGAAGGGTTCGTCGAGATAGAGAATATCGGGGTTGACGGCCAGCGCGCGGGCGACCTGGAGGCGCTGCTGCATGCCACCGGAGAGATCGGAGGGATAGCTGTGCTCGAAACCCTGGAGGCGCACCATTTGCACGTAGTGGCCGATGCGCTGTTGGCGTTCCGCCGAAGAGAGGTGGGAAAGACCGAAGCCGATGTTGCCTTCGACGGTGAGCCAGGGAAAGACTCCGCGCTCCTGGAAAACGAGAATGCGGCGCGGGTCGGGGCCGAGGACGGGCTCTCCGTCGATGATGATTCTGCCGCTGCTAGGCGAGAGAAAGCCGCCGAGCAGGTTGAGCAAGGTAGATTTGCCGCAGCCTGAAGGACCCACGATACAGACAAACTCGCCATCCGCAACATCAAGGTTGAGGTCGTCCAGCACAGCGGTTGTTTTCCCATCGCGTTCGAAGGCCTTGCCGACGTGGTCGAGGCGCAATTTCGGCGTCGAGGCGGGTGGTGCTGTGTCGGCTTGCAGAACTTCCAAGCTAATCCTCCGAATATCCCCAGCGGAACGATCTGATTTGCTCGAGGGAGCGCATTCCCAGGTCCAACAAGAGTCCGATGATTCCGATAACGACCATACCCGCAACGACGAGATCATAGCGGTTGCCGGCGTTGCGGGCGTCGACGATCAGGAAACCTAGTCCCGAGTTTACCGAGATCATCTCGGCCGCGACGACGACCAGCCAGGCGATACCGAGAGTGATACGCGCGCCAATAATCAGCTGGGGTACGACCGCCGGATAAAGAACGCGAAAGAAGAAATCCCGAGTGCTCAGGCCAAAATTGCGGCCTACGTCCAGATAGACGGCGGGCACATTATGCACCGCACTCATAGCGGTGAGCAGCAGCGGAAAAAAGCAGCCCACAAAGATGAGAAAGATCGCGGCCAGATCGCCGACGCCGAACCAGAGAATGGCGAGTGGAATCCAGGCCAACGGAGAGATGGGTCGAAGGATCTGGGCCAACGGATTGACAGCCAGCTCCGCACGACGATACCACCCGATAATCAGGCCGAGGGGAATTGCAGTGAGGGCGGCGAGAAGAAATCCCCACGTGACACGGAAGAGCGAGGCGACGACATACTTCAATAACAGCCCGTGCTGCAGCAGTTCTGCGATGCCGCGCAACACGCTCCAAGGTCCCGGCAAGAGGCTGTCGGGATGGCGCGAAACCGCGATCTGCCATGCGGCCAGCAGAAACGCGATAAACACGACCGGACGAAGCCGCACTAACCAATTCAATAGCGAATCCCTATCTTCAGGCTGGTACTCGAAGAGAATACGACATCGAAATTTGCCCACCCTCATACTTTTGGTTGATTCCCATGGGGTATTGTGGCGGGAGAAACTCTAGTCAGGACCGACTCCAAAGAGGCGGCTTCTTTACCCTCCAATCGGGTTTGTGTTGGTGGCGGGCACTTTGTATTGTCGCGTCAGGCTGTCGATCTCCTGCACATTTTAGTTTTTGGCTGGCGGGGGTGGCGCGAATTGACGGTTACACGAGACGGCTTCCACCGTATGGGAAACGAGCCATGAATCGATATGAAATGGGAATCCTAGAATCTGCGCACACGAATCACTTCTCCCGCTTAGCATCCACATTGTGCCCGGATTGTGAGACCCGGTTTCCTCTGCAGATGCTCATCGCGGAGCTATTGCGCAAGAACCAATCGCTTCGGATCGAGCTACAGGAAGTCCAAAACCGGCTTGCACTGAGAGACAGCAGCATCTTCGGCCAAGAAGGTTAGCGAACAAGCGCTCTCAAGAAGGAGCCGCATCGCCTGGGATGTTTCCATCCGCGAGACTCACGGACCTCTTAGCCATCCAAGAAACCGCGCTTCATGGCGATGGTGACGGCGTGGGTACGGTCGCTGGCTTCCAGCTTGGAGAGAATGTTCCGCATGTGGCCTTTGACTGTCTCCTCGGAGATTCCGAGGCTGTCGCCAATTCTCTTGTTCGATTTACCGGCGGCCGCGTTGCGCAGCACTTCGATCTCGCGCGCGGTGAGGCTATCGGAATTGACGTGCTCGGCGATACCGGCCGCGACCTCGTAGGGAATGCGGCGCTGACCTGCATGCACGCGGCGAATCGTGTCGGCGAGTTCCTTGCGCATCGTGCCTTTGAGCAGGTATCCGGCTGCTCCAGCTTTGAGGGCGCGTGATGCCTGCACATCACCGGAGTAGGTCGTGATGACGATGATCCGCGCAGACGGAAACTCTTCCTTGATGACCAGCATTGCATCGATGCCGTTCATGCCGGGCATCTGCAGATCCATGAGGGTCACATCGGGGCGATGCAGGCGAAAGAGCTCGATGGCCTCTTGCCCGGTCGCTGCCTGGGCCACGACGGTCATGTCGGGCTCGGACTGAATTGAGAACGTGATGCCGTCGCGGACGACTGCGTGATCGTCTACGGCGAGCACTCGAATGACTGGGGAATGCAGTGCGCTAGCGGCCATCTGTGCCTCCGCGAGGGGCGGTACTGGAAGAAGACGATCTCTTCCTGGCACCGAGTATACGCGCGTTACGGTAGAGCTACTTCCCTCAAAAGTATTACCGTTTCCCCCTCGAAAGGGGCTTTGGAGTTGAGCGGAAAGCGACTAGATTCCGTCGAGTGCAACGACTTTTCGCCACCTTTCCGGATGGTCAGCCTGGAGCGGCCTTGCTTCTTCATGAGGCTGTCCCTGGCCGGCATTCTGGCGTTCGACGGATCAGCCTTATGGCAAGGGCCGCCGGCTTTTTGGGTGACTGCGATGTGTGGATGCATTGCCTTGCTGCTGGTCATCGGCCTGTACACCCCGTTTACGGCAATCGCCGGGGCCGCCATTGGGGTCCTGGGTTTGTTCGTTTGCGTAAGCTGTGACCGGTTGAGTGGAGCGTTTGTGCTGGTGGTCATGGTCGCCCTTGGAATGCTGGGCGCGGGCGCGTATTCGCTCGATGCCCGCATCTACGGCCGCCGCGAAGTCGTTGTGCCCACAAGGCATGACCTATAAGCTCCTCGATAGGGCGAAATATCGCGGCAGCGGGAGACGATCCAGAACGCCAATAATGCATGGGGAAGCCCCAATACGATCCGTGGCACGTTCCCTTGCACGAACCACGACGTGCCGACTGGCCACTTGCTTCCTCCTCGGCTTGGTGTTGTGCGGTTCCGCCGCAGCACTCGACCCAAGCAAGCAATTGACCCAGTATGCACACACCGTGTGGCGCATTCAGGATGGCAGCTTTAGTGGGGCGCCCCAGGTCGCCGCTCAGACGGCTGACGGCTATTTGTGGATCGGCACCACTCTTGGCCTGGTGCGCTACGACGGCGTTCGCTTCTCGAACTGGGATCCGCCGGCTGGTCAGCAACTGCTCGACCCGCGGGTCTTCTCCCTGTTGGCAGCGCACGACGGAAGCCTTTGGATCGGCACGGGGTACAGCGTCTCTCATTTGAACCATGGGCAACTGATCAATTACGCACAGATCAGCGGGCGCGTTGAAGCACTTGCCGAAGACGACAAGGGCGCGGTGTGGCTCGTCCGCACCCAGATGGTCGACAAGATGGGACCGATCTGCCGCATCGACGAGGCGGGAGTGAAGTGTTACGGCCAGCGTGACGGGCTGCCGAGCTTCTTTCCCGTCTTTGTGGATCGAAGCGACTCTCAGGACGTGTGGGTTGGCGGTTATTGGGGCGACGGCTCCTCGGAACTTGCTCGCTGGAAGCCTGGTGCGCCGCCGGTCGACACTCGCCGCGGGGACAAGCATCTTGAAGGCGTCTCGGCGCTCAAAGCAATTGCAGGCGGCCGCAATGGTTCGATGTGGGTGGCCGTCCGCGACCCCAAACTTCCATTACAGCTTGACCATCTGCAAGGAGGAGCGTGGACATCGCAGTCTTTTCCCGATATCCCGATCAAGAACTCCGACGTGACGGGGCTTTTTGTAGATCGCAACGACTCGCTCTGGATCGCGACCGCATACCACGGATTTTTTCGGGTACGGAACGGCCATAGCGAGCACTTCGGCACCACTGATGGCCTCTCGAGCGATGCCGTGGGCAAATTCTTTGAAGACGCCGAGGGAAACGTATGGGTTTTGACCGCCGCAGGCATCGACAGCTTCCGCGATCTGCAAGTGACGAGCTATTCCATACGCGAGGGCCTCTCCGCAGCGGGTGCGGGGGCGCTCGTTGCGGCAAAGGATGGCGGCCTCTGGATCGCCAACTTTCAGGCCGTCGATCATTGGCATGACAACCAGTTCTCGGGCATCCGCGCCGGCAAGGGTCTGCCCGGCCAGGACGTAACCACCGTCTTTGAAGACCACGCCGGACGTCTCTGGTTGGGCATCGACAATGGATTGTGGATGTATGACGGATCTGTCTTTCACCCCATACGCCGTCATGATGGCACTCCACTGGGTCCGGTCTTTTCGATCACCGAGGACACGCAGAACAGCATCTGGATCCGCGGCGGAAAGAAGCTCGACCGAATCGAGAATATGCGCCTGCGGGAAGAGACGACCTCGCCGCAGATCGCTACCAGCTACATCCTTGCGGCGAACCCAAAGGGCGGGATCGTTCTTGGACTGGTCAACGGCGATCTCTTGTTCTATCGAGAGGGCCAGACACAGAACTTTCCCTCACAGGAACCCGGCAATCGAGCCCAGATACGAGATCTATTCGTAGAGAACGACGGCTCGGTGTGGGCGACGAACGAGGACGAGCTGGTTCGGCTCAAGGATGGCAGGCGAGAGAACCTCTCGGTCCGGAATGGCCTACCGTGCGACGGCATCTTCGCGCTGGTCAAGGACGCATCCGATGCAATCTGGCTGTACACAAGATGCGGCATCGTCAAGATCGACAAGCCGGAGCTCGATCGATGGTGGTCGCAGCCGAGCACTCGGGTCGCCTATACACTCGTCGATGAGGTAGACGGAGCACAGCCGGGCCTCACCTCCCTTAAGCCTCAAGCGGTGCGGACCCCGGATGGCCGCCTCTGGTTCGTCAATGGCCGGATTCTGCAGATGCTCGACCCCATCCATCCGCTGAAGAATCTTGTTCCCCCGGCAGTGCATATCGAGCAGGTGATTGCCGATCGGCGCAACTACGCCCCTGGACCCGATCTCACTCTTCCCGCACTCACCGGGGATATTCAAATCAACTACGCAGGCTTAAGCTTTGTCGCTCCGCAGAAGGTACGGTTTCGCTACAAGCTGGAGGGGCATGATACCGACTGGCAAGATCCTGGCAGCCGCAGACAAGCCCTCTACAGCGACCTTCCGCCCGGACGATACCGCTTTCGGGTCATCGCCTGTAACAACGACGGACTGTGGAACGAGGCGGGGGCGAGCCTGGATCTCGTCGTTCCTCCGGCGGTCTATCAGACGATCTGGTTTCGAGTTGCGCTGGGTCTCCTTGGAGTCGGTCTGGTCTGGCTTCTGCTTCGACTTCGCATGCGCCAGCTTACAGCGGACATCCAATCGCGCGTGGCAGAACGATTAGGAGAGCGCGAACGGATCGCGCGCGAGTTGCACGACACATTGCTGCAGGGATTCCATGGTTTGCTGCTCCGCTTTCAGGTCGTGAATCAGCTTATCCGGAAGGATGAAAAGGCGCATTCCATCATGGACGACGCCATGAATCGCGCAGACAGCTCATGAGCGAAAGCCGGGAGAGGATTCGTGACCTGCGGGGAAATCCTGGAGCCGTCGCCGCCCTTCCCGAAGCATTGTCGGCGATCGGGGAAGAACGGCGCACCGATGAATCGATTGGTTTCCGACTCGTCGTGGAGGGCGCGCCGCGAGATCTGGATCCGATGATCCGCGATGAAATGTACCTCATCGGACGAGAGGCGATCGTCAACGCCTTCAGTCACTCGCTGGGATCGATGGTCGAGGTCGAGATCAACTTCGACTCCTCGGGAGTGCGTCTGCGCGTTCGCGATGATGGCAAGGGGATTCCGCCGGAGATTCTTCACTCGGGCGGCGTCGCTGGGCATTGGGGGCTCTCTGGAATGCAGGAACGCGCTCTTAAGATCGGTGGTCACTTGAAGATATGGAACCGCTCCGGAGCCGGCACTGAAGTGGAGCTGAAGGTCCCTGGAGGCCTAGCTTATCCGCGCGAGGCAAGCGTTCCGCTGTGGTCTAGAATTCGCTCCAAGAAGGAATCAGGGTAGGTCGCTTCGTCGGGAAGAGAGGAATTCGCTTCGCGGACAGACATGAAGCCAACTCGAAAGTATTGGAGCCAGGGCCTACGTATGGGGCTGTCGGTATGGCTCCGAGACCGCTATGTTGAGAGCTTCTGACTGGAAAACGAAATAGAAGCGGGAGCCGCCATCATGAACGCAATGGACGCACAAGAGTATGACCTGGTCGTGCTGGGCTCTGGCGAGGGGGGCAAGTATCTTGCGTGGACGCTGGCTAAACAAGGCAAGCGGGTCGCCGTGGTCGAGCGAAAATACATCGGCGGCGCTTGCCCCAATATTGCCTGCCTGCCCAGCAAGAACATCATTCACAGTGCCAAGGTGGCTTCTTATTTTTTTAGGAGCGAAGAGTTCGGTATCACGAAAGACAATGTCCGAATCGATATGTCCGCCGTGCGTGATCGCAAGCGCAAGATGGTCGATAGCCTGGTGCAGATGCACCTCGACAACTATAAGGCGAGCGGGGCTGAGCTAATTCTTGGCTCTGGGCGCTTCGTCGGCGCGAAGACTTTGGAAGTGGCGCTGAACAGTGGGGAGAGCCTGACGGTTCGCGCGAAGAAGATCGTCATCGGCACCGGCACCCGCGCGACGCTCCCTGAGATCCCAGGGCTCGTGGAAGCGAAGCCGCTGACTCACGTCGAAGCACTGGAACTCGATCACATTCCTGACCACTTGCTGGTGATGGGAGGCGGCTATGTCGGGTTGGAGCTGGCGCAGGCGATGCGGCGATTCGGCAGTCGCGTGACGGTGATCGATCGGAATGATCGACTGGTCCACCAGGGAGATGAGGATGTCTCGCGGGCGCTTCATGAACTCTTTCGCGATGAGGGCATCGATGTGATCACGAGCGCACACGTCGGTGGCGTCGATGGAGTGTCCGGCCAGTCCATCAGGCTTCACGTTCTTCAGGACGGGACGGAGCGCGTTGTGGAAGGCAGTCATCTCCTGGTCGCGACGGGCCGTACACCGAACACCGCCGGCATCGGCCTCGAGCTGGCCGGAGTGGAGTTGACTGATCATGGCTATATCAAGGTCGATGAGCGGCTGCGAACGACGGCGCCCGATGTGTGGGCGATCGGGGATTGCGCGGGTAGTCCGCACTTCACGCATATCTCCTTCGACGATTTTCGGGTGATTCGAGACGATATGGCGGGCGGTCATCGCGTGACCACAGGAAGGCAAGTGCCGTCATGTATGTTCACCGATCCCGAGCTAGCGCAGATCGGGCTTAGCGAGACCGAGGCCAGAGCTAAGGGAATTGCCTATCGGCTTGCCAAGATCCCCATGGTCGCCGTTCTCCGCACGCGCACGCTCTCAGAAACTCGAGGGTTCATGAAGGCCCTGATCGACACGGACAGCGACCGCATCCTCGGCTTTACTGCCTTTGGCGTCGGCGCGGGAGAGATCATGGCCTCGGTGCAGATTGCGCTGATCGCGCAACTTCCCTACACCGCCCTGCGCGATGCCGTGCTGACACACCCGACCTTGCTGGAGGGGTTGGTTCCGCTCTTCTCGACCGTGCCACAGATCGCGAAACCGGCGGCGGTGCACGCCGTGTCAGCATAGGAGGAGGACGTTGATGGGTGCTGACAGTATGAAGCGAGTTGCCGAAGACATGCATGGATATGATTACGGGCTGGCCGACCTGGCCACGTCCCCGATTTCGTTGCGCGAGCTCGAAGACCTGAAGGTCACTGTAGGTTTCACGCTCGAAGACGAACACTATTTGCAGCTGGCAGGCGAGGTGCTTGGCGACCAAACTAAGCAGATCGTTGCACACTGGCGCAGCGGAATTATCGCGGGCATCCCAAACCTCGCCCGGCACTCGCGCACGCCGGCAGGAGAAGCGATTCCCGAATATCTGGAGAAGAGCAATCTGCGTTTCCAGCAATGGATTCTGGACACGTGCCTGCGGCCCTACGACCAGGACTGGCTCAACTATCAACATGAAATTGCATTGCGGCATACCAGCGTAAAGAAGAACAGGGTCGACGGAGTTCAATCGACACCGTATGTGCCGCTGCGCGATATCATCGCGTTTCTCCCAGTTATGAACGAGACCATCAAACCTTACCTCGCTGCGAAGGGCCATTCGGAAGACGCAGTCGAGAAGATGCACCGGGCGTGGTGTAAGTCACTGCAGCTGCAAATAGCGCTTTGGGCTAAGCTCTACACCGACCGCGCACAGGTATCGAACGAATGGTGACGCTCTGCGCTTGAGGAGGGTTTTGTGGATTACAAAGCGTGGCGGGTTGACCGGCCGGGTGGCGAGTTTGAAGAAGTAATGCTGTCTCGACCGGCGCTGGACGCCGATCGGGTTTTCGTAAGGATATCTGCCAGCGGAGTGAATCCGCTCGACACGAAAATTCGCGCGGGCCAGGCTGGACATGCCCGGCAGCCATTGCCCGCAGTGCTCGGCCTTGATATGGCAGGGACTGTTGAGGAGGTCGGGGACCGCGTTACCGCCTTCACGCGCGGAGATGAAGTCTATGGGATGGTGGGCGGCGTCGGTGGCTTACAGGGCACGCTTGCCGAATTCGTCAGCGTCGACGCTGACCTGCTGGCCCACAAGCCGAAGAACCTCTCCATGCGCGAAGCCGCGGCGCTGCCACTAAGCGTAATTACCGCGTGGGAGGGCCTCGTCGATCGGGCCGGTGTCCATGCCGATCAAAAGGTACTCATTCACGCAGGAGCCGGCGGCGTGGGTCACATCGCCGTTCAGATCGCGATCGCCTTCGGGGCGAAGGTCTTCGCAACCGTCTCGCCGGAAAAGAAGAAGGCTGTCGAAGCACTCGGCGCCATTTCCATCGACTACCGCTCGACCTCGGTCGAACACTACGTCGCCGAGCATACCGATGGTGAAGGTTTCGACATCGTTTACGACACCGTCGGAGGCGCGACGCTCGATGCCTCGTTCGCAGCGGTCAAGCGGTATACGGGACACGTGCTGAGCTGCCTGGGCTGGGGCTCACATTCCCTGGCTCCCCTGTCGTTTCGAGGAGCCACCTACTCCGGAGTTTTCACCCTGCATCCGCTGCTTAGCGGCGAGGGCCACGCTCATCATGGCCAGATCCTCGCCGAGGCTGCCCGACTCGTCGAAGCTGGGAAACTGCGGCCGCTGCTGAGCGAACGGCATTTTTCAACCGCAGAGATCGCTGCGGCGCATGCGCTGGTCGAATCAGGCTCGCTGGGCAAAGTTGTCGTCGATATAGAGACCTAAATTATGGCGGACCCTACCAAGACTCGATCAATAAGACTTCTCTGGTGGATTGCAGCAGCGTCGCTTGCCTTCGTCGCCCTGCAATTCGTCCGGCCGCAGCTGACGAACCCTCCGGTCACTGCTGAGCTCGATGCACCGCCCGAGGTCAGAGCAATCCTCAAGAACTCTTGCTACAACTGCCACTCAAACGAGACAAAGCTGCCGTGGTTCGATGAGGTTGTTCCCGCCTATTGGCTTGTCGCGAGCGATGTGAAGGAGGCGAGAAAGCATTTGAATTTCTCGGAAATCGGTTCCCAACCAGCTGGTGCGCAGAAAGCGGCTTTGTATGAAGCAGTAAACTTTATCGCTCTCGGCGCCATGCCGTTGCCGCAATACAAGATGGTCCATCCATCGTCCACAGTCACGCCGGAGCAGCTTGCGGTGCTACGCGCGTGGCTGAATCCGCCCAAGCCGGAGACCGCTGCGAGCGCGGCTGATGTTGTCGCGGCCGAAGCACAGCGCGTCGGCGCTCTCCAAACTGGCGATGCGCCCATGCAGGTGCAAGACGAACTCAATGGAGTTCCTTTTTCGCCGGACTACAAGCATTGGAAAGAGGTCAGCGCGACTGACCGCTTCGACAATGGAACGATGCGGGTCATCCTCGGCAACGAGGTTGCGGTGAAAGCGATCGAAGACCATCGCATCAACCCATGGCCTGACGGCACGATCTTCGCCAAAGTCACGTGGTACGCGCAGCCGGATGGCACATGGCTTCGTGAAGACCGGTGCATTCAAGCAGGTGGAGTTGATGATTCGCGACGGCAAAAAATACAGCTCCACGAAAGGTTGGGGCTGGGGGCGCTGGTTGGGGAGCGATTTCAAGCCTTATGGCAAAACCGCTGGCTTCGCGCGGTGAGTGCGTGAGTTGCCATGAGCCGCTGCGCAAGAACGACTATGTGTACACGATCCCAATTCCGAGACAACGGTGAGCAACATGGAGAGATGTTTTATGAAAGCCGCCGGTCTTTTCTTGATTGCCTCGCTCCTTGGTCTAGCGGGCTGTTCGAAGCCGGTGCCGGCCGTAATCACCAGGCTCAATGAAAGTGCCGCGCTGAACGGAAATCTTCCCGCGGACCCGCTGCATTGGCAAGTGATCACTTCGGCGATCGATCATCGAAACTCGACCATGTATACCGTCTTCGGCAACGACGATGCGGTCACCTATGCCCGGTCGCACGACGACCAGAATTACCCGGCGGGATCGATTCTCTCACTCGTGACCTGGAAGCAGGCCGAAGATCCGCGTTGGTTTGGCGGCATGACACCCGACAAGACGCAGTCAGTGGAGTTCGTCGAGATCAAGGCCGACGCCGGTCACGACCGCTTGTATTCCTATGAGCGATATCCGGGATCGCCACTCACAAAGGTTTCTTCAGAGACGGCCGCCGTACCAAACGAACGTGGGACTTATGTTTTGTCGCAGCGCGCCGCGGTCATGCCTTGAAGTTTGGGGCGCTGCCGATCGCCTACGCCAGTGCCAGCGGCACAGCCTCTTCCCAACGGCCCTGAGACTTGAGAATCAGCTCGATGACTTCGCGGGCAGTGCCGCGACCGGCAAGCCGTTGTCGTCGTGTAATGACAAACTGCTTTTAACTCTGGGACGCCATCGGCGACGCATACGGCGAGACCGGCCCTCTGCGCGAGCGGGATGTCGGGCAGATCGTCGCCCATGTAGGCCACCTCGTCCTCGGTGACTCCGGCCTTTTGCAGGCACTCCTCAAAGGCCTGCGTCTTCTTCGCCTGGCCCAGGTAGACGAACGCGACCTTCAGTTCCCTGGCGCGCTGGGCGACGGCGGGGGAGCGGCGTCCGGTGATGAAGCCGGTCTGGATGCCCATGGTGTGCGCCAGAGACAGGCCCTGGCCATCCTGCGCGTTGAAGACCTTCATCTCAGTCACGGCGCTGGCGCGGATGGCGTCGACGGTGAGGAGGAGATGAGGCAGACGCCGCCGTCGGTGAGCGTGCCGTCGACATCCATCAGGAAGAGTTTGATCTTGCGAGCGCGGGCGAGGACTTCAGGCGATGCGAGTGGAGCAGTCGTCGTATCGGACATGCAGTAATGGTATATCCGCGCCCCATGTTTTCCTTTCGGCTTGTATAGGGCCGGATGGGTCGAAGATGCGCGAAGGCCGCGAAAGCCTGTATAAAGAAGCTGTTTGTCTGCGCCGCTTCCAGCAGTTTTCGCGACGGCAGGAACTGCGGCCCGGACCGAGCAATAAACGATGAATAAGGTACTCGATAACTTCGATGCGGCGGTCGCCGACATTCCCGACGGAGCCACCATCATGGTGGGTGGTTTTGGGCTTTGCGGCATCCCCGAGACGCTGATCAAAGCGCTGGTGCGAAAGAATCCGCGCAACCTGCACACGATCAGCAACAACATGGGCGTCGACGGCTTCGGCATGGGCCTGATGCTGGAAGCGGGTATGATCGCTTCGCATATCGGCAGCTACGTGGGCGAAAACAAGCTGCTCGAAGAGATGGTGATTGCCGGGCGTCTTGACCTGAAGCTGATCCCCCAGGGCACGCTCGCCGAGCGCATCCGCGCCGGCGGCGCGGGCATCCCAGCCTTTTATACCCCGGCGGGTGTCGGAACCATCGTCGCCGACGGCAAAGAGATGCGCGAGTTCGACGGTCGCAAGTATCTGCTGGAACAGGCCCTGCACGCTGACTTCGCCCTCATCAAGGCGTGGAAGGGCGACCGGCTCGGCAATCTTGTTTACCGCAAGACTGCGCGCAACTTTAGTCCGATGATGGCGACGGCGGCGAAGTGCACGATCGTTGAGGTCGAGGAGTTGGTTGAAGCCGGCGCGCTCGATCCCGATTGCGTGGTGACGCCGGGAATCTATGTGCAGCGCATTCTCGAGAGTGCAGGCGTCGAGAAGCGAATCGAGCGCAGGACGACCCGGCCGGCCATCGAAGGAGGGCGCCAATGACGACTGACCCTCGCGAGATTATCGCGCGGCGCGCTGCCAAGGAATTGCGCGACGGCTACTACGTGAATCTGGGCATCGGCATCCCTACCATGGTCGCTAACTATGTCGATCCGGGGATTGAGGTCATCCTGCAATCGGAAAATGGGATGCTCGGCGTTGGGCCATATCCAGTCGCGGGCGAGGAAGATCCCGACCTGATCAATGCGGGTAAGGAAACGATCTCGGAGCTCCCTGGCAGTTCGTATTTTTCGAGCGCGGATTCGTTTGCCATGATCCGCGGAGGGCATATCGATCTCAGCATCCTCGGCGCGCTCGAGGTCGATCAGCAAGGTAATCTGGCCAACTGGATGGTCCCTGGGAAGATGCTCAAAGGCATGGGAGGCGCCATGGACCTCGTCGCCAGCGCGCGTCGCGTGATTATCGCGATGGAACATGCAACGAAGCGAGGCGAACCCAAGATCCTCGAGGCCTGCACGCTGCCATTGACTGGTCTGAAGGTGGTGGACACGATCATCACGGAGTTGGCGGTTATTCAGGTGACTCCGAATGGGTTGGTGCTCGAAGAGATCGCGCCGAATACCACGGTTGAAGAGATTAGAAGGCTCACTGGCGCACATCTGGCCGTGAGCGAAGCGCTACAAAGGATGTTTTAGCTATGGAAGATGTTGTTATCGTCTCTGCCGTTCGTACTCCGGTCGGCAAGTTTCAAGGGGCGCTGAGCCCGTTGACCGCGCCGCAGCTCGGCGCGATTGTTGTCCGCGAAGCTGTTCGACGTGCGGGGCTCGAACCCGCGCAGATCGACGAATGCATTATGGGCAATGTGCTCGCGGCCGGCCTGGGGCAGAACCCCGCGCGCCAGGCCGCTATCTTTGGTGGGCTTCCCTACGAAGTCGCCGCGTTGACCATCAACAAAGTTTGCGGCTCAGGGCTAAAGGCTATCGCGCTGGCCGCCCAGGCCATTCAGACGGGGAATGCCGAGATCGTCGTTGCGGGCGGCATGGAATCCATGACCAACGCGCCCTACCTGCTGCCGCAGGCGCGGCAGGGCTACCGCCTGGGCAATGGCACGCTGGTCGACTCCGTCGTCAACGACGGACTGTGGGACCACTACAACGATCAGCACATGGGCATCAGCGCGGAGAACGTGGCGGAGAAGCACTCCATCACGCGCGAGCGGCAAGATCAGTTTGCGATGGAGTCGCATCGGCGCGCTGCCGCAGCATGGAAAGAAGGGCGCTTCACCGCCGAGGTCGTGCCGGTCGAGATTCCCGCGAAGAAGGGGCCGCCGACACGGCTCACCGAAGACGAATCGATTCGGCCAGACGTCTCGCTTGAGGCGTTGGCCGGCCTTCGACCTGCCTTCAAGAAAGACGGCACCGTCACTGCCGGAAATGCTCCTGGCCTGAACGATGCTGCAGCTGCGGTTGTCGTCATGTCCGCGAGCAAAGCGGATTCGCTCGGGCTGAAGCCGATGGCGCGCATCCGCGCTCAGGCGACCAGTGGTGTTGATCCGAAGTGGATCATGCTTGCTCCGGTGACTGGCGTTCAAAAGGTGCTTGCTAAAGCGGGCTGGGCGATCTCAGACGTTGATTTGTTCGAGCTGAACGAGGCATTCTCCGTGCAGGCGCTTGGCGTTACTCATGAGCTCGGCCTTGGACTTGAGAATGTCAACGTCAATGGCGGCGCGGTCGCGATCGGTCATCCCATCGGGGCGAGCGGAGCCCGCGTGTTGGTGACGTTGCTGCATGAGATGGTTCGCCGCGACGTCCACAAGGGAGTCGCGGCCTTATGTTTGGGCGGAGGCAACTCCGTCGCGATGGCGATCGAGAGATAAAGATACGGCTAAGCCGTTCGCCGCTCAGCGCTTGAGCACTGCCTCAAGATAAGCAAGAGCGCGCGGATCATTGGTCTGGCCGAGCCAGAAGATGGCCTCTTTGCGAATGGCGAAATTCGCGTTGCTGTCGGCAACGTGAATCAGTTGCGGCACGCTCTCCTCTTTCGGCAGCTGGCTTAAGCGCGAAGACGGCTTTTTTCTTGACTCCGAAATCGGGATCGTTTTCCATCGAATCCCGCAATTGGCCAACAGCTTTCTTTCCGGCTTTTTGCGCGAGCCAGAAAAGAGCCTGCCCGCGCACGCCGCTGTCGGAATCCGACTTGGCCATCGTGATGAGCTCGTCGGTGGCGGCGGGGTCGCTGTTGATCGATAGGTCAAAGGCGAGCTTCTCGCGGAGCTTTGGGTCTTGCTCCTTCGCGACAAGTTGCTGAAGCGCGAGATATCCCTCGTGACCACGCTGCGCGCCGAGCCAGAATGCTGCTTTCTCGCGAAGGTACGCGTTGTTGGGCGAGGCAGCGAGCGTAGCCAGGACCTCCGTCGCTCTCGGCGTGGCGTGCATGCTCACGGCTACCAGGCTTTCGTCGGCCATTTTGTCGTGTTTCTCGTCTGCGTGCTTCGCGGCGATCTGGCCGAGGAAGGCCACGCTGTCGTCTGGCTGTACGTCGGTGAGCCATTTCAGCGGCAGTCCGCCCGCGTTCAAGGTGCAGGCTGCCGGAGTAAGGCGGACTTTTTCAATTGCGCCGTGGTCGATTCGCAGCAGTACGTAGATAACGGGATTGGTGGCATCTTTTTGCTCGGAGGTATTCAGATTGTCTGTCGAGTCTTCCAATCGATATTCATTGCAGCATCCATCTTCCACCTGTGATGATCCGTTCCAAGACGAACACGCAGAGAGATGCGTTCGTGGAAGAGCCTGCACTTGATATCCCACCCAAAGTGGCCCATTGGATTGCTGAAATCGGGCCACCGTCGCGGACAATCCCGGGCCCACTGGACCGACTTGAATTTGGGTGTTGATCGTCTTCGGTTGCTGCGCTGAAATCCCGAGCGCCGACGCCGCGAGCATGAGAGCGAGAAATAAGTTTTTCATGGGGATGAGGCTCCTTCCGATCTCGGGTGTCACTTGTTCAGGATTTCGAGCATGTAGTCGGTTGCTTCTTTGTTGTTCATGATGCTGAGCTGCTGCACGATGTCTTGCTTGAGCGCCGGATCTTTCTCGGCGCGGGCAAGCTCAACCAGATCGTGGCTATCGCCGGCGAGAAAGAGCGCCTGGATCACGGCCTTTTTTGTTTCGGGATCGCTGTACTTCTTGTAGGAAGCGACCAGGGTTGGAGCTTCGGTCATGCCTCCCGCCACACCGGTATTGCGAATCGCTTTTCTGCGCAGTTCGGGATTCTGCTCTGAGTCCGCAATCGTGCCCAAAGCCTCGGCGCCTTTTTGCCCCGCAGCAACGAGGGAATTGATGATCGCCGACTTCGTTGCGTCGCTGGACGTCTTTCGATAGAGATCGAGGAGTTGCGATGTGGCGCTCATTGCGCCCAGATTTTGCACGGCTGCTCGCGCGAGTTCGGGATTCGATTCGTGGCTGGCCGCTTCGACCAGTGGATCGGGACTATTGGTAATGAGATACGCCTGCAGGATCGCTTTTTTGACCTGCTCATCGTTGCTTTGCCGGTAGATGTCGCCCAGCTTGACGACCGACTGTTTACCGCCGGTGACTGCGATCATCTGTATGGCTTTCTTCTGTAGCGCCGGGTACTTCTGGCCGCGCGCCACGTCCATGAGAACTTGCTGGGCTTGCGGCGATGAGTCTTGAGCGAGCACAAACAGCGCCCGGTCTTTCAGCTTTTCTGAGCTATTCCCGGTAAGAATCTGCTGGATGATAGGCAGCGCGCGGGCCTCGTCCTGCTGCATGAGCGAATTAAGGGCGAGCAGCTTGAGGTCTTCATTCTGCTCGGCCTGGGGCTGCACCGGGTCGCCGCTTTTGCCGCGAATTTCGATCTCCAGCGCGCCGCACTCGTCGATCCAATTGCTGCGAGGGTATGCGTGGCGAAGATCGGTGCAGCTTGCGAGGGCCTGCGCAGACTTGCCTTCCTTGTTCTGCGCATATGCCTTCCAGTAGATCGATGCGTCGGCGCGATCACCCTTCTGCTGGGCGATCTTCGCGAAGATCGCCTCGGCATCGGCCCAGCGGCCATCATTGATGGCGCGAGTACCGTCGGAGTACGGTGCGGCCTGGTCATCGGGATCCATTGTGGCGACGTCCGCCGAGACCGCGTAGTCGATCGTGAAAGGCCGCAGCTCTGTTGCGAAGGCCATCGGCGATACCGGAGCAGAGAAAGGGCCGCCGAGAAGAGTTATGAGAAGCAGTGATTTTGTTTTCATTTAGATCGATACCCCTTTCAATCCCGAGGCGGCATTGGGCTGTTGCTCCGCAACCCGGGAACGTAGAACGCGTACATCAAAAAGAAGACCGTCGGTATTCATCTCCTGCCGCAGCCGGTTTAGATCGGCATCGGTGAGGCCGTTCGGCTCGTTGGAGACCTCGACCAGCAAGCGCTCCAGGCGATCGAGGGCCGCATCCATTGCCGGGTCGTTGCTCTGTTTCGCGCTTTGCCTCAGGAGGCGGTTCGAGGCGAGTAGCTCGCGCGCCTCGGTCTGGATTGGGAGCGCTTCGGCTGCGTCTCCCCCATTGGCGTGATTCAACTCGACCAGCAGGCGCTCTGAGCGGTCGAGGTGGTCACCGAGCACCCATACCACCACGCGTTGCCGGGCTTGCGGATCGCTTGCCACGGCTGTTGTCTGTAGCGTTTGCTTCCGCTGCCAGACTCGGCCGGCAAGGAAAGCGGCGACCATGAGCAGGGCGAAGGCTGTGGCGAGAGCCAAGGGTTTCCGGAAGCCGAGGCTTGGCCATCTCCACCACTTCCGCGCCTCATACGGTGTCAGAGAACCGCGAATCGACCGCCAAACCTCTTCGCCATATTCTTCGCCGCGCGGCGGAGGAACGAGAGCTTTTACTCCGCCCAGGTCCCGCTCCAGAGCGGAATATTCATCAGCGCACTTCACGCAGGCCTTCAGATGCCGCTCGATGCTCGATCCCGGTGCGCTCTCTCCGTAGTAGTGGTCGATCATCTCTTCTTCGCTTAGGTGTTTGCGGTTCTCTGTCATGTGTTACCCCATAGCGGCGCGAGTTGCCGTCTCAACTTCTGTACCGCGCGAAAGACTGCCTGCTTGGCCGCGTTTGGAGCGATCTTCAAAGCGGCCGCGATCTCTTCGGTCGAACGATCTTCCATATGCCGCAGCACGAAGGCTGTGCGCTCCGTCGGTGTGAGTGACTCCATTGCCGCCTTCTGCTTTGCTTCAATCTCACGGCTGAGCAGCAATCTATCCGGCCCCGCTTTGATGTCGGCAACCTGAACTTCCCCTTGCTCCGGGTCGCTTTCTTCGGCGATGCGATTCTGCGGATTTATCTTTCTCTTGCCCACCAGATCGAGAGCACAGTTGCTTGCGATCCGGTAAAACCAGGTACCAAAGCTTGACCGTCCTTCGAAGTCGCCTAATTTCTGATAGCCCCGGAGGAAGGTTTCTTGGACAACTTCCTCTGCATCTTCTTCATTGCCGGTAATGCGAAAGGCCACGCGAAAGACAGTTTGGCTGTAGCGCACGACGAGCGTGCCGTAGGCGTCCTTGTCGCCGGCCAGAACCGCCCGGCGAATTTCGTGGTCGCTGTCTTCCATTCAGCGCATTAGACAGGAAAATGGTCTTGCGGTTAGGAAGTTTTTTGGCGTTGATAGGGAAGGGCTTACTTGTGTCGAGCGGTCAGGCCCAGAGCGCTGGCCGTGCGGTGAAGAAGCGCTGCTTCGCATACCAGGGTGACGGTGCAGGCGAGGTAGGGGATCAGTTCGCCGAAGACACGGGTCTCAATGAAGATGCCGTAGTAAAACATGAAAGCGAACCAGGCTGGAAGTATCCACCACCAGGCGCGCAGGACGTCGTCGGAAATCTTGTCGCGCGATACCAGCACAAGCGGCCAGAGATAGCCGAAGGCCGCAAACATTTGCGGCCAGGTGATGGGAAGCAGAAGTAGTCCGACATTCAGATAGACGCGCGCGAGGGACTCGGTCGGGTTGGCGGCATAGCGGTGGGCGATATAGCCGTGCCATGCCAGCCAGAACACGCTTAGTGGAACGAGAACCCTGAGGACTCGAGCAGAAGAAAGCGACCGCACTTCCCCGCCGCCGCGGACGCATTCCGCAACCGCAAAGAATACCAGCAGAAAGAGGCTCGTTTCGCGATTGAGCGTCGCCACGACGAACAATAGAGCGAAGAGGAAGTGGCTGCGCCGAAAGTAGATCAACTCCAAACCGATCGCAAAGAAGGCGAGACTAGGCAGATCGTAGATAAAGCGCAACAGGTGCATGTTGAGCATGCAATAGGTGCTTGCGACCATCACCAGCGTCAATGGGTACACGACCGGCGCGAGCAGGCCGGAGCGCGAAGCACCGAGATACAACCTTCGAGCGACCAGCCCTGCGACGATGACGGACGCCAGATCGATTGGCGCCTGCACCACCCCCTCGGGCCGCACGCCGTTGGGGAACCACCCCGGCATCGCGTTGAGAATTCGGGCCCACTTGATGATCTCAGGCGAACTGTGCGCCCAACTCATCGGCCACATCATTAAGACGCGGTACTGGAACGGAGTGCGTTCGCGGCCTTGCTCGTAGGCGAGAAGCTGAATGTGCGGCGGTACGCGGTTGACGTAGAACCATACGACCTGGATGGTCGCGAGGAGGTTTAGCGCGATATAGCCCACGGCGGACCAGTTGACGCGCAGGCCGAGAACGCGCGTAGCCCTAGCTTCGCTCGAGGACGGCGGTGGTGGCGTCTTCAAAATCGATCTTCCATCCGGGGGTGTGCTCGAGCAGGTAGACAATCGGCTGGTCCTTTCGAAAGACCACATAGCGAATGTGGTACTTATCGAGGATCGACAAGGTATTCTTCAGCCGGATGGCGTCGAGATAATCCTGGAAGACACCGCTGTATTCGAAGATATCGACGCGGGAGTCAATGAGGACGGGAACCTGAGGATAATTCCAAATCAGGAAACCGCCCCAAAGATAATCGTTGAAGACATTTCCCTTGGGATGCCATTGACCCAGGTAAGCGGCAGCGTGGAGCGGATAGCTTTCCTCTCCGCTGCTTTGCAACCTGTCTGCGGAAGGCAGATGCCGGGCGAGGACGGTCACCAGCATCAGAAGAAGAATAGCGTTGGCCCATGGCTTGTCGGTCTTTTTCCTGGCTATCGCCGCGCGAGCGCCGACGAGCAAAGGCGTCAGCAGCGGGAGGACCAATATTCCGGCGAGAAAGAGGAAGCGCGAGTAGGTGAGGGCAGCATAGACACCCAGGGCTAAGAGACCGAGTTCATAGAGCGTCCACTTCCGTTGCTGGAGGAGTTGCAGCAGGAACATGACGGCGAGCACGCTGAAGAATATCCGGCCGCGTGGCGAGTGAAAATCGAGCGTTCTCCATTCATCGATGGTCGCGATATTGAGCTTCTGGCGGAAAGCCATATCGAAGGGATACCGAACGAGCCTCCAGCCATAGGGATTCGCGAAGAGCGCCGTCACGCTGAACGCGACCGTGAGCAGCAGGCGTGTGCGCTGCACGGGTGTCCAGGGCGGATTGCGAATTGCCCCGGCGCGGATTCCAAACCAGCCGCCGGCAATGAAGATGGCGAAGATGACGATGCCGATCAGCCAGGAGCCGTGAGTGTTGATCCACACCGCGAAGAGCAAGGGCAGCGGATATAGAGGCCCATTCCGGGTTCGGAAACGTTCGAGCACCAGCAACTCGGCGACCAACAAGATCCAGCCGAAGAGTAAGGTTCGCGGGCTGAAGGAAACGGTGGAAAGCAAGGCCGCGATTGACGAAGCGGCGAGTGCGGCCATCCATGAACCTGATTTCCGGTAGCAGAGATAGAAGACTCCCGCGAAGATCGCCTCGACGGCAGCTACGGTCATCAG
The DNA here is from genome assembly GCA_963777685.1 of uncultured Acidobacteriaceae bacterium. Lineage (GTDB taxonomy): Bacteria > Acidobacteriota > Terriglobia > Terriglobales > Acidobacteriaceae > Acidisarcina. The sequence continues at coordinate 9,220 of CAVZRF010000014.1, read as the reverse complement.
ATACAGGCCGGTTGGCCCGAGCATTCGCCATGCGAGGTACAGTGGCAACTCGGCAAGCCACTCGTGGTTTATCCATGGCGCGCCGCGCACGGTGAATGAGAAGTAGTCGCGGTGAAGAAAAGCGTGCGCGTGGAGCTGCCATTCGGCATTGCGGAGGTGCCACCAGATATCGGGGTCGGCCACCGACTGGGGTATCAGGAGGTAGACAAACACGGCAAAGCCGAAGACTACGCAAACGGGAAAGCTTACAACGCGCTCGAGCAGTCCCGCCATCGGGCCGCGGGAGGCATGCACTGCGGGGCGCAAGGCAGGAGGAAGGCTCGCAGTCTCGGAAAGGGCAGTGGCCATGGTCCAATCCGTTCATCGACGCTAAAGGAAGGGACTTGATGCTCCGATCATCTCGCTATGAGAGTGTTTCGGAATCGGGAATCCGGGAGTGGGGCCGCCAGCAGAATGAGAGAGATGGCGGAGCTCGGCCGAAAGGCTCTTCTTCCAGGAGTGGGACGGGGATCCGACCGATGATTCCTCTGTTCGCCGTGTTGCTACCCGTCATCATCCTGTTCTGTGGATTGTCGCTGGACGTGGGCCTGCTCGAATATAAGCGGCTGCAGATGCAGAGCGCAGCCGACGCAGCCGCGGTCGGAGCCGAACTGGAATGGGAGAGGAACACCGGCCTTTGGGCCACAGCCGGCCAGCAGGACGCCGGGGTGAACGGATTTACCAACGGCACAAACGGCGCGACCGTCTCCGTGATCCAGGCGCCCACCACGGGTCCCTATTCCGGAGACACCGACGCTCTGCAAGTGACGATCTCGCAGAGCGTGAAGACGATATTCATGGGAACGCTGAATGGCGGATCGCAAACCGTCTCCGCCTCGGCGGTTTCGCTCTATCCGCCGTGTGGGGTTTTTACGGGACTTTCCGGACTCACCCTGATCACGGTGAATGCGAACCTGTCGAATATCACGGCCAATTGTCCGCTTTACATCAACGCGAACCTCGCCTCGAATCTGGGCTCCACGGTCAGCGCTTTGGCAACGAATGTGACCGGCCCGGTGTCGCAGTCGTTAGGGCTGCTGGGGACTGCCACGCCGTTTCCGCGATTCAACGCAGCGACGATGGCCGACCCGCTGGCCGCGATTCCTTCGCCGACCTTTAGCACCTGCAGCTATCTCGGATATTCCGTAGCCTTGACGACAAAGACGATCAATCCGGGCACCTATTGCGGAGGTCTCACCATCACCAGCAGCACGGTGACTTTCAGTCCCGGCCTTTACATCATCACCGGCGGGGCGCACTGGACAGGCTCGACAGTGAAAGGAACTGGGGTGACGCTGTTCTTCACCAAGGGCGGGGGCAGCGGCTACGGGCAATTGCTGATCAACACTCTGTGCATCGTCACACTGTCGGCGCCGACCGACAGCTCGAATGGCGGGATCCCAGGGATCCTAGTCTTCGGCGACCGCAACTGGGTGGCAAGTTCCCCGCAAGACTTTCAATGCGGACTGTCGAGCATCACTGGAGACGGAATCTGGTATACGACCAATACCGGCCTGCTATTCAGCGCCTGCCCCATCAGTGGGACCAACTATCTTGCCTTTGACACCGACAACCTCTCGACCCTCGGCTTTCCGGGCGTGACCCTCTCCAGCAATTTTTCTAATGTCGCCGGAGGCAATCCGCTTCGCAACCAGGCGGTGCTGGTGCAATGAGCGTTCGTGCAACGAGTGCGTATCCAATCGGTTATGGCTCTATGAGCTTCCTACAATCGGAGCGCGGTGTGGCGATGATCGAGTTCGCCCTGTTTCTGCCGATCCTGGCGTTTCTCTTCGTTGGCATCGTAGACTACGCGCTCGAAATCCAGCAGACATTGCAGATTCAGGAGGCGGCTTCGGCTGGGCGCTGCCTACGGCGCCATTCCTGGCAATCAAAAGAGCTTCACGGGAATGCAGACTGCGGCGCAGAACGCAGCCTCCGGCGTGAGCGGCTTCAGCGCCACCGCTTCCGACATCTTCACTTGCTCGCCTGGTGGAACGGCGGTGACCAGCGCGACCAACTGCTCCGGCTACGGCACGCCGATCGAGTATGTGCAGGTAAAGACGAGCGCTACGGTTCCTGCGATGCTGGCTTATCCGGGCATGCCTTCCAGCCTGACACTTCACGGTTCAGCGACTTATCGAGTGCCATGGCAACCTTAGGGGCGAGCCGGCATTCGGCCGCTATTGGGGAGACTCGGCTTGACGCTCGGGGAGGTGAGCTGGGTTCGACCGTACTCGAAACTGCCTTTGTACTGCTGCCGTTTCTCCTGTTGCTCTTCGGACTGTTCAGTTTTTCGCTGGTGCTGTTCGGCTATTGCAACGCGACTTTTTCGAGCCGGGCGGCGGCGCGCTATGCCAGCCTACACAGCTCCACCAGCCTCGCGCCGTGCACCACTGCTTCGGTGACGGCGGTGATTACGCCATACCTGGCCCTGACCCCGGGCGCGACCACGACAGTGACGCCGGCCTGGCCGGCGGGCAATACGGTGGGCAATACGGTGACCGTCTCGGTGAAGCTTGTCTATTCGGTGGGAATTCCCTTCTCCACGCTCAAGACTGTGACGGTCGGGAAGCACTGCACAGAGAACGATCATTCGCTGAACTCGCTGACGATCGCTCCTGGCGGTTGCGACAAGCCAGCCTCGAGGCGGGACAAAAAGAAACTAAGGTAAAGTCTGTCGCAAAATCGGCGATAAGTTAATCAGCGAATGCCCAGCCGCTGTCCGGGAGGGCGACGACCGATCGCGAGACCGGCGCGCTAGGAAGAAGAGGGTTCGAGGATGATGAATCAAGTCTAAGAAGGTTTTTGTGCGCTTCATCGAGGACGAGTCAGGTCAGGACTTGATCGAGTACGCGCTGGTCGCGGGTCTGATAGGACTTGGGACGGTAGCGGCGATGACCACTCTTTCGAGCAAGATCGGCAACGCTTTCAACTCCATTGGCAGCCAGCTTGCCAACGCCGTTTAAGGCGACGGCCGGCGTAGGGACCGTCCCACGTTGCTTCACGCAAAAACGATATGTCGAGACTGACTTGTTCGACTCGCGCCCGCCGGGGCGCTCCAGAACGGTACAGGCCCGTGCCGGGGCGTCGGCCGCGGAACGCTTCACGGGCTTGCTTGGACTTCAACCGAGGTATTTGTCCAGATGACCTACACCGCAGCAGCATTGGCTTGTGCCCTGATCGCGATCGGGCTTCGACATTCGGGAACACCGAATTCCGAACCTGCTGACCGGAGCGTCGATTGTCGCCGGGCCTGCTCTTGCATGGGATCCTGGGCGGATGGGGACAGGTTGGGCTCCGCGGCGCTGGCGGGTTTGATTGGCGGGCTGATCTTCGCGCTGTTCTATCGGGCCGGAGGCATGGGCGCCGGAGACGTGAAGTTGATGATCGCAGTCGGTTGCCTGATGGGCCTCGCTCCGCTTCGCGTTATGCTGCTCGCTACCTCGCTGTCGGGAGCGGCGTTCGGGTTGGCCATCGCGATTTCTCGGGGTCAGTTGCGGCAGACCCTGACGAATGTGGCCTCGATCATGGCCCACCATGGTCGTGAAGGACTCACGCCGCATCCTGAGCTTAGCCTGGCCATTTCGCAGACGTTGCGCCTGCCCTTCGCTTTGCCGATAGCGGTTGGTTGCATCGCCGCTGCTGTGGGGAAGCTGCATCATGAAGAAGCATCCCCTGGTGAATGCACTGTTACTCGCGCTGCTGATCTCAAGCGCCTGCACCTATGTGTTGAGCCGCAAGCAAACAGAGACACACGCAGACAACTGTGGGTGCCAAATAACCACTATGTCGCGCCTTCGAGGCCGCTGCAAGCCGGCGAGGCGTTGAAGGCGGAAGACATGGAGTTAGTCTCCCTGGCCAGCCGCAGCAATCCGCTTCGCGGCGCAGTCGATGCGTCCAGGCGCTATTGGTTGGCAGGATTGTCTTATATCCGCTGGAGAAGGGTGAGCCGATCCTCGAGCGCGAAGTTAGCCGCGCCAGGATCGGTCGCCGGCCTTTCTTCCAAAATCCCCGACGGCCAGCGGGCGATCGCTTTGAAATCGGACGAAGTAGTAGGCGTCGGCGGTTTTCTGATTCCGGGCTCGCGCGTCGACGTGCTGGTCTCGTATCGCACCGACCAGCTGCCCGAGCCGATCACGGCAACGGTGGTCCAGGACGCCGTGGTGCTCGCGGCCGGCCAACAAATGGAGCCCGACCCGGCGGGCAAGCCGACAGCCGTCACCGTGGTGACGCTGCTGCTCACCCCGCAGGAATCGGAGCGGGCGTTTCTGGCTTCGAATCAGGGAGTGATCCATTTCGTGCTGAGAAATAGAGGCGACCGGGGCCGTGGCCGATCGTCGAACCAGGTCTTCCTCTCGCAACTGTCTTCGGGAAGTGTACGGCAGAGCCGCAAGATTGTCCGGTCATTCCGGCGAGTCTGGAAGATCGGTCGACCCACGAGGTTCCCTTCCGCCACCCGGTACGAGAGATGGAGATCGAGACGGTCCTGGGAGACGGCAAGTCGTCATCCCGGCCGGACGGAAGGAACTAGCGTCCGATGTTCTATCTCTCCGACCCGTCCGATGGGCTGTTTGCCTTTGGGTTGATTGGGTCGCTTGGCTGGAGGCTTCCCGCAAGGTATTCGGCTGCCCAACGATCGTTACCGCAGAGCCCCGCGATTTCACAGACAATTCCAGCAATCCGGCCGGGGAAGCGATGCTGGCGCAGGCTACGCGCCAGGGGAAGACGGGGCGGACTCGACCGAGCTTCCGCCGAGCGGAGAAACGCTGCATGTCCCGGTTGGGAGGTCTCTGGTGCTGACGTCGACGCGACCGCTGCGCCGCATCTACGTTGGCAACCCCGCCGTCCTGCAGACTTACACTTCGGGCCTGACGGAGATCGTGCTGACTCCCAAGACCGCCGGGACGAGCAGCGTGATTGTCTGGGACGCCGGCGGCGGACGCAGACTCTACAGTGTCTCCGCCGATCTCGATCCGAGGAGCCTGCAGGCATCGCTCCACCGGGCTTTTCCTGGGGCGGCCATCGAAGCCGAGGCCCACGACGGCAAAGTCTACTTGTCGGGCTCGGTCTCGAGTGATGCGGCGGCGGATGCCGCCCTGAAGCTGGCCTCACTCTTCAGCAAAGACATCGTCAATTCCATCCGGGTCATCCCGCCGCCGGTCAGGCAGGTGGAACTGAAGCTGCGTATTGTGGAGGTCGACCGGACGAAGATGGAGCAGTTCGGCATCAACATCTTCGCCGGCGGCAACAGCTTGATCAGCACCACGACGGGACAATACAACACCGGTCAGTCGGGTGTCGGCACTTCGACGGTCACCACCTCCGATCCTTTGAACCTTTTCTTTACAACTTCACCAATTCTTTCGGAATCAGCGTCAAGGACCTGGCACAGCGCGATATTCTGCAAGTTCTTGCGGAGCCGACACTGACCACGATCAGCGGCCTTCCGGCGCGCTTCCTCTCTGGAGGCGAGTTTCCCGTCCCGGTCGTGCAGGGCGGCCTCGGGACGATGGCGGCCATCACAGTCGTCTATCGCCCCTATGGGGTGAAGGTTGACTTCACGCCAACCGTGAACGACGACGGATCGATACGCCTGAAGATCAGCCCGGAAGTGAGTACGCTCGACTATGCCAACGCCGTGACGATCTCCGGGTTCAGTATTCCCGCCCTGGCGACCCGCCGTACTCGAGACCGAAGTCCAGATCCGGGACGGGCAGACCTTCATGATCTCGGGATTGCTGGACCATCGAACGACTGAGAATCTAGCGAGAATCCCGGGCATCGCCGAGGTGCCGATCCTGGGCGAGTTGTTCAATTCCAAGGGCATTACCCATTCGATTACCGAGCTGGTCCTGATCGTGACCGCGACGGTGGTCGATCCTCTGAACAACAACACCATTCCAGCCGAGCCAAAGATGGCGGCTCCGATGATGCAAAGCCAGACCTTCGACGCGGCGGGTAAACCAGCTGCGCCTCCCACCGGAAACGTGGCCGCGCAGCCCGGCACGGACAAGCCATGACGACCACCGACGAGGTGCTGAGAAATGCCACGCAGGCGGTCTTCTCCGTCTGCGCGGACGAATCGGTCATCGCCGCTGCAACGGCGGCCTCGGTCCTGGTGCCCGGTTCTGTCTTTGCCGGAATTTCACGACTACACACGCCGATCGGCGGCCGCAGGCGGTATTCTCCACTTTTCTTACCGAGGTCGCATCGTGCGTCGCGCTCATCGACTACGACAAAGACCTGGCGCTGGCGATGGAGACGAGTAAGCGCTTGCGTCAGATTTTCCTCAAGAAGATCAACATCATCGCCTACGGCGAAGGAACAGATGCCTCGGACGTGCTGCGCGCGATGCGTTCCGGCTGCTCGAATACCTCGCCAAGCCGATCGGGGAGGCGGAGATTGCCGTGGCCCTGCGGCGCTTCCAGGAAAACCAGCCGGCCAGGGTCTCCAGCAAAAAGGCGTGGGCCGGGTGATCGCCTTCTTCGGGGCCAAGGGCGGCGTGGGAACGACCGCCCTGGTCGTTCATCTCGCCTCCCACCTGGTCCGCTTGCACGGCAAGAAGACCCTGCTTATCGACCACAAGCACCAACTGGGACACGTGGCCCTGTACCTGGGCCTCAAAGATACGGCTTGTGACGACGGCAGCGCGGCTGCGCCGGGTGTACATCAACAACCCGGCAGTGCTCGACAGCTATACCGCCAGCCCGCGCCAGGTCGTGATTACGGCCAAGGCGGCCGGGCTTGGAACTGTCGTGCTGTGGGACGAAAACGGGTTGTGCCAGTCTTATCCGCTCTCGGTCGACGTGGATGTCGAGGGGCTTCGCAAAGACCTGAACAGTGCCTTCCCTGACCAGCCGATCCAGGTGGAGGGCCGGGGAAGCACAATCTCGCTGGCCGGCATTGTTCCGAGCCCGGCTGCTGCCGATGCCGCGATGAAACTCGCTGGCATCTACTCGAAGGACGTTGCCGACTCGCTCCACGTAGCTGCCCCGCATATAGGCGAATATTCCCGCCTGATACTCAGCATTGATGATTGTCCTGATGATTGGCGCGACCACGATCCTCGCTTTGTTGTTTGGTGTGTTCGCCGTGGCTTCGATGCCGGCGGACGTGGAGAAGGTCGTTCGTCAACGGCTTGCCGCGATCCCTGCCGCTTCGAGGTCAACCGCCACGAAAACGATCAGAGCAACCAGGTGCTGAAGGAAGGCGAAGACTCTTCGCAGGGGCAATCTCAATTGGCTTCTGATCCGATACGCTTTCGCTGACAACCTGCGGCGCAGCATCGCGCAAGGGGGTGGCACCGAAACGCCCACTCAAGTATTTATGTTGACTGGCGGCATGGCGGCCGCCGGATGTGCGGTGACCTGGTTCTTCTTTCCCGCGCTTCCGCTGGCCCTTGCAGGCGCTGCAATCCTCGGCGTTCTTCCCTCGGCTTACATCTTTTGGCGGCGATCTCACCGCGTTGCGTTGTTCTCCTCCGCGCTGCCTGAGGCGATCGACATGATGGCGCGGGCGCTGCGGGCCGGGCATTCGATGTCCGCCGCGATCGAGATGGTCTCAGTGGATGCTCCCGACCCGGTAGGTTCAGAATTTGGCGAGGTCTTCCGGCAGCAGAACTTTGGCCTACCCTTGCGCGAAGCGCTGATGCAGATGCTCGATAAGGTCCCATCCCAGGACCTTCGCGTCCTGGTCACCGCGATCATCGTGCAGCGGGACACCGGCGGCAACCTCATTGAGCTGCTCGATCGCTCGGCCTTCCTGATTCGTGATCGAGTTCGCCTGCGCGGGGAGATTCGCACTCATACCGCTCAGGGGCGGATGACGGGATGGGTGTTGTGCGCCCTTCCTGTAGCAATGCTGGTCCTGATTAACCTCGTCAATCCCGGTTATTCGAGCATTCTTTTCAGCGATCCCTTCGGACGCAAACTGATTTACGGCGGCGTCGCGTTGCTGGCCGTCGGCAGTTTCGTCATCAACCGCATTGTGAACGGCATCGATCTTTGAGGATCTTCACCATGGGCTTCATCTCTTACGCCGTAATCTCGCTGATCGCCGGCCTTATCGCTTTGTTGGTCGCGGCACCGATCGTGCTTCGCCCCTCCGCTGCCGAAAAGCGCATCCAGGAAGTTGCCAGAACCACCCGAACCGACGCCTCGGAAGACAGGGTGCGGAAGAGCGCGGTCGGCAACATACTCGCGCTGGTTTCGTCGATTCGTTCGCTGATGGGGCTCTCGGACGATGAGAAGCTTCGACAGCGCTTCATCGCCGGCGGCATGCGGCCGGGTTCCATCATGGACGCGTATTTTGCGGTCCGCCTGTTGGCGCCGGTGGCTGGCATTGCCCTCGGATCGCGCCTCGGCGACAACGCAATTATCGCGTCACTCATTTTCGCGTTTCTCGGCTACATGCTTCCCGACCTCTGGCTTTCCCGAATGCAAACGCGCCGGCGGAATCAAATCCGCAGGGGGATTCCGGACGCCATCGACCTACTGGTGACCTGCGTAGACGCGGGTCTGGGCATCGATCAGGCGCTCCTCAAAGTAGGTCAGGAACTCGCGATCGTTCAACCCGCGCTTAGTCAGGAGTTGCTGCGCGTCAACCTCGAACAACGCGCCGGCAAAGGGCGCATCGAGGCGTGGCGCAGTATGGCCGAACGCACCCAGATTGCAGAGTTCATGTCCCTGGTTAACATGCTGATCCAGACCGACCGCTTTGGGACGCCGATCATCCGCGCCCTCGGCCGGTTTGCCTCAGAGATCCGCGCCAAGCGCCGCCAACGCGCGGAAGAGGCAGCCGCAAAAGCCAAGGTCAAAATCCTTTTCCCGCTGGTGCTCTTCATCTTCCCCACTATCTTCATCGTCCTGCTCGGACCGGCGTTGCTGAATATCATGAAGAGCTTCGACATTACGAAGTAGCGATGCCAGCCACCCATTGGAATGCCAATGAAGGCATATGTAGAAATAGATGCTCATCTCAGACCTTAGGAGAAGTGCGTACCGTTCCCAGAACCAGCTCGGGAGGAGCCTTGAGCATTCTATGGTTCCAGCCCCGGCGAGTGATGCGGCAACCTCTTATCTGAACGAGGACGAACGTCTGCGGACAGGCCATTTCGTCATTACGGGGAGAAGGGAATGGAAGTCGTCAAAGACAGTACTCAAGCCGATTATGGCGAGACGGG
>CAVZRF010000013.1:0-233962 GCA_963777685.1 uncultured Acidobacteriaceae bacterium | reverse complement strand
TCCCTGAGGCTAAGTCCGGTTTTGGACGGGCGCGACGACGATGGTTTTTGCTCCTATTCTTAGTGTACCAATTTGGACCCTTTCCCTACGCCAAACTTGCTGGACTTTTTTCTCAATGGAATGAGAGGTTTACAAAATATTTTTCGGGGCGGCTACTTGACAAAAATTTGAGTGCTGGCGGAAGGAGGCTCGCGGCGCTTATGCATTGCCCAGTGTCTTGTCCAACTCGGCTTGGACGGCGTCGCGCTCGCGGGGCATCTTGAGCTCGGTGAAGATGGCTAGTGCCTGGTTCAGCTTTTCGAGTTCGGTGTCGCGATCTTCCTGCTGGCGCGCCAGAAGTCCCCAGTTCCAATAGCAATAAGCCAGGCTGCTCCGGTTGCCGAGCTCGAGGCAGATGGCTTCCTGTTTCTGGAGGAGGGCGAGGGCCTCGTCGAGCCGCCCCCAGGCTTGAAGGATGAGCGCCTGGTTGCCGTAGCTGCGTTGCAGGCTGTCGCGGTTGCCGAGCTCGAGGCAGATGGCTTCCTCTTTCTTGTGGAGGGCGAGGGCCTCGTCGAGCCGCCCCCAGGCCTGAGGATGAGCGCCTGGTTGCCGTAGCTGCGCTGCAAGCCGTCGCGGTTGCCGAGCTCGAGGCAGATGGCTTCCTGTTTCTGGTGGAGGGCGAGGGCCTCGTCGAGCCGGCCCCAGGCCTTGAGGATGAGCGCCTGGTTGCCGTAGCTGCTCTGAAGGCCGTCGCGGTTGCCGAGCTCGAGGCAGATGGCTTCCTGTTTCTTGTGGAGGGCGATGGCCTCGTCGAGCCGTCCCCAGGCCTTGAGGATGAGCGCCTGGTTGCCGTAGCTGCGCTGCAGGCCGTCGCGGTTGCCGAGTTCGAGGCAGATGGCTTCCTCTTTCTGGTGGAGGGCCAGGGCCTCGTCGAGCCGCCCCCAGGCCTGGAGGATGAGCGCCTGGTTGCCGTAGCTGCTCTGAAAGGCCGTCGCGGTTGCCGAGCTCGAGGCAGATGGCTTCCTCTTTCTTGTGGAGGGCCATGGCCTCGTCCAGCCGGCCCCAGGCCTTGAGGATGAGCGCCTGGTTGCCGTAGCTGATTGATAAGCCGTCCCGGTTGCCGCTTTCGAGGCAGAGGGCTTCTTCTTTCTTGTGGAGGGCGAGGGCCTCGTCGAAGCGCCCCCAGGCCCGGAGGATGAGGGCCTGGTTGCCGTAGCTGCGTCTGCAGGCCGTCGCGGTTGCCGAGTTCGATGCAGATGGCTTCCTGTTTTTTGTGGAGGGCGATGGCCTCGTCGAGCCGCCCCCAGGCTTGGAGGATCAGCGCCTGGTTGCCGTACCAAGCTTGAATGCGTGCCTTATCGTTCCTGCGTTGCTTCCCTCGTCATCCGTTCGCAAATTTCGAAGGCTTCGGGCAGGTGACCGAGACGCCGTGTGAGCTGAATCCGAGATACGCCAGCGAATTTGCGGTCTGACCATGCGTTTTCATCCGGTTGGCCTAACAACCAGTCGAAGGCGGTCTGAAAGTCGGCGATAGTCCGCTTCGCAGTTTCGCCAATCGGTCTCCCAGTTCTTGAACTCTTTGTCAACGGCTTCGGCGTGTTTGTGGCGTTGGTCGTCTGTAGCTTCGGCGGCTTCGCGGACCAGGGCGTGGAGGCGGTAGCGACGAGTGTCGCGGTCGAGTTCTTCGACCAGAGACCGAGAATGGATTTCGCTTAGGGCATCGAGAGAAGCTCGGTTCGTCGAATTCGGCGATTTCGGCGGCGAGCGAGAGGCGGAAGCCTTCCGGGGCGCAGACGGCCATGGCGGCGAGGAGGGATTGGGCGGCGGGTGTGAGGGCGGCGACGGCTTCGCGGAGCAGCGCGTGAGTGTCGGTCGGCAGGTTTTCGGCCATGCTCTTGATGGTGTAGCGGAGGTCTTCGCGGATGAGGCTGGCGGCTACGGAGATTCCGATGGGGAGGTAGCCGAGGCGTTCGAAGAGACGATGGGCTTCCGCTTGGTATTTATCGACTTCAGCCTGGCCTATTTCTTTGCGAAAGAGATCGAGGCATTGTTCTGGGGTGAAGAGGCGCAGGTCGAGGTGTTGGTGCAGGCGCAGAAACCTGAGGCCTGGTGCGGCGGGTGGTGATGAGCACGGAGGAGCGTCCGCCGGGGAAGAGGCGGGCGGGGGTCTCGTCTTCGACATTATCGAAGACGAGCAGCGAGCGTTTGCCGGCGTAGTGGGCGTTTAGCTCGGGGACGATGGTGTCGAGATCGCCATCGAGCTTGAGGCCGAGTTGCCGGGCGAGATCGCCGGCGATTTTTGCGAGATCGCTTTGCTGGCAGGAGAGCCAGTGGACGGAGTCGAAGTCGTGCTGGTGGCGATGGGCGTATTCGAGGGCGAGGGTGGATTTGCCCAGGCCGGGGATGCCGGGGATGTAGGTCAGCGATCCCGCTTCCTTTAGCTGTTGGTGGAGCGCCTCGATCTCTGCATCGCGGGGGACGAGCAGGGCTTTCCTCTGTGGGAGATGGACTGCGGGGGCAGCCGGGGCGGGCGTATCCGGCTTGTCTGACTCGTCGATGTGGCGGCGCAGCTCGGCGATGGCTACGTGGGCTTTGGAGGTGAAATCTTCAAGGGAGTCGAATGTGGCATAGACGCGATTTACGGTCGAGCCGGGGTCTTTCTGTTTGGCACGTTCGCGAAATGCCTTCAGCTTCTCGCGCTTGTCGGGATCAGCTTCGATGTCGGCTTCGCGCAAGAGGTGGTCGTCGCCCATGATGAAGAGCAGGATGGGCCGCTTGAGGCGAAGCGCCTCGTTGAATTCGAGTTCAGTAATTGAGACCTTGCCCGGGTTTCTCTCCGAGGACACCGGCGTTTGGCCGTATTTCTTGCTAATGAGGCAGATATAGGCGCGCCCATTGCGAACCATCTGCAGCGAAGAGTCGATGACGTCGAGGGATGGTTTGGCCGAGTCGTTTTCCATGGCGACGTCGGTGAGGCCGTGGGCCTTGAGCGCATGAATGACGGCGTCGCGATGACGCGCGAGATCGGTGAAGGTGCTGGAGACCATGACGCCGTGATAGCGGAGCGGGGCATCTTGCGCATTCGTCATTGCTGACCACTATACAAAAGGCGGGATGATGGGGGGATTATCTGGGTGCGCTTTGGCACGTCAGCCGGAGCATCGTTATCCCACTCAAGCCAACGGAAGGCTTGAATGGGGCACCCGAGCTGCGGTCAGAAACGCCAGAACCGAGGCGTCAATGATGCAATACAGCGCCGGGGCGGCAAGATATGGAGGTCATTTCCATACACACCGAAAGGTACACTAACTGGATGGACATTTTGTATGGGCTGCATCCGGTGGAGGAGGCGTTGCGGGCGGGTTTGCGGCGTTTTGACCATGTTTGTGTGGCCAAGGAGCGGCACGATGCTCGGTTGCAACAGGTGATCGATGCCTGCCGCGCGGCCGGGGTGCGGCTTCGCTTTGAGCCTCGGGAGCAGTTGACGCGTTTGGCGCAGACGTCGGCTCATCAGGGAGTGGTTGCGGTCGTTCGCGAGAAGTCGGTGCTGGAGTTGGAGGATCTGCTGGAGGCGGCTCCGGGCGGGGCTTCGCGGCTTTTGCTCGCGCTCGATGGCGTCGAAGATCCGCAGAATCTCGGCGCGCTGTTGCGCTCGGCTGACGGCGCTGGAGTTGACGGCGTGGTTTTGACGGAACGGCGGTCTGCTCCGCTGAGTCCGGTGGCGATCAAGGCTTCGGCTGGGGCTTCGGAGCATGTCAGGATCGCGCGCGTGGTCAACCTGGTGCGAGCGCTGGAGCAGATGAAGGCGGCGAACATCTGGTCGGTTGGGCTGGATGAGCGCGGGTCGATGAGTTACGACGAGTTCGATTTCACGGGAAATTGTGTGCTGGTGCTGGGCCGCGAAGGCGCTGGGCTGCATGACCTGGTGAGGAAGACCTGCGATCACTTGCTGAAGATCCCTATGGCGGGCGGCGTTTCGTCGCTGAATGTCTCGGCGGCTGGAGCCGTGGTGCTTTATGAGGCGGCTCGGCAGCGGCGACGGGCGGCACAAAACGGTAGCGGGGCGAGTCAAAGAAGCGTTCCGGCGAGCAGCGTTCCGGTCAAGAAGCAGAAGGGTTTGGGTTCATGAGTCGTTGGAAGTGTGTGGCCGTCGTTGTTCTTGGCGGCTGGTTGGGTTCGTGTAGTTTGTATGGGCAGGATGGAAGTTCGGCGCAGGCGAAGCCCAGTCAGCAGTCGCCCGCTCCTCAGTCGCCAACTCCGCAGACGGCGGCGGCGCAATCTTCGGGCAAGCCGGATGCGGATGCGCAGGAGGCTCCGCAAGGGAACGGTAAGGTCCTCTTTTCCCGCTCCGATGACGATAGCTCTGCCGCCAAGCCAGAATCGCCCGCCCCATCGCCAGCTGCGGATACAACGGGATTGCAGGCGACGATCCAGGAGCGCGATTCGCTGACGTTTCTTGCCTACGATCTCGACATTCATCTGGTTCCTCGGCAGGAATCAATCGCTGTCCGGGCGCAGATCACGGTGCGCAACGATGGGGACCAGCCTCTCAAGCGGATCGCTCTCCAACTCTCCTCCACTTTGAAATGGGAACGCATCAAGCTCGGTGAGGGAACTGCCGAGGTTGATGCGAAGTTTGCCCAGCACCCGGTCGACAGCGATGCCGACCATACCGGCGAGGTCAATGAAGCGGTGGTGACGCTGGCGCGTCCGTTGGCTCCGAAGGAGGAGTTGAAGCTGGAGGTTTTCTATAGTGGCTTGATCGCGTTGAGCGGCGAGCGGCTTGAACGCATCGGCGCTCCTACTATCAGCGCCGAGCGTTCCGACTGGGACCGCGTGTCTACGGATTTCATCGGTCTGCGCGGATTTGGCAATGTCGTCTGGTATCCGGTCAGCGCGCCGCCGGTGCTGCTTGGCGACGGGGCGAAGCTCTTCGCTGAGATTGGCCGGCAGAAACGGCGTCAGCAGCAGGCCCAGGTCAAGATGACGGTGACTGCGGAGTTTACCGCGGACGCGCCTGCGGCGAACCTGGCGGTGCTCAACGGGCAAGTCGTCCCGGTGGTTCAAAGTTCTGCGCCGGAGAACTCTTATCCCGGCGTGGTGACGGCGACGCTGCCATCGACCGCTCTTGGTTTCGCGACTCCGAGTCTCTTTCTGCTCAACCGGCAAAAAGTGGATTCCGGCGATCTGCAAATCTATGCTGCCGCCGAAGACGTCGCGAGCGCTCAGGCCTATGGGGCTGCGGTGCGCACGGTGACGCCTCCGGTGCAGCAATGGCTTGGGGCGAAGCCGAAGTCTCCGCTGACGGTCGTTGGACTTCCCGATGCGGAAGACCTGGCAGCCGAGGAGGGCGCGGTTTACCTTACCGGGTTTAAGGCGTCGCCAGACTCCAAGAATCTCGAAAGTGCGATGGTGCATTCTCTGGCTCATGCTTACTTCCGCTCGCCTCGGGTCTGGCTCGATGAGGGAGTTGCGCAGTTTCTGGGCAGTCTTTGGGTCGAGCAGGTCGATGGCCGTCATACGGCGCTCGAGGCGCTCGGTGCTTCGCGCGGGGCGCTGGCGCTGGCCGAGCCGGGCACTCCCGGCGAAGCTAACGGACAGGACCTGATCCATGCCTCGGACATCGTCTATTACCGCACCAAGGCGACGTATGTGTTCTGGATGTTGCGCGACCTTGTCGGGGATGCTCAGTTGGCTTTCGCGCTGACCTCTTATCGACCGGCCGAGGACACGACTCCGGAGTATTTTGAACGGCTGTTGGAGAAAGCCACTGGCAAGGACCTGAAGTGGTTTTTCGACGACTGGGTCTATCGCGATCGCGGGTTGGCCGATTTCTCAATTGGCGGAGTCTATCCGAGCCATGCGGCCACTGCCGACCAGTGGTTGGTCGCTGTCGATATTTCCAATGAGGGCTTTGCCGAAGCCGAGGTCCCGGTAACCGTTCGCTCCAAGAAGGCAACTGTTACCGAGCGGCTGCGGATTCCGGCGCAAGGCAAGATCTCACGCCGCGTGCTTATCGGCGGTCAGCCAACCGAGGTTCAGGTGAACGATGGAACGGTCCCCGAGGTACGGGAGAGCGAGCACGTGAACACGATGACTCCCTCGGGACCATGAGCATCGCCTCTTTCAGCATCGCCTCTTTCCAGGAAGGATTTTTCTGGAAGCGAAGAGAGCAGCGTTGGTAGACTGCAGCGATGAGGCAGCAGCGTGGGTGAACCGACCGCGAAACCCGTCAGCAGGAGTGTCTTACCTGCGGTAGGCCTGTTTTTTCTGGCGCCGCTGGTTGCGGAGTTCTTGCTGGGAAATCTTCCTATCAAGATGCTCCCGGTCATCCTGGTGCTCGCGCCGATGTATGGTGGCGGAGCGCTGCTCATTCGTGAGCTTGTGCGGCGCGCGGGCCGGGGCTGGCCGAGCATCGTTGTGCTGGGGCTGGCGTACGGAATCGTCGAAGAGGCGTACACCACGTTGTCGCTCTTCAATCCGAACTATCTCAAGCTCAATCTTCACCTGCTGCAACCGGCTTATATTCCCGCGCTGGGTATTGGGGCGTGGTGGACGATCTTCGTGCTGAATTTGCATACCGCGTGGAGTGTCTCGACTTCGATTGCGTTGGTCGAGGCGTCGGTGCCGGACCGGGCTGAGACTCCATGGCTCGGCAATATTGGGCTTACTGTCACTGCGTTACTCTTCGCGTTTGGCGCGTTTGTCACTACTCGCTATCAACTGAAGCAGGATGCCTTCCGGGCTTCGCACTTGCAACTGGCGACGGCTGGGATCGTATGCGTCGCGCTGGTGGTTGTGGCATTCCTGCTGCCTCGACGCTCAGCGGCCACAGGGGGTGGATCGATACCGAATCCGTGGATCGTCGGCACCGTGGCGCTGGTTGCGGGGTCGGCCGTCCTGCTCACTCCGGGGACCTGGAACTGGGGCGCTGTGGTCGCGATCCTCACCATTGATTTGGTCATGGTCGTCATCGTCTTGTTCTGGTCCCGGCGTAGCGGGTGGGATATACGTCACAAGCTCGCCTTGGGAGCGGGCGGCGCGCTGGCTTACGGATGGCATGCGTTCATCGAGAACCCCGTGGCGGGTAAAGGCGCGATCATGATCCGCATTGGGAATGCGATCTTCCTTCTCGGAGCGGTCGGACTCATTGCGTTTGCCGCCAGGCGCATCCGCGCCCTGGTCCGCGACACTGCGCTGCCCATTGTCCAGGTTTAGCGGGCCACGGAGTTTGCCGTTGCTACAGGTCCCGCCTGGATGATCGGATGCTGGAGGGTTCCGGTGATCTCCATTGGATTTGCCGGGTCGATGTTGGAGAGCTTCAACTCGCGGGCAAAGCTGATCGTTCCGGTCAGCGAGGTCACATCTTTTCCGCGCATCAGCTCAGATTTCTGCAGTGTGAGAACGTCATTCGCTATGACGCCGTCGGCAGTCCAGCTATCGAATCGGCCAGGAGCGTTGCTGCTTTTCATGCTCGCCGTCTGAGCGGGCGTTGCCGGCAGTGCTCCGTTGACCCATTCGCAGTGAAAGCTTCCTTTCGCGGAGGAGAGCAAGTCTTTTTGTACGAATCCCGAGAGCTTCAGACTGGTCTGAAGCCGTATCGATCCGGGTCCCCAGTTCTCTGCAAACAGGCTTGATGCAGCGCGAGCGTTGGCGTCGTCGAGTTGTGCAGCTATCTCATAGTGAGGAACGTGGTCGGTGACGGTCATGCTGCCCGAGAGGTGAAGTTGACCATCGAGTGCGTGGGCGGTCGAGGAGGTCACCTGAATCGTGCGCCCTTCCAGAGCGACCACCGCAGTGAAATCCTTCGCGCTCAGGGAATCGATGGTCAAGGTCCCGATCTGCACGCTGCCGGTCAGAGAGGGCCAAGCTGGGCTGGCCGCATTCAAACTACGCACGCGATCCAGGAGACGCTCGAGCAACTCGCCGTGGCGTTGAGCGCCGAGTAGCGCGCTCTGTGCAGTTTCCGCATCGAGCGAGGCGAGGTGCAAGGCGAAATTAGGGACACATCCGCTGGCGGTTGTACAAAATGCCGGATAACTCAAAGTGCCGTCTCCGTGCAACGGGCCGTAGTTCATGCCCGACGCGGTCCAGGTAACGTCGTTGCCGGCAAAGACCGCCTGCGCCGCGGGAATGTGCAACGGCTGGGCCAGAAACACTCCGGTGACCTGGGCATTATGAAGGCGGAGTGTGCCGTCGAAGGCCGCCGGAGACACCGGTTGATCGGTAACCGGAAGCATCCACTGCCCGTGTGCGGTCAAATCGAGATCCGCAGTGCCCTGGTTTCCGAAATCGATCGGCAGATGCTGAAAGAGACCGAAGTCCTTCCCGAGCGAGACGAGCTCGCCAACCCGCGATTCTCCTCCAAGATGCACAGTGAAGCCGCTCCGGGCAAAGGCTCCGCTAACCGTTATCGACGGGGGAGGTTTGACCGACGGGATGACCTGCGCTCCGGCTGACGCTGTTCCCGCTCCCGCAGTAACGACAAATGGGTCGAGCACTAGCTCGTCATGGCTGGCGTTCGAAACCGAATCTATGTGGCCTCGAACCGCAGGTGGCGTTTGCGAATTCATTGCAAGATGGATGTTCGGCAGGGTGAGCGGTTTCTGTATTGCTGGGCCAGCGATCGTTAGATCGTTCACGGTGGCTTCTCCGCGAAGCTGTGGGGTCCCAGGTTCGGGGTTCCCAGGCGCGCCGGACTGAATTTCTGGCGATGCGTAGGTGAAGCTACCGTTGATCAGTCCGGTCGCGACCACCGAACTTCCAAAGCCGGCTCGAACCAGGCGCACTCCATCGAGAGCCCACGGCACGGGCACGTGGTTTAACTCCAGAGTGAGATTGGGGTCGGACCTTTCGGGGATGGCACGGATGGATCCCGTCAGCAGGAGGTGCCCCTCACCGGTTGGCACGAGGCAGGTTACCGCATCGAAGAGGCGTTGTTCCCGACTGAAGCCGGCCTGGCAAGTGACGCTCACATTCATCGGTTCGCGCGGTTCGAACTCCACACGATGGATGCCCTGTCCGTTTGCAGTGACCTTTAGCTGCGCCTGATCGATGCTGCCCGTAATGTCGGCGGTCGCGTCGAGATCGCCGCGCCAGTCCGCGTCTGAGCCAGTAAGGATTTTGCTCAGTTGGCCGAGCGGAGCGTTTGCCCATTCGGCATGAAGGTTCATGGGCATCTGATTGAGCGTCGCGGCATGGCGAAGCGACCCATCGAGGCGGAAGGTGCCTGTATTGGCGAGGTCGAGGCTGAGATCGGTGCGCACGGGTTGGGCGGCAAACTCGATTCGCCATTCGCCTGGATTCTCGAGCCAGACGGCAAGATCGGCATTGAAAAAGGAAAACGGCAACTTCTCGTCGCCGAGCTTGAAGTTGATCCTTGCATTGCTGGCATCGATGTAGGGGAAGCGCTGCAAGCTGCCGGGGTGGCGTTCGCCGGTCGGCGCCTTGGGAATCTGCGCGGCCTGGGAGAGCAGGGAATTGAAGTTCCAGCGGCCCTCGCGGTTGCGGACGAGGTTGACGCTCGGTTCGTCGAAGGCGATGCGCGCAATCTCCAGCCGGCCGCGCCACAGCGGCAACAAACGAACGGAGGCGATGACTTGTGAAGAGCGCAGGATAGGTTCTGCGCCAAATGCCGGGTCGTCTTCGACGACGAAGTCTGCGATCTCAAAACCTGGCCGGGGCAGCAGGCGCAGCTTGATTGAGGACATCCTGACCGGTCGCCGGATTGCCTGGCTTATGCTGTCGGCGATGCGCCGATGCACGCGGTTCAGGTTGATCAGTGGCGGCGCGACGATTGCGGTGGCAAATAACAGCGCCGCTACCGGAAGTATCCAGAGCTTGAGGCTTCGTTTCTTCGCAAGGGCCTGGACGGGCGGCATTCGAGCATCTCTTCCGCTTCTGATCTACCGCGAACTACTGTATTCGATGAAACGTTCGCTTCCAGCGCGTCTGATCGAAGAAGTGCACGATGGTGTGGAGGAAGAAGCTGGCGCGGTCGGCAAGCGAGGTCTTCTCATACTGATCGCCGGATTGGATGAAGGACCAGTAGACAAAGAGAGGCCTTCCGACGATGTTCTCCCTGGGCACGAAACCCCAGTATCGGCTATCGAGGCTTACGGTGCGGTTGTCGCCCATCGCGAAGTACTTACCCGGAGGAACAACTAAATCTCCGGACGGATCGATGCGGGTCGGCAGCTCGACTGACCACGTTGCGGTTACGTCGCTGGCTTCACTGGGCGCGATGGCCGGGAAGTCGTCCCGGTAAGGGAAAGTAATTCGCATCGGTCGGCTTGTCGGCGAGCGGCTCATTTTGAGCTTGCCCATCGCGATACACGATGCCCGCGCGCAGATGGATATGATCGCCTGGAATTCCGACTACACGCTTCACCAGGTAAAGGTCGGGTTCGCCCGGCTTGAAGAAGACGATGATGTCGCCGCGCTTGACGTTGCGATACGGAATGAACGGGGCCCAGTTGGTCGGCGGCGCGAGGGTAATGCGGTCGACGACGACGTGATCGCCGATGAGCAGTGTCTTTTCCATCGAAGAGGAGGGAATCTCGAAGTTTTGAAAGATAAAGGTCAGAGCGAAGAGCCCGATCACCAAAACTCCGCAGATGGAAGCGAAGGCCTCGAGAGGAGTTTCTTGTTCGTGGATGGTCTTGGTGGCCGGGGCTTCCAGGGTTTCGTCCGTCATGGTTTGGTTCATGCTAGCTTCGCCGCGGGTCGGTAGACTTGTTTGCGTTCCTTGAAAAATACCGCATCCTTCTAAGATACGCGAATTGGGGATACGCGAATTGGAAGGCGCGAATTGGGAGATTCCCGAGGATTTTGTCTGGGAAGACTCTGTTCGATGCGGAACGGGGGAGTTCGTTGCGCGGTGGGAGTGCTTAGATTGGTCAGGAGTTCGGAAGTTGACTGGCCATCTTTTGACCCAACTGCACGCTTTCTGAGATTCCTCTATCTTCCGGATAGTAGAAGCAGGTGTCTGCGATCTGCAAACCTTGAATCGGAGTCTGCACCGGAGGGAGCTTCGCAGCGAATCCGGGCTCGCAGACTGGTTGCGCGTAACGGAGTCGGGCTACATGTGCGGCGATAATGTCCTCCCGCGTCAACGCCGGATTTACCCTGCATAAATAGCCGAAGGCTTCATCAAGAAGCTCCTCATCGGTCCAACTGAACCTGGCATTGTCTGTTGGCATGTAGTAGGGCACGTAGACCACATGCGCGCCATCTATTGGACGGAGATTTGAAAACTCGATGATGCCGGGAATAGCAATATCCGGTTCGCTGATATTTACCCAGAAGTGAGGACTCAACGAACGCTTCAACTTAAATACGAGGCAACAAACGCCCGTATTGATGATGGAATCGTAGCGGTGCTTCCAGTCCGCCGGCAGGTCGGGCACCAGGGCAGAGATCAGGGGTGTCGGGACGGTGGAGATCACCGCATCGGCCTTTACGACGCCTTTCGGAGTGAGTACGCCGGTTAGGCGGCCACCTGTGACGATGACCTTTTGTGCCGGACAACTCGTGGAAATCCGGCCGCCGCGCTTGGCAATCGCCGCGCATAAAGCGTCGACGAGGGTCTGGCTTCCCCCTTCAATGTACCCCAATTCTTCCTGCATCATGGACTTTCGGGAGCGACCGATACGGCGGATGCGTGTCCAGATCCACGCCGCGGAGATGTTATCTGCGTGCTGATGAAATTTGAGGGCAAACAAGGGCTTCCAGAGCCGGTCGTAGACTTCTGTGCCGCACCATCGGGTGATCCACGAACGTGCGGACTCGGTTTCTATTACATCCCACCGGTCGCGACGCACCGAAAGAAACGCGAAGAGCCCATACCGCAACCTTGAGACAAGACTGATCTCATCGAATTTGAGCAACGCGACGGGAGTGCCCCAGTCGTGCAGCTTCCCTCCAGTAAGAATTCCCATCGACGTGGACTGCCAGCGCAACTGGCCGCGCATCCCGAGTGCGCCCATCAGTTCCATCGTGGGCAGATCGCTCTTGCAGACGAAATGATAAAAGCGCTCGATGGAAAGACCGGCCAGATCGAAGTGCGCCGCCATCCCGCCGGGCTCGGGGGCAGCTTCCAGCACTTCGACATCATGTCCAGCGTTGAGTGCATGAAATGCTGCTGCGAGCCCCATTGCACCTGATCCGATTACTACAATGTTAGCGACAGCGCACCTCTCCAAATTCGCGACAAACCAATTCCGGAAACCTCCGGT
The DNA here is from genome assembly GCA_963777685.1 of uncultured Acidobacteriaceae bacterium. Classification (GTDB taxonomy): domain Bacteria; phylum Acidobacteriota; class Terriglobia; order Terriglobales; family Acidobacteriaceae; genus Acidisarcina. Next base: position 221,747 of record CAVZRF010000013.1, on the reverse strand, counting down.
TTCTTAAGCAAGGAAGGTAGATAAGAAGCTAAATCAGGCTAGAAGTCCAGAGCAACCTGCGAGTATACGGGATCTCGAAAAGTCTCATTGAGAGCCTGTTGCAAGGGCGTTGCAGGAACTCCAAAGATTCCCGGCCAGTCGATGACCTCGAAGACATCGGGAGTTACAAGAGCCTCAAGCTGCTTCACCGTGAATGGCGGGTTTTTATCGAAAAGAGAGTTGATCTTTAGCAGGCCCCAGAAGAGGTCGTAGGGAATTTTCTGTAGATGAACTTTCGCCCGCGTCGCCCTCTTAACCGCGCGGATCAGGTCGATATAATCGATTCGCTCCTGCCCGGTAATGTTGTAGACGCCTGTCGTTTGGTTTATCAGCGAAGAAACGATGATCTCACAAAAATCGGCCGCATAGAGAGGCTGGCGTAAGAACCTGCCGGAACCGGGAATCGGAAATACCGGCACTCGTTGCATAAACCTCGCTAGCCAGCCAACGTGCTTTCTGTCGAACCAACCGAACATCAGAGTTGGCCGGAGGACAACCTGTTTGATCCCACAGGCGGCCACCAGCGCCTCCTGCGCTTTCTTTGTCTCGGTATAGTCATCCACCACCATGGAAGCGACCACCGATGACGAGATGCTCACGATATAGGGAACCTTGTGCCGGAGAGCCGCATCAAGCAGGCGCTCTGTCGCATCGACGTTGTTCCTGGTGTACTCCTTCGGTTCTATGCCTCCAATTTGCGCATGACCGATGACAAGAGCCTGGCATCCAGCTAGTTCTCCTTGCCACTGGCTTGCCTGGCTGCTTTCCGCCAAATCGCTGTGGAAGACACGAACGGTAGGGTGATACTTCTCAAGTATCTTCACATTGGTCGGATGCTTGTCGATTGCGGCAATGTCGGTAAAGCCCTTCGCGGTCAATCGAGGAATGAGATTCTGCCCGACCAGCCCGGCGGCCCCTGTAATTACAATCTTTCCCCGTTCGTTTTCTACCATGGTCTCTAACATCAATGAGCAGTCTCTTGTTTTGGGGGCAACACGAAGACACCCTCTTGAATGGATTTAGTTAGAACATCCTGCTCCCCCTTCTTTTCCATTGGAAAAGTTTGCTCTACCAGAGGATCGATCATGGGCGAATTGACTTGAGGTGCGGCTCGATACAGTTCGATGCCTGCCAGCACCATCTGCCGCCGAGCTCGAAGGTGCTGGTAGGCACTAACATTCCCCACCAACCAGAGCCCGGAGGCAAATACAAGAGAGGCTAAATAGAAACGCCTTTGATCCAATCCGGAAAAGCGGCCAGGAAGATACTGCGCAAGAAACAAGTAGCAGCCTATCAATAACAGAATGGAGTAAATGCTATAACGCGAGGCCATTGAAAAGTGGTTTCCCCCGCGTACCCATGCGACCAGGCATGCTGTCGCTAAAACCCACATGCTGGAGTATGCTGCGGCTGGATTGGTCCGATCAAAGCGTTCACGGATCGCAAGGAAAACGACGATGAGTACTACAACGCCGAGAAGAGCGCAGACCCATCGGAAAGAGGCGGCTCCGCCGAGGAAGGCAAGAAAAAAAAGCGGTCGCGTCAGGTAGAAGAACCTGTTTATCTGGTGCGGCTGCGGAGTGTAGTGGTACAGGTAGGCTAAGAGCGGGACAACAAAGCTCGCGCACCAGACGACAGACACGGCGTAAGCGCGGCGAGGCAATAGGAACAGAATGCCCACCGGGAGTAGCAGGAAACCATTTGCGGAGGTTAAACCAGCCAAAGCAGCCGACATACATGCAGCGAGCACGGGGGGACCGGGCACATCGTACGCGGGAGCCGTCACCAGAAGATAGATAGCGAGCAGGCTAAACAATACGATCGGGATATTTTGCAAATCGGTCGTAGTCCAATTCAGGTTTTCCCAGTAAGTGAGAGAGAAGAAGAGAAGGCTTATTGGCAGAAACCTCGCCAGGCGAGTCTCAAGATCTCCGGTGCCTGAATACATTTTCCATAAGAGACAGACGATGGCCAGCAGAAAGCAGTTTCCCAAAGCATTCAGGAAACCAAAATTGAGGCGATGGGTGAGTTCCAGCTCGGAAGCTACGATGGCATGTTCAAAAATCAGCTTGTATTCGTTACTTTGCGCTCCCACAATGTCAAGCACTTTGTCCTTGAAGCTCGGCAGGTGGTTATAGCCGATAGCGAAGTCAAGGACCGTACCGTAGTCATCCTGATAGGGCACAGAAAGCGCCTGTTGATACAAAATTCCAAAAGAGATGATCGCTGGAAGCAGCACCCCGAGGAGCAAGACGAAAGTAGCTCTGCGGCGAGGGGTCTGGCCCACGGCAACGATAAGGCTGCCTCTCTCTTTTCCATCAGAATCGGGGGGCATGCGAAATTATGTCACAAACGGCTCAACCGGACATAGGAGCCGCGGAGTCACGCTGGTCTCTATGGTGGAGCTGCTGGCACGAGTCAGCGTCCGCATGGAAGTGCTCAGGATGTAATGCTCCGTCTGTTTGCTGAGCTTTGCCGGTCGTTAGGTTATAGAGCAATGAAGGCATGGTCAGGATCAAATGTCTCAGCCGTTCTCGGAGTCGACAACAACGCTTTTCGCCGTGCCATGCAGAGAATTGACACGGCAGAGATTGCGGTTTACGGTAGCTCTGAGAGAGCTTGAAGTGAATAACCCCTTCCATTCAGATGTCTGTAGTCTGTGCCCTGCCGACCGGGGTACGTCGGCTTGTTGTTGACCCCGACAGCATTCTGAAGCTTCTCCTTCCGTCACCAGACGGCTTCCCAATCACCCTCTAGAGTATCCCTCGGCGCGAACCGATCGGCGTGAGCTGGCATTTTTGCCGTCGTGAAGCAATCGGATCGTAGCTCTTGGGAGAAAGATAGATCGGCATGACAACCAGACGTGAGATTTTGAAGGGAGCGGGCGCCTTGGCGATCGGGGGGGCCTTTCCCGCCGTAGGTCAGCTTCGAGGCGTTTGCGGAGAGCCCACAGATTGCTAGCGGCATTCAGTTGGGTGGCCAGACGAATGCGTGGGCGATCGATCCGAAGAACTTCGATTCGTTTCTAGCCGTGCTCGGGGAGATCAAGCAGGTGGGATACGCGGGTTTCGAGACGGGATTTTTCAATCTGCTTCCCGAATTCGATTCGCCCGAGGCCGCGAGGGGCAGGATTGCCGACACAGGATTGGTGTTCTTCGGGATCCATATTTTTCTTCCTCCGAGCAAGCTCGATCCAGCCACCAGGCTCCCACCCGCCTCGCTCTACGAGAAGGTCGCGCACGGCGGAGTCGCGCTGGGCGCGCAACACCTCATCTTTAGCGGGGCACCCGCCCAAACTGTCGACGAGTTAAAGGGCAAGATCGAGGCGCTGAATACCGCCGGAAGATTCAGCAAGGGTCTGGGTTTGCCCTTTGCTTATCACAATCATTGGTGGGAGTTTGAGTCGAAGGTCGGCGAGATTGAAGCGCTCTATTCGCAGACCGATCCCGCGCTGGTATCGTTCCTGCTCGATGCCGGGCATGCTTATCGCGGGGGAGCGGATGTTCCGGCCTTTCTGCGCGCTCACTCGAAGCGGCTTGTTGGTCTGCACCTGCGCGATTACAAAGACGGAAAGCAAGTGCCACTTGGGCAGGGTAGCTTTCCGCTGGCGGAAGTCGCCGCCACACTGAAGCAGCTTGAGTGGAAGGGTTGGGTGCTCAACGAAGAGGAGCGAGAAGATGGCACGAAAGGTGGCTTGAGCGTGATCGATCCGGCATTCAAAGCGCTGCGCGGAGCCTTCTCCGCATGAACCGCCGCGACTTTCTCGTAACCGCCGCGACCGCGACCGCCGGGATGACGGCGCGTTCCTATGCGCAAGTGCTTGGCGCTAACAATCGTGTTGGGCTTGGAGTTATCGGGTTAGGGCGACGTGGCACGATTGTCAGCGCGGCCTTTTTACAGGACGATCGCGTCAGCATTCGCGCCGTGAGCGATGTCTATGACGCGCAGACGCAGCTCTATCTTTCGAGGCTGATCAAGAACTCGCCGCAGCCGAGCGTTTCTGTAGCTTATGAAGATTTGCTGGCGCGGAAAGATGTCGATGCGGTGTTGATCTCTACCCCTGACCATCTTGCATGTCACCATCGCGAAAGATGCTCTGGGTGCGGGCAAACATGTCTATCTTGAAAAGCCGACACTGCATCACTGGAACGAGCGCAAGACGCTGGTTGATGCCGCAGCGGCGCGCAAACTTGTGCTTGCAATGCGGAATGCAGCAGCGAAGCGGCAGCGCACTACATCCGCGCGAAGCAGGAGATCTTCGGACAGCGAAAGCTCGGCAAGGTACTCTTTGCGCGCGCTGTGTGGCACAATTTTCCGTGGCAGACGCAGGAACGTCAAGCCTGAGCCGCAACCCGCGGGGCTTGGACTGGACGCGGTTTCTTGGGCCCGCGCCGCGCGTTCCGTATGAGACGGTTCGCTACTCCTCATGGCGCTAGTTTCCCGACTACGGTAACGGGCTGCTGGCCGACATCCTCACTCACTGGGCGGATGTGGCGCAGTGGATGCTCGACGATGCGCATCCGCAAAATGCGGCCGCGTTGGGCGGCATCTATCAGCTTCACGATGAGCGCGAAAATCCCGACACGGTGAGCGCGATTGTCCAGATATCAAAGATTGGAACCTGAACTTCGAATCTTCTGTGCTGCCGATTCGGAACGAAAGGCCTTCGGTGTTCTTTGAAGGGACCGAAGGAACGCTCGATCTTATCGCGCGACGGCTACACCTACACTCCGAATCAGGGCGAAGCGGTCGAGGTGAAGTCGAGCGAGAACCTGGAGCGCGCGCACACGAAGAACTTTCTCGATGCGATCCTTGCCGGGAGCGCAGTCAACGCGCCATTGCAGGCCGGCATCGATGCGTCGCTTCCCGGTCCAGATGGCGCTGCATTCCTATTGGACGCATAAGATCGTTTCGGAATCTGAACTGACTTAAGGGGCAACTATTTATGGAGATCTGTTGGTTTATCCCCACTACCGGCGATGGACGGTATCTCGGATCCAGCCATCAATCGCGGCTTACCGATTACGCCTATCTGCGGCAGATTGCGCAGGCGGTCGATGAGCTGGGATTTAACGCCGTGTTGTTGCCGACGGGCAATTCCTGCGAAGACGCCTGGGTGGTCGCATCGACGCTGATGCCAAGCACGAAGCATCTCAAATTTCTGGTTGCCGTGCGACCGGGCATCATGTCTCCGACAGTGGCCGCGCGCATGACCGCGACCTTCGATCGGCTCTCCGGCGGCCGGCTGCTGATCAATGTTGTTACCGGAGGCGATCCGCTAGAGGCTGCGGCCGATGGTGTCTTTCTGTCGCATGATGAGCGCTATGAGGTGACCGGAGAATTCCTGACCATCTGGCGGAAGATACTTGCCGGCGAGAGCTACAGCTTTCACGGTAAGCATTTGAATGTGGAAAACGCGCGGGTCTACTATCCTGCGACGCAGCAGCCGCATCCGCCGCTTTACCTTGGAGGGTCTTCGGATGCCGCGATGGAGATCGCTGCCGAGCACATCGATGTTTATCTGACGTGGGGCGAGCCGCCGGCGCTGGTTGCGGAGAAGATCGAACGCATGCGCCGACTGGCCGAGAGCAAGGGCCGCAACGATCCGTTTCGGCATTCGCCTGCATGTGATTGTGCGCGAGACCAACGATGAGGCGTGGAGAGACGCGCGGGAACTGATCCGCTATATCGACAAAGAAACGATCGAACGCGCGCACAAAGGGCTGGCGAAGTTCGACTCCGAGGGGCAGAGGCGGATGGCGTCGCTGGTTCAGGGAAGTCCCGACAATCTGGAGATCAGCCCGAATCTTTGGGCAGGCATCGGCCTGGTGCGCAGCGGCGCGGGCACGGCGTTGGTTGGCGACGCATCAACTGTAGCGGAGCGCATGCTCGAATACGCAGACCTTGGCATCGAGAGCTTCATCCTCTCGGGCTATCCGCATCTGGAAGAGGCCTATCGCGTTGCCGAACTCCTCTTCCCATTGCTGCCTCTCGATCAACCCGACGGCAACGTGCGACGGAAGCAATGTGCGGGCGGCGGAGAACTTTGTGGGGAATGAGTTTCGTCCAGTGAAGTAGCCTCCTCTTGCAGGCGGAACGAGTCGCTAACCAGAGCCAATGAGCGCAACCTCGGCAGCCGTACGGCAGTCTCGCGATGAAGTCACGGCGGCCGCCAGCGCGTGTCCGCGGCAGCGCGCGTTGGATCGCGCTTTCATTACTGCTCACGATCACGATCATCAACTTCATCGACCGGCAGACAGTCTCGGTGCTCGCGCCGGTGCTGCGCCAGATGCTGCATCTTTCCAACGAGCAGTACGGCCGCATCGTCTCCGCCTTTCAACTTGGCATGACGGCCGGCGAATTCCCCATGGGTTGGTTGATGGACCGATGGGGCGTGCGCTTCGGCCTGGCGGGAGCAGTGCTGTGGTGGTCGGCTGCGACCGGCACGCAGTCGATTACCCGCTCCGGCGTGCAGTTGGGCATCACGCGCTTCTGGATGGGCACCGGAGAGTGCGGCAATTACTCCGGGCGGCATGAAGGCGATCTTCGGCTCTTTGCTCCGGGCGAGCGCACGCTGGCGATCGGGATCTTCAACAGCGGCAGCATGATTGGCGCAACGATCGCTCCGCCGCTTGGTGGTCTTCCTGGCCCAGCACTATGGTTTCCGCACAGCGTTTCATGGTTCCGGCATTGCTCGGGATCCTCTGGACGCCGTTCTGGCTTCTACCTGTATCGCGACGGAGTGGCAGAGCGTTCGACGCTGGCAGCGCAGAATCTCCCTACGGCGTTGCTGGGACAATCTTCGGCCTGGGCGGTGATGCTCTGCCGCTTCTTCATCGGCCCAGTGATGCAGTTTTACTGGTACTGGATTCCCAGCTATCTCTTCAGCGTCCGGCATCTGTCGCTGGCACAGATCGGTTTCCTGGGCTGGATTCCATTTCTTCTCGGAGATACCGGCGGCATTGCCGGAGGTTGGGCGGCGGGCTGGTTACAGAAGCGGGGATTCAACGCCTACGCAGTTCGTCGCATCACCATGTACTCAAGCGCGACGCTCTGTCTCACCAGCCTGGCGGTGCCGTATCTCACCAGCACGGCCGCAGCTTTTCTGGCCATCGGCGTTGCGGTCATGGCCGATAACTTCCTCTCCGCAAACATGTTTGGAGCGGTGACCGACCTCTTTCCCGAGCACACTGTCGGCCGCGCGACCGGACTCACCGGGGTTGCCGGCGGGCTCAGCGGCCTGCTCTTTCCGCTGCTGACCGGGCACCTTGTCGACCACGTTTCTTACGCGCCGGTCTTTGTGATGGTTGCGATTCATGCCGCTCATCGGCACCGCGCTGCTCTTTCTTGTTGGACGACGATATCGAAGCTTGTCGTGATTCGAGATCTGGTGTGTGGACCGTCTGTGGAGATATTGCACAGAGAATGGTCCGGTGATATCTTGTGGGTGTGAGCGCAATGCGGCATAACTCGTGGATCGTGAAACAAGATCTGGTTGTGTGCGCGGACGGCGTGGTCTCTTCCGCTGTCTCTTGCTGCTCGTGTTGTTGTTGCCTCTAATCTCTCCCTCGTAGTGATTGCACCGAGCATCGCTCAACCCTAGAGAGAATCCCTGAAAGTCACATGCCTGTAGTTCATTCCGCTGGCATATTGAATTTCAGCATGCCTCTTTCAAGGCGAGTCGACCCATCCGTGGTCAGCTATTCCTTTCGGGCAGCAATCACTCTTTCCTATCGATCTCATTCCGAGGCTCTTCAGAGCCCGGGGAAGATGTCCCTGAAAGGAATATATGTTTTCGGCCATACGCAGGTTTCTATTCTTGAGTGCAGTCGCAGCCTTCATAGTCTCTGGTGTTTCTTCTTCGCTGTTCGCACAGGCAATCGGCAGCATACGAGGCACTGTCGTCGATACGACCGGCGCGGTTGTCGCCGGCGGCAATGTCACTGCGACGAACCTGGCTACTTCGGCGGCCCGCACGGTGGTTACCAATCAAGAGGGGATTTATGTCTTCCCCGACCTGGCAATTGGGACCTATTCGTTGCAAGTGAGCCACGAAGGTTTTGAGAGCAGAAAGCGGGACGGCATTCAACTGCTCACCGGCCATACCGTCGATCTGAACATCGAGCTTTCGGTCGGCAGCACGGCGCAGTCCGTCGAGGTAACAACGGCGGCGCCGTTGATTCAAACCGCTTCCTCCAGCGTTCAGACATCGGTCGAGCAGGAACAGATTCAGTCTCTTCCGCTGAACGGCCGGAACGCACTGCAACTGACCGTATTGACACCAGGCACCGCGCTGACCAACGTTGGGACCGAGTCGGGCCAACAAGATAACACCGGTGTTACGGTGAATGGCCTGCGTGCCACACAAAACAATATCCAACTGGATGGCGCCATTTATAACGATCGCTTCTTCGACTCCGTGCCTATTTTGCCCAATCCAGATGCGCTTCAGGAGTTCACGATTCAATCCTCGAACTACGGCGCGCAGTACGGTGGCGCCGGCGCGCTCGTGCAGCTATCGACTCGCTCCGGCACGAACCAGATCCACGGGTCGGCTTATGAATTCCTGCGCAATACCGAGTTGAATGCGAAGAACTACTTTCAGCAAACTATTCCACCATTCAAGCTGAATCAGTTCGGCGGAACGGTCGGTGGCCCGATCATCAAGAACCATACCTTCTTCTTCTTTTCCGCGGAGGACCTGCAGCAGCGGTCGTCGCCCAACCCGATCTCGATCACCGTTCCGACCGCGCAGGAGCTCAATGGAAACTTTTCTGCGTTGCTGGCCAAGGGCATTGCCATCTTCAATCCCGCGACGGGCGAACCTTATCCGGGCAATATCATTCCGACTCCGATCAATACTCTGTCTGGGAAATTGGCGGATCAATATCTGGTGCCACTGGCCTCGAATCCGACGACTGGCGTGTTCAATTCGACCTCCAACTCGAACATCGACAGCACGCAATATCTAGTGAAGATCGATCAGGTGATTACGGCGAACAACCATCTGAGCGGTAGATATTTCTACAACCAGGACAATTTTCAGAGGCCGTTCAATGCTCCGCTGGGCTTTTACGCGGCGAATCGATTCCGCAACCAATCGGCGATCATTACCGACACCCAGGTATTCAGCCCGACTTTGACGGCGACCGTGTCGGCCAGTGCAGGCCGCTTCGCGCGCACCCAGATTCCCCAGGCTCCGGGACTGCAGTCTCTGCAAGACCTTGGGCAAAACGTGCCGCTTGGCAGTCCCGGCGAGTCCATCTTTCCCGGCATCCGGGCCAACATCTCTGGCTTCGTTAACATCTTCTCCGGCGGCGCCCTGACCCAGGATTCCACACTGTTTGACTTTCAAGCTTCGGCAGTGAAGGTGCTCAACGCGCATACGATCAGCTTCGGCGGGGAGTACGAGCGCGACCGGATCGATATGGATGATTACTCCTACACGCCGGGCGACAACACCTTCAACGGTCAGCGTACGGCAGCCCCGACTGGCGCCGCTCTACCCGCCGGGACAAAGACCAGCGGCTCGGCGCTGGCGGATTTCTATCTAGGCCTTGAATCCCAGTTTTTTCAAGATAACGGCCGCAAGGCGTATCTTCGCGGAAACAGGCCGGCACTCTATGTGCAGGACGATTGGAAGCTCAACCGCCAATTGACCGTGAATGCGGGTCTTCGCTGGGACCCGTGGCTTCCGCCCATCGATCTGAATGACACGCTGGTTGGGTTCCAGGCCGGCCAGCAATCGACGATTGCACCGAATGCGCCGCTCGGCCTCATCTTCAAGGGCGACACCGGTTTGCAGCCCTCGGTCTTCAAACGTAATTGGAAAGACTTTGCGCCTCGCGCCGGCTTTGCCTGGAACATCGGTGGCCGTGGCGTCGAGGTGCTCCGCGCCGGTTATGGAATCTTCTATGGCTTTCCCGAGGGCCTGCTTTATCAGAGGACCGATGCGATGCAGCCCGTGGATCTGTATCTGAGCTATCCCGCTCCTGCGCCGACATGGGACAACATCTACGCCGGATATCCCGGCGGAGATCCTTTTCCGCGCAGCCACGTAGGTCCAGACCAGTTCGCGAACTACAAGTTCTTACTTCCGGTTTCCGGAGGCGCGCTCGATCCGAACTCTAAGGTCAACTACACGCAGGCGTGGAACGTCACCTTCGAACAGCAATTGCCCCACAACACTGCCTTCTCACTTGCTTATGTTGGCAATCATGGCGAACACATCATGGGTTCGCGGCAGTTTAACCCGGCGATCTTTGGGCCAGGCGCTACGGTGGCGAACGAGAACTCTCGCCGGCTCTATCCCGGCCTGGGCGCGGTGGAGTTGGCTGAGTCCTATGAGTACTCCATCTATAACGCTCTGCAGGCTAACCTTGTGATCCACCAGCAGCACGGCCTTTCGGTGCTGACCAATCTCGTCTTCTCCAAGACCATCGACAATACTTCCAGCGCTACGGAGGGCAACACTGGACCGCCCAATCCGTTCGATTTGCAGAGCGGCCGCGGTCCCGCCGATTTCGACCAGACGATTCGTTATAACCTTGCACTGAACTACGTCACACCTCACGTCGACGTCAGTGGATTCAAGAATGCGCTGCTCAACAACTGGCAAGTGAACGCCATCGCCAGTTTGCAAACGGGCTTGCCGTTCACCGTTCTCAGCGGCACGGACCGCTCTCTATCCGGTATTGGCAATGACTATGCGGATCTTGTGGGAAATCCGATTCGCCCCTCGGGGGCGAGCAAGGTTAAGAAGTACTTCAACACCGCGGCCTTCGTGCCAGCGGCGACGGGCACTTTTGGAGATATCGGGCGCAACAGTCTTGCGTGGTCCCGGCTATGCCGACGTGGACGCCTCGATCTTCAAAGACCTCTTTCAGGGGGAACGCCTCCACGCTCAGTTCCGGGCAGAAGCGTTTAACACCTTCAATCGCGTCAACTTCGCCAATCCTGTCGCCACGGTGACCTCGGGAACATACGGACAGATCACCAGCGCGAGCAGCCCACGGGTCTTTCAGTTTGGATTGAAGCTGCTCTTTTGAAGATCGTCACGTAAATCAGGTTGACCTGAATCAACCCGAGTAACACCATCGCAGCCCAGTCAGGAACATGCCATGACAACAGAGGAACAACTTATACTCGAAGCGCCTATGACAACGATTGCGAGGTGAAGACCTGACCAGCGCGCCCTCAAGAACGCCTGAGGAGCTCGCTAACATCGTCTCGCAGTTCGCATCGTCCGGCGGATGGATGGACAGAGTGCGGCTGCGCGTTGAAGGGCGCTGGTATGAGCGTCTCTTTCACAGCCCGGAACACGATATATGGGTCATCAGCTGGCTGCCGGGGCAATCCACGGGGTTCCATGACCACGGTGCGTCTTCGGGAGCTTTCGTCGTCACCAGCGGAATTCTTGAAGAGCATCGACCAGGGGAGCCGATCCGCGTGCTGTATCCGGACAAGCCGCGTGCCTTCGGACCGGATTACGCGCACGACGTGCGCAACGCGTCCGGTGCGCCAGCCATCAGCATTCACGCTTATTCTCCTCCGCTTAGCGAGATGAACGAGTATGAGCTGGATGGTGGTCAGCTCGTCCCGCGCGAACGTTCGTTTGACGATCCTGAGACGCTGGCATTGGAGCGGCGTCTGGGAAACGCGAAGTCCGCGAGTGCCATTCGTGCCTTGAATATCGATCAAGTGCTTTCCGCGGCGCGTTCCCGATTACGGCGACTCTCTCCAGGCGAGGTTTTTGATGCCCTGGCCGCGACAGGGGCGATACTCGTCGACATTCGACCCGAAAGCCAGCGCGACATTGAGGGAAGTATCCCCGGCGCGTTGGTTGTAGAACGTAACGTGCTGGAGTGGCGGTTCGACCCAGCGTCCAGCGCGCGACTGCCGATCGCGATAGATCATGATGTTCAAGTGATCGTGTTCTGTTCCGAAGGTTATGCCTCAAGCCTCGCGGCAGCATCTCTGCAGGATCTTGGGATCTGGCGTGCGACAGACATGATTGGCGGATTTCATGCGTGGCGGGCAGCGGGCCTGACGATTGTGCCGCCAGGCGAGACTTTCCAGTGATAGGGGACTATCGAGCCCTGAGCTTGTCCCCTGCAATGGCCGACTACGCTTTCATGATGTAGCCGAGATCGTCGACGAGTGGCGTGATCGACTGCAGACCCAGTGGAAGACGCTGATGCAAGACCTCAAAGAGCCCACGAGCAACCGAAAGAAGGTAGTGGATAGGAATCCGCGGGGGCGCAGCCGGGAGTAGACGACATTGAGGCTCCACGCGGGGATCGTATACATATCACCGGCGTTGAACGCGCCGATTCGATTTCGGATCGGCCAATCGTAAAGCACATGCTCAATAGCGCTATTGAAAAATCTGGCCAGCGTTAAAACCCGTTGGCTGTACATCGCGCCGGCGAGGCTCGATATTCGCACGCTATTGCGGTAGCGGATAATCAGCTCGGCCACCTCGGCTCCCTGCCGCAACGCGGCTGTCACGCCGTTGGAAGTCATTGGGTCGACCATTGACGCGGCTTCGCCGGCGACCAGCCAGTTAGGGCCGGCAATGTTGGCAAAGACTCGGCAACGAAACGAAGTTGTTCGCGGAGAATCGGTGCCCTGCAGCAGGCCCCGGAGATCGGGGAACCGCTCCAGTTGAGATAGAAAGATCTCCTGGACACTCATTCCTCGCTGGCGTTTCTCCTTGATCGATTCCCCTGGAGAGACGTAGCCGACGCTGATGGTGTTGGGGTGGATCGGTATCTGCCAGACCCATTCCATATATGGCGGGCCGGCGCCGTCGGCGTGGAGGGTCGTTCCCTCGATGGATTCGGGAACGGTGAAGTAATCCCACATCGCCACTTTGTGAGGGCCGTACTCGTAGACGGGCAACTTGAAGGTCCGGGGAAATAGATTCGCGGCCGATCCAGAGGCGTCTATGAACCATTTCGAAGCGATACGTTCGCCATTCGCGGTGACGATGGCGTCGACGACCCGTCCCGTCGTTTCTACATTAACGACCCTGTCGGCGACCAGAGTCACGCCGCTAGCTAGAAAGATCTCGCGGATTGCCTGGTTCAGTTGGCTCCGGTCTACATGCAACGTTCGGAGGTCGATATTGAAGGGCGGTTTCCCCAGCCACTCGCCGGGAATGTAATGCTGCTCCGAACCGTCTCTGAGCTTGAGAACGACGTGTTTCTTGTAAGTCGCAATTCCCTGGTCCAGCAAGTATTCCATCGTTAGTCCAAGGGCCTTGAGCAGGTCGGGCGCAGACCAGTCTAACGACTCGCCGACTGGATCGGTGTCGGCAACATCCGCTTCAATGCACAGCACTCGCAGGCCAGCCCTGGACAGATGAATGGAGGCCGCCATTCCGGCGAGGCCGCCGCCAATCACGGTCACATCGATCTGATTTTTGTTGTCTGATGTCAATGAAACAAAACTCGCATTCGTTAATGCGCTCTATTTAGCGCGTGGTTGGATGAAGGCAAAATCTGGCGTACGTTCTTTGCCTGCCGGAGATGCCGGCGGGAATGGGCGTTGAAAACGCAAAAGAACTCCAGCAGATTTACTCGGAAGTAGCGGGCGACGGGGCTTGGAAATCGCATCGCGGTGAGGTTCAAACCGTGGGCATCTTCAAGGCGTTGCCTCATGGCCGCCTGGGAGATCAGAAAATGCTCCAACTCCAAAGCCGGAGAGGTTAGCAATCTTGGTCGAAGCGGCTTGGGCGCCTGCATCCTGATAATTGGCCGGCCCTCGGTTCGCCAGACGAGGAAGCGACCGTAAAACTTCAAGCGAAACGGCCCGTCTCCATTCAATTTCAGATTCCGGGTCGCATCGAGAGCTGAATCCACGGCGGGTAGAAAGACCTCCGTGGTCCTGCGAAGGTGCGCGAGATTCTGTGCGATCGACCACTTTCCCGGCCTGGAGCACCACGATAGTTGCGCCTCGCTTAGCCCAGCACAAAGCTCGGTCGCTTCGGAATCGATCGCCAACATCGCTTGAGACAGCTCCACCGTCCTGGCCGTGTCGATGCGGTCCGTCAGGTTGAAGAGCCTATCAGTCACACTCAGCATTGTTCTCCCCGAAAACCAAAAGTGTGAAGTGCCGGAAAATCAGATCCCATTACCTGTTTACATTTGCGGCAGCAGTTTCCGTTACCGCGGAATATCCGTGCGCTACGATTTGGGCGGCGTTAGCTCTGTACATATTCAGGTCCTGAGGGGCCCAGGTGCCGAGGCCGTCGACATAGCGGTTGGCCATGCAAAATACCGCAGCGATCAAGACGGTGTCGTGGATCTCCAGATCGGTGGCGCCATGGGAACGCGCGGCGGCGACATCGTCTTCGGTCACATGCTTTCCGCCCTGCTGCACTTTGCCGGCGATATTCAGCAGAGCTTTCAGCTTGGGAGTGATATCGGCATGGAGCCAATCGGTTTTTGCGGTATGCACCAGGTCTTCGTTGTTCCCCATCTGGGCGGCGGCTACGGCCCCGTGAATCGTTTGGCAGAAGAAACAGTCGTTGCGCCAGGAAACGTGAGTGGCAATCAACTCCCGCTCTCCCCGCGACAGAGTGCTTTCCCCGCGAAGCAACACGTTGACGAGTTCGTTGATGGGAGCCGCGGTTTCGGGGCGAAAGGTCATGGGTCCGACGATGCCGGGAAACTCCCGTCCCAACTCCGGGGCGACAGGCAACTCTATATAGGCCATGTGTGGCAGCTCCACTCGACTGGTTTCATGCAGGGCGTTCGGTACGCAACCGGAAATTGCCGGACCGTCATGCAATCGGGATGTTACTCGGATCGCTTGACGTCGCGCCTCATCCGAAAGGTGGAGTTGGCACTCCACCCGTGAAACGTTAGTTGCTGATCTTAGAGAATTCCTCTTTGGCTAGTTGCATGAGAGCTGAATCCTGATCCGCATGTTTCCACGCGTCAAAGAACTTCTGGTACTCCGCGCGTGCCGCTTCAGATTTGTTTTGAAGCACCAGCACGCGGGCAAGGTTTAGGTGCGCTAAGGAATATTCGGGGGAGATCGGATTGACTCCTGGATTGACGAGGATGAGCCGATAGTCGGCGGCGGCTGCGTCCAGCATGCCGGCTTCGGTTTCTGCCCGCGCCCTCCAATAGGGAACGCTATAGTCGCGCAGCTGATAGGGCCGAGCCGGTTCCAGCGCCTCGATGGCAGCTTGAGGCTGATGGTCTTTCAAGGCGATCACCGCCCGGAGTATCGGCAAGTTGACCGAAGTGCCAATCGTATCCCGGGGGCTTACTGCTCCCGAGGTGAGGAATTGCTTCGCCGAGGCAGTGTCGCCGTTCGAGGCCCTAAGGAATGCTACGTCGCCGGGGTCGCCCATCTCCGGCCGAAGTTCTTTCAGGTTCGCCGCCGCCTGTGCTTTCTCTCCCAGCTCGATCCACGTCGATGTCGAGTCGAGCAAAACCTCGTTGGCAAACTCCGTCTCGCCATTCTTCAGGGAGTCGGCTCGCGCCCGCGAGAAATAATCCGCAGCCTCATGAAGGCGGCCGCGCGCCATGGCCGCGAACCCCAGATCGTAGAGCGAGGTGTTCGCGTGCTGGTGGGAGAGTCCCCACTCGCCTTCTGACTTTATGGCCGCATCGTCATTCTCCCAAAAGGCAATCTGAAACAGAATGCTGTGAATGTCCCAGTCATCTCTTCCCTCGGCGACGGCGGCCTGGGCGACTCTCTTGGCGTCGCCGAACCGGTTGGCGCGCAGATAAGCTCGAGCTAGTTCCACGGAGGCAACCCCGGAGCGAGGGTCAAGGCGCAGGGCGTGTTCGCCGGCATCGACGGCCTGGGGATACTGCCCGAGCTGCGTTAAGAGATTGCAGAGAGTCACCCAGTTTTCGGCAACGTCGGGATAGATCTGCAAGAACTGGCGACTGCGGCGGATCGCCTCTTCAAAATCGTTGAGCGAGTAGCCGTAGTACATTGTCTCGATGCTCAATCGTTCGCGTTCCGTGGTGTGCTCGCGCAGATCAAAGGCTTTCTTAAAGAGCTCTGCTGCTTTTTCGAAGTCCGCGAGGTTGTAGTAACTCAAGCCCAATATCCGGTAGGCCGAGGCGAAGTTCGGATCGAACCCAACCGCGCGGTAGAGCAAAGCCTGGGCGGACTTCATGTCTCCTCGCCGGAAGCTTTCGCGCGCCTCGGAGTAGGTCCGCAGGGCATCGAGCGAAGGTGTGGTGGCCTGGACGATGGGGAGTTGATACCGGTCGAGCGAAGCCGCGGACTCGCCCAGTTGGCGGCGCACCTGGCCCGCGACCTTGTCGAGAGCGTTGAGAACCTCCTCCTCGGAGTTCGCGCTGGTTTTGTAGCCGGCAAGCGTCTTGCCGCTGACGCAGCTCTCGGCATTCAGAACGACAAGATACTTCCCCCCGAATCTCGAAATCAGGCCATGCAAGACGACGAGGGCATTGTTTCGCTCGCAGACCTCGCGCGCCAGAGCCGGAGTGAGGGGCTCGGCCTTGTCTCGCTGCATCTCGGCGAGGGTCTCCTGAATTTTCGTTTTCGAAAGGATTTCAAGGTGAGGGGACTGCTCGAGATCGATCTGTAAGGCCTGATTGAGGGCGTGGTCGAATTTCGGTTCGCCGGTAGTATTCTCAAAATCGGCCAGGACCGCGCTCACCGGGCCGCCGGCTGGTCCGGTGACCTCAGGTGGCCGTCGCCAGATCCAAACTGCGGCCACCACGGCGGCCGCCAAGGCCAGAACGGCCAGCCCACCGAAGATCCCTCCCGATCTTCGCGCAGGCAGCGCCGCGTATTTCGTCTCTTCGGTCACGATGCTGGTTCGGAGGGTTCGCTCTTGAAGCAGAATCTCCGGGCTTCCCGGGCCGTCGGGCGAGTGCTGTGGCGTCAGAGCGGGCTCCGGGATCGCCGCAACCTCAAGTGAGTTCCCGATCACTTCGACCGGCGCGACGAACTGGTAACCCCGGCCAGCCAGAGTCACGATAACGCCGTTCTCTCCCGACTCGTCTCGGAGCGCCTTTCTCAGCACCGAAATGCTCTTGGTCAAACTGCTCTCGTCGACGAAGGAGTCGGCCCAGACGGTTTTCAGCAACTCTTCCTTGGTGATCACTCGCCCAGGGTTCTGGGCAAAGTAGACGAGCACGTCGAAGGCGCGGCGATGGAGCGGAACGGGGACGGAATTCCGCAGCAAACTCCGGGCGGAAACATCGATCCGGAATTCTCCAAACGCCAGAACCGCTTGATCTTTCAAGGGCATAGGAGGAGTCAAGTTCTGTCAGAAGTTGTCACAATCCGTCACTAGGTTCCAACATCGATCCCCTGCATAATCGCACCCAGAAATTTGCGGGGCCAGAATGCTTCGACTCTATCAATGGCTACAGCGGCGGGCAAGCCTGCTTCTTTCGGGCGGTTCAAGCGTGCCGGAGCGGGTCACATCGCGCCGTGTGGTGACGGTGGAGTGGGAGGAGCGGGTGCTGCTGCTTCCTCCTCAGTCCCCCGGCCGGCGCCCGCCGGGTAGCCGGAGCGGCTTAGAAGAGAACGGGATGAAGGCGTCTGCTGGCGATCCGTTCCGGCCTGCATCGCCAGACGAGCCGCGCGACCAACAATCGCGCCCAACAACTATAGATGGGGCGCCAAGCAAGAGCTTTATTGAGGGAGAACGACTGTGAAGAACCAGATAAGCTTCCGTTGCCAGGAAGGCCGAGAGTTGGCGGATCGCTTTGCACTGCTTCGGGGTTGGCTGCTGCTGGCGGCGGCCGTTGTGCCGCTAACTGCCGCTGTGGCCCCATGGCTCTCTGCCCAGCAGACTGAGATCCATTCCCAGCCGGGGGTTGCCGCACACTATCTCGGTACATTGGAAGCAGGCTTGGCGGCGCAGGATCAAGCGCTCGTCCATCCGCTGGCAGTCAGCGCCGTTCCACCGGCTCCAGCGATTATCTCGTTCAACCCCGCTGCGGTCGGAGTTGGCCCTGGGGTTGCTCAGCAGCTTACCGCATCCTTCTCCGTCTCAGGATACTCGGGCAGCTTTACGCCTACCGCAACGCTGCACTACGGCCACGATTACGCGATCGGGACCGTCACATGCGTACCGAGCGGAGCTTCTGAAACCTGCGATGTTACGGTGACTTTCCAGCCATCGCTGCCGGGGGCGCGGAAAGACGCGATCTTCCTGATGGATGGGACTACCCGCTTGGCGACGGTCCTGCTCGGGGGCGTGGGGCAGGCGCCGTTCTCTCTTCTTCAGCCGGGAGCGTTCTCAACCTCCGTTCCGACCAACAACTACATTTACCAGTCGGTGGCCGATGAGAATGGCGTCGTTTACATCCTTCCTAACGGCAACACCTTTTACATTGAAAGCGTGACCAAAGGCGGTGTGGCCACGCAGATTCCGCTCACCAACCCTCCCTACTTCTGGACGATCGGTATTGACGGCGCGGGCGTGTTGTACCTGTTCAACGAGACCAGCACCGTGACCACCTATGACACCGTGCAGGGTGTGCAAGGCACCTATCAGATTCCGGAGAACCCGCCGGTAACGCCCGACTCAACGACGAGCTGGTATCCCGGCGCCCTCGGAGTCGATGGCAGCATCTACGTGGTCAATCAAATCCGCAACAATGGCGTTGCTTACGCAGTGAAGCCCGACGGCAGCAACCGCATACGCGGACCTCTTCAGTCCAGGTGTTCTTCAGCCCTTTACCGCAGCTGTCGATAGCGAGGGGGATTTTTTTGTCGGCGGCTACGAGATCAACAAGATTACTCCCGCTGGCGTGCAGACCCAGGTCAACACCGTTGGAGCGACTCGAAGGTCTTGCGGTCGACGCGGCGGACACGCTGTACGCGACCCGCTATAGCCCGACGGACGGCGTTGCCGAGTTGGCGAAGTCCGATTACTCCACCCCAATTGCTTCTTTCGGTAGAAGCTCCCCGCTGGGCATGTCGCTTGGCTCCGACGGGACTCTCTACATATCGAATTATGTGAATCTCGACATCTTCGATCGATCTACTACGGAGACGGTCGATTTTGGCGATGTCAATGCCGGTTCTTCGCAAACAAACTCAACCGCCAGCGTTTACAACGGGGGCAACGAGCCGCTGACGATTCTCGCGTTTACGCTTTCTGAGCTTTCCGATGCGGGCTTCAGTCTTGACTTCAGTGGCGCGAACGAGTGCACGTTCAACATTGTGCTCGCTCCGGGAGCGCTGTGCCAGGTGAGCGTGGTCTTTGCTCCCACACATCCGGGCAAATTCTCAGGCACAATCTCGATCTCCTCCAACTCGCTGAACGGAAACGGAACGAATTCGTCTCAGACGATCCAACTGGCTGGAACAGTCGATGGCAGTTACGATGTGCTGAGTCCAAGTCCGTTGGTCTTTGCAGCGCAAGCGCCGGGAACCAGCAATACGCTTGCTGTCACCATGACCAACGAGGGGAACTTTTACCCGTCGACAGTTTACAGCGCTGCAACCGACAATCCGGCCTTCACGATCGCGCAAGGAAGCTGCTCCGGCGTGACGCTCCAGGTCGGGTCGAGTTGCCAGTTTGAGGTCACTTTTTCGCCGACGGCGGCGCAAGCGTATACCGGAGCCGCTACTATCGTCACCTACGTCTCCGGTTCGGGACAGCCCTTCCAAACCATCACCCTGCCGTTGAGCGGCTCGAGCGTTAATCCGGTTGCGGCCACGCCGGTGATTTCGCCCGGAACCGGGACCTACACCAGCAGCCAGCAAGTAACGATCACTGACGCAACGTCGAACGCAACGATCTACTACACCACCGATGGCTCGGTACCTTCGAGCAATTCGACGAAATACATCGGCGCGATCACAGTGAGCGCCAATGAAACCTTGAAGGCCATTGCCACGGCGACTGGTTTTTCTCAAAGCGCGACTGCTTCGGCGACCTACGCCTTTCTCCCCGTCGCTTCGCTTTCTCCTTCGTCGCTGAGCTTTTCCGCTACCGTGGGCACAACCTCGCCCGCGCAGACAGTCACACTCAGTAACAGCGGCAACGTGCCACTGTCCATCACGGGTATCTCGGCTCCAAGCTCACCGCTGATGGGATTGTTCAATGAGACCAGCAACTGTGGCGCATCGCTGGCAGCGGGGGCGAGCTGCGCTATCTCGGTCACTTTCTCTCCCGCCACCACGGGCAGCTTCACCGGCAACATTTTGGTCGCCGATAACGCGACGGGCTCACCGCAAATGATGAGCCTGAGTGGGACAGGAACTGCCGCTCCACTTCCGGTCGCTTCGCTGGCTCCTTCGTCGCTGAGCTTCTCCGCTGCCGCGGGCACGACCTCGGCGGCGCAAACGGTGACGCTGAAGAACACCGGCAGCGTGCCGCTGAACATTACCGGTATCCTCGCTGCGAGTGCGAGCATAGCCGCTCAGTTCAACGAGACGAGCACCTGCGGCGCTTCGCTGGCTGCCGGAGCGAGCTGCGCTATTTCAGTCACTTTCGCCCCGGGCACGACCGGTAACTTTACCGGCAGCCTCGTGGTCACTGACAACGCGACAGGTTCGCCGCAGATCGTGAGCCTGAGTGGGACGGGAACTGCCGCGCCACTTCCGGTCGCTTCGCTGGCTCCTTCGTCGCTGAGCTTCTCCGCCACCGTGGGCACGACCTCGGCGGCGCAGACGGTGACGCTGAAGAACAGCGGCAGCGTGCCGCTGAACATCACTGGCATCCTCGCCGCAAGCGCGAGCATTGCCGCTCAGTTCAACGAGAGCAGCAACTGCGGCGCTTCGCTGGCTGCCGGAGCGAGCTGCGCGATTTCAGTCACTTTCGCCCCGGGCACGACGGGTAACTTTACCGGCAGCCTCGTAGTCACTGACAACGCGACAGGTTCGCCGCAGGTCGTGAGCCTGAGTGGGACGGGTACTGCCGCTCCTCTTCCTGTCGCTTCGCTGGCTCCTTCGTCGCTGAGCTTCTCCGCCACTGTGGGCACTACTTCAGCGGCGCAGACAGTGACGCTCAGCAACAGCGGCAGCGTGCCGCTCAACATCACTGGCATCTCTGCGCTGAGTTCTCCGCTGATGGGTTTATTCAATGAGACCAACACCTGCGGTGCGTCGCTTGCGGCTGGGGCGAGTTGCGCCATCTCGGTCACCTTCGCGCCTGCTACGACGGGGAGTGTTACGGGCAACATCCTGGTCGCCGACAACGCGACGGGTTCGCCGCAAATGATGAGCCTGAGCGGGACGGGAACAGCCGCGCCTCTTCCCGTTGCTTCGCTTTCCCCCTCATCGCTGAGCTTCTCCGCCACTGTGGGCACTACTTCAGCGGCGCAGACAGTGATGCTCGCACAGCGGCAGCGTGCCGCTTAACATCACTGGCATCTCTCGCTGAGTTCTCCGCTGATGGGTTTATTCAATGCAACACCTGCGTCGCTGCCGCGGGCGTGCGTATCTCGGTCACTTTCGCGCCTGCTACGACGGGGAGTGTTACTGGCAACATCCTGGTCGCCGATAACGCGAGGGCGCTGAGTGGGACGGAACGGCAGCGCCTCTTCCCGTTGCTTCGCTGGCTCCTTCGTCGCTGAGCTTCTCCGCCACTGTGGGCACTACTTCAGCGGCGCAGACAGTGATGCTCAGCAACAGCGGCAGCGTGCCGCTCAACATCACTGGCATCTCTGCGCTGAGTTCTCCGCTGATGGGTTTATTCAATGAGACCAACACCTGCGGTGCGTCGCTTGCGGCTGGGGCGACTTGCGGTATCTCGGTCACCTTCACTCCCGCTCACTACGGGCAGTGTTACCGGCAACATCCTAGTTGCCGATGACTCCGCGGGTTCGCCTCAGGTCATCAGCCTTACCGGTAGCGGAACCTCGACGCCCGACTTTGTTGTCGCCTCCTCGACTCCGCCGCAATCCATTGCACCGGGCGCGTCGGCACAGTTCTCTCTCACCGTGACTGCGCAGAATGGGGCGACCATTCCTGCTGTGACTCTGGCGGCAAGCGGCTTGCCCCCCGGAGCCACCGCGACCTTCTCGCAGTCCGCCGTCACGCCGGGGAGTACTTCGGCGACCTCTACTCTTACGATCAAGACCGCATCTTCCACGGTGGCCGCCGGTGGCACTGCTTGGCCGGTTGCGATCCCTGCGCTGGCTCTTGCCGGATGGTTCTTCATCCCAGGCAAACGCCGCCGTCGCGCCGTCACGCTCGGCGTATTGTGGCTTGCGTCTCTGGGTTCGCTCCCGTTTGTGAGCGGTTGTGGTTCGCACTTTAGCGGGTATTCTACGGTGCCCCCGGAGAGTACTCCCAAAAACTACCTCATCACCATCACAGCAACTGTCGGCGATGTGCAGCAAACCACTACGGTGCAACTCACGGTCGATTAGAGGGGGAGGGAATCCGGCTTCGTGTTGGGGAGCTATTCAATTCCCTCTAAAAGTTTATAGATGCGCCGATCGAGCGGCCGACCGCCATGGTCATGACGCGATGCGAGCGCTCGAGGTCCACGATCCGCGCTTCGCGAAGTCAGTCGAGATGCGTCTTTTCGGCGGCATGACGGCAGGGAGTCGGCGGAAGTGCTCCTCCCATTTCTATCTCTCCAATCCGAAGGAACTCCTGGATTCACTATGCACGGACGATCGCGCTGCGCGTGGGGGGAGAGTCGCTGCTCGCCGTAGATGGAGACAGCGGGACGATCATCGCCGAGGTTGTGCAATCCGAGGCATCGGCACGCTCCTGGCGTTCCGCTTTTTGAATGAATGCCTTCTTCATCTTTGCTTAAGGCGCTATAACTATCCTTTGAATCTATGGAATGGCGAAAATCGAAAGCTCTGCTGTCGTTGGCTACGGCGTTCGTTTGCTTCTGCCGATTTGTGCCAGCTCAGGAAACGGTGCCGGCTGTAGACCCTTCCAGTGCCCGTCAGCGAATCTCCCTGGAGGAGGCAATCAAGCGCGCGGAAGCGAATGATCCAATGTTCGCGACGGCAAATGCTGAAAGCCACGCACTCCAACTGGAGCGATCCAACGCTCGTTCGGCCCTGTTGCCCACGGCGATCTACCATAACCAGGTCATCTATACAGAGCCTAATGGGCAGAACAGCAGGATCGGCCAAACCGCCGGTGAGCCTACCCCGATTTTCATCGCGAACAATGCAATCCGCGAGTATGTGAGCCAGGGAGTGTTCAATGAGACCGCCGGATTTCAACAAATTGGCGCGATTCGGCTCGCGGATGCGACAGCGGCCCGGGCCGAGGCCGAAGCCGAAATAGCGCGCCGCGGTCTGGTGGCGACCGTAGTCAGTCTTTACTACGGTTATGGCTCGCAATCCGCAAAGAGTCTAGTCGCGTCGCGTGCGTTCAACGAAGCAAACCACTTTGTTGGTACGACCCAGCAGCGGGAAGAAGCGCGCGAAGTAGCACACGCGGACGTGATCAAGGCCCAGATCCAACAACAGCAGCGGGCGCGCGAGTCCGCCGACGCTCAAGTCGCCCAGGATAAAGCGCGCCTGGAGCTGGCGGTCCTGCTCTTTGCCGATCCCATGACGCCTTTTGATGTAGAGCCTCCCGCCGCTCCGGCTCCGCTCCCCGAACGAAGCGCTGTCGAAGCAGTTGCGCGGCAGAACAATCCCGAATTGAAGAGCGCACTCGCGTCGTTGAAGGCGAGCGAGGCGGAGTCTTATGCCGCCAAGGCTGCATTCTTTCCTGAAGTCGGATTGAACGCGACCTACGGCATCGATGCGCCGCAATTTGCAGTGAATGGTCCGGAGGGCGTTCGAAACCTTGGCTATTCCGGCTCGGTTTCGCTCGACATTCCAGTGTGGGATTGGCTGACCAGCGAGCGGAAGCTGAAGGAGAGCAAGATCCGGAAGGCAGCCTCTGAAGTCGCGCTGACCGCGGCGCAACGCCGGCTTGTGGCGAACCTCTATGAGTTCTATGCCGAGGCGCAAACAGCGGAAAGCCAGTTATCGTCTCTGAACGATACGGTGATGAGCGCACGGGAGAGCCTGCGGCTCACGAATCTTCGCTACGTCAACGGCGAGAGCACCGCGCTTGAGGTGGTCGACGCACAGAATACTCTGACTTCCGCCGAGGTGGCCCAGGCCGATGGAACATTTCGTTATCAGCTTGCGTTGGCGCAGCTGCAGACGCTAACGGGGAGGCTCTAGTGGTTATTCGGCGCCGGCATTCTCTCGTATGGACATTGCTCTCTGTCACTTTGGTATTAGGTGCGTTTGGTTGTAAGAACGTTGTCGACGAATCACCAGCGGTTGCTGTTGCTGTGAAAGCGGAACACCCGGAGGTTGGGCCGATCTCAGAGGAGATTGCTGCGGATGCGATTCTGGCTCCGCTTGCCCAGGCGGCCCTTGCGCCCAAAAATCAGCGCTCCTATCCGGGAGTTTTATGTTCAGCGCGGAGCCCATGTCCATAAAGGGCAGTTGCTTGCTTCGCTCGAGGACCGGGACCTTTCGGGGAGCGCTCTTGATAGCAAAGGCACCCTGAGCGCCGCGGAGGCGGCATACGAAACTGCCATCCATGCCACGATTCCGGAAGAGGACCAGAAGGCGCAACTGGAGGTCGATCAGGCGAAGGCGAACCTCGACGTCGCAAGACGGACGGCGGAGGAGCGCAAGCGGCTCCTCGACCAGGGAGCGATCGCCGGGCGGGACGCCGATACTGCTATGGCTGCAGAGATACAAGCGCAGGCAGCATACGACATTGCGGTGAAGCATCTTCGCTCGGTCGACCAGACGACGCGGACCGCCAATGCCAAAGCCGCCGAGGGCCAGCTGACGTCGGCAAAGGGCCGCTACGAAAGTGCGGAAGCGCAGGTGAGCTACTCAAGCCTGAGAAGTCCTATCGACGGAGTCGTTACGGATCGGCCGCTTTTCGCAGGAGAGACTGCTGCTGCAGGCGCGCCGATTATCACGGTGATGGATACATCCTCACTGCTTGCGAAGCTGCATCTTGCCCAGGCTGCGGCGCAGAGGCTCAAGCCTGGAGGCGTGGCGGAAATCCGGGTGGCTGGAATTGAAGAGCCGGTCAAGGCGAGCGTTTCGTTCATTAGTCCTGCGCTCGACCCTGGTTCGACGACGGTGGAAGTCTGGCTGAAATTAGCCAATGCCGATGGGGGCCTCAAGGTCGGCACGCCTGTCCACGTCGTCATCACTGGCAGAACCGTCGAGAACGCGCTGCAAGTTCCAACCTCGGCCCTTCTGTCATCGCAAGACGGGGGTAACAGCGTGATGATTGCCGGGGCCGATGGAGCGGC
Organism: uncultured Acidobacteriaceae bacterium; assembly: GCA_963777685.1. Classification (GTDB taxonomy): domain Bacteria; phylum Acidobacteriota; class Terriglobia; order Terriglobales; family Acidobacteriaceae; genus Acidisarcina. The sequence continues at coordinate 196,489 of CAVZRF010000013.1, read as the reverse complement.
ACATAAACGAGGAGTAACGGTCGGGATCCGAACGTCGGAGAACGTACAAATCATCGACGGCATCTCGAAGAGCGACAACGTGATCACCGAAGGCTCCTACGGATTGGACGACGGAACGAAAATCACGCTGGCTACAGACAAACCGGATGAAGGCACGGAGAAACCTGCAGCCGGGAGCAAGGAATAATGGCAACTATTACTCCTTCCGCAACGACGCCTCCGCTGAAGGAGTTTTGGCTCGCGCGTTCCGTGCGAATGATTTTCTTTTTCGCGCTGGCGCTGACCATCGCCGGCGCCTACGCGGCTTTTCAAGTGCCCATCTCGGTATTCCCCGACACCAATTTTCCGCGTGTCGTGATCGGCGTCGATAACGGCGTCATGCCAGTTGAGCAGATGCAGGTCACGATCACCAAACCGATTGAGGACGCCGTCAATAGCGTGCCAGGATTGACGACGGTGCGTTCGACGACGAGTCGCGGTTCCGCCGAGGTGAGCCTCTTCTTCGACTGGTCGGCCGACATGTTTCACACCTTGCAGCTCGTCGACAGCGCGATCAGCAAAGTGCAACAGACGCTCCCCGCTACCGTGCGAATCACGACGAATCGTCTAACCTTCGCAACCTTTCCAATTCTCGGATACAGCCTGACCTCCGACACGGTTTCGCAGACTGCCCTGTGGGAACTTGCAACCTATGAGCTGAAGCCACCGCTCAACCGGGTGCCCGGTGTAAGCACGGTGACTATTCAGGGAGGAAAAGTTCCCGAGTTTCATGTTGTGCCGAACCTGGCGAAGCTGCAGGCTTCCGGAGTAACGATTCTGGATCTCACCAACGCGATCCAGGCGTCAAACATCATTGACTCGCCGGGACTCTACGAACAGGACCACCAGTTGGTGCTGGGCTTAGTGGGCGCCCAGGCGCACGACATGGACGGCCTGCGGCAAATAGCGGTCAAAGTAACGCCCGGAGGCGCTCCGGTCCGCGTCGGAGATGTGGCCATTGTTGAGCGAGCAACGATGCCGGTCTACACGACGGTCACTGCCAATGGCAAGAACGCGGTATTGCTGAACATTGCCCGGCAACCCACCAGCAACACCGTGGCCGTGGCCAACGCAGTCGCCGAACAAATCTCGCTGCTCCAGCCGAAGCTGCCGGCCGGTGTGACCTTGCGGCCTTACTACGATCAATCGGAGCTGGTTCGCGACTCGATCCGCAGCGTGCGCGACGCGATTCTGGTTGGATTGATCCTTGCGTGCATCATTCTTTATCTCTTCCTGAGGGACTGGCGTTCCTCGGTCATCGCGGGAATGGTGATCCCAGTAACGGTCGCGACGACAGTGCTGTTTCTTTGGATCATCGGTGAGAGCTTCAACTTGATGACCCTCGGCGGACTCGCTGCCGCGATCGGGCTGGTCATCGATGACGCGATTGTAGTCGTCGAGAACATCGTCATGCATCGCGACGAAGGCGAAGGCAGGATCGAGGCTATACGCAAGGCGCTGAGAGAAATTTCTCGTCCGCTTATTGGCTCGACCATCACGCCGGTCGTGGTCTTCCTGCCACTGATCGCAGTGACCGGCGTGACGGGAAGCTTTTTCCGGGCCCTGGCTATCACCATGACAGTGTCGCTGCTTACCTCGCTGCTGCTCGCGGTGACGTGGACTCCGGGCCTGGCATTTGTCTTGCTCAAAGGACAGACAGATGCAGACGGCGGGCTCTCTACGTCACCAAGAGGGCATTCGGAGCCGGGCAAACTCCTTACGAAAGTCATGCGCTGGCATCGGTCAGCCCTTGAGCTATCGTTGGCGGGCCCGGCACTGCTTGGCGGAGTCTGCCTGTTCCTGGTTGCCGGGACCTTCGTCGCCTATCAGTTCCTTGGAACCGACTTGTTGCCGTCGATGGACGAAGGCGGTTTTATCCTCGACTACATCATGCCTGCAGGCAGCTCCCTCACCGAAACAAACCGCGTGCTCAGCCATGTCGAAGAGATCTTGCACAAGATTCCGGAGGTAGAAAGCACCAGCCGCCGGACCGGCTTGCAATTGGGTATCGCGCCCGTGACCGAGGCGAACACCGGCGACATGACGGTCAAGCTCAAGAGCAACCGTAGCCGCGGCATCGAGGACATCATGGGCGACGTTCGCAGCGAGATCAAGAAGACGGAACCAGAACTCGATATCGAGCTCATGCAGGTCTTGCAGGACATGATCAACGATCTATCGAACGCGCCGGAGCCGATCCAGATCAAGCTCTTTTCTCCCGACGCAAAGTTGCTGGATGAGGTGGCCCCACGTGTCGCCGACGAGATCAGCAAGATTCAAGGCGTGGTCAGTGTTGAAAATGGTATCGACAATACGATCAGCGGGCCGGCGACCAATTTCCAGGTTGACCCTTTACTCGCAGCGCGCCTCGGTTTCACGCCGACCGAGGTCGCCGAAGACGCCACGTCGATTCTTGATGGCGTGACGGTGAATGATCCATTGATCGCAAATGGCCGGCCCTATACGGTGCGAGTTCGTCTCGGCGGGGAAACCCGGCAATCTCTATCGACAATCGAGGAAACGGTTTTCAACAGTGCGACCGGGCATACCGCGACACTCGGATCAATGGCGGTTGTCACGCAGCTTCCGCCGCAAGAGGAGATTCGTCGCGAGAACTTGCAGCGTCTTGTCGTCGTGACCGGGCAACTGCAGGGCTCTGATCTGGGCACGGCCATCAAGCAGGTGCAACGCAGAATCGCCGCGATGCGCATTCCGGACGGTGTTCGTGTGGAATACGGCGGAACCTATCAGGAGCAGCAGAAGTCCTTCGCCGATCTGCTGCGCGTTCTGCTGCTCGCCCTGGTGCTGGTCTTCGGCGTACTTCTAACGGAGTTCCGCAACCTGGCGGCGCCCGTTGCCATCCTGACTTCTTCAGTGCTGTCGATTGCAGGCGTCGTGCTCGCCCTTTTGATTACAGGTACGACCTTCAACGTCGCCTCGTTCATGGGCCTCATCATGGTCATCGGCATCGTTGCGAAGAACGGCATCCTGTTGCTCGATGCCGATGAGCGTTACCGGGCCGAAGGATCTGCAGCGCGCGAAGCGATGATGCTCGCAGCGCAGCGCCGGCTACGCCCCATCGTCATGACTGCGTTAGCGGCGGTAACCGGCATGCTGCCGCTGGCGTTTGCCTTAGGGTCGGGATCGCAGATGCTGCAGCCGTTGGCGATCGCCGTGATCGGGGGACTCGCTCTCTCAATGTTGCTGAGCCTGGTTGTTACTCCGGTGATTTATTACTGGCTGACGCGAGGCAGCGCTGTGGCTGAAGCGTAGAAACTCCGAGCCAGCACCAAGGCAAAGGCCCACAGACATTCTGTGGGCCTTTGTATTTGAAACAGCGCCAGTCAGTTCCGCCCGACCACGAGGATCGTAAAGCTATCGGGAACGATGGCTGGCCGCGGGCGAGGGTTCGCCGCGCTTGCGGCTGGAGCAGGGCCAAACTCAGCGGTGACCAGGTAAACCCGGTCTGCGCTATCGTCGTAGGACATTGTTCGCGCTCCTCTGCGGGTTGCGAGATTCTGAATCACCTTGTAGTCGTGTGCCGTATCCACGACGGTCAAAGTGCCTTCCCCGTTGGAGCTAAATGCAAGATTGTGACTCGGGCTGTACCCGGCTGCATCAGGCCCATTGCCGATCTCCGGCGAGGCGAGCAGCTTCCCGCTCTTATAGTCGATGACCGCCATTTTCTTTCCATCGCAGACAGAGAAGAGGCGGTGACCGGTTCTTGTCGATCGCCAACCCGGAAGGCGAATCACAGGCATCCAGCTTCCAGCTCGCGGTAATTGTCTTTGAGGCAGCATTCAGCCGCACGATCAGATTCTTGTCCTCGATGTTGGCGAAAACATTTCCCTCGCCATCCGCTTGCGGGAAACTCGGGCTTTCCCGGCAGCTTGATCGTGGCGACCGCCTTTCGCGTTTCCGTATCGATGACGGTGACATCGCCGCTGCGGCCATTGAACGCCCACACAGTTTTCGTGACAGGCTCATAGGCGATACCGTCCGGATTAGTGCCAGCCGGAACAGTATCGATGGTAGCGAAAGTTTGCCGATCGAAGACGACGACGTCATTCGCCTGGCCATCGCTGATGTATCCATACCGGCCTGCCGGGTCGAGCGCCACACCGTGCGTTCCCTTGAGGCCCGTGATCGCGCCGATCACCTTTCCCGTCTGCGTATCGACGACCTCAACTCTGGGACCGTGTGTGACATAGAGGCGATGCGCACCGGAGTCGGCGAGCAGATAGTCCCATCCGCCGGTGCCCCCAATCTTCCACTGGTCGATGATTTTGTACGGCTGTTGGGCAAACAGGCTGGTTGCGCCGACCGCGAGTAAGGCAGCAGTGGCGAACAAACGGGGGCGAACAGAGCTGAATAGCATGGAATCTCCTGGAGGCATGGCGTTGACGCCTGCCAGCATTGTCGCGAGTGGAGATTAAGCCACGCTGAAGGTTGGGGCAGCGGGCAGCTTCACGCGAACAGTTGTGCCGAGCCCCACCGCGCTCTCGATCTCGATTGTTCCGGAGGCTGCCTCGACAATCGCCTTACAAATGGAAAGTCCCAGTCCCGCACCGCCTGTTTCCCGCGAACGGGAGGCGTCCTCGCGATAGAAGCGTTCAAATACGTGGGGGAGAGCTTGCGGAGAGATTCCATAGCCGTGGTCGCGCACGATCAGCAATGCAAACTCATCCATGGCATCTACCTGCAGTGTGATGAGTCCGCCAGCGCGGCTGTGCTGTGCAGCATTGATGATCAAGTTGGAGACAAGAACATCGAGGTCATCCGCTGACGACCCGACGAGTACATGCATTTCACCCTGCATCTCGACCCGTACCATGTGTGCCTCGATAACTGGTTGCAGCCTGCGCAGCACCTGCTGAGATACCTCGACCAGATCAGTTGAGTAGTTGGAATCCACCGCTCTCTCAGTCTTCCCTTCGGTGAAACGTGCCGCGTCGAGCATTCGATTCACGAGTTCGTTGACGCGAAGAGTATCTCCAAGAATCCCTTCGAGACCCGCCGCATATTCCGCTGCATTTCGACTCCGCATCAACAGGAGCTGGATCGAGGAATGGACAATCGAAACAGCCGTTTTTAGTTCGTGAGCCGCGTCACCCAGGAAGCGATTCTGCTGGTCCATCGAGTCTTTCAAGCCACGTATCACGGCGGACAACGTCTCCGCTAAGGGCCGAAGCTCTTTCATCTGCATGGCAGAGGGAGGCGCCCGAAAGCTGAGGGCGTGGAGCGAAATGGAGCTTGCTTCCGCCGAAAGCTCCTGAATTGGAGACAGAGCTCGTCGAAGCAAAACAATTATTACTAAGGAAGTGAAGAACAAGAGGAATGCGCTTGCGCCCGCATAGAAACTGGCCGCTTCTCTGACTTCATGCCAAACGTGCCGGGTTGGAACTGAGTAGATAATCGTAACCGGGCGCTGAATTCCGGAGCCACCCGTCTCTGGTCTATCGATAATGCGCATTCCTTTCCGCTCCAGAGTCCGGTAGGAACGACCACCCGCCTTTCTTGAGGTGATCCCATCGCCCTGAAGGGCGATTAGGGAAGATGGCGCTCCCGGCGTGCTGCCAATCAGGCGGCCGTTACCGGCATAAACGGCGTAAACATCTTCCCGCGGAATCACCAGCTCGGCCGGGTCGATGGTCACATTGTCTTCGGGGTCCTCGGCATCCTGAATCGAACCGAGCAAAGAGTCGGAGCGCCCTCGGATCGTAACGTCGAGTGCGCGCATGCGCACGTCCCACTCATGAAACAGGGCCACCCCCGCGAAGCTGGCGGCACAGAGCAGCTCAACGGATAAAATCGCAACCATCAGCCGGCGTCGCAGCGAATGCGTCTTCAAGGGTTCGCCTCCGGGGATGGAAGTGACGCCGTCATCGCCAGCCGGTATCCACGCCCGCGAAAGCTCTCGAGGCTGGTGCCGACGCCCGCGCCGCGCAACTTCCGCCGCAGGTTCGAGGCATGAGCTTCGATGACATTGGAATGGCGCTCCCAGGTGAAGTCATAGAGGTGTTCGAGCAACTCACGCTTCGAAACAATCATGCGGGGGCGATGCATCAAGTATTCCAGAATGCGATACTCGGTCGGCGAAAGATCGATCTCGCCACCCTCGCTGTACGCTGTTCTTGCAGCGGTGTTCAGTCCTAAAGCGCCAAAGGTGAGCACCGATTGAGTCACCCCTTTGCTACGCCGGATGAGAGCCCGCGAGCGCGCTATGAGTTCCCCGAGATCGAACGGCTTCTTAAGGTAGTCGTCCGCACCTAAATCGAGAAGATTGACGGTCACCGCAGCGTCGCTCTTGGCAGTGAGGACAAGAATCGGGGTCTGATCGCTTCTCGCGCGGAGGCGCCTGACCACCTCGGCGCCATCGAGACGAGGAATCATCAAATCGAGCAGCACAAGATCGTACTCATTCGCCGCACAAAACAGCAGAGCTTCTTCGCCGTCGTGGCAGACGTCAACCGCAAAGCCGGGGCCTTCACGCATTGCTTGCGCAATGTTGTCTGCAAGACGTGGCTCGTCTTCTACGACTAGAACGCGCATTTCAATCTCCCGCTATGGCGTAGGATGCCGATGTAGTTACTGCATAGAAATACGCCCGGCGTGTCACGCCATTTTAAGGAGTTCTTCACGTCCTGGATCGCCTGGCCCTTCCTGTCGGCGTTATTTGCCGCCGCAACGGCTCTGTTCGCAGTAGTCGCAGTCGCTCTGGACGTCTTATGACCGGCTTCTCGGTGAGCTTTGGCATACGGAAGCAGGCACATCCTCAATCATCTCAATCGATGCTTAAGAGAAACTGAAGGTGTCCTGCCCATACGTGGCCACTCTTTCTTCGAGACGTGCGAAAGAAGGGGCCGGCGAGACTGCTCGTGGCTCCTGAGGCCTTAAACTACGTTTGGAAGAATCCACGGACGGTTGGCGCCTGGAAGTGGTGCAAGAGGTTGAGGAGAAATATGGTTCGTGGCTTCCCTGGGTGGACGGGGAACTAAGGTAATTTGCGTGGCATTCTTGTTGGAGAGCGGCGTCACGGTCGGGGACAGTCTGATTCGACCTCATCCACATCCAATCGCCTATTTGTGGCGGTATGATTTCGAAGCCGATCGAGGACGCATGGGCTTGCCCTCTGCCGGCATCAATTGGTTGAGAATAAAGGTTAGAAATGACATCAAAAAGCGTGATAGTGGTGGGTGCAGGCCCCGGCGGACTGGCGTCCGCGATGCTGTTGGCAAGGCGTGGGTTCAGCGTCCAGGTATTTGAAAAGGGACCGCGAATCGGTGGCCGTAGCGCGGAGGTAGCGATCGGGCCATATCGTTTCGATCTTGGCCCGACCTTCCTCATGATGAAGTACCTCCTCGACGAACTCTTTGAGGACGCCGGCAGAGACTCCAGCGACTATCTGGATTGCCGTGCCCTGGATCCCGATGTACAGGCTGAATTTCCCCGGACAAAACCATGCTGGCCCGATCGCGGCCGGACGACATGCGGAGCGAAATCGAGCCGCGTTTTTCCCGGCGAAGGAGAAGGCTTCTGGACAGGTTTCTTTCCGCCGAAAGCGTGCGCTTCCGGAAGCTGTACCCCTGCCTGCAAAAAGACTACGGAAGTCCGCTTCGAGTTTCCTGAGCCAGACCGCTGATTCTCGGCGCTTCCGCATATCGCCATTGGGCCGCTCCTCTACATGACGTGCTCTCTCCACCTACTTCCGCTCTGAAGAGCTGCGCCTCGCCTTCACCTTCCAATCGAAGTACCTGGGAATGTCGCCCTGGGACTGCCCCGGCCTTTTTGCCATGATTCCCTACACCGAGCACGCGCATGGCATCTATCACGTCATGGGCGGCCTCTGCCGGATCACACAGGCATTCGCCAAAGTCGCACGCGAAGAGGGCGCCGAGATCCATACTTCCTGCGGTGTGAAGCAGGTGCTGCTCGAACGGCAACGCGCATGCGGCGTGGAGTTGGAGAACGGGGAAAAGATCGTTCAGTCGACGATGTGGTCATCAACGCCGACTTTGGCCACGCCATGCGCACCTTGTTTCCAGAGAGCGACCTCGGCAAGTACAGACCCGCCGCGCTGAAGAAGCGCAAGTACTCCTGCTCCACCTTCATGCTGTATCTCGGCCTGGACCGCACCTATCCCGAAGCGGAGCATCACATGATCGTCTTCGCCAGGAACTACAAGAAGTGCCTGGAAGACATCACGAAAACCAAGGTGATCTCGAACGACCTGTCGGTGTATGTTCGCAACGCGGCGCCCCTCGATCCTTCCTGCGCGCCGCGCCGGCCATTCCGCGCTCTACATATCTTGCGCCGGTGCCGAACAATACCAGCGGCATCGACTGGGAGGAACATAAAGCCGCCTATCGCGAGTGGATTCTGCGACCTGCTCGAGGAGCGTACCTGTTACAAGAATCTGCGCAGCCATATTCGCAGGAAGAGCGATCGTTACTCCGGCTGACTGGGAGAAGCAGATGTCGGTATTTCTCGGCGCGACCTTTAACATGGGACATAGCTGGGACCAGATGCTCTACTTCCGGCCGCATAACAAATTCGAGCTCTTCGAAACACCTACCTGGTGGGAGGCGGCACCCATCCCGGCAGCGGGCTACCGACGATCTTCGAGTCGGCACGCATCTCGTCCAATCTCATCTGCAGCAAGTATGGCATTCCGTTCCCGAAACCCAAGACCTTTGAGCAAATGGGCATTCAATGAATCGGGCGATCCCGCACAACGCATGGCCGCAGCCAAGGTCGCGCAGGTGGGGTGGGCGCCCTCCCGGTCGGGGTCAGAGTGCGCCGCATGAGATCACTGCGTTACGCCATTACGCAGCGTATGGATGAGATCGTGCAGACGGTCTGCGAAGAAGTCGGCAAGCCTCCGATGGATGCGCTCGCCGGAGACGTCGATGGTCGCGCTCGAACAGTTACGCTTCTACGAGCGCCGCGCGGAAGTCTTTTACGTTCGAGAGAAAGAGAGCAAGCCATGGTTCTTCTATCAAGGCGCGCAGTTTCTTCGGCCACGATGAACCGCACGGGACTGTGCTCGTACTTGCGCCGTGGAATTATCCGTTTCAGCTGTCGGTCGTTCCGATGGCTACGGCCTTGTTCGCAGGAAACGCGGTGTTGTTGAAGTGCAGTGAGCATACTCCGCGCACTGCTCGGCTGATTCAGGAGCTTTGCGACTCCGCAGGCCTTCCAGAAGGGCTGGTTAGCGTATCGTGCGAGGCCCCGGAAGCGCGCAAGCGCTCTCATCGATGCGCATCCCGACCTTTTGTTCTTCACCGGGAGCGGACGCAACGGCGTGGCGGTTGCTGAAAAAGCGGCCGCGCTGATGATCCCTACGGTGATGGAACTCGGCGGCAAAGATGCTGCTATTGTCTTCGATTCCTGCGATCTCGAGCGGACCGTGAACGGAATCGCCTATGGAGGCTTCTCCAATGCCGGACAGGTGTGCGTTGGAACGAAGAGAATTTACGTTCAGCAATCTATCTTCGACCAGTTCCTCGGAGCCTTCCTAAAGCGCGTTGGAGAGCTTCGCTCTGGCTCGACGGCCGATAGCGATATCGGGGAAGTGCGAATGGAATTCGTCCGGCAGCGCTTACTCGAACAAGTCGAAGACGCGGTCAACGAAGGCGCAAGTCTTCATACCGGGTCGAGTGTAGAGGGCAAGGTTACGCCCTTTGTGCTCACCGGCGTTCCTGAAACATCTCGCCTCTTGCAGGAAGAGACCTTCGGGCCGGTAGTCTGCGTCGCCGCCTTTCAGAACGAGGAAGACGCGATACAGGCCAGCCAATGCTTCTCGGTTTCAACTGAGCGCCAGCGTATGGACAGCGGACCTCGCGCAGGGCAGACGGGTCGCCTCACGCCTCGCCAGTGGAAGCTGTGCGATCAATGACGTCATCCGCAATATCGGCAACCCGGCCTGCGCCTTTGGCGGCAACCGGGCAAGCGGCCACGGCCGATACCACGGCGCTGAAGGGCTCTATAGCTTTTCGCGTGTGAAGACGGTGATGACCATGAGTGCGCGGCGAAAACGTGAGGTGCACTGGTTTCCATTTCAGGCCGTCACCTATGCGCGTCTCCGGAAGCTTCTTATGTTTCGCCACCGGCGCCTTCAGTCTCAAACGTGCAACAGGCAAGATGAGCAAGGTGGTTGCTTTGTTCGCGCTTCTTGGAACAGGCGCGATCGCGCTGGCAGCGTCGGCACCGGGTTCGCTCGCCGTCGATGTCACGCTGCCCTCTGGAGCGCATGGCCAGATTGCCTATCTTATTTTCGCGAGCGCCGACGGATTTCCAGGGGACCGAAGCCGGGCATTGCGGCATGACTTTGTACCGGTTGCGCCGAACGGTGCCGCGCGGCAGTTGGTTGACGTTGGCTCGTTGCCGCCGGGATACTACGCGGTGAGCGTCTACCTGGACGAGAACGGCGATCGAAGGTTGAACACCAATTGGCTGGGCATTCCGAACGAGCCGGTTGGCGCCTCGAACAATCCCCGGAGCAGACGCGGCCCTCCGCGCTTCAATGACTGCGTCTTTCAACATGGCACAGTTGCGCAAACAATTCGCATCACTCTGGTGCAATAACCAACAATGACTCTCCAGGCAAACCACCTAAATCCAGGGAAGAGAGTCGTCGTTATCGGCGCTGGTCTGGGCGGCATGACCGCCGCCATCCAGCTTGCGCGCGCTGGATATTCCGTCGATCTGCTTGAGAAAAACGGCAATGTCGGCGGCAAGCTCAATATCCATCGGGAGGCCGGTTTTAGCTTTGATCTTGGCCCATCGATCTTCACCCTTCCTCAGATCTTTCGCCCCGTCTTTGAGGGCGATGGGAAAACTCTTGAGGACTACATCACTTTGGAAAGAGTGGATCCGCAGTGGCGCAATTTTTTCGAAGACGGAACGATCGTCGATCTTTGGGAAGATCCTTCCGCCATGGAGACGCAGCTCAAGCGGCTCGGTGAAGACGCGGTTGAGGACTATCCGAAGTTCCGGGAATATTCTCGTCTGCAATATGAAATCGTGAATCGCGGATACTTCGAGCAGGGGCTGGACACCTTCTGGGACTTCGTTAAGTTTTACGGCATCAAGGACGGACGCGGGCTGGACTACATGCACACCATGTCGTCTGGAATCGCGAAGCGCGTTCGAAATCGCTACCTGCGCGAGATCTTTGAATATTTCATAAGTATGTTGGATCGTCGGCCTATGACGCGCCGGCCTTCATGAACCTGATGCCTGCTATTCAACTGGAATTTGGGCTCTGGTATGTTCGAGGCGGCCTGTATAAGCTCGCTCAGGCGTTCGAACGGAGACTGGAGGAGACTCAGGTTCGCGTCCATCTCAACACTCGCGTCATGGAGATCAAGAAAGATAGCGGCCGCGTTACGGGGGTTCATGGGCAGCGGCAGGACGGATCGACGCTCACGCTTGCGGCTGACTACGTTATCTCCAATATGGAGGTCATTCCGGCTAATGAGCAATTGCTGCGCGAACCGCCGCGAGTCATGAAACGACTCGCGCGCTTTGAACCATCGTGTTCGGGAATTGTTTTGCATCTGGGTTTGAACAAGATATTTCCCGCAGCTCGCGCACCACAATTTCTTTTACTCCGCTGACCAGAAGCGGCATTTTCATCGTGTCTTCCGTGAGAAACAACTGCCTGACGACCCAACCATCTATCTCGTTGCGCCTACCAGAACTGACCCCTCGCAGGCACCCGAAGGCTGCGACAACATCAAGATCCTGCCGCACATTCCGTACCGCAACGACCTGCATCCTTACACACGCGAAGACTATGTGCGCCTGAAAGACTTGTGCCTGGAAAAGCTGGAGCGCATGGGACTGACTGACCTTAGAAAACACATCGTCGTGGAGGACTTCTGGACCCCATTCGATATCGAAGACAAATATCTGTCGAATCGCGGTTCCATCTACGGAGTGGTCAGCGATATGCGGAAGAATTTTGCTTTCAAAGCGCCGAAGCGAAGCCCCAACTATCGCAATCTCTTCTTTGTCGGCGGCAGCGTGAATCCGGGCGGAGGCATGCCGATGGTGACGCTCTGCGGCCAGCATGTCGCAAGGCTCGTCATGGAAGATTCCGCGGGGAGCTGATCGATGCTGATTCTCGTGGTGATCGGCGCGGCCGGTCTGATCGCAGGTTTTCTTTTGTTGCGAAGCGTTCCGTTGCTCCCTCATTCCAATTGCGTGAACAATGACGATCTGGCAATTACCGTCATCATTCCAGCGAGGAATGAAGCGATGAACCTGCCCGCCCTTCTCCGATCATTGCCAAATCCTGGATCCGGCGTACTCGAAGTGTTGGTCGTCGATGATGGGTCAACGGATGCAACCGCCGCCATCGCAGCGCGGCATCATGCGACAGTCATCCCTTCGCTTCCTCTTCCTCAGGGGTGGACCGGAAAAAATTGGGCGTGCCACCAAGGCGCCCTCGCCGCGCGCAGCGATGTGCTCTTCTTTCTCGATGCGGACACGCGCTTCCTCGATGGAGGATTCAACGCCATTGCGCGATACTTCGCCGCGCTGCCACCCAACGCGGCAGTGTCTTTGCTTCCGTTTCACCGCACAGAGCGGTGGTATGAGGAGCTGTCCCTCTTTTTCAATATCCTCATGGCGATGGGCGCCGGTGGCTTCGGTAGAGTCGATACTCCGCATCTCTTTGGCCCATCGCTAATGCTCCGACAGGATCTGTATAAGCGGGCTGGCGGACACCAGGCGGTTCGGCAGCACATACTGGAAAATCTTGAGTTTGCATCATGCCTTGCGATGGCGGGCGGGGAACTTCACACACTGGGAGGCCGCGGCGTACTCGAGACGAGAATGTTTCCGCTGGGATTTTCGCAGCTTTGTGAGAGTTGGAAGAAAGCCTTCGCAGCAGGGGCGCGCACAACCTCGCCTCTCGTGCTCGGGTTATCGATCGGCTGGCTGACCTCGGCGATGCTCACTTTTCTGATGCTGTTTGCAATGCCGCGCTCACTTCTGCCAGCCGTCGGCGGCCTTTACGTTTTATTTGCTTGTCAAATCGCGTGGTTCGCAAAGCAATTGGGAAGTTTTCGATGGCTGACAGCAGTGGTTTATCCAGTCGCCCTGGTCTTCTATTTCGCGGTCTTCGGGCAGTCGCTCTGGATGCAGCTGACCGGAAGGCAAGTGCGTTGGCGCGGACGCGAAGTATGAAGTGGGCAATCATCCTGGCGAACGTTTTAGGTTGGCCTCTGATACAACTCAGCATCGCCTGGAGTATCACGCGCTTGTCTCCACAACGCTTTATGAAGAGCGGTCCGATCGATCGAGTCACAAGGAGTGAAGCGGAGTTTTATCGCAGGCAGCTTCGTGTACGCCAGTGGAAGACGATGCTGCCTGATGGCGCTGGATGGGTAGGTGGTACGTTTCCTCGAAAGAGGCTGGCGGCGCGCGATGCGGCATATCTTTCCAGATTCATCGCCGAGACCAGAAGGGGTGAACTCGCCCACTGGATGATGACGGCCTGCTGCCCAGTCTTCTTCCTCTGGAATCCAGTGTGGGTATGGCCGGTTATGGTCTTCTATGCAATTGCCGCGAATGTTCCGTGCATCGTCGTGCAGAGATACAACCGCGCAATGGCGTGCCGTTTGCTCTCGCGATCTTCAGCGAGAGTCTCTCCATCTTCGAGCCCTCGATTAGACGATTCGATATAGCGACATCCGGCCCCTCGCCGCAGTCGCCAAGCACGTCTTGGAATTCCATCTCGCTGGGGCTGCAATCAACGCGAATCCATGCTCGGTTTGCCAGGCATGAGCTGAATGCGCCCATCCACGCAAAGTTTATGCAAATGGTCCGCAGGGCTACACCGATTACCCAAGCCTTTACGCGGCCGAAAACTTCAAGAGAGTAGCTTGTGGAGGTCAATCTCGGCTTGCGCGAAGCATGCCCGTGCGATTTGATTTAAGAGCAGGGACTCTTTCCAGCGATCAGTTTGTTCCGCTCCGTTGAGCGACTGTGCATAGTAGATATTCGGCGAGAGAAGTTCGGGCGTGAAGCAAATAAAGTCGGAAGCATCGGCTTGCGTTAAGAAACCTTGGAAGCAGCCTGTCCACAATTGTTTGAAGTGGGTGAGATGCGGAGTTCCTTCTTTGACCTCGACCTGAATGCACCCCGGATTCGCAACCCGGCCGTGAATGAATCGAACCCGCTCGATCACTGGCTTGATATAGGCGAATTTCTTCTCAAAGGATCCGTAGACCATCTCTTGTCCGGTGTACCAGTGCGAGAAATCGCCATTGAATCGCAGCTGGGGATAGCGTTGTATAAAGTTTACGGTTCGCCACATGTCCTGAAATATCGTCGCGCGGTGGGTTTCAACGTACAACGGAACTCCAGTGCGATCGGAAGCTTCCAGGATGCTTTCGATCAGGCGAAAGGCCTCATCGTCGTCCTCAAGTCCCCAGCCCACGTGCAACGTGACGCATTCATATCCGATGGCCGCCGATTCCTGGGCGAGAGCCATCGCTTCGGAAGGAGCATTGACGCGACCACTGCCGGCGAGTCCAAGTCCCAGCGATCGGCAAATCGCCATTTCCTCCTCACTCGGCCGTTCTGCAAACTGAACGCCACCAAACCCTGACTCCCGCAGGCCCATGAACTGGTCCCTGCGGCTCCCGACGGGAGCCAGGGAGTTCTTTGGCAGGGAGTCAAACGCCATCAAATTCATATAACAGCGAAGTTGCGATCCCTGGGTCATGTCTGTTTGGCGCCTTTCGGAAGCTTCCAATATTCTTCGATCTCCTCGAGGCTCTTTCTCTTGGTCTCGGGGACAAAGAAAAGCGTGAATATTGCCTGCAGAAAGGCCATGACCATGAGGAAGCCAAAGGTAAGGGTTTTGCCGATTTGATGAAAGGCGACTGGAAACATCAGAACTACAACCGCGTTTGCGACCCATTGGGTCAAGACCGGCACGGTCATGGCGGTCCCCCGAACGGAATTCGGGAAGATTTCCGGCAAGAGCGTCCAGAATACCGGTCCGATGCAGCCGGCAAAAAAGGCCAGGTAGGTCATGATGAGGATAGGAACCAGGACGCCGTGAAATGCATTGAGCGCTGACAAGAGGGTGAGCCCGGCGAGGGTCATCCCCATGACGACGGATCCGAGAACATACAGCGGCTTCCGTCCCCAGCGGTCGATCATCCAGAACGAGCCGAGAGTAAACACGAAGTTTGTGACGCCGACCATGAACGTTGCGAAGAGGGCCGCATCGATCTTCCAGCCGGCTGACTGAAAAATGGACGGCGCATAGTCGATGACCGTGTTCACCCCGGACAAATGCACGAGAATTGCAAGGAAGAAGCTGACGCTTACGGCACGGCGGACGCCCGGTCGCAAGAGCTCCTTCCAAGTTTGGCCGCCGCCGCCGAAGCTGGCGCGCATTCTCTCGAGTTCCAGCGAAACCTCATCTGGACCGACGATACGCACAAGGACTCGAAGAGCCTGCGAGGTCTTGCCCGCCATCATTAAGTAACGCGGCGTCTCGGGCGCCAGGAGCAGCAGGCCGAGAAATATCACGGCGGGGATCACTCCCGTCCAAAACATCCATCGCCAGTTGTTCGGGCCCGCATTGCGCAACAAGTAGTTGATGAGATAGGAAAGCAGAACGCCGGTTACGATCGACATCTGATACAGCGCTCCCAGCTTTCCTCTGTTTCGCGGCGGCGCGATTTCCGCGATATACATGGGCGAAAGGATGGAGACAGCGCCTACGGCGATGCCGCCGAGGAGTCGCGCTGTGATGAAGAACGCGAAGCTCGGCGCTGCTCCGGTCAATATCGATGTCACTGCAAAGAGAGCGGCCGCCCATAGCAGCGTCGGTCTTCTTCCTGAACGGTCGGCGAGTCTGCCTGTAAACAGCGAGCCCAGAACGCACCCAAATAAGAGGGAACTGAAGGCCCAGCCGAGGCTGAGGTCGTTCAGTCCGAAGTGCTGGCGCAAGAAGGGACCAGCGCCGGTGATGATGGCGATGTCAAAGCCGAAGAGAAGACCCCCGAGAGAGGCCGTACACGCTGCCCCGAGCAGAAAGTTGCGGCGCGCCCTTGCATCCGTATCGAGCGTTACGAGTTCGGCCTCAGGCTGCATGGGTGACATTGCTTGCAAACGCTATCACGAGCGGGCCTTCACTGGAAAGAGGTTTAATGTCAGATTTTTTCATGTTGACAGGCAAATAGTTCGCCATATAGGGTTTCGTACTGCAAACGTTTGCAAGCCTTCGGGTGGAGGGAACCTATTATGCGGAACAGATGTCTTTCAGATGCCGACGTTCAGCAATATCACGAGAAAGGCTACGTTGTAGCCAGGGGTTTCTTTGACCAGGACGAAGTGCAGCTGTTGCGGCGGGCCGCCAAAGAAGATCGCGCTCTGGATGAGCATTCCTACAGCCGCAATGACGGCGAAGGCGGCAGCATCAGGCTCTCGCTCTGGAACCATCCGGGAGATTCCGTTTACGGAATGGTAGCGCGCTGCGAATCCATCGTCGATTCCGCGACCAAGCTACTGAACGATGAGGTCTATCACTACCACTCCAAGATGATCATGAAAGATGCACGCGTCGGCGGCGCGTGGACCTGGCACCAGGATTACGGTTACTGGTACCAGAACGGGGTGCTTTCACCAAACTTGACCAGTGTCTTTATTGCCATCGATCCGGCGACAATTGAGAACGGCTGCATGCAGGTCATCCCCTTCTCTCATACTCTTGGGCGCATCGATCACGTGCTGAAAGGCGAGCAGGCGGGCGCTGACCTCGACCGTGTGAATGAGATACTCAAACGTTTCCCACTCGTACATGTCGAGATGGAACCCGGCGACGCGTTGTTCTTCCATTCGAACCTGCTGCATCGTTCCGATCAGAACAAATCTGAGAACCCGCGCTGGTCGATGATCTGTTGCTATAACGCCAAAAGCAACGATCCCTACAAAGAGAGCCATCATCCGCGATACACGCCTCTGCATAAGGTGCCGGACGCCGCCATTCTCCAGGCGGGTCTGAAGCGCTTCGGAGCGGATGAGTCATCGTGGATGACTTCCGATGCGGATGAAAGCGCATCCATACTCGTGGCAGAGGAGTAGCTGCCTGTGCGCCTCGAAGACGTTGCGTCTAAAGCAAGGGTGTCGGTTTCCACGGTCTCACGAGTCGTGAACGGATTTGAAGCAGTGCGACCCTCCACTCGCAAGCGCGTCATGGCCGCACTCGATGAGATGAACTACCGCCCCAACCTGCAGGCGCGCGACCTGGTCGCGGGGCGCAGCAAGACGCTCGGAGTGATTGTCTCGAACCTCGAGAACCCTTTTTTCGTTGACATCTTCCATCACCTTGAAGAACAAGCGCACGCTGCCGGCTATGAAATTCTGGTGGGCAACACCAATTACGAACCGCAGCGGTTGATCGCCGCAATCGATCTGTTCCTGGGCCGGCGTGTGGCGGGTCTCGCCATCATCACTTCAGAGCACGTGCCTCCAAATCAGAAACAGCTTGCGCACGCCAATATCCCCATTGCCTTCTACGACTCGATGGTAGGCGGCAAGCGCAGAAGCGGCGTTCGCTTCGACTACCGCCGGGGTATGACTCAACTAGTCGAGCATCTGTATGAACTCGGTCATCGGCGCATGGCGTACATCGGCTATCCTTTGCCGCTCGGTCCCATCGATGAGCGCCGCGATGCGTTTGTGGCCGCAACCAAAGAGCTCAAAGTGAAACACTTCTATCTTTTCGTACGCGAGCACAGCGACCTGGCAGCCGGACGCGATGCGGCACGCGAGTTGCTGTCTTCCGACTTTGCTCCTACGGCCATTCTCTGTGTGAATGATCTCGTCGCGATAGGCGTCCTGCGGGAACTCCGCCATCGAAACATCTCTGTGCCGGGAGAAATATCCGTAACCGGATTCGATAACATTGCGCTCGCCGAATTCAGTAGTCCGTCGATCACCACGATCAATATTCCGCGCGAACGCATCGCCAGCGCTCTCTTTCGCAGTCTCGTGGCCACAGAGGAGCAAACCGCTGTAGAACGAGCTGTCTATACGGTCGATCCTGAACTGATTTTGCGGGAATCGACCGGACCTGCACCCCGTAAGCCTAAGAGGTAGTTCGAATGCGACTCGTAAGGATCTGCTCCCTCGCCGCCTTCTTGACTTTGCGTTGCGTTGGCCTTTTCGCTGCCGCAGCCGAGTCTCGCACCTGGACGATCGGCAATCAGGAAGTCGAAAGGACGTTGTCCTTCGGTCCTTCCGGAATAGTCACCGAGAGATGGTCCGATTTGAAGACACGGACTGATTTCATTAGCCCGAAGTCTCTCAAAGCGGAACTCGCGCCGGAATTCGCCTTCCAGTGCGATGGGCGCTCCTACTCTGGTCACGGCGCTGATTTCGATTTTGTGTCGGCTGAGGAAACATCGTTCCCCAATGGAAAATCCCTGACCATCCGGCTTCGCGGCCATCAACTTCCTCTCGACATTTCTCTGATCTATTCGGTCTACGATGGGCAGCCCGCAATACGCAAACATCTTGTTCTTCGCAACACCGGCTCCGCGCCTCTGCATCTCTCGCATCTCGATATCGAGACGATTGCGCCGTCGGTGGGACCAGAGAACGAAACCATATTGAATACGCAATATGGCGCGATTCCGCGCGAGATTTTCTACACTGGGCGATCGGAAGACGCGGCGCTGCTAATAGCGAATGGCCGCACTGGCATTGGCTTTGCCGTGATCAGCGAAGTGCCTGGATACATGAAGCGGACAGAGGTCGACGGTTGGCTCGATGCGGACCATGTGGGAATTCGTGTCCTCTACGACACCGACTTGATGCCATTCGCTCGTACTCTCGCACCCGGCGAGGAATTCACCACGGCCGCAGTTTCGACCATTGCCTTTAAGAAAGGCGATGGCTTCCGCGATCCCCAGTGGGTGCTGCCTTCCTATACCGCAAAGGTGCTGATGCGGCGAGTCGATGCGAAGGGCGCTCCATGGATCTACAACACCTGGGAACCGTTCGAGAGGAACGTAACCCACGACCTCATTCTTTCGCTCATCGATACAGCCAGCAACATGGGAATGGATATCTTCACCATAGATGACGGTTGGCAGGAAGAATACGGGGATAACGCGGTCAACCTCAAGGCGTTTCCGGGCGGGTTGAAGCCGATACAAGACGCCGTCGAAAAAAGAGGCATGCGGCTCGGTCTATGGGTTCCCATGGCTGCGATCGGAGCCTCGACCGACGAGTATCGCGCTCATCCCGAGTGGAGCGCTATCGATTTGGAAGGAAAGCAGAAGACAACGGGTACGATGGCCGGACAGAAAGTCGTGATGTGCCTGGCCAGCCCGTTTCGCGATGAAGCTGCCGCACGCATCAACCAGCTCATCGAGCGATACAACCTGGCCTATGTCAAGCTCGACCTGACGACCATTTTCAACGCGTATGGCGAGGCGCCGGGTTGCTGGGCCAAGGGACATGACCACGGCAGTTGGGCCGAATCCCTCAATCGAACCTATGAGGGGATCGCTGACGTCACCAGCAAGGTATATGCGAAACATCCCGACGTACTTCTCGATCTGACTTTTGAGCTTTGGGGCCAGAAGCATGTCATTGACGCCGGCCTGCTTGCGGCGGGCGACCTCGACTGGATGAGCAACGTCGATGACAACCAGCCGAATTCCGCAGGCCCTTTGCAGGCGCGGACGCTGCTTTATCAGCGAGCGGTCTCCATGCCGGCAGAGAGCATGCTCATCGGCAACATCCACGGTGAGTTCCCGAGCATACAGGAAAGCTTCGCAACCGAGATCGGTTCGGCACCCCTCCTGCTCGGAGATCTGCGCAATCTCAGCGCGGCAGACCAGCAGTGGTACCGCGAGAGAATCGACTGGTTCAAGAGGCTGAGGGCGACGACCAAAATCAGCGAGAGCTTCTTCCCCCTTGGCAGTTGGCTACAGCCTTCGCCTGCGGCGTGGGATGGTTTCGCACGTCTCGCGCACAGCGGCAATGGCGTGATCGCAGTTTTCAGGAACAAGTCGAACGTATCGACTGCCGACGTCCAACTGCCGCTGATCCCGGAAGGCAGATTCAAGCTGCGCTCTGTAATTACCGGACGGGATCTGGGTGTCTTCACCCGATCTGATTTTGTTCATGGAGTGCAGATTGAGTTTTCCAGCAGCAATACCGTTGAAGTTCTCGAAGTAACGGCGATGGGTAGCTAAACAAGCCGAGACGATTGCAAGGACCCACTTATGATGCGTCGTTGGTTGTGCCGTTTCTTCCTGGTTGCCCTCGCGGTCTGCGTGCTCGGCCGCGTTCCGTGTGCCACGGCCCTGGAGTCTCCTGCGAAGAGTGTTGAGGGCGTGCCTGGAGACCGATGGATGGAGATCGATCTCTATTGGTTCGAACAGAAAGATCTACCCGGTTCCGTGAACGAGTTCTGGCAGCGCTTTGCTCCGCTCTATTCGGACGTTGAAGGCTACAAGGGCATCGTTCTCAACGTTGGCTGGACTGTGAACTACATCATGGAGTTCTCCGGCGATCTTCAACAGCCGATTGCGTTGCCTATCGGCAGCGGCCAGCAGCCATGGGTCGCCGAGACGAGCGCGTTGCCCGGCGATACCGAAGCGCGCAAACGAGAGTGGAAGCAACGCTTCAGCACTCCGCTGATGGTGCCGCGTCACGGTTACGGCGCGTGGACTTACGCCGATCTCAAGAAGCTCGCCGAACTGCTGCGGGCCGGAGCCGAGCAACGGGGCATTCATGGATTCAAGGTAGCCACTCTCTGCTATGCCTGGGACAATGCCTATGGAGAGATTGCCCCTTTTGCCAAGCGCCACCCTGAGGCCTGGACCCACTGGGGCGCCGCTGGCGGCGATGATCCGACGGTGAATCTGAATTCATATTTTGATCCCGGGAAGACGTTACATGCCGACAGGGTAAGTTCGCAGCTCTGCCGAAAGGAATTCCTGAAGGTACGGCGGTGCATACCGCCTTCACTGCACAGTGGGGTGCGCTGTCAAAGAGCGTCGGCCTGGACGGTATTATGCTGCGCGACTCGTTCGGCTTCCCGGTTCCGTATGCCCGCTCCGGGCCGCTTGGGCCAGTGATGCCGTCCGCGGAGGCGATTCACCGCGCGACCGCGGATGTCGCGACGATGGTGCGAGAGATGAAGCAGGCCAATCCCGCGGCGTTAACGATGATGTATTCCAACGCCGCAAGCGCCATCTCGGATTGGCGGAGCAATGGGCTCGATCTGGAGAGTGTGGCCAAGGAGGGCTACCTCGACATCTTCGTCGACCAGACCTGGGCAGGCGCATGGAACGAAGTGGGCGTGCGTCACGATAACTTCTGGAACGTGCCACTGCTCGGCTGGACGTATCAGTTTGCCTACAGCCTTGAACACAGCGCGATGTTGGCCGAGACCAAGGTGCGTCACTACCCGCTGGTTGAGACGTTCGACGCATGGGAGAGCTGGGATGTGCTCCATACCGTTCCCCAGCGGCTGCGCTGGGGCATCTGGATGTATTCGCATGCAGCGGTCAAAACGCCAAACGGATTGCGCCTGCCGGAAGGCACTTATATCTCCTGGGCGAACCAGGGCAAACGGCTGCTCACCCAGGACGATGTGGAGTTTCTTCGCACAAATATCAATGGCGCGGTTCGCGACGCCGCGAAGATGAGCGATGTTTACGGCGCGACGGTCGTCTATTCGCGCGACGCGATGCGCTACCAGGCCGACCATGCTGCGCCAGACTATGACATCAAAGAATGGACGGACGAACAGGTTGGGACGCTGATCAAATGGCCGGTGCCTGTCCTGTCGGTTACGCGGATGGAATGGTTGCCGCAGGTAAAGTCCGATCTGTTCCTTCTCGGAGCGCCTTCGCATCTTCCCGCCGATCAACTGAACGCCATCGAGCAGCTTGCCAGAACTGGTCAGCCGATGTCGTTTTTTGGCAGCTCCCGGGATGGCATTGATCCATCACTCCTTCAACTCGCAGGATGGACGGTATCTGCGGGTTCAATCGACAGATCCGGAAATTTTCAGGCGACGCTCGGAGATTCGCCGCTGGCCATCGCAAAGAATATTCCTGCGACGTTTGTCCTTCCCCAACGCTTGACTAGCGCAAGCGCTGCACCGGGCACGATCGTTTACTCGCTGGATAAAGAGCCGGCGCTTGTGTTGAACCAGTCGGGGATGCTCAATCTCTCCGTATGGGACCCGCCGAACTTTCTGGGAAGATGTTGCAAACCGTTGCAGGAAATTTTGGGCAACAGCGGCGCGCCTTATGCTCTGGCCGCAGCTACCCTTACGCAACAGCTCGCCAAGCGAGACGCGCTTCGTGCCTCGACGATCGACCTTGATCAGACCGGCGCTGTGGCTGCGTGGAAGACGAAGGACGGTAAGATTCATCTGCTGGCTGGAAACCTTGAAGAAGGGCTGCGCGATGACGCCGATCGTTCCCGGCATATCGAACTTCAACTTCCATCGTCGTGGAGAGCATTGAAATGGAACTCCGTTTGGGATTCAAGAAGTTTAGTCAGTGGAGGTAGTCGCCTCAAAATTGATCTAGCACCCGAGGATAGCGTGCAGGTGGTTGCTCCATAGGAATGTCGCTAACATGTTCAAGAATTGAAATGGGGAAAAGTATGGTTCCTAGATCGCGGAAACATCGCTTGATCGAAATCGACTGGCCAGAATTCGGTACGGCCAGTCGTCCGCCGCGTCCATCGGTCTCTGAGCTTGAAGCGAGAATCCGCGACCTGCGAGCCAGAATGGAAGAGCGCCAATTCACCCACACCATCGTTTATGGGGACCGCGAGCATTTTGCCAACCTGGCTTATCTCACCGGATTCGATCCCCGATTCGAAGAGGCGCTGCTCATCATTCGTCGAGCGGCAACGCCGCTCATCCTTGTGGGAAATGAGTGCGAGGCATATCTGGGCATCAGCTCCCTTCATGCTGAGGGCAAATTGCGTCATGAGCGATTTCAATCGTTTTCTTTACTGGGCCAGCCGCGCGATCGGAGCCGCGCCCTGCACGAAATCCTCTCTGACGAAGGTATTGGTGCGACCGCGACTGTGGGCGCCGTCGGATATAAATATTTTTCCAACAGTGAGCACCCAGACGCAGCTCATGCATTGGACGTACCTTCTTACATCGCGGACACTCTTCGGGAACTCGCCGGTAGGGAAAATGTGTACAACGCCACTGACCTGTTGATGCACCCTGGTTATGGCCTGCGCGCAATCTGCTCTCCCGCCGAGATTGCCTATTTTGAGTACACCAACGGGCAAGCTGCCGAGTCGGTGAAGCGCATACTCTTTGCGCTGCAGGAAGGAATGACCGATCATTCGGCAGTCGAATCCGGCCGACTGAATGGGGAGCCACTGGGCTGTCATGTCACCTTTGGCACGGGTAGCAACGCCAGCTACGGTCTTTGCGGGCCGAGTGGCGAGCTGATTCGCCTGGGCCAGCCTCTTGCGTTCAACGTCTGCTACTGGGGCAGTAATATCTGCCGTGCGGGCTGGATTGCAAAGAGCGCCGCGGACCTGCCTGATTCAGCCTCGGACTACGTTCCATCCTTTGCGGGACCCTACTTCGAAGCCATGAGCGAATGGTTTGGATTGATGAAGTTGGGTACCCCGGGCCACCGCGTCTACGATTTGATTCAGGACCGCTTGCCGTTTGAGAGATTTGGCGTCTACCTCAATCCTGGCCATCTGATTCATCTGGACGAATGGGTGAGTTCGCCGTTCTATCCGGACTCTCAGATCCCGGTAGCCTCGGGCATGGCTATCCAGGTAGACGTCATCCCACAATCCCGCGAATATTTCTCCACTCGAATGGAAGATGGAATCGTCATTGCCGACGCGGAGCTGCGAAAGAAGCTTCGAGAGTTCGCTCCGGATTGCTTCGACCGGTGTCAAAAGAGACGCTCGTTTATGAGCGACGTACTCGGCATTGAATTACCGGAAGAGGTTTTGCCGCTCTCAAATACCTGCGCTCTTGTGCCTCCTTTTTTCCTGGCACCT
Organism: uncultured Acidobacteriaceae bacterium; assembly: GCA_963777685.1. GTDB lineage: Bacteria > Acidobacteriota > Terriglobia > Terriglobales > Acidobacteriaceae > Acidisarcina. Next base: position 172,393 of record CAVZRF010000013.1, on the reverse strand, counting down.
AATACTGTCATCGCGTTGGAAACCTAGCAGCCTTATCGTCGGGTCGATAAGACCGCGTCCTGACGCCTGCAATCATCAATGACGCTAAGCTAACCAGCCGGATTGCTTCATCCCTGTATTGTTTATCCCAGGAGATTTTCCAGTTGACCCATGACATCACTCAAACGCCCAGTGCGGATCCTCAGCTCCTGCGGGATTCGCTGGGCCTTTCAGAACTGGTGTTCCAGGGAGTCACGCACATCGCCCCGGCGGCCAACATCATATTCACTTTCCCTATCATCGCCGCCCAGGCGGGACCGGCTATGCCGCTGTCGTTCCTGCTCTCCGCTGTAATTTGCTTCTTCATCGGCAACACAGTCTCGGAGTTCTCGCGATATATGCCATCGAGCGGCGGCTACTACTCCTTCGCCACGCGCGGGCTGGGCAGCCGCAGCGGATTTATGGCCACCTGGAGCTATCTGATTTATGAGATCCTGGGCGCCGCCGGGGGCACTGGGTTTCTTGGCTACCTTATCTCGGACATGCTGCAGAAGCAGTTCCATATCAACATCCCATGGTGGTCTATTGCTCTGGCGATAACTGCCCTTGTCTGGGCGCTTACTCATCACGGCATCCAGTTGTCGGCTCGGACGACCGCGCTGCTAGGCGGACTCGAACTGCTGATCATGTTAGCGCTCGCCATCACCTTCGTGATCCATCCCGGGTCCGGGTTCTAAGTATCTTGCGCCAATCAAGCCATCGTCATCGCCCCATCATTTTAGTGGCATCCTGGCCGGCATGGTCTTTTCCATCCTCGCCCTGAGCGGCTTTGAGGCGCCAGCACCGCTTGCCCAGGAGGCTCGCCGCCCCGGCAAGTTCATAAGCCAGGCGATTATGCTCTCGCTAGGCAGCATTGGGGTTTTCTACATCCTTACTTCTTATGCGAGTGCGATCGGTTGGGGCACTGGCGATATGGCTGCCTTCGCCTCGAACCCGAATCCGTATTATGTTCTCGGCCGTTCGCTATGGGGTGTCGGCTGGTGGTTGGTAGTCCTCGCGATTATCAACAGTTCTGTCGGCGTCGGTCTCGCCTGCACGAACGCTGCATCCCGGGTGATGTACACAATGGGTCGCGCGAGCGTACTTCCCAGTAGCTTTGGGCGTATCCATCCTGTGCATCGGACACCGACCTTCGCCATCGCGTTTGTGCAGGTATCCGGCATGGCGGCCATTTTGCTAGTCGGCCTTTTGCTGAGCCCCGATACTATCTTTGGCTTCCTTGAAACCATGGCGACTCTTGCTGTCATCATCCTTTACGCCATGGCCAATCTGGCGTTGACGAGCTACATGCGGCGGGAACAGCGAGCCGGGTTTACCATCTGGCGGCATGGAGTGGTTCCATGGATAGCCACACTGGCTCTAATCCCTGTCCTCTTTGTCACGGTTTACCCTAAACCCGCGTGGCCCTATAGCCTGACACCCTATCTTTTTCTCGCAGCGCTCCTCGCCGGGTTTGTTTATATGAAGTGGCTCGAATCGCGTCATCCTGGAGTCCTCCATCGGGGTGCAACGATGCTGATTCCCGCGGACGAGCCCCTGGCGCGCGACGTTCACAGCCAAAGACGTGCAGGCGATAGATGACCCTGTCTAACGACTTGACAAAACAAGCGGACGGAATGGAAGTAAGCGCGTGGGGGAATCACGCCCTGGCACCCGGACCAATACTACTGGCCGATGAATAGTGAAAAGACCGTCACGGCCTGGGTGCCGTTGCAGGATACTCCATCCGAAATGGGGCCTCTGGCATTTTGCGAGAAGAGTCATCGTTTCCAGGCGGGCCGGGATCTCGAGATCAGTGACGAGAGCGAGATGACGCTCAAGCAAGCTCTTGAAAAATTTCACATGGAAGAAAGCGCCTTTGATCTCGGCGACGTCAGCTTTCATTCCGGTTGGACATTTCACCGCGCAGGCGCGAAGACCACCGATCGAGCACGCGAGGTCAAACGACAATGTCGGTGCAATCATCTTTTCGCAGACTGGCGCAGAGGCCTACCCCGCAACGAACCGCGCTACCGGCGCGCCCGAGCATTCACTGAGAGTTAACCTCGCTCCCGCAGATATCATCGATACCCGTCGAGGCTTTTCACAAGGACGTCTCTCCGTGGTTGCCGACGCAACTATCATCACCGATATTTCTGGGCGAAGCCGCCAAGTGTCCAATTTGCCGACAGGTCGGACAAGTCTCTACGGGCAAAATGGACGCAATGACTCCGTTTCCTCCAATGAATGAAGATCAATCGTGCGTATTGAGCGGCGCGACTAGCGTTCGGCTACTGCCTGCGGTGTGATGGGATTCACGGTCAGGTTGTCGAACTGGACGGTGCTCCAGTTGCTTCCAATCGAAAACATACCGTGATCGTGCGATGAGCTTGCAACCTGTGCAAGGCGTTTGCCGTCGATCTCTACCGCTACAGATGACTTCTCGAAACTCAACATCAAACGGTGCCAGGGCAACCTATCGGTATGTTCATCTGCCGCGATTACACCCGCAGCCAGCTCCAGCGTGTCTTGCTTGTAGGCAGTCGAGATCAGCCGCCAATGGCCATCGCTCTTCAGAATTAACCCATATCCAGCAGGGTAGATCGCCTTGGCGTCGGCAAACGCGCTCGCATTGTCGATTCTGCCAAAGACTGTCGCCTCCCCCGCGAGCGGAATCTGAACGTCCGCCGCTACTGAGTAGTCACGCCAGGTGATGTCGCCGGCCAGCGTGAACGGATCAGGCAATGGCGACCAGGGCGTGGGCTTTACGGTAATTACCTGCGTGAGGCAGTTCCCGTTGCGCTGGCGGCATGGCTGCACTTCGAACGCGCCATCCTGATCGGCGAGATAGCGCGCCGCATGGGCTAAGGGCGAGGAATCAAAGGTGTCGCTGTAGGGGAGGGGGAAACCTGCCGGAGGCGGCGGGCTTGCATCCCCTTTGCGTTGCCCGGTCGTAGTCGTCACGGTGTATATCGAGTCGGGCTGCACTTCGAGCGTGTACGCACCTTGAGAAAGGTGAAGATCGGTGACATGGCTAAACGTTGTCGAAGTATTTGTTTGCCAAACGTGAATAGTTGCGTTCGGAATACTCTGCGTCGGCCGCAATCGGACCGTCTGCGGCACACGCGCGTCGATGCTTTCAATCACGGTGCTCCAGCTCTTCCGATCCGGCGAAAGAAAAGTGACGAAGCTGCCGCCATGCGCTAAATATCCGCAGGAGGGATCATCGTAAGTCCACCCGGGTTGTGCGAACTGGGTCGTGTGCGCCGTTGCCCAGATGGCTCCCTGCACCGAATAGTTTCCTGACCACGGGGTGTTCGCATACATCAGGCCGGAGTTGGGCGCCGCGAGAATATCGTAATAGGAAGTAATGGGACTCCAAATCTCAGTTTTGGTGAAGCCGCCTTCGAGATAGTTCCGGTTGTAGAGCTTGGCGAGAAGGCGTCCCCCGATCGCCCAATCCCGTGAGACGATGGGGCCGCCTCCATCATTGGGCTGGTCTTCGCTGGACCATAGCGGCTTGCCGGACTCTCTTGCCGTCGCCGGTGTCGTCGAGTGGTTGTACACCCACGGATAATGGACCCCGAGAGCATATATGGAGTCCTTCAGCTTCGCGTCCTTCTGGATGGCCGTTGCGATCTCCCATTGATCGCCGCCTTCCCCCGGATATTCATCGCAGCAGACGACCCTGGTCTTCAGACCTGCGTGCTTCAGCGCGTCGCTGAGGGTCTTCACATATTCAGCGTCGTATACTCGCTCATTCCATATACCGGTGTACGCGATGTCGAGGTTGTACTGTTTCTTCGCAGCCTCAAGAAAATCGACTACATACGCGGCCATATCTTTCGAATAAAGACGGCCATTGCCGATCCAACCCGGAGCGCCCCATGGGAGCGTGTCGAGAATGATCTGCGGATTTCGCTTGCGTGCCTCGACCATGAGCCACCATTCGTAGCCGCGCTCGTAGTTGTGATCGTCTGGGCTGCGCATATGGCTTGGCTCAGAACCGTCGGTCGAGTTGACATCGGAGCCGATCTCGACCTTCAAGTGCTGCAGAGCCGCGCCATAGCCCGGCTTGAAGAGATAATCGAGAATCTGGCTGCGCTGGGGCTCAGGATAGTCAATCAGCAGGCGAGAGGACGCTCCGGCACTGAGTGCTCCCAGCCCCTCAAATTGCGGCCCCTGGCCTTGAACGTCGATAGGAATGATCTGGGCACTTTCGGCGGGCTTGTCTGCTGCCTTCGCGGAGGCGTGAATTCCGATCACCGCTATGACGAGAAGGTGGGTGAGCATCCGTCGGACGCTGCTCCGCGGAGTTGAACTCCTGCCACAACCTCTGCCCTTGCCCGCAGCTTTGAAACTCACGACGATCATCACGGTAAAGTATAGCGAGCGTATCGACTGTGAGCCGTAGATTCCAATCGAATACTTCGCGACGCGCCATCATGATTGCGGAATCTGGCGGCCGAGAAAGATGGTTGGTGAAGGCAGAGGGGGCCCGCAATCTCGGGAAAACCCACATCGCTGATGCGGATGGCAGCCAGAACGAGCACGCGTCGACAGGCGGCGTTGCCAGAGACCTCCTAGCGCTTTCTACGCATTTATTAAAACCACCTGTCGGTCGCTATACTCGCGTGTAGCTTATCGATTTTCCTGGGAGTTGAATATGGCACCTCAGTCGTCACGTCCTCCTCAGGCGGGCGAACAAGTGTATCTTTTGCGACTTCCTGAAGCTCCCGCTGACCTGGCGGGTGAGGTGCGGGCTTGGCAAGAACCTGTTGAGATCCTTACGTATGCTCCGGAAGAGCCCGACCCCAACCCCATGTTCCTTGAAAAGAGGGTGTATCAAGGCAGCAGCGGACGGGTCTATCCTTTGCCTTTCATCGATCGGATTGCGACTGAACCCGTACCGAAGTACTGGCAGGCGATTCACATCGAGAATGATTTTCTGCGTCTGATGATTCTGCCCGAGATTGGTGGGCGTATTCATGTGGGGTACGACAAGACGACTGGCTATGATTTCTTCTACAGGCAGAACGTCATCAAGCCGGCGCTCGTGGGCTTAGCCGGACCCTGGATTTCCGGGGGCGTGGAATTCAACTGGCCCCAGCATCATCGTCCGGCGACATTTATGCCCGTAGAAACTGAGATCGAGCACCATCGGGACGGCTCTGTCACTGTATGGTGCAGCGATCACGATCCCATGCTGCGGATGAAGGGAATGCACGGAGTCTGCCTGCATCCGGGCCGAGCCATTGTTCAAGTGAAAGCTCGACTGTTTAATCGGACTCAACTGACGCAAACCTTTCTTTGGTGGGCCAACGTTGCGACCCGCGTCCATGAGAAATATCAGTCGTTTTTTCCGGCGGATGTTCGTTTCGTCGCCGATCACGCCAAGCGAGCGATGACCAGTTTTCCGCTAAGCGACGGGCGTTATTACGGAATCGATTATGGGGAACGCGCTCAGTCTGGTGTGCCTGCTGAGGAGCAACCCGGCTGTTTCGTTCCTGACGGCTCTTATCCGGCAAACGATCTAAGTTGGTATTCGAATATTCCGGTGCCTACGAGCTACATGATTACCGGCACCGAAGGTGACTTCTTTGGAGGTTATGACCACGCCGTTCAGGCGGGTGTGGTTCATGTAGCCGATCATCACATTTCTCCAGGGAAGAAGCAGTGGACCTGGGGCAATCACGAATTTGGATATGCGTGGGACCGCAGCCTCACCGACCGGGACGGGCCATATGTCGAGCTGATGGCTGGCGTTTATACCGATAATCAACCCGACTTCTCCTTTCTCGCGCCGTGGGAAACTAAGACGTTTACCCAAAACTGGTTTCCCATTCATGCGATTGGAGTTCCGGTAGCTGCAAACCTGGATGCAGCGCTTAGCCTCAAGTGCTCCAACGGGACTGCAACGATCGGTCTCTATGTCACGCGCTCATTCGATGAAGTGGTTGTGGTCTTATCTGCCGGTTCCGTCGAAATTGCTCGATGGAGTGATGGAGTCGACGTCGCACATCCGCTTCTCTTGTCTGCAAGTTTTGCAGAAGGAACCGATGAGAATTCTCTTTCGGCAAGCGTGACGCATCGCGAACGGCTACTCATTGAGTATGATCGCGGCGCCGTAGTTCCAGCTAAAACTCTTTCCGTTGCTATTGAACCCCCTACGCCGTCTGAGATTCCCACGATCGAGGAGCTCTATCTGACGGGTCTTCATCTTCGGCAGTATAGCCATGCTACGCGGATGCCCGAGGCATACTGGCGAGAGGCGCTTCGCAGAGATCCGGAGGATAGCCGGGTCAACAATGCGATGGGGCTATGGCATCTGCGCCGCGGAGAGTTCGACGCTGCCGCCGAACACTTTCAAACTGCAATCCAACGGCTTACTCGGCTTAATCCCAATCCGTATGACGGAGAGCCTTATTACAACCTCGGCATTACCGAACGATTCCGCAAGCGTGAAAAGCTTGCCTATGACGCACTGTACAAAGCAACGTGGAATGCAGCCTGGCGCGCTCCCGCCTATCTGGCCCTCGCCGAGATCGACGCTGCTCGCAAAGAGTGGGAGATTGCACTCGACCATGTAAATCGGAGCATTGTCGCCGATGCAGAGAATCTTGCCGCCCTCAACTTAAAGGCCATCGTTCTCGGAAAGCTGGGGCTTCCTGGCGAGGCCGATGAAGTGCATCGTGAGATTCGCGCCCTGGATCCGCTCGACATTATGTCTCGTTGGCGTGAGGGAATCGCGCCTGCGAATGGCCAGGAGCGACTCGATCTGGCCTTTGATTTCATGCGAATCGGTGCAAAACGAGGAGGCCGCCGCTGTGCTGCGCCTCGCGATCTCCGATAACCGTGTTGGCACTCTTCCGATTGAGTTACTGACTCTTGCCTTGCTAGAGAGGCAGATCGATCCGGCTCAAGCAGATGAGACTCGAACAGCGGGTAAACTCCGTCGCGCTGCATCACTGCCTCCCGTCGCGACTCGAGGAGATGATCGTGCTCGAGGAATCGATAGCGGCTGATCCGCAAAATGCGGCAGCCCGTTATCTATTGGGGAATTTTCTCTACGACCGGCGGCGTTACGAAGAAGCGATCCAACACTGGGAGGCTGTGGCTTTGCTGGATCCGTCCTTCCCGACAGCCTGGCGCAATCTTGGTATTGCAGCTTTCAACGTCCGCGGAGATATCCCTACCGCTCGGGCCGCCTTTGATCGGGCTCTAGCTGCGAATCCGAACGACGGACGTGTGCTTTATGAACGAGATCAACTCTGGAAAAGGACCGGTGAAAGTCCGGAGAGCCGCCTGGCGGAGTTGCGAAGTTACGCGCATCTGATTTCACAGCGGGATGACCTTTCCGTAGAACTTGCAACACTCTACAACCAGGTAGGGCAACCCCAGGATGCATTGCGGCTTCTGCTTCATCGTCAATTCCAGCCGTGGGAAGGTGGAGAGGGCCTGGTGCTGGCACAGTATGTTCGTAGCCGCCTCTTGCTTGGGCAAACATCGCTTGTGGCCGGGAATGTTCACGCTGCTCTCGATCATTTCCGTGCAGCGCTGCAACCCCCCGATAACCTGAGCGAGGCAAGACATCTGCTTGCCAGCCAGAACGATATTTACTACTGGATCGGCTTCTCCCACGAGGCGTTGGGAGAAAAGGAAGAGGCTGCTTCCTGGTGGTATCGCGCGACCCGCCAGCGTGGAGATTTTCAGCAGATGTCGGTGCGCCGCATCTCTGACATGACCTACTGGACAGCTATGGCTCACCTGCGGCTTGGCGCGTCCGAACTTGGCAGAGGCCTCTTTCGCGAAATTTTGGAATACTCCACCGAACTTGAAAACACGGAAGCAAAGATCGACTACTTTGCTACATCCCTGCCAGCAATGCTCCTTTTTGAGGATGACCTCCAACGCAGGAATCAGGTTGAAGCTTTATTTCTTCGCTCCCAGGCACTTTCAGGTCTAGGGAGTAACGATGAAGCGGTGGCTTCGCTCCGGGATCTGCTGCGCCTCGATTGCAACCATACGGGAGCCGCGGATCTTCTGCGCCGCTGCACCGCCGCTTCACGAAAGGTATAGTCATGCAGATCGTTTCGGTTTCGTCCGGTACAGAGCAAACCTTCGAAGGCGAATTCCGGCTCGGCTTTCTCTGGATGATCGCTTTTGTCGCGGCGATGGGCGGCCTCCTATTCGGCTACGACTGGGTTGTCATCGGCGGAGCGAAGCCATTTTATGAGGCCTATTTTCATCTCGATTCGGCGGGGCTCATCGGATGGGCCAACAGCTGCGCGCTCATCGGCTGCTTCGGCGGTTCACTCCTGGCAGGCAGACTGAGCGACCGCGTGGGACGCAAGAAAGTGCTGATCTTCTCCGCGTTGCTCTTTGCGATCTCTTCGTTGCTTACCGGTTGGGCATACAGTTTTTCCGCTTTTATAAGCTGGCGCATTCTTGGTGGGGTCGCTATCGGCCTGGCTTCGAATATCTCGCCCATGTATATCGCCGAAATAAGTCCCGCTGCATGGCGAGGCCGATTGGTCAGCCTCAATCAACTTGCGATTGTGATTGGCATTCTCATGGCCCAGATAGCCAACTGGGCCATCGCTGAACGTGTGCCTGAACATGCCACCCAAACAGCGATTGCCGCATCCTGGAACGCGCACTACGGCTGGCGATGGATGTTCACCGCTGTCACTGTTCCGGCAGTGGTCTTTTTGTTCACCGCGCCTTTTATTCCGGAGAGCCCGCGGTGGCTGGCAGGAAAGGGAGATGAGACTGCGGCGCTAGAGGTATTGAAACGGATAGGCGGCCAGAGATACGGCGACGCGGAGCTGACGTCGATTCGCAATAGCCTTAGGGTGCCAGCCGAGCGGCACGATTGGCGCCTGCTCTTCTCTGGAAAGATCCGCAAGCTGTTGCTGATCGGCATCGCTCTTGCAGTGCTGCAACAGGCTAGCGGGATCAATGTTCTCTTCAACTATGCCGAAGAGGTGTATCGAAGCGCTGGCTATGGCGTCAGCGATATCTTGTTCAACATCGTTGTGACGGGAACCATCAACCTGATCTTCACATTGGTTGCGATGCTGTTCGTGGATCGCTTCGGGCGGCGTCCGCTCATGCTCCTCGGATGCCTGGGCGTGGGTCTCTCGCACATCGCCGTTGGTTTCGCATATCGCAGCGGCACTTCAGGAATCTGGGTGCTAACTCTTACTTTGTGCGCCATCGCCTGTTATGCGATGTCGCTCGCCCCGGTAACGTGGGTGCTCATTACGGAGATATTTCCCAATCGGGTTCGCGCCTCGGCGGTATCGATATCGGTGGCGGCCCTCTGGGTCGCATCGTTTGTTCTTACCTATACATTTCCACTCTTGAATCAAAGTCTTGGAACGGGGGGCACGTTCTTTGCCTACGGCGCTATTTGCCTTGTCGGGGCGGGATTTGTTTTTGCAGCTGTCCCGGAAACGAAGGGCAGATCGTTAGAACAAATCGAAGAATCGGGAGCGAGTGGACGAGCATGGTCAAAGCATGTCTAACGCAACGACGGCGCCGATAACTCTTCAAGTCGAACGCGGTCCGAGGCTGATCACGTGGACGTATAACCGGCTACTCGGTAAGTTGAGTGAACGCAGAAGCCTTGATACGCAAGCAAGTCCGCCGAGCAAATTGTTTAGGGAAGTTTACCGTCAGCGATCGAAAATGCGAGGGGGCAGTAGGGAACTGGGACCTATAGTGAGGGTTCTATCAATCGAAGCTAGAATTTCTTGCGGTGATAGAAATTAAGTAATACATTCATGTGTTAATGCAAATCTAAGACAATAAATAGGTTAGTGGTGGAGGCGGCGGGAGTCGAACCCGCGTCCGAAACTGATGACAACAAAGAGAGGCTCCATGCTCAGTCGCGTTCCAGTGACTTCGCTCTGCGCGCTCAGAACGGACAAGGTGCGCGCAGCGCTAGCCTGATGATCTCGTTCTCACCACACAGACGTAGCGGAGAGAACCAGCCCGCTGTGCGACGTCCTTTGGCGGCCCACGGGCGAAGCCTCCAAGAACGGCAACTTAATTAATTAAGCTGCGTATGCTAGTTGATTATTGGCAACTATGTTTTTCCGGACGATTACGGGTGCCCAGACCCCGGCATGCCTCTTTGCCGCAAGCAATTCCGTCGAAACCGTGACGCCCCCATTTGGAGTTGGCTCCACTTCGAGCCAATCGTCCGATGTTGCCGGAAAACCTTACCGCTGATTCCAGTTTACGCCCAATTGTTCGGCTATGCTGGCCCAGAGTCTGCGGAATCGGCTACTTGCCGGGGCTCTTGGCGGAGGGGCCGGTCGTAACCGACGCAATCGACTGCAAGTCGATCGATTCGAATTCCTTGCGTTCGATGCCGGCGCGAATCTGCTGCGGCGTCATCTTGCGCTGGGTCATCACATACGCGTAATGCTCTTCTTTGGCACAGGTCGAGCACTCCGCGCCGTGGGTTCCCTCGAAACAGCTGTGCAAGCTGTTGTGGCCCATCGCTCGATCGCAATGACAGTAACAGGGTAGCTGGAAGAGGACCGGCTGGATGCTCGCCGCTTCCTTATAGACCTTGACCTGCCATGGATAACGGAAATAGTCTCCCGCCAACTGGCTTCCAGCGAGAACCGGGGGAAGCTTGGTCCCTTTGGCTGGTGGCTGGGAGTTGTACGCGGGTACGTCATCGGCAGGATTGGAAAATTGCGCGTATCCGGCAACTGTGAGGGTCGCAACCAGGAGGCCCCAGGCGCCCTGGATCAGCAAGCGTTTCATAATCACTCCTGGAGTAGTGTATATGGGGAGATTGGCGGGAGAGGTTATCACTGCGAAAACGACGTTGGCCGGACAAAAAAAAGGCGGCACGATCGGTATTTTGAATCGTGCCGGGAGGCCAGTGACGCAACTTATAAACTTGTCTAGTTGAGGAGAGCGCCGCTCCATCACTCAACTGAAGTCATCTTACATATGTATAGATGGAGAAAGCTAGAAAAAAGTTTCTATATTCAGGAGATTTCTCCTCTTTTCTGACGATTTCAGACGTCTTTATTGCCGCAAGTCTTAGCTAAGCTGTTGAAAATAAATCTGATATTGAAATACAAGCTGGCTCCCAATTTATTTCTCAGGGTGCGAGAAATAATCCATTGAAAGAGATATCCGGGGCCAGTTCTACGGTTCTACGTATTAATTGACGAGCAGAAGCCGTCCAAAATTGGGTTAGAGGTACAAATTTGAGGACTCGTGGCGCTATCGTGCATCAGAAATCAGCGGAGCATACCAATGGCAAACGGAAGTGATTCCCAGGATTCCCCAGATTTGGGGAAGAAAATGAGCGGCGTTGCACGAGCGGCAATGTGGTTGGGTGGCAGCGCCCTCTTCGGTTCGCTCGCGCTGGTGCTGTGGAATCGCCGGGCACTTCGGAGCCTGCACGAGGCACCGGAAAGTGCCTGAGGCACCGTTGTCTCCCGACGACGACATCTACTGAGCTTCTCTGCGGGTAAGGGCTATACGAGAGAGTCGATCACTCCGGCGAGCTTGAAATCCCGCTCAGTTAATCCCCCGGCATCGTGCGAAGAGAGCGCCAGGCGGACTTTGTTCCACCGGATATCGATATCGGGATGGTGATTGGCATTCTCGGCTGCCTCGGCGACCCGGTTCACAAAAGCGATTGCGGCTGGAAAGTCAGCGAAGGTTACGGTTCGTTCGATGTTGGGTGCGGCCAACTGCCAGAGCGGCCGGACGGCGAGATTTTCAGTCACCTGCGTGGTGGACAAGAGTGCCATAAGTAGAAACCTCTCTGGTGGGATGCGCCTTAGCGATTGCGAAGGCTTTCGCTCAACGCCAATGAAGCGACGCCTTTGGGCTGATCGATCTCGGCGCGCAGGTCGATCCATAGCTTTTCGGGAAGCTCCCGAAAGACGGCGACGATCGCCGGGTCAAACTGGGTTCCACTGCAGCGGTCAATTTCGCGCCGGGCCTCGGCGAAGGACTTTGCTTTCCGATAGGGGCGGTCGGAGGTAATCGCGTCCAGCGCATCGGCGACGGAGAAGATCCGGGCCCCGATTGGAATCTCCTCCCCTCTCAGCCCGCGCGAGTAGCCGCTGCCATCGAAATGTTCCTGGTGGCTCAACACAATCTCGGCCGCGTGCTCGAGAAAGGGAATCTTCTTCAGCATGGTGTAGCCGCGGACACAGTGCTCGCGCATCACCGCCTGTTCCTCGAGCGTCAGTTTTCCCGGTTTGGCCAGAATTGCGTCCGGGATCGCCATCTTCCCAATGTCATGCAGAAAGGCCCCGCGGGCGATCACCTTCACTTCGTACGGGTCGATATTCATGGCACGCGCGATCACGATCGAGTAGGCCGTCACTCGCTTGGAATGGCCTTCGGTCTCGGCGTCTTTAAGATCGAGCGCGTTGCCGAGTGCTTCGAGCGTAATGTCGTAAGAGCGCTCGAGGTCGGAGATCGCGCGGTGGAGCATTTCCGTGCGCGCTTCTACCAACTGCTCCAGGCCTTGGCGTTGGAGTTTGTCGTGGCGGTCAAGCTCGCGTTCTTTCAGGGCGCGCCGCACCGTACTCAGCAGTTGCTCTTGTCCAACCGGTTTAAGCAGATAATCATAGGCGCCCTTTTTCATTGCCGAGATGGCGACGCTGATATCGTGCAGTCCCGAGATCATCACCACTGGCGTCTCGGGGTGCACCCGCTTCCATGTTTCCAGCAGCGACAATCCGTCGCCATCGCGCAGCACGACATCGAGCAGGATCAGGTCAAACTGTGTTGTAGCTGCAAGGCGATGCAGGGCATCGACGCGGTCCCGCGCGACAGCGGGGTCAAAGCCCGCGCTCTCCAGCGTGGCCCGGATGGCTGAGCCGACGCCGGGGTCATCGTCAATGACCAGAATGCGACCCAGAGATGTCGAGCTTTTCCTCACCATGGCCTTTCACTGAAAACGTGAAGCAGTTCATTTTCTTCACTATTGGCCGCCATCTCGAGCATTATTTAGGCGGATGAATTGGTTCAATCGCGGGCACGGGGCAACGTTCCCGTCGCACCGATTCCTTTTTCGGAGTCACAGAATACCACTTCCGATTTTCTTTACGTAGGCGAAGCAGAGCTCTAGGTCTGTTCCTCCAGTCTACAACTCGCCCATTCAGCCTTTGGCCATCTGGTGCGTACCTCCATTGCGCTCGCGGGCCGCGCCTCGACCGGAGAACGCCTGCCACGGCGTGCAGGGCGGGGAAACGAGTATTCTAGGCAACATAGCATCGAGCCATTGGACTCTTCGGAACTAACTTGCCCGGCGTCGCGTATCTCTTGAGCATGAGCTGCGCAGGGGTTATTACCTGGAACCAATTCGGTGGCGATACAGCTGGGGTCAAACCCGGCAAGGTTAGCCGGAGCAGGGCGACTGCGGCAGACGCGAAAAAAAGCGCCGTCGCGGAGCCGGTTTCGGCCTGGCGCCACGAGGCGCAGCCAGCGGGAAAGTCGGCAACGGGAGGCGAACATGCCCGGCCCCGTTCCGTGCCCGTGTTTGAGGAGAGGCGTTTGGAAGTCGACTGGGCGATAGTGGTCCGGCGCTGTCTGGATGGGGATTCGGCGGCCTGGGCCGAGCTGGTCAAGGCGCAGCACCGGCGCGTCTACAGCCTCTGCTACCGGTTTACCGGTTCCTCGCATGACGCCGAAGATCTTACCCAGGAAGTCTTCCTCAAGGTCTACGGAAACCTGGCGAGCTTCGACCTTACCCGGGGAAGTTTTCCCACCTGGCTGACGACCCTCACCCGCAACCTGCTGGTCGATCACTTCCGCCGTGGACGGCAACAGCGGGCGACCGACTCTCTCGATGCCGGATGGGAAGATTCGAGCGAATTGCAGATCTCCGACCGCCTTGCGGACAGCAAGCCGAGTCCCCACCAGCACGCGGCAGCCCGCGAGATCGAACGCATGGTGCAGCAGGCGCTCACCAAAATTTCACCGGAACTGCGTGAAGCGGTCATCCTGCGGGATTTGCAGGACCTCGATTACAAAGAAATTGCCCAGGTACTTCGCATACCCGAGGGCACCGTGAAATCCCGCATCAGCCGCGGGCGCGCGGAACTGGCACGTTTGCTTGAACGTAATAAAAGGCAGGTGGTTTAGATGTCAGAGCATAGTCAACACGATCCCAATGCCGGAAAGGCCGGCGCTTCGCCCGCCCGCAAGCTGACCTGTGAAGAATGGGAAGCAATGCTGGTGGACTTTCTCGATGGGACATTGGCAGCTGGAGACCCGAGTAGCTTTCATGCGCATCGGGAGAGCTGCGCGGCATGCGCGGAGATGTTTACCCAGGCAGGGCAGGGCCGCGAGTGGCTGAGCTTCCTGCGCGTGGAGCCGGAGGCGCCGTCGACACTTGTCGGACGCATCCTGGCCCAGACCAGCGGTACGGAACCTCGCCCCGGCATCAACGGCGACCTGATTCCGGCGCCGGTGGCGATTCCTGTTGCACCTGTACCGCCCTTCTGGAAGCGCGGAGGAGTGGCGTTCGCCGGCCGCCAGATGGCCCAGCCTCGACTGCTGATGACTGCGGCCATGGCGTTCTTTTCGATCACGCTGACGTTGAACATGGCCGGTGTGCGGCTGACCACGATCCGCATGGCCGACCTGAATCCGTCGGCGCTGAGCTCCAATCTCAACAAGCAATACCACACGACCAGCGCGCGCGTGGTGCGTTATTACGACAATCTGCGCTTCGTTTACGATGATGGAAGCGCAGGTGCGGGAGATGCGGCAAAACTCCGACATCAACAACCCGGCTCCTGGCGAGAAGCCGGTGCAGAACACCCCCGCGCCTACGCCGCAGGATGGCGGGCACAAGAGCGGTGGGAAGTCCCAGGTACCGGCGAATCCAGCAAGCCCGGAGCAACGTAGCTCCATGTTGTGGGGCGAAAAGGTCGACGCCGCTCTTAGGAATCCGCTGGGGGAGTCGCCGTTCACGCCCGAGCCGCCCATGGTTCGTCGAGGAATGGAAACAGAGTTGTTCCAAAACAGCATCGAAGCCACTGATAGCAGAGCAGCGGATCAAGCAGAAAGAGGGATCGCATGAACTGCGTCAATCACCCTGAAACTCCAGTAGCGTCCTACTGCCAGAACTGCGGCAAGGCGTTGTGCAACGAATGCACACGCCCGGTAGGCGGCATTATCTACTGCGAACAGTGCCTGGCGGCCAAGGTCGGCGTTCCCGGAGCACAGCCGGGAGCTCCGTTCCCACCCGGCGTCCCGGTCTCTCCAGCCGGCGCCGAACCCGGCACTGGCAACGATCCTGGGCGTCATTCCCGGCGTCGGCGCCATGTACAACGGCCAGTTCGTGAAGGCCATGATTCATGTGCTGGTCTTCGTCATCCTGATCGCCATTACCGACCAGCACGATTTCTTCGGATTTTTCATCGCCGCCTGGGTGCTCTATCAGATTTTCGACGCGAACCAGACCGCCAAGGCCCGGCGCGACGGAATGCCCTTGCCTGACCCGTTCGGGATCAACGATCTCGCGAATCGGCTGGGGACGCAACAGCCGGGAGTCGCTCCGGGTGCAGCGCCAGGGACGGGTATTCCCCCGGTAGGATATCCTCCGCCGCCCTACCCATCGGCAACCACGCCGCCAAATCCGCCGGCCGCCTCGTTTGTCGGGGGAAACTATCCTCCCTACACTCCGCCAGGCGCTGCATACGCTCCGCCACCGCCGAGCGCAAGCTATCCGCCACCGCCGTTTCCCGATGTGCCTCCGCCGTTTCCAGAGGCGGCGCGGCGCAATGAGCCAGCCGGAGCAATCATCCTGATCGTGCTCGGTCTGCTCTTTCTCTTCGGGACGCTGGGCATCTTCAGCTTTCACTGGATTAGCCGCGGCTGGCCGCTGATCATTATCGCCGTCGGAGTATGGCTGTTCTTTAAGCAGGCGCGGAGAAGCCTTCCGCCTGGAGGTGGACAATGAATAGCTGGCTGATGATACGACGCTTGCGCGGACCGGCCTTTTTGCTGCTGGTTGGCATTACGGCCCTGCTGAACCAGTGGGACGTTCTCAGCTTTGGCAGGAGCTGGCCGCTGTACTTGATCCTCTTCGGTCTTATGAGTCTGGCCGAGCGCGCCGCGCTCTCGCAGGCCCAGCTCGACGGCTTTGACCCGATCACCGGACAGCCGATTGCGCCGAACCCCACCATTTACGGGGGCCCGGGCACATCGATCGTTCCGCCGCCATCTACGATGCCTGGCCAGGACCCCGGCGCGGGGAGGCCCTGATGGCAGCTTCGCCTCCGCCCTATCCACCGTCCTCCCAAGATCCTCGTGAGCAGCAGAAGGCCTATTGGCGCGCCCAGAAGGACGCCCTTCGGACCCAGCGGGATTACTGGAAGGCGCAGCGCCGCGACCAGCGCTATTACTGGCGAGCGATGCACCGTCCCTCCATCGTTGGCCCCATCGTTCTGTTATGCGTCGGAGTCATCGCGCTGCTCGTCACGTCGGGCAAGCTCAGCGGGCCCTACTTCTGGGACTGGTTCATTCGCTGGTGGCCGCTTGTTCTTGTGGGCATCGGCCTCGTTTCTCTGCTTGAGTGGTTTATCGATCGCGACCAGCCATATCGCCGCAAGAGCGGAGGCTTTGGCATCGTCCTGCTGATCTTCATTCTGGTTGGGATTGCCTATTCGCAGCGCCATGTCAACGAGTGGTCGCGACATATGGGCATGGACAACCCTGGCGACTGGACACCCTTCATGGGCGAAGAGCACGACCATGACGTCGACAGCAGCGTCTCGATTCCCGCCGACGCGTCGGTTCAGCTGCAGAACCCGCACGGAGACGTCACGATTACGGGATCGGGCGATAACCTGTTGCACGTCCACGCCCATCAGGTTGTGCGTACGAACTCAGACGACGACGCCAACAAGACCTTTCCCTCTCTCGATCCGAAGATCACGGTTAACGGCAACAGCGTTCTGGTGAAGGTCGAGGGCAGGCCCAACGGCAGCGCCGATCTGACCATCGAGCTACCCGTCGGCGCCACCACCGACATCACGGCCGGACATGGCGATGTCTCGATCGAAGGACTCAAGGGAGCCTCCAACGTTACCGCGAACAACGGCGATGTGAAGCTGGACAGCATGGGCGCAAGCGTTCATGCCCACATGAGTAAGGGAGACTTCTCCGCCCACGAGATCGCGGGGTCCGTTGCCCTGGATGGTCACGTCAGCGATGTCACTGTCTCTGAGGTCGGCGGTTTGCTCGCAATGGACGGCGAATTCTTCGGCGATACCCATCTCGAACAGATTGCCTCGACGGTGCATTTCCACTCCAGCCGCACCAACCTCGATCTGGCACGCCTTGCCGGCGATCTGACCATGGACTCCGACGATCTGCATATCGGGCAAGCGGTTGGCCCGCTGCGCATCGTTACTCGCTCCAAGAACATCGAGTGCTCCCAGATTTCGGGCGATATTCACATCGAGAACGCCAATGGCACGGTCGATGTGACGGCCGTTGAGCCGCTGGGAAGTATTCAGATCACCAACTCGAGCGAGGCTGTCTCGTTGACGCTTCCGCCGAATGCCGGATTCAACATCAACGCCACCACCAACGGCGGCGATCTGAACACCGATTTCAGCCTGAACGTGAATGGGGACGACGATCGCCACACTGCGACCGGGACCGTCGGCAAGGGCGGCCCCAAGATCGATGTGAACGTGCGTCACGGAGATATCTCGATCAAGAAGGGCGACATGAATATGCCGCCGCTTCCTCCGCTCCCGCACATCCAGGCGGCTCCGGCGCCCCCAACGCCACCCGGCCCGATCAAGCATCTGCGGCCGTCACCAGAGGCGAAGCCTGAGCCAAAGGTGCTTTAAGGCAAAGCTAGATGCTACCCGCCAAACGCTTCAAGACGATATCTTCTGCCCGCTCGATCACCTGATCGAGCGTCAGGTTTGTCGAGTCGATCACCACTGCGTCTGGCGCGGGTTTGAGCGGAGAGGAAGCGCGGGTTCGGTCGCGTTGATCGCGTTCGCGGATCTCTTTCAGCACCGATTCCGGCTCGACCGTTACCGCCTCCGGAGTCGCTTCGATCTGTTCATAGCGGCGCTGGCTACGGACCAGCGGGTCGGCGTCGAGAAAAATCTTGACCTCGGCGTCGGGGAAGACGGCAGTGCCGATGTCGCGGCCCTCCATCACAATCCGGCTGCTCCCGCCCAGCTTCTGTTGCAACTCCACCATCCATTTGCGAATGGCCGGATGTACGCTCACGCGCGACGCGCCCTCCGTCACCGAAGCGTCGCGCAATAGCGACGTTACTTCGACGCTGTCGAGAAAGACGCGGTTACCGCCATCTGACGCCTCGAGCCGGATCGAAGTAGTCTCCGCAAGGCGCTCAAGTGAATCGGCGTCATCCGTTGACACTTGGTTTTGGAGAGCCTTCAGCGCGAAGGCGCGGTACATCGCGCCCGTCTCGAGATTAAGCAGATGGAAGCGCTTGGCGAGGCGCGCCGCGACCGTGCTCTTGCCCGCGCCGGCGGGTCCGTCGATGGCGATGATGACGCGTTTGGTGTTGTTCATTCAGGCCGCTTCTTAAATTTCGAGGGAGGGCGGCCTCCGGGCTTGGATCCGAAGCCGGTCTTCGGACGGCCAGCACCTGGGCCGGACCTTCCTGTGCCCGGCCTTGAGCCCGATGCGAATCCTCCGCGCGAAGGCGGCCTTGAACCCGAAGCGGGGCCTCCGGCCTTAAAGCCCGAGCTGCCTGGTTTCTTGCGGGCGGGGAAGTCGCCAAAGCTTTTGCCGGTTGGCCTTCCTGAAGACGGCCGACCTGACGGTGGCCTTCCTGCAGCTGGCCTGCCCGACGATGGTCCGCCGGGCAAAGACGTTTTTCGGTAAGTGGAACTGCCCGACGCCGGTCTCCCGGTGGATGGTCTGCCGGCGCCGCCGCTGCGCGGTGAATACGGACGGGAGCTGCCCGAGCTTGGCCGCGAGGACGAAAATCCTCCCGGTCGCGGCCTTGGCGTGAACTTGCGGTCGCCAGCCGGAGAGCCTTCTCGGGGAGTTTTGCCCGGAGCAGCGCCGTCTTCGCGACGAGGTTTGAAGAATGGCCGGCTGCCTGCTGGACGAGCGGTAAAGCGGCCATCGCCGGAACGCGATGGCGGGCGCATACCGGAACGATCCGCACCCGAGGAGCTCTCCGACCTACGAATTGGTGGTCGCCCTGTATTGAAAGGCCGCGATGGGGGCCGACCTCCCTCGCGACTGCCTCCGCCATAGCCGGGACGGCTGGGTCGCGCGGAGCCCCCAGCGCCTGTCGGCCGGAAACTTCCCGCCGGACGAGCGCCTCCTGTGGCACGACCCGCACCGTAGGAGCCTCCGGAAGCAGCCGGACGAAATGGTTTGCCGCCCCCCTGCGTCGAAGTGCGCTTGTATGGAGGCTTCGAGCCTGTCGTGGGACGGAATTCCCCGGGTTCGCGGCGCGGTGCAGGGCGCGGAGTTTCCGCGCCCGTCGCGTCTTCTGTTTTTCGTGGGCCAAACCGCGCAGGCTTGCCTTTCTGGTCGGGCCTTCCGCCGGGCATATCTCGCCAGCGTGGTTTCTTCGGACTGCCATCCGCACGCAACCCCGTGCCCGGTTCCGATCGTTCGATCGGAGCCGCTGTCCGAGGCTTGAACGGCCGTGCGCCGGCGGCGGGACGAAAGCTTCCCTCGCGTTTGCGAGAATCGGGACGAGCACCAGCCGCGGGGCGAAAGCTGCTTCCGGCCGTTGGCCGCGCAGGACGAGGGGATCGCTTCTCGAAGCCCTCTGAGCCAGCCGCGGTGGGCCGCTTGAATGCGGGACGCGGTGCGGCGGATCCAGCGACGCTCCGTCGCAGAGAAGCCTCCATGCCTTGGGGAGAAGTTGGATGAGGCCTGCGGGCGACCGCCTTTGCTGCGATCTCGGACTCGCTTGGAGCTGGTTTCTCGGCTTCAGGAAATTCGGGCAGCGAACCCTCGACATACAGCAGAGACTGCGTCTCCATCTGGATCAGCGATAGCTGGCGCGTCGCCGTCAGTCCGCGGATCACCTCGCGCACCTTGGACCGCGAGGCGAGTGGCGAAAGAAACGATTCGGCATCGTCGCCGTCTCGCCGCAACCACAGATTGCAGATAGACCGAAGCCAGCACCGAGAGCGCAGTTACTTGGGACATGCCTACCCCGGAGGTCATCGCTTTCTGATGGCGCGACTGCAGCGGCTCCCAAAGCGTCTCTTGCCCGTCAGTTTGATAGAGCGGAATCACCCGCATTGACGCCCAAAGCTCATGCAACGCGCGGAGCACCGCAGCTTCGGTCAGCTCCTTGCCCAGCTCTTCCTGAATCTCGGTCGCCGTGAGCACACCGCGTCGCTCCAGCAGTTGCCAGACATGGGTGATCAGCGGCGAGACGCGATTCGCGCCCGCAGTCCCCGGTACGCGCTTCCAGTCGCGATCGCCGCGAAGCGCGTAGACAAAGGGCAGAGCTTCGGTGCTCACCAGGAAATCCGGATGATCGCTCGGTGTGCCGAGCAGGTTGAGCGGCAGCGCCGAGTTGGCCCCAATCAACCGCACCAGCAGGTTCTTCGCGGTCTCAATCGCGGTGCGAGGTGGAGTTGGGTTGGTCTCACCCTGGCACGCCTCGACAAACGACGGAGCCGGAGCGGGAATCTGCGCCTTGCGGGGAAGAAAAAGGCAGAGGCCGATCTGCGAAAGCCACGATTGCGCGTCCTCAAGAGTGATGAGCGGCTCGGCCTTTTGCCGCCAGAGCGTCGCGCGTGTCGCCAGTAGTTGTTCAGATGTCAAAAGAAACTCATTTCGTGAGCGGGTGGGATTTGGCGATGGTCCCTGGGGAGTCGGCCAACGGAATCGGGGTGGTGGAGCACACCTGTTCCCGATTTCGCTCTATATCCGCTGAAAAGCCCGCTGGATGTCCTTCCAAGAATACCTTAATGCGATGGGCCGGCCATGCGGGCAGCTCGTCGGATGCTCGGTTTTGGCCAGTTCGGCGAGCAGCCACTCCATGCGTTGCGGGTCGAGGCGGGTGTTGATTTTGATCGCCGCGTGGCAGGCAATGGAGGCCGCGATGCGAGTGCGCGCGGCGTCGAGGTTC
This sequence comes from uncultured Acidobacteriaceae bacterium, assembly GCA_963777685.1. Taxonomy (GTDB): domain Bacteria; phylum Acidobacteriota; class Terriglobia; order Terriglobales; family Acidobacteriaceae; genus Acidisarcina. The sequence goes on along the minus strand of CAVZRF010000013.1, from coordinate 151,260 downwards.
TCCGACTGCGTCTCGCGCTCTGTCTGTTCGAGCACTTCGGCAAGCATTCGCTCGAGTTTCGCGCCCTCAAGTCCAACGGGCGCCGCCTTGATCGCAATGGTGCGCGGGCCGAAAGGCTCAGCCTCGAATCCGTTCCGGTCCAGTTCGTCAGCGATCCGAGCAAAGACGACCATCTGTGCCGGAAGCAAGTCGATCAGCATCGGCATCAGCATTTGCTGCCGCTGCACTCGCTCAACCTCGCGCTCGCGCAGGATCTTCTCAAAAAGCACCCGCTCATGGGCGACATGCTGATCGATGATCCAAAGCCCTTCATCGTTCACCGCGAGAATGAACGACTCGCGCAATTGCCCCAGCGGCTTCAGCGAGGCCAGGGAATCGAGGCTGGGGCGGTCGTCGGCTGCGTCATCTTCAGGCAACGTCGCTTCGCCGCAGCTATGCGTCGTTAGCTGAGGCAAGCGAGCTGAGCGCTTGCAACGCCTCGTCGCTAAAAGGAAGCTGGCTCGCAAGCGGCGACGGCTCGGGCGCCACAAGGCTGAAAGGCGCGGACTCATGCGACTCGACCGGCGGATCGGACTCTGGCTTGAGAGCCGCGGTGATTGTATCGTCCGGAGAACCGGGCATCGGCGAGACCGCAGGATGCAGTGACGCCGTCGCATGGGCGCTCGCCGTGATTGCCTGCAGAAATGCCGCAGCCGGGCGGGCATGCATCAGCTTGTTGCGAATCGTGTCGCGGACAAAATCATGAATGAGGCTCGGTTGCCGAAAGCGCACCTCGGTCTTGGCCGGGTGCACGTTCACGTCGACCTCTTCCGGCGGCATCTCCAAAAACATCAGGATGACCGGGAACGAAGTCGGCGGAATGATGTTGCGATAGGCCTCGATGACCGCGTGAACGATGAGCCGATCTCGCACCAGACGACGATTCACAAAAAAATAGATCGAGTTGCGATTAAGCTTCTGCAGTTCGGGCTTCGAGACAAATCCGCTGGCTCGCAAAAAACCTGGCTCGGGCGGCTGATACGTCTCGTCGCGCTTCCACGGAGGGGGCTCGGGTAGCCCGGTGCGCTCCATTCGCAACTCGGCGGCAAGAGGGATGAGTTGCTGCAGTGTGTCATTGCCGAAGATCTGATAGATTCGCTCGGCAGACTTCTTCACCGGCGGAGCAATGAGCAACGCATGCGTCGCCGAGTGCAGCTCAAAGTGCTTGTCAGGGTGGGCGAGCGCGTAATGCGTCACCAGCGCGGTGACATGCGAGAGCTCGGTCGACTCGGCCTTGAGAAACTTGCGTCGCGCCGGAGTATTGAAGAAGAGGTCGTGAACAGCGATCGTCGTTCCCGCAGGTGCGGCGGCATCTGCGACGCGAAGTATCTTGCCACCGGCGATCTCGATCGCCGTGCCCGCTAGTTCGTCTTCCATGCGCGTAGTCAGGTCTAGTCGAGAGATCGATGCGATGGAGGGCAGCGCCTCGCCGCGAAAGCCGAGTGTCGCGATCGAGAGCAGATCGTCGCTCGATCGAATCTTGGAAGTAGCGTGGCGCTCGAAGGCGAGCAACGCATCGTCGCGCCCCATGCCATGGCCATTGTCGACGATGCGGATGAGCTTGCGTCCGCCTGCCTCGACCTCGATGCGGATGCGGGTCGCGCCCGGCGTCGAGCGAGTTCTCGAGCAGCTCTTTGACCACCGAAGCAGGGCGGTCGACCACCTCGCCAGCCGCGATCTGGTTGGCTACCTGGTCGGTAAGAACATGAATGCGGCCCATCGAATCAGCTTACTCCCGGGCCGCTACCATCTGTTTTAAGCAATCGGAGGCTTCCAGCGGAGCACCGGTTTCCTTGCGGCAGCCGTTTCATCGAGGCGCGAAATCCGCGTCGAGTGCGGAGCGTTCAGGATCAGTTCCGGGTTCTCCTCCGCCTCGCGCGCAATTTGGCGCATCGCGTCGACGAGGAGGTCGAGCTCTTCTCTCGACTCGCTCTCTGTCGGTTCGATCATCAACGCGCCGGGAACGATCAATGGGAAAGACGTCGTATAAGGATGGAATCCGTAGTCGATCAAACGCTTCGCGATATCGCCGGTCTTGACGCCGTTCACCGTCTGCCGGCGATCGCTAAAGACGACCTCATGCAGGGTCGGCGTCTTGTAGGGCAACTCGTACACATCTTCGAGCTTCTTGCGGATGTAGTTCGCGTTGAGCACCGCGTCTTCGGTCGTCTGGCGTAGACCATCTGGCCCATTGGCGAGAATGTAGGCCAGCGCGCGAACGAACATCCCAAAGTTTCCATAGAACATGCGCACGCGCCCCACCGATTGCGGGCGGTCGTAGTTGAAACCCAGTGTGCCATCAGCGCTTTCGACGACTACTGGCGTTGGCAGAAAGGGCTCCAGAATCTTCTTGCATGCGACAGGGCCAGAGCCGGGGCCTCCTCCGCCATGCGGCGTTGAAAACGTCTTGTGCAGATTGAGGTGCATTACATCGACACCAAAGTCGCCGGGCCGCACCTTGCCGACGAGCGCGTTCATGTTGGCGCCATCCATATAAAGCAAAGCGCCTTTGGCGTGCAGGATGTCGGCGATCTTGTGGATCTCGCTCTCAAAGACGCCAATGGTGCTGGGGTTAGTCAGCATCAACGCAGCGACGTCGTCCGTCACCAGGCTTTCCAGCGCCGCTACATCCACCATGCCGAGCGAGTTCGACTTGATGTTCTGCACCTGGTAGCCGACAACCGCAGCAGTTGCGGGGTTCGTGCCATGTGCGGAGTCGGGAACGAGCACCGTCTTGCGTGCGTTGCCCTTGGATTGGTGATAGGCGCGAGTGAGCAAGATCCCGGTGAACTCGCCATGTGCTCCGGCTGCCGGCTGTAGCGTGATCGTATCCATACCCGTGATCTCGATCAGGCAGTCTTGAAGGGTGCGGATTATCTGTAACACCCCTTGTGACAAATGCTCGGGCTGGTATGGATGTGCCTCGGCAATGCCTTCAAGACGGGACACTAATTCGTTCACTCGCGGGTTGTACTTCATGGTGCAGCTGCCCAGCGGATACATGCCCAGATCGATGGCGTAGTTCCACGTTGAGAGACGCGTGAAGTGGCGGATGATCTCGATCTCGCTTAGCTCTGGGCAGGTAGCCGCAGTCTTCGCGGACCGCGCCACCCAATGCTTCTGCAGCATCAACCTCAGGCACATCGAGAGGGGGGAGCTTATAGGCTTTCTTGCCAGGGGACGATTTCTCAAAGGTCAGCGCCTCATTCTGGGTGAGGTGCGCGGTCACTTTGCGCGTGTTCCCGACGAACAATTCCTTCTCTTGCGGCACGACCGGTGCACTTGCCATTATTTACCTCAATCTTTGTTACAAATTCGATGCGCTATGCGCGAGAGGCCGCTACGGAAGACTCCGCGAGCACGGCAGCGGCGCTGTCGATCTGGCTTCGCGTAGTGAGCTCCGTGGCGCACCAGAGCGAGGCGTTCCCCAACTCGGGATACCACTTAGCCAGCGGCAATCCGCCAATGATCTTCTTCTCGAGCAGACGCGCCGAAAGAGATGTCAACCGGCTCCTCCGTCTGAAGCACAAATTCGTGGAAGCGCGGAGTGTCCTTAAAGAGCAGCTTCGCATCAGGAGCGGAACCGAGCGTGTCCGCCGCGTAGCTGGCCTTGGCCAAGTTCTGCAGTGCAAGTTCGCGAATGCCTTCTTTGCCATAAACCGTGAGGAAGATGGTCGTCATCAGCGCAACTAACGCCTGGTTGGTGCAGATGTTGGAGGTCGCCTTTTCGCGGCGGATGTGCTGCTCGCGAGTCGAGAGCGTCAAGCACAAATCCGCGGCGGCCGTGCTTGTCTTTGGTCTCTCCGACCAGACGCCCGGGCATCTGCCGAACGTACTTTTCCTTCGCGGCGATCACTCCGCAGTAGGGGCCGCCGTAGCTGAGCGCAACGCCGAACGATTGCGCTTCGAGCGAGACGATGTCCGCCTCTACCGGAGGCCTCACGATGCCAAGCGAAACCGCCTCGGCGATCGAGACACGATCAGCAGCGCGCCTTTCTTGTGCGACCAACTCGGCTATCGCAGGAATGTCCTCGACGATGCCGAAGAAGTTCGGCGATTGCACCAGCACGCACGCCGTCTTGATCGGTGATCGCGGCGTCGAGCGCGGCCAGATCGACACGGCCGGCATTTTCCGAGCCGATGGGCAAAACCAACTTCGCTCGCGGTGTGCCCCTGGTGCTGCGCGTAGGTCGTCATGACCTCGCGATATTCGGGATGGACGCTGCGCGCCACGATCACGCCGTCGCGCCCGGTAATGCGGACGGCCATCATCACCGCCTCGGCCGCGCCGGTCGAGCCGTCGTACATCGAGGCGTTGGCGACCTCCATGCCGGTGAGTTCGCAGATCATGGTTTGAAACTCGAAGATCGCCTGCAGCGTGCCTTGAGTAATCTCCGGCTGGTAGGGCGTGTACGAGGTCAGAAACTCGCCGCGCTGCACCAGCGAGTCGATGATGACCGGCTTGTAGTGACGATAAGCGCCCGCGCCCAGAAAACTTGCGTAGCCGACGGCGTTCAGCGAGGCGGCGTGTTTGAAGTAGTCGATGATCTCCGATTCGCCAAGCTGGCGCGGAATGTCCAGGTCGTGTTGCAGCCGATATTCGGCCGGGACGGTCGCGAACAAGTCGTCGATCGACTCGACGCCGATTTCTTTCAGCATCTCCGCGCGATCGGCGGGGGACTTCGGCAGGTAGCGCATGTGTGTCCTTACTTCGAGAGTGGTTCCGATAGGCTCTAGTGAGCGCCTTCCTCGGCGATAAACTTTTCATAGTCGGCGGCGCTCAGCAGGGCTCGCAATCTCACTCGGGATCCGACAATTCGAGCGTCAGAATCCAGGCTGTGTGCGCATCCGTGTTGATCTTTTCGGGCGCAGTCGTCAGCTCCTCATTGACCGCGGTCACCTTGCCGCTGGCCGGCGCGAAGAGGTCGGAGACCGACTTCACCGATTCGACGCTGCCGAAGACCTTGTCCTTTTCGAGACGTCGAACCCACCTTGGGCAGCTCGACAAAGACGATGTCGCCGAGCGAATTCTGCGCGTAGTCGGTGATGCCGATCTTGGCCGTCGTGCCCTGCGACGTCGATCCATTCGTGTTCTTTGGTGTAGCGGTATGACTCGGGATACGCCATTAGTTCATCTCCCCTTCATTCTATGGTCAGTTGCAATGGATACCGCAGGTGGTCTTGGTCGAGTTTATCGTCCCACGAGAGTTAGAGAGCGGTTTTTTCACATCCGGGCGCCGACGAACAATCGACGGCTAAGCCTGCTTTTTCGGGCGGCGGTAAAAGGGCAGCGGAACGACTTTGGCGCGCACCGGGTTTGACCGGCACTTGCACCACGACTTCGGAATCGATCGCTGCATACTCGAGCGGCACATAGGCCATCGCGATGTTCTTCTTGAGGAACGGCGCCGGCGAGCCGCTGGTGACGTAGCCGATCTGTTTGCCCTCGCCGTCGAAGACGCCGTAGCCGTCGCGGGCAATGCCGCGCTCGATCACTTCGAGCCCGACCAGCTTCCGCTTCGGGCCGCCCTCGGCCTTGATCTTTGCCAGCGCGTCCGAGCCGACGAACGGCCCTTTCTCGAGCTTGCAATAACGGTCGAGCCCGGCCTCGAAGACGTTGATCTCGGCGGAGATCTCATGCCCATAGAGCGCCATCGCCGACTCCAGACGCAGCGTGTTGCGCGCGCCCAGCCCGCAGGGCAGAATGCCAAACTCGCGCCCGGCTTCGAGCACTTCGTTCCACACGCGCACGCTGGTCGGCTCGTCCGAGGGTACATAAATCTCGAATCCGTCTTCGCCGGTGTAGCCGGTGCGGGCGATCAGCGTGTTCGGCAGACCGCAAACGGTGCCCCAGGTGAACCAGTAATTCTTGATCGTCGAAAGGTCGACGTTGGTCAGCTTGGCCATCGTCTCGGCGGCGCGCGGCCCCTGGATCGCCAGCTGCGTGTAGTAGTCGCTGTAGTCGCTGACGTGACGCCGGGCATGCGCGCCAATCTGCGAGCGCACCCACTGCACATCCTTTTCGCGGGTGCCGGCGTTGATGACCAACAGATAATCGTTCTCGCTGAAGTTTGTGGACGATGACGTCGTCGACAAACGTTCCCTGCGGATACAGCAGCGCGGAGTAATGCGCCTGCCCGATTGCGAGCTTGCGACGCGTCGTTCATCGAGATATGCTGCACGGCAGCGAGCGAGCCCGGCCCGCGCAGCTGGATGTCGCCCATGTGGCTCACGTCGAAGACGCCGACGCCGGTGCGCACCGCCATGATGCTCGGCTGTCAGGCCGGAGTATTCGACCGGCATGTCCCAGCCGCCGAAGTCGACCATCTTGGCGCCGAGCTGGCGATGGGTAGCAGTTGAGAGCGGTTTTGCGAAGTGCGGGAGTGCGGTAGCGGCGCTGGACAATGGTTTTCCTTCAAGGTGCAGCTTCAGCTTCTTAACGGTAGCACCCTGTTTTTTGGGGGGTCAAACGAAGAGGCGTATGCAATGGACAGTGCGCATAGATTGAACATCGGGCAAGTGCGCGGAGCCGCCGAGCCTGGGGTCGCCGTTCGTATTCCCGAAACCGCAGCATGATGGCGATCACTGCTTCGGCGGAAAGTGCGCCCTGCTATCCTAAACTTCAAAATGAAGAAAATCCTTGTCGCCATTGTTCTCGTCGCTTTCGTGCTGCCGCTGCTCCTGTTGGTGTCGTTTTCGTCGACGCCGATAGTGGACTACCCGTCCTCGGTGAGCGCCGTCGGCCAGAGCACGCCGATTCCGATTCATATTCACGATCCCGCATGGCATTCGCGACGTGAAGCTATTCATCGAGCAGAATGGCGTGGAATACAAGGCCGCCGAGATTTTCGAACCGGCGCGGCATATCTTCTGGATGCACAACGTCTCCGACCAGACCTTGACCCTTGTCGCGGGAACCAAGACTGTACCGCAGCTCAAGGATGGCAAAGCAAAGCTGATCGCTGAGGTCACTTCCAACGATTTTCGCGGATCGGTAACGCGGGTCGAGGTAGGCATCAACGTAGCCACCGAGCCGCCCTCGCTCAGCGTCGACTCTGACCAGCACTATCTTTATCTCGGCATGGCCGACATGGTGCTTTTCAACGCCTCCGGCTATTGGACGGAGGCCGGCGTGAAAGTCGGCAATCGAGACCTTCCGCGCATGGCCTATGCCGGGCGGCAAGCCGGGCGAGTTCTCGCTCTTTGCCTTTGCCTGGAACATGCCGCCCGCAACGGTGCCGCTCGTTTATGCAACGAATCCGGCCGGTAACACCGCGACCGGCCAGATGGTCTACGAGTTTCCCAAGAAAGACCAACCGAAATACCGCACCCGCGATCTGCAGATCGACGACAAGTTCATGCAAAAGGTCATCAACGAGCTCGATCCCAACGGCTCCGGCGACCCGGTGGCGAGATTTGTGAAGATTAACAGCGAGATGCGCCGAGCCAACAACCAGACGCTCTTCGATCTACGCACCAAGACTGCCGACCATTTTTTGTGGACGCAGCCGTTTCTGCAGCAGCACAACTCCAAAGTGGAGGCGAGCTTCGCGGACGTTCGTAACTATATGTATCAGGGCAAGAAGATCGACCAGCAGGTGCACCTGGGCTACGATCTTTCGATCACGCAGCACGTTGGAGTAGAAGCATCGAATGACGGCCAGGTGATTTATGCCGCGCCGCTCGGAATCTATGGCAACTGCATCGTCGTCGATCACGGCTATGGGCTACAGACTATCTATGGGCATCTGAGCGAGATCGATGTCCACGTGGGCGACGCCGTCAAGCGTGGCCAGATCATGGGCAAGAGCGGCATGACTGGAATGGCCGGCGGCGACCACATTCACTTCAGCATGCAACTGGATGGCGTCCAGATCGACCCAAAAGAGTGGTGGGACGCTCATTGGATTAAGGACCACATCTCGAAGCGGCTGGAATTGCCGGCGATGGGAAGCTGAGGGCGGAGGGCCCTCAGCTAATGAGGGCTAGCAGTTTACGAGGCCATGCCGCGTAGTTCCCGCTCTGCCCGCAACCAATCCTGCTCGTGAGATCCGTGATGACCGCCGCGTTCTTTCCATAAGCGGTGGGCCAACTGCGCAATCTGGTGGTGCGTAGGCGCTGGCGTCGTTGCCGGTGTTGCCTTCGCCTTGTTGGGAACGCGCTGCGGTCCGCTGCTCACGGCCGCGGCGACCGGTTCCGCAATCTCCTTCGTCTTGACGGTCTTCGTGCGCGGCTTCTTCTCTGCCACAGCAGTCTTGGCCTTCACGATGGGCTCGGCTTTGGTTACGGCGCTCTCTGGCGCGTTCTTTTTGCTTTTGGCCGGGGCTTTCACTTTCTTCTCATTCTCTGCCACAGTACGTCTCCTCTGGTGATTTGCCCAATAAAACAGACCACACTACTAGACTACAAAAGTCAGCGAAGATTGCAACCCGCGAGTATTCCGAGGAACCTCATCGCTAACTCATCAGATGCACTGAATACCGCGAATCACTCTTGGATGCCGCTTCCAGAATAAAATTGGTCAGGAGCAATCTTCTGAATTCAAGCCCGAGGTTTTCCCCGTCTCTCATTCGCGACCTGGCGAACGCAGCCTTTGGTCGCGCCGATGTTTTGCCCTTCTGGTTCGGCGAGTCCGATCAACCTACGCCCAGCTTCATCCGCGAGGCGGCCATCGCGTCGCTGCAGGCAGGCGAGACGTTCTATTCCGAAAATCTCGGTCGTCCTTATCTGCGCCAGGCGATCGCCGCATATCTGACCGACCTGCACGGCGAGCCGATACCGTTCGATCGCATCGCGGTGACTGCCTCCGGCGACTCCGCTCTGATGCTGGCGAGCCAGTTGCTGCTCTCGCCCGGCGACCGCGTGGTGACGGTCACGCCTCTCTGGCCAAATGCTGTTGAGATCCCAAAAATCGTGAGCGCCCAGGTGGAGTGCGTCTCTCTAGAAGTGCAACGAGACCGTTGGGTTTTGCCGCTACAGAAACTGCTCGATGCGCTCACCCCCGGCACGCGGATGCTGGTGCTCAACTCGCCTAACAATCCCACGGGGTGGACCATCGATAGGGAAGAGCAGCGAATCATTCTCGAACATTGCCGTCGTCTGGGAATCTGGATTCTTGCTGACGATGTCTACGAGCGGCTGGTGTTTCGTGAAGCCCTTCGGACCGCGCCCTCGTTCCTCACCCTAGCCGATAGCGATGACCGCCTGGTTATCGTCAACAGCTTCTCCAAGGCCTGGACGATGACTGGCTGGCGGGTCGGCTGGCTCGTGGGGCCGCCGTCGATCTTCGCCGATCTTGCGCCGCTCATCGAATACAACACTTCTTGCGTTCCGGAATTCACTCAGCGCGCCGCAACAGTCGCGCTCGAACAGGGTGAGCCATACGTTCTTCAACAGCGTGCTGAGTTGGCGTCAACCAAAGACAAGCTCACAGCGGAGCTGCGCCAATTGCCCGGCGTCGATGTTCCCGAAGCCGACGGCGCGATGTACGCGTTTCTGCGTATCGCTGGTCAGAATGACTCGATGCAACTCGCGCGCAAGCTGATTGACGAAGCAGGACTTGGCCTCGCCCCCGGGCTGGCCTTCGGCCCTGAAGGGGAAGGCTGGCTCCGCTGGTGCTACGCCGCGAAGTGGTCAAAGAACCAGCTCGGGCTCGAACGCCTGGCTAATTTCTTAGCCCGATAGTCGCAGCGGTTGTTGGACTTTTCTTCAGCGAAAGAAGTGGTGGCCAGAGACGGGATCGAACCGCCGACGCCGGCCTTTTCAGGGCCGCGCTCTACCACTGAGCTATCTGGCCTTGGGAGTTCCAAGGAAATTCTGCGGGAAGGCCGGGCGACCTTCCGGTAGGGCGTCGATGTTCCGCCGCCTTATGAAGTATAGCAACCCAAACGAGACTCGCCAAACCGCACGTTCACCGCGCCGACTCGCTTACCACTTCAGAAGAACAGTTTGCCGCTGGTAGCCGCTTCCGGCGGGAAACTTCACGATCAGGAGTTTCATGTCGGTTCCTGAATCCATGCTGCCGCCATCTGCCCACCACGTCAGTGTCCGATGCGCGATCGCCGTCCCCGGCTTGAGTACTCCGCCATCGACGGAGATCTGCTTGTCCGCGACACCATTGAGGCGAATCGGCAGCTCGTAGACCGCTCCGCCCTGTGCCTCGAGATCGAGTTCAAGCGTGCCTCTGCCATGCCGTTCCGCAAGCACCTTGATCTGGCTTGTCGCGGCTCCGGGGAGCGGCAACTCCGCTGGAATCCCGACCTCAACTGCATCGAGGGGGAGACGCAGCTCCGTAGCAACACTGGTCTGGCCTGCGGCCGATTTCGAGCGCAACCCAACACCCGCCGGGGCGTTATCTAATCGCACTACAAGTGCCGCCCCTTGGCGATGAAAGGAAATATCACCGGTTCCGCCAGCGACGGGAACGTGGTGCAGGCTCGCGCCCTGCCACGTCGCGGGAAGATGCGGATCCACAACGATGGCTTTGTGCTCGGCGTCGAAGCTGAGTCCGAAGAGCCCGCGGATCGCCGGCGTGATCACCATCGCCGACGACCACATCTGGTGGGTCGTGCTGCGGCCGAAGGGCGCGAAGTAGTCTCCCGAAAGCAATTCGGTCACTGCGCCGAGATCCTGCTGCCAGGTCAGGTTGAGGTTCTGCATGAGGTGCGCGTACCCGGAGAGCGGCCTTCCGGTGCGGTATTCCGCGACCGAAGTCCATCCCGTAAAGAGCGGCCACACCGAGCCCTGGTGATAGCTGATCGGGTCATAGAGCGCCTCATGGTTGCCGAGGTCGCGCGTTCCCCAATCGGTCGAGAACTCATGCGAGGCCCAGCGCTCAAACATGGCGTCCGGCTGCTTGAGCGAAAAGTGGCCATCCCACCATGCGACTGTGGGATAAATCGTCGCGGTCTTGTCCAGGCCCTTTGCGCCGTCGTAGCTGAAGGCGTACATGCTGCCGGCGTATTCCTGCTCGAGCTTTGCTGCGACAGCGGCGGCCCGCGTCTCCGCGGCCTGCGCGTTTGCGGTGTCGCCCATCATCGCGCTCAACCGGCCCATTGCGCCGCTGGCCTGCTGATCGAGCGCCGCGAGGTAGACCTCCTGATGCGGCATTCCCGGCGGCCAGCTCTCGACCCAGCCCGTGCCTTGCGAATTGTCATAGATGCCATCGCCGTCCGTGTCGTGCGTCCGCTCAAACTCCCACGCCTTCTGCACAGCCGGCCAGTTCTTACGCAGGTAGTCGACATCGCCGCTCGCGTTGACGTAGTCCTCCATCGCCATGATGAAGAGCGGAGTTCCATCGGCCGCCGCGTATTCATAAGGGAAGCTCTTCCAATCGACCAGCTCGGCGGTTTGCGACCACTCATGCGGCATCTTGCCATCATCGCGCTGCCGCTTTATGAGGAAGTCCAGCGCCTCGCGCGTCAGCCGGAAGTCGCCATAGCTGTTCACCGCGAAGAGCGTGTAGAGGGTGTCGCGCCCAAAGTACCAGCCGAAGCCGGGGCGAGCGGAATCTCCCGACGAATAGAAGCCGGCGACCAGGCCGACTTCATTGCCATGCCGCACCTGCACCTGGTCGATGGATATCTCCGCCCATTTCAGCGCCTCGTCGAATTTCTTGTCCGGAGTATCGACGGTCAGCTTGTCGTCAAAGAAATGCGCGTAGTAGTCGGCAGTCTTCTCGTAGAGTTGCTGAGCACCAGAGTTCATCGACGCAAGCTTCTTCTCCAGCGCCGCCTTCGTCGCTGTCTCCGGAGTTGTGCCAACCGCCAGCGTTAGCGGAAAGTACTTGCCGCTGTCGCGCTTCGGATCGAACTCCAAAATCAACTGCAGTGGATAGACCTTCGGCTTCTCTTGATATGGAGCAAGTATCCCTGGATGCGTGCCCGGCATGGCAATTGCCCCCGCCAGGTCAGGGAAGTCTTCATGCAACAGGTAATAGCCGTTCGTTGCTGTTCCAACCCACTCCGGGGCCGGAGGCCCATAGTTCGGCGCCGGCCACATCCGCCTTACTTCGGGAGTAAACGAAAAGGTGAGTGTCGACCGGCCGCGATGATTCGATCTGAAAGAGCGCGATCACTCCGGCCCCAGCCTCGGCCGCGCTTTCGCAGCGCGTGGCAAAGAGAGTCTCGCGCACGGTGAAGGCTATATGGGAGTAGGTGATCGTGGTGTGGTCTGGCGCGACCTCTATCTCGGCCGCGTCGGCGTTTAAGTCAATCGGTACCGGATACCCCTCAACTGCGGCAGAAATCACAAAATGACTTAGCAACTTTACCGGAAAGATCCACGCCTCAAAGCTGCCATTCTGCTCGCCCATAAAGGCGCCGCATTGGCCGGCCACCGTAAACGGTTTGCCTGATTCAACATGCTGACGAATCGTCAGATCGCTCGCAGCAAGAGGGAATTGAGGAATGGGCGCAAGCCATTCGTTCGACGGCGGCGCAGTCTGCGCGACTCCGCGAGTCGCACCCGCCAGCGTCAGCAGCGCAAACAAGACTGCCGCAGCTCGGCCCTTATGCCATAAACTTGTGCCAACGCAACACAGCCCCATTTTCAAAAAACCTCACGGAGCACCATGCTACTTAATTTGTGTCATTTCGGGCGAACTGAAGAGATTTGCCATCCCGAGGCACCCTCTCATCCTGAGCGGAGTGCGCAGCGCGGTGTCAAACGAGCTGCGATGTTCACACTCGCGGCAATCCTGGCGTTCGGGACTCGCGGCGCCATCGCCCAGGCCAAGCCGGCGACCGCTTCCTCAAGCGAAGCCCGCACCTCCCGCGCCCTCGATGCTGCCGCCAAAATGGGCCCCGCCGCGCTCCGCGGATTTCTCTATGCCATGCCCAAAGCTGCCGACCTTCACTACCACCTCAGCGGAGGCATCTACGCCGAGACCTTCCTTCGCGATGCCGCCCACGACGGCCTCTGCATCGACACCGCGACCCTGGCTATCGTCAAGCCCATGGCGCAGACCCGCAGCATACCGCCTCAGCCGGTCTGCGGAGACGGACGTGTCCGCGCCGACTCTGTCACTAAAGACCAGCACCTCTACGACCAGCTCATCGATTCTTTCTCCATGCGAACTTTCGTTCCAATCTCAGGCAAGTCCGGCCACGACCAGTTCTTCGACACCTTCGCCCGCTTCGAGATACTCGAGGGCAACCACCTCAGCGAATGGCTCGACGAGATTGCCGCCCGCGCCGCCGCCCAGAACGAGCAGTATCTCGAGATCATGCACACTCCGGGCCAATTCCTGCAGGCTGCGGCGATCGCCGAGAAGGTCGGCTACAACCCCGACTTTGCCCAATACCGCAAGCAGATCCTCGACGCGGGGTTGCGTGACCTCATTCCCGCCGTTCGCGCCGACCTCGACAAGGCCGAGGCGCAGCGCCGCGAACTCGAGGGGTGCGGCAAACCGGCGGCGACGCCCGCCTGCAAGGTCGAGATTCGCTACATCTACCAGGTGCTCCGCGCCATGCCGCCCGACAGCGTCTTCGCCCAGATCCTGCTCGGTTTCGAACTCGCCTCGGCCGATTCGCGCGTCGTCGGCATCAACCTGGTCGAACCCGAGGACAACTACGTCGCGATGACCGATTATCGCCTGCACATGCAGATGATCGACGCCATGCACGCGCTCTATCCTAAGGTCCACATCACCCTCCACGCCGGAGAGATCGCCCTCGGCCTCGTTCCGCCGGATGGCCTCAAGTTCCATATCCGCGAGGCCATCGACATCGGTCATGCCGAGCGCATCGGCCACGGCGTCGACGTCATGGACGAAGACCACCCCTACGAATTGCTCAAAGAGATGGCCGCCAAGCGCGTCATGGTCGAGATCAACCTCACCAGCAACGATGTCATCCTCAACGTCAAAGGCTCGGACCACCCGCTCACCATGTACCGCAAATACGGAGTACCCGTCGCGCTCTCCACTGACGACGAAGGCGTCTCCCGCATCGACCTCACCCACGAATACGTCCGCGCGGTCGACACCTACCACTTCACTTATCCAGAGCTAAAGAACATGGTCCGCACCGGGCTAGAACACAACTTCCTCTCTGGCCAAAGTCTCTGGGTAACTCCGAAGTCAGGCGACAGCTACACCCAACCAGTAGCCGCCTGCGCCGGACAACTTGGCAAAGACGCGCCTAGCGCGAAGTGCGCTGATTTTCTGAGGGGGAGCGAAAAAGCGACACAGCAATTTGAATTGGAGCGGCGATTTAAGGTATTTGAGGCGTCGTTTTAAGCGGAGATCGGCGGCGTACTTCCAATAAGGGTTTGATAGTAGCTCTGTATTTTCTGACGGGAACGGCCTGTCTCTATCGGTCGGTCCTTACATTCTTTGCTGGGATATACGGCGTTGGCTTCCGTTGGTGGGCGCTAATTGTAGCTTTGGGCGCCCTTGGCCTGATCGCCGGAGGAATTCTTACCTGGGCGTCCGTTTCAGAATGGTCGGATCGGGTACTCCGCCATAGGAGCTGGAGTTTTGGTAGCTTATTTCGTCCCTGCGCTCTATGTCAGCCTTCGGCTATATCTAAGAGACGAAGTCCGGCACAGCCCTGAATCGATGCTCGATCATGACGATGGCTCTGGTGGTTTTGTTTACTTCCTTCACCGCTATTCGTCGTCAGTTCGACGCCGAACAGAAGCTAATCCGAATTCGTTGTACATTCATTACGAAGAACGCAGGAGATTTCGTCGTTCTTAGACCGGATGACCCTAGGTCTCGATTTGAGAAATGGTTTCAGCGATGCGACCTGCAACCGGACCATTCGCAATGTTAGATTGTCCGGCTTCTTGTAGATCAGCAGCAGGTCAGGTTTGAGATGACACTCGCGATGATCGGTCCAGTTTCCGGATAACGCATGGTCTCGGTGCTTGTCGGCAAGCGGCTGATCATTCGCCAGCAACGTGGCAATCTGCTCCAACAGCGCACTGATGTCGCGATGTTTGGGCGTAGCCAAAGTCTTCTTAAAGTCGCGTTTGAAAGCGTTCGTCCACTCAATCGTTCTCATGGAGTTGCTTCATCATCTCCGCGACACTCGATGCCTTGGAAACCTCGCCGCGATCACCAGCCTCCATGGCTGCCACCGTAGACGCGTTGGGCACACGAACCTCAAAGGGAAGCGCGCGTTCGACAGCAATTCTTGTGAGCAGGAGTCGCACCGCCTCTGAAAGGCTAAGCCCCATCTGATCGAGCGTCTCCATTGCCCTTTCCTTCAGTTTTTGGTCCACGCGGATGTGAATCATCGTCGACGCAGGTGTAGTCATCGGTCAAGTCTCCAGGATCCATTGTATCTCATTTGAGATACATAATGAGTTGCTGAAGTATCGGTGCAACTATCCGAATAATGCCCTATGAGCCAAGAAATCATCGACCCAAACGAAGCTGCCGAGGAAGATCAAGCCAAACTCGACGCTCTTCGCACCGCCAT
Source organism: uncultured Acidobacteriaceae bacterium (assembly GCA_963777685.1). Taxonomy (GTDB): domain Bacteria; phylum Acidobacteriota; class Terriglobia; order Terriglobales; family Acidobacteriaceae; genus Acidisarcina. The sequence continues at coordinate 135,793 of CAVZRF010000013.1, read as the reverse complement.
CCAGGCAGGGATCGACAGCGGCGTCGCCCAGGGAGACGTCCTCGGAAGAATCCGCGAACGAATTCGCAGGCGTGCCGAAAAGTCGCAATAAGCCAGAACCACTTTCCCAATCCCACCCCATAAGCTACCGTCATAGTGGAGAAGCCCACCACCCCCGCATGCGGATTGTGTTCACCACCTTTGGCACGCTTGGCGACGTGAATCCGCTGATTGCGCTCGCTCTCGAGATGCGCCGGCGCGGCCATGACCCTGTGCTCGCGGTGCCGGAGATGTTTCGCACTCGCATCGAGCCGCTCGGGATCGGATTCCACCGCATCCGCCCCGATCAGGACCCCCACGACAGCCGCCTCATCGCCATGATCTATGACATCAAGAAGGGAACGGAGCGCGGATTGCGCGAGTTCCTTTTTCCCGCCATCCGGGAGAGTTACGAAGACCTGCTCGCGGCGGTAACGGCCGACGGCGGAGCTGACCTGCTCGTCAGCGGAGAACTTGCCTACGCCGGCCCAATCGTCGCCGAGGTCACAGGCATCGCTTGGGCGTCCTATGTGCTTGCGCCTTTCTCGTTCTTTTCCGCCTATGATCCGCCCGTGCTGCCGCCTTATCCAACGCTGGCTAAGCTACAGGCCTTGGTGCCGGGGATGGGTCACCTCATCGCCCACTTCGCGCGCTTCGTCACGCGGAAGTGGTCTGACCCCATCTACGACCTTCGCGAGGAACTCGGCCTGCCGCCGGGGAACGACCCCATCTTCGACGCCAAGTTTTCGACAGAACTGGTGCTCGCTCTCTTTTCGTCTGCGCTCGGCGAGCCGCAGCCCGACTGGCCAACCTCGACTCGCACGACCGGATTTCTCTTTTACGATGGCGACGCGGGCAAGACAGACCTCGCTCCCGAGCTGGAAGCGTTTCTCAACGCTGGGCCACCTCCATTGGTTTTCACCCTTGGCTCGGCGGCAGTGCTCGACGCCGGAGACTTCTACGAACAAAGCGCGCTCGCCGCCGAGCAATTGGGCGAGCGAGCCGTGCTGCTGGTAGGCAACGATCCGCGCAACTTGCCCGCACACAAGATTCCCGACAGCATTTGCATCGCGGAATATGCGCCGTATTCGCAGCTCTTTCCGCGCGCTTCGCTCATCATCCATCAAGGCGGAGTAGGCACCACAGCCCAGGCCCTGCGCGCCGGCAAGCCGATGCTGGTCATGCCCTACAGCCACGACCAGCCTGATAACGCCCGGCGTATGCGGCGGTTGGGCGTGGCCAAGGTCATCCAGCGCGATCACTATCGCGCCGATACTGCAGCCAGAGTGATTCGCGAAATGCTCACCGACTCGAAGTACCGCGAACACGCCAAGACTATCGGCACCCAGGTCCGCGCCGAGAACGGTCTACGCGAAGCCGCAGACTCGCTCGAAAGTCTCGCACGCCGCCGGGCAAGTATCGCCCAGAACGATCCGTTGAAACTGCACAGCTAGGCTCTGGCGTTAGGCTATCTTTGCGTTGCGTGACGACCGGGCAAGCCATAGCCCGCGAGCAGCACCATCCATATGTAGATCACCTGCATTGTGAGGCGCACCGGAACGCTGGGCATTTGGAGGCCGGCGAAGGTTTGGCCGGCTACCCAGATGTTTGCCGGGAATACCGCGACCATTAGGATGGCGGTCCATAAGGCTGCGCTACGCCGGAGACGAGGGATGAAGAGGCCTATTGCTCCGGCAATCTCAAGGATTCCGGTTGTTATTACCCAAAAACGTGGTGCGGAGAAGATCGGCGGCAGCATGGACGTGGCCTCGCTGGTCCGCATGAAGTGAATTGCGATCGCTGAGATCAGCAGAGGTAGCGAGACCAATACCTGGAGAGCTACCTGGCCGCCGAATTGGCTGTAGCGCCCGCGACCGATCACGAAGAAGAGCACCACTGCGGCGATGAGAATCGCGAGCGATCCCAGATAATCGATCATCCCCGTATCGTATAACTCCCCACCGGCATCGTTCCCGGAGCGGATTACGCGCCGAAGATGTTGCTGTCGATGAACTGGTTGCGGAATTTGCCTTGGGGGTCGCGTTGCGTCACAAGTTCGCGGAACTTTGGCATATTTCCGTAGACCTGCGCGAGACGCGCCGGCGGCATGGTGAAGAGCTTGGCCCAGTGCGGCCGGGCGTCGAAGGGCGCGAGCTTCTCTTCGATGAGCGGGAGGACTTTGTGTATCTCGTCGGACTCTGGCTTCCAGGTGAAGTGGATGGCGAGCGAGTCGCGCTGGTAGGCCATGGCTCATCCAGAGATCGTCGGCGGCGATGGCAGCGGATCTCGGTGATGAAGAGGTGGGGAGTGATCTTGTCTTTGAGGGCTTCGACGGCGCGGATGGCTTCGTAGCCGCGGCTGCGGGGGACGAAGTATTCGGTCTGGAGTTCGGCGCCGCTTGATGGGGGTGAAGTTCATTTTGAAGTGGGGCATGCGCTCGTACCAGGGGCCGGGGACGCCCATCTGCTCGGTGCAGTTGTCGGCGGAGTGGCCGTCGATGGGATGCAGCTTCTGTTTGGCCGCCGTGGCTCCGTAGAAGTCGGGGCGGATCGTGGTCGTGGCGCGACTGGTCGACGCGGCTCTTGATCCAGACCTGGGTGATGCGGTGGTTCTGCCAGTCGGTGAAGAGGCTGACGCTGTAGCCGCTGCCCATGATGGCTTCGAGGTTGTGCTCGAGCTGGTCCATGGAGAGGTTCTGGTAGACGACCTGCGTCATGTCGAAGCGTCGGCTGGACGTCGAGGGTGACTTTGGTGACGACGCCGAGCGAGCCGAGGTGCGACGACGGCTGCCGTTGAAGTTGGTCGCCGTCTTTGGCGCGGGAGAGATGGACGATCTGGCCGTCGGCGGTGACGATTTCGAGGCGCGGAGACGGCGGTGGAGAGGTTGCCGTTCTTGACGCCGGAGCCGTGGGTGGCGGTGGCGATGGCTCCGGCGACGGTGATGTGGGGCAGGGAGGCGAGGTTGTGGACGGCGTAGCCTTGGCTGTCGATGCCAGGGGGCGAGGGTGCCGTAGCGGACGCCGGCGCCGACGGTGACGGTGTTGGCCGTCGGCGTCGATTTCCATGGAGTCGAGGTGCTGTGAGCGAGATCTGGGTGGTGGTGCTGTCGGCGATGGTGTTGAAGGAGTGGCGGGAGCCGAGGGCGCGGAGCTTATGTGTGCTCTTGACCAACTGCTGGGTTTCTTCGAGGCTTTTGGGCGTGAGGAGGTTGTCGGTGTGGTAGGTGAGGTTTCCGGCCCAGTTGGTGCGTGGCCCAGTCGTTTCGCCCGAGGCGAAGCCGGAGATAAGGGTGCTGGTGAGGAATGCGCCGGAGGTTTTCAAGAATTCTCTCTTATTCATGTCCCGTCCAAAAGTACTTAACGACTATCCGCTGCCTTGTGCGGACCCAGAAACTTGTCGCCATTGAAGTGTATTAGGTGGTCTGGAGCTTCTGCTATCCATACTTCCGTTTCCCATGCGATATCCTTGGCGAACTTGGCGAAGGATTTCCGGGTCAGGAAGGCTGTCACATAGATGATTTCCAGTTGGGCTCGGGCAGTCAATTTCTGAAGATCCCGGCGACGCATTTCATTGATTGGATTCGCGGCATGAACGGCTTCAATGAGGTAAAGCCAGTGTTTTTGTTTGGAATATGCGAGGACATCCGGCAACTTGTCATGGGCTATCTCGAAGAATGACAGCTCTTGCAAGCGGGCTTTTTCCAGATGCAGATATTTGTCCGAAGTGTCACCAACGTATAACACCTCAGCTTCGTGGCCGAATCTCGGAAGAAAGTCTTCGATGATCACCTTCTGAAGCTGGTTATGCTCGCCAGGGCTGAAGAAGATCTGCGAGTTGCCGATGAAAATGGGAATGCGGGCCAAGTCGCGCGTTCTCTTAAGGCTTTCGGCGAGAGTGGTTCGAGACCCCATGAAAGTCGATAAGGAGCCCTCCCATTCTTTGGTTCCGAAGCGTCTGATTTGGGCCGCGTACAGAGGATTCAGCGCGTAAGCTCGTGTGCCGTCATTGGTACTGGCCAGTTCTTTGCCGGCGCTCCTCGATACGATTTCGGCATCCACGAGAAGAAGGAGGTCTTTCCGTCGAATGTCATCGTAAGAACTATCAGCAATATTTTCGCCAAAGTATTGATTCATTGCCTGAAGCACTCGCCGTGAGAGAAGACGATGACCATCATCGTAGGATTTGACAGACGACCATTCAAGGGTAGGTCCTAGCCCCGACACCGCCAGAAAAGCCTTCGCCATCCTTTCTTTTCTTCGAAAGGTAAGACCGTCCATGGGAATGCCGAAGGCGTCAAGAATTTGTAACGCTTCGCTAACTAAGCGCCGAATCTGGGTTTGACTTAAACCACGTCGTTTAGTAGGGGGCACTCTAGTCGAATCCCAATTGAGCCTGTAGGGGCTGTCGTAATAGTTGAATCTCGTTATACCCCAGCGGCTCAAATGCGCCGAGGTAAGCCTCAACCGCCCGTCCAAAGGCGAGGCCTAACAGCGGAGGCACCGCATTGCCAACCTGGTTGAATTGGCTTGTGTCAGATCCCTTAAATTCAAACCAGTCGGGGAAGCTCTGAAGTCTTAGCGGCCTCCTTAACAGTAAGCCTGCGCCTTCGCCCGTCCGCTAGCTTTATGCGTTGCATATCGCCAGTGGCTCCTGCCAGATTGCGGCAAGTCAATGTTCTCGCGGGCTTATCGAGATTTAGGTCGCGGGGATTGATGCATTGCGAGGCACGTTCGTATCGGGCCACGTAATCATCCATACTAGGGGTCAAATATTTGGCTCCATCGGGCGTTTCAAACGCCAATTTGCCCAATGCCTCGCCGGCAGTGATTCGCGCCTGTGCCGCCGAAGGAAACTTGAAGCCACCTTTGTGCCCAACGACGACTAGGCGCTCGCGGTTTTGTGGCACCGAGAAATTAACAGCATTCAAAAGCTGGAATTCGACTATATATCCAAGCTCTTCGAGGCTTGCGACGACTTCCGACAAATACCATCGGTTGCGGTACAGCAAACCGCGGACGTTTTCGAACAAGAAAAGGGCGGGTTGGAGTTGTTCGACAGCTGCAATGAAAGCAGGAAACCCGTCGCGGGCGTCTTTTAAGCCAAGTTGATTGCCCCCAACGCTGAAGGGCTGACAAGGGGGCCCGCCAATAACGATATCCGCAGGCGGATATACCGTCTGCGGCGTCAAAAACTGCTGGGTGCAACTGCCTGACAAATTAGAGTTATAGGTGGCGCAGCAGTCTGGGTCGATCTCAAACCCGATCGTCTCAAATCCGGCCGCTTCAAATCCCAATGCAAGGCCGCCGCATCCTGCAAATCAGATCCAGGGCTCGGCAAGGCTTACGGTCGCTAGGTCGCAGCAGATCTCTTAGCAGATCTGCATATTCGAAGTTTGCGGACGCAAGCATATTACGGATGATATTTCATATTCCCCGTAATTCTCGGATTTCTACGCCGGAGGTCTTCAAGAATTCTCTCTTATTCATGTCCCGTCCAAAGTGGTGTGATGACGCCTCGCCATCAGAGCATATCTGAGGAATAGTACGCTACTGCTGAGGGCTAAACGGTTGAGTTTTAGGCATGGAGATGGGAGCGCGGGTGATGCGAATTATGGAGCCATTGGGAGTGGCTATACGCGCTACCGGCAGCCGGATCCAGGTATCGCGCGATTCATCGTGGACGCTCTTGGCGATGCCGAAACGGTGCTCAATGTGGGCGCCGGCGCTGGCTCTTATGAGCCGACCGATCGTCGAGTAACGGCGGTTGAGCCATCGGCATCGATGCGGGCGCAGCGGCCTGATCATTTGCCCGTGGCCATCGATGCTGTTGCGGGGCGACTGCCTTTTGGCGATGGGGCCTTCGATGCGAGCATGGCGACGTTTACGGTGCATCAGTGGCCGGATTTGAAGGCTGGCCTTTCCGAGATGCGGCGGGTGACTCGGGGACCGGTATTGGTTCTCACTTGCGCTCCGGATGAATTGGACCGCTTCTGGCTGAATTTTTATGCGCCTGAGGTGATTGCGACCGAGGCGCGGCGTTATCCGCCTATTGGAACGATTGCAGCGATGTTGGGCGGGAACGTCGAGGTGATCACGGTGCCGATTCCTTTGAACTGCACGGATGGCTTTAGCGAGGCTTACTACGGCCGTCCTGAGTGCTTGCTCGATCCGGGAGCTCGGCTGGCCAATTCGGCGTGGAGTTTTGTGGAGGCTTCGATTGGGCCTCGATTCGTTGCGGAGTTGGGTCGTGACCTTGAGAGCGGGGTTTGGGATGCGAAGTATGGGCATCTGCGGACGCAGACTGAGCTTGAAGGGGCTCTGAAATTGATCATTGGTCAGCGCTAGAGCTGCATAATCGGCGAATGTCGGCGAATATGTGAGTGGGTTTCGCTCATATTCTCCCAGGAGTGCTTGACAAGCTTCTGCGAGAAGGCCTACATTAGCAATCGAAAGGCGACACTGCTAACGCGTGTTGATGAACGATTGGGCAGTGGCCTTCGTCCCCTTGAACAGTACCAGTAATTTACCAACAACCGCGAGTGTGAAACCTCGCTGCGCTAAGGAGAAGCAACGAAATGGCAACAGCTACCGTAGCAACCACCTTCACCCCGCTGCATGACCGGATTTTGGTCCGTCGTGTGGAAGAGGGCGAAACCGTCCGTGGCGGCATTATCATCCCTGACTCGGCGAAGGAAAAGCCGCAGGAAGGTGAAGTGATCTCCGTAGGTAAGGGCAAGTCGAATGACGAAGGCAAGGTTTTCCCCCTGGATGTGAAGGCGAAGGACCGCATTCTGTTCGGCAAGTACTCCGGCACCGAGATCAAGATCGATGGCGAAGAGTTTCTGATCATGCGTGAGGAAGAAGTCCTCGGCATTCTGAAGTCGTAGTTGTTTGCGAAAACCCAGGGTAGCTTCGCGAACCTGGGCACCCGCATTCGTGCATTCCCGAATTCGTGATTTGAGCATTTAGGAGATTTAAAGCAATGGCAAAGCAAATTCTGCATGGAGAAGATTCCCGTCAGGCGATTCTGCGTGGCGTGAACACCCTGGCCGACGCGGTCAAGGTGACTCTCGGTCCGAAGGGCCGCAATGTGGTCATCGAAAAGAAGTTCGGTTCGCCGACGATCACCAAGGACGGCGTGACCGTCGCCAAGGAAATTGAGCTCGCGAATGCGCTTGAGAACATGGGCGCGCAGATGGTCCGCGAAGTAGCTTCGAAGACCTCGGATGTTGCCGGCGACGGCACCACCACTGCAACCGTTCTGGCGCAGGCGATCTACCGCGAAGGCGTCAAGACTGTTGCCGCCGGTGCGAACCCGATGGCGCTGAAGCGTGGCATCGACAAGGCGGTTGTCGCCATTGTCGGCGTTCGCGACGAGCACGGTGTGGTGACTGGCGGAGCGCTGTCGCGCTTCTCGAAGCCGGTGACCGGCGAGATGATTGCCCAGGTTGGCACGATCTCGGCGAACTCCGACTCGACCATCGGCAACATCATTGCCGAGGCGATGAAGAAGGTTGGCAAGGACGGCGTCATCACCGTTGAAGAGTCGAAGACTCTGGAGACGCTGCTTGAAGTTGTCGAGGGCATGCAGTTCGACCGCGGCTACCTGAGCCCCTACTTCGTGACCGATCCGGATCGTATGGAAGCTTCGCTTGAAGAGCCGTACATCCTGATCCACGAGAAGAAGATCAGCTCGATGAAGGACCTTCTGCCGCTGCTCGAGCAGGTCGCCCGCAACAGCAAGCCGCTGGTGATCATTGCCGAGGATGTTGACGGCGAAGCGCTCGCGACCCTGGTTGTGAACAAGCTGCGTGGAACGTTGAATGTCGCTGCAGTGAAGGCCCCTGGCTTCGGAGATCGCCGCAAGGCCATGCTCGAAGACATTGCCAAGCTGACCGGCGGCAAGGCCATCACCGAAGACCTCGGCATCAAGCTCGAGAACGTGAAGATCGAGGACCTGGGCCGTGCGAAGCGCGTCACCATCGATAAGGACAACACCACCATTATCGAAGGCAAGGGCGAGTCGAAGACCATCGAAGGCCGCGTGAAGGAGATCCGCAATCAGATCGAGAAGACCACCTCCGATTACGATCGCGAGAAGCTCCAGGAGCGTCTGGCCAAGCTGGTTGGCGGCGTTGCCGTCATCAAGGTCGGTGCAGCTACCGAGACCGAGATGAAGGAAAAGAAGGCCCGCGTCGAAGACGCCATGCACGCAACCCGCGCTGCCGTTGAAGAAGGCATCGTGGCTGGCGGCGGTGTTGCGCTGGTCCGCTCGGCCAAGGAAGTCGATGCTCTGATCGCCACGCTCGAAGGCGACGAGAAGATCGGCGCCCAGATCGTTCGCCGCGCTATCGAAGAGCCGCTTCGCCAGATCGTTGGCAATGCGGGTGTCGAGGGTGCAGTCATCGTGGGCAAGATCCACGAGAGCACGGACGACAACTACGGCTACAACGCAGGCACCGACAAGTTCGAAGACCTGGTTGCGGCCGGCGTCATCGATCCGACCAAGGTGACCCGCACCGCTCTGCAGAACGCAGCCTCGATCGCCGGCCTCATGCTGACGACCGAAGCGATGGTCTCAGAGATCCCGGAGAAGAAGGAAGCCGGCGGCGGTGGTCACAACCACGGCGGCGGCGGCATGGAAGGCATGTACTAAACAGCGGAAGAGCGCGCCTGACGGCGTAAGCGGTCAGCGCACCTTCGGTGCAAGCAAAGAGCCCTCGCAGAAATGCGGGGGCTTTTTGTTTTTGGAGTCCCTTGCTTGACGGAGATGTACGTCACGACGTATAAAATTACGTTATAGACGTATATGGCGAATCACGCCGAAGGAGCTACACCATGCCTGTGCTCTCGCAAATCAAAGTCGCAGACGAAGTCTGGATAGCTACTGCATTACTCCATCGCGAAAATCCATCTCGCGCAGATTTCACGCCCAAAGAAATCGAGGCTCGGGCTGATCAAGAGGGGATCATCGAAGAGCGGAGACCCGGGGTCTATGTTCATGCTAATTTGCATTGTGTAGCCAACAAGGAGCCTAAGCCCAATGCCTATCGCATGCTGTACGAGACACGGCCGGGTTACCGACGTCTTTTCCTTGATGGTGATGACTACCATCCCGGTCGTGACCGCGGAAAGATATTGCCGGAGCCAGATGAAATCCCACTTCGCTATGGCGATTTGCTTAATTGGTATGAGCAGTGGAAAAAGGGAGGGGGTTCGCGAAAGCGAACTCTCGACCCTCTTCTCGCACTTTATGGTTCAGGCAAGGAAGACTGGGCCGATGAACACGCCGATGAATACGTCGCCCGACTGCGTGAGGGCTGGGAATGAGCCGTGTCTTCTGGGATACCAACGTCTTTATCTATCTCTTTGAGGCTCAGGACAAACTTGGACCAATTGCCCGGACTCTCCGTGAGAGCATGATGAAACGCGGCGACCAACTCATCACATCCTCGATGACGCTTGGTGAGATTCTTGTAAAGCCTCGTCAGCAGGGGAATCTAAGACTGTGCCAGCAATATGAAGACACCCTCAAAGCTACCGCGACAATTTTGTCATTTGATATTGAGGCGGCGAAGCGATATGCGGACCTTCGCCAGCATCGCAGCCTGAGGGCCCCGGACGCGATCCAACTTGCGTGTGCCGCAGCGGCGAAAGTCGATCTGTTCATTACCAATGACAATCGGTTGCAATCGCTGCATGTTCCAGGGATTCAGTTCATTGTCCCAATCGATCGCGTACCGCTGTAGTCGCACGATAGGCAGGAAGGCCAGCCGCAATCAGGGCTGGCCGTTTCATTTTCGTGGAGCAGTTTCGGTTATTTACTGTGGCCGCCGAATGCCAGTTTGACTCCGGCTTGGGCCGTGAATGGCAGCGAGGGATAGCCAATCGGGGCGATATGGCCTTGGTTGAACATGTTGTTGGTTTGGGTGTAGATGCTGCTCCAGGAATTGAGTCTGTAGGTGACCCCAATGTTGAATCGGGCATAGCCGTAGTCGAGATTACGGTTCGGGAGCAGCAGGGAATTGCCGGCGGCGAAGTCGTAGCCTCCGAGAAAGGTGCTGTCGTCGCTGCGGCTGGCGTAGACGCTGGTGAGCGTACTGGTGAAGTTGCCGACGCTGTAGGTGGCAGTCACGAAACCTGTGTGTGGAGGACGGCGGAAAGGCCTCGCACCCACGAGCGGCGAGCTGGCTCCTATGGGGATGGTTGAGAAGGATGGTGGCGCGCCTCCGGGCAGGCCGGTGTTGTAACTCGGACTTACGGCGTCGGAGGAAAAGGACTGCTCCACTTTCGCGTCCAGGTAGGTGTATCCGGCGCGAATGAAGAGATGGGTCATGGGTTGATACTGGATCTCGGTCTCGACGCCCTGGGCGCTGAAGGCGAGCGAGTTGAGGTAAGCACCAAAAGTATTTTGCAGGGCCGCGACCAGTGCCTGCTGCTCGGCGGGCGTGAGGTTGGGGAGAAGCTGCGGCACGAGATAGGAGTCCACATACTCGATCTGGTTGCCGAACTGGTTGTGGAAGTAGGTGGCGCGCAGCAAGAGTTTCTCATTGAGCATGCTTTGCTCGACGCCGCCGTCATAGGTACGCGCCTGCTGGGCGCCGATCTGGGAGATGTGGGCTTGCTGGATCGCCGCTTCGCCGCCGGGCTGAGTGAGCAGGGTGTCATAGAGCGAGCCGAACTGATCGGAGAGTGACGGTTCCTGAACGCCCTTGGAGAAGTTGAAGGTGAGCTTGGTTCCCTGGAAGAGGCCTACGCCGGGACGGCGCAAATAGTAGGCGACTCCCGCGCGGGGCGTTCCTTTCACGCCATAGAGGTGGTTTTTCTGGATGCCGCCGCCGAGCTGATAGTAGACGCGGTTTTTGAACTGCCCGGAGAACTGCGCGGTGTATTCGTAATTGTCTCGTGTTGCAGCCTGGCTGATGTCGTAGGTGGGGTAGTTATTGGAGCCACGCTCATTCTCGTAGAGGAAGCTGCCCAGCGCGGTGAGATACGGGGTGATCTTGTAATCGGTCTGGGCGTAGAGCTGGTCGCGGTTGGAGGAGATGTCGGAGGCATTGGGATAGGTGCCGAATCCCGAGTTCAGCTGGGCCTGGCCGGTGACTTGATAGCCATTCGCACCTTTGATGAGAACCGGCAAGCCGTAGTAGTTCAGAGTCGGGAAATCGAACTGAATCGTGGTGATGGGAATGCCGGCGGCATACCATTGCTCTTGCTGCTCGCGCTTGCGGGCCAGTCCATAGCGAGCGAAACTGTGCCAGTTATCCGTCGTCTGGTTTTCGACGAGGGTGCTGACATAGAGGTCCTGGTCGGACTGCTTTCCGTCGTTGGGAATCTGGTAGAAGTTGTATGCTCCGGGAAGGCCAATGGCCGCAGTGTTGTTGCGGGCCGTAGCGCGTACCTGAGTGGTCGAGTTGGGCGCCCAGCCGAGGTTCGCGCTCGATGCCACGTTGTGATACTGGCTCATCGCAATGTCGTTGGAGCTGTTGAGGCGCGAGAAGGCTCCGTAGTAGTCGATCTTGTTGTAGGTTCCGCCACTCTGGACCTGATTTTGATAGGTGTAGTAGTTGCCGGCGTCGCCCTGATAGAAGACCGAGGGCGTGGGAGTGGTGCCGCGCGGAGTGGTGATGCTGAAGAGGCCGGCGGCGGCGTCGGAGCCATAAAGTGCGCTGTTGGGGCCGCGAAATGCCTCGACGGTGTCGACACCGGTGGTCGAGACGTTTGACCAGTCGAATTGCCCGCCGATATTTTCAGCGGTGACGCCGTCGATCAGGACCTTGTTCGCGTCGGAATTGCCGCCACGCACGAAGGTGGATGTGACGCTGCCATACTGCCCGTTACTGACCACGGTGACGCCGGTGATCTGCCGCAGCGGGTCGATAAGCGTGTATCGATTGTCGAGATCGGCGGCGTGCAGGACGGAGACCGAGGAACTGGTTTGCGCCTGGGGGACGGGGAGGCCGGTCGCGGTTACCACGATGCTTTGCCGGACGGTGTCCGCCTCAAGGACTACATCCTGTTGAACGCTGGCGAGCTTGGCCGCGTAGAAGGTCTGGGTCGTCACCTGGCGAAAGGAGGGTGCGGCGGCGATCACCAGAAAACGGCCTCCGGTGCCACAACTCAGGGTGAAACCTCCAACGGAATCGGTGTGGGTGTTGGTGACGACCTTGCCGTTCTGCACTAAGGCCACATTGGCGCCGACGACGGCCGCTCCCAGCGGATCGGTGACGGTGCCGTGGACGATAGCTGCAAAGGCGTTAGCTATGGAGAGCAGGGGCAAGACGAGACTGGCAAGTAGAACGGTACGGCGTAAGGGCCGCGACAGGGCGTGCATAGGACTCCTTCGTTCCCCTCGGAACGTGGCTCGAGCAATCGCGACCGGACCGGTCTCCTGACTTACGCTTCACCGAACCGCCTTCCCAGGCTTGCGCCCAGTGGCTTGATGGCTCGATTGCTGCCGGCTTCGGTCGAGGGAGAGTCGCTCAGGTCTGAGGGATTCGCCTGACTACCAGACGCACGGCACAGCGCTTACAGTTGCGGGGCAGTGACGGACTTTCACCGTCTTCCCGAACATCCAGCTGCGTTTACGGTTGAAAATGACCCGGGCGGGGAGTGAGTTCCGCCGACCGGAGGACCCGGCACAGCGATTATGCCGGAGTCTCTTTTATAGCGAATTGAAACTACATGGTCAAAGTCTTTGACAGCATCAACAGAGCTTGGCGGCGATCCCACTTCGGATTTCTGCGCATGCTGAGCTAGGGATTCCGATATTGTTCGTGTGTTTCCTATTGCTTAGGGAAATATTTCGGTTGAGCGCCGGGCGCCCATGGGTCGTAATGCCTGGCGAATGCGGCGCGGAACCAGATGGGCGGGTGCGAGCCGGTCCAGAACTCGACGAAGGGCAAAGGACTGGGATCGACGAGGGAGTTGTCCCCGAGGAGTTGAAAGGCGGCTTGGCCGGTGGCTTGGGGATCGGCGACGATGCCGTGAACTACTTCCTGGCCGAAGACGTCGGCGGCGTGTTCCTGGCTGCGAGTGAAGGTGCTCTGAATCGGGTCGCCGAGGAAGCTGATGACGCTAAGCACCAAGACAAAGATGGCGAGCGCGGCCCAATCCTCTTGCCCGGCGATGCCCCATCGTTTGCCGCAGCGGCGGAGCAGGAATTGAAAAAGGTGAAAGCCGAGGAAAAAGGAGACCAGAATGAAGACAAAGGCGAAGAGAATGCCTTTCACGATATGTCCCAGGACGTAGTGGCCCATCTCGTGGCCGAAGATAAAGAGGATTTCGTCGGGAGTGCCTTTGGCGATCGAGGTGTCCCAGACAACAACCCGCTTGGAGGCGCCGAATCCGGTGACGTAGGCATTTAGCGTGGTGACCTTGTCGGAGGCCTTCATCAGGAACATGCGCTCCGGAGGAATGTCGATGCCTTTGCCCCGGGCGACCACGCGCTCGAGCTGATTGACCAGCTCGGGATTGGTCTGGTTGAGTGGCTCGAACTTATTAAAGAGGGGATCGATGATGTAGGGGCTGGCGTAGATGCCAAGCAGGGCAAAGGCCATGGTCGGGAACCAAAGCCAGAGCCACCAGCGGCGCGGAAACTTGCGGATGAGAAAGAAGAGCAGCATGACGCCGAGTCCGCCGAAGAGGTAGGCGAGCGCAAAGCTCTTTCCCTGATCGCCGAACCAGCTTCCCCAATGCTGGACGCTAAGGCCGTATGCCGAGCGGACGTGTTGCTCGTACATATCAAGCGGCAGACTTAATAGCGTGGTGAGCAATAGAAAGAGGAAGAAGAAAGTGAATCCCTGAACCCAGCGGTTCTTCGATATATTGACCGCGAAGTTGCGCATCCGGGCGGCGATGCCGAGTTGCAGGATCAGGAAGAGGACGACGATGCCCCATAGGATCCCACCGAATTCCAGCGCCACGCGCACGCGATAGAGGGCCTGGGCTTTGGCGAGTTTGTCCGCAGCCAAGCGTATAGGCGGTGTGGTCGTTATTGGCGGCGGCGATGGCTGCGGCCTCGGTTGGCGTCGTCTCAGCTTTGACGGTGATGGGCGCTAAAGCCAATAGGGCGAGAGCCACGGGGAGAATGTTGCGTAGGCGCATACGACCTCGGGGTGCGTTACCTTAGGTTTGATCTCTCAGTGTGCCTGAGCGCTCTTCGCAAAGCAATTGTTTTCTGTGACTTGCAGGATATTATGGCGTTGATGCCGCGCTCGCCCGAGTCGGACGAGAGGACTTGCCGAGGGGGATTTCCCTCGACCATCGCCGCGAAGAACGCTTAAAATGAAGTGTGCCCACCCAAAAGGATAAAACTCCCCTGCGACCTTTTCGGTTGTCGCCCTTTTTCAGCCCTCGCATTTGGGGCTTTGAGGATCTTTCGCCCTGGTTTGATTTGAAACGACCTGGCGATCCAGTGGGTGAGGCATGGCTGACCGGCGACATGTGCGTTGCCGAGACCGGTCCGCTTGCGGGCAAACCTCTGAATGAGATTGTGAGCGAGTATCAGGCGGAGTTGCTCGGTAGCGATTATGTGGCCCCGACCTTTCCGCTGTTGGTTAAAGTGCTGTTTCCAAAAGAGAAGTTGAGCGTACAGGTGCATCCTGACGACGCGATGGCGCAGAAGTATGGCGATCCGCGAGGCAAGACGGAGTGCTGGTATGCCCTCGATGCGCAGCCGGGCGCTCATGTGGCCCTGGGCATTAAGGAGGGGGTCCCGGCAGAGAAAATCCGCGCCTCCATTCTGGACTCGACGCTTGAGGAACTAGTGACGCTGGTTCCGGTGCAGAGGCAAGACATGATCTTTGTCGATGCGGGGACAGTGCACGCCATTGGGCCGGGGGTCGTGCTGCTGGAGACGCAGCAAAATTCGGACCTGACCTATCGGATGTATGACTACGGCCGTCCGCGGGAGCTGCATATCGACCGGTCTATTGAAGCGACGCGGATGCAGACGCATGCAGGCAAAATAACTCCGGTCGCCGAGAATGCTCATACCAAGTTGATCGACGTTCCCTATTTCCGCGTCGACCGGTTTACGTTGGAACCTTCTGGGCAGGGGGCGCTGCCGGACAGCGAAAGCGACGGCGGGAGGTTCAGCGATCGCGCCCAAGTTCTCTTTGTGTCGGAGGGCGAAGTGACGCTCTTCGCCGACAGCAGCCCGGAGGAGCCACTTCGGCTTGCACGCTGCCAGATTGCAATTGTTCCGGCGCATGCCGGGCCGTGGAGCCTGGCGACCTCAGGAAAGGCGGAGGTCATCAGAATCGTTCCCCAACCTGGCCCCCCGCCAGCCACTTCAGCGAACTGATCACCGCATCAGATACTCTAAAACCTGCGACACGGAGCCGAACGACTTGACAAAGCCGACTACGGAATTTCGCCCAATCATTCTGGCCGGGGGCAGTGGCACCCGGTTCTGGCCGCTCAGCCGCAAAGCCCGGGCCAAGCAGGTGCTGGTGCTCGATGGGGAGCGGAGCATGATCCAGCAGACGGTCGAGCGTCTCGCTCCTCTGGCTGGCCCGGAGACATTCTGGGTAATCACAAACGGCCTGCTTTCGGAGACGATCACGGCGCAGTTGGACTGGCTGCCCGCCGCTCAAATTCTGAGCGAGCCCGCCGCGCGCAACACCGCTCCGGCGGCTGGGCTGGCCGCATTCCTGATCGAGAAAGAATCGCCCAACGCGGTTCTGGGAATGTTTCCCGCCGATCACGTGATCGGGGATGAGCCCGGTTTCATCGAGACTTTGAGCAAGGCTGTCGAGTTGGCGGCATCGGGAGAAAACATTGTCGTTCTCGGTGTGACGCCGACGCGTCCCGAGATCGGATATGGCTACATCGAGACCGGCGAGACGATGAGCGATGGCTCGATGTGGGTGGTTCGATTTACCGAGAAGCCGGAACTTGCCCGCGCCGAGGAGTTTCTCAAGGCCGGCAATTATTTCTGGAACAGTGGGATCTTCCTGTGGAGCGCGCGAACCCTGGCGAACGCGATGCGAGAACATCTGCCAAAGACCGCAGCGCTGCTGGAAAAGATCGCGGCCGCTTATGGAACCGCAGAGTTCGACAGCGTTTTTGCAGAGTTGTATCCGCAGTGTGAGAACGTGAGCGTCGATGTGGCTATCCTGGAACCGCGTTCCGCCAAAGGCGAAGGCGCGTCCAACATCTATTGCTTTCCTGCCGATTTCGGGTGGAACGATCTGGGCTCGTGGACGACCCTCTATGATCACACTCACGCCAAGGGAACCCATTCCGACGCCGATCAGAATGTGACCCAGGCGGCGGCGAGCCTGGCGGTGAACGCCACCGGCAACTATGTTTACAGCCCGAAGAAGTTTGTGGCCATGGTGGGCGTGAGCGACCTGGTCGTCGTCGAAACCGACGACGCCATTTTGATCACTACCCGGGGCAATTCGCAGGACGTGGGGAAGGTCGTCAAGCATCTGGCGGCCAACGGGAAACCGGAGCTGACCTAGGTAATCTGCTCGACGCTGGTTTCGGCCGCCCTCAGTGGCTAATGCCACTTTAATTTTGCGAGACTGGTGGCACGGGTGCAGGTGTGCCATCTTGTCCGACTTTGGCTGAAACATCTTTCCTGGCAGACTTACTTATTTGTTCTGACAGAATTAGTCATTTTTCTGACAAATTACTTACTTTTTAGGAGACCAAGGACCCATGGGCGTTCCCACGCAGATCAAGTTTGGTACCGATGGCTGGCGCGGCATTATCGCCGACGACTTCACGTTTGAGAATGTCCGCGTCGCGGCCGCGGCAATCGGCAGCTACGTCCTGGCGAAGGAAGACCCATCGAAAGGGGTGTGTATCGGCTATGACACCCGCTTTGGCTCACGCGACTTCGCCGTCGCCACGGCCAAGGTCATCTCGGCCATGGGTATTCCTGTTTTGCTGGCAGATAGTTATACCCCGACCCCCGCGCTTTCCTACGCTGTGGTCACTCGGGGTGCAGCGGGTGGAGTGATGATCACCTCAAGCCACAACCCCGCGCAATGGAATGGGGTGAAGTACAAAGCCTCATATGGTGGATCGGGGAGCCCGTCGATCATGACTGAGATCGCAACCTATTTAGGTGAGCCTCCCGAAGTAGCGGCGGCGCCCGCGCAGGTCTCTGCCGCGGATTTCCAGACGCCTTATATCGAAGCGATTTCGAAGTTCGCCGATCTTGATGTGATCGCGAAGTCGGGGCTGAAGTTTGCTATCGACACGATGTATGGCTCGGGGCGCGGGGTGATTGCGGGCATTCTGGAGCCGCTGGGTGTCGATTTCATTGCTATTCGAGGCGAGGTCAATCCGCTGTTTCCAGGGATCAATCCGGAGCCTATCGAACCGCATATCAAGGCGCTGCAGGAAGCCGTGGTTGCGAACCAATGCCAGGCTGGCCTCGCCACCGACGGAGATGCCGACCGCTTGGGCGCAGTCGACGAGCATGGGAACTTTGTCGATCCGCACAAGATTTTTTCGATCCTGCTGCGCTGGCTGATCGTGCGGAAGCAATGGCCCGGCGACGTTACGCGCGCCTTTAACACGACGAGCATGATCGACCGCATCTGCGCCAAATATGGCCGGACGCTCTATGAGCATGGGATTGGATTTAAGTTCGTTGCTGACCTGATGCTGGAACCGGACAAGAACATTCTGATTGGCGGCGAAGAGTCGGGCGGCATCGGCATCAAAAAGCATCTGCCGGAGCGCGACGGGTTGTTGAATTCGCTGCTACTGGCCAATGTGATGGCCGACGAGAAGCAGACGCTTGGCGAGCTGGTCGCGAGCCTGCAGGCCGAGTACGGCGAGCATCAGTATGGCCGCATCGATCTGCACATCGACGACACGATCAAGAATGCCGCGATTGCCCGGGCCAAGGCCGGCGTGGATGCTATTGCCGGGATGAAAGTGCTGCGCGTTTCGACGCTGGACGGCATCAAATTCTTCCTCGATAACCCGGAGGCCAAGAGCAAGCCGAACGCCGCGGAAACCTGGCTGCTGCTGCGCGCCTCAGGTACCGAGCCGCTGCTGCGGGTCTACTCGGAGTCCTGCTCGAAGGAGTCGGTTGCCAAAGTGCTGCAGGCTGGCAAGGACTTTGTCATGTCCAGCGGCGCATAAATCCCTTCGTTCGGTTGGAACTTTTTCTGCGTCTCCGGGTCTATGCAGAATGGCGCTTCCGGTGGCTTTGGCACGTCCAATAGTCAGGCGGAACGCAGTGTTCCGAACTTGAGAGGTAGCTATGTTGGGCGAACGAATCTCTAATGGCATCAATTTGCAGCGTCTTGGCGCACGACTGACATTGGCGGCGCTCCTGACAACTGGTTTCAGCGTTGCTGCAGCAACTCCTCAGGCGTTGGCGGCGCAGGAGCCGGCATCTCCAAATCAGGCGGCCGATCCCAGCTCGGGGCGATCCGACGCCGATATCGAGAACGATGTGGCGTATGCCTTGTCTCACTCCAAAGCGCTGCAGGGGCAGCATATTACCGCCGCTACGATTGAGGGCGATGTGACCGTCTCCGGAAACGTGCGGGATGAGGCCTCGAAGGAACTGGCGGAGACGATCATCGACAAGGTCAAGGGCGTGCGTTCGGTGACGAACAATCTGAATGTCGGCGATGCTCCGCAGACCAACACTGCAAATGCGCAGCCTCAAGATCCGAATGCCACTACTCCGGAACAAGACTTGAACTATGACCCGGCGGAGCAGAATATGGCGCAAGCGGGCCCGCAAGGTCAGAACCAGCAGCAGGCACAAAGTGCTCCGGCGCCTGATCAGCCGAATATGCCGCCGGCTCCTCCGAGCAATGATCCGCAGTATTCGGGCCAACGGCAGCCTTATCCGCAGCAGCCTTACGGTCAGCAGCCGGCATACGGCCAACAGCAACCCTATGGTCAGCAGCCTTATCCGCAGCAGTCATTGAATCCGGTGACGATTCCGCCGGGGACGCTGCTCCAGGTGAGAACGAGTGAGCCGCTGGACGCGACGAGAGTGCAGCCGGGCCAGGTCTTCGCCGCGACGGTAGCTGCCGATGTCTATATGGGTGGCGTTCTCGCTTTACCTCGCGGCGCGGTGGTTACCGGCAAGGTGGTTGCGACGCAGTCGAACAAAGGGGACCTGGCCGGCAAGCAGGGTCTTTCTCTGGTGCTGAACAGTGTGAACCTGGGCGGTCAGCTTTATTCGCTACCGACCGACACGTGGAGCGGCCAGGGGCCGGGTAAGGGCGGATATTCGGCCGGGAACACGATCGGTGCAGCAGGTCTCGGGGCGGTGATTGGTGCGATCGCCGGCGGTGGTGCTGGAGCGGCCATCGGTGCGGGTGCCGGAGCCATCGTTGGCGCGGGAACCTCGGCGGCAACAACCGGGCCTCGGATGTATGTGCCGGCTGAAGCGGTGCTTAATTTCCATCTGCAAGCTCCCGTGACGGTGACGCCGGTGACGGCGCAGGAAGCGCAACGGCTGGCTTCGAGTTCGCAGCCTCAGTTGCAGCGGCGTGGGCCCTATCCGTATGGGCCTTACGGAGCTTATCCGCCGCCCCCGCCTCCGGGGTATTACTACTACCCGTACCGGTATCCGGTGGCTTACCCTTCCTACTATTACGGGTATCGGTATTAACGGTCGATCGCGAGGTCTACGAAACGGGGAGCTTTGGCTCCCCGTTTCGCTTTTAGAAGAATGTCAGCTTGTTCGGTGCGAGGCTGGTTTTCTGCCGAGCATGAAGAGCACCGTCCCCATCGCGAGCACTGAGCCCATTGCGGCCAGTCCCATAATGCGAAGGACCGAGACGGTGTAGCGGCCTTGGCTGGGGGTGTAGTTGCAGCAGTAGAGCAGGACGGCGTCGGTGGCCGTGCCGATGTGGTCGTTGCTGGCCTCGATGAGGGCGAGGCGGACGTCACGGGGCTGGTAATCGATGCCGTTGAGGTATTTGGACATGCGTCCGTTGGGGGTGGCGATCATGATGACGCTGGAGTGGGCGAACTGATTCATCACACCGTCAGGGCCGGGGACGCGGACATAGTGAAATCCGGTAGCGGCGGCGAGGTCGTTGATGGAGCTTTGCGGGCCGGTCAGGAAGTGAATGCTGGCGGCGCTCAGGTCGGTTGACGCTATTCCCATCTTGGCGAGGAACTCGCTCTTGGCCTCGGCTGCGTCGGCGGGGGTGTCAGACGGGTCGATGCTGGCGACGACGATGTCGTATTCATGGCCGGGATGGAAGCCGGTCTGCTTGAGTGAGGCGGCCATGCCGCGCAGTACCTGCGGGCAGAGCATCTTGCATTTGAAGTAGACGAGCGCGAGCATGGCCGGCTTGTTGCCGAAGTAGGCCCCGAGTGGAGTATCGTTGCCGGCTTCGTCGCGGAAGTGGTCGGCGAGGGGCAGCGGGTGGTTGAGGTTTTGATCGATTCCGGCGTGCTTGAGGTATTCGGGTGTGTTTTGCGCGGCAGCGCCTAGATCTTTGCGGTCGGCGGCGTATTGCTGGGCAACCGCTGAGGCTGCCGCGAATGCTACGGAGGCCAGTGCCACCGCCAATTTACTGAATGTCTTCACTCTTCAGGATATCGCTTCCGGGGTTTGGACGATACGAGTGGCGCCGACAGTGTGACGCGGGCAGCGATCGGTAAAATAGAAGACATACCTGAAGATGAAGGACAAAGAATGCAATTGAAACTGCCCGAGGGGCCGTTTAAGGCCTATCTCTTTGACTGCGACGGAACGATCGTCGATTCAATGCCTCTGCATTACATCGCGTGGAAGAAGATGCTTCCGGAATGGGAGAGCCACTTTCCCGAGAAACTCTTTTACTCGCTGGGTGGAATGCCCACGGCCGCCATCGTTGCGCTGCTTAACGAGCGCAATGGCACCGACATGCCTCCAGAGGAGACGGCGCACCAGAAGGAAGAGATTTTTTATCAGATCCTGCCGGAATTAAAGGCTATTCCTGAAGTGCTCGAGCATATCAAGGCCACTCACGGAAAAATCCCGTTCGCGGTGGTGTCGGGCGGGACGCGGGACGCGGTTACGCGTTCTCTCGACGCGCTCGGACTTCTCAGTCTCTTCGAGACTTTGGTCTGCGCAGGAGACTACGTGAATGCCAAGCCCCACCCGGAGCCGTATCTCATGGCGGCCGAGCGGCTGGGAGTTGCACCCGAGGATTGCCTGGTCTTTGAGGACACCGATATCGGCATCCAGTCGGCGACGGCAGCGGGAATGGCTTCGGTGAAAATCGCTCAACCTTGGGAGCGGAGTATCGTCGGGTGATTCCCGAACAAGCTGATCGAGCCGCTGCGGTAGTGAGATCGCCGGGATCCTTCCTCCCGTTGGTGGTCAGGATGACATTCTTCCCTGAAGGGTCAGTTCTACGGATCGCTAGTTTGGCAGCGGCTTGAGGGTGATGGTTTTGCCAGTCTTCGCAGATTCGCGGGCGGCGTCGAGGATCTGCATGACGATCATGTTGGTATCGAGGGCGGTCAAATCGCCTTTGGGTGTGAGCTGACCGTTCACGACGGCTGCGAGATATTCCATCGAGTTAGAGTTCGGCGCGGCAATGGGCGGCGCGGTTGCGGTGGTTTCTTCGGCTTCTCCGGCGAGGCGCTCGCGGTAGTTTTTCAGGCCGACGGTGACGAAGTATCCGGTTGCACCGTAGATCTCGGAATCTTTGCGGGCGAAGGGCCAATTCCATGAGGGCATGAGCACGGCCTGCGCCTTGGGATAGTGCAAGGATGATGGTGGCGTCGTCGTAGACTCCGTAGATATCCGGCTTGTCGGTCTGGCCGACGGCAGTGACGGAGATCGGCGCCTCTCCTTTCATGAACCAGGTCATGAGATCGGCGCCGTAGCAGCCGAAGTCGTAGAGCGCGCCCTGGCCGTTTTTGGTGGGGTCGTTGAGCCAGCTAAGGAATTCGGGCTGGACGTGGATTTCTTTGGGGCCTTCGTGGCCATCGTGGATCACAACCTTGCGGAGATCGCCGAGCTTGCCTTGTTCGATTGCGTTATAGGCAGCGAGGTTGCTGGAGTACCAGGTTGTCTCGTAGTTCACCAACACCTGAATGTTGGCCTTGCGCGCGGTCTCGCGAATTGATAGCGCGTCGGCGAGCGACATGGTGAGCGGCTTCTCGACCATGACGGTGAGGTGATGGCGCGCTCCGGCTTCGATGGCCGGGCGATGTCCGGCGATGTTGGTGTAGACGAGCAGGGCCTGGGGCTTGGTTGCCGGCACCATGGTGTCGACGTCTTTGTAGAAGAGCGCGTGGTCGAGTTTGAATTGCTGCTCGTATTTCGCGGCAAGCGCGGTGTCTGGCTCGACGATGGCGACGAGTTGAACCTCGGGATGTTCTTTCAGGCCGCTGAGGAAGCCGTAGACGTGGCCGTGTTCGAGGCCGACAACGGCGACGCGGATGGGAGCTGCGGATTGCGCGTGAGACGTAAGCGTGAGTGAAAGAACGATGACAAGCGCGGCGACGCGAAGTTTCAGACAATACAAGCGGGCCTCCTTGGGCAACCGTCGATTGTATTCTGAATCGCGAACGAGGAAGTTCGGTGTGCCGCACACACTTGCGCCATGGGCATGGAGTAACATGGCGGGCAGAAATGAAGAGAGGGCAGAGTGGTGACGGAAAAGCTGAGGTTCTCCATCGTGCGTTGGGTGTGTGCCGCTTCTTTGATCGTTCTGAACATACTTCCAGCCAGCGCTTGTACCCGCGCCGTCTATCTTGGGCCGAATGGCAACATCATTACGGTACGGTCGATGGACTGGAAGGTGGATGTTGGCACAAACCTTTGGATACTT
The DNA here is from genome assembly GCA_963777685.1 of uncultured Acidobacteriaceae bacterium. Classification (GTDB taxonomy): domain Bacteria; phylum Acidobacteriota; class Terriglobia; order Terriglobales; family Acidobacteriaceae; genus Acidisarcina. Next base: position 112,998 of record CAVZRF010000013.1, on the reverse strand, counting down.
CCGCGCGGCATCCAGCGAAACGGTGAGATCGGCCCAACTTCACTCAAGTGGACGGCGAAATACGGGAGCATCGTCGCGACGGGCTATGACGTTTCGACGACAGACGGCATGAATGAGAAGGGGCTGGTGGCGAATCTGCTTTGGCTCGTGGAGTCGAAGTATCCAACGCCGAAGTCGAAAAAGCCCGGGCTTTCTATTTCGCTGTGGGCACAGTATGTGCTGGACAACTTCACCACCGTGCAGGAAGCGGTCGATGCGCTTCAGGCGGAGCCCTTTACATTGATTACAGACAAGGTCCCTGGGGAGGATCGCGAGGCGACGCTGCATCTTTCGATGTCAGACGCGACGGGCGATAGCGCGATTGTGGAGTATATCGAGGGCAAACAGGTGATTCATCATGATCGTAAATATCAGGTGATGACGAACTCACCGGCTTTTGATCGACAGCTCGCGTTAGAGGAATATTGGCGAGGAATCTCCGGAACGGTGTTTTTGCCGGGAACGAATCGTTCCGCTGACCGCTTTGCGCGGGCTTCGTTTTACATCAATGCGATTCCCAAGTCAGAAGACCCTGATCTTGCGCTGGCGTCGGCGTTTAGTGTGATCCGTAATGTGTCGGTACCTTATGGAATTACTACGCCAGATGAGCCGAATATCTCATCGACCCGCTGGCGGACGGTCGCCGATCATAAGCGACTGTTGTATTTCTTCGAGTCGGCGGTTACGCCGAATACCTTCTGGGTTGATTTGAAGCAGGTCGACTTTTCGGCAGAGACCGGCAAGGTGATGAAGCTTGACCTTGGGCCGGACCAGCGGAATGTGTATTCGGGTAACACGCTGAAAGATTTCAAACCGGCGAAACCATTCAAGTTTCTGGGCCTCTAACAGGGCATATGAAACCATTGGTTGCTACTCCGCGACCGATAGCGGCCGGGGTGCGTATCGGGCATGTTCATCTCAAGGTCGCCGATCTTGAGCGGTCTCTTGATTTTTATTGCGGCGTGCTTGGCTTTGAGCTGATGCTGCGATTGGGCGATAGCGCGGCGTTTATTTCGGCGGGTGGGTATCACCATCACATCGGTCTTAACACGTGGGAGAGCCTGGGCGGAGCGCCACCGGCGGCCGGTACTACGGGGCTTTATCATCTTGCGATTTTGTATCCGACGCGGGCCGGTCTTGCAGATGGCTTGCGGAGGGTGCTGACGGCTGGAATCCCGCTCGATGGCGCGAGCGATCATGGGGTGAGCGAGGCGCTTTATCTTCGCGACCCTGACGAGAACGGTGTCGAGCTGTATTGGGACCGGCCGCGAGATCGGTGGCCAATGACCGCGGACGGCAAACTGACGATGTATACGCGCCCGTTGAATCTTCGTGACCTGCTCGCGGAAGTCGACGACCCGGAGCAAACGCCGGCGGCGATCGGCGAAGGGCCGCCGGATTTGTAGGGTCCTCGTGGCTAAAGTGTGCGGAGGGGCCGCGTGTCCGATTGGGCCGCCCTTGCGTTGGCAGATGATGGGACTGGGTGGTAGCCTCAGAGTGTTCTGTTTTCAACGCCAATCTTCTCTTGTCCGGAGACACTCCAGTTCATGCCTAAAAGTTATAACGGTTTCCCCCTGCCGGTGGACGGCGAGGCTATTCAGTACGCCAACGGTAAATTTCAGATCCCCGATCATCCGATCATTCCATTCATTGAAGGCGACGGTACCGGCCGCGACATCTGGAAGGCGTCGCAGCGGGTGTTTGATGCGGCAGTTGAGAAGGCTTACGGCGGTAAGAGGTCGGTGAAGTGGTATGAGATTTATGCCGGCGAGAAGGCGTATAGCGAATTCAAGAACTGGCTGCCGGATGAGTCGGTCGATGCGGCGCGCGATCTGCGGATCTCGATCAAGGGGCCGCTAACGACGCCAGTGGGCGGCGGCATTCGTTCGCTGAACGTGGCGCTGCGGCAGATTCTGGATTTGTATGCGTGCGTGCGGCCGGTGAAGTATTACGCCGGTGTGCCGAGCCCGGTGAAGCATCCGGAGAAGCTGGACATTGTGCTCTTCCGCGAGAATACAGAAGACGTGTATGCGGGTATCGAGTTTAAGCAGGGAACTGAGGATGCGAAGCGGATCATCGACTTCCTAAATAACGATCTGCTAAGCAAGACCAAGAAGCGGGTTCGTGAAGACTCGGGCATCGGCATCAAGCCGATCTCGATTTTTGGTACCAAGCGGCTGGTGCGTTACGCGATCAAGTATGCGCTCGAAAATGCGCGCAAGACGGTGACGCTCGTGCATAAGGGAAACATTCAGAAGTTCACCGAGGGCGCTTTCCGCGAGTGGGGTTACGAGGTCGCGGTCGATGAGTTTCGCGACTCGGTTGTGACCGAACGCGAGAGCTGGATTCTTGGCAATAAGGATGCGAATCCCGCGCTGACGATCGAAGCAGAATGCAGCGTTGATCGAGCCGGGGCTGGAGTTTGGTTCTGAGGCTTTCCGCACCGAGCTTTATGCGGAAGTGAAGCATGTTCTCGATTCGATTGGCGCAACGCACGGCGGCGGCAAGTGGAAGCAGAAGCTGCTGATCAACGACCGCATTGCCGACTCGATCTTTCAGCAGATCATTATTCGTCCGGAAGACTACAGCGTGCTGGCTGCTCCGAATCTGAATGGCGATTACATCTCGGATGCGGCGGCGGCGCAGGTTGGCGGACTGGGGATTGCTCCTGGGGCGAACATCGGCGACGGCTATGCGGTGTTTGAAGCGACGCATGGGACGGCTCCGAAGTATGCGGATAAGGACGTTATCAATCCGGGATCGGTGTTGCTCTCGGGCGTGATGATGTTTGAGTTCATGGGATGGAGTGAGGTTGCGAAGCTGATCGAATCTTCATTGGAGAAGACGATTGGGCAGAAGTTTGTGACTTATGATTTCGAGCGGCAGATGAGTGGCGCGACGAAGGCGAAGACGAGCGAGTTTGCGACGCGAATGATCGAGAACATGTGAACTAGGGACTAGGGACTAGGGACTAGGGACTAGGGACTAGGATAGGGACTAGGGACAGCTGAAGCTGTGTAAAGGAGTGATATGCGGAAGAAAGTAACTATTGTTGGTGCGGGGAATGTTGGTGCGACTGCCGCGCATTGGATTGCTTCGAAGGAACTAGCGGATGTTGTGCTGATCGATGTTGTCGAGGGCGTTCCGCAGGGGAAGGGGCTTGACCTGCTCGAAGCGATGCCGATTGAGAAGCGCGACAGCCACATTCTTGGTTCGAACGATTATGCCGATACGGCGAACTCGGACATTGTGGTGATTACGGCGGGGATTCCGCGCAAGCCGGGGATGAGCCGTGACGATCTGCTGAATACGAATTACAAGATCATGTCGGACGTGGTGAGCAAGGTGGTCGCGCATTCGCCGGAGTGCATTTTGATCATCGTCTCGAATCCGCTCGATGCGATGGCGCAGGCTGCCTACAAGCAGGCCGGATTCAATCGTGAGCGCGTGATCGGCATGGCCGGGGTGCTCGATTCAGCGCGCTTTCGGACGTTTATTGCTGAAGAGTTGAAGGTCTCGGTTGAGAATGTGACGGCGTTTGTGCTGGGTGGCCATGGCGACACGATGGTTCCGCTGCCGCGGTATTCGACGGTTGCGGGAATTCCGATCACCGATCTGATTGACTGCCGACGACCATTGAAAGGCTGGTGCAGCGCACGCGCGATGGTGGCGCCGAGATTGTGAAGTATCTCAAGACGGGCAGCGCCTACTATGCTCCTTCGGCGGCGACGGTGGAGATGGTTGAGGCGATCCTGAAAGACAAGAAGAAGATCCTGCCGTGCGCGGTTTATCTTCAGGGCGAGTATGGCATCGATGGACTTTATGTCGGTGTGCCGTGCAAGCTGGGTTCGCGCGGGCTGGAGCAGATCATTGAGATCAAGCTGACCGCGGAAGAGCAGGCGGCGTTGCAGAAGAGTGCCGACGCGGTGAAGGAGCTTTGTGCGGTGATCGGCGTCTAGGGGACTGGCCGTCCAGGCAATCGCGCCTTCGGCGCAAGACAAGAAAGCCCGCTCGTTAAAGCGGGCTTTTGTTGTGGCCGCTTAGCAAACGCTCAAAGTGCGGGGCTACGGATTCTTCTTTCTGGTGCGGCCACAAAAGCCAGGCAGGCCAGAATATCCTCTTTCGTAAGTTCAGGAAAAGAATTGAGCACTTCTTCGTAGCTCATCCCTGACGCCAGGTATTCAAGCACGTCATAGACAGTCATTCGCATGCCGCGAATGCAGGGCTGACCGCTTCTCTTGCCGGGTTCGATCGTGATGATCTCGTTGTAGTCCATATCCGTAAATGATAGGCGGAGTTTGCGGGGGGAGGGAGCCCACTTAAGCTGAGACTCATTCCTGTTGAGGGCGGTAGGAACTGGAGGTCCCTCCACTTCGCTGCGCTTCGGTCGGGTGACAAGTAAATGAGGCCGTGAGATTCGATCCACCCACCCTACGCGATGGAGCTGCGTAGGATGGGGCACCCAGAGTTGTCGTCTACGCGACGCGCTCGATGACGACGCTTTCGAGCACGACGGGCTTGTTGGGTTTGTCCTGGCCGTTGCGGGGGACTTTGGCGATCTTTTCGACGATGTCCTGGCCTTCGACGACTTCGCCGAAGATGGTGTGCTTGCCGGTGAGCCAATCGGTGTTCACCAGGGTGATGAAGAACTGGGAGCCGTTGGTGTTGGGGCCGGCGTTGGCCATGGCGAGTTTGCCGGGCTTGTCGAACTTGTGCGGCGAGCCCTTGGTCTCGTCTTCAAATCGTAGCCGGGGCCGCCCATGCCGTTGCCGGCCGGGTCTCCGCCCTGGATCATGAACTGCGGAATCACGCGATGGAAGATGGTTCCGTCATAGAGCTTCTCGCCCTTCTTGGGGCCGCCGGTGGGGTGGATCCAGTCCTTGGTGCCTTCGGCGAGGGAGATGAAGTTTTCGACCGTCTTTGGGGCGACTTCGGGAAAGAGCTTGGTCTTGATGGTGCCTTCGCTGGTGGTGAAGATGGCGTAGGTTCCGGGGGTGGACATCTGGTTTTCTCCTGCTGGTTACTGGTTGGGTTTGGGTGCGGTGGTTGCCGCAGGTGCAGGCAGCGGCGGGAGCGGTTTGCCATCCGGCACGATCGTGACCTTAGTCAGGATCACGTCGGTGACTGGCTTATCGTTGCTGTCGCGCTGGACGCGGGCGATGGACTTTACGACTGAAATGCCCTCGTCGTCGCACTGTCCGAAGATGGTGTGCTTGCCGTTGAGATGCTCGACCGGAACCTCGGTGATGAAGAACTGCGAACCGTTGGTGTCGGGGCCGGAGTTGGCCATGGCGAGGCGTCCGGGCACGTCGAAGTTGAGGTCGGGGTTGAACTCGTCCTTGAAAGCGTAGCCGGGGTCGCCCATGCCGGTCGCCGTGGGGTCGCCGCCCTGGATCATGAACTCCGGGATGACGCGGTGAAAGACCGTGCCGTTATAGAGCGGCTTGTCGCGCATCTTCTTGTGCGTGGTCGGGTCTGTCCAGACGATCGTGCCGTTGGCCAGGCCGATGAAGTTGGCGACCGTCTCCGGGGCTTCTTTTTCGAAGAACTTGCAGGTGATGCGCCCCATGCTGGTGTCGAAGACGGCGGTCGGCCCGGTTGGCTGCAGGACTACGGGAGCGTTTGAGGCTGGCGCATCCGGCAGCGGCTCGGCCGTTGCCGGCGGCGACTGCTGGGGAGCGCTGGCTGCCGGGGTTTGCTGACCAAGAGCCGAACGGGGGAATAACGTTAGGGCAAGCGCAAGCGAGACGGTTGTTTGGAGCAGGTTCATTCTGGGTTCCTTGTAGAGGTTATCGTATGGAGGCTGAAGAAGGCCAGCGACCGCAATTGAGCCGTGATCCGTGGCAGATGTATCTCATTCGGAAACAAATGAGGACGAATCGACCGGATCGCGTCAATTTTGAGTGGTTCGGCTCTGGGCCATCTGCGATAATTTGCCCAAGACTCAGGGTGCTAATTTCTCGAGTGGCCGCCTCAAATCCATACGGTTCGATGTCACGTTTGCGTAACGGTCTGAGTGCGCTTCGTGCGCGCAAATCATGCTGTTGAACTCTCGCTTGGAAAATTTCGCGGTACCCAGATTCCCATCGCCTTGGCGCGTGCTCGGCGTCGCGCTTTCTCTAGGGACCCTCGCCCTCGTCTCAAGAGAATTGAATATCAATAGCTGGAACGCCGGTGGGGTCACGATTCTGTGGCCAACCAATGGACTGCTTCTGGGGATTCTGTTGTGCAACCCCAAACGGCATTGGCCGATTTACCTGACGGTTGCTGGAATTCTCGATCTGTTGATGAACCTTAGCCTGAACGATAGGTTCCATATTGCTGTTTATCTGGCCACATGCAATCTGTTCGAGGCGACAATTGGCGCGCTTCTTCTCTCTCGAGTGACTACACCCGAGCCGGACCTCACCCAGAGGCGGCAGTTTGTGGCGTTTTTGGGCTACGGAGTGTTGCTTGCGCCTCTGATGGCGTCAGTGGCCGCCTCATTCGCGCAGAATGGCTATTTCGCGCCAACGTCCTTTCATCAGGTCCATCGCTGGTTTACCGCAGACGCTCTCGGAATCGCGACCGTGACTCCGTTATACCTCGCGTTTTATCGCAAAGACCGCTTTGTCAGCCGGTCATGGCAGGAAGTCACGAGCCTCTTCGCACTGTTGGGGATCGTCACTTTCGGGGTATTTTGGCAGAACCGTTTTCCGCTTCTCTTCGTAGTGTTGCCGATTTTGTTGCTGCTGGGCCTGCGCCTGCGTCTTGCGGGCTCCGCTCTCGGCTTGCTCGTGATCTCGATCATCGGGGGGTTGCTGTCCACCGCGGGCCACGGGCCGATCAGTCTCATTCGTACCGATTCGTTTCCGGAGCGGGACCTTGTCTTTCAGATCTTCATCCTGGTATCGATGCTGATGCTTTACATCGTGGAGGTGCGCCTGTCGGAGAGCGAGCGTTTGCGCTCCGAGCGCGAGGACAGCGAGCGGCGCTTTCGGCTGCTCGCAGAGGCATCGAGTGACATCATTATCCTTTCCGACCTCGATAACCGGCGTCACTACGCCTCGCCGGCCATCACCGAAGTGCTGGGGTGGCTGCCGGAGGAGGCGATAGCGCGCAACTTCCGCGATGCAGCTCATCCGGATGATTTGGCGGCGATCGAACGCCTTTTCCGGGACTGCCGCAGCGGGGCGCCTGCGGAATCGCTGGAATATCGCGCGCAAAGGGCCGATGGGAGCTATGCGTGGCTGGAGATCAAGCCCCGGCTCTATTGCGACGCCAGCACTGGTCAACCCGCCGGCTTCGTGACCGTCGCGCGCGATATTTCGCGCCGCAAGCTCGAAGAGGCGGAGGAACACAAAGCCTTCGAAACTATGGAGCACCTGGCGAGCTCGGACCCTCTTACCGGGATTGCCAATCGCAGGCATTTCGACACGACGATTGAGAACGAATGGCTGCGCGCGCGCACGCGAACGGACGAGCCTCTCCGTGTTGCTGCTCGATGTGGACTCTTTCAAGGTTTATAACGATCTCAATGGGCACCTGATCGGGGACGAGTGCCTTCGCCAGGTCGTTGCGACGATCCTCCCCGTGGTCTCTCGCCCGGCGGACTTACTGGCACGTTACGGAGGGGAAGAGTTTATCGTGGTGCTGCCAAGTACCGATGCCGCCGGCGCCCGCCAGATGGCAGAGTGGATCCGCGACGCCGTCGAGTCAGCCAGATTACCTCATGCCGGCAACCTGCCGTACGGCGTGATTACGGTGAGCGTGGGCTGCGCGACAATGGTCCCTCGTCCTGAGATCACTCACCTTCATTTACTCGAGGCCGCGGACCGGGCGTTGTACCGGGCCAAGTCTCAAGGAAGAAACTGCGTGCAAACGGCAGAGGTCCAACCGGGGACGGGAGCAGTGCTGGTGATCCGATAGGAGCTGGAGATGCGCTTAGAATCCATCGAATCGACGGTCTGACTGACTATGGCCATTTCTGCGCACCGTGAAGAATGCGGACAATGTGGATTACTTCTGGTCCGATCTTGTCGATCACAATGTAGGGGAGTGGGGTCAGGACGAGCTCGCGAGTGCCGGGCTTCTTACCATGCCGCCCGCGAAGCGAGGATCGCGTAAGCGAGGCAGCCGAAGCGTAAATCGATACGACGATGCGTGGAGCGTGTTGCGGAGTGCGCGCGAACAGATAATCTGTGATTTATTTTAGGTCGTGTGAGGCCGCTCTTGTCCAGCGGATTTGCATCAGACTTGCGATGACTTCACGGGCAAATACCGCTCCAACTGGACGCCAACTTCTTCGTGGCTCAGGGTCTCGCCCGATTCGATTTGAGCGAGACCTTTGTCGATTTCGGAAAGGAACCATGCGTCGAAATCGACCAGACGCTCAACTGCTTCGACGACAAGACCAGCCCTGTCACGGCCTTGCCTTTCCGCCAGGATTGTCAGCTTGGCTTCCAGATCGGGATAGAGCTGGATTTCCATGATTCGAGATTAGGATTCCGGAGTTCTCGCTGTCAATCAGGGACCTCCGAATCGCTACTTCTTATCAAACGGCTGCTTCTCGGTGATCCGCGGACGATTTTCGGCTTGTAGCTGCTTGCTTACCTTCTCCACTTCGCGGAAGACGCGTAGAAGGTTCCCTCCGAGAATTTTGTCGCAGTCGGCGGCGGAGTAGCCGCGTGCCATGAGGGCCGCGGTGATCTTGGGAAGGTCGGCGGCGGAGTCGATGCCTTCGGGGAGTTGGCCTGAAACTCCGTCGAAGTCGGAGCCGAGGCCGGTGTGGTCGACGCCGGCGACTTTGGCGATGTGGTCGATCTGGTCGATGAGCGCGCAGAGCGGCGGCCGGGGAATCTTGTCGGCATAGCTTGCGCTGGAGTTTTTCGAGATCGGCGTAGGTGACTTCTTTGCCTTCGGCCTTGGCCTTGTCTTTGAAGTCCTGAGTGGCTTTCTCGACCTCGGGCTGCTGGGCTTTGGCGGCGTCGCGGTAGGCCTGGCTGATGAAGCCGGAGTAGAAGTTGACCTGCACGACGCCGCCATTGAGTGGGCCGCCGGAGGGCACGGCGCGGAGCATGTCGTCGGTCATGTTGCGGGGGGCGTCGGAGAGGGCGCGGGCGGCGGAGTGCGAGGCGATGACGGGGGCGCGGGTGATGACCAGCGTGCGGTAGAAGGTCTTGTCGGCGACGTGGGAGATGTCGACCATCATGCCGAGGCGATTCATCTCGTAGACGACGTCTTTGCCGAACTCGGTGAGGCCTTCCTTGGTGTGTGGTGGATCGTTGGGGTTGTCGGATGTCGCCGGAGGAGTCGGCCCAGTCGTTGGAGTTCGACCAGGTGAGGGTCATGTAGCGGACGCCGAGGCGGTAGTAGTCGCGCAGCAGGCGCGAGGGAGTTCTCGATGGAGTGGCCGCCTTCGATGCCCATGAGCGCGGCGAGCTTGTGCTCGCGGTGCGCGGCTCGATGTCCTCGGGCGAGAAGGCCATCTCATCTTGCTCGGGATGTTTGGCGGCCTGCTGCTGTAGACGGAGTCGATCAGTTCGAGCGTGCGCCGCGCGTAGTGGCCCTTGTAGAGATCGGGCTCGACCCAGATGGAGAAGAACTCCGCGCCGAGGTTGCCTTGTTGGCGGAGTCGAGGTTGAGGTTGCCGCCGTTGAGGGGCTCGGCGAGGTCGTAGTTCTCGTCGACGAAGCGCTGCGGGGTGTCGGCGTGGGTGTCGATGACGATGGCCTGGCTGTGGACCTGGGCAGGAGTGAGTTTTGGCTTGGGCACGGAGGCAGCCTCAGGCGCGGTTTGCGCATTGAGAAGAGAGGTTGTGGCCAGGAACAGGAGAGCGGGGAGGATTGCTTTCATAGTTGGGTGGCGACCGCGAGTATTAGTGGGATTGTATCGCAGCCGTGAGCGGCAGCCGGAAGAGCGCATTGGGCGAGGCAGGGGAGGTTGTTCGAAGAAGGCGGGAGAATTACCGTGGCCGGCCCAGGCGTTCGATTCGAAGCCTGGGCCAGTCCCCGGATGTGAGTCGTCTCGTTACCAGCCAAAGACGAGGTTGTAGGCGTTGAGGGAGCCGATACCGGTCGCGAAATCATAACCTGACTTCGTCTTATAGGCGAGGGAGTAGGTTGTGGTCGATGTGGACAGGACGCCGTTGGTGCCGGAGGGTTTGTAGCAGCTGTGAGTGCCGGTGCAGTTGACGTCCATGTCGCCCTGCGTGACGTCGTAGAAGATGCAGGAGCGAGCCGTACGCTCTTGCCCTTATTTGAGTTGGCAAGTCGTGCTGCCGGTTGCGCCGTACTCGGTCGTTGGCGAGCTGATAATAGGTTGGATTGGGATTGCCTTGGCGTTGCGCCAGTCTTCTGATTCACCAGCGCCTGGATGCCGGCCATGATGGGCGAGGAGAAGGACGTACCGCCTGCTCCGGACCAGTCGCTGGGCAGCGCCGGTGCAGGGACGTCGCCGTCTGATCGCATCGGAGCAGCAATAGACGTAGTAGTGGCCCCAGACGCCGTTGGCAGCGAAGAGCGAGACGTCGGGGATATCGCGCACGCCGTCGGCGGGACGTTCCGTAGCACGGCCTGCCAGGTGGGTTTGGCGTAGCCGTTGCAGGTTCCGCTGACGACGCCGGCAGTTGAGGCCGCGCCGGTGGCGCAGCCGCTGGGGCCGCCGCTGCCGGATGCCGTGGTGAGGTAGTAGTCTTCGCCGGTGGTGCTGTTGCAGAAGCCGCTGGTGCCGTAGGTGACGGCTGTAGCCGTTGACGCCGTAGCAAGCAGGCGTGCTGGCGCAGGAGTCGTTCCACGGGATTTCGGGGATGTAGGACTTCGCCGAGCCGTAGGTGGACGTGTTGGTGGTGTTCCAGTAGGTGCTGTTGGTGTCCGGCATAGGTGTCGCCGAAGTCGGTGCCGCCGACGGCGACGTTGTAAGGGGTGGAGGCGAAGCCGCTGACGCCGATGCCGTGGGTGCAGCGCTCGTGGTTGGCATCGCAGCTCGCGGCGCCTTCGTCGCCGGAGGAGACGAATACGGAGACGCCTTCGGCGGCGGCCTGCTGATAGGTCGAGTTGTAGGCGGCGTTGGCGCTGGCGCCGTTTTCCGCTTCGCACTCGCCGTAGCTGATGCTGACGATGGCCGGGGGAGAACCGGCTGAGAGGAGTTTCTGCAGTGCGATCAGGCCGCCGAAGGTCGTGATGGTGTCCGCGCAGGAGGCCAGCTCGATTGTGGCGTTGGGCGCGGCGGCGCTGGCCCATTCGGCGTCGAGCGTCGCTTCGCCTTCGTTGCCGGAGACCGTGCCAGGATTGGTGCAGCCGCCCGGATGTACCTGGGTAAAGCTGCCCGAAGTGTAGCTGGAGAGGCCAAAAGTGGAACGGAACTTGGTCCAATCGGCCGTGGAGTAAACGTTGGTGTCTTCGATGACGACGATGGTCTGGCCCTGACCGGAATATCCGGCTGCGAAGAGCGGCTTCAGGTTGTAGATGGTGGCGAGGTCCGCGGGAACAACGGCCTCGTAGGTGCTGCCGTTCACGGTAAAGGTGTAGTTCGGGCTGACGGCAGCGGTAATTAGCGCGCCGCTCTTAGGATCGATGTGCTGGCGGACGACCTGCTTGTGCATGGCATGGGGGCGGAAGTCATTGAGGGATACCACTCCGACGACGGCTTCGGATAATGCTGCGGGAATCTTTGGATTGGAATAGTTGGCAATGTGCTTCACACCCCTCACATCGAACGAGTGGATCTCGGTCTGGAAGGTTTCGCGGACCTGGCCGGCGGTACCGGAAAAGTCAATCATCGTCGATCCGGGATAGATCGAGTCGACTTTCAGACCGTGCGACTGAAGCCAGCCGGTGATCTTTGCGAGGTCGGCTTGAGCCAACCCATAGCGGCTTCCAATCTGCTCTGGGGTCAGCCACTTGTGATAGTTGGGCGACGTGCGCTCGGTCAGTTCCGCAGTGTAACTATCGAAGGCCGCTTGCCGTTCGGGGGAGCGCTTGAGTTCGAGGAGCATATGCTCGAGCGGCAAGTCCTCGGCGACTTCGCCGAGGTCATTCGCTGCTGTGGCCTCGGAGCGAAGATTGCCGGGGAGCGTAACCATGCGGGAATCGTCGATAGGCAGCGTGATCAGAGGCCGCGGGGCGGTCTGATCAGCTATTGGAGCGGCCTTGGCTATTGGGCCCGAGGCGAAGAAGGTGAGAGCGGCGAGCATGGGTAGTGAGCGAAGGGAATGGTTACAACCAAAAGTAGTGGTCATGGTTCTCCGATTTTTGAAGTGGATGTTCTCAGGGAGTACGGAAGGCTTTGTACCGGGAGGCTTACAGGAAAAGCAGGATGGTCGATGAAACTCACGAGTCGAAGTATCAGCTTTTTCCAGAAGGAAACGCCGACGCGAATGTGATCGCAGAATCTTGCCTTCGCTCTAGTGCACGAAGTATAACCACCGGTTGACGGGGCAGACAATGAAAAAGGAGTAAAGGGAAGGCCCGGCCGCTACTTTGTGTTTCAAAATTGCGAAACTTTTTGCGGGCCACTCGAATTAGCGGTTTTGGGCCGGGCGATATTCGCCTTGGTTCAAGGCAGAAGCTTCATGGAGACGGGAATGAGTCTCCAGGCAGAGCTAGTGGGTGAAGAAGTCCTTGACGCTTTGCACGATCACATCGCGGCTCACGTCGGAGATGGCACGGGTTAACGGCAGCCCCTTGGGGCAGGCGTTGACGCAGTTCTGGGCGAAGGCGCAGTCCGCGATGCCGCCGTCGCCCATGAGCGCGCGCAGGCGGTCTTCTTTGAGCACCTTGCCGGTGGGGTGTTCGTTGAAGAGCTTGACCTGGGCGATGGTGGCTGCGCCGACGAAGCCGGTGGCCTCGTTGAACTGCGGGCAGACTTCCATGCAGATGGTGCAGGAGATGCAGTTCGAGAGCGGGTAGCCCTCTTCCTGCGACTGCGGGAAGATGCGCGGGCCGGCGCCGAGGTCGTAGGTTCCGTCGACGGGCACCCAGGCTTTGACGCGCTTGAGGTTTTCGAAGAGCACGCTGCGGTCGACGGCGAGGTCGCGGACGACGGGGAACTTGGACAGCGGCTCGAGCCTGATGGGCTGTTCGAGATTGTCGATCAGCGCGGAGCAGGCCATGCGCGCCTTGCCGTTGATGAGCATGGCGCAGGAGCCGCAGATCTCTTCCAGGCAGTTGGAGTCGTAGGCGATGGGCGTGGTCGGCTTGCCGTCGGCGGTGACCGGGTTGGCGGCGATCTCCATCATGGCGGAGATGACGTTCATGCCGGGGCGATAGGGGATTTCGAACTTGTCCCAGTGGGCTGCGGCGTCGGGGCCGGCTCTGGCGCTTGATTTCGATCTTGATGGTGCGCTCGGGCATTTGGTGTTTCTCCGAAAGTCCTAATCCACGTATCCTTCGACTCCGCGCCTTTCGGCGCTCCGCTCAGGATGACAATTGTGTTGAGGAGCTACTTGGCGGCGTCGTATCTGCGTGGCCGCGGCTTGATGAATTGCGTGTCGACCGCTTCCCACTCGAAGCGTGGCTCGTCGGCGTCGGGGGCGAAGTAGGCCTTGGTCGTCTTCAGGAACTTCTCGTCGTCGCGGTCGGGGAAGTCGGGCTTGTAGTGGGCTCCGCGAGACTCGTCGCGTAGCGCCGCTCCCTGGGCGATGACGCGGCCGAGCTGCAGCATGTTGTAGAGCTGGCGGGTGAAGGCGAAGCTGGTGTTGGCCCACGAGCTCTTGTCGCTGAGGTTGATGTTGCGGTAGCGCTCGAGGAGTTCGTAGATCTTCTCGTCGGCTTCTTTGCAGCCCTTGTTGTAGCGGATGACGGTGACGTTCTTGGTCATGGTGTCGCCGAGTTCGCGCCAGAGCTTGAAGGGGTTTTCGCTGCCGTCGGACTTCATCAGGCCGGCGTTGATCTCGTCCTGGCGCTTCTTTTCGGCGGAGTGGCCTCCGTCGCCTTGCGCTGCGGGGAGGGACTTCGCGTATTCGATGGCTTTCGGGCCGGAGACGAAGCCGCCGTAGATGCAGGAGAGCAGGGAGTTCGCGCCGAGGCGATTGGCGCCGTGGTAGTTGTACTCGGCCTCGCCGGCGGCGAAGACTCCGGGCAGGTTGGTCATCTGGTTGAAGTCGACCCAGAGGCCGCCCATGGTGTAGTGCATGCCGGGGAAGATCTTCATCGGGACTTCGCGAGGATCGTCGCCGACGAACTTCTCGTAGATCTCGAGAATGCCTTCGAGCTTGCGATTGAGGGTTTCGCGGTCGATGTGGGTGAGGTCGAGATAGACCATCGGCTGGCCGTCGATGCCGAGGCCGAGTTCATAGACGACTTTGTGAATGGCGCGGGTGGCGACGTCGCGGGGCACGAGGTTGCCGTATTTCGGATACCACTCTTCGAGGAAGTAGAAGCGCTCGGCGGCGGGAATGCTCTTCCAGTCGCGGCTGTCTCCGGCCTTGCGCGGAACCCAGACGCGGCCGCCCTCGCCGCGGGCTGATTCGGACATGAGGCGCAGCTTGTCTTCGCCGGGGATGCAGGTGGGGTGGACCTGGATGAATTCGCCATTGGCGTAGTAAGCGCCCTGCTGATAGACCGCCGACTGCGCGGAGCCGGTGCAGACGACGGAGTTGGTGCTCTTGCCGAAGATCGCGCCGTTGCCGCCGGTGGCGAGGATGATGGCGTCGGCGGGGAAGGTGCGGACTTCCATGGTGCGGAGGTTCATGGCGCAGATGCCGCGGCAGACCTTGCTGTCGTCGAGCACGGCGGAGAGGAACTCCCAGCCTTCGTACTTGGTGACGCGGCCCTCGGACTCGTGGCGGCGGACTTGTTCGTCGAGCGCATAGAGAAGCTGCTGGCCGGTGGTTGCGCCGGCGAAGGCGGTGCGGTGGAAGAGGGTTCCGCCGAAGCGGCGGAAGTCGAGCAGGCCTTCGGGGGTGCGGTTGAAGGGCACGCCCATGCGATCGAGCAGGTCGATGATCGCGGGGCCCTGCTCGCACATGTTCTTGACCGGCGTCTGGTTGGCGAGGAAGTCGCCGCCGTAGATGGTGTCGTCAAAGTGCGCCCAGGTGGAGTCGCCCTCGCCCTTGAGGTTCTTGGCGGAGTTGATGCCGCCCTGCGCGCAGACGGAGTGCGAGCGCTTGACCGGGACGATCGAAAACAGATCGACCTTGCCGCCGGCCTCGGCGATCTTGATGACCGCGGCGAGTCCGGCTAGACCGCCGCCGACTACGATGATTCTTGGTGTTGCTGCCATGATTCGTGGCCTTTCTGATCTCTGCTGAAACCCAGGTCTCAAACGGTGGACATGAGGTACTCGCATTTGTTTATCCCACCCTACGCGATGGAGCCGCGTAGGTGGGGCACCCTCATTTGTTCCGTTCGCCACTTCTATTGTGACGCTGGCGGTTCGGCGCCTAGTGGGACGGCTGGAGGCGCTGTGCCTGCTTCGATTTGTGCCGGAGTCAAATCCGCGAGGGCATTTTTGTAGTTAGGGCCGACGAAAGCGTAGAGGCTGGCGAGTCCGATCGCTACAAGGACGATGCCGAGCGCGGTGCAGACGTAGCCGGAAGTTCTTGCGCGCCTTGTCGCCGGGGGTGATGCCCCACTTGGCGGCGAAGAGCCAGATTCCGTAGGAGAAGTGCCAGCAGGTCGCGATCATGGCGATGGCGTAGACGGCGAGCATCCAGGGATTCGAGAGCTCGACCTGGACTTTGTGGAAGGCCGCGCCGGGATGCTCGGGAAGGCTGATTGCCGGCAAAGCGCTGCCGCCAGACGTGCTGGATGATGTAGGCGAAGGCGATCAGCCCGGTCACGCGCTGCGATGAGGTACATCCAGTTTCCGGCCCAGGGGTAGACGTTGACGTTCTGGCGGCCGCGGAAGGTGATGTAAACGCCGTAGAGCGCGTGATAGAGGATGGGCATGAAGATGAAGACCCACTCGAGCACGCGGACGAAGGGCAGTCCATTGAGGAACTTGACCTGCGCACCATAGGCGGCCGGACCCTTGAGCGCCTCGAAGTTGGAGATGAGGTGCTCGATCAGGAATGCGCCGATAGGCACGATGCCGGTAAGCGAATGCAGCTTGCGCAGCAGGAAGGAATTGCCCTGGCCGGCGCGGAGCGGCTGAACTCCTCGCAATGGGCGGCACGGCAGGGGGTGCTGTGGCTGTTGCCATGTGCGGTGAACTCCTGGCTTTGCGGTTGATGGTGCTGACAGAGCCTAAATCAGCTTAGATCACGCAAGTCTCATTATTCGTGTGGCTTGGAAACAGAGTCAAGGTTAGAGACGTTGTTCGGTCCAGTGGGACGAAGCGGACGCGCCGATTTATGCAGTTTGCGAGAATAAGGGCGAATACAAGGGAGCAGAATGCCGAATTGTAAGTTGAATGCGCTGGCGATGGGCCGCCCAAGCTTTCTCTGCCTAGGGGCTGCGTGGGTGATGGCCGCTTTCGGATCAATCTGCGCGGCTGGTCAGGTGAATGTGCTGACTCAGCACAACGATCTTGCGCGAACGGGAGCGAACCTCAACGAGACTATTCTGACTCCGGCTAATGTGGACGGGAGACATTTCGGCATGCTCTTCAAGCGGGTGCTGGACGATCAGGTTTACGGACAGCCCCTTGTGGTGGCTAATGTGAAGATTGGCGGAGGCACCCACGATTTGGTTTTCGTGACTACGGTCAACAATAGCGTTTATGCCTTCGATGCTAATGACCCGACCGCCTCGGCTCCAGTCTGGCATGTGAATTTCGGTACGCCGCCGAACCTCTATTCGGCGAACTTCGGTTGTTTTGACATGAACGGCAACATGGGAATTCTGGGTACACCGGTGATCGATCCCGCGAGCAGGACACTATATGTGGTCGCGGAGACTCAGGTGGGAGGAGGTTTCGAGCAACGGCTTCACGCTCTGGACCTCGCCACGGGGGCGGACCTCGCCAATAGCCCGGCGGTGATTTCCGCGCCGGAGTTCGATCCGCTGATGCAGAGCCAGCGGCCGGCGCTTTTGCTGGCGAACGGCATCGTCTATATCGGCTACTCCTCGCATTGTGACAAAGAGCCGTACCACGGATTCCTGCTGGGCTACGACGCGAAGACTCTGCGGCAGACAGCGGTCTTCAATACCACGCCGGCCGGGAGTGGGGCGAGCATTTGGCAATCGGGACAGGCCCCGGCGGCCGATGCGGATGGAAATATCTATGTGGTGGCGGGGAACGGGAGCTGGGATGGCAAGGTCAACTTCAGCGAGAGCTTTCTGAAACTGAGTCCGCAGTTGAAGGTGCTGGACTGGTTTACGCCGACGAACCATTTTCAGCTGGATAAGGACGACAACGACCTCAACTCGTCGGGAGCGACGCTGATTCCGGGAACGAGCATGGTGGTTGGAGGCGGCAAAGAAGGCGTGCTCTATTCGCTGGACGCGAACCACCTTGGCCATTTGGGCGATGAGAACGCACTACAGCATTTCCGCGTTACGGGATCGCATCTGCACAGCATCGTTTATTGGGACTCGGCGAAGAAGGGCAAACTGCTGTACATCTGGGGGCAGGTCGACCGGGCGAGGGTCTACCAGGGCCACGACATTACCGTGAACAATGCCCAGCTTGGCAATGAGAAAGTGGCGTCGGTTTTGTGGGACGAAACTCCGGTCATGAGCCGCAGTGAGATGAACGAGGGGCATCCCGGAGCAATGCTTTCGCTCTCTGCGAATGGGGGAAAAGATGGAATTCTTTGGGCGGCGATCCATGCAACCGGAGACTCATGGCATGAGTCGCGGCCAGGAATTCTTCATGCCTATGACGCCGACGATATAGGGCATGAACTCTGGAACTCGCTGGAGAATCCTTCACGTGACGACTGCGGAAATTACGCCAAGATGGCGCCTCCGACGATCGCCAACGGCAAGGTCTATTTGGCGAGCTTTGGCACGGAGAACATTGGGAGTGGGCAGTTCTGCGTATACGGCTTGTTGCCGGATGGGCCGCCTTCGCCTGCTCCGGCACTGGTGAAAGCGACGACTACCGCGGATGGGCGGGTCTCACTTTCGTGGTCGAGCTTGGGGTTGGGCGCGACGTATCGAGTAGCGAGTTCGATGAGCCTAAGCGGTTCGTACCAGACGATCGCCGTGGGCCTTACTTCCCCGGAATTTACGGGAATCGTTGCGCCACTTGGCACGAGCTACTACACCGTGACTGCGGTGAATTCGAATGGTGTCGGCATGGTTTCGGCTCCGGTAAGCGTGGTGGTCGCCAAGCCGGAGGCGATGCCTCGGCAGATGATGATGCATTGAGAGCTTTGTGCAGCCGTGCCTAGAGGCGAGTCTTCTGACTGAACTTTTCGGAGGCTAAGCCCTACGCTTCCAAATTGAAGGCCGCAAACTCTCGAAGAGTACTCGGTCCGGTGGGACGAGGCGGACGCTGAGAAAAATTTGCTCTACTAAGTCCCTACTTAGCACACCATGATGTAGAAATTCCCTTTCTGGAACTCGGCGCGACATACGCGACGCATTTTTAATGCGCGACGTAACGTTACCTCGTATATACAACGAACAGTAACTAACTTTACTTACCATTTGAACGCCACTTTCCCCAGGAGTTTACGATGAAGAAGACGTTGTTTGGAGTTGCCTTAGCGCTGTCATTATTGGGACATTCACAGGCCAGCACGATCAAGGCCGATGTGAAGATCCAAAATCCCGCGACCAAAATCACCCTGGACTCCACGTTTGCCGGTCTCAGCTATAACAAGCTGATCATTCCAACGGGACTATTTCACGCCAAGAACGTAGCGTTCGTCACCATTTGTGAACGACTCGGGCCAACGCTTCTAAGAATGAGCGCCGAAGACACCGGCGCCATCAATTGGGTTCCGACCGGCAGAGGAGGTACGCCGGGACAATTGTCGAGGACGGATATCGATCATCTATCCGGCTTCCTTCAGGAGACCGATTGGAAGATCCTTTATGGCATCAACTTAGGAAGAAATACAGTAGGATCAGCCGCCGACGAAGCCGAGTATGTTTCGAAGGTACTTGGCGACCACCTTTATGGGTTCGAAATCGGAAATGAGCCCGAAAATTTTGCAAGCCTCGGCGTACGCCCTGCCACTTACTCTTATTTGGACTATCGGACGGAATGGGAAGCCTACGCGAAAGCGATTTTGGCACGGGTACCCAACGCTGTACTGACCGGGGCCGCGTCGGCGAACATGAAATTTATCAATCCATTTTCGACCGGTCAATCCAGCCTGGCGTCCCTTCTGACGCTGCACTATTACCGAGGCCGTGGCCTCGATCCGTCTTCAACATTGGCGGAGCTTATAGCGCCTAATCCGGCCCTTGACACGCGACTGGCCACGATGCGCGCGCTCGCTCTAAATGGTCCCATGTCGCGCGGGTACCGTGTCGCTGAGTGCAATTCATTTTCTGACTCCGGCGTGCCCGGCGCTAGCGATGCTTTCGGCAGTGCTCTCTGGGCGATCGACTTCTTATTTCAGCTTGCACAGGATCAATCCACCGGCGCCAATTTCCATGGCGGTGGAGACCTGGCGGGCGGATATACACCCATTGCGGACGATAATCTCGGAAAGGTGGTCTACGTCAATCCGCTCTTTTATGGGATTCAACTATTCTCAATGATGGCCCATGGAGTTCTAATGGATACGGTAGTGACCGCACCTATCTCGACTTTTAGCGCTTATGCCGTGTCGAATCCGACTACCTCGTCGGTCGTCTTAAACAACAAAGATACAGCGGATACGGTTGCTGCGACGGTAGTTTTTGGCAGACAAGTCCAAAGCGTGTCGACGTATTTGTTGACAGCTCCTTCGCTCGCGTCGACAAGCCGGGTTACGTTCGGTGGCGTGCCCATAAATTCGAATGGAAGTTGGTCTCCAGAGTCGAAAACAGTCCTCTCAGTATTAGGTCATAACGTCACCGTAACCGTTCCTCCGGGCTCAGCAATGCTTATTCAAACTCAATAGTAAAGTCTCAAATCAGGGAATCGATTGCCCGTCGCCCACAATCCTGGCCGCGTTTTCTCACTTCGAGGGAGGTCGTCTGGTCTGGCAGGTGAGCGGCGCCAATCCATGCCGCAACATGCAGTTGTGTTTCCAGCCCGTTCAAGCCAACACGAGGCTTGAATGGGCTTCACAATTTTGTTTATCCCCTCAACCACGGCGCGAGAGCGGCAATTAGTCCCAGGGGCTTGTTCAGGCGACTGGGCTGACGGCGTTCCGACGCAATCCGGTATTCGTCACTCCTTGTTCCTGCAACCCGAAGGAATTGGCCCCGTCGCCGCGTTCCGGTAGTGTTCACCGGCCCGAGCGTATCCCGTCCGTTTTGAGCTTCGCGAAGAGCGACCGTAAGGCGCGGCCGCGGTGACTGAGAGTCGACTTGATGGCGAGATCGATCTCGGCCATGGTCTGGTTGAGTTCGGGTAGGTAGAAGAGTGGGTCGTAACCAAAACCGCCGGTGCCTTGGGATTGTTCAGCGATGCTGCCTTCTACGGTGCCTTCGGCAGTTAGCAGGATTTCGCCGTCGCGGGCGAGGGCGAGGACGCAGCGATAACGGGCTGCGCGACTCTTTATCCCAGCAAGATTGTTGAGCAGGAGCAAATTATTGTCCTGGTCAGTGTTGCCGGAGGGTGTGAATCCGGCATCGGCGGCGTAGCGGGCGGAGCGCACTCCTGGGTCGGCGTTGAGAGCGTCGACTTCGAGGCCGGAGTCGTCGGCGAGGACGGTGTAGCCGGGTGCGAGGCGGCTATAGTAAAGGGCTTTTTCGCGAGCGTTGCCTTCGAAGGTTGGCTCATTTTCGGGCGGCGCTGGGATGCGTTCGAGGCAAGGAAGCGGCGCAATCGAAAGGCCGAAGTGGTCCGCCGCCGCGGCGAAATCGCGGAGTTTGCCAGGGTTGCTCGTGGCGACGTAGACGATTGAGGGCATGACATAGGTTAGCGCGCTTTGGCTTACCTCATTCGGTCGATGGAAGGGCTGATTGGTCGGCTGCGCGGGAGTCGCGAAGTGCCAGTTTCCAACCAAGCAGCTTGGCTTTGAGCGCTTCTGCTTCGGCTTCGGGCACCATCCCTTTGTGTTGATAGAGGATGGAGAGGCTGGTGTGGGCCAGCGGATCGTTGGGGTCGCGGGCGATGAGTTCGGTGGCGACGGCAATGGCCTGGTCATAGTCGGCGGCGTCCTGGAGAGCGCGAATCAAGCCGTGCATGGCGTCGAGGAGATCGGGATCGAGGGCCAGGGCTTCGCGGAAGCTGGACGCGGCGGCAGAGGAGTCTCCGCTAGCCACGAGGTCCAGGGCTTCATGGTATTTGTGCTCGGCCAGTTCGCGGGGTTCGGCTTGAGGGGACATTACTCTCTGAAGTCTATATTTGAGGGTGATGCCGCGAGGCGCGAGCCTGGGTCGTTTGGCGCGTTCTGGCATCCAAGCACCGAAGTAGTTATTCGAAATACCAGGAGAGATTCGTGTCCGTGATGAGCCCCGAAGAGATCGAGAAATTCAAGCATGCGCCAGCCGTGGATGGAGTTCCGGAACTAATTTTGCAGCGCTGGAGCCCTCGCGCGTTTGCCGAGCGGGAGATTGCC
Organism: uncultured Acidobacteriaceae bacterium; assembly: GCA_963777685.1. Taxonomy (GTDB): domain Bacteria; phylum Acidobacteriota; class Terriglobia; order Terriglobales; family Acidobacteriaceae; genus Acidisarcina. The sequence continues at coordinate 91,424 of CAVZRF010000013.1, read as the reverse complement.
TCCGCTGACCTGGAAAAGCTGTTTGTCGCTGCCAGCTGGGCGGCATCTTCCTCCAATGAGCAACCCTGGCGGTTTCTGCTGGGGCGGCGCGGTGACGAGACTTACAAGAAGATTTTCGACTCTCTCGTCGAGTTCAACCAGTCGTGGGCTAAGACCGCGCCAGTGCTAGTGCTCTCAGTAGGTAAGAAGACCTTCACACAGAAAGGCAACCCGAACGACTACGCGCTGCATGATACCGGCGCCGCAACCGCCTACCTTGGCCTGGCGGCGACTGGTTTGGGGCTGCACACTCATTCGATGGCCGGTTTCGATAGGAACCTGGCACGGGCGTCCTTCGGCATCTCGTCAGATTTTGAAATTGGTGCGGTGACCGCAGTGGGCTACTTTGGTGATCCGTCGATTTTGCCGGAGCACTTGCAAAAGATGGAGTTGGCTCCTCGCTCAAGGAAACCGGTGGCGGAGTTTGTGTTTTCCGACTGGGAGCAACCGGCAAAGTTCTAACGAGCCGAGGTAATTAAGGCGGTCAATTGTGGGCCAGGTGCAGAGGTGACCCGGCCCACACGTATCAATTCGTCGCAACAGTGACGGAAGTGTAAGCAAGGGTGAGTTCGACCAACGGAGCAGTCCCGGCCTGTACATTGAAGCTTTCGCCTTTGACAAGCTTCAAGCTGGTGAAGACAACCTCTTTCATGGTGACCTCGACGTGAACGCTAGAGCCCGGCGACTCCGTGAACACGCACGTGGATGAGTGTAGGCCTCCCAGTGTCATCTGCTCGAGGGCGCCATATTGCGAATTCAGCGGAAAGACAACGGTTAGCGAGGTTGTCGGCTTTCCGACGGATCCTCCGCCGCCGGTGTTCGAATAGGCGACTTCGATATCGAAGTTGAAGGCTGTAAGGGAGGCATCCGGAACACTGGACGAATTTGTGCAGGAAAGATGATTGGTGGCATGAGCCGCGCTGGCGCAGAGAGCTAAGAGCGCGAACGCGGCTATGGATGACCCTAGCCTAAGCATAATAAAGACCTCCGGATAGAAGAGGACTTTAGTCTACTACCGATGTAGAGACGCGTTTGGGCAGCGCTGTTTTTACCCAGACCCGAGCTGATGCTGCCCAAAAGCACCTGAATCTGGCCTTCCTTGAAGCGATTTCAGGTGTGGGCGAATCCCTGCATCTTGCCGCACGACTGCTGCATCAGATAAGTTGACAATAAGTCACTCAAGTGCGAAGCTGGAATAGGCCGAAAATCGGGTGTCGGACACTTGGCGAGCGGATTTTCTCTAGGAGCGGACAAAGGTTATGGGAAAAATAATTGGAATTGATTTGGGAACGACGAATTCCGTCGTTGCGGTGATGGAAGGCGGCGAGCCAAAAGTCATTGCGAATGAAGAGGGTGGCCGGACGACTCCGTCGGTGGTTGGTTTCACCAAGAGCGGCGAGCGGTTGGTTGGTCAGGTGGCGAAGCGCCAGGCGATCACCAACCCGGAGAATACCGTTTATTCGGTCAAGCGGTTTATGGGGCGCCGGTTTAACGAAGTCAGCGACGAGCTGAAGATGGTCCCTTACAAAGTAAAGGCCTCTGGCGACAACGTCGTCATCGTGGCCCAGGGCAAGGAATTCACCCCGCCTGAGGTTTCGGCGATGATCTTACAGAAGCTGAAAAAGGCGGCTGAAGACTACCTGGGCAGCTCGGTGACCGAGGCGGTCATTACAGTTCCGGCTTACTTCAACGACGCGCAGCGGCAGGCGACAAAAGATGCCGGCAAGATCGCTGGGCTAGACGTGAAGCGCATTGTGAACGAGCCTACCGCGGCGGCACTGGCCTACGGGCTGGACAAGAAAAAGGACGAGACGATCGCCGTCTATGATTTCGGCGGCGGAACATTCGACGTTTCGATCCTTGAGGTTGGCGAAGGCGTGATCGAGGTCAAATCGACCAACGGCGACACCCACCTCGGCGGCGACAACCTCGACCAGAAGATCGTGGATTGGCTGATCGACGAGTTCAAGAAGAAGGAAGGCCTGGATCTGCGCGCCAAGGGCAACGAAATGGCGCTGCAGCGGCTGCGCGATGCCGCGGAGCGGGCCAAGATCGAGCTCTCGACGGCGCAGGAGACGGAGATCAACCTGCCGTTCATCACCGCCGATGCGACCGGTCCGAAGCACCTGGTGGAGAAGCTGACCCGGTCGAAGCTGGAGCAGCTCGTCGAGGACATCATTCAGCGGTCGATCGAGCCTTGCAAGAAGGCGATGGCCGATGCCGGCGTCGATGCAAGCAAGATCGATGAGGTCGTGCTGGTTGGCGGACAGACCAGAATGCCGCGCATCCAGAAGCTGGTTCAGGACCTGTTCGGGAAAGAGCCGCATAAGGGCGTCAATCCTGACGAAGTGGTGGCGATCGGCGCCGCGGTTCAGGCTGGTGTGCTTGCCGGCGAAGTGAAAGACCTGTTGCTGCTCGACGTGACTCCGCTGACTCTGTCGATTGAGACGCTGGGCGGTGTGGCGACGCCGATGATTCCTCGGAACACGACGATTCCGACCAAGAAGACGGAGACGTTTTCGACGGCGGCGGATAGCCAGACTGAGGTTGAGGTCCACGTTCTCCAGGGCGAACGTCCGATGGCCGGGCAGAACCGGACTTTGGGCAAGTTCAAGCTGGGTGGAATTCCGCCAGCACAGCGTGGCATTCCGCAGATCGAGGTTACGTTCGATATCGACGCAAACGGCATCCTAAATGTCACGGCCAAAGATAACGCGACCGGCAAGGACCAGAAGATAACTATTACGTCGTCTTCGGGTCTGAGTAAGGACGAGATCGAGCGTATGGCGAAGGAAGCTGACGCCCACGCTTCCGAGGACAAAGAGAAGCGCGAAGAGATCGAAGCGCGGAACGGCCTCGACAATTTGGTCTACAACATCGAGAAGATGTTGAAGGAAAGCGGCGATAAGGTAACTGGCAGCGACAAGAGCGATGTGGAGACGGCACTGGCCGAAGCCAAGTCGACGCTCGCCGGGAGCCCATCGGCGGCAGAACTGAACGCGGCCCGGGAGAAACTGACCGGGACTTCGCACAAACTGGCTGAGGCCATGTATAAGGCCAATGCCACGGGAGCAACCACTCCCGCTGACGGTGCGACAGGGCCGACCGAGACCGCCGAAAAGAAGGATGAGGGCGTGATCGACGCTGAATACGTGGATGTCGAAGAGAAGAAGTAGGGGCAAGAAGTAACCTCGACGGCAACGTGAATTCGGCAGGAACAAGAACCTATGCGGGGCGCTCGGAGAACCAAAGTGCGCCCCGCATCGTTTTAGAAGGAAGGAGAACTCGCGATGACCGACACTATGTGGAAGTGCGAACAGCTGCGGGCCGGGACGGTTTACAACCGGGTGATGTTCAATACCCGTGCCGAGGCGGAGCAGTTCGCCGAACAGATGGGCAGAGTGGAGCCTGATCTGTTCTGGAAGATCGAAGCGGTCCCGGCCAAGGCCGTCTGGAATTGATGTGCTCTCGCTTCTGCCCTTCGGGCGGGAGCGAGCCGCATCGAGCGGTCTGGAGCAGACCGAAACAAGTTAGGCGGCAGGCTCGCCGCATGATGTGTGCAACTGAGAGGCACGGGATCCCGCCCTGGGATTTTAGAGTCAGTGCCGCGAACGATGCTCCGATAGATACTATAGAGATCTAAAGGTAAGATGCCGACAACACCTCAACAAAAAGACTATTACGCGACGCTTGGTGTCAAGCGGACAGCCACGCCCGACGAGATCCGAAAGGCGTTTCGGAAGCTGGCGCGAAAATATCATCCCGATGTGAATCCGAATAACAAGAAGGCCGAAGAGAAGTTCAAGGAAATCTCTGAGGCGAACGACATTCTGAGCGACGAGAAGAAGCGGAAGATCTTCGACCAGTTCGGTTTTTATTCGGACAACATCGATCCTGCCGCAGCGGAAGCGGCGGCGCGGGGCGGATACACGCCGGGCATGGGCGGCCGGCCTCGGGGCGGGGCCCAGGAGGTTCCCTTCGACTTTGGCGGCTTCGATTTCTCCGATTACCAGACGCAGCCAACCGGGAGCGGTTCGGCTGGGCCGGCCGGCTCGGCTAATTCATCGTGGGGTGGGTTTCGGGATATTTTCTCGGGGATCTTCTCTGGCGGACAGCGACAGTCGCATGGGCCGGAAGCCGGGACCGACCTGGAGTACAAGGTCTCGGTAGATTTCTGGACTGCTGTCCGCGGCGGCACGACGCGGCTACAGATTCAGCGGCAGGAAACGTGCCCGACATGTAAGGGAAAGGCTTCCACGGGATCTCCGCAGGTCTGCCCAGAGTGCGGCGGGACAGGCCAGGTTACGCAGATGGGTGGGCAGATGAAGTTCACTCTACAGTGCCCGCGCTGCGGCGGCACAGGCAAGCTGCAGAGCAGCTGTTCGACCTGCGATGGCAAGGGAACGGTGACCCGGACGGAGACGATCGACTTTCGCGTCAAGCCCGGCACCCGCGACGGGCAGCGGATTCGGCTGGCCGGCAAGGGGAATGCGGGGACCAACGGCGGATCTGCCGGCGATCTCTATCTGATCATCAAGGCGGGAAGCCATCCGGTCTTCGAGCGATCTGGGGACAATATTCTGATCACTTTGCCGGTGACTGTCGCTGAAGCGGCTCTTGGCTCAAAGATCGAGGTGCCGACCATCGATGGCCGAGCGCAATTGAAGATTCCGCCGGGGACGCAGAGTGGGCAGAAGCTGAGGATGCGGGAGCGCGGTGTGCCGTCTGCTGCCCAGGAGGGTTTGCGCGGCGATCAGATCGTTACAGTCGAGATCGTGGTGCCGCAGCTCAAGGATGAGCGTTCGAAGGAGATCTTGCGCGAGCTGGCCAAGTTGAATCCGGACGATCCGCGCGGGGCGATTTGGGAGAAGGTATAGATCATGGTGGTAACTTGTCCCTAAGCGGCTGATTCGGGTGAAGACTCGCGACTTGCTTCGTCGACTCATCGAGGACGGTTGGTATCTAGTCGCTCAGGAGGGGAGCCATCGTCAATACAAACAACCCCTTAAAGACAGGGAAAGTAACGGTTCCCGGGGATCCCGGCGATGATGTGCATCCGAAGACACTAAACAGTATCCTGAAACAGGCTGGGTTACGATGACGAAAACCTATCTGGTGGTGTACGAAGCGGGAGAAGCGAATCTGAGCGGTTTTGCGCCGGATGTCCCCGGTTGCATCTCGACGGCTCGAGACTTGCCGGAGATGCGGCGGATGATGCGTGAGGCACTGGAATTCCATTTGAAGGGTCTCATTTTGGATGGAGACCCGATTCCCGATACGGTTACGAGCAACGTCGACTTCTCGCTGGATCGCCCGGAGCACGGGGTTAGTCATTGTGTTGTCGAGTGGCTTGAAGTGAAAGTGCCGCAGTACGAATATCAAGCGACTGCTTAGCGAAGGCCCATGCCAACGAAACGCAAATCCAAAGGCGCATACATGATCTCGGCGGTTGCCGAGATGTATGAGATTCATCCTCAGACGCTCCGGCTTTATGAGCGGGAAGGGCTGCTGAAGCCGTCGCGGACTGAGGGGAATACCCGGCTTTATACCGATGAAGATCTGGAACGGCTGGAATTCATCTTGAATCTGGCGCGTGACCTGGGCGTCAATATCGCCGGCATTTCCATTGTTTTGCAAATGCGCGAGCGGATGGAAGAGATGAATCGGCAGATGCAGAGCTTCGTCGATTATGTGCGGACCGAGATGCTGGGGCGGATGCAGCAGGGTTTTGGCCAGGAATCGGCGATCATCCCCATGCCGCGGACGGTCGAAGGCGCGGCATCGCAACGGACCCAGCCGCTTCAAGCCGCAATGAAGGGACTGCCGGCAGCCAAGACGCGCCTCGGGACGGCTCCGACGATTCCCGCAACACCGGTCAGACGCCGGAGTTGATTCCCAACGGCCGGTGAACGGCAGATGAACGTAGTGGCAAGGGCTCTTGATGCCATGCGCCCCTTGGGACTAGGCTTACAACTGGTAGCGTGGTTTGCTCGACCGCTATTTTTTTCGCTCGGATTGCTCCTTGACTATTGCCGCCATCCCGAAGCTTCTGCTCGCCGCAGGCCTGATTGGCCTGTTGTGTTCCTCGATCTACTGCGCATTGGTCCTGATAGCCGCAAACTCATTTGCACGGAAGCGGCGGTCGTTCCTTGCGCGGGGACGGGATTTCTTTCCCAGGGTCAGCCTGCTCAAGCCGCTGCATGGCGATGAACCCGAGCTAGAGTCGCGGCTCGAAGGGTTCTTTGCGCAGGACTATCCCAGCTATGAAATTCTCTTTTGCGCGCGGGACCATGGCGACGCCGGATTACAGGTGGCGCGGCGGGTCGCTGAGCGGTATCCGCATGTGCCGGTCCAGTTCCTGACCACGGGCGAACCGGCTTATACCAACGCCAAGGTCTCTTCGCTGGAACTGATGGGGCTGGCTGCGCGATCTGAGATTCTGATCATCAGCGATAGCGATGTGCGGGTGAGCCCGTCGTATCTGCGTGAGGTTGCGGCGCCGTTTGCCGATCCGATGGTTGGCCTGGTGACGTGTCTCTATCGCGGCGTCGGCGATGGCAAGAGCCTCTGGTCGAAGCTCGAGGCGACGGCGATGAGCGTGGAGATGGCGGCGGGCGTGCTGGCGGCGGAGTGGATCGAGGGGATGCAGTTCGCGCTAGGGCCGACGATGGCGGTGCGGCGTTCGTGCGTGGAGGAGATTGGCGGGTTTGGCACGCTCGGCCGCTACTGCGCGGACGACTTCGTGCTTGGCAAGCGGATCGCGGCGAATGGGCACAAGGTCGTGCTGTCGCACCATGTCATCGACCACATCGTGCTGAACGAGAGCTTCTCGCGGTCGTTGCAGCATCAGGTTCGGTGGATGAAGAGCACGCGCTTCTCGCGTCCGATGGGGCATTTGGGGACGGCGTTGACGTTCAGCGTGCCTTTCGGCTTGCTGGCGTTTGCAATGTCTGTGGTTCTGGGCTTGCCGCAGTTCGGTTTTGCCGCGCTTGCGTGGAGCGTGGTTTCGAGGATGCTGCTGGCGGCGATGGTTGGCGGTGCGGTCGTTCGGGAAGGGAATCTGCCGCGAACGGTGCTGCTTTATCCGCTGCGCGACCTGATGGGCTTTGGCTTCTGGGCGGCGAGCTATGCGAGCAACAAGATCCTGTGGCGTGGCGAGATCTTTGAGTTGCTGCGGGATGGCGTGATGCGGCGCTATGTTCCGGAAGCGCTTGCCAATCCTATCGGCGAAGAGACGTTGCTTCCTCCGCGAGTTTGAGCCCTAGGCTGTAATCTGCATCTCAAGAGCTTATGAAGAAATATCTGGTTTTGTATCGGGCGGAAGGCGCTTTGAGCGGCGCTTCGGTTGCGGAGATGTTTGCGAATTCGACTCCCGAACAGATGGCGGCGGGGATGGCGGCCTGGAAGGCCTGGTATGAGAGCACCGGCGGCGCGGTGGTCGACCTGGGCGCGCCTTTGGACAACTCAACGACTCTGACCGGAGGGTCGCACGCTTCGGAGAAGACGGCGATTACCGGTTACAGCATCCTGCAGGCGGAGTCGATCGATGAGGCGGTAGCGTTGTTGCAGGGCCATCCTCACTTTCATATGCCTGGATCTTCGGTGCAGGTGCTGGAGTGCGTTCCGATGCCGGGGATGTGATGGTTTTAGGGTGGGTACCCCCCTCCCCCCCATTACTGCCTTAGTTCTTTGTTTTCAGCGCTTGCCGGCGCCCCGAATCGCGAAACCTTCGACAATCGCAGGCCGGCTCTGAAGCACCTGCATATTTTTATTCCTTGATCTCTATATCTAGTTTATCAAGTTGGAGTGGTTCACTACGCCAACTATTTTTGGCTTCTAAGTGGCTGGGATAAATGGGGTTAAGTGGGGGTGTTGTCGAGAACGATACTTGACAGCTCGGATTGACCCCAAATTTGAGACAGCCTGAGAAGTCCCTGGTTCGTTCCGGGATCTCCATTCGCTCAGGATGACATTTGTTCTTTGAATGGCGATAGTTGGAGGGGGACGTCCGCTATCCCATTCAAGCCCAACAGCTGGGATTCCACCCCAGCGACGAAGACCCGTCGCCGGGGGCCCCGGTTTGAATGGGGCACCCTGAAATCCCTGCACTACGCCCAGCGGTTTCGGCTGGGATGACGATTTTAGTGCTAATTGATTCGCTTTGAGATCATTTCCGCTTCCGAGGTGCCGGGGCGGAATTCGGTTGGGTTGAAGAGCTCTGGTGTTACTGAGGCGTACCAGTCGGCCTTCTCCGCCAGGGATGAGAGGTTGAAGATGCGACGCCAGAATCCTGGCTTTTTGTCGGCGTCGTCTTCTGGCTGGCGGCGTTTGCGTTCGCGGTCGTCTCCGCCAGAACTGCAACTGGACTCAATCGTGCCTCCATCGCCGGTGTCGTTGTGGTGGCCGTGACCTCCGTGGCTGCCGGAGTCGGAGTGGCCGCTGGCGCAGCTGGAATGGCCTGCGCTGCAGCCGTGGCCTCCGCAACCGTGGCCGCAACCGCCTCCGCCGCAGCTTGTGGCGTCGAGGTCGTGGATGTTGATGTTGAAGGCTTCGGCGATGGTGGTGCAGGTTGCGGCGAAGAGGCCCTCGGCACGGGAGCGGTCTTCGGCGTCTTTCATGCCGAGGTAAGGGTAGTGGTGGATGTATTCGCCGAAGTGGAGGGCGCAGTCGGTCATGTATTTGCGGGTGTCGAGGATGTGCATGTGCCACATCTCGTCGATGTCGAAGGTGGGAACGAATTCGGCTTTGACCCTGGAGCCGATGAGGAAGAGGAATGCCTTGTATTGCGGCTCGATCTGATTGGCGCGCTCGAGCGACCAATCCTTATCTTTCATCAGCTTGTATTTGATGGGAGTGAGATCGAGGCTTTGGTGGAAGGACGTGAACTTTGCTCGGAGCTCCTGCATCGAGAGGGGAAGGATTGCAGGGTTGAACGGGTTAGCTGAGAGGTTAGCTGGGGGTGAGGGCAGGCGGAGGCCTGCGCTCCGCGCTTCTATCAGAGTATTCATGTTTATCTCCTAACATGATCGTGTTGTCGATTCGCTTCATTTGCCCTCAGGATACTCCGGAACAGGCATGGATGGGGATCCGGAATGATCAATGTTTGATGAATTGTGTGTGGCGGATGATTTGCGGGGACGCCCCTTCTAGGCGGCGTTGATGACGACGACTTTTCCTTCGCGGAGGGCTTTGATGTCGCGCATGGGTGGCTGGCCGAAGAAGCGGCTGTATTCGCGGCTGAACTGGCTGACGCTTTCGTAGCCGACTTCGTAAGGCTGCGCTGGTGGCGTCGATGCCGTCCATCAACATGCGCTGCCTGCGCGGATTGGAGGCGGAGCTGCTTTTGGTATTGGAGCGGGCTCATGGCGGTGAGCGCGCGGAACTGGTGGTGGAGGGTCGAGACGCCCATGCGGGCGACGGTGGCGAGCTGCTCCATGTGGAGGGGCTTGGCGTAGTTGGCGCGGAGCCAGGCGATGGCGCGGGCGGTGCGATGGCTGAGGTCGCCGGCGGTGGCGATGGCGCGGAGACGCACGCCTTGCGGGGTGCGGAGGATGCGGTAGACGATCTCGCGCTGGATCAGGGGGCTGAGAAACGGGATGTCTTCGGGAGTGTCGAGGAGGTCGATGAGGCGCGCGCAGGCGTCGAGGAGGCCGACGGTGGTTTCGCCGACGGCGAGTCCGCGCGCTTGGGTGGAGGTTGCGGGGTCGGGGATGTCTTCGCGGCTGAGGACCTCGCGAACGGTGGGCATGTCGAGGCGGAGGTACATGGAGAGCAGTGGGAGTTGTTCGGAGGCCTCGACGATCTGGCTTTGCACGGGGACATCGATCGAGGTGAGGAGAAAGGAAGAGCCGTCGCAGAGGTATTCTGCGCCGCCGAGGTTGATTTGCTTTTTGCCCTGGAGGAAGACGGAGAGGCTGGGCTCGTAGGTGGCGAGATAGCAGGCGGTGGTGGTGGTGCGGCGATAGAGCGCGAGGCCGGGGACGGTGGTGGGGTTTTCACCGAGCAGTGGCGTGCGGGCGGTGACCTTGGCGGTGAGGGCTTTGCGCATTTCTAATACCGCTGGGTTGGCGTGGGTGGGTTTGGGAATTTGTCGCGCCATCGTAGTTCCTCGCTGTTTTTAGCCTAATGCTGAACTGTTGGGTTTGTGCACAAAATTCAAAGTGTGGACAGGATTAGGCAAAGAATAGGCAGGATTGGGAAAGCGCTGTTGGGGGTCGACTCCGTAGGATTCAGGAATGGGCGGGGCCGTGAATTTCGTTCTGTCTGCTTGTGCAGGCGTGCCCCGCATATACGTTCCACCGGGAGATTGAGAAGACCTATGTACAACGCAAAAGCTTATTCCGTTGCCAGCCCCACCTCGCAGTTTGGCTCGACCACGATTGCGCGGCGCGAGCCCACTGAGAACGATGTTCAGATCGAGATTCTTTTCTGCGGTATCTGCCACTCGGACCTGCACCAGGCGCGGAATGAGTGGAAGGAAGTGATGCCGACGGTGTATCCGTGCGTGCCGGGGCATGAGATTGTTGGGCGGGTGACGAAGGTTGGGTCGGCGGTGACGAAGTTCAAGGCGGCGATCTGGGCGCGGTGGGATGTCTGGTGGATTCCGACCGGACTTGCCCTGAGTGCAAGGCGGGCTTTGAGCAGTTTTGCCCGCACATGACGCTGACCTATAACTTCCCGGACAAGCATACCGGGGGCGTGACTTATGGCGGCTACTCCGACAGCATTGTTGTGGACGAGCGGTTTGTGCTGCAGTGTTCCGACGAACCTGGATCTGGCGGGGACGGCGCCGCTGTTGTGCGCGGGGATTACGACTTACTCGCCGATGAAGCACTGGGGTGTGACCAAGGGCAAGAAGGTTGGCATTGTCGGCCTTGGCGGGCTTGGCCATATGGGCGTGAAGTTTGCGCATGCGCTGGGAGCGCAGACGGTGGTGTTCACTACTTCGCCGGGGAAGAAGGACGACGCTCTTCGGCTGGGCGCGGATGAGGTTGTGATCTCGAAGAACGCCGATGAGATGGCGAAGCATGCGGGGAGCTTCGATTTCATTCTCGATGCGGTCTCCGCCGACCACGACATCAATGCATATATTCAGCTGCTGCGGCGCGACGGCAACCTCACGCTGGTGGGCGCTCCGGAGAAGCCGCTGGCGGTGGCGGCATTCGGGCTTGCTCTTTGGGCGGCAAGAGCTTGTCGGGTTCGCCGATTGGCGGCATTCCTGAGACGCAGGAGATGCTGGATTTCTGCGGGAAGCACAACATCACCTCGGATGTTGAGGTGATTCCGATCCAGAAGGTGAACGAAGCTTATGAACGGCTGCTGAAGTCGGATGTGAAGTATCGCTTCTCGATCGATATGGCTTCGTTGAAGTCTGAGTAGTCATTGAACGATCCGCCTTGCTGGTTGCGGGGCGGATCGTTTTTGTAAGAGCTTCAGAGGGTCGCAGGAGAACTCAATGCAGAAACGCAAGTTGGGGAAGAGTGGTCTGGAAGTGTCGGCGCTGGGCCTTGGCTGTATGGGCCTGAACTTTTCTTACGCACCATTTCCGGAAAAGCATGAGGTCATTGCTTTTCTGCGGGCCTCTGTCGAGCGCGGCGTGACGTTCTTCGATACGGCGGAGGTGTATGGGCCGTTCACGAACGAAGAGCTGGTTGGCGAGGCGCTTGAGCCTTTTCGCAAAGACGTTGTGATTGCGACGAAGTTTGGTTTCGATATCAATCCGGATGGCAGTCGCGGACCGAAGGGGACGAATAGCTCGGCCTGAACAGATCAAGCGTGCCGTCGAAGGCTCTCTCAAGCGGTTGAAGACGGATGTTATCGATCTTTACTATCAGCATCGCGTTGATCCGAATGTGCCGATCGAAGAAGCGGCTGGCGCCGTGAAGGACCTGATCGCGGAAGGCAAGGTGAAGCACTTCGGGCTCTCTGAGGCTGGCGCGCAGACGATTCGCCGCGCTCATGCGGTGCAACCGGTGGCGGCGCTGCAAAGCGAGTATTCGCTCTGGCATCGCAAACCGGAGGAAGAGATCATTCCTGTGCTTGAGGAGCTGGGGATTGGCTTTGTGCCCTTTAGCCCACTTGGCAAAGGCTTCCTCACGGGGAAGATGGACGGAACGGCTAAGTTCGCCAGCACCGATATTCGCAGCTCGATTCCGCGATTCAGTCCGGAAGCCATGAAGGTGAATCAGGCGCTTGTGGATCTGCTGGGGCGGATCGGCGCGGAGAAAGGCGCGACGCCTGCGCAGATTGCGCTGGCGTGGCTGCTCGCGCAGAAGCCGTGGATGGTGCCGATTCCTGGCACGACCAAGCTTCATCGTCTTGACGAGAATCTTGGCGCTGTTTCTCTTGAGTTCTCGGCTGCCGATCTGCGCGAGATTGATGAAGCTGCGGCGAAGATTACAGTGCTGGGCGAGCGATATCCGGAGCACCTGGAGAAGATGGCTGGGCTATAACTGCTGAGTGTGATCTTGCCGTCGAATTAGATCGTGCATCCTTAGATAGCGGGCAGAACACTTCACGGGAAATAGCAAATAAGGGGATCGAGCAGATGGATATCAAGAGAGCGGGTACGCAGGCTTCGACGAAGGGGCCTGCCGATTGGTTTACGGGGACGGTTCGCATCGATCCGTTATTTCAGGCGCCGGAACCGGCGTTTGTGCAGGGGGCGAGTGTGACCTTTGAGCCGGGAGCGCGGACGGCGTGGCATACGCATCCGCTTGGGCAGACGCTGATTGTCATTGGGGGATGCGGGCGGGCGCAGCGTGAGGGTGGATCGATTGAAGAGATTCGCCCGGGTGATGTGGTTTGGTTCGCACCAGGTGAGAAGCACTGGCATGGGGCTGCGCCGACGACGGCGATGACTCACATTGCTATTCAGGAAAAGCTTGATGGCAAGGTCGTCGACTGGCTGGAGCAAGTGAGTGATGAGCAGTACGGAAAAAGCTAACGACTGAGTAAGGGAAGCGTTGCGAGCAGGCCTGGCGGGGATTTGCCTTGAACGCGAGTGGCGGGGTGAAGAAATTGTCATCCCCGTTTATGATCCTCTAGACATAAACAGGAGCCTCTTTCATGCCGCAGCATTTCCGGAAAGTTGTACCCTCGCTTACCTCGGTCATTGTCCTTGGGATCGGCTGTACCTTCTCATTGGCCCAAAACACAAGCAACACTGTTCCACCGGTCATCGATGTACACGTCCATGCGATGGATGAGTCGTTTCCCGGCGGGCCGATGTGTCCGAACGAGGCGAAGTTTCTCGCGTCCGATCCGAGCACGAAGGAGGGTTTCTCGGGCTGGAGCCAGGAAGAGTGCACGCCGAAGCTGTATCCAGCGGCCAAGGGCGAATACATCAAGGACGTTGCTGCTGAGATGGAGCGCTTGAACGTCACGGCGGTTGTGTTTGGCGATCCGAAGAGCGTGCAGAAGTGGAAGGACGCTGCTCCGGGGCGGGTGATTCCGGGTACGGCGTTCAGCGGAGAATGCCCGGGTGCGCCGGTTCCGTTGGATGAACTGCGAAAGGACTTCACCACCGGCGGCTTCAAGGTGATGGGCGAGATCGGGCTGCAGTATGAGGGCCTCTCTCCGAGCGACCCTTCGGTCGATCAGTACTTCGCGCTGGCCGAGGAACTGGATATTCCGGTTGCTATTCATATGGGAACGGGTGGGTCGGGGCGCGCCAACGTCACGTCGCCCAAGTTCCGCGGCTCGATGGGGGATCCTCTGCTGTTGGAAGAGCTACTAGCCAAGCACCCGAAGCTGCGCGTTCAGGTCATGCATGCGGGTTATCCAATGATCGATAACATGCTCACGCTGCTGCAGGCTAATTCGCACGTCTATGTGGACGTTGCGGGGTTGATCTGGAGTTATCCGCTCAAAGAGGTCAACCGTTACATCGAGCGTCTTGTCGAAGCCGGCTTTGAGGATCGCATCATGTTTGGGACAGACCAGCTTCAGTGGCCGAAGTTGATGGCTTATTCGATCGGCGTTATTCAGTATGCGGATTACCTGACGCCGGAGCAGAAGCGGGACATTCTTTATAACAATGCGGCGCGTTTTCTTCGGCTGGATACTGCGAAGGCGAAGTAGATGGGGCAAGACTCAACGACGCTCGTAGTGAAGTGCAATCGAGCAGGCTTCGCCATATCCCGGCGGAGCCTGCTCGATTGCGTAGTGCACTTTTCTTATTTGATCTTCGCGAAACTAACTACTCCGAGTCCCTTAGCCACCGAGCGGTCGAAGACGGTGTAGTAGTTATTCATGAGCGGCAAGCCCAGGATCGACTGACCACCACCCTGATCACTATCTCCGAAGATTACGGCGGTCGCATATCCTGCCTTGGGGGAATTAGTTTGCCAGTAAGTGTCCGGCGCTACTTCCAGCGTGACATCCTTCCCCAGCGCACCTTCGAGAACAAAGGTGATGGTCGGCCAAGTGGAAAGGTCGAGCTTGCTCATGGCGATGTAGCCGGCGCGCATGGCGTCGGTAAGGGCAGAGTCGGCGGCGGGAGTGAGCCTCTTTGCGAGTTCCTCGAAGATGCTTTGCACCAACATGATGCCGTTGGTGCCGCTGTCGACGACGGAGTTGGAGGCGTTTCCGCTGGCCTTGGTCGAGGGGGCCACGGGGATGGGCGCGGTGTTTCCGACGATGATCGATTTCAGATTCGTGTTGTAGTACATGTCGTGGACGACGCGAGCTAGCTGAAAGGTCCCCTCGTAGAGGTCGGTTTGTTCTTCGCCGCCGCCGAGAATGAGAAAGCCGTTGTTGAGCGGGTCGGTCGCCGGCTTCTTGGTCGCCATGTTGATCATCGATCGCTTGGTATAGAAGGCGAACTTGTTGGCGACAAGTCCGGCGGTTTCGAGCTGGGTGAAGTAGGGATCGAGGTACATCACCTTTCCACCTTGAATCTGGTTGTAGGTGTACTTAGGCGGAATCGTTGGCCCGGGCATGGTGAAGGCGTTATTCAATTTGCTGTAAGCGAGACCCAGGATGCCGTTCGAGCCGCGGAACATGGTCTTGGTTTCGTGATAGGCTACGGCGACCGGAACTTGTGGAAGGACTAAGGGATCGCTTCCTACGGCCACATCGGCCATGACTACCGCGCCGATCCAGTTACTTCCGTCGGCGTAGCCGACTTCCTGGGCGATGTCGGTGATCTTTGCGGTCTTATCCAGCTTGACGTTGTAGAACTTGCCGTCCACCGCCAGGGTGCTGCTGCCGGTGTCGAGAATGACGTTGCATGGTTTCTTCTGGCTGCCGACGAGGATCGTGCCGGTGTAGTCGCCATCCATATGTATGTTGGTGATGGGAAGGCGCACGGTTGTTGGGGAGATCTTGCCCCCGAGCGAAGCGGCAGCACTTAGGATGCGGCGCCCTTTGGCGGCCGCTTTCTTGATTGCCTTTGGCATAGTTCACCTCGATTAAGTTCGTTTGTAAGTTCAGAGTGATACTTATCCGGACTCAACCGTTAGGACAAACCGGCACGCAAAAGCACTGCTGAGGGTGTTGCAGTATTGGTTATGTGGCACTGAGTCCGCACTTGGAATAAGTCTCGAAACTATAGTGGATAGTAGATATCACAGCCCTCTGAAGATGCGCAAGACGGATTTCAGGTTGAGCTTAGTTCGGTGCACTTGTCCCCTAAAAGAGAATGCCGGCATGGGGAATGAAGATAAGTTCCCCATGCCGGCGTGAAGGTGCTACGAGTGGCTAGTTGACTTTCTGAGAGAGGGCCGACGACGTGTTCGACAAATCGTTGGCCGTTCCGGGGTATGCCGCAGTGATCGAGTGAGTGCCGACTGCCAGCGTGGTGGTGCTGAAAGTGGCGACACCCGAGCCGTTGATGGCGCCGGATCCCAGGGTTGTGGTTCCATCCTTAAAGTTCACGTTTCCCGTCGGCGTTGGCCCCGAGGCTGCGTGAACCGTCGCGGTGAAGGTCACCGAAGTTCCGTGGGTTGACGGATTCTTCGAGGAGGTGAGGGTGGTTGTGGTCGATGCCTTGTTGATGACCTGCGCAAGAGCACTCGAGGAGCTGCTGTTGACGTCGGCATCGCCCGCATAACTCGCGTTGATGTGGGTGGTTCCGACCGCCAGGTTGGTGAGGGTCAATGAGGCGACATTGCCGGCGAGGGTTGCTGTGCCGAGAACGTCGGTCCCATGCAGGAATTTCACCGTGCCAGTTGCGGTTCCACCGTGGGCAGGGGTTACGGTCGCTTTGAAGGTGACCGCCTGTCCATAGGCCGAAGGGTTGAGGGAAGACGTAATCGCAGTTGTGGATGACGCCTTGTTGATGACCTGCGCTAACGCGGACGAGGAGCTGGCGATATACCTGGTGTTGCCCACAAATGCCGCGTTGACATGGGTGGTTCCGACCCCGAGATTGGTGAGGGTCAGTTTGGCGACACCATTGGTGATGTTCGCCGAACCCAGAACGGTGGTTCCATGAAGGAAGTTCACCGTGCCAGTTGGCGCCCCGGATGGGTTAGCTACGACCGTGGCAGTGAAGGTGACTGCCTGACCGAAGATGGAAGGATTCAGAGAGCTGGTGATCGTGGTTGTGGTAGCGGTTGAAATGGTGAAGCTGACCGTCTTTACCGACGAGAAGTTTCCAGCAACGTCGGTGCTGTAGTAGAGAACGGTGTGCGGTCCGCGGTTGGTCGAGCTGACGGTCAACGGAGAGCTGTAGGCAACGTAGCCTGCACCGTCGAGCGAGTAGTAGGTGTGAGAGACGCCGCTGGTCGCGTCGCTGCTGGTGATGGTGACCAGGACGTTGGAGGTGTAGACGCCGCTATTCAGCGTTCCACTGAGGGTAGCGTTGGAGACCGGCGCAACGGTATCGACGCAGACTGGCCCGTAAGAAGCGGTCGTGGTGCGCCCCTGGTTGTCCCATCCTTCTACATAGGCGGTGTGGCAACCTTGATTGCCGCCCGCGCAGCCGGAGGCGCCGTTGAACGAGAGGCATCCGCCGCCCGGATTGATAAACTCCGGTCCGCTATAGAAGGAGTTTCCATCGCCGCCGTGTGCCTGGGTCTGGGGATCGGAGGGGATGGAGTCCCAGCCCTGTGTGAATCCGAGGGCGCCGGGTGCCGGATAGCTGCCGCTACCCGCGTCGTGCAGGGTCCAACCAACAATCTGGTCGGTTTTGTACCAGGTGTTTGTGGCCGGGCCGGTGAAGGTAAGGGAGGGGTTGCCGACTGCGGGAATTATCTGCCAGTTGATGGCCCAGGCCAACTGCATCATGTTCGCCGAGCCCCAGCCGGTGATCGGATCGTAGCCAGTGTAGGCACAGTAGTAGAACAGATTGTCAGCCACTGTGACGTTGTTGTTATTGCAGCCGCTGGTGATGTCGTAAAAGGGATTGTGCGGCGCCCCATACACTCCAGCGTCGTAGATGAACGGCGATGCGAGGCCAACCGGAGAGCAAGCCGAAGAGCCGCTTCCGCATACATTGCCGACCCTGTCGAGATACGAGTTTTCCTGGGCGAAGAAGCCGGCCAGCTCAGGCGCCACAATGCTGGTGCCGCCTTCCGACTGCCATGACCCGCCGGAGTAGTACCACTCACCCAGAACATCCGGGTTTGCGGTGAGCGAGATGTCGGGAAGCAGGCGGCTGGTGAAGCCGGTGTTGACGTATTCGGTGGTGGTGCCGTTGACGGTCTGCCAGGAGTAGAAGGGAGACTCGACGCCGGTCGGATAGTTTCCACTGGTGATGGTCTGCCAGTAGGGCGCGCCAAACAGGACGCTTCTTCCGCCCGAGCCGCCGCCATGGTTATTGCCGCATGCGCCGCCGTTATTGGTCCAGAATTCGCCTTCCCAGGCGACTTCACTGTTGAAAGTTCCGTTGGTAAACAGGCTCAGTTGCGTGCCACCCGCGGCAATGAAATCCGGATCGGAGGCCGGGTAATCGACTGCGGTTGCGTTCCCGCAGCCAACCGCCGCGCCACTGTCACCCGCGGAGGCGATCAAGGTAATGCCCGAGGCGACCATGTTGTTCAAGATGCTGTGCATGGTGCCGGTTTCGATTCCGGCAGACGTGGAGTTAGAGTCTTCGTTGCCGCCGTAGCTGGTAGATACGACCTTGGCGTGGCCGTCGCTCAAGACGTCGTTGTAGGCGTCCTCGAAACTGCTCCACAGGTTGTTGGTTATTTCGTACTCATAGATGTGCGCGGTATAGAGATACGAGCCGTAGCTATTGGACATTGCGCCCGAGTACTCGACATCGAGCGGAGCTTCCCCGTCAACCGCGGGGCAAGTCGATCCATCGATGCAGTACCAGGTCAGGTTCCATGCCATCCCGTAGGCGCCGAAGAAGGTGTTCGTGTCGGAGGTGTTGAAGCCACCATACCCGACCAGCGCGATCGAGGATTCAGGCGGTGAGCCAGCGGAATTGCCGGTCTCGTTGCAGCATTGGCTGAACCTTTGCAGTGCGTTGTAGTCGTAGGCCTGGGAACTTTGAATGTTGGCCGGATCCATAGCGTAACTGCCATTCCTGTTATCCAGGGGGAAACTATCCTGAGCTCCCAAACCTGTGGTGGACTCGCCTGCCACTTCGTTCGCGTTGGTTACCCCGCGCTTGTTCCACGGAGCCTTCGTCGGGTCGCCCTTGCCCTGCGAGCTTCCCAGCTCAGAGATTGCGGGACCGGGAACATAGTCCGGACCCTTTACCGTCGGGTGCGAGGCACCCATTCTGTGCACCCTCTCGATGCTGTTGAGGCCGGCGACGGCACTGAGAATTCCGGAGAGCTTGGCGGGAATCACCGGGTTGCGGTCGTTGGAGAAGTCCACTTCCTCGCCCACCTGGTAGTTGTTGATGGTCACGCCGAACGCTGTCTCAATCGTGGCGGCCGTTCCTTCCACGTCCACCAGCAGCCGGTTGGGATAGCGTTTCGTCACGGTGAGGCCAACACTGTTGGCCCAGTCCACCACCGCCTGCTCGTCCTCGGCGGAGGGAGCGAAGCGCTCGTTCCACTCTTCCTGGCTCAGGAATTTGTGGAAGCCGGGGGAACCCTTGGTGACCAGTTCCTTGATGAACTCATCTTCTTCGGCCTGGCGTGGCGGCTGAAGATTGAGCACCAGGCGCAGTTTCTTGTCGGGGCTGTAATGGCTGACCAGGGTGGCCCTGCCTTCACGCACCATCTGCGGCGTAAAGAACGGGACGCGTTGTACATGGTCGGGCATTGCAGGAGCTTCAATGCTCTGGATTGCGGTGGGGGTCTGGGCTTCGGCGTACCGTGAGCCGGATAGTGAAGAGGTGAAGGCGAGTGCGCAGAGGACTGCTGTCGCTAGACTCGCAGGTCGGAAGCTGTTGCGGGAGTGCATATGAACCTCTCAGGGAAGATCTCGAAGTGATTGGGAAAGCCAGTAACTCTGCCGCGAACGCTTTCCTTGGCACAAACCACCGTGGCTGTGATCGTCGATACCGGTCTTGCTGTCGTACTTTTTGCTTGGCCTGCGGCCTTTTGAGGACTCGTGACTCGAACGTGCATCAGTGTTCCGTCTAAATGGTGAAAGCTGGTCTGCGATCGTTACAAAGAATGGAGCGATGCAAGGAATGTGTAGAGGCGGCGTTGTCAGTGTCCATCGGGCCGCTGGGGCACGTTGCCTGCGGCGCTCCCCATTACCTCAAGGGGCGGAGTGCAGGGGTATATGGTGTTCGGTTGGAGAGTGTTAGTTGTGGCTGCTTACGGAGCTAGTCAGGCATCAAGCGAAGAGTGTGAATACACCTGACGGCAAGCGGAAGGATTTGAAGGGATGCGGTAGCGAAAGGGTAGGGCGTGCATTTGCTTCTCCGGGAAATGGAAGATCAAAATTCGCGGGCTGGGACAGCAGGGCGCCGACGCTCGCCGCGAACGAGCCGCACCCTCGAACGCATGAATGCCGTTCGACAGGGTAGTGGGAATGGAATCCCATTCGTTTCAGTTATCAATGTAGGCAGGTGAAACAGGATATTGAAGCGGCTTGATACCGTGCGCGTTTACACGTTTCCGAGCGTGTGTAAGGCGGGGTAAAAGAAGCGGATTGATCATAACACTGAAATTCTGCCTTCGGCCGCAACCATCGGCTGATTGAGTTCGCCGCCCTTAAAAGAAAACGCCCGCATGGGAGGTTTCCCATGCGGGCGTGGAGGCTCTACGTCTTGTTTAGTTGACTACCTGAGAAAGGACCGACGAAGTGCTCGACAGGTCGTTGGCGTTTCCTGGGTATGAGGCGGTGATCGAGTGGGTGCGGACTGACAGCGTGCTGGTGCTGAAAGTGGCGTTACCCGAAACATCGATCGTCGCGGTTCCGATGGTCGTGGCGCCATCTTTAAAGGTGATGGTACCGGTTGGCCTTGGACCCGAGTCCTGATGAGCGTGCACGCTGAAAGTCACCAAGCTTCCGTGGGTTGACGGATTGCTCGAGGAGGTAAGGGTGAGGGAGGTTACTGCCTTGTTGATGACCTGGCCTAAAGCACTGGAGGAGCTGCTGTTGACGTTGGCATCGCCGGCATAGCTTGCGTTGATGTGAGTGGTTCCGATCGCCAGGTTTGTGAGGGTCAGTGTGGCGACATTGCCGGCGAGGGTTGCCGTGCCCAGAACGTCAGAGCCGTGCAGGAATTTGACTGTTCCGGTTGCAGTTCCACCGTGGGCAGGAGTCACAGTCGCTTTGAAGGTGACCGCCTGGCCGAAGCGTGAGGGGTTGAGCGAGGACGTAATCGCAGTTGTGGATGACGCCTTGTTGATGACCTGCGCTAGAGCACTAGAGGAACTAGCGATATATCTGGTGTGCCCAGATAAGCCGCGTTGATGTGCGTGGTGCCAACCCCGAGATTGGTGAGGGTCAGTTTGGCGACACCATTGGTGATGTTCGCCGAACCCAGAACGGTAGTTCCGTGAAGGAAGTTCACCGTGCCGGTTGGAGCTCCGGATGGGTTGGCTACGACCGTGGCGGTGAAGGTGACTGCCTGGCCGTAGATGGAGGGGGTAAGCGAAGTGGTGATGGTGGTTGTGGTGACGGTTGAGATGGTGAAGGTAGCGGTCTTTACCGTCGAGGAGTTTCCGGCTACGTCCTTGCTGTAGTACTGGACGGTGTGGGTACCGCGATTGGTGGCGCTCAGAGAGAACGGGGAGCTATAGGTGACATAGCCGGCCCCGTCGAGCGAGTAGTAGATGTGCGAAACGCCGCTGGTCGCGTCGGTTGCACTCAGAGTTACCTGAACGGCAGAGGTATAGACGCTGCCATGCAGGGTTCCACTGAGAGTTGCCGAGGCCGTTGGCGCTACGTTGTCGTAGCACAGGTAGTAGTAGTACTCGTCGCCGGAGGTGTAGCCGCTGTTGTCCCAGGCGTCGACAGTCGCATAGTGGCAGCCCTGACCGGCGGAGGCGAGGTGGAGTAAACCAGTGCTCTGGTTGGGAGTCGCTGGCCCACTATAGAAGGAGTTAGGAGCTCCGCCGTGCGGCTCGGAGTTCGGATCGGAGAAGGAGAAGTCCCAAGCAGCCGAATAGCCGGCGATACCAGTTGAAGCAAGGCCGCTTGACCCGGCATCGTTGACCGTCCAGCTTACCGTCTGATCGGTGTTGAACCAGGTGTCTGAGCCCTGAGTGTGGCTGGGGCCGCTGAAGGTAATGGTCGGCGCGACAAAATCGCCCAGGAAGTAGGAGTTCATCGCCCAGGACATTTGCAGCGCGTTGAAGGATCCCCATCCGGTAACACGATCATAGCCGGCCACGGAACAGTAATACGTTAAGCCGTATTCAGCGGTGATGTCGTTGTTATTGCAGCCCGAGGTCATGTCGTAGAAGGGAACGTGGGATGCATAGGTGGGGTTGTGGGCGAAGTAGTAAAACTTCTGTCCGCCCTGCCCGATCATCGCGGAGGAGCCTTCGATCGAAGTCAGGTAAGCATTGGCTTGGGCGAAGAAACCGGCAATCATCGGAGAGGCGATGCTCGTGCCGCCGAACCCATGCCAAGCCCCGTTGAAGTAAGTGTTTTGTCCTGCTCCGGCATTGAGTGAAACATCGGGAACGCTACGCGAGCCCGAGCCGCAGAAGGGGTTGGTCTGCCAGGATGGAGCAGCATACTTCCCGCTGCAACCGCCGGTGGAGCCGCCGTTGTTGGAAGAACAGGCGCCACTGAATGTGCTGCCCGCCCAGCCAGTCTCGGAGTTAAACGTTCCGTCACTGTTGAGGCTGAGGGTTGTACCGCCAACGGCCACGATGTCAGGGTCGGAGGAGGGGTATTGAATGGCGTTTGCGTTGCCACAACCAGCGGCCGCGCCCTGATCGCCGGTAGCGGCCATCAGCGTCCAGCCTTGCCCGATCATGGAATTGAAGATGGCGTGATCGGTGTCCATCGTACCGCTGTCGGTGCAGGCAAATTCCTGGCATCCCCAGCTTGTGGTGAAGGAACGGGTTTCATTCCGATTCAGAATGACGTTGTAGACGTCAGTGAAGGTAGAGAGGAGGTTGTTAGCGCCTTCGTAAACGAAGACCTCGGAGGTGTCGATGTAGGAGCCGAAGCTGTTGGCAGTGGCGATGGACCATTCGGTGTCGAGAGTAGTTTCATCGTTGCAGCAGGAGGGGGTGCCATCGATATAGATGGGTTGATAGTGATAGGCGAGGTAGCCGTAGCGGCTTTGGAAACCCACGATATCGCTACCCTGGAAAGCATAGGCGGTGGCGACGGCGATCGAGGTATTCGCCGGAGTGCCGGCGCTAGCATGAGTTGGATTGCAGCAGTGACCGAGATTCTGCAGACCGCCATAGGAGTAGCCGTAGCTGCTGTAGATATCGGTCGGATCGATAAGGCCACTGGTGACGCTGGGATCGACAGGTCCATCCTGTGCAGCGCCTTTGATCCCGGTGGACATCCCTTTCTTGGAGTCGGATTCCTTCAGGGCCTTTTGAAAGGCCTCGAGGTTTCCGTCGTGTTGGCCGGCGTTACCGGTCGACACGACCTCTCCTGCCGCGTAAGGCTTGAAGAGTTGAGCGGCGTTGCCTTCGTGCAGGGCATGGGCCCGCTGAACGCTGTTCAGACCACCGATGGACTGAATGACGTTTGCGAGATTGGCGGGGATGACGGGATCGCGGTCGTTGGAGAACTCGGTGGCGCCTCTGAGTTCATAGTTGTTGATGGTAACTCGGAAGGCTTTCTCAATGCTTGCTGAACTGCCTTCGACGTCGACAATCAGACGGTTGGGGTAGCGCTGAGTGACGGCGAGACCCTGGCTCTTTGCCCAGTCGACCACTGCTTGCTCATCTTCTGCCGCTGGAGCAAACCGTGCATTCCATTGCTCGGCGGTAAGCCACTTGTGGAAGTTGGGCGACTTCGGATCCTGCAATTCTTTTAGGAATTGCTCTTCCTCAGCCATTTTCGGAGGAGTTAACCCGATGACAACCCTCAGCTTTGAGCTTTCCGGGTAATGTCCGATCATTGTGGCCACTCCGTTGGAGACTTCCATGGGAGTTCGTGAATTAGTTATTGCCGGTTGAGACAAATTGGAACCGGCAGCACCATTGCGGAGATCCTTCCCAATTTGTGCCGAAGACTTTGACTGTTGGCTCAATGCGGAGTGTGTCCCGCACAGAGCGAGGATTGTGAACAAGCCTGCCAGCGGACGGCGGGCCTTGAAGGTTTGGCGGTAGCGATGCGAAAGTTGTTGCATGTGCTTCTCCGAGGTTCGAAATGAGAAATCGCGGGTAGGGACGACAGAGGATCGCCGCGCACCGCGCGCGCGTCGCACTCTTGAAGGGCCTGAATGCCGTTCGACAGGATAGTGGGAGTGGGCTCCCATACGTTTCACTTTTTTGCTTTAAGTAGCAGATGACACCGGAGGTTGGAGCGTCTCGATACCGTGCGCTTCTACACGTCTACTTGCGTATGTATAGCGGGGTAACTAAAGCGGTACGATCATAGCACTCCAGATTTTACGTGCAACCGCAAAACAGTAACCATTTAGTTATTAGGCTTTTCGGGCGCAAATGCCTGGGTTCTCCGCGAGAACGGGTGGGGAGGGTTCAAGGGCATTCTTGTCGATCCGGGTGCGAGCAGGACACGGAGCTCCGCCTCGCGATGCCGCACGTGAGCGTTTGGCGGGAAGGGCGCTGTCGTTTCGCTCTGCGAGAAGCCAGGGGGGCGGCGAGCGACATACGCAGGCGAGAGGGCGCTCCGAGAATATTGTCCAGCGAGTAGTGCCCGACTTCTTTCGCGGGGAATTATTCGGAGCGCAGAGCTTCGACCGGGTTGACTTTGGCGGCGCGGGCTGCGGGGATGGCAGATGCGGTCACTGCCGCAGCGAGGATCACGAACGCCGAGACCACGAACAGGGGTATGCCGGGCAGTTGCAGCTCGCCGACGTATCTACTGAGAACGCGAGCGAGGACCAGACCGACGGCCATGCCGGCGCCGACTCCTATGCTGGCGATGATGAGGCCCTCGGAGAGAACTCCGGTGAGGATGCTGCGGGGCTGTGCGCCGAGGGCCATGCGGATGCCGAATTCGCGGGTGCGGCCGCTGACGGAGAAGGCGAGAACGCCGGCGACGCCGACGACGGAGATGGAGAGGGCGACGGCGGCGAATCCGCCGAAGACGATGGCGTTGAGGCGCTTGGGGCTTAGGACCTCGGCGCGGATGTCTTCGAGGGTGCTGGCGCGCTCGACGGGCTGCTCGGCGGACATGTCGTGGATGGTGCGGGTGATGATGGGCACGAGCGCATAGGGATCGCCCTTGGTGCGGACGAAGAGGCGGGTTTCCCAGCCTTCCTGGTCGGAGGGCTGGTAGATGGTCATGCCGGGCTCGGGGATGATGTTTTCGTCGTCGATGTCAGGCACGACGCCGACGATGCGGCGCGGCTCGTCGCTGATGCCGATGAACTTCATGACGCGGTCGGTCCAGCGCATCTCGCGATTGAGCGGATCCTGGCCAGGGAAAAGCTTCTGTGCGACGCTCTGGCTGATGATCACGACGCGCTCGGAGCCTTCTTTGTCGTTGGCTGTAAAGTCGCGGCCGGCGATGATCGGCACGCCCAAGGTCGCGAAATAGCCGGGGGAGTTGGAGCGGAACCGGGCGCGGAAGTCATCGTTAGCGTTCTGGCGGGCGGCGCCATCGATGGCGAAGGTCATGGTGATGTCCGCTCCCTGGGAGTCGCGCCAGGGAACGCTGAAGCCGGTGGAGACGTGCTCGACGCCGGGGAGTGCGCCAACGCGTCGCTGCACCTCGCGATAGAACTCCTGTACCTGTTCGGGGGTGCGGCCGTAGTTCATCGCCGGCAAATTGACGGCGAGAACGTGGGCGGTGTCGAAGGGCGGCCGGGTCTGCTCGAGGACCATGAGGGTGCGCATGAGTGCGCCGGCACCGGCGAGGAGCAGGAACGACGCGGTGATCTGGGTGATGGCGAAGATGCGGAGGCGGCGGCTGCTCGATCCGGTGACGCGCGTTCCGGCGCCGCTGAGACTGATGCCGTGCGAGGATTCGGTGGAAGGCAGGCGCGGCACGAAGGCGAGGAAGATCGCGGCGATCAGCGCGAGCGCGATGCCAATCCAGACCAGCGTGAAGTCGAGGGTCAGGCCTTCGGCGCGGACGGAGAAGCGCGCGGCGTAACGGCCGAGGACGGCGACCATGGGAGCGGCGATGAGCAGGGCGGCGATCGCTCCGCTGCCGCAGAGGACGAGGCTCTCGGCGAGCAGGGAGCGGCGCAGGGCGGCGGTGCTGGCGCCGAGGGCGGAGCGAACGGCGAGTTCGGATTCGCGGCGCACGGTGCGGGCGAGGACGAGGTTGGCGACGTTGGAGCAGGCGATGACGAAGAGCAGCGCCGGAGGCGGCGAAGAGCACCCAGAGGATGGTGTTGGCGCGGGAATTGATCTGGTCGTGCATGCGCGTGACGTCTGATCTGGTAGTGCTCGTCGGGTTTATAGATCTCGGGATGCGCGGAGATCATGGCGGCGTAGACGGTGCGGAGTTCGGCGCGGGCGGAGTCGAGGTTGCGCCGGGCGTGAGGCGGGCGAAGACCTCGGTCATGCGATGTTCGCGGCCGGTGACCATGGTGGCGGAGAGGTGGTGCGGGCTGGTGACGATGTTGGCGATGATTTCGGTTTCGACGGGGTAGGGGACCGAAGGCTCAAGGACGCCGACGATGGTCGCGGATGCGGGCGCCGCAGCAGCTTTCGAGGCGAACGGTTTTGCCAAGGACGTTGGGATCGGAGTGCAATCGCGTTGCGCCAGAAGCGATAGGTGAGCACGACGGCGCCGGGAGCGTTCGGGCCATCGTCGGCGGGGCCGAGCAGGCGGCCGAGCGACGGGACGCAGACCCATCACGTCGAAGTAGTTGCCATCGACGACGCCGGCGTGAATCTCGCGCGGCGAGCCGAGGCCGATCACGGTGAAGTCGCTTTCGGAGAAGGTGCCGATCTCCTGGATGGTTTTGAGCTCGTGGCTGATGTCCTGAATTTCAGGCACGGAAAAGGCGGCGTTGGCACTGGCCGATGCCGGGCGCGCTTTGGCGGATATAGAGCAGGCGGTCTTCGTCGCGATTGGCGAGCGGGGCGCAGCAGGACGGCGCGGACGACGCTGAAGATGGCGGCGTTGGCGCCGATGCCGAGGGCGAGGGTGAGGGCCACGGTGATCCAGAGGGCGCGGGCGCGCGACAGGGAGCGCGCCGCGATTTTCAGATCGTGAAGGAATGACATCGGGGATCCTCGATTCTCGCGAAGTGCGCCGCCGCGAACGGCTTGATGAGTTATGTTGATACCAACATAATGCTGCTGTCAATAGGCGAGTGAGGCCGCGAGAGTGCGCCGCCGTCCGGCCTCGTGAACCGCTGCTTATGTTGCTTTCACGGTATTGACGAACGGCCGGACTGGAATTCGACAGGTACTCGGAAGAAAATTGTCCTTTTTTCCGATTTCGCTTTGGCGACCGATATTTTGAGCGGCCTTATACGGTGAGGGAATTGGATTTCTTGAAGGGAAGTCACAGCCGGATGCGGCCAATGGTGGCGGGATAGTGATTCGGATTAAGGAGTCGGCGTGGGAAGCTGATACTCGAGATCGTAGCTGTGTTTGCCGTCGGCGATGATGATGGTGAACGTGCCGGAGATCCCTTTGAGTTCGCCTGTACCGGAGCCGGGGACGACTTTGACGATCATGTTTGGGCCGCTGGAATCCATGGTGGCGAAGTGCTGGAGGACGAAGGCGCCGGACTTGTTGTCGAGCTTGCCGGTGACGGTTTCGATGGCGACGTAGCCGGCTGCTCCGGCCTTGGGATCGCCGGCGGTGTACATCTCCCCTTTGGTGGTGGCTTCCAGATCGCCATGGATAGTCTTGTCGATGGAGAAGCGGGCGACTCCGGGAATGTCGGGCGAAGCGAGTGGCTGAACTTTGACTTCGAAGGTTCCGCGAGCGTGGTGGGGCATGGGAGTTTCCTTTGGCGATGTGGGGTTTTGCGCGATGGCAATTGCGGAGATGCTGAGGAAAACCGTGAGACTGAGTGTTGCAGGAAGACACGACATGCGGCTCATTCTAGCAGCCGCTCGCGACAGTCACTGCTCTAGCCGCTGAGGTCGAATGCCGCTTCAAGGATGGCTGCGGAGTTTTCTCCTAGCGCGTAACTAGCTGTTTCGCAGGCAGATCGCGAAGCCTAAGTTGCTGGCCTGGTGGCCTCCAGGTTTCTACTGACCACAGTGTTGTGCAATCGCAGCAGAGCCAGATCACTTTTCTGGGGGCCATCGCGGCATTGCCTGTCATGGTGTCAGCCGAATTGATGAAGTGCAGGCTGCCATTCCTGAAGTACAAAGCTTCAAAGCCACACTTCGGATTCGCGCATTTCATGCAGGTGTTCCTCTCGGCGTTCTACCGTCTTTTCCGACGGCTGTGGCGCGCCGGCACTGTTGCCGGCCGCGCCATGGTCTTTCAATCCGGCAGCTTCGTCCCGGCCTGCTCTGCCACCATATAGGCGGCGTACCAGTCGGGCCAGTTCTCGTCGTGCTGGCCGCCGTTGCGCTTTTCGTGTTCGCCGTGGGCTGCCGCTGCGCGTCGAAGAGCGGATGCCAGGTCGGTTACTGAAGCGAAGGAAGTCGCGGTAGAGTCGATGCGACCGGGCAGACGCGCGGTGATCTCTTGAAATAGCCAGCCGTTGCCATCGGGATCGTGGAACGAGGCGAAGGAGCGATAGCTGCCATGTGCGGGATCGGGGCCATTGACGCGGGTGCGGCCGAATAAGTAGGGTTCGTCGGGGCCAGAGTAGGCGCCGGCACTGTGGAAGACTTCGCTCACGTCGACGCCGCGACGCGATCAGCGCATTGCGGGCGGCCGCGACGTCGGAGACGATGAGGTATAACCCCTGAGCGGAGCCCGGGGCTGCAGCGGTGACGTTTCTGCCGAAGATGACCGAGCATCCGGAGCCGGGCGGCGTGAACTGGATCACGCGAAAGTCGCTGCCATTGTCGTAGTCGGCATCGAGCCTCCAGCCGAGTTTCGTGTAGAACTCCTTTGCGCGATCGATGTCCGAGACGGGGATGACGACGATCTCGAATTTCATGTCGATCTTCGCGACGCTTGGGTCGAGTGTGGCAAGGTTGCCACTACTTACTTCTTGCTCCTGAGTTGCCATGTTCTTTCCTCCTATCCTTTCGATACAAAGCCGATTCGGTTGGCGATAGCAAACCAAGATAGCCCATTTACTTTCAGGCCTGTCAATAGACGCCGACATCGACGAAAGCCTGCAATACAGAGAGACAGTAGGGGAAGTTAGAAAAAGCTGCCAGCCTCCGAGGGGGGTTAGTGGAATGCTTCTTTTGGGTGGGTCTGGTGAAGAACTTATGGAGGGGAGTTAGTAACAAGGGAAGGAGGTGGGGAATGATCGGCGATGCGGTGAGCGATCAGGCGGCAGGAGCGGTTTACCAGATAGGGCTGTGTGCGTTCGTTTCTGCACAGTGTTTTCTGGAAACGATCATCGGCGCCTGCCGTGCTGATGGTGAGGGCGAGTGGATTCTGTTACTTAGCTTAGTTCGCGATGGCTTATCGATTGCACTGGAGGCAGGTGGCAGCTCGGCGTGGTCTTTTTAGGCGCCGGCAATGGTCTCCCGTCCTGGTTCCCGATTGCCGGGCTGCCGATAAGCCGGCGCTTTCGAGTCAAGATTTCCGCGCATGGGTTAGTCCATCTTCGATGAGGCGCTGTCCAGGCGCCTCGCTGGTTCTCGGGAGCATTGTTGCTTCGATGATCCTCTCTCAGGCCAGACAATCGATTCGGGCTCCGACACACCTGTCAATATTGCCAGTAGCGACGAGTCGGCGCTTTGGCCTAGCATCGTCCCCGGAGCGATACCGTGATCCCCAAGATCGAGAGCAGTGCGGAAGCGAGCGAGCAGCTATTTCGCTCGATTTTTGAAAACGCCCAGATTGGGATCTCTCTTTTCAAGATCGATGCACAGGAAAGTGTTACGAACCGGGCGCTTCAGAAGATGTTGGGCTACAGCGGAGAAGAGCTCAGCCGCATTGAACAATGGGATGAGATTGTCCCTCTGGAGGAGCGCGCTTCGGGCGCGGAGCGGTATGCCGAACTCGTCCAAGGAAAACGCGAGACGGATGAATATGAACAGCACCTGATTCGGCGCGATGGCAGCATTCTGATTGCGAATGAAAAATTTCAGTTGCTCAGGGATGCCGAGGGCCAACCGCAGTACATCGTCGGGCTGACCGAGGACATTACCGAGCGAAGACGCGCCGAGGAGGCCTTGGCGCAAAGAGAGACGCTCTTTCGCTCGATCTTTGAGCACGCCCAGATTGGGATCAGCATCTTTGAGATCGATGCGCAAACCCATCTCACGAACCGCACCTTGCAAGAGATGTTGGGCTGTTCGGAAGAGGACCTGCGGGGGCTGGAACAATGGGATCAGATCGTTCATCCCGAGGAACGCGCCTCTGGCGCAACGCGATACAAGGCCATCATCTCGGGTGAGCGAAACGAGGACGAGTTTGAGAATCGGTACGTCCGCCGCGACGGGCGCGAAGTGGTTGGCAAAGGACGGTTTCAGCTACTGCGTGACGCTTCAGGCAGGCCGCAGTATTTAGTTGCGCTGACCGAAGACATCACCGAACGCAAACGCTCTGAGCAGGCGATTCAGGAGAGCGAGGAGCTCTTCCGCTCCATCTTTGAAAACGCCCCTGTCGGCATTGGCCTTTACAACGTTGCCAAGTCCCAATACTTCACCAATCGTGCTCTGCACGAAATACTTGGCTACACCCATGAAGACTTAAACGCGGTGGAGAAATGGGACCGGGTCGTGCATCCGGACGAACGCGAGTCCGGGGCCAAGCGCTATGCCGAGCTCATTGAAGGCAAGAAGGACCACGACGCGTGGGAGCAACGGTTCATCCGGAGCGATGGCCGTACGGTAATCGCCGATGGGACTTTTGCGGTCATCCGGGACGCTGCGGGAAAACCGCGATTCCTGTTGAACATGACCAAGGACATCACCGATCGCAAGCAGGCTGAAGCCGATCTGCTTGCCGCGAAAGAACAGGCCGTTGCCGCGACGATGGCGAAGTCGGAGTTTCTGGCCAACATGAGCCACGAGATCCGCACTCCGATGAACGCGATCCTGGGAATGACGCACCTGGCGCTGAAGACGGAGCTGACGGCGAAGCAGCGTGACTATCTGACAAAAGCAAAGGTCGCCGCGCAGGCGCTGCTGGGCATCATCAACGACATTCTGGACTTCTCGAAGATCGAGGCCGGCAAGCTGGAGGTCGAGAACACCGAGTTCCGTCTGGATAAGGTGCTGGACGATCTGTCGGCTGTCGTCAGCCAGAAGGCCCACGACAAGAACCTGGAATTCCTGATCGCTGCGCCGAGCGATTTGCCGTCGAGCCTGATCGGCGATCCGTTGCGGTTGGGCCAAATACTGATCAACCTGGTCGAATAACGCGGTCAAGTTCACCGAGCGCGGCGAGGTCGTGGTGAAGGTGGCGCTGGAAGAGACGACCTCGGAGCGGGTCAAGGTCAAGGTCTCGGTCCGCGACAGCGGCATCGGGATGACTCCGGAGCAGGCCGCTCGGTTATTTCAGGCATTCAGCCAGGCGGACACTTCGACCAGCCGGAAGTATGGCGGCACCGGGCTGGGCCTCTCGATCTCAAAGCGGCTGGTCGAGATCATGGGTGGCGAGATCTGGGTTGAGAGCACTTATGGCGTGGGCAGTACATTCTTCTTTACAGCATGGCTGGGGATCGGAGCGGCTGAGCCGGAGCAGAGGCGCTTCGTGCCGGACCTCTCCGGCATCCGGGCGCTGGTGGTCGATGACAACCCCTTGGCTTGCGAGATTCTCGCGGAAGGTTTGACGGCGTTCGCACTCAAGGTCGATTCGGTTTCTTCGGGAGAGCAGGCGATTCGGGAACTCTCCGCTGCCGATGCGCACGATCCCTATAAGGTGGTGTTGATCGATTGGCAGATGCCTGGCGGCATGGATGGCCTCGAGGCTGGCCGCCTGATCAAGCACGGCGGCACGTTGAAGCATGTTCCCAAGGTCGTCATGGTTACTGGCTTTGGGCGAGAGGACATTCGCACCCAGGCCGAAGAGATGGGGATCGAAGGCTTCCTGCTCAAGCCTGTGAGCCCATCGCTGCTTTACGACACGATGGTTGACCTGTTCGGAAGTAGCGAAAGCAAAGCAGAGCGCTCCCGGTCTATGAGCGATGCGGGGTCTTCGCGGGCCGCGCACGGGATTCGAATTCTGCTGGTCGAAGACAACGAGATGAATCAACAGGTTGCGACTGAGCTTCTGGAAAGTTCGGGGGCCATCGTGACCATCGCCAATCACGGTGGCGAAGCGGTGCGATTTCTGACGGATGGCGAGGGTCTTCCGCCGTTCGATGTGGTGTTTATGGATCTACAGATGCCTGAGATGGATGGCTACACGGCGACGAAGCTTATTCGAGCGCAGCCACGCCTGGATGGTCTGCCGATCATTGCGATGACTGCGCACGCGTTGGTTGAGGAGCGTCAGAACTGTCTCGACGCGGGAATGAGCGATCACGTGACGAAGCCGATCGATCCCGATGCTTTGCTCGCGACGCTGCTGCGTTGGGCGCAGCCGCGTGAGACAGCAGCAGCCGAAGCGGACGTTAGGCCGCTCAAGGCAGGCGAGGAGATCGTGCTGCCTGAGATGGAAGGTGTCGATCTCGAAGGCGGACTTAAGCGTGTGGTCGGGAACAGGCGGCTTTACCGGGACCTGCTGCTGCAGTTTGCGGCCAAGCAGGCTAATGCTCCGACAGAGATCGCGGCGGCGATTGCGAGCGGAGACCGGAAGCTGGCGGAACGGATCGCTCATACGGTGAAGGGCGTTGCTGGAAATCTTGGTCTTGGGAAGGTGTTTGCTGTTGCGGAGAAGTTGGAGAGGGCAATCCGCCATGAGGATGTGGTGGACGCGGCGACGCTGGAGGAATTCTCTCTGGTGGTGGGACGTCAGGTTGGGGCCATTCGAGGAGCGATGGAGGCGGTGATGCCGGCAGAGGTCTCCGTCGAGGAGAGTCGTGGTGAGTTCGACGGTGAGGCGGCGTCGGCGGCGATTGCGCAGCTTCGCTTACTTCTTGAGCAGAGCGATGGGGATACGAGCCAGGCTTTTGGGGATGTTGAGAGAATGCTGGCGGGGAGAGTCGCGAGGCCGCGCCTTGAGGCACTCAGCGGGGCGATCAACGAATTCGATTTTGACGCTGCTTTGAAGAGCCTCGACGCAATCGCTGACGACTTGTATGAGAAGCAGGCGGGGGATTAAGCGCTTGGGCCGGGATGTTTCGTTGGAGGGTGGCCGCGACGCGGATGGAAGATCGCGGTGAGAGTTGGCGGGGCTGGCTTAGGGCGACGGATCGCCGGGATTCTTCCTCCCTTCGGTCGTCAGAATGACACTTGTTCTCTTTGAGGGAGAGGGTGGAGAGCGATCCGAGAGCAAGAGCCCAGCCAGCCCAGCCAAGCTTATTTGCCTTTTGCCTGGGCTTCCACTCGCTTTTTGAATTCGTCGATATCGAGGGCCGTTTGACTATGGAACGGCTGGTTCTTCGTGATGGACCAGAGTTCACTCGTTTGGTCGCGTACGGAGAGAACTATGGGCGTGGGCGATTGATCGATGTTGTTGCCTGGAGCGGTTGGTCTGCCAGCGGAGTCTGCTGTGAACCGAAGGATCAGATCGGCGTCCTTTGCGTCCTTCACGATTTTGAATCGTCCCCACTTGCTTAATGCCTCGTAGGCCTTGTCGGTAATCGGGGAGTATCCCGTTTGATTGTCGATGTACACGGTTTTTGCCGCGATCACGCTTGCCGGGAGTGGAGCATATTTGTCCGCCGCATACATCGGGGACACGACGAGAACGACGGCAAGCGCTAGTAATTTTGCTGCTTTCATGCAATCTCCCTGAGAACGAGAATCCACCGATTTGCGCAACACGCTCAGTGTAATCAATCGGCAGTGTAACCAATGGCAGGTTGGGTCGAAGGACGGAGCATCCGGCGATGAGGGTGCCCCAGCATTCCGCGCGACCGGGCCTTGCAGCGACTGGTCTTCGTCGCTGGGGTGGTTGGCGGAAGGGTGGGTCTCACTGCTGCGGATGATCAAGCCCGGTTCCTGCGCCGTCCATTCTGATTCAATCGCGATCGATCCCACTTCACCTGTCGTGTAATGGCGAACGCTTGACCAAGGCCAATCTTCGAGCTTCGTGACAAGTCCTCGGGCGACAGGATTCTGGTGCATGTAGTTCAATTCTCCCAGATTTTGGCTTGCTTCAGACATTGAAGTCGAAGTAGCGGCGTTGCCAAAATTGGGGGTTGTCTGGACCCTTTGAGCCTTCGCGAGGATTGATGTTTCAACGCCTGCATGGCGTGGCCAGAATTCCTTTGGGTGGTTCACTCACTAAGAGATGGACGTGCTCGGTCATGAGTACATATCCCGTGACTATCATTTCGTAACGTTGCCGTAACTCGTTTCAACTTCTTCGAAGACTTGATAGCCTTCTCCTCTGGCTAACAAAGGGAGTCTTCGAGTAACAACTGAAGGTCAGAAATGGAAGTCCGTGGAGTTTTGATAGCGGACGAGATGTTTGGGCACGAGGGAAGTTTAGTCTCATCGGCCCCAATTTTGCGGATGCAGTGGTTGAGCCGGATACCGAGGACGGGAGATTTGCTTCACCCACCCTTCCGCAAAAAACGCGGAATGACGGGGCACCCTCGGTGGTGGTTGGGTGGGGCCACCCGTCATTCCGGAATCAACTAACAACGCTTAATCCAACGGACTATCGGTGTACTAGCGTCTTTCCCCGCCAAATTCTGAATCTCTATGGCTCGGTTTCCTAGCAGCGCTTCGACGTGGTCGTGGCTGTCTTCGGGGACGAAGAGGAAGTTTCTTGGCGCCTTTCTATCTCCTGCGCCTTCCCCACATAGTTACTAAGTCGTTATCCGTCAGGAATATCTTGGGGGCGTCGGGGTAGTAGGAGCCCCAGATTATGGTGCTTCGGCGGCCGTCGACTAATAGTGCCTGTTATTGGTGTAGAAGATGATCGAGGAGCCGTCGGACTGGTCTCCGTAGAGGAGTAGGTGGTCTTGGGGTTTGGCGAGGTGGTTGATGGTGTCGGCCATGGGCTTTGACGACAGCAGCGGCTCGAAGCGGATGAGGGCGATGTGGGCGGCGATGAGGAAGACGGCGGCGGTGAATCCGATGGAGGTGGTGGCTTCGAGGTGGTGGCCGCGGCGGCGGAGGGTCCAGGCGAGGAGCGGGCCGACGAGGAAGGCCATCATGGCGATGAGGGCGGGTTCGCGGAGGGCGGCGAAGGATGGCCCGGTGAGGTCGAAGATGTGGGCCATGGAGAGGGAGTATCCGGCGACTTCGCGATGGGCGATGGCCGAGCCGATGTCGGGGGCGGTGGGGATTCCGCGGGAGGTGAAGAGGCCGTAGCCGAGGGCGATGGCGGCGGCGACTCCGATGACGGCGAAGGCGGCGTGGCACCAGGTGAGCCAGGCGCGCGGGGTTCCGGGGTATTCTTCGGCGCGGGCGAGGGAGCCGGCGCCGAGGACGATGAGCGGGAAGTAGGCGGGGAAGGTGTAGTACTCCTGATTGGTCGAGATGGAGAAGAAGACCAGGATGAAGGCGGCGTAGAGGGCGAGGAGCCAGTTGGTGCGGGTGCGGAACTTGGTGCGCTCCATGTGGCTGACAGGGTCGACGAGGTGGGCTTTCTCAATATAGAAGTCGACGGTGCGGCCGCTGGTGGGGCGAAGGTCGCTGAGCCAGTGGCTGCGGGTCTGCCAGGCGCGGAGGACGAGGACCGGCGCGAAGAGGCTCCACGGGGCGAGCCAGATGAGATGGAGGGTCCAGTAGAGGTAGCCGGGGAGCTTGTTGTAGTCGTGGGGGTAGCGGGTGCCGAGGAAGCGGAAGAGATGTTCGTTGAGGAAATAGAAATAGAAAAAGCCGTGGACGTTTCCGGGTGAGGGGATATTGCCGACGGGATGGCCTTGATCGGGATTGCGAAGGCCGGCGAGGATATGCCACGGCGCGGCGATGGCGAGGAAGAGCAGGAGTCCGGTGAGGGGGCGGAGCTCGCGCCATCTGCGCCAGGTTCCGGTGAGGATGAGATAGGGGACTGTCGCGGCGGTGAAGAAGACGGGCGTGACGAGGCCCTTGGTGAGGACGCCGAGGGCTAGCGAGGCCCACATGAGATAGATATTCGTGGGTTTGCGATCTTCGAGGCCGGTGATGAGGAAGTAGAGGGCGAGCGCGGTGAAGAGGGTGAGCAGGACCTCGGGGATGAAGATGCGGGTGAAGAGGAAGGCTCCGACGCAGGTGAGGATGCCGAGGGCGGCGTAGAAGGCGGCGCGTTCGCCGAAAGCGCGGCGGGCCCAGACCCAGGCGAGCGCGGCGAGGCCGAGCATTCCGAGCGCCTCGGGCAGGTGGGTGGCGAAGACGTTGTAGCCGAAGAGGCGGTAGTCGAGGGCAACGATCCAGTAGGGGAGTGGGGCTTTTTCGAGATAGCGGACGCCGTCGATGTAGAAGGTGACCCAATCTCCGGTCTCGGCGATGTGTTTGGCGACCTGGGCGTGGGCGGCGTCGGCGTCGTCGAAGAGCGGCGGCGAGAAGAGCGCGGCGACGTGGACGGAGACGAAGATCGCGACGAGCAGAATCCAGGCTTTGAGGGTGGAGAAGTTGGTCTGAGGGACTTCCAACGGGGTTGGTTCGCCGCTGCGGGTGACAACGAAGTGGCCGTTGGTGAGGTGATGGTTTGGGTTGCGGGGAGTCATGGCGCGCCGTCAGCTTGAGGATACCAGCCGGAGAGTAACTTTTTGGTTATCGGCTGTGATGAGGGTACGTGCCGAAAGTTAACGGTGGATTCTTGTCCGGTTGCGAACAGGGGAGGGGTGAAAGTGAACAGTGGGCCGTCGGTCGGGCGAAAGTTGGCCTAATGGAATGAGCGGCTTGGGTGTGGCACGGGGACTGCTGTTATGTCCTGCGGAGTTTCTGGATTTCGTTGGCTCCGAAAGGCACTTAGGGGGCACTTCGATGCAAACGTTGCTGCAGGACCTGCGATATTCGATCCGTCAACTGCGCCAGAGCCCGGGATTTACGGTGACGGCGGTGGTTT
This sequence comes from uncultured Acidobacteriaceae bacterium, assembly GCA_963777685.1. Classification (GTDB taxonomy): domain Bacteria; phylum Acidobacteriota; class Terriglobia; order Terriglobales; family Acidobacteriaceae; genus Acidisarcina. The sequence continues at coordinate 54,807 of CAVZRF010000013.1, read as the reverse complement.
CGCTGATGCTGGGGATTGGGGCGACGACGGCGGTGTTCTCGATCGTCTGGGCGGTGCTGATGAATCCCTATCCTTACGCCGCGCCGGACCGCATGGTGCACATGCGGCTGAAGACGAAGAGCAACGAGGACCAGGGGATGGGGCTGACGCTGCCGCAGTGGCAGGTGATCCGCAAATCGCCGGTGGTGGAGGACGCGTTCGCGACCGAGGGATGGAGCCTGACGGTGACCGGGCACGACCTTCCCGAGGATGTGCAGGCAGACTACATTACCTCGAACGGGTTCAACTACTTTGGAGTGCCTCCGGCGCTGGGGCGGCAGATCGTGCCGGCGGATGCGATCGATGGGCAGGATCCGCAGCCGGTTGCGGTGCTGAGTTATAAGTTCTGGCAGCGGCATTACAACGGCGATCCCTCGGTGGTTGGCCAGACGATCCAGTTGGTGCGGAAGAACTACACGATCATTGGAGTGGCGGCGCCGCGTTTCACGTGGGACGACGCCGATGTATACCTGCCTCTGAAGGTGACGCAGGACCCGACGTTGGGGCATTATGTGGGGCTGCGGTTGAAGCCGGGTGTGACGCATGAGCAGGCGAATGCGGCGCTGGGGCCGCTGATCCAGCAGTTTGCGAAAGAGACCCCGAAGCATTTTCCGACCGAGGCCTTTACGTTTCATGTGGCGGGGCTAAACGACGATTTCATCAAACAGATTGGCGGCAGCCTGGCGCTGCTCTTCAGCGCGGTTGCGCTGCTGCTGGCGATTGGCTGCGGGAATGTTTCGATCCTGTTGCTGGCGCGGGGGACGGCGCGGCAGCACGAGTTTGCGCTGCGGGCGGCGATTGGCGCGAGCCGGCGGCGGATTATTCGGCAGCTATTGACGGAGTCGCTGCTGCTTTCGTTAACGGGCGCGGCGCTGGGTGTGTTGCTGGCTTATAAGGGACTGGCGTTGATTGTGGCGCTGCTGCCGCCGTATTCGTTTCCGCATGAGGCGGTGATCCATATCAATCTGCCGGTGTTGGCTTTCAGCGTGGGGATTGCTTTGGTGACGGGGGTATTGTTTGGGCTGTCGCCGGCATTGCAGTTGTCGAAGCAGGAAGTGAACCAGGTGATGCAGTCGAGCACGCGCAGGATTGTTGGCGGAGTGCGCGGGCGGGCGACGAACAATGCGTTGATCGCGGGGCAGATTGCGCTCACGCTGTTGATGCTGGCGGGTGCGGGAGCGGCGATGGAAGGGTTTCTCAAGTTGCTGCATACGCCGCTTGGTTATGATCCGCACAATGTTATGTCGGTCGGGATTCCGGTGCATCAAGGGACTTATAAGACCTGGGCGGAGCGGTCAGCTTATTTTGACGTACTTTTGCAGAAGGCCGGAACGGTCCAAGGCGTCGATGTGGTGGCTATCTCTTCCAATGCCACGCCGCCTTCAAACGGCTTTTCGAACAAGGTGGAGATTCTCGGCCAGGCGGCGCGCGACGATCAACAGGTTCGGGTCAATCTTGTCAGTCCCAACTACTTTCCGCTGTTGAAGATTCCTGTGCTCCAGGGCAAGATCTGGGACGAGACGGAGAACCATAATGCGGCGCACGTGGCGGTGATCAATGAGATGATGGCGCGCCGATATTTTCCTAAAGGAGATGCGCTGGGGCATTCGTTGAAGTTGGTGGACTTCACGGAGACACCGCCGTTCCGGCTGAACGCGCCGAATGCGAACGATTGGTTGCAGATTGTCGGAGTCATTGCAGATAAGCGCGATGATGGATTAGAGAAGCCGATTTTGCCGGAGATGTTTGTGCCGTACACGCTGACGATGGGGATGTATACGCAGATCCTGGTGAGATCGAAGCCGGGAATTGCGCCGTTGTCGCTGCTGCACTCGATCGCGGCGCAGGTGAACTCGGTGAATCCCGATCAGCAGGTGAACGGCCAGGTCGAAGATCTCGAGCACTGGATCAGTGATACTCCGGAATGGCAGCAGGAGCATCTGGTTGCATGGCTGTTTGGCGCGTTTGCCGTCTTGGCGCTTGCTCTGGCGGCGGTCGGTTTGTATAGCGTGGTGTCGTATTCTGTCGCGCAGCGGACGAATGAATTTGGTATTCGGATGGCGCTGGGCGCGCAACGCGGCCATGTATTGAGGATTGTCTTTGCGTCGACGGTGACGAGCGTTGGCGGTGGCATTGCCGCTGGGCTTCTGCTCGCGGTCGCGCTGAATAAAGTGCTCGGACATTGGGCTGCGGGGAGTGTACGCGACCCGGTGATTCTGTTGGCGGTGACGGCGGTGATGGGGGTTGTGGCGGCGCTGGCGTGTGCGATTCCGGCGCGGCGGGCTTCGGTGGTGGACCCGATGACTGCTTTGCGGGTGGAGTAGAGCCTGAGCTTGGAATATCCGTTTTGACGGGGAGAACAACCCAGTCAAGCTGCGCGTATCCGAGGCACTCGGCTCGTGGGCAGCTGGATTTGTTATTGACTTGTGTGGCGATTAGTATCACAATGTGATTCTAATGATTGGTGAGTTTGAATACCTCTTGATCACTGCGACGGCGCGACTGGGCGATGAGGCCTATGGTGCGGCGATTCGCGAAGAGATCGAGACGGCGACGGGGCGAAGGTGTTCTATAGGGGCGCTCTATACAACGCTGGATCGGCTGGAGACTAAGGGCCTGCTGAAGACGTGGATGGGCGAGGCGACGGCGCAACGGGGCGGGCGCGCGAAGCGGATGGTTCGCTTGACGCCAAATGGAGTGAAGGCGGCGAAGGAATTCTATGACGCGATTAGCCGTGTGAGTGCCGGCGTTTCATGGGCGACCAACCGACCGGCTAATCGGAAGGGGAGCTTGTCATGACAGGCTTTGCATGGTCGCTGGTTGGGGCTGCTTCGCGATTGCTGGAGGGCGAAGAGCGAGAGGTCGTGTTAGGCGATCTTTACGAGGCTGGTACTAGCTCCTGGAGCGGTCTGGCGGATGTGGCCGGGTTGATCGTTCGGAGAGAAGCGGCGCTTTGGCGGAGCTGGCGGCCCTGGCTTGCGGGGTTTGGGCTGTCGCTGCCGGCGAGCTTTCTGCTGATGGGCATCTCGCTTTCGGTGAGTAATGGTTATCAACTCTGCGCCTGGTTGCTGCGGAATCACCCACTCTTTGATCCGAAGCTGGTGAGAGAGACTGGCCTGATGGTGGAGCCTCAGATCGAGTTTTTGTTGTGCCGGTTTCTGCTGCTGATTGGACTGGCGTGGACGGTTGGTTTTGTTGTGGGCCGGGTGTCGCGGCGCACGCTTTGGATGAGTGCGCTTCTTTGCCTTTCTCCGTGCCTGTTCTGTCTGGCGAGATTTCGCATACCGGAGATGTCGCGCGTGAGCCTGCTTCTCTTCTTGTTGCCTGCGATCTGGGGAGCCTGGTGTGGGCTGCGAGTGGTTCGCATCAGGCTTGTGCCCGGCAGTTGCTCTGGCGATTGCGATCACTGCGCTGATGATTCGAGTGTGGGGTGCGGCCCATACGTGGAGCACCAGCGGCCTGTGGGTGGCGAATTGGTTGTTGTTGTGGCCGGTTTGGTATCTCGCTGTGTCGGCGTGGCAGTCTCGCAAGGCAAATCTCGCAAAGCAATCCACCTGACCTGAACCGAAAGGGAGAATCCCAAATGACTCGCAAGAAGGTGCTCCGCGTTGCGGGGCCTGCGCTATTCGTGTGTCTGGCGTTATTCCATGCAGCTTCGTCCTTCGCCAGCGGTGAGGTCATTGACCGGGAGCTGCAATCGAAGAGCTTGTCGCATAGCAAGATCGGCACCGATCCGCGACGGCGGATGGCCATCTATCTTCCGCCAAGTTACCGGAGCTCTTCCAAACGGTATCCGGTCCTCTATTTCTTGCCGAATGCGGCAGACAGCTATAGAGCCGCGTTCGATCAGCAGTCGGCGGAAGCGCTCTTCGACCGGGCTATCGGGAGCGGCGTGATCGGCGAGTTCATTCTCGTTTCCGTGGACATGACCACGCCTCTTGGGTGTTCGTGGTATCTCAACTCGCCAGTGACTGGGAACTGGGAAGACTTTACGGTTCAGGAACTGGTCCCGTACATCGATGGCAATTTCAGAACGTTGCCCTCCCGAGATTCGCGAGGCATTGTTGGCGATCGCATGGGAGGTTATGGCGCGATCCGGCTGGCGATGCGGCATCCGGAGGTGTTTGGTTCGGTGTATGCGTTGCATCCTGTGGCGACGAGCGGGCCGGGGATACAGACAATGTATTCGCGGCCGAACTGGAAAGTATTGGCAGCGGCCACGTCGCTGGATGACGTGAAGAAGGACATATTCTCGACGATCTTCTTGAGCATCTTTGAAGCGTTTCTGCCCGATCCGGAGAAGCCGCCGCTCTACACGGATCTGCCCGCGCACGAGGCCGGGGACCAGCTGATTATCGACCCGCAGCTTACAGCACGACTGCGGGACGGGTTCCTTCTGGCGTCGATGGTTCCGGCCTATGCTGACAATTTGAGGTCTCTACGGGGATTCAAGTTCGATTGGGGGCGCAGCGATGGGAACCAGGACCATGTGTACGGGAACCAGTCGTTCACTCATTTGCTCAATGAGTTTGGCATCCCTCATGAAGCCGAAGAATATAACGGCGGCTGGGGAGATAAGAACTGGGGTGAAGACGGCCGCGTCTACACGGATGTGCTGCCGTTTTTTCAGAAGCACCTGGTGTTTGCAACGCAGCGGTAGCGGGACCAGACGGGACCTAGCTCTCTTCATAGGTTGACAAGCGTAGGCTTATGCCGTACACCTATGCATAGGAATACGAGGTATCAATGAATTTCAAGGGAACACTGCCGACGTTGATTCTGGAATCCCTGGCGCAGGAACCGGGCCACGGGTATCGGATTGCGCAGAAGATCAAGGAGCGGTCCGCGGGCGTTTTGGATTTCAAGGAAGGCACTTTGTATCCCGCGCTTCATAAGTTGGAGAGCGAGGGGATGGTGGAGTCGTATGAGAGCGTGGAGAATGGCCGGGCTCGACGGCACTACCGCATCACTCGCGCGGGACGCGGGATGTTGTCGAGGGACCGCGCGGAGTGGCGGCAGCTTTCGCGGGCGGTCGGCTCGATTTTAGGGGAGGCGTAGCGATGAGTGCATTGGAGATCTGGTTGAACGAAGCGACGCGGGGTTTGTCAGCGGACTCTGCTGCTCAGGTGCGACGGGAGATTAGCGAGCACTACGAGGCGGCGCGAGATTTTGCGCTTGCGGGCGGAAGTTCTGCTGAGGGAGCAGACACGATTGCGATGCGGGCACTCGGAGATGCGAAGACAGCGAATTGCCAGTATCGGCGGGTGCTGCTGACTTCAGGGGAGGCGAGGTTGCTCCGCAAGGGTCAGCAGGAGGCGCGGGCGGTTTGTACTCGTCCCTGGTTACGGTGGCTGATGATTGCGGTGCCCGTGGTTTTGGTGGAGGCGGCTGCGGTGTCGTATTTTCGGGGCAACGTTGGCTTGGCGCGGGATTTGCTGTTTGCTGGGATCGGGATGAGTCCTCTGTTTGCGGCGATGCTGCTGCCGATCAATACTCCCTTTCGCGGGCGGGTGTATCGCTATGGGAAATGGGTGGTGATGACGGCGGCGGTGACGGTACTTTTTGGGCCGGAGGTGTTGAAGTGGTCGTGGCTGCTGCTTACCTGCTTCTGGCCGGTGGCGTTTACGGATTGGACGCGGGCTTCGATACGGAGGAAGCTTCCGGTCTCCGAGTGGCCGAGACATTTGTATCTTTGATTGGTGGGCGGTTGGGAGGATTCGGTGCGATCAGTTGATCCTCCCACTCGAGCCAACAGATAGGTTGAATGGCTCACGCGGCGAGTGGGTCGACACTAATAAGCGAAATAGGGCTTCGAGGTTTCTGCTGCCTCGAACGACATGCAGGATCAAGACCTCTTCATCTTCAACTCGATAGAGGGATGACGTACGCACCTACCGGAAAACTGCGCATACCCGGCCTTAAATCGTCGTCGCGGCGGCGACCAAGGTACGGGCTCAGCGTTAGCAGCTAGAAGCGATCAGTAAGTGTGTCGAGGAAGCGGTCTGCGACGTCGGCGCTGCCGCTGTTCTGGCGACGTAGTCCCAGATGGCATCAAGTTCGGCTTCAGCCTGGGGAGAAAGGCGATGCACCATTACCCGCGCGCGTTCTGTTCCGCTGCTTGTCGTGCGCGCCCGCGCTGATTCACATCGTTGGCCAGTTCACGCATGGACTGTTGGGTGATGATGCGACCTTCTCCTCTGGCGAACGAAGTCTCCGCCGAGTTGAGCGCAGCCAGAACCTCAGCGCGTGTGCGCTCCCGGGCTTCCCAGAGCGCGAGTGCTTCCTGCACCGCTTCCTCTTCGCCCTTGAGCCGACCTTCCTCGATCGCTTGCTGCGCAAAGGCTTTCTGGTCAGTGGTCAGGTGTACGTCCATGCCTAAGGGTAGGAAGCGGTGGGATTGATGTCAAGTTGGGGCTTCGGTACGGATATTTGATCCTCCCACTCAAGCCAACGGATGGCTTGAAGGGGGCATCCGCCAGTCACTTCAGGGATTCTTGGCGCTCAAATCGTAGAACGTTTATCAAGCCGAGTACGCCAAACAATCCGAAGAATAGGCTCGCGGCGGCAAACAAGAAGAAAAACACTATGTTTCCTTCTCGCCCACAGAGAACGGCGGGATCTAAGAGGGCGAGTCCAATTCCCGTAAAGCTTAACGAGAAAATCGTATAGCCAATGCGCTGAAGGAGACTGAGCGAACTGCCGTTCTTCAGCCATGCCTCGTTAAATGTTCGAGTCTGACCACGCACGGCCTGCAACGGGTCGAACCCGCCGTGCGGGTGGAGGCTATCTTGAATCCGGCGATCCTCTGGAGTGTGCCTCGTTCTCATGTCTACCGCGTATCCGGGCTCCGCATTCATTATTGCTTATAAACTCTTGCCTCCCAAGGTTTGAGGTTCAAGGTCGTGGTTTGTTGTTCGGTGGTTCCGAAGTTGGAGAGTTTCAGGGTTCCGGCTTTTTAGGTTTTCGGGGATTGTGTAGGTTATTGCCGCTGCGGAGAAGTTGAGGACTACTAGGTACTTCTCGGCGCCAAGGGTGCGCGTGTAGCAGAAGATGTTTGGGTTGGCTGGGTCGAGGTCTTTGTAGTCTCCGTAGATGAGGGCTGGAGACTTAGCTCTTAGCGCGATCATCTTTTGGTAGTAGTGATAGACCGAGTTAGGATCGGCTAACTCCTCCTTAGCGTTGATCTGGGTGTAGTTGGGGTTGACGGCGAGCCAGGGTTTGGTGCCGGTGGTGAAGCCGGCGTTGGGGGAGGCGTCCCACTGCATGGGCGTGCGGGCGTTGTCGCGGCTGGTCTTGCGGAGATCGGCGATGTAGTCGGCGGCGTTGATCTTGCCGGTGAGGACTTCGTCCTTGTAGCCGTTCTTGACCTCGATGTCGTCGAAGTCTTCGATGCGCTGGAAGGGATAGTTGGTCATGGCGAGTTCGTCGCCCTGATAGACGAAGGCCGTTCCTTTCAGGGTGAACAACATCGTCGCGAGCAGCTTGGCGGAGGGGACGCGGTTGGTGGCGGAGTCGTCTCCGAAGGCCGAGACGAGGCGCGGGTTGTCGTGGTTGGAGAGGAAGATGGTGTTCCAGCTATGGACGTCGAGGGCCGCGTCCTGCTTGTCGTAGACAGCCTTGAGTGCGGGGAGCGTCCAGTCTTTCCACTGGCGTGCCGTCGCGATTGATGCGCACGGCGGCGAAGTTGAAGATCATGTTGAGTTCGTGGCGGCGTTCGTCGACGAGTGAGCGGGGTTTCGTCGAGGCTGATGCCGAGGGCTTCGCCGACGGTCATGACGTCGTATTTCGACATGACGTTGCTGGTTCATCTCCTGGAGATATTCGTGCAGTGCGGACCGTGGGTGTAGATGGTGGCGACGTTTCGCATTTGATCGGGCGGTGATGTCGGGGAAGGCCTGGTCCTTGGAGATGAGCGGGATGACGTCCATGCGGAAGCCGTCGACGCCTTTGTCGAGCCAGAACTTCATGAGGTCGTAGACCTCGTTGCGGACCTTGGGGTTGTCCCAGTTGAGGTCGGGCTGCTTCTCGGCGAAGTAGTGCAGGTAGTATTCGTTGGTCGCGGGATCTTTCTTCCAGGCGGAGCCGGAGAAGAAGGACGGATAGTTGTTGGGCGGGAGCTCCGCCGTTGGGCCGGTTTTGCCGGGACGCCAGAAGTAGTAATCGCGATAGGGATTGTCTTTGGATTTGCGGCTCTCGACGAACCAGCGATGTTCGTCGCTGGTGTGGTTGACGACGAGATCGATGATGAGCCGCATGTGGCGCTGCTTGATGCCTTTGAGCAGGGCATCGAAGTCGTCCATGGTGCCGAACTCTTTCATGACCTTGCGATAGTCGCGGATGTCGTAGCCGTTGTCGGCGTTGGGCGAGTCGTAATGCGGGCTGAGCCAGATGACGTTGACGCCGAGGTTCTGCAGGTAGTCGAGCTTGGAGGTGATGCCGGGGAGATCGCCGATTCCGTCGCCGTTGGAGTCCTTGAAGGAGCGGGGATAGACCTGGTAGACGATGGCTTCTTTCCACCATTTCTGGGTGTAGCCGTTGGGGGTGGTTGGGTTGGATGTGGCCGCGCTTGATGCCTGCGCGGTGAGATGGGACGTGAATGTTTGGCTCAGCATTAGTGCGCAGAGGGCGGTTAGCATGCTTAGTTTCGATTGAGCTCGATTCAACGCAAAGGCTCCTGTCACGCAACGAGGTCGTCCAAAGCCACTCCCAGACGGTGACCCTCTATGTTATTCCGGAAAGCGAACTGGGGGGAGAGTGTCTCCCCATTTCGGAAATCGGTGCGGCCGATTGAGAGACTACCCTGCTCAAAAAATTCAGAAAATGGGGCATTAGCTTTGAATCTCGCTTCAAGGCTAGTGACGCTCTCGTTTTGGGTTCAATGAACGACTTATCTCGGTTGAAGAGCGAGTGAGCGACTTGGAGCAGAAGTAAAGACTCCGTCTTGGAGTCGGTCTGCAAGCGTGTCCCCCGAGGTTCGCTGTCATCTTTCTCACAAGATGGTCGTGTATGGTTTCCTTACCAGCGATATACCCCAGAGAAATCCAGAGGCTCTCCCTAACAAATGCAGACGTATGCGGCGATCGATATTGGGTCGAATTCGTGCCGACTAAAAATAGCCAAGGTAGTGCAGCACCGGCTGAAGGTGCTGCACGAAGACCGCGAAGTTACGCGGCTGGGCGCGAGTGTTTTTGAGAGCGGGTTGATCTCGCCGCAGGCGATGGCTGATACGCTGGCGGCGCTGAAGCGCTTCTATCGCGCGGTGCAGGAGTTTGGCGCTGACCAGGTTCGTGCCGTGGCGACCTCGGCGATGCGGGATGCGCGCAATGCGCGGGCTTTTCTGGCATGGATTCGCGATGAGACGGGTTGGGAAGTGGAGATCATCTCTGGCCTTGAGGAAGGGCGGCTCATTCATGCCGGAGTAATGGCGAATGAAGAGGCGGGCGCGGGGAGTTGCCTGCTCATCGACGTGGGCGGCGGAAGCTGCGAGATTTCGCTCTCGCAACATAGGCGTATCAAGGACACGATCAGCTTGCCGCTGGGCGCGGTGCGGCTGACGGAAGAGTTTTTAGATAGCGATCCGCCGGAGCCGGCGGAGATCGCGCGGATGAAGCAGTACATCGCTCGCGAGCTGCGGCGGGCGGAGCGGCGGAATATTGCCGCGCTGGTGAAGAGGGTTGTCGCGACCTCAGGGACGGCTGCGGCGCTGGCGGAGTCGAGCAAAGCGTTGATCAAGACGCGTCCGGCAAAAACGGCTGGTAAGCGCGCGGGTAAGGTTGATCCCGATCTGGTTCCGACGCGGGCGGTGCGGCGGCTGGCGGAGAAGCTGACGAAGATGGACGATGCCGCGCGGGCGGCGGTTCCGGGCATTGGGCCGAAGCGCTCGGAGATCATCGTTGCCGGGGCGCATGTTTTCGCCGACGTGCTCGAGGGGCTGGCGCTGCCGGGCTTCTGATTACTCGACGATGGGTCTGCGTGACGGGATACTGGCGCAGATGCTGGCGGAGCGGGATGAGCGCGCTCCAGTGCATGAGATCTTTGAGCGCGAGCGCTGGGAGGGCGTGCTTGAGACCTGCCGGCGTTATGGCGTCGATCCGAAGGGGGCGGAGCCGGTTTGCAATCATGCGGTGCAGCTCTTTCGCGATCTACAGAGGGTGCATGAGCTAACTCCGGACTATCTGGTGTGGCTGCGGGCGGCGGCGATGCTCAAGGACATCGGCAAGTTCATGAACTACCAGGGACATCACCGGCATGCGCAATACATCATTGCGAATTCGGAGCTGTATGGGTTTACGCCCTATCAGCGGGCAGTGACCTCGGCGATTGCGCGGTACCTGGGCAAGAGCCAGCCGGTAGCGTCGGGACGGACGATGCGGCAGATTCTGCCCGTCGATCATGAGCCTGTGCGCCGGGCGGTCGTGCTGCTGCGGCTGGCGGTGGCCCTGAACCAGGACCGGGCGAGCGATGTGCTGCGGGTGAATGTCGGGGTGTATCCGAAGCGGGTGATCTTGTCGCTGACGCCGGGGCGAACCGGCGCCGAGCTGGAGTTGTGGTCGCTTCGCAAAGAAGCGGACTACTTCTTTGAGGTTTTCCGGCGCGAGCTCTTGGTGACGCTCGAGTAAAGTGCCTTCAGCATTCGCGCATCGAGCATCCAGAGCAAGGTTCCAGGACGCTTGGTGCAATCGACCCGGGCAATCGAGGCTTTGCGCAGGCGCATATTGGCAAGATCGGTTTTGCTGCCGGCATTTGACGGAGCTACGGTGATCACCGAGGCGAGGAACTGCTGCAGGTTGGGGTTGTGGCCGACGACGAGCACGTTTTCGTGGACGGAGAGCTCGGTGACGAGCTTCTGGAAGTCGGCGGGCTTTCCGGTGAAGTTCAGGGCCTCGGTGATGTGGAGCTTGGCTTCGTAGCCCATCTCCATGCCGACAAGGGACGCGGTTTGCATGGCGCGCTTGAGCGGGCTCGAGGCGATGAGGTCGAACTGGACGTTGAGGGCGTTGAGCGTGTTGGCGACGAGCAGGCACTGCTGCTTGCCTTCCTTATCGAGTGGACGCTTGGCATCGAGGACTTCGTTCTTGCGAGGTGTGCCAGCACTGGCATGGCGAAGGACGTACAAATTCATGATTTTAAGTGGCTTCTCTCTTGGCTTGCCGACTTACCGCGAGCACCGTTGCAAGCAGGTTCCCGCGTTGGCAAGCCGTCGTATTCACACGATTGTAACAATGAAGGGGTGCCTCGAATGTTAATTCTGCGGCCCGCAACTACCTAGGTAATTGGGGCTGGTGCAGGGGAGGGCTCGACAGGGAAACCGGGATCGGTTCCGGGGCTGCCAGGACCGGGGATTTGGACGGGATCGGGATCGGGAGCTGGATCGGGACTTGGATCGGGTTCGGGGTTGGGGAATGTGCTTGCGGAATAAGTGCGGAATCCGGGGATCTCAATCATCATTGGCACGGCGGAAACACCTCGACAGTGGGAGTGGCTGGGATGTCGGGCGGTTGCCTTACTTGAGTGGATTGACTTCCCAGAGTTCGGTGGTGAGCAGGCCGCTGAGGAAGGATTTGCGGTCGTTGAGGGCGAAGCCGTTTCGGCGAAGGACTGATGCGTAGTCGGGCATTCTTTGGGTTTTGAGACCGGTGAGGATGTGGAAGGTGCGGTAGAGGATTGCGATGACTACGCGGGCAATATTTCTTGCCGGTTGCGCCTGGGGAATTGCGAATTCGGAGACGAGCCAGGTCGCTCCGGCGGCTAGTTGGGGATGGATTTTCGCGAGGAGGAGATTGAGATCGTCTTCGCTGAGACAGTCGAGGAAGAAGTGGGTAACTACGAGGTCGTAGGGTCCGCCTTCGGGTGCGAATGCTAGCGCGTCGGAGTGGAGTATTCTCAGGCGCTGCCGGGCTGCTGGGCCGAGTTGCGTGACTCTTTCCGTGAGCAGATCGAGCATGGTGGCGCTGGAGTCGACGGCGTCGATGGTGATCTGGGGGTTCGTCGCGAGAAGGCGGGCGGTGAAGCGGCCATCTCCGTCGCCGAGGATGAGGGCTCGGCGATGAGTGGAAAGCCGGCTGAGGAAGTGGAAGCGGCAGCGTTCGAGGAAGGGGCCGAAGGTCAGGTATTCGAGCCAGCGGTAGGGGCGGGCTATGGGGTCGAAGTTGGCGGGGCGGGCGGTCATCAAGCCAGAAACGGCAAGAACAATAGCGGTGTGAGCAGGGCGAGGTCGGCTGCGATCCGCAACTGAAGCGTTGAAAGGCTCTTGCGATGGTGGTCCAAGATGGCGAGTGTGAGGGCTGCGGCTCCGCTCGCCAGATAGATCGTAGCCGCTTCCCTCCAAGCCCAAACGGTTGAGAGCCCCGTGAGAATCACGGCTGCAATTCCGGAGATAGCAACGATTGCAGATGCCACGAACGCGAAATTCCTCGCCGCCCAGAGGGTGGTGTAGTGAGCGCCGGGGGACTGCGAATGTCCGTCTGGGGTGAGGTTTTCCCAGCGCTCGATGGCGACGCAGTTGAGCCAGCAGACGGCGGCGAAGAGGGCGACGGCGGGGAAGAGCGCGGTGCGCTCGGAGTGGAGGCCGGAGCCGAGGCGGGACCAGGCGGGGACGGCGGTGGCGGCGGCGAAGACGATGCCGACGGCGAGTTCCTTGGGCAGCCAGCTTGTCCGGCCTGTGCGGGGTTTGTGGACGAGAACGAGATAGAGCAGTGCGGCGGCGAAGAGAACGGTGTCTTCGTAGCGAGCGTTGGCGCTCATACGGGCGACGATGAGCCAGAGCAGGGCGACTCCGGCGGCGCCGCCGGCAATCAGGAATGCTTTGCGGTGGCGGGCGTGGAAGTGGTGTCTTTCGCGGAGCGGACTGGATGGAGTGGAGCGGGTTCCGTCGAGGATGCGGTCGGCGACATAGACGAGCCAGGTACCGAGGGCCAGGAGGAGTGGGGCGTGCCAGGGAAGTTCGATACGCATGGCGCGGGCGAAGAACCAGGACCACAACGCGGCGATTGTGGGGGCGTCGAGGCTGAGAAGATGCCAGCACTCGATGATGCGGGAAAAGACGGACGTGCGGAGGGCGGTGGATTCGCGGCGTGCTAGAGAATCGACTGCGGTAGGCACTCGTTCATTGTAAGGCGGCAGACGGCTGGTGGCGCTGTTGACTCATGATGGCAACGGGCTACTTGCGGAGATACGCGTCGTCGCGGTCGATCCAGTCCTGGCGGGGCGGGTTGAAGATGTCGAGGTCGATGGTGTCTTCGAGTGCATGCGCCTCGTGGGGGAGGTTGGGTGGGATGCAGAGGACTTCACCGGCACGGACGATGATTTCCTTGTCGCCGGCCTCGGTCTTGAGGATGAACTTCAGCGCGCCTTCGAGGATGTAGCTGACTTGTTCGTTGTGGTGATGGTGCAGGGGAACGATGGCTCCCTGCTTGAGCAGGACGCGGGCGATCATGACATTGGTGCCGACGAGGAACTGGCGGCCGATGAGGGGACTGAGCTGCTCGACCGGGATGTCGTCCCAGTTGGTGTGGGAGAGGTTGTTGGTGAGATCGGTTTGGTCGGATTGGCTCATGTCGGCCTCCTTACTGACAGACTTCATAGTATCCGCTAAGTCATTCGACCTGCGCGCCGGAACAGACGCCCGGCACGAGGCTTTAAGTTCGCTTCCGCGGATGGCCCAGCCCTTGCTTGTCTTCCATGGAAGCCTGGTGCCGGTCTTCTGCGTTTGCGAAGGACCGGTCGATCGACGTGTTCAATTTTTGCTGGTAGTGGAGCAGGGGTGGATGGCGCTCCTCGGGCAGAGCTGAGATTAGATCGCTGACCAGGGCCTTCATGCGTCGCATGACCTGCACGCTGTTTGCGCCGTAGTAGCGAATCTCTTCGAATGCCAGGTCGAGAAAGTCTTCCCATCCCGGATACGAAGTGACCAGCCGCAGTTTTCCGCTGCTGTCGCGGGTCGCGCCTATCTCCAGCCGCCGTGAACCCAGACGCCGCAGGAGGTCTTCAATCTGGTCGAGCGCCTGGACCGCGGTGGTGGGGTCGTTGATGGAGGGCGAGAGCGCCTTGATGGCGATATCGACGAGCAAGCGGAGTGCGTATTTGGGATCTTGTTCGAAGGTCCTGTCGCCTCCCATGCCGAATGTCTTGCGGAGCGGCTTCTCCGCGATTGACTGGGTTGCTCCGTAGACGCGCAACAAGACGCTTCCCTCGACGACGAAGTCTCCGGCGGGCGAGGCAACCTCGACAATTCCTCCGGCCGCCGAGGAGAGCGCGAGGAGGATTCTCTCGTCGACGTACTGAATCGCGCGGGGCCGTCCTATGTGAAGCAGGGTCTGGGTCACGGGATATTGCTGGAACTCTTCGTCGCCGGCGATGGTGATCGGAGCTTCGAGGGGCGGGTACATGTCTTCAATGACTTGCCTGCCGTGATCGCCGGTAAGACTCAGCATTCGCCGGATCTGGAAGAGGGAGATTCTGTCGACAAGCGCGACCAACATGGCGACGCTCGCCAACATGAGGACGATCACCAGCCATCCGCTAAAAAACGGGGTATCGCCGGAGTGATTGCGGTCGAGCCAGGCGATGGCTCCAAGGGCATAGAGGAACGTTGCGGTGAAGACGCCGAGGGAGTGCCACAGGACGCGATCCCGGATGATCCAGTGCACCAGCCGAGGCGAGTAGGCGATGGCGCTGAACTGGACCATGACGAAGGCCAGCGAAAAAACGACGCCTGTCAACGCCATCATGCCGGACGCGACCGAAGAGTAGATCACGACTGCCGCCACAGGGCTCATCCCGGATTCAACGGCGGGTAGCCAGCGGCTTTCAAATCTTGGCAGCGTCAATGCGACGACAATTGCGACGACCGCATACGAAACGGGTATGCTCCAGTTGGGCAATTCGATCTTGCGACGACGAGGGGCCATGGATTTGCCGGAGTCTCTTTCCTTTGAGTGAAGTATAGCGAGGCGTGGGAGCTGGATGCGGCGAGGCGCCAACGGACGCCTCGCTGGACACTAGTTCATTGATTCGAGTTGGACCTCAGGCGAATCTAAAGACTGCAACTTCTGTTGAACGCAAAGTCAGATCGACCCAAGGAGAACAACGTATGAACGTCGTACTGTATGGAGCAACAGGTAAGAGCGGGAGCTGTATCCTTCAGGAGCTTATTTCGCGCGGGCATCATGTCACCGCCGTCGCTCGCGACACTTCGAAACTGCCGTCCACGGTGACGGCCAAGCAGGACGATCTCAGCAATGTCGATGCGATCGCGGCGATCATTCAGGGAGCGGACGCTGTGGTCAGTGCGTATGCACCGCCGCAGGATGATACGGACGCAATTCTTGGGGTGACGGAGCGGCAGATTGCGGCGGTGAGGAAGGCCGGGAAGGTTCGGCTCGTCGTTGTGGGTGGGGCAGGATCTTTGGAGGTAGCTCCGGGAGTCACGCTGCTTGATTCCGGACATCTGCCAAAGGAATGGGTCCCGATTGCAACCTCGCATGGAAATGCTTTGAAGCTGTTGCAGGCGTCGGAGATCAACTGGACTTATTTCAGTCCAGCGGCCCTCTTTGGGCCGGGAGAACGGACGGGAAAGTTTCGGCTTGGGACTGACCAACTCATTTCGGATAGTAAGGGCGAGAGCAAGATCTACATGGAAGACTATGCGATCGCCCTGGTGGATGAGTTGGAGAAGCCTGCCTTTGAGCGCGCGCGTTTCACGATTGGGTACTAGCTGGTTGGGTGCGGCGATCAAAAGTTGCGCTGCACCCTTCGCAATTCCTGAACCGGCTCGATGGCTAAGGATTGCTCTGGGCCGGCTGCATTGGGGGTTTCTTCCAGGTTCCGTTAAGCACTGTGTCGCCGGGCATGTAGACGCGAAGGATGCAGTAGAACGTACCGTCGGGCGCGGGGAGCCAGTTCGATTGCTTAGCCGGGCCGGGATTCTTATTGGAGATGTAGAGAGTCAGCGAGCCGTCGGAACCGTACTTGTAGCTCTTGAGCGTCGTCGAGTTCAGTAGATAACGGTTGAGCGGATTCGCGACGAGTAGCTGCGACTTGCCGTCGTACATGGTGAGCGACCAGAAGGCTTTGCTCGGCGGAAGATCGCCCTTGGCGAAGCGGACTTCATAGCTAGACTTTGAGGCATCGAGGGGCTGGTGGTTGGCGTCGACGAAGTAGGCGAGGTAGATGGCGTCCTGCTTGGAATTGCCGTAGAGGCCGAGCTTGGCGCCGACGTAACGGTAGAGGTAGTTGTCCTTGAGGAAGTCGCGGGTGCCGAACATGTCGCCGCTGGAGATCTCGTCGGCGTTGACTTTCTTTACGACGCCGGCGAGGTCGGCGTTGGAGTCTTTAATGCCGTCGTTGATGGCCTGCTGGATTTCTGGCGAGAACTTGCTGAAGTCGAATGTCTGGCCGGGGCCGATGTTGAGCTTCGCGAAGCGGGCGAGAAGATCTTTCTCAGACGGATTGGGCGGGCAGAACTGGAAGAGGAAATTGACGACGGGAAAGATGGTTGGGGATGGACTGGCGATGTCGGCGGGTTGTGGCCAGTTGACGGTTGTTGACGCAGGCGGGGCCGGTTGGTGGAGGAAGGAGCTTAGCGGCTCGGCGTGATAGCCGGATTGGATCTTGTTCACCTTTGGTAAATCGGCGGTGTTGAAGAGCTGGGTGCGGAAGAGGGCGTAGGCAAATTGCGTCTCGGTGTGGAGGACGGCTTTGATGCCTGCGGGTGTCGGGCCGTTCCAGCCGGGGCCGGCAATCAGAAATGTGCCGCCGTCATTGCCGAAGGCGCGGGTGCCGAGATAGGCGAAGTTGTAGGTGTAGAGATCGATGAGCTGCGTGGTGTAGTAGCGGTTAGGCTCGATCTTCGGCATGGTGACGACGATGGGCTCGGTGCGGAGGTCCATCCAAAGGTAAGAGTAGGGTGTGTCGGAGTTGGGCGTGACGACGAATTTGTCTTCGGGAGTCGCGACGGATTTAGAGCTGTTGACGGTGTTGAAGGCTCCGCGATAGTCGGGACTGGCCTTGTCAATGGCCTGCTTGTACATGGTTTGATAATTGGCGGCCATGGGGAAGCCGTAGATAAAGGCTTCTTTGGCAATGGCGCGAGCGTCGGCGGCGGAGAGTGCGGAGTCGGATGGTTTGTTTGGGGTGCATCCGGTGATTGCTGAGCATGATCGCCATCGAGCTCGCGAGCAGGAACTTGGCGAGAGAATTGTTGATTGCTTCAAGATGGACTCCTGCTGTTTTGAACGTGTTACGGCGTTGTGCTCGTGCGATTTAATTCACTTTCTTTACGGGCGGCGATTTCCACTCGTTGTTGAGCAGCTCCGGCTTGGGCCAGTAGTAGCGCATGGTGAGCATGAATGGGCCCTTCGGGGCGGGGAGCCAGTTGGGCTCTTTGTCTTTTCCGGGTGAGTCCGCCTGGATGTAGATGGTCAGGCCTCCATCGCTGTCGGTTTTCAGATGCGGCAGCATGGGCGAGTTGATCAGATAGCGGTTGATGGGATTCTTCACCAGTAACTGGCTCGGCAGGTCATACATCGTGAGGGACCAGAAGGCGTTCACCGGCGGGAATTGGCCTTTTGCGAAGTGGAGCGTGTATTTGTGGCTGCCGTCGAGCGGCTGACCGTCGGAGTCTTTGTCGAGGATTGGATAAAGAGCTTCATCACGGGAGTTGGCGCCGATGCCCATCTGTGTGCCTGTGGCGCGGGCTAGGTAGTTGTTGCCGAGGTAATCGCGGGAGCCGAAGAGGGTATCGGTCTTGCCGCCGGTTGCCGCGCGGTTGGCGTCGATGGCTTTTTGTCCATCGTCAAGGCCAGCCTTCAGGGCTGACTGCACCTCAGGCGAGAACGATGAGGCATCGAAGGGTTTGCCGGGCGTTATGCCGATTCTTGCGAATTGATTGCGCAGATCTACTTCGCTGGGATGGGGAGGAACGGCAAATTGCAGCAGGAAGGCGAACTGGTTGAAGAAGGCGAGTGAGGTTTGTTCGGCCGGCGCGATAGGAGCGGGCCAATTGATTGCCGGTTGCGCAGGGGGCTCGGCTGTCTTGAGGAATTCATGCAGGGGCTGGATTTTGTATCCTGCCTGGATTCGTTTCACGTTGGGAAGATCGGCAGGGTTGAAGAGTTGTGTGCGGCCGACGACGTTGACGAACTGTGTTTCTGCTCGAAAGGTCTTTGAGATTCCATTTGGTGCTTCGCCATTCCAGCCGGGGCCGGCGATCAGATATGTGCCGCCGTCATTGCCAGTGGTGCGGCTGCCGATGTAGGCGAAGTTGAAAGTGTAGAGATCCATGAGCTGGAAGACGAAGTAGCGGTTCTTCTCCATCTTGGGGATGGTGATGACGACTGGTTCGGCGCGCAGGTCGAGTCCGGCGAAGGAATAGGGCGTGTCGGAGTTGGGCGTGACGAAGGCGGTGTCGGCAGGTGTGAAGACTCGAGCGATGTTCAGGATCGAGTTGAACGGTCCTTTGTATTGCGAGTTGTTCTTGTCGATCGAGAAGGCATACATGGTCTTATATTGAGCGACCATGGGCACGCCGTAGATGTAGGCGTCCTTGGAGATGGAGCGAGCTTCGACGGGCGTGATGGCTGCGGGGCCCTTGTTCTCTAGCGACTCGGGTTGTTGCTTGCATCCAGCGATGAGAATTGCTGAAGAGAAGAGCGCGAAGAGGAAGTGGTGTTTCATCCGCATACCCCGTCATCCTACTAGAGACAAGGGAGCTTAGGCCTCGGCGATGGCGGCGATGGAGATTTTCATGCCGGGGATTCGGACGGGTAGCTTTGCGCCTTGGCGCGCGGGCGGGTTCTCGGGAAACCACTTGATCCATTCTTCATTCATGCCGGCGAAGTCGGTTTCTTCGAGGATGATGACGGTGGCGCTGACGACTCGTTCGAGGGAAGTGCCTGCGGCTTCGAGAATGGCGGAGATGTTTTTCAGGCATTGCCGGGTTTGCTCCTGGATCGTTTCGCCGACGATCTTTCCGGTGGCTGGATCGTGTGGGCCGGTGCCCGAGACGAAGACGAGGCCGGCTGCTCGCACCGCCTGGCTGTAGGTTGGCGGCGGTGATGGGGCGTTGGGTGTTCGAATGATCTCTCTTGCCATAAATAGCTCCTGATTGGCTGCGCTCGCCGACATGACGCGATGAAGCCGATTAACGCAGGGGACGAAAGAATTCGCGGATATCTTGTGCGAGAAGGCTGGGCTGCTCCATGGCGGCGAAGTGGCCGCCTTTGGGCATGACAGTCCAGCGCTGGATATTGAAGCCGCGCTCTGCGAGGGTGCGTGGCGGAATCGGAATCTCCTTGGGGAAGACAGCCATTGCCACGGGAGGCTTTACGCGATTTGTGGGCGAAAGCTGAAGAGGCTGCTGTCGCGTTTCGTAATAGAGGCGGTCTGAGGAGTTAATGGTCTCGGTGATCCAGTAGATCATCACATTGGTCAGGAGTTCATCCCTGGTGAAGATGGACTCGAGGTCGCCGTCGCAATCGCTCCAGCTTCGGAACTTTTCGACGATCCAGGCCGCGAGACCAATCGGCGAGTCGTTCAGCGCATAACCCAGCGTTTGCGGCTTCGTACTCTGCTCATGGCTATAACCGCCCTCAAGGTCCGCCCATGCGCGGAGTTCCTCGATGTAGGTTCTTGCCGATTCGTCGTCTGGGGTTTGGTTCAAGGTGCCGCCGAAGAGGAAGCGCCCGGCAATGTAGTTGAGGTGAATGCCGATGATGCGCTGGGCGTGATGGAGGCCGAGGGCGGTTGAGATGGTTGAGCCCCAATCGCCTCCCTGGGCGGCGAAGCGGTCATAGCCGAGCTCGGTCATCAACTGCGTCCAGAGTGCGGCCACCTTGAATGGGTTCATGCCGCGCTCTGTGGGACGGTCGGAGAATCCGTAGCCGGGTAAAGAGGGGACGACCACATCGAAGGCGTCTTCCGCGCTTCCGCCGTGCGCCTCGGGATCGGTCAGGAGGGGGATCAGCTTCACCATTTCGATGAAGCTTCCCGGCCATCCGTGCGTGATGAGGAGCGGCATTGCTTTTGGATTTTTGCTGCGCACGTGTACGAAGTGGACATGGAATCCATCGAGCGCGACTCGATATTGGGGGAGCTGGTTCAGCGTAGCCTCTTGCTGCCGCCAGTCATAGCCGTTCCGCCAATAGCCGGCCAGCGATTTCATGTAGCTGAGACTTGAGCCCAGCTCCCAGCCGGCGTTCTCGAGTTCGTCGGGCCATCGCGTGCTATCGAGCCTTCGGTTCAGGTCTTCGAGCACCGCGTTCGAGACGTTGATGGTGAACTTTTCAATGGTCATGCTGATTTGCCTCAACTAAGAGTAGATGCGGTCGGAGTTCAATTTCTTCTGATTTTGACGAGATCGCGGCGATCGGGAACCAATCGTGGAAGTTGCCGGGGTTTCCGGACTTGGATCAGAGGTGGTTTAGCTCCTCGCCGCGTACGACGGACTGCCGGGGTATCGTTGGTGCCATGTCGAGGTGCCATTTTGGGAAGGCGTGACGAAGATACATGATAGATTTTGTGGGACAGGGAAGACTTTCGACCCCTAGAATGCACTTCTAAGGTCGCAACCGAAAGCAAAGAGACGGACGGCATATGCCTGAAGAGCACTGGATTCGTTTCGACCGCAACGATCCCAAGAGCTTTCCGCCTCAAGATGTCGACGTGGTTGTTGAGACCGAGCGGGGGCAAACCTATCCCGCCAGGTTTGTCCAGAAGAGCACCGAGTTTTCCCTTCGCTATGCCCTGTGGGGCAACCAGGGGGACGTGACTCGATGGAGGCATTTTGCGAAGGGCCATGTCGATCTAGCCCGCAATGCACCGACCCGTTCGACGCGTTGATTGTTGAGTAGTCTGCACGACCATCAAAAATGGGTGTGATCTCAGCGGAGATTGCGATTCCAGGAAACCTACCCAAAGCGGAAGTGAGATACCCCCGCAAGGCGGCACCCCTTCAGTGAACTGTCGTGTTTATTCGGTTCGTCTGCTGTTGCCGGCCTATCTTTACTTTTTATAGTACATTGTACTTAATAAGGTGCATGGTGCCGCGCGACTCTCTGCCGCAAAAAATCCCACTGATTTTCTATCGGACGGACTCGGGTAGCGAGCCGGTGCGGGATTGGCTGAAGGAGCTGGCGGAAGCGGAACGTCATGCGATTGGGCGGGACTTGCTTCGAGCGCAATGGCGGTGGCCGGTTGGTATGCCGCTTTGCCGCCCGATGGGGAGTGGGCTTTGGGAGATCTCGGACGGACCTGCCAACGAGACGGACGGCGCGAGTGCTGCTCTGCGTTTACCGGGAACACCTGGTTGTGCTGCATGGGTTCATCAAGAAGACGCGAGCCACGCCGGATGAGGATTTGGCAACGGCGCGAAAGCGACAGAAGGAGTTGGAGCGATGAGCAAGAAGCATATGGGTTCGAGCATCGATGATTTCCTCAAGGAAGAGGGAATCTTTGAAGAGGCGCAGGCGCAGGCGGTGAAAGAGGTCGTTGCGTGGCAGCTTGCGGAGGCGATGCGGGAGCGGAAGATCTCCAAGAACAAGTTGGCGCTGTTGCTGAAGACGAGCCGCACTCAGGTGGACCGGATTCTTGATCCGAAGAACGATATTACGCTTGGGAGTTCTGCAGCGTGCGGCTGCGGTGGTTGGGCGGCGGGTGATGATTGAGTTGGTTTAGCAGGCCTAGATTTTCACTCACTGCAATGGGGAAGTTGGAGTCGGCACCCGATCACGAGTCGATACGACGATGAACCTTTAGAAGGCTCCTGAGTGCAGGTAGGAGCTTAGCCTTGTGCTTTGATTGGAGGTGTTGTAGGTGAAGCTCGAAGATGGAAATCAGCCGAAACTGCTCTTTTCCGATTTCTGACATGCACGGGATCAGTAGGTCAATTTTCGACGAACCCAGTAAGCAGCTGGATGTAAGCGCGGTGGAAGATGCCGATCTCCCCAGCACCGATGCTTCTCGGCAATTGCGATTGACATCAAGTAAACCTTGACCTTCGTGTTTTCCGCAAAGGGTTCGGAGGTTGTCTGCGCCAATTTCGTTATCAGTCTTGGAACCCCCTCGTATTGCCGCATAAACACTGTCTTCAAGGGGCATGGCATTTAGGTAGCCAGCGGGCTCCGAGTGTTTGCCGGTCGATCAAAAAGGTGTAGATGTCGCGTATTAACACCGATCCAAGTAAGTGAAGAGGCCGCGCGGTATCTCAACCTCGTCATAGTGCGGAGCCTTCGCGGATGCTCCGGTTCTTCAGGTTACCGCTAATCGGCCTTAGAAAGTAAGCTTCAGCGCCAGTTGCACCAGCCGCGGATTGTTGACGGTCGAATTCACCGACCCAAACCCGCTGCGCTAACGTCGTTCACGGGCAGGCCGAACTGGGCGTGGTTGAAGAGGTTGAAGAACTCGGCGCGGAAGTTGAGGCCGATGTCTTCGTGGATGGTGAACTGCTTGATGACGGAGAAGTCGGTGTTGACGAAGTCGGGGCCGACGACGGGGACGCGGCCGCGTCTCCCAGCTGGCCGACGGGAGCTGCGGCGAAGCAGGCGGGGTTCACCTGCTGGAGCTTGGTGTGGTTGGCGGTGGGGGCGTAGCAGCCGGCGACGCGGTCGGGGCGGTTCCAGTTGTTGCCGTTGCCGCCGTTCTGGAAGAAGGAGCCGGACTGGTTGTTGCTGTTGATGAGTGGGACGGGGAATCCGGAGGCGATTCTTTCGATGACGGTGACCTGGAAGCCGCCGAGGAGGGTGTTGGTGACGGGGTTCCAATCGCTGCCGAATTTCTTGCCGCGGCCGAAGGGCAGATCGTAGATCACGCTGCCGGTGAAGCTGTTATTGAGATTGATCTGCGAGAGGCCGCGATCGAGGCTCTCGCCAGTTGGGAAGCGGGAAGTACGGCGCGCTGAGCAGGGAGCCGAGGCCGTCGGATAGTCCGTTGTCGATGGTGTGCGACCAGGTGTAGGCGAAGAGAGTGTAGAGGCCGTAATGCGTTGCGTTGGTTTCGGCCTTGACCTGGAGCGAGTCGTAGTCGGTCTTGCCTACATCGCCGAAGAGAAAGATCGAATCGAAGGTGCCATAGGGCGGCACGTAGGGCGCGCCGCCGACGTCGCAACCGAGCGTGTAGTTGGTGACGGTGCCGCAGGCGGAGGGGCTGCCGGTGTTGAGGTTATTCCCGATCACCAGGATGTGGCTGCCGCGGGAGCCGGCATAGCCCATAGTGAGCACGGTGCTTGCGCCGAGCTGGTTCTCGAGGTTCAGGTTGAACTGCTGCACGCGGCCGAGCTTGATGTTGGTGGGCTCGGTGTAGAACGAGCCGGTGAAAGTCGCCGGGTGTGGGCGGCGTGTTGATCGGTGCGAATCCGCTGGAGAGGCTGATGCCGGAGGGCGATTGCCCGAGCACGGTGGCGCAATAGGAAGTAGCAAAGGCGCAACCTGCACCGGTAAAGGCGTCGGATTCGCCGAGGAAAGGCGGATTCTGCCAGAGGCCGTTCGCGCCCTGGCTCCACGCTGAGTCGTGGAAGAGCGAGTAGCCGGCGCGGAGCACCATCTTGTCGCTGCCAAAGACCTTCCAGCTTGCGCCGATGCGGGGCTCGAGAGCGGTCATATCCATGTTGACGCCGGCCGACGAGCTGACCCCATTTTTGTTGGCGACGAGCACATCGCCGGTGGCGGGAACGTAGTTGGCGAGGCGGCCGTGGGCTTCGGTGACGGGCGTGGTCAGATCCCAGGCGAGGCCGAGATTGAGCACGAGCGAGGGTGAGACCTGCCAGTTGTCTTCGACGAAGGGACGATAGATCGACCAGCGGCGTCCGGTGACGGGGCCGTCGAAGGTCTGGTCGTGGATGGCGAGGCCGGTGATGCCGAGCAGATAATCGGCCTGCGGGATTGCCGCCGACATTCGCGCTGCTGAGGCCGGTGAAGTTGCCGCCGTTGCCGATGATCCAGAAGCCATCCTGGAAGGCTTCGGTGCCGACGTTCATTTGATTGCGGCGGAAGTCGAGGCCTACGTGGATGTCATGCTTGTGCAGAACGAGGTCGAGCGAGTCGCGGAAAGAGAAGATGTTGGTGCCACCCTGGAAGGGCGAGTAGCCGCGATCGCCGATCGCCCAGTAGCCGCCGGCGACGATGGTCGAGACGAGTCCGCAACTGTATGCGCCGGGAAGGCAGGTGCCGTTGGGGCAGCCGAGGTTGGCGTTAGGAATGCCGCCGGGCACGATGAGCGCGGAGGCGCAGGTGCCGGTGCCTTGCGACGAGATGTAGTCGAAGATGCGGTTGTAGCCGAAGGTGGCCTGGTTGACGATCGTGGGCGAGAAGACGTGGGTCTCGCCGATGCCTGCGTTGCGAGCGTGGTTGATGATGCGCTGATTGGTGCCGAAGGCGTTGGCGGAGGCGAAGGCCGGCGGAGTCGAGCCGCCAGGCACATAGGAGAATGCCTGGTCGTAGCTGAAACGGCCGAAGAGGGTATCTTTCTCTGAAAATGTCTGGTCGAGGCGGCCGTCGAACTTCGTGTCATTGAGCTGGCGGACCGGCACGTTGACGAAGTTGTAGCCCGCTGCGGCGTTGTTGGCGTTGGGCGCGGGATAGAGGTTCATCATCGCCTGCCCAATGTTGTTGATCTGGCCGGCTGGAATCTTGTTGCAGGGCGTGCCCTCGGCCTGGCTTCCGTCGGGATTGGAGGCGAGAGGATTCCCCAACGTATCGCACTGGTAATAGACATTGGGATACGTGGTCGGGTTGGTGGATGCGCCGATCATGTTCGGATTGACGATGCCGATGCCGTCTACCGGATTGCCGAAGGGATCGGCGGAGAAATCGCCGTTGCGCATGGCCAGCGACGGCACGAGGCCGGTAAACGTGATGCCGTGGAGCTGATATTTTTGTTCGCCGTCGACGAAGAAGAAGGTCTTGTTCTTGAAGATCGGGCCGCCGACGGAGCCGCCAAACTGGTTGAGGTTGAACTTCTCTTTGGAGCTGGCGAAGTAGCTCTTGGCGTCGAGATCGGTGTTGCGAACGAATTCGAAGAGCGAGCCGTGAAAGTTGTTGGTGCCCGACTTTGTGGTGACGAGCACGGTCGGGCCGGCGCGGGTGCCGAATTCGGCGGAGTAGGTGTAGGTCAGGACCTTGAATTCCTGAATGTCGTCAATCGACGGGTAGATGGCGATGCCGCCGGCGGTGAGTTCGTTATTGTCGACGTTGTCGAGCAACCAATCGGTGCTGTTGGGGCGCGAGCCACCGACCGAGAGCGAGAAGGGGCCGCGCGCGGCGACCTCGCTGCTGGCAGCGGAGGTGAAGAAGCTATTCGGATTGGTCTCTGCCGTAGCGCCGGCGGTGAGCGTGGCGAGCTGCACGAAATCGCGACCATTCAACGGGAGCTGCGAGACCTGCTGGGAGGTGATGACCTGGCCGAGGGAGGGACTCGTCGTCTGAACTGCGACGGCGTTGTCGATGACCTGCACGCTTGTGACTACGTTCGCGGGCGCGAGCGGAAAGTCGAGCTCGCGGGCCTCGTCGACCTGGAGGCGGAGGTCTTTCGACTCGGCGCTTTGAAAGCCGGAGGCATCGACCTTGACGGTGTAGGTGCCGACGGGGAGCAGCGGAAGGAGATAGTGCCCGGCAGGGTCGCTCTGGGTGTTTCGTGCGAGGCCGGTTCCTTGCGAAGTCGCGGTGATGGTCGCGCCGGGGATTGCCGATCCGGATTTATCGAGAACGTTGCCGGAAAAACTTCCAGTGGCCTGGGCGTGAAGCGCTGGGGAAAGGATCAGGCCTAGAAGAGATGCAAAGAGGAAACGGAGGATAGGAAGACGTAGGATTGCGTGGAAATTCGTTTGGATTGCATCTTCTGGCGATCTGGGACAAGTGGTACCAACCATCGTGCGTCTCATAGAAACCCCTCTCAATCAAGCGGCTAGGGTGGTTCTTGCATCGACTGCGTGCGGTGGATGAATGATCTGTAAAAAGCTGGATGACTAGACTCTAAGAACTGTCCGCTCGAAAGTCAACGCAAGCTCTCGCAAGAGCGTGCGGAAGATGTTGGGACCGCGCGAAATCAGTAGAGAAATGCTCTAAGGAAAGATCGCGGAGGGCTGTTCATTTACGGACGTTTCTCGTTTTCGCGACGCATTAGCAGATCCTGCGATGGCAGCCCGAAAGCATTGGCGACACGATTGAAGCAGGCGAACATCGCGGCCACATGAATGCTTTCGGCGATCTGCTGTTCGTCCCAACCTGAGGCACGGAGGTTGAGGATGTCGGCATCGTCGACTTTGTGGGACTCGACGGTGACTTTGCGGACGAACTCCAGAAGGTAGCCTTCGGGAGTGCTGATCGAGGCGTCTCCGAGATCGCCTGTTGTGATGGCATTCAATAGAGCTTCATCGCCGCCTTGATTGCAGAGAGAAGCCCCATGGCTGTCAAAACAGTAGGGGCACTCATTCAACGACGAAACATAGGTGGCGATCATCTCTTTCATTCGGCGGCCGAGGACGCCCTCAGAGAAGACAAGAGTCTGCCCCAGCTGGATGATGATCCTTAACATCGCTGGAGAAGAGCTGAAGCATTTCAGGATTCCCGGAACGGTGGGACGTCCGAAGTGTTCGCGAAAGTATTGATAGGCCTCTGCGACTTCGCCGGTAGCATCGGCTTCTTCGACGACGGGGAGGTGGGTCGGGACCGCGGCATTTGCTGTCTGCTTCAGCCCCGACTCAAGTGACACTTCTGAGGTGCTCATTGTGCTGGACCTCCATCGATCCGATTTTAGAATGCAAATCGCAATGCGAACTGAAAGGCCCGCGGGCCTCCCGATCCGAAGAATCCTCCGGCAGTGGTGACGGCGGAGTAGAAGTTCTGCTGAACGGTCTGTGCGGGTTGGCCCTCTTGCGCGGCCTGGTAGGGGCCGATCGAGAAGTTGCGCCCGGCATAGTTGTCGTTGCTGGTGCCGCGAATGTTGGTCGTGTTGAAGAGGTTGAAACCTTCCGCGATCAAGCTGAACGAAACCCCATCCTTGAAGAGAATCTGTTTCTGCACCCGCATATCGAAGGAACGGAACGGGCTGAAGAAATTGATGTTGGCGGGCACGTTTTGAAGGGTTCCGCCAGCGAGGCACGGGAAGGCAGCCGGGCACGGGGGCAGGCTGTTCCAGCGATCGATGACCGCGTTCAGTTGATTGCTGTTCTTGATCTCGCGGGCGAGCGAGTTGCGCGAGGTGATGGGGATTCTCGAACCGCTTGCTCCGTTGATGGCTGTTCCCGGCAGGAAGGTGTCGGCGGGTACCCCGGAGCCAAACGTGAACAGCGGCGCGACGGAGATTTGCCATGGAAACTGGATGGCCCCATAGAGCGTGATCCGGCTGCGTTCATCGGTGACGGCGTAACCTTTCTCGAGCTGGGGTTCGTCGATGCCTTCGACGAGGTTTACCTGTTCGTTGGCATTGTTGTTGGTAAGTTGATCGTCGTCGGAGTAGTCGAGCGTCTTCGAGAAGGTATAGGCGAGGTTGTATTGGTAGGTGAGCGGGCCGAGCTTGCTCTGGCGGTGTGCGAGCGAGAAGATCAGGCCGCTATACCAGGACTCGGCCCTCGACTCGATCAGCGTGATGTTGTCGGAGATGTCCATTGAGAGGGTCGGTCAGGGTGCATGGGACGTTGTTGCCGGGGCAGAAGACGTATGGCGATGTTGAGGTCGTGGTGCGAAGCAAGTGCCCGTTGAGTTGCCGGTCGGCAAAGACATACAGGCCATCGGCGGAGAGCACCCAGCTGCGGCCAAATTGCTGTTGAACGCCGAGCGAGAATCTGCTGCATGAGCGGATGGTGCGAATCCGGCCCCATTGCAATCATGCCGACACCGCCGGTCTGTTGGGGGCCGCTGAAGGCTGTCGCGATTGTCGGGCTGCCAGGCGCGAAGGCGCCGCCCGGAGCGAAGCAGGCATTGAGGCTGGGCGCTCCAGGCACGAAAGGAGAGGTGCACGACGAACCGGCATACTGCGTGACTGTCAGCGCTCGATCGTTCTGCACCAGCTCTTCGGCGCCCTGCCTCGAGAATGATGCGGTCATAGTAGATGCCGTATCCGCCGCGTACGACGGTCTTGCCCTTGGCCGAACGGATCCCAGGCAAAGCCGACGCGGGGGCCGAAGTCCTTCGTGTCCGGATTCTTCTTCAGGTCGATCACGTTCGCCATCCAGGTGCATGGGCTGGCGGGCTACCGTGGTGAGATTTGGGCACGGGTCGTGGGCGCTGGAATTGCCGGTGAGGTTGGAGTCGTACTCCCAACGCAGGCCGAGGTTGAGCGTCAGGCGAGGAGTGATGCGCCAGTCGTCCTGCACATAGCCGCCGACATAGTTGTTGAAGACCGTGCGGGATCGGAACCGGAACGACCGGCGCGCTGCTGTGAATGCGCTACCGCGACGGGGATGTCGAGATCGTTCGACAACTGCCGTCGCCGTTCAAGTCGGCGAAGCCGAAGTTCGTGGTGAGAATGACGGTGCCCGTGCCGAAGACGTTGATCAGGCCATGCGCGGTGTAGTGCTGGAACTCGCCACCGAGGCGCAGGGTGTGCTTGCCCGAGCGTCCAGGAGTAGGCATCGCGAAACTGATAGCGATTGAGGAATGTGGCCTGGGGCAGGTTGAAGTTCGCTCCGTCGGCGATGCCGGGGAAGATGAGTTCATTGGTCAGGTTCGAGATTCGGGTCGGTAGTGGGCGCGTCCTCGGGAAAGGGCGGAATGTTGTTGTAGAACTGATCGAAATGGAACGAGAAGAGTGTTGACGCGGTGGAAGATAACAGCGTTGTGAGCGCAGCCTCAACGGAGTTGAAGCGGTTGAGCGAGTTTTGCCTCTCGGCCGCCGTGAAAGCCGGCGTCGTTTGCGACGGAGTGGCCTCCGCAGTATCGGTCGCGTGATCGAACGAATAGCTGCCCATCAGGCTGTTCTTCGAGCCGAGCTGCTGGTCGAAGCGCGTCGACCAGAGATACTCGCGCAGTGGCGCGGCGGCGGCGGTGTTGAGGATCGCATCGGTCGTAAAGTCGCGTTCGCCGGTCTGTAATGCGGCGTTCTGGGTTCGATATTCGAGCGAGGTGAAGAACCAGGATTTGTCTTTTTTCAGCGGGCCGCCAACGGAGCCGCCGAGTTGTTCGCGGTCGAAAGGCGGCGTGGGAAGGTCACGGTCGAAGGTCGCGGGCAGCGCCTGCAGGTTCCGGTTGCGTTCGAAGAAGAACAGGGAGCCGTGATAGTCGTTGGTGCCGCTCTTGGTGACGATATTGACGATGCTGTTGCCGGAGCGGCCGACCTCGGAGGTGAACCTTGCCGTGGCAATTTGGAATTCCTGCACCGAGTCTTCGGGC
The DNA here is from genome assembly GCA_963777685.1 of uncultured Acidobacteriaceae bacterium. Classification (GTDB taxonomy): domain Bacteria; phylum Acidobacteriota; class Terriglobia; order Terriglobales; family Acidobacteriaceae; genus Acidisarcina. Next base: position 25,450 of record CAVZRF010000013.1, on the reverse strand, counting down.
AGGTTAGAGAGCGTTCCTCCGACGACCTCGTCGTTGTTGTCTCCGCCATCGACGGTGATGTTGCCGCCGCGTCCGAAGCTGCCTGCGGAGCTGACCTCGAGGGTATTGGTCTTGGTCGGGTCGAAGGTTGGCGCTGGCCTGTTGCCGGGCACGAGGTAGGCAAGCTCGAGGAAATTTCTACCGTTAAGCGGAATGCTCTCTATCGTGTTGGAACCGATCTGACCTTGAATCATGGACTGCGTGAGGTCGACGGTCTGGTTGAGTCCGCTGACGGTGACCACATCTTGCGTCGCAGCTACTTGGAGGCTGATGTTGGCGGTGGTGATCGTTCCCACATCGAGCGCCAGGTTGTGAGCTTCGCTGACCGCGAAGCCGGCACTCTCGACGCGAAGATCATAGACACCTGCCGGCAGCGACGGGATGGCGTAGAGCCCATCGCTGTTGGTCAGCGCTTCGCGGGAGAGACTCTTTCCGTTATTGGTGACGGTGACGTGCGCGCCGACAACGATTTTCCCCTGGGGATCGATGACTCTGCCGTTGATGGTGCCGCTCGGCAACTGGCCGAACGCCAACGTGCTCACAGCCATCCATAGAAGTACAACAAGAGACTTGCGCATTCTTTTTTTGCTCCGCTATTTGTGAAGTCGATGTGGTGGCTCGCAGCTTTGGAAGTCGCGGGGAGAACCAGTACCCGCAGCTCGACCGAACGCCGGAAGCCTCGTTCACACTATTTCCGTGGATTGGTTCTGTCATGCACCTTAGGATGGAGGCGGCTCTCCACCCATCAGAGGTGTTCGGTGATTGGAAGCTTGCGGCGTCAGCGCCGAATCAGTATTCAGTGCAGAGGAGACGGAGCGGGGGTTCGTCTTCGACGATCTCAGGGTAGCGTCCGAGCGGCTCGTAGAAGTAATTGTCGGTGGCGTCGTCGTTGGTGCAGGAGACCTCGCCGATGAGCGCATCGCCATCGATGGCGTGGAAGGCGTGGTAGAGGAAGGGCGGCAGGGTGATCGATTCTCCGGGGCCGAGGGTGATGGCGCCGCCGGGTTCGACGTGTCGTGTGATTCCATCGCAGATTACGGTGATTGGAGTATCGGCGAATTGAGCGGCTTTGCTGGAGTCGGATGGGGTCGAGGCGTAGAGCTGCACGACGAGGCGGCCGGTGTTGGCGCTGCCGCGGTTGATGATGTCTTCGGTCTTGATCGCGTGATAGTGGAAGGGCGTCAGTTGACTGGTCGCGGACGTACATTATTTTTTCGGCGTAGGGCTTGGCGTTCTGTGGCTGAGAGGAGTGGCCGTTGCGGAGGGTGAAAGAGGGTCAGGCCGCGCGCCTTGAAGTTGCCGGAGTTGAAGTCGGTGATGTCCCATCCGAGATGCTGGGTGCGGAGTTCGATCGCTTCATTGCCGACGTGCTGCCAGTCTTCGGGTGTCCAGAAGGCGAAAGGCGGAAGCGCGAATAGGTTATTGGCGAAGAAGGCTGCGGCCTCGGTGATGTATTGGTTGATCTCGGAGCGCTTCATTGAATTCCACCCGTGCCTGGAAATCGTTCCGTACCCGGCGAGTCATTTGGCGCGTGTCCAGGTGACGGTCTTGCTCATGATCCCGGCTTTGACCTTGATGTCGATGGTGTCGGGAGTAGTGAGGACGAGGTCGGGGTTGACGGTCTTGCCTCGCGCTGGCGCGTAGAGGGCGCCGCCGCTCCAGGTATCGGAGCCGGAGTACTGGAAGCCCTTCATGATTTGCGCGCCGACGAGCGGACGGCCACGTAGCGAGGATTCTGGGTTGTGCGCGTCGTTCGCGGGTTTCTGCATGGACTTGATGGAGCCGCAATAGGCATCGCCACACTTAACGATCTCGATGGTCGACTCCCGATTAGGGGTGAGCCAGTCGCCTAGGATGCGATCGGCTGGCGAAGGCTGTGCAAATAGCGCCGTGGTTGAGGCAAAAAATAGAAAAAGTCTGAGAGTGGTTTTCATCATTGATTCGATACTCCGGAGTTGATTAACCCGAGCCATCATACCCACACGCGAGAGATAGAGCGAGCTTAGGGACGGAGCACGTAGCGGAAGCGCATGTCTTCGCCGTACCACATGATGTAGTTCGTGCCCCAGGCGTTGTTGAAGAGGTTGGAGTGGATGCCCTTGCCTAGATCCGGTTGGGTGTTGGAGAAGAGCAGCGGGGTTTTCTCGCCGAGTGCGACTACGGGTGCGTCGAGGGTCTCGACCATGAAGGTATACGGACCGTCGTTGTAGGTGAATCCATTGGAGACGGCGTGCATGTGGCGGTTGCCCGAATCGATGACTTCGAAGGGCGAGATGGCTTCTCCGGATTTATCGAGTGTGATGGATGCGGATTTCGAAGTGGATGTCGCAGGCCAAGCGCCTTGATTGGGTGGGACGGGGTTGAAGCTGAGCCAGAGCGCTTCGGGCATGCGGGTGGGTGCTTTGTCGAAGCAATAGACGTTGAGATGGATCGAGGGGTTCCGCGTGGGGAAGTATCAGCTCGACATAGAGTCGGCGGGGGAAGGCGGCGCGGCCGGAGTCGAGAGCTTCCTGGTCGTTGATCTTCAGTGTTGCGATGATGCGGTGGGATGCGGATGTTTCTTCGAGATGAAGATCGCCGAGCGTCGGTAGCCACTCCTGTGATCGTGCGCCGAACTTGCCGATGTTGGGCTTGCCGAAGTCTTTGAAGGCCCAGTCGGCAGTGCTCTTGATGTAGCTCGCGAAGAAGCGGTCGTAGTCGGCCTGCGAGAGCGTCTGGTAGGAGAAGAGGCCGAGGAGGTTGCTCTTTGTCGCCCACTCGCGACCGGTCTTCTTGTTCTGGAGGCGATTGATGGCTCCGGTTTGTGGATCGAGGTCGATGACAAAATGAGTGGTCTCGAGCGGGCCCTTCCAACTGCGGGAAGTCGCGCCAGGGGCGGGCGGAGGCACCGCGGGCTTGAGGGAGTCGATGGCCTTTTGTGCGCTGGGCCTGTGAAGGCGCGGGCAGAGTGGCGATGCCGTCGAGCAGGTCCTGCCGCTTCTCGGTCCAACTGAACTCGACGACTTTGTAGTTCTTGGTGTCGAGCATCTCGGCGAGGTCGTCGGGGGTGTAGTTGTCGAAGTCGAGCCAGGTCTTGGTGTCGGTGCCCCAGGTGTGTTCGACCTCGAGGAGCAGGTGGCCGGAGGAGCGCGAGATCGGTGGCGTCTCCGATCTGAATTTGCTCGGCGTCGATCCAGGATTGGCGCAGGCGGGCGACTTCGCGATAGCGGGCGACCTTGAGCGGGTCGCTGGCGACGCCGTAGATCCAGGTGTCGCCGATCTCTTCGGTGACGACGGGCAAGGAGGCGCGATATGGATCGACGGCGGCGGCGATTTCAGAGAGGCTGGCCGCGGTGATCTCGGCTTTGGGGTAGCTGCGAGGCAGGCGGCTGTAGATCTGCCGCGATCTCTGCCGGGAGTGTGGGGGCCGCTGTTGTCATCGCGGACCTCGATGCTGATGGCGAGGTCGGAGTTGGGAACGCGGGTAGTTGCCGCCGTAGTCGGTGGTGATACATGACTGGAAGCGTGGCGCCGGATGGGCCGAATGGGTCCTGCCATAGAAACATCGGCGGCAGCGTTGGCGGGAGTGCTGGCGTCGTTCACGCCGATATCGAGGAATTTCACGCCGTGTTTGGCGAGCGGAGCGATGAGGCCGCGAGTATGGCCGGGAACGTCGGTCATCTTCGCGCCGGTGGTGACGCGGCCGAAGCGCTTGTCGAGCGAGTCGTGATATGGCCAGGCCGCCCTCGATCATGGAGGGGCTGAGCATTTCCGTCTGCCAGGTGAAGGGCAGCGCATGCCAGGCGATGTGATTTTGCGCGATGGCCTGCTTCCATGCGCTTGCGATCTTCGGCGGAGGCTTGTTCGAGATATTCGTAGAGCAGCCAGGAGCCGGTGGTCCAGGTGTAGCGGCGCTTGCCGGATCTGCGTTTTGGGTCGCGGCGATCTGGATTGCGGCGGGGAAGTACTGGTTGAAATATTTGTGGACGACCGCGGTCTGCGTGTCGATGAAACCCGCGTCGAAGTGGCATTTGAACATCACCAGGACGCGTTTGACCGAGGTGTCGGGCGTGGGGGCGAGGTGCGGCTCCTGAAGAGCCAGCGACGAGCCGGGGCGAAGAAGAATGCCGGCGCCAAGAGCGGAGATGGACTTTACGAATTCGCGACGGCGCATTTACGGGCTCGATGAAAGAGAAGTGTGAAGCGAGTTCAGTGTAGCCCGAAGAATTGGGCGCAGCCGGCGATGCGGGGGGCGCGTTTGTTCGCTGCCGAACCAAAGGAAGCACTCCCGAATTCAGAGGAAAACATTTATTGCTTGTTCATTGCAGAATTTGCTTGCTGCCGGTCCCTAAACTGCATCTCAAGTGCACGAGATGTTTTGAGATGGGCTCGGCCAACCATTGTGAACGATTGTTGGAAGGTCCGGGGAGATTCGAATGGCTGAGGCAGAGAAGATCGAGAAATTCACACCGACGGAGCTGACTGATCTGCAGGTGAAGCTGATGAAACTGAGGAGCGACTCCTGGCAGGCGGCGGAGTTAGTTTCAGAGTTTCTTTCGGGACGAGGCTATGGGGTCGATGCCCAAACGATTCGCGCTGCGGTCACCGAACTGGCCGTACATCGCGGCTCGCATGACAGAATGCAGTCGTTGCTCGAGACGATGGCGTACGTCATGTAACAGGGAATCCGGCGCCTGGGCTACTCGTACTTCAGGGATTCAACCGGGTCCATCTGAGCGGCGCGATTGGCGGGCAAGGTGCCGAAGATGACCCCGACCAGCGTCGAGGTGACCAGGGCAATCACCACCGACCACCAGGAAAATCCAATGTGGTAGTCGGTCAGCAGATCGATCGCGATCGGCACGCGCTACGCCGAAGAGTGCGCCGATCGAGCCGCCGATGAGCGAGATGAACACTGCCTCAACCAGGAACTGAAGCTTAATTTCGCGGGCGGTTGCGCCGAGCGCCTTGCGGATGCCGATTTCGCGGATGCGCGATCGAACGGTCGCCAGCATGATGTTCATGATGCCGACGCCGCCGACAGCGAGAGTCACCGTTGACACCAGCAGCAGAATCACGGTGAGGGCATTCGTCACCTGGTTAGCGACGTTGAGCACGCTGGTCAGCGTTTCAGTCTTGTAGACGGAGTTTTTGTTGTGGCGGGAATTCACAACCTTGACGATCTGTTTGGCAGCGTCCTCGACATCGTTCTGGTCGCGGACGGAAAAGAAGATCTGCTTCACATAGTTGGTGCCTGAAAAATAGCGGCCGACCGAATAGGGGATGAGCACGGTTTCGGTATCGATCTCGGTCGACCCCATCGTGTCGATGCTTTCTTTGAAGGTCCCGATGATGGTGAAGGGAATGGAACTCAGGGCGAGGCTCTGATTCAGGGCGGCGTCGACGCTGCCGAAGCGGGCGCGAGCAAAGGGCTCGGTGACAACGGCGACCTTCTGATGGCTCTCTTCATCTCCCTGGTCAAAGAAGCGGCCACTGGTGACGACGAGGTTGCGCACCTGGCGATAATCGGGGCTGACCGCGAGCACGAGGACATCTTTGAGCGCGCCGCCGGGATAGCTGATGCGGTCGTGAATCTCGAGCATCGGCGAGGAGGCGGCGATGGCCGGCACCTGCTCCATGACAGCGGCTTCGTCTTCGCGGGTGAGGGAGTCGTTCCTCGTGTCGTTGATCGCGCCGACGCCACCGCCGGCGTATTCGAGCTCGACCATGTTGGTGCCGACGCCCTGGATCGTCTTGAGCACGTATTGCTTGCCGGTGAGGCCGATGGTGACGACGAGGATCAGGGAGGCGGAGCCGATCACCATGCCCAGAGCGGTGAGCGCGAAGCGCACCTTGCTGGCGCGGAAGCTGTCGAGAGCCAGCAAGACAATCTCGCTCAGCACCATGGTCCGCTTGGCGCTGTCCAGCGTTCTCTGGAAAGAGCGGCGGGGATGATGCGGCGCGGGCGGCCGGGTTTCGCGGACTGTCTCCCGAACTGGCGGATGGGTCAGAGCCATAGGTTAATGGATGCCGGAGGCGCGAAAGGGCTTCAACCTCAGCGGATCGATTGAACTCCAGTCTAAACTTTTACCGTGCGGCGGGGATCAGGCTCGGGGCTGGAACTGGATCTCGAGCATGGTGCAATCGTCGTTAGCCGGGGCGAGTCCGCAGAAATGCTGGACGCGCTCGAAGATGGATTCGAGCGAGTTGCTGCAGACCGCGGCCTCTTCGAGCCGGGCGTCGCCAAAGAATTCGCCGGTGACATTCTCAGCCTCGGTGACGCCGTCAGTGACGAGCAAAATACGCGAGCCGGGCTCGATCATGACGCTATCGGAGTGAAACTCGGCTTCCTCGATCAGCCCGACGGGGAGGTTGGAAGTGTCGAGATATTTGACGCCGGAAGGCGAGCAGAGCAGGGGGTGGATGTGGCCGCAGTTGATGTAGTCGAGCACGCCGTTCCGGCTCAGCTTGAGAATCACCATGGTGGCGTATTTGCCGACGTCCTTGGCGCAGATGTAGTGGTTCGCGACCTCGGCGATAGACTGCAGCGGCTGGCCGGCGAGTAGTTGCGCATAGACCATGCCTTGCAGCGTGGAGGCGAGAATGGCGGCCGAAACTCCCTTGCCGGAGACATCGGCGAGAACCAGCGAGAGGCTGTTGTCGTCGGCGACGACGTCGAAGAAGTCTCCTCCAATCTCTTTGCAAGGGATGGAGCGGGCGGCGATCTGGGCGTAGGTCAACTCGGGAATCTTCACCGTCATCAGGTTCTGCTGGATCGAGGCGGCGATGTTGAGCTCTTCGCGATAGCGGCGGGCGTGTTCCTCGGCGATGGCCAACTGGGCGTTATCGATCAGCGCGGCGGCCTCGGTCGCGATCGTCTTGAGCAGGTCGTTATCGACCTCGGTAAGCTTGCCGGGATTGAGGCGGCTATCGAGATAGAGGACGCCGAGGATCTCTCCGGAGGTGACGCCATCGGAGTCGCCGGGCTGGCGGCCGGTTTCGCGGCGGCGGCGAAGCGGGATGCAGATGACGGTACGAATGCTCTGCGCGACCATGCTGTCGGAGCGCGCTCCGGATTCAGCGGTGAGCGTGTCAGTGATCATGTACTCGCCGGCGGTGCGAGTCGCCTGCTGGATCGCGGTGCGGGAGAGAGTGGAATCGTCGGCGAGGGCCTCGCCGGTTGAGGAGCGGCCGACGGCGAGATTCAGATTTCCCGCCTCATCGACGAGAAAGACGTAGCCGCGCTCGACCTTGGTGAGCTGGAGGGTGGTTTCGACGAGCGAGGCGAGGATCTGATCGACGGCGCCGACGGTGTTGAGCTTGCGCGCCGCTTCGAGGAACCAGCGCAGCCTTTCAAGGTCGGAATTGGGCGCGGAGATGGACTGGATCTGGCCGAGCAGGTCGCGGATCGTGGAGTGGCTGGCGCCGACCTGGGAGTCGAAGCGAAGCACGGGGCCGTCGACGGAGCCAAAATGGATCGCATCATTGGTGGAGAGGCGCTGGCGGTCGACGCGGATGCCGTTCACAAAGGTGCCGTGGCGGCTGGCCATGTCCACGACGAAGAATGCGCTTTCTTCAAAGACGATCTCGGCGTGCTTGCGCGAGACGTAAGGGTGAGACAGCACCAGGTCGCGGTCTGGCGCACGGCCGACAGTGAAGGGGCTGGCGGTGACGATGATCGCGGTCTCGACCGAGCCGTCTACCAGAATTACGGGTGTTTTGGGCAGACTCAATGACATGCCAGTCCTTTATAGGAGCGGTTTCTCCTTCCACGGCGCAGCGGTCGAGCCAGGTACAGGAAATTGCGACCGTGAAACGCCGGTAGGTCTCGCTTCGCTGCTAAGTATACACAGCGAGGACCGAGCGTCTGCGAGGCGGTTAAAACGCTGTTAGGCGCGCCTCGGGGTCGTCTTTCTCGGGAGCGGTTGTGAGACTTGTCGAAGGGTTCAAGGTGGTCAGTTCCATTTTGGGAAGGTTTTCCCGCTGCATGCCTTGACAAACCCGCCAAAGCTGACTATACAAAAGGTGTTCGCCCATATATTTGGTGTCGTGAACAGGCTGGATTGCTGCCGCAACGCAGACGGATCATCGGTAACGTTGCAGATGAGCCGCACCGAATTCAAGATCGTCGACATCCCATTCCTCAACAATGCACCCTGGAGGGCGTCATGGATACTCATTATCCTCATCACCATTCGCACCTTCATCAACTCCCCGGGGCGGCGATGCGGCCGGTTTGCGTGTACTGCCTGCATATGCTCGGTTCGGCTGGAGTTCCACTGAGCGCTTCGATGCGACGGATGATCGAAGACAACCATGAGTGTGTGGAGAAAGTCACCGCTCGGCAGCCGCACGTCTCTCTTCCTTTCAACTAGGCCTCTGGTCAGCTAACGCTGCCGAGAACGCGTTAGAGCCCTGCCCCTTACTATTCCGCTCATTTTCTTAGCGGATTCCCCTTCGGACAAATCCCTCGAAAAAGCAACTGCGGAGTTTGAGCCTGCCGTGGAAGACTCCGCGCGCGCCCTTCCATTGGTACACTCAGTTTGCCTTTGAGTGGGAGGATACGTGCCGGATCACATAGAGACAGCCGGAGTGTTGGGGGCGGGGACGATGGGCAATGGAATTGCCCATGTGATGGCCCGCGCCGGGCTGCGCGTGACGTTGTGCGAGGTGGAGCAGCGGTTCCTCGACCGCGGGCTTGAGACTATTCGCAAGAACCTGGACCGCGAAGTTGCAAAGGAAAAGCTGACTGCGGACGATGCGGCAGCGGCGTTGGGACGCATTCGGGGGACATTGAACCGGCTGGAACTGGGGGAGTGCAGCTTCGTGATCGAGGCGGCCACGGAGAAGTTCGAGGTCAAGCGTGAGATCTTCCGCGAGTTGGACAGCATCTTGCCCGCCGGGGTGATTCTCGCGTCGAACACCTCTTCAATCTCGATTACCAAGCTGGCCGGGCAGACCGGGCGTCCGGATCGAGTGATTGGGATGCACTTCTTCAACCCGGTGCCGGTGATGAAGCTGGTGGAGGTGGTGCGCGGGCTGGCGACTTCGCAGGCGACGTTTGAGACGGTGCGGGATTTGGCGGTGCGGCTGGGGAAGACGCCGGTGGAGGTGAACGACGCGCCGGGCTTTGTTTCGAACCGGGTGCTGATGCCGCTGCTGAATGAGGCGATGTTCGCGGTGATGGAGGGCGTGGCGACGGCCGAGGCGGTCGATGAGATCTTCAAGCTGGGGATGGCGCATCCGATGGGGCCGCTGACGCTGGCCGACTTTATTGGCCTGGATGTTTGCCTGGACATCATGCGGGTGCTGGAGGAGGGGTTGGGCGATCCGAAGTACCGGCCTTGTCCGCTGCTGATCCGGATGGTGGACGCGGGATGGCTGGGGAGGAAGTCGGGGCGGGGGTTTTATGTTTACTAGGGACGTAGGGACTAGTGATTGAGCTGCTCCTGTTGCAGGTGAGGGACCAGCCTTCCGAACCGGGGCGCTTGTGCCGGTTCCTTGGGCTCCGCTCAGGACAGGCTCTTCGACTTGCGCTGCACCACCCCAGCGAGCAAGAAACACAAAAGAACGCTCGCTGAGGGCCCCGGATTTCGCGCTTGCTGAGAATGACTAGGTTCTCCTGTAGTTGGAGCGGGATTTCCGATCTGGTTCCTGTAGATAGCTGCACTGAATTAAGTGCAGGTTTTTCACAAGCTGCGGGCGTATGTTTAAGAGATGATGCGGATGACGGTGCTGGCCTCGGGCTCGAAGGGCAATTGCATGGTCGTCTCCAGCTCGAAGACCAGGATATTGGTCGACGCTGGGCTGTCGTGCCGCGAGCTTTTCAAGCGCATGCGCGCGGTGGGCGAAGAGCCCGAGACCCTCGACGCCGTTCTCGTGACTCATGAACATCAGGACCATGTGCAGGGCCTCGCGGTCACAGCGCGAAAGCTGGGAATCCCGGTGTATTTCACCGAAGCGACGCACCGCGCGTGGATGCGCTGGATGGTTCCGCAGAAGCGGATGACCTATGCGGACTGGCTGGAGAAACGAAAACAGGGACTAGGGACTAGGGACGTAGGCACCAGGGAACCGTGGTCAGGCGACGCGGTACTTGAGTCTGACTCCGGAGACTTGGATGGCGACGATGTCGTTGCCGATGGCATTGCAGCAGCGGCTTGCTCGGCGGATGAAACTTCGAAACGGGAGGCCGACCCTTGCCGGCTGCCTGGAGTGGAGTATTTTCAGGCTGGCTATAGCTTTTCGGTTGGGGATATTGCGGTGAGCTCGTTCACGATTCCGCACGATGCCGCCGATCCGGTTGGGTTTGTCTTTGAGGTGGAGGGGATTCGGGTTGGGCTGGCCACCGATCTGGGCTATGTGCCGCCGAATGTGGCGCAACGGCTGCGCGGATGCGATGTGCTGATGATCGAGTCGAACCACGATCTCGAGATGCTGCGCGACGGGCCGTATCCGTGGTCGGTGAAGCAGCGGGTGATGTCGCGGGTGGGGCACTTGTCGAATGACGCGGCGGCGGGGTTTCTTGAGAAAAATTACGATGGGCAAGCGACTTATGTCGTGCTGGCGCATCTTTCTGAGAGCAATAATCTTCCAGCGCTGGCGCGGGTGGCGGCCGAGGGGGCGTTGCGGGAGCGGATCAACCTGCTGGCAAACCGGTTGATTCTGGCCCAGCAGCATGAGCCGATGGCGCCGATCTGCCTTTGAGGCGGTCGAAGGATTTTGACTTGAATGGGATTTCGTTGTAGACATTCGTGGTTCTGGGATTAAAATACGGGCTAATCCGGGCACCAAAACTGTTAAGATACTGTTAAGCAAGAGTTTCGCGTCAAGCGGTTCCTCCAGCGGTATCGAGAAGCGGTCATAAAAAGATGAGTGCATGTACTGATCCGGTTATCGGCGACATCCTTTCCAGTTGGAGATACGACATCTCCGGAATTACGCCTGCGATGCGGGGCGACTATGAGCGGCATCTCGCCGAGTGCGCCTGCTGCCATAGCCGGCAGCGTATCCACCGGACGATCGACGTTACGCTGATCTTGCTGAGCACGGTTTCGACGGTTGCCTTTGTGCTGGCGCTGGCGGTCATCCACCATATCGACCCTTTGCAACATTTCGCGATTGCGCGGCTGCACCTTCACGACATTGATGTGGTTCTGACGATGCAGTTTGCAGCGGTGGCCGGGCTGTTCGCCTCGCTGTTGATCTGGCTGATCGTGGCTCTCGTAACTCCGGCGCCGATGTATCTGCGTGGAGTGGCGATTGAGCGGGCGAGAGTCTTGCAGGACCGCATTCCGGAGCATCTGCGGGAGCGGTTGCCGCGGAATGTGGCTTAGCGAGTTTGAGGTTTAGGTATCGCGCTCCATAAACGGCCGCCCTTTGGGCGGCCGTTTTGCTTTGCGCCGAGGCCGCTCTTCGCGCTTGCATATAGTGTCACTAAATGAAAGTCTGGTTTCTTTTAGTACAGACCGTGAGCGGGCGGATCAAGGCCCTAAACAAGTTGATCGGCGAACTGACCGAGGCTTTCGAAGCGTACCTTCAGCGAGCCGTAGCTTCGGGTGAAGGCGCGGTCGATATCCTGGGCTAACACGATGTTGTCCCCATCCGGATGTTGCCTGCGGAAGGCTTCAAAGCCGCTCGGGTCGAATTTGTCTGACCTGCCTAATGACCATTTGCACTCGATTGCCAGCGGATGTTTCCTTCGTCCGGCGAGGATGAAGTCGACTTCGTGGCCGCGCTTGTCTCTCCAGTAGCCGACATCGCGGCTTTGCAGGCGGGTCATGATTTCGTTGAGCACGAAGTGTTCCCAGAGCAGGCCCATGTCTTCGCTGCGTAGCTCTTGCCAGCCGCGATGGTAGCAAACGAATCCGGTGTCGAAGCCATAGACCTTCGGCGCGGAGACGATCTCCGTCGGCTTGCGGCTGCTGAACGGGCGGATGACATGCGCAACGAAGGTGGCTTCGAGCACGCGCAGATAATTGGCGATCGTTGGCCGGCTTACTTCGCAGGGGCCGGCAAACCTCGTGGCCTCGAAGATGCCTCCGCTCTGAGCTAGTACCAGCTCGGTGAACTTCGTGAACGAATCTCGTCGCTCCAGGCGAAAGAGTTCCTGAATGTCTTTCGCCCAATAGGCGTCGGTCCACTCCTGAAAGTCTCGCTCGTCTGCCTTGGCGGCGAGGAAAAATGGCGGAAGACCGCCGCGTAGAAAGCGACGGCGCAGGTTGGTCTGTTTAGCATCGGCGAGGTCGCTCAAGCCCATCGGCGTGAGCCACAGGTCGCGCTTTCGTCCGGCCAGGGTGTCTTTGAACTTGGTCGACGCGCTCAAGCGTGGAGGAGCCGGTGGCGATGATTCGGGTTTTGGGGAAGTGGTCGGCCGCGATCTTCAGCAGTTCGGACGGATTGTCGAGGCGATGTATCTCGTCGAGCACGATCCGCTTGCCGCGGTGTCCCTCAAGGAAACCCTCGGGATCGTCCATCATGCGGCGCGTGCGGGGCAGTTCGCAGTCGAAGTACTCGACCTCCGGCAGGCTCTGGCAGAGGTAGGTTTTGCCGACGCGGCGCACTCCGGCGAGCCAGATGACGGTGCGCTGCTTCCAGGCTTTTTCGATGCGCTCGATCCAATGTTGACGGAGAACCATATGCAAGTATGGTTGCATATAGTGTCACTAAATGAAAGTCTGGTTTCTTTTAGTACAGCTTATTCTCGTGATTGACCGCCCATTATTGCTCTTCCATTCAAGCCAGCAGTAGGCTTCAATGGGCCACCCGTCACCCGTCCTGCTCGACACCAACATGGTCAGTTTCACTCTCAGCGGCTGCTCTGCCGCCGCCCGCGCCCGGATCGCAAAGCTGGCCGCACAGGACACAGTAAGCATCTCCGCTGTGACGGAAGGGGAACTGCGGTTTGGGTTGGCCAAGTCGCCCAGCTCCCTCCGGCAGCGGGCGCTGGAGCAGTTTCTCGGCGCGTTCGTCGTTTCTCCGTGGGGCAGTGACGCGGCTGCTGCTTATGGCGCGCTGCGTGCGCGGCAGGAGCGGCTGGGGAAAAAGCTGGGGCCCTGATGACGCGCAGATCGCGGCCCATGCTGTGGCGCTGGGCGCGGTCCTTGTCAGTCATGACAGCGCCTTTCGCCGCATCCCCAATCTGCGGGTTGAGAATTGGGCGACGGATATTTGAGGACGGAGTTTCGGGGCTGATTGTTTATCAGGGGTGTGAGGGGTTGATTCGGATGTGGCCGCTCTACTCAAGCCGACTGGGGGCTTGAATGGGCCGCACATCGTCGGCGCATTTCCGTAATGGGAACTTCGCCGGATCGGGAATGAACCAGACTATATACCCCAGATTCGCACAGGCCCAAATCGCCCGCCCAATTTAAAATTGGTTCACGCGCATCTCGCTTTCTTGGGAGCTGACCGGTCACAGATGAAGAAAAGCAGATTCTTCATAGACAGAGGAGTATTACCTTGCCAAAGGCCAGTTTAAAGTTCGTGGATTTGTTCTGCGGGGCCGGTGGTTTGAGCTTAGGTCTCAAGCGGGCAGGATTCTCTCCATTGGTCTCATTGGATTACGACCTTTATGCAACTGAGACCTACAAGTTCAACTTTCCGCAAGTTCCGGTCATCACTCGCGATGTAAGAGTCATTGACTGGAGTCAATACGCGGGGCAGGTCGACTGGGTCGTGGGTGGCCCTCCCTGCCAGCCATTCTCCGTAGCTGGGGACCAAAAGGCCGCAACGGACTCTCGGGATGCTGCCGAGTTTGTTCGGGCGGTTCGCGAGCTGAAGCCTCGAGCCTTCTTACTTGAGAATGTGGCAGGACTTGCATCAGCCCGCCACAAGGGATACTTCCTGAGCAGGCTCAGGAAGCCTCCGAGCTGGAATATGATGTCGAGTTCGACGTCTTAAATGCCGCGAACTTCGGCGTGCCCCAGGATCGCAAGCGGGTGTTTGCAATAGGCCTCAAGAAGGGCAGGCCGCGCTTCCCAGGCCTTCACACGGCCCCAAGGGGGAGAACCACATAGAACTGCACGAGAGGCACTTGTCGGTGTCCCTTCTGACGCGCCTAATAGGGCCATAGTGACCTATGCGAAGCAGCCAGTCCTGCGACCCAGCCCGTTTGCTGGCATGTTGGTCAACGGAGGTGGTCGGCCAATCGATCTTAACCGACCGTCGCAGACAATCCCGGCTTCAGCCGGAGGGAACAGGACGCACATCGTAGATCGCCGATGTGTACTGCAGGAATACCACGAGTATCTAGTTAGTGGTGGGAAACCCCGCATCGGACTCGTAAATGGGGTAAGAAGGCTCACGGTGTGATAATCTGCGCGTCTTCAATCCTTCCCGGACGAGTTTCAGTTTGCTGGCGAGCGCAGCGCCCAGTACCGGCAGGTAGGGAATGCTGTCCCGGCGCTATTAAGTGAGGCTGTGGGGCGGGCGCTAATTGAGAGCCTTTAGTGTGTGACTCATAGTCCGTAGACCTAAAGTCTGCACGCGGTGATGATTGCCATCGTGCCCTCGAGTTCTAATCATCCGGTTCGATTGAGTTTTGGGACCAAACTGCGCGCCCTTCGCGTTGCAGCGGGATTGAGCCAGGAGAAGCTGGGCGAATTAGCTAGGCTGGACAGGACCTATATAAGTAGTGCTGAACGGGGCCGGCGAAACGTTTCGCTTGAGGCGATCGTTCGGCTCGCTGACGCTCTTGGGATATCTCCTCGAGATTTCTTTGACTTTCAGCCGCATATCGGAAGCAAGACGCATGAGGGCCAGGGATGAGGGGACTCATTCGGCAGTCACTCCGTATTCTCCAGTTACCCATTCAGGTGAACAGCGAAGCGCTAGCTGCTCGTGCGCTTTCCCGCTTTTTGCGATTACGTTCCATTCGCTACGAGGACTCGTTCACATGGACTCGTCTCGAACTGAACCTATGGAAGGATGACGGAACTGCGAGCGATCACTTCCGACATGCGGTACGGGCGATCCTGGCGGCCGACCCAACGAATGCTGCGAGCCTGAGCACTAAGTACTTCGAATTGCATGAACAATTACGTTCAGAACACGGCCTAAACCACGATCAAAGCACAGCATTCCTTAGTCATTTGAACTTCGCCGTAACGCTTGCACACGAGCATAGGTTCACGGGTGCGAGGCTGACGCGGGTGCTGAGCGAGGTCGACACACGAGTTCGCTTCAGCAGACAGAGCGTTTCGCAAGCGGTGAGCGCTCTTGTATTGGCAGTCAATTACAGATCAATGAGGCCTACGAGAGGGATGGGAGTTTCGAGGGCGTCTTCTTTGCGGATGCTGATCATATTGCCAGTGCAAGGATCGCCGGGGAAGCCGCGGAGGACCTGGGCTTTAACGGCGACCTCGGACAGTTGCTGCTGACACTAGGGTGCGCCGCTGAACCTGTCCGATACGTGCCTTATATCCAGATGTTGCATTTTCAGTGCATGATTCTTGAATACTTCGATCACTCCGTTCTCGATCTCTATGAATTTAGTCCCCGAGGGCAGCCAGCTCAAAACCTTTTTGCGAACTATCCAGAAAATCTCGTTTCTGCAGGTAACCCTTTCCTCAATAACGCTAAGTCAGTAGGTACAATGGACGGCTCTTGGGTCGAGAGCAAGAAACCTTCGGATCGGCCGGGCGCTCGTGCTCTCTTCGCCTTGCTGTCGGCGATCGACGAGATGAGTTATGCAGCTCGCCGAGAGTTGGCACTGATTGTACGGTCGTGGGTTATGCGGTTCCTCCGCCTTTCCGGTGACGTTGCTACGCCCCTTCCAGAGTTGTTCACAGTTCCAGAGGTCCACCAGCTTGTAACCCATATTCGGGTGGGCAATACGCGTACACTGGGCATCCTGGAGCAGCGGTGCCTTGATGCTGTCGCCACTCTTCAGCACCCCGCCGTGCATTGGATGTCTAGGGGATTGGGTGACGCGGTCAATGCGACCAACATCAGCGGGAGAAAGCTTGGCGATTGTGATTTTCAAGACGGCGCAAACCGACGAATCGTCGCCTACGAATCTCACGGGGGTACTTTAACGGATGTCTACATACGAGAGCACCTCCGAACGCTCCGCAAGGTGGTTCCGCTCCGCAAACCTGAGTTGGAATCTGTCGCGCCAATTGAAGAGTGGGAGGCTACGGTGCGCTTCTTTGCACATAACCTCGATGCTAATCAGCCAGAAACAGTGAACATCGATGGGCTTAGAATCAATTTTTTGACTGTCAACGTTTGCCGAGCTTTTCGAGGCCATCGCAGTAGATGATTCGCTCGTTGCAAGCCTCGGCGCTGTTTTTGCCGCCTCTTCGCGCTCGCGGAACACCTGACAACGTCAGGATAAAAGTGTTGGGATATATTTCATAACTGTATTTCCCGTGGCGATCAGTTCGCTTTCAAAAAGCGAACACCACCTCCCGGAGTTCGCTTCGGTGCCGGCGGTACCAGTCTAGATCTGCGCTTGGCGCGTAGTCTAACAGTTAACGCTTTCACACATCCGTCCACGTCTTCGCCGATGGCGTGTTCCCAGAATTGGATCACCGTCCACCCCAATTTCTGGTACTCCGCGCGAACGCGCGAGTCTCTCTCCACGTTCCGCGCGATCTTCGGCTCCCAGTAATGCTGACGTGATTTTGGGGGCCTGAAATGTACCGGGCACTTGTGCCAGAAGCAGGAATCCAAAAAGACGACGATTCCTCTAGTAGGGAAGGCGAAATCTGGTCTTCCTAACCACGCCGGATGGGCTATGAACGAGAATCTTGACCTATGGACCGATGCCTCGAACGCCACCTCTATTGAGGTCCCTTGGCCCCGGATGGCTGCCATGGTCTTGCTGCGAATATGAGGTGCGACGGTATCCATTATTGATTAGATGTTTCGCCGCTATTCCGACATCACTCCAATCGAGGATTACTTTGCCGGAGCTTCCGGTTCGCATGGCTTGGAAGCCTTGTTCGAAGTCTTTCCAGTTATAGCGGTGGGTGATTACCTGGTCTATCTTGAGTCCGGATTGGAGCATGACGGTCATCTTGTACCAGGTCTCGTACATTTCGCGGCCGTAGATGCCGCGGAGGGTGAGCTGGTTGAAGATGACGTGGTGCCAATCGATGGACATCTCGGTTGGCGAGGGGATGCCGAGCATGGCGACCTTGCCGCCGTGGCTCATGTTGGCGATCATCTCGCGGAAGGCGTTGGGGTTGCCGGACATTTCGAGGCCGACGTCGAAGCCTTCCTGCATGCCGAGCTGTTCCTGAGCCTTCTGGAGGGAGACTTCGCGGGTGTCGACGGCGAGGGTGATGTTGGCGGCCTTGTGGGCGAGGGCGCGGCGCTAGGGGTTGGGGTCGGTGATGACGACGTAGCGGGCCCGGCATGGCGGGCGACGGCGGCGGCCATGATGCCGATGGGGCCTGCTCCGGTGACGAGGACGTCTTCGCCGAGGACGGGGAAGGCGAGCGCGGTGTGGACGGCGTTGCCGAGGGGATCGAAGATGGCGGCGACGTCGGTCGGGACGTCGGGGGCGTGACGCCAGATGTTGGTCATGGGCAGGACGATGTATTCGGCGAAGGCGCCGGGGCGGTTGACGCCGACGCCGCTGGTGTAGGCGCAGAGATGGCGGCGGCCGGCGAGGCAGTTGCGGCAGCGTCCGCAGACGACGTGGCCTTCGCCGGAGACGATATCGCCGGGCTTAAAGTCGTTGACGTTGGAGCCGACCTCGGCGATCTCGCCGACGAATTCGTGGCCGATGACGAGGGGGACGGGAATGGTTTTTTGCGCCCAGGCGTCCCAGTCGTAGATGTGGAGGTCGGTGCCGCAGATGCCGGTCTTGAGGACGCGGATCTTGACGTCGTTGATGCCGGTTTCGGGTTCGGGGACGTCCTCGAGCCAGAGACCTTTTTCGGCGTGCGACTTGACCAGGGCTTTCATTCTTGGGTTACTCCTCATTTGTTCGGAAGTTATTCAGTTGACGGCCGACCGCTCGCTTTGATCCGCAGAATCATCGGTCGAAAAATCGCTTATAAAAGAGATCCTAGGGTGGTATGTAGGACGGGCCGAATCGTGTCCCACTTAGGGCTTCAAAACAGGCTTGAATGGGGTATCCCGACATCTCCGATATGGGCACTCAGGTGGTTGCGTCATAGGGCTAACTGGGATTTGGCTTCGGCGAATTGGGCTATGGCGAATTCTAGGTCGTGGTGGGTGTGGGCGGCGGAGATCTGGGTGCGGATTCGGGCTTTGCCTGGGGCACTACGGGGAATGAGAACGGGATGACGTAGACGCCTTTGGTGAGCAGGTCTTCGGCCATGAGCGCGGCTTTGCGGGCGTCGCCGAACATGACGGGGACGATAGGGTGCGAGCCGGGGAGGATGTCGAAGCCTATGGCGGTCATCTCTTTACGAAAGTAGGCCGTGTTGGCGCGCAGGGTTTCGCGGAGGTTGTTCGACTCTGAGAGCAGATCGAGGATCGCGAGCGAGGCGGCGGCGATGGTTGGGGCGAGCGAGTTCGAAAAGAGGTAGGGGCGGGAGCGCTGGCGGAGGAGCTGGATGATCTCTTTGCGGCCGGAGGTGTAGCCTCCGCTGGCGCCGCCGAGGGCTTTGCCGAGGGTTCCGGTGATGATGTCGATGCGGCCCTCGACGCCGCAGTGCTCGGGGGTTCCGCGGCCGTTGGCGCCGATGAAGCCGACGGCGTGAGAGTCGTCGACCATCACCATGGCGTTGTACTTGTCGGCGAGATCGCAGATCTGGTCGAGCTTGGCGATGTAGCCATCCATCGAGAAGACGCCGTCGGTGGCGATGAGTCGATGGCGGGAGCCGGCGGCGGCTTTGAGCTTGGTTTCGAGGTCGTCCATGTCGCCGTTGCGATAGCGGAAGCGCGCGGCTTTGCAGAGGCGGACGCCGTCGATGATGCTGGCGTGGTTGAGCTCATCGGAGATGATGGCGTCTTCGGCATCGAGGATGGTTTCGAAGAGGCCTCCGTTGGCGTCGAAGCAGGAGCTGTAGAGGATGGTTTCTTCGGTGCCGAGGAATTCGCTGATGCGCTTTTCGAGCTGAGTGTGGATGGCCTGGGTCCCGCAGATGAAGCGAACGCTGGAGAGGCCGTATCCCCAGTCTTGCAGGGCTTGGGTGGCGGCGGCGACGACGGCGGGATGGTCGGCGAGTCCGAGATAATTGTTAGCGCAGAGGTTGAGCACGTGGGCGCCGTCGGCGAGGTGGATGTGCGCCTGCTGCGGACTGGCGATGACGCGTTCGCGCTTGTAGAGGCCGGCGGATTCGATCTCGTTGAGGCGGCTTTGGTAGTGCTGCTGAGTGGCGGAGTCCATTGCTTCTCCCTGGGTGTTTGGAGCCGTTTTAAGTCTATCGTGGGCGGGGGCGATGGAGATGCTGTCTTCTATGCTGGAGGAGGGATGATGGATGATCTAGTGATTCGCGCGGCGGCTGTGTCGGAACAGAAACTTCTTGAGGCGTTACAGCTGCGGGCGTCGCTTACGAATGCCGGAGATCGCGAAGCTATCCTTGCTCATCCCGATGCGATTGAGGTGCCGCTGGAACAGATCGTTGCGGGGCAGGTGTTTGTTTCGGAGTGTAACGGCGTCGTTGCCGGGTTTGCCGCCGTGGTGCCTCGTGCCGATGGTGAGGCGGAGCTGGATGCCTTGTTTGTCGATCCGGATTTCCGGCGGCTTGGTCTTGGACGCTTGTTAGTGGACCATTGCGCGGACGTGGCGCGTCGGCACGGATCGAGTGCTTTGCATGTGATTGGGAATCCTCATGCGGAGGAGTTTTATTTGGCTTGTGGTTTCGTGATGATTGGGGCGAGTGAGACTCGGTTTGGCGTGGGTTTGTTATTTAAGAAGATGCTGTGACGTTTCTGGCTTCGCTCGTGAAGTTGAGAGGTTTGATCCACTCACTTGTAGTGAGGGGGCTAAAACATCAGCGTCGCAGGAAACGAACGCCGTTGGTCCAATCCAAATGACGCGTTTCTTTGATCAACTGCCTCAATCCCCGGATCAAGCCACCGATGTCCGCCGGAGAGATTGTCTTCTCATCGACGAAAATCACGCCGCAATAGCCGCCGACCTCCTTCCGCCCAGCTCTTGAGCAGGGGCGGAATCGTTCTTCGGTCGTAGGTGACAAGATCAATCGCTGGGCAGCGGCTTCTGTCAGACAGACCGAATCTTCCTGGCCAAGAAAATTGCCGCCCTCCCAATCGACCATGGCGTAGACGACCAACGAACTGTCGCGGCGGCGCAGGCCCTTGGCCACCTCCGGAGAAATGTGTTCGTCGAGCAAAAGCTTGAGCACGCTACGTCTTCGCCGTTTTGCCTGCGATGAATTCGGTCGCTTGCGGTAACATGCGCTTCAAGGCGGTGAAATCCGTTGCATCATTCTCAGCCAGGGCTTCGGCGATCTCTTCGGGAAACGCCTCAGCGTAGTTGACGGCGGCCTGCGCCTTGGCTCGTGGCCAGCGGAGATGTTTCGCTACCGCCGTCACGTCGCCCTTGTAGCTGCGGAGGAGGAGCATGACCTCCCAGACGGCGAGGCTGCTGCCCTGTATACACGCCTGCCGGCCAATCGGCGAATCGCGGAAATCGAGGAAAGCGAATTCAGCTCGGCGTAGGCCCTCTTCGACTAAACGTGCGCTGGCGTCGCTGGTGGTCCATCCATGCCGGTTGGCCATGCGCTTGAGCCGACTCCCGCTTGCCGCCGGCAGACGCATGCTGATTACCGTCGATTGGGCGGAACTCATTGAAAGCCTCCCGGTGTAGCTTCTGTAAGTATTGTAACTCCGAAAAAGTTGAAGTAGTACGTGCCTGAGGACGACGCTTCTGATCCCCCACATCTGGCGGGTTTCATCCGCTCAGATATGGGGCACCCTTTTAGGTTGAGGACGGAAGATTCCTTAACTATTCCGCAGTGCATTTGGCGACGATTACGGTGATGTCATCGTATTGGCCGCGTTCGGGGCAGGTGAAGGTTTGGACTTCGTTGACGATGGCTTTGACCATTTCGTGGGCGGGTAGTTTTTTGTGGCGGCGGAGGGCTTCGATGAGGCGCTCTTCGCCGAACTCTTCTTCGTTTTCATCGAAGGACTCGGTGACGCCGTCGGTGTAGAGGGCGAGGATGTCTCCGGGGGCGAGCTGGCATTTGCCGATGGCGCACTCCCAGTCGTCGAAGAGACCAACGACTCCGCAGTTGGAATCGAGGCGGTCTATTTTTGCGTTGAAGGGCTTTCCGTTGGAAGGCTTTCCGTTGTGGTGCTTGCCTTTGGAGTGCTTGCCGTCCGGATGAAGGATGAGCGCGCAGAGATGGCCGCAGTTGGCGTAGCGGAGGCGGCGAGTGCGGTCGTCGTACTCGGCGAAGAAGAGAGTGGCGTAGGCGCTCGGAGTGGTGTTCGCAAAGAGCATGCGGTTGACCGAGGCGAGAAATCGCTTGGGCGCTTTGAGCGCGACGGCGACCTGGCTGCGGAGATTGGCCTGGAGGTTAGCCATCATGAGCGCGGCGGCGATGCCTTTGCCGGCGATGTCGCCGACGACGAGCGCGAGGCGGTCGCGGCCGAGATCGAGGAAGTCGTAGTAGTCTCCGCCGACGTGGCGGGCCTGGATGCAGATGCCGGCATAGTCGAGGGTCTTGAGCATGGGCAGCGTCTGGGGGAAGAGCCTGGCCTGGACCTGCTTGGCGATCTCGAGCTCCTGGGCGGCGCGGCGCTCGGTCTCGAGTCTTTCGTTGAGAGCGTTGCGTTGCGCTTCGATCTCGCGGCTCAGTACATCGGAGGCGAGCAACGTATAGGTATTGCCGTCGATGTCGGCGAAGGTGGCCGAGGTTCCGCCGAAGAGGGTTTTTTGCGGGAGGGAGAGAAACTTAACACCGCGGTCGCGCCAGAGTTCATAGGTGGCGTTGATGTCTTCGGCGATGAAGGCTACCTGCGTAGGGCAGCCGATGTGCTTGAAGTTTTCCGAGCCGCGCTTGGGCGCGATGAGCGCGAGGATGGCGCTGCCGTCGGGCGGCGCAACGGCGACCCAGCGGTTGCCGAACTCCAGGCGGGCGTCGGCGACGACCTTGAAGCCGAGCTGGCCGACGTAGAACTCAAGGCTGCGGTCGTGGTCGCGGACGAAGACCGTCGAAGTGAAGATGCGCAGGTATTGCCTTTGCTGGCTGGGGCTGGCCGAGGCCGGGTCGACGAGATGGCGCACGGAGGCGGTTGTCGTCGTCAGGGTTGCGGGTTCGGAGGTGGCGGATTCTGAGGTCAACGCGATCTCCCTGGCCGGTGGCATATTTCAGAATCTTACGCAAAATTTGACGAGATGGTTGCCGCGAAGGGAAGCGAGCCTATCTCGAATGCATGAATAAAGGCCAGGCATAAGGGCCTCTTCTTTGCCGCTTCTGTTCGCTGGGCTAAAGCCGAACGCTTCCACCTCAAGGCGTGGAAGGTTTTCTGATGAACCTTGCGGCTGCACCCACCAAAACGCCCAGCGCGTCGACGGCTACGTCTCCATACTCCATGGGACTTTGAAAGGCGAGGTGTTCGTAAAGCTCTGTGGTCAAGCCCAAAGCGATGCCCAAGACGACAGCCAGCAAGCGGACGGGCAGGGTGTCAAAGGCCAGCATCAAAAGAAGCCCCAAAACGGCGAAGACGCCGAAATGCGTGGCGATGTGCACGGCTCCCGTCGTCTGCAGGTTTGCTCCCAGCCGGTATCCACGGATCAGTGCGCCGGTCATGATGCAGGTGGCCCAAACCAGTGTAAGAAGCCGGAGTTTTGCCTTGGTCATTATGAGAATTGTATTTCTTCGAACGAGCATTCATGCGCGAAAGGTATGAGGCACCCGCGCCCAGGGTTAGGCTGCGTCCCCGATTTGTAGTTCGACGCGGAGGCCGGCGGTGGCGAGCATGTTCACGAGCGTGTCGATGGCGAAGAGGTCGATGCGTCCGCGGATGAGGTCGGAGATTCGGGGTTGGGTGACTCCGAAGATCTTCGCGGCCTGGCTTTGGGTGAGGCCTTCGCGAGCGATGTGGTCTTTGAGCGCGAGCATGAGGGTGGTGCGGAGCTTCATGTTCTCGGCGAGGGCGGGGGTGTCCTCGATTGCGTCCCAGACGTTGGTGAACGGTTAGTCCTGTTTTTCATCACTCACTCGTGGGATCTATTTTGATTTGTGAGGTTTGTGGCGTTCGAAATGTGCTCTCCGCGGCTGAAGCCGCTCTCATTTTGGGGTGTGGTTATGGCACGGCTGAAGCCGTGCCCCTTCAAAGGAACAGCATATCCTTCGCTCCGCTCAGGATGACATTTGTGTTTTGAATGGCGGTTGTTCTGGGGGAGCCAGAGTATCCAGTGTGGGGAAGGAGAAGAGCCCAGGCCTAAAGGCCGTTTCTTTGCAGCTTCTGTTCCGGGGGCTGAAGCCCCCGGCTTCCACCGAGGTCGGACTGCCGTCCGCCCTATCCCACGTCCCAAAGGCAGGGACGGGGGCACCCCCGCATTAGCTTGGCCAAAGTATTTAACTCGTCTTGCTCCTTATCGGTTTTGCGGTGGTGTAGCCTCCCGTCGATGAACTCAAAATCGGACTTGATCGAAACCGTCGCCTCTACCAGCAGATGCACCTAAACCGATAGCCCGAGAGAATCCCTGGCAGCGTCTTTTCCTCTGCCATGCGCATACTTGTTGCGGAGTTCATACAGTGCAGTCACTGCATCCGACGTAGGATGGTCGAAAAGCGCGGTCTCCCTGCAAAACCTCACCAACGAACCCATATCGACTCGTTCAAGTTGGTCAAAGGCCTTATCGGTGGGTTTTAGGGATCTCCTTCATCCCTCGAAATCATTATCGCTCTGGCGGAGCAGATCTTTCACCAGGCGTTCAGCGACGATGCCGGACATGGCGACGCAGGAATAGAAGTGGCCCGATCTGTAAAGCTCTCGCGCCTCCGTCAAGAGTTCAAGATACTCGTCGTTTCCTTTTCGAACTGCTAGCGAGGCATTGCCAGTATCGTGCGACGATTCTGAAACCACCAGCTTGAACCGGCTCAGGAACTCTGCCTCCAATTGCGCTTTCGCCTCCGGCGTTTGCGGCTGATCGGAGCCTAAGGTCAGCAAAGACCTTCGAAGGGTCTGCACGATCTTGCAGCTGCTCGAGCTGTGTTCCGATCCAAAGCAGGCGCGAACCCCTGCTTCAGAACTTCATTCGACACGCTGAATCACCTTAACGTAATACCGGCCATCTCCCTTCGGTTCCTTCTGACAGCAAGTATCCTTTGACGTGTCCACCGGTCAAATACTGCTGACGGTTCTTGAAGAAAAGAATGTACGTCTCCATTTCATCTTTGTGGAAGGCAGTTGCTTGATCCTTTCCGCTAAGTAGCGTCAGGACCTGCTCTGTCCTGGCCGACGTTGCTTCCTGAAACTGTGATTTGCGGAAGAACAGCAAAATAAAGCTCGTTATCTTTCGCCATGCTTTGCAGAATACACCCCTATGCCAGCGGAAACCACATGGGCGACAATCAAGAACAATGTGAGAAGGTTCAAAGTGGCGACTCCGATGAATGAATCCTCTAGGACCGAGACACTCTAAAACTGAAACTCCGCTACCAGATGGCGCAGCGCTCGGTCTCTGCGCCTGACCATCGGATCGGCCCGCCTTGCAGCTGAACGCTTGCTCAAACTCCGGCATGTTGCTCGAGGGGCCGAGTACGCGGAACCTGCCCGGAGGATGCAGGTCGACGGAACGGCGGTACGGGCGGCTTCCGGGCGTGTGACGGCGCCGCGCCACTGCGCTTCGGCGAGGAAGAACTGCTGTTCCGGCGTGAAGCCGTCCACGGTTGGCTCTGGACCTTTGCCTTCGCGCGAGCGTTTATAGGCTCGATAGGAGAGATTACGCCCCCAGATCGCCGAGCGCCTCGCCGGTAACCAGTTTGCCCTGCAGGTGCAGCCCGGGTTCGACAAAATAGTTGATCGTACTGCGCTGTGGTGCAGGCGGTGCGTGCCTCGAAATTCTTGTAGTCGGCCTGGGTCCACCAGTCCTGGAGCGTGCCGTCGGCGGCATATTTCGCCCCTTCGTCGTCGACGCCGTGCGAAATCTCGTGGCCGATGCTCACGCCAACCGCGCCATAGATGATCGCATCCAGACCATGCGGATCGAAGCCCGGGGGCTGCAGGTAACCGGCAGGTACGACGATCTCGTTCATCTGCGGGTCGTAATAGGCGTTCATGGTGGGCGGAGTCATGTGCCAGCGGCCGCGGTCAACCGGTTTGCCGATCCGGCCCAGGTCGTCCCGGACACCATAGCGTGCCGCGCTCAGCGCGTCTTCCAGATAGGTCGTGCGGTCGATCGCTACGCCGGCATAGTCCTTCCACTTATCCGGGTAGCCGATCTTGATATTGAGCGCACTGACCTTTTCGAGGGCCTTGGCCTTGGTAGGAGCGGTCATCCAGTCGCGTGTCTCGATGGATCGCTTCA
>CAVZRF010000012.1:0-6499 GCA_963777685.1 uncultured Acidobacteriaceae bacterium | reverse complement strand
TTATCGCCAGCCGAGACCTCGGCCCACTTGACATAGTCTCTCTATGTCACTATCGTTTGCTGGCATAGGCTGGCTATGTCAGCACGCCGGCGAGTGAGGGGCTAACTTGAACAAAGATGAGATTCCCCCGGGCACCCTCTACCTCCTCATCCTCAAAACCCTCGCCGTCCGCGGCAAACTCCATGGCTACGAGATCGCCGACTCCATCCAGCAATCCTCCTACGACATCCTCCAGATCGAAGAAGGCTCCCTCTACCCCGCACTCCAGCGCATGCTCATCAAAGGCTGGGTCACCGCCGAATGGGGCGTCACCGCCGGCAACCGCCGCGCCCGCTACTACACCCTCACCCCCGACGGCACCAAACAGCTCCACGCCGAAATCTCCCAGTTCGAGCGCGTCATCGGCGCCATCACCCGCGTCCTCCAAACCGCTTGATGAGGAAACCCAGCCATGACCTCCCGAACTCAAACGACGCCTCCCAGGCTCTTCATCGCGACCAGTTTCAGCCCGACCTGGACGAAGAGCTGCGCCTCCATCTCGACCTGCGCGAGCAGAAACAGAGGCCGGCCTCTCCCTCCGAGGCCCGCCGCGCCGCCCACCGCCAATTCGGTAACCACCCGCATCAAGGAGAAAAGTCATGACCTGGGGATCGGAATCGCTCGAAAGCTTCTACCACGACCTCGCTACGGCATCGCGGCTCCTGCGCAGCCCCGCTCTCACCGCCGTCGCCCTGCTCTCCCTGGCCCTCGGCATCGGCGCCAACACCGCCATCTTCAGCCTCCTCGACGCCGTCCTGCTCCGCTCCCTCCCCGTCAAAGATCCCTCAGCAACTCGTCCTTCTCGGCCGTGGCACCGAAAACGGCATTGGCAACGGCATTGTGGATACGGAACTTTTCTCCTACCCGTTCTTTCGCCAGTTGCGTCAGAAAAACGCTGTCTTCTCCAATGTCGCCTCCGTCTTCAGCATGGCCAGCGATGTGCATGGAACGCTCTGGCAGTCGGTCAAAGCGACGGACAGGACGAAATCATGCACGCTCAGCTCGTCTCCGGCAACTACTTTCCACTCCTCGGCGTCGAGCCAGTAATGGGCCGCACCCTTGTCGACGGGGACGATGCATCGGAAGGCGACCACCCCGTCGCCGTCGTCAGCTATCCTTCTGGAAGCGCCGCCTCAACCGCGATCCCCATGCTCAATCGCAAAGTAAAGCTCGCACGACCGTATTCACCATCGTCGGCGTGGCCCCACCCGAGTTCTTCGGCACCAAGGTCGGCGAATCCCCCGACATCTGGGTTCCCATGTCCATGGTTCGAGCCCTTCACCCGACCTGGGACGCCTACCGGGAAAACTTCACGCAATCGCTCAACATCATCGGTCGCCTCAAGCCCGGCGTTTCGACCGCCCAGGCAACCGCCAACGTGAACCTCCTCCTGCAACAGATCACGCAAGGCTTCTCAGACGCGGACCTGAGCCAGAAAAATCGCCAAACTGCATAAGTCCTACATCCCGCTCACCCCCATGGCCAATGGACTCTCCACGGTTCGCGGCGAATTCTCGGAGCCTCTGAAGACACTCATGGCCGTTGTCGGCCTGGTGCTGCTCATCGCATGCGCCAACATCGCCAACCTCCTCCTTGCCCGCTCCACCGCCCGGGCCCGCGAACTCGCCGTACGCCAGGCCCTCGGAGCCCGCCGCTCTCGCCTCATCCGCCAGCTCCTTACCGAGAGCTCTTCTGCTCGCTCGCCGGAGGTCTGCTCGGAGTCGGCTTCGCCCTGCTCGCCAGCCGCTTCCTCCTCCGTGTTGTCTCCGGCGATTTCGAAACCATTCCACTCGACCTCTCGCCCGATCTGCGCCTGCTCGCTCTTCACCTTTGGGATCACCGTCGCCACCGCCATCCTCTTTGGCACTGTCTCCGGCCTTCCGCGCGACCCGTCTCGATCTCACCGAAGCCTCAAAGCAGGCCGCGGTCCAGCCAACGCGAGCAGTCGCAACCCGCTTGGGAAAGCCCTGATCATCTCTCAAGTCGCCCTCTCCCTGTTCCTCATGGTCGGCGCCGGACTCTTCCTCCGCAGCCTCGTCAATCTCAACAAGATCGATCCCGGCTTCAATCGCGAAAACGTACTTCGCCTCAACATCGATACCGAACCTCACTGGCCTCAAATCCGATGCCCGCACTCAAATCGATCTATCAACAGATCGAGCAGCGCGTCGCCGCCCTTCCCGGCGTAAAGGCCGACAGTTTCTCCGCCTTCACCTTCGCGGAAGGCAGTTGGAATGAAGCCCTCTCGTCCCGGGCATGCCCAATAACGAAGACTTCGCCGTGCACCAGAATGTCGTCGGGCGCGGCTATTTCGACACCATGCAGATTCCTCTGCTGGCCGGCCGCACCTTCAACGTCACCGATACCACCACGTCCCACCGCGTCGCCGTCATCAGCGAACACATCGCAAAACACTCTTTCCCCGCCGGCAGCAACCCCATCGGCATCACTTCGGCATCGGCAGCCACAAGCCGGAGGACGATTTCGAAGTGATCGGCATCGTCAAGGACGTAAAGTTCGGTTCGTCACGAGCCCCGCTATGTCAACTATCTCCCAACAGCAACGCGACTGGGGCTTTGGTGACCTCGAGGTCCGCTACGACGGCGACTACACCCCCATCGCCAACACCGTCCAGCAAGCTATCCACTCTGTCGACCGCAACATTCCGCATCACCCACGTCACCACGCTCGACGCACAAGTGGCCCGCACCATGACCAACCAGCGACTCGTCGCCCAGCTCTCCGCCTTCTTCGGGCTCCTCGCCGTCTTTCTCTCCGGCATCGGCATCTACGGCCTGATGTCCTACGTTGTCAGCCGCCGCACCAACGAAATTGGCATCCGGATCGCCCTCGGCGCCGCCCGCGCGGACGTCCGCTGGCTGGTCATGCGCGAGATCGTCCTCCTCGTCGCCATCGGCACAGCCGTCGGTATCCCCGTCACCCTCGCAGGAAGCCGCTTGGTTGCCAACATGCTCTCCGGTATGAGCGGCGTTAATCGGATTAGCCTTGCCGCGTCGGTTGCAGGCCTTCTGCTGGTCGGCCTGATCGCGGGATTCCTGCCGGCGCAACGTGCTTCGCGCGTCGACCCGATGGTTGCCTTGCGATATGAATAGATAGTCGGAGTCGGATAGATGTTTTGAAAGGCAATCGTGTAAGCGACTTCGAGGCGGGCGCTTGCTGGTAGTCGTCAGTTGGCGGTAAATCGCCGAGGAGCGTTTCCAGCCTCGGGCAGTTCTGGAATCGTGGTTTGCCCTGAACTCATCAATCTAGGTCGCGGTCTGCACCAATTGCGACCGGCCGGCTCGAATCTTCCGATCTGTTACCGTTCCTCGACTGTCGCTATTCGTATCGCAGCGCCACCATCGGATCCACCCGTGCTGCTCTTCTCGCCGGAATCCAACATGCCAGTACACCGGTTGCCAGCAACAACAAAACCGTGCTCGCCAAGGTCACCGGATCATAAGGTTTCACTCCGGGCCATAACTCTGCCTCGACGGCTCGCCCCAGCAACAAGCTAACGACCAGTCCAACCGCAACTCCCGCCAGGACTAACCGCAAGCCCTCGATGATAACCAGGCGAAGCACGTTCGCGCGTTCCGCACCCAGAGCCATGCGGACTCCGATCTCATGCGTCCGCTGAGCCGTCGTGTACGCCAGCACGCTGTAAACGCCCACCGTGACAAGAATCAGCCCCACGCCGCCGAAAATCATCATCATCAGTAAGGCGAAGCGAGGGCCCGCGTACCATCTCCGGCTGATCATCTGCTCCAACGCGTCGGGATACATGAGCGCCACACCTGGATCCGTCGCCCATACTGCTTGCTGCACTTCTTCCATCAGCGACATCGGCGTCTGTACCGACCGAACGATCAAGCTTCGCTCTCCGGATCCCGTAACGGTGTACGGTACCCACACCTGCGGTTCAATCGGAGCCTGCAGGCCGCCTCTGCCGTAGCCCGGCGCACCCTGATTTGAGACGTCATCGACCACTCCCACGATTTCGAACGAGGGCTCGCGCAGCGAATCAGCAATGCTCTCAAGTCCCACGAGCTTGACTCGACGTCCGATCGGGTCTTCACCGGATAGATACGTCGACACGAACTTCCGGTTCACCACGGCCACTTTTCTCGCATCGTTGATTTCGGTTTCGGTAAAACCTCGTCCCGTCTCAAACGGAATCCGCAGGGCACGGAAGTATGTTTCGCTGACGTTTTGCACCTGTGCATGCCATTGCTTCTCGGGCGATTTGCCGGAAATCTCGATCTTGCTGTCCCGGCTGTTGTTGGGTGGCACCGAGCTCGATTCCGCCGCATCCGTTACCCCTGGAATCGCCTTCACACGTGCCAGCACCGGCCGGACAAACGCGCTCACCTGCTCCGCCGTCTTGTAGCGATCCGGCGGCAACAGCAACGTCGTCTTGAAGACGTGATCTGCCTGCAGCCCCAGGTTCACCTCGCGCATCGCCAGAAAACTATGCATCAAAAGCCCCGCACCGACCAGCAGCGTCAGTGACACCGCCACTTCCACCACCACTGCCGCATCGCGCAAGCGCGCCGTCCTGAATCCGCCGATCACGCCCCTTCCCATATCTCGCAGTGGATCGTTCAGATCGCGACGCGCTGCCTGCAGTGCCGGCGCCAGACCGAAAATCAGTGGAGTCAAAACCGCCAACACCAGCGTGAAAGCCAACACCTGCGCGTTCAGTCCGATCACTGACTCCGCCGGAATCGAATCCGGTGGCATCGTGGCGACAATGAACTTCAGTCCGCCCCACGCAATCAATACGCCTAGCGCCGCTCCACCCATTGCCAGTACGAGACTCTCAACCAGCAGAAGCCGCACCAGTCTCGCCTTGCCTGCTCCCAGCACTGCGCGCAGCGCGAACTCCTTTTCTCGCGAGGTTGCTCGCGCCAGCATCAGGTTCGCCACGTTCACACAGGCGATCAACAGCAGCAATCCGACGGCCGCCAAAACGGTGTACAGCGTGGACTCAAAGTGCCCGGTAACCGAGTGACCAATCGGCACAAGCGAACACCTGGAACTGGGCGGGATAATCCTGCGGGCGAAGTTTCGCCAGACGGCTTGACGATGCCAGTCAGATCTGCCGACGCTTGCGCCATCGAGACGCCGGGCTTTAGCCGCGCCAGGATGAACCAGCGCTCCGGCAATCCCGCAAAGCCTGTCGACATTCCGGGATGTGGCGTTTTGGGAATCCACAGATCGGCGTCATACCAGCCGAAGCGTGGCGGCATGATTCCGACCAGAGTTCGTGCCGTCCCATTCAGCACGAAAACCTTGTTCAACACGTTTGGATCGCCGTTGAAGCGCGCCTTCCAGGTCTTGTATCGCAGCACGAATACCGGCGGTGCTCCGGGCTTGTAGTCTGCAGGTTGCAGGACCCGGCCGTACAATGCCGGCATACCGAAGAATTCAAATGAGCCCGGCGTCATATCGGCTCCGTAGAGCCATTCGACGCCCGCGCCATGTTTGTAAAGCACGGGATCGTCGGCGGTGCCAACAACGCTCTCAAGTGAATGGTTCTGCCTGGCTAACTCCAGAAGCTCATCCGAACTGAATCCCTGCCGTCCCTCATCAGGACCTTGTGTAGCGCCATGAACGCGCGGAAATACGATGTGTCCGGCATCCTTATAAGGAAATGGCTCGAGCAGCACGTTGTCGATGACGCTGAAAATCGCTGTGCTGGCGCCGATGCCGAGCGCGAGAGTGATGATCGCCACCAGGGCGAAACCGGGATTGCGCTGGAATCTGGCGGAGTGCGTAGCGCAGGTCTTGCCAGAGGTTCGCGACGAAGTTGTGTGCCCACTGTTTCCAGGCGCCGCTGGTTCTTGCCGCGCCTCGCGCACCATCCCGAGTCGCCCTTGCGCCAGCAGATTCTCGTAATTGAGTTCCATCAGCACATCGCGGCGGGCGTCCTCGTCCGTCGCGCCGCCGGAGACTAACTCGTGGTAACGGTCCTCCAGGTGCTGCGACAATTCCTCAATGATCTCGATCTCGCGAGTTGAGTCCAGCTTGAGAGACGAGAGCCGCCTGGCAATTTCCTCTCTCCAGTCAGGCATGTTCTGCCTCCGTAATCCGGTTGACTGCCTCCACGAATGCCTTCCAGCCACGGCGCTGCGAGGCCAGAACCTTTTGCCCCTCGGATGTCAGGCGGTAATAACGCCGGCGGCGCTGGCCGCTCTTTTCCACCCATCGGCCCTGAATCCACCCGCGTTTCTCCAGGCGATAAAGCAATGGATAAAGGGACGCGACATAGAAGCGGACAGCCCCGCCGGAGCGTTGCTCGATGAGTTTGGAAATCTCGTAACCGTGTCGTGGCCGGGCCTCGACGAGAGACAGGATCAAAAGCTCCGCACTGACCTTCTTCCACTCGACTTCTGGCGTCATGGCTCGCTCCCACATATGGCGTATCCATATAATGGGCGGCGCGGGACACCAAAGT
>CAVZRF010000011.1:0-27295 GCA_963777685.1 uncultured Acidobacteriaceae bacterium | reverse complement strand
ATCTTCTGCCGTGGCGCGTCGCCCCGCTGCTTCCGCTGGCATCTCACGCGCCGCGTAGGCAGTCTCTACGGGTCCGCTATCGACTGCGATCGAGCTCAAGCATATAAAGCCAGCGATCTGGCGCCGGATCCTCGTTCCCGAAAACCTGACGCTCGCGAAGCTGCACCCGATCCTGCTGTGGTCCATGGGCTGGCAAGGCAGGCATCTGCATGAATACGAGATCGCGCGCCTGCGCTATGGGCCGCCACCCGAGGATGAATGGCCAGGCAGCGAGCCCATCCACGACGAGCGCCGCTTCCGCCTGAACCGCTTCGTCGATACCGGCCTGCGGCGTTCAAATACCTCTACGACTTTGGCGATCACTGGGAGCACCTCGTTACGGTCGAGGACGTACATCCGCGCACCGACCGTACGCAGGCTGTGGTGTGTTTAGCGGGCGAGAATGCCTGTCCGCCAGAGGATGTCGGCGGTCCGCCGGGCTACTTCGAGTTCCTGGCTGCCATCAGAGACCCAACGCACGATGAACATGCGAACTTGTTGCGCTGGATCGGCGGCGCCTTCGACCCGATAGCCTTCGATCTCGTTGAGGTCAATGCACGCCTTGCGAAATCAAGGCCTGAGCGTCAAGACGGCCTCCGCGTGACGCTTACGAATGAAACGTAGATTCTTGTTTGCCCTAACCCGCTGAAAGAACGGTGGCAGACGTTGGTCGGTGGCGCGAATGAGATCGGTCGACAATTGCACCTGGCCGAGGAAATCGTCAAAGAAGATCAATCGGCGATCCCCTTCATTGGCAACGTCAAACGCTTCCTTGATATCGTCAACCACAAAGATCTGCCATCCCTGTTCGGCGTGAAGCCATACCAATATTCT
Source organism: uncultured Acidobacteriaceae bacterium (assembly GCA_963777685.1). Taxonomy (GTDB): domain Bacteria; phylum Acidobacteriota; class Terriglobia; order Terriglobales; family Acidobacteriaceae; genus Acidisarcina. Next base: position 26,422 of record CAVZRF010000011.1, on the reverse strand, counting down.
GGTCAACGTCGTCTTACCTACGCCTGGCTCGCCGGCCACTATTAGAGTGCCGGCCTTCTTCAAGATCTCCTCGGCAGAGGCAACGCTATCGTTCTGCACAAATTTCGGAACAACGCGGCGAATCATGTCCATCTCGGTTTGGGTCCGATTGTAGACTCCGCTGCGAAGGATTCGCTCCAGGACCGGCGTACTTGCGAGCCACAGTTTGAAATGCTTCTGCTCTATTTTCGGATGCCGACCCAAGAGATTGTTGAGATCATCCCTTCCCAGGATATCTTCATCTGTTATCGGAGCGTCACGTAACGCCCCTTTTATCTTCGCCTTTAGCGACGGAGTAAGAGACGCCGATGTTGCAAAGATGTATCGATCGGGCTTGAGCTTTGCGACTTTAGGGCTTTCGTCCGCAGCCGCTCTCACGATCGCATCAGGTGCTCGATCGATGTATCTCTTTGCCTGGACAACAGTTCGAGATCCACCTCGGGAGAATCGAAAGTCGATACCCGAGTCGCGACCAGCTCCGAAGCACTCAAGACGTATCCCAAATTCCGCTTGCAGAAGGTCGCGGACGAGGTCTTCGAAGTCGAGCGGCGACAGTGTCCGAAAGTCATACATGAGCACCCTTCCTTTTAATCGCTAGCAGTCACCGCCCCTATACGGACGCAATCGGTTGCAATGCGGCTGCCTCAGGGTCGTGGACGCTCGACAGAAATCACTCGCCCACTTGTTGCGAGCACGATGAGGCCGCGCCCAGCGTCGGCGATGTCCAGGTAGGCGCGGACCTGATCACGATAGTGCTCCAGCATCTCGGGCGTGGGCGCGACATCGCTTTTCCAGTCGATCACCACGAGAGGCTTACCGTCTGGGGAGAGCGCGATGGCGTCGGCGATCCCGGCAGTCGCCTCTTCATGGCTCTGCAGCGTGGTTGACGCGTACACGGGTATCTCAGGCATCAAGTTGGGCCGCAGCGCGGCCACCGCAGGCAGTGATAGCGCTCGCAGCGCACACCCGGCGAGTTCGGTCGGCTACGAGGCCCTGGGCGGGGTCCGACGCAAGGGGCCGACCCAATGAGTGGATTAACACTTCCGCGCGAGCGGTGAGCGCCGTTAAAGTCTCCTCGGTCTCGCCGTTCAAAATCTCCTCGATGAGCTTATGAAGGATGATGCCGCGTTCGCGGCCGCCTTGGATGTCGGGTGTGGCTTCGGTCGCAAGCCGCGCGCCGTCGATCTCGGAGATCAGGATCTCGGCCTCTTCCGGCACGAACGCGTTGGCCCCTGTACCCTCCTCTCGGCTCGGCGCACGCCAGCGCAGATGTTGCTGCTCGCGCGGCAATGGCGGCAGCTTCATTGGCAAAGACATCCCGCGTTTGCAGTATTGGGTTCGTCGCCGAGCGCCGATGCCGACGTCCGCCGCATATCGAGTGAGGTCTATCGCCGGCAGGTTCGGCAGCGCGAGATCCATAATTGCATTCCAGACGGACCCCTTTGCAGTGACGTCGAGTCGAGGCAGGAGCAGTAACTCTCGGGCTCGAGTGGCGGCGACATACCACAGGCGTACACGTTCGCGGTTCAGTTCTGCGGTTTCGGCCGCGAGTGCCGCCTGGTAGCCGGTAGGCTTCACCCCGAATACTGCGCAATAGAAGTGCCCGCTGATCCGATCGACGATCGGACCGGAGACCGACTTGATGCGGGTCATCGTGTTGATCGGAAAGACGATGGGCCATTCCAGGCCCTTTGCGGCGTGCATGGTGTAGAGCGCAACGGCTTCCTCCTGCGCATCCGGTCGGCCCTCCACCGCGCGTAACTCGTCTTCCCACGCGGCTGTCATCGTTTCGGCGAAGGCGCGTAGGCCGCGCACGGCGAATGTGCGGCTGAAACTTAAATACAGATCGAGATTGGCGAGCGCGCGCTCGATTTGGCCGCGATAGCGCTGCAGGAGGATGGGCCGCACGCGCAGGACATCGACAGCCTCGCGACAGCAGCGCGTGGGGCGTGGTGGCATTGGCCTTGCGCGCGAGCGTCTGCAGCTTCTCGATGATGTCGCGCGCATGCGGATGCGTGATGTCTCGTGGCGGGAACGTCCAGATCGAGCCGACGCAGTCCGTTTCGGCTCAGGCGACGGCGTGATGCCCTCGGGTGAGTCAGGCGCCGGCGGCAGGCCCACACGATGTCCAGCAACTCCTCCTCGGTGAGGCCGACCAGCGGGCCGCGCAATAAGGCTCCGAGCGCCAGGGTATCGCGCCGATCGGCCAGCACGCGCGTGAGTGCGATCAGATCCTGAATCTCCTGACGTTGAAAGAGCCCTTTGCCCGCCTGACTCGCGACCGCAATGCCGCGACTCTCGAGGGCTTCCTCATAGCGCCATAATTCGCTGCCCGTGGGCGCCAGCAGCGCGATGTCGCCCGGCCTGCATAGACGCGTATCGCCCGCTCTTGCGATCGAGGATCGGCGCCTTACCGATCAGGCGCGCGCAGGCCTCGGCGACCGCTTCGGCCTCGGCGTCGCGCTGATCCTCCGAACTTGCCTTGCCCTCCGCGTCGGCGACGGGCACGTCTATGGCGGCGACGCAAAGCCTGTCCTTTGGAGCCGCATGAAACGCATCCAGCGGGGTGAAGCCCGGCTGACCGTTCGCAGCGGACAGGGGTTGCGCGAAGCGCTCATTCACGTATCGCAGAATCGGCTCACAGGAGCGAAAGTTGGTCGCAATCGTGAGCAGACTGGTCGGGTCCTGCGCGAGCATCAGGTCGCGAGCCTGGGTATAAGCGGCGACATCCGCACCGCGAAAGCGATAAATCGCCTGCTTGGGGTCACCGACCAAAAAGAGCGCGCCGGGCCGGATACGCCAGTGCGTCCAGTCGGCGCTCGCGGCCGCCGCAGGCGCATCGCCACACAGCCGCCAGAAGATCTCGGTCTGTCGCGGATCCGTGTCCTGGAATTCATCCACCAGTACATGCCGGTATCGCTTGCGCCAAGGCCTCTCGAACCGGTTCGTGATCTCGCAGCAGATCGCGCGCGGCGAAAATCAGATCGTCGAAGTCCAGCAGCGCCGCGGCGCGCTTGTTCTGATGAAATCGATCGATGGCGGGTTGAAGCAGCATCCAGCAGGCGCGCCAGTACTTGAGCGGCGGCTTCTTGCAGAAGCGCAGTCCAGGCATCACAGCAAGTGCTCGTAATGATTATCGCGCCGCGGTGTTCAAACGTTCACCGTCGGCCTTCGACCGGCCGACCAGTTTGGCCGCCGCCAGCCATTTGCCCTTCTTCTGATACTTGCGGAAGTCTCCGTCCTGCTTGCACAGATCCGCATGAGGCGCGAGCCGCACGAGCTGGACCAGGTGGGTAGGCTCATCGAGCGGCCCAAGTTACGCTCAGTGTGTGGGCCATCTCAGTGAATTGGCTCGCGATCGCTCGTCGTGTCCGGTTCATCCACGCCTGCGGTGCGAATGAATTGCGAGAAATCGCCGTGCCGCCTGTTCGAAGTCGCGAATCAGCGGCTCCAGCGGCCGGCCGGGAGCGACGCTCAAAACTCGATAGGTCCGAAGATTCTGCAGGATCTGATAGACCAGCGTCAACGCTCTCGACCGGGTCGCTCATCCTGCAGCACCATTGCGGCAAGCAGTCCTCCGGTGTCATTGGGAAAGCGCCTCGCGCAGCCAGGATATCGACCGTCTCGAAGAACAGCAGATCCGCCTGGTCACGGTCCATGACCGAAGCGCCCGGATCGATCTGCGCCTCCACGGGATAGGGTTGGATCAGGCGCTGGCAGAAGCCGTGAATGGTCGAGCAGGTCAGATCATCGATCTGACGGCTCGCGGTAACCGAGATGCCGACGCTGGCCTTCCGAGAGTCCCTGTGGCAACGCGATGCGTAGCTCGGGCGGTATCTCCCCTTCCGTCAACGCCGCACCGAACTCGCGCACCCGCAGCAGCAGTTCGCTCGCGGCAAGTTCGGTGAAGGTCACCGCGGCGATATGCTTAGGCGCGATGCCAGCGGCCAGCATCAGGGCGATGCGTCCGGCCATGACGGCGGTCTTGCCCGATCCGGCGCCCGCCTCGACCAGGAAGGAGCGGTCGTGAGTGGCCATCGCTCGCAGGCGATTGTCATCGTCGCGCAGGATTTTGGGAGCCGCGTTCATCAGAGGACCTCCCAGATGCGGGCGGCGTCCCCTAGGCGCTCGGCGGCGGCAGGCTCTTTGCGCCGGCGATAAGTCGCACCGGCATTGGCCGGCAGCGCGAAAGCGAAGGTTATCCGTATATTCGCCCGCGTCGGGGCCGAACAATGCGGCGCCCGCCCTGAAGGTTGGCACGCGCCGCCTGCAGGTATTGACTGATCTCTCGCAGGCGCTGCGGTGGATCGTCCAGCGCCAAATCCGTCTCGTCGCGCAAGTACAGCAGCGAACTTGTCGATATCGACCTCACACCCAACATCGCCTTGGCGGCAAAGGCATAGAGGCAGCGCTGCAGCTCCTTACCGCCGTCGAACACGATGTCCGGCGAGGGCGTGCGTCCGGTCTTGTAATCGCGCACGCGCACATGACGCGCATCCCCTGCGATGTCCAGCCGATCGATGTAGCCGCCAATGCGAAGTCCCGTGCCCGGAATCTCGACCGGCAGCGTCGCATCCCACGGCGGCGCGCTTGAGGATTTCGGCGCCGAGCCACCAAAGGGCACCTCGCTATAGGAGCGCGTCCCGGCATGCCACTGCGCCTGAAAGCGTAAGCGCACGCACGCACAGCGCTCGGGCTTCCTCGAGCGTGCGACGCCAGATGAGCGCGGGGGGCACCGAGCGCTCACTCGCCCAGTCCAGCGCGATCTGACGCAGCGCCTCGTCCACGGCCTGCGCGATCTGTTCGCCGCTCGCCGCTCGCGCAGTCCGCCGTTGGCCTTCGAGCCCTGCAAGGCGCGATCCAGCGCACCATGGACGAGATCCCCAAATCCCAACGGATCCAGGACGAGCGGATCCTCGCCGCTGGTTGGCGAGCGCCATCCCAGGACGTACTGCCAGACGAACCCCAGCGGATTGCGCAACAGCAGGCGGAGGGAGCTTGCCGAGTGCACGCGGCCCAAGGCGGCATCGATCGCCGGATGATGCTGCGCGCACTAAACCGTCGTGAGCGGTGATCTCGCGCCGCATCCAATCGCGCCAGCAGGAGGTGGCGGCAACGGATTGCGGAAAGGTGGCAAATTCATCCGGGCGCGCGGTCAGGCGATCGGTTTCGCTAAAGGCGTGCGCCGGCACGGCGTTGCGCCGCAGGTAGTGCTCCGCGGGCTGCCCGAATAGCAGAGGGCTGCGACCCAATAGCCGGCCGTCGGCGTCGCGGCGTGCACGCGATAAGACCACCTGATTCTGTGTGGTCGCAAGAATGGTCTCGAAGTCGCGCCGATCCGCGGCGTTGACCGGCAACGGATCGAGCTGCGCGGTGGGGATGATGTGATCCGACAGCAGCCGATCCTCAGATATCGCCCGTGGCCAGCGGGAGGAGTTCAATCCCAACAATCGAACGAAGCGCCGGGGCGATGCGGCTAGTGCGCTTGCCGGCATCCAGGCTAAGGACACGCAGGCGTCCAGCCCGTCGTCTTGCCTAAGCGCCGCCAGCGTCAGATCCAGCGAGGCCGCCGGTCCCGCCCGCAAGGCGCTGCGCCAGATGGCGAGTACGCGACCGCGAAGCAGGCGTTCACCGACCGTCTCAGCCGATGCGCTGCCCTCACCGAGCAGCTCCACGATCTCGCGCAGCGCTGGACTATGGTCGGCGCCATCGCTCCAGCTCGACGGCGTCAAGCGCTCCAGAAGGCGCAACCACGCGTCGCGCGACGTGAGCGGGGCGTCGGTGGGCAGCAGCCGCGTCCAGCCCTCGGGCAGATCCTGAAATGGGCCAGGATAGGCTCGCAAAAGCGTCGAGAGCCGCCGCATACGAACCTGCGACAGCCCGCGCAGCAGGATGTCGGCCAGCGCGGCGGCGGCCTGCCCTTCCCTGCAGGCCGTGATGTGAACGCCATGCACGAAATGCAGCTCGAAGTTGGCATCGTCCCGCAGGGCAAGAAAGTAGTCGTCGTAGTCGGCCGGCGTCACGGCTGCGATGGCGATCTCGGCCGCTTGGGCGGTACCTGAGGCGAGCAATTCACGCGCCCAGCGCATCGCCTCGATCGCCTCGTGGTAAGCCGTCGAGGCACTGACGGTGGAAACCTGCGGTGCATGCGCTTCAGCGATCTCGATCTGGATGCTGCTGCCCTCAAGCCAGGAAGGCACTGACCGTGGGCCCGCGACCCAGCGCACCGGCACACGCGTAGTCAGGCCTAGCAATAGAGGACGCCAACAAGGGGCCAGTTCCGTGAGTCCCACGACTTCCACCGGTCCGATCAACGTAGGCGCATGCTCGAGGCGGGCAAGGGCTGCACGGACAAGATCGGCCGGGCGCATCATCGCGGGTGGCAGAGTAGCGAGCACTGCTGCCTCAAGTGTCGCAAGCGAAGCCAGGCGAGGATGCTTCGATGCGAGCGATTGCAGATCGATGCCGGCACGCCAGACCTTACCGATTGTTTCCACCGCCGCAGCGACCATGCCCGGGAGCGCTTTGAGACTATCGAGCTCGCCGAGGGCCAATGTGGGCAGTGCCTCCTGCACAGCATGGCGTAGGGTCTGATCATCGACAGAAAGCGTGAGGCCGCCGGCGAGTCGAGCCGCCAACTGCTCAAACGTGAGAATGTGCAGTCCATGCTCGTGCTGACGCGCGGCGGCAAGGCGCCGCTCGCGCACTGCATGACGACCATAGGCGACTGTAGTGTGACGGTGCAAAGCCCCCTCCTCCGCTGCAAGACAATGTCCATTGCGACTGCACCGCCATCCTGTAGCAGGACCCCAGATACTATGGCGTCATCATGACGGGCGAACACGCGAGTTCAGCGGACTCGCTGAACAACGGCTACGGACCCACCTACATCCATGAGCGTTACTGCGGACGCAGGATAGATCACAGCACGCGGTCGATGCGCATACTTGTAATCATATTTGTATGCCGTTTGTTTCCAAACTTGGCCGTTGGTCAGCTTGTAGGTGGAATCACCCTACCAACCCTCGAAGACGTCCGCAATCTGGCTCTCGGTCACGCGAAGAAGTTGTCTGACGCGCACGGCCTCACTGCCTCCAGCCAACTGAAGATAGGTTTGGCCGCCTGCCTGAAAGATCTCGATCGTTGGACGGTAGGCGTAGTGATACCAATATTTATATTCGGCTTGCAGCCAGTGGGAGTGATCGCCCAGGCTAAAAAGCATATCTCTTTTGAATCCGTGGAATGCACCCTTCAACTGCGCTCGACGAATGATGTTTTCCATGGATCACTCCGCTTGGGTTGAAACTTTCTGCAGCATTACGTGACGATTACGTCAGCGCCGGCACCCTGGTTTCGCCGAGGCTGGCCTCTTCCGCGAAGTCCCGATCCGCTCGCAGCCGTCGGGGTTCCATGTCCAGCGGCTCAAGAGCCGCGATCTCGTTCGCGGTGCCCTCGACTTCCAGCTCATTGAAACGGCGCGCCTGCGGCATGACCGAGTGCTCGAGACTCCCGATGAATTGGTTGAAGCACTTGACGGACTTGCCCAGTGCGCTGCCGCAGTTCTCGATGTGATCGGTCATCGCGAGCATCCGCTTGTACAGCTCGCGGCCGAGGCCGTGAACGCGCTGCGCATTTTCGGCGACCTTCTCCTGGCGCCAACCGAACGCCACCGCTTTGGCCAAAGCGATCAGCGTTGAGGGCGTGACCAGAATCACCCGCTGCGCGGCGGCATCCTCGAAAAGCGAGGGATCCTGTTCGACGGCTGCCGCATAAAAATTGTCGCCCGGTATGAACATGACCACGAAATCCGGTGTCACCGTCAGCCCATCCCAGTAGGCTTTCGCAGCAAGCTGGCGCATGTGGGTACGCAGCTGTCCCGCGTGCAGCACCAAAAATTGCTTTCGCGCGGTTTCATCAACGGCTTCGATGGCATCGAGGTAAGCGCTCATCGAAGTCTTGGCATCCACCACCAGGGCGCGGCCACCGGGCAGGCGAATCACCACGTCGGGTCGCAGTTTCCCCTCATCGCGCTCAAAGCTCTCCTCGATGGAGAAATCGCAGTAGGGACTCAAGCCTGAGAGTTCCAGCACGTTGCGCAGCGTGTGCTCGCCCCAGCGGCCCCGGGTCTTGGGAGCGGCTCGCAATGCCTGGACGAGTTTGGACGTCTCGGTACGCACGGCATTCTGCGTCTCAGCGACGCTGCGCAGTTCGGTCGTCAGCGAACCGTAAGCCTCTGCTCGGGCACGCTCGAGTTCATCGACCTTCTGGCCAAAGCTCTGGAGTGTCGTCGTCAAGGGCGCGACCAGCGCCTCGACGGCCTTTTGGCGCGCTTCCAGTTCGCCGTCCGCTCCGACTTTGTGTTTCTCGAAGACCTGGTTGGCAAGCTCCAGGAACGTCCCCTGATTGGCGCGCAGCGTCTCCTGCGCGAGGGCTTTTAGATCCTTTTCGATGCCGCCCTTCACGTCCGTGAGCGCGGCGAGCTTCTCCTCATGCGCCAGCGTCTGCTCACGCATTTGAGTCGCCAGAGTGGCGTTGGCGGTCTTCAGGTTCGCATTCTCCTCACTCAACGCCGTCACCCGAGCGTCCAAAGTGGGTACACGCTCGGCGATCGACTCCAGGCGCGACTTCTCGGCCCCCATGCTCTCCAAGCGCTGACGAGCGAGCTGAAGGTCACTGTCCAAGCTCGCGGCTCGGGCCGCCTGCGCGTCCGATGTCGCCCGGGCAAGCTGCTCCGCCTGAAATCGAGCCCGCCAGCTCTCGATGTCCGCGCGCACACGAGCCAGACTGCCCCGCAGATTCAGTGCCCACAGAGCCGTCCCGGCCAAGGCTGCGATGAGGATGCCGATCCACAAAACCATAAGATGAGACCTGTGGAAATGTTATTGGTTGACAATATAGTATTTTATGGCATCATTTGTCAACCATGGGCAATGGATGAGAAGGTATGATTGGTCAACGACTTAGGCTTGCCCGCGCGGCGTCTGGTCTGAGTTTACGGGATCTATCAGACAAGCTTGGCAACGTCGTCACGGCCCAGGCCTTAAGCAAGTACGAACACGATGAGATGATGCCCGCCTCCTCGGTGCTGCTGGGGCTGGCGCGCTCGCTCGAGGTGTCGCCGAGTTACCTGATGAGTGCCCCGGAAGTGGTGCTCGAAGCGGTGGAGTTTCGACGAGCAGAGCTGGGCGCGCGCGATCAGGCGCGGCTGGAAGCGCGCGTGATCGACACGGTGCAGCGGTACCTCACGATCGAGGACATTCTGAATGTGGCCTCGGTGGACTGGGAACGGCCGCGCGGGGCGCCCTTCCCCGTTGGGGAGCTGCCGGAGGCGGACCGAGCGGCGCGAAGCTTGCGTGCCGACTGGCAGCTGGGCATCGAACCCCTCCCTAACTTCGCCGAGTTTCTGGAAGAGAAAGGCATCAAGGTCCTGATGGAGCGGATGCCGCCGGAAGTCGATGGACTAATGTGCCGCGTGGCCTGGAAGGGACGAGGCAACGTCCCCGTCATCGTGGTGAACGATCACAAATGGGTATCCGGGGAGCGTGAGCGCTTTACGCTCGCGCACGAACTCGGACATCTGATCCTTGACTGCGCCGCGGACATTCCGGCGGAGAAGGCAGCTAACCGATTCGCCGGCGCGTTTCTCATGCCGGCCGAGGTGCTCTGGGCCGAGGTCGGCAAGCAGCGTGATTCCTTGAGCATCGGCGAGCTGATTGAACTCAAGCGGGTGTTCGGCGTGAGCCTGCAGATGCTCGTGTACCGGTGTCGCGACTTACGGATTATTAACGACGATCTGTATCGCGAGCTCTTTCGCGACTTCAAGGACAAGGGATGGCGAGATCCGCCCTTCGAAGAGCCGGCGCCGGTCCAGGTCGAGCGTCCACGGCGTTTCCAACGGTTGTGTCTACGGGCGTCGCGCAGAAGGTTGTCAGTGAGTCGCGGGCCGCGGAGCTGCTCAATATGAGCGTGCATGAGCTCGATCAGTGGATGGAGGGCGCGCGCGCCAATTCCTAATGCACGTCCTGGTCTCAGATACCTCCATTCTGATCGATTTGGAGCGAGCCGGGCTCGAGGACGTGGTGTTCCAAGGCGATCATCGCTGGGTCGTACCGGATCTGCTTTATGCCACGGAGCTGGAAGCCTGGAACGGCCAGGACTGGCTGGACCGCGGTCTCGAAGTGATCGACCTGTCGGCTGAGGAGACCGAAACCGCTCAGCGGCATTTTCAAGCCGGCCGCGCGGTATCGTTGAACGATTGTTTTGCCCTATCACTCGCGCTTCACCGCCAATGGACACTGCTGACGGGCGACGGCTCGCTTCGAAGGCTCGCAGACGACAACCAAGTCGATTGCCACGGGTTTCTATGGCTAGTGGAACTGGCCCATGGCTCCGGCGCCGATGCTGTGGTTATCGTGCAAGGGATTAGACGCTTGCTCGCACATCCTCGCTGCCGGTTGCCGCGAGCTGAGGTCGAAGCGCTCTTACGGAAACTACTTGGAGCCTGATTATCCGCGGCTTCAATTTCGCCCCAAGAATGCTCGCAGACCGAACCCGTCCTACTTGTAGTCTACTGCTAGGTCACTGCCATACAGCGCCGCCGCATCATCCGCATCTTTCACTGCCGCCTGTATCTTGGGATTGGTTAGATCCAACGCCCGGAGCTGCCCGCGCACGGCCGCCACCGCTTCAATGCGTCGATACACTTCCGGATGCGTCGCAGCATATCTCGCAAGCCCCTTCAACTTGGGCAGCGCGTCTGCATACTGCGTCCCGTGTGGATCCACGATGTCCGCTACCACCCTTCCACCGGCCGGAGTGCTGAAAAAAATGAAATCTGGCCGAACGATCTTGACCGTGTCTGCGTCCTGATAGGCGATGCCCAAGGAATCTTGGCTTGAACGGTCTGGGTTGCGATACCAGGCTAGGAAGCCCTTGCGGGCGCTCTCGGCCGACAGCACTTTAATTTCCCAATCGCTGCGGAAGAGCGCCGGAAAATCGCCACTCTCGTCGCACATCAAATGGTTTTTATATGTCGGAATCGGCGTCTCTTTACCGCTCTCACGGACGGCGGTGTTTTCCATCCAAGAGATAGGTTTCACTAGGTTCACGTCCTGCGGCTCGGTGCTCATTTCGGTGACTTGCCGGTACGCTTCCTGCCGCTCGTCCGACATGTCTTTAATGTCAATGCGGTACTTCTCCAGCCACGTCTTAGCCAGCTTGTCCGCTTCCCGGTCGAAGTCCTTGGAAATGTCGGGCACCAGACCAAGCGCAGCTATGTCGACTCGCGCCTCAACGTAGGCTTCTTCCGGGTCGTCCGCCTCAATCTTCTTCGCAGCAATGTGCGGCACATAGGTCCGCGCAATGTCGGGACTGAACACCCTCGCAGCGCGCTTAAATGCATCATCTATCACAGCCATGTCCGCATCCTCAAGAAACTGATTGAGCGACTTGGACTTGCCCTTGAGGTCGGCCCTTAGGGTCGTGCCCTCAACCTGCATGACGGCATCCCGTGCCGCCGCAATTTCCTTCGCATATCGTACCTGAGCCGCGTCAAGGACCGTGTGCATGGCCGCATGTGCCGTCTTGCCAGCGTCCCTTAGCAACTCATCTTCGGCTAGCTCATGCGCCAGTGCGGTAAGGCGCTTAGCGGGCTTTGCGCCTAACTGCGGCCGGGTCTGTGACGGTAGCGCCAAGAACTTCTCCCATAGGCTTCCGGACAGCGGGATTCGGCTCCATTTCTTTTGGATTGATAAGTACCCGCTGTATCGGCGATTCACCGCCCTCGCCGCCCCCCTTCATCAAAACATCGGCAACCGCCTCCACCGCCTTTCGGTCAAAGTGCGGCAAGAGGCAATCCACAGAATTGAGCCTGTCATTGCCTGGGATGCGCCGCGCGAGCGGGGTGCGGACCATGCGGCCAAGGAGCTGCGTGATATGGGTTGGGTCTTGGGCGGAACGGAATGACATCATGACCTCCGCGCGCGGGCAGTCCCAGCCGGTGCTGATGGCGTCCTTGGCAATCAGAATGCGGCACCATGTCGAACTCTGCACCCGCTGCGGTTCGATGTAAGGCACGTTCCGATTGCCGAACGTCTGCGGAGTGTGGTCACCAAACACGTGCGCAACACGGTGTCCGACGGGAGGTCCGGCCACGCCTGAAAGATCGTATCCAGCCACTTTCCCACCTGGTCAGCGTCCGGAGAATTGGGCACCTGCAATACCATCAGGGGAATGACTGGCTCTTTCTCATCTTGCTCCTTGGCGTAATCGGTCCATGCCTCATGGGAGCCCTTGAGCTTTTCAGTCGCCCGACGAAGCAGTACCGTTTCAAACGGTCCTGCTTCCTTGGGAATATCCAGAATGATCGTGTCTTTCAGAAGTCCGGATTCTTGCACCCTGGTGGCGTCTACCCTCACGTCGGACAACGTGCTCCGCCCTTGAGCGCCCGCCATTGCCTTGGTGAAGCGATCCACGGTGGCGGATATGCCCAATACTACCGGAATGCCAGGCACACCACCGGCGCCGTTGATAAGTCGCGTGACGATGGTGGATTTTTCGGCCGCCTGCGCTCTTGACTGATTTCCCATGCCCCGGTGCGCCTCGTCAAGCATGAGATATAGCGTTAACTCCGGGTCATCGATGGTGTTCTTGATCGTGTCCCATATCGTGTATGCACGATCGTCGGGGCGCGTCACCGCGTCGATTTGACCGCCTTCGCTTGGCTCGAATCCGCGCACCAAGAGACTGTTCTTACTTAGCTTCTGAGTGTTCAGAAAGTAAATCTTGCCCGCCTCGAACTTCTCACGACCAAAGGTATTGTCCACTACCCGCAAGTCGGTCGAGCGGATGCGGTCAGATGATTCTATTAACCGATGCCGCGTCTGTTCATTCAGTGACGGATCATCACTGAACCAAATAACCACAGCGCCAGGGTCGGCGTCGAAGCTGTAATTATCATCCCCGTGGAACAGTGCCTCAAAGGCAGCCGCCGCCATCACGGTCTTACCGGCACCCGTGGGAGCCGTCAGGGAAAAAGCGCTCTTGTCGTTGTCTCCTTGCCAGTCCCGTCGCGCCTTGCGCAGATTCTTGAGGACTGCCCTTACTGCGTCATCTTGATAATCTTTGAGCGTGAATTTCATTTGTTTATTCCCCGCTCACAAAGCTGAAGTTGGTTAAGTACGACTCATAGAGGCGGACCGGCTCTACTTTGGAAGGCAAGCGTCGGACCACGGCTTGGAACCGTCGCTCATCATCGGTGACGATATATGCAATGCGTAGGTCGAGCGCCTTGGCTACCGCCTTGGTGAAGGGCCCGGCTTGGTCCAAGTCGATAAGCAGCCCGTAGGAATCCACTACATCCCAGCCTCCCGGCGGGAGCTTGTTGATACGCCGACCATGGGATCCAGCGCGCAGCCACAGCAGCGGCGCAATACGCACGAATGCAAAGTTATTGCTCACGGCTACAGGGGTTTCATAAGTCAGCGTGAAGAACTCAGCGTTCTCTGAAAAGCCGTCTCCCATCGGGAATTCATCAGTGAACTTGTATTCACCGGGAATGGGCGCCCCATCCGGCGTCTTGCCAGTGATTGCCGCTTGGATTCGCGGCTTGGTGATTAAATCGCAGATACCGCGTCCTTCCCATTCTTCATCACCTGGGCGATGCCTCTTTTGTCGTAGCTCGATTGATTCGTCCGCGCCTACTTCGTTGTTGGTCACGGAGATACATTGACGGCGGCCGTTGTCGTGATGGTTAAGCCTCATCACGGCGTGAGCTGTCGTTCCGGAGCCAGAGAAGAAGTCAATGATGATTGCTTCCCGCTTATCTGCGATCACGTGACGCAGGCAGTCTTCGACAGCGTAGAGGGCCTTCGGGAAAGGAAACCTGCGATTCGGCATCAGCGCTTTCAGAATCTCAGTACCGTAGCGTTGCGCGTCATGGGAAGGCTTGTTCCAAGCTGTCGTTGGCATTACTAGCCGCCCTGTCACGTAGCTAGCGTTTACTGACCCGTCCTCAGCGCGGTCGGAAATCTCAACACGACCTCTTCTAATGTCTTCGATGATTCCTGCGGTTAGATAAGAAATTGCAAAGGGTTGCGGCGCTCCTGGCGTGTGCCTCCCGACGCGTAGGTAGCCAGATTCAAGACGCCTCCGCGCTGGCTCAACGGTGATACCCCAGTTCATCTCCGTTCCGTCAGGGCGGACTGGAAATACAGCAACACAGCCCGCGCGCGCTGGAGCGCTCTCGCGCGGCACATCGCTTGGCAGCGGATTTCCAATGGCTTCAATACGGTGGGTCGCGAGGTTGACGTAGAAAGGATAGAACTGACCAGGGCGCGTAGGACGGACCGAGGAAAGATCGCTTCTCCGGAGGGTATCCCACGTGACCGGTCGATTTTCCTCGGCTTTCTGGTCAGGCAAAATTCTGGCTGCACCAAGTCGCACGAAATAGATGTACTCATCTGTCCTGGAGAAGTCTGCGTTTCGTCCCGCACCAGCGGGGTTTATGACAGATGACACCATTGATATGTTGGAGTCTGAGAATAGCTGCTCCAGCAATAGCCCAAGGCGCAAGTATTCCTTCTCATCAATCGTGACGATAAGGACGGATTCACTCGGGTTCAGAAGTTCCTTCGCCAGCAGCAAGCGCCGTTCCATCATGGCAAGCCATTTGGAATGACGGTACAGGTCATCGCCTTCTACGTAATCGTTGTTGTACTTCCAATCCCGTGCACCCGTGTTGTAAGGCGGATCGATATAGATGGCGTCCACCTTGCCACGATGCGTGAAGCTCAGGGCCTTGAGAGCATGGTAGTTCTCGGCATTGATGACCGTTTGAAAAGGCCTATCACCGCCGCGCTCAACTCTGCCCGTGCTTACCAAGCCGGGATAAACGATGTCTCGGAACTCGGCGACGACTACGAGGTCATTAACCGGAAACGTCTTGCTTTCCGGCTCTTGGGAACCAATCAGTTCGAGGATGGCTTTCTTGGACGACCCAGCGCGGTCAATCTTCTTGACCAGCCATAACCGTTGATCCCCCTTCTTAGTCTCACCCCGTGGCGGCAGCACGCGCACCTTGTCGCCTTTCCGGATCGGCCGCTGCGGTAGTTCAACAGCTTCCGGTCGGTGTCGTTCAAAGTTAAGACCGAATTGCCGGCGTGACGCCAGCGCTTTGAACTCCCGATCTAGGTCCGCGGCGGCCTGCGGGTCCTTGTCTTTTACCTGTGCGATGAGGTTCTGAAGCAGGGACACCGTTTCACCGTCTGTGGAGGTTAACCGGATGAACTTTAACGGATTCGCGCCCGTTCATCGAAGAGAGGTTCAAGATGATCGTCCGGCGCGACGCGCCGCGCGGCTTCTCCGAAGTGAACATTTTATGCGCCGCATTCCTGGTAGCGACGATTTATCAGAAACATGCGGCGGCCCCTACTCTAGAAGGCACCCATTTTCTCGACCACTGGACCCTCAGGGCCGATGGCATCAAAGCGATAAAACGTCGCCTTTTCGCCTAAGTGACGAAATTTCTGACGTGCGAGCTGCAGAAGTTTCTGATCGCAAGTAGAAATGATGAACTGACGCTTTCCCGCGTCCGATTCGAGCAGGCCGACGATCAAGTCGAGGAAAGCATAGGTATTCAGGTCGTCGAAATGGGTCACCGGGTCATCCATGAACACGGGCGCGAAGCCCGACCAGCTCTGGGAGATGCACGCTGTCAAAAACAGACCGAGCAAGAGGGTCTGCTGCTGGGACTGGCTAAAATAGTCCGTTGGACGCAACACCTCGCCATTGCGTTTGACTCGCACACTAATCGTTGACTCGTGGCTCTGGATTTCAATGTCGTCGAAACCGTAAACCGAACGAAGTCGTCGCTGAATGACCGATGTGCGTGGGCCATACTCGCTCGTAAAATTGGCGATTGCCTCATTCTGCTGCGCCGACACTAAGCGAGAGAGTCTGGTGAAATACCCGAGCCACGGCTGATGTTGGTCCCGCTTCCGTACGGCCGCCTCGACCGCCCTTTCCTTGTTTCGGACATTCTGTTGTAACGTCGTCAGCGCTGCTGCAGTGGTCAGCGCATCAATCGCCAGTTCAAGGCTTGAGATCGAATCTCGAAGAGCAAGCAGCTGCACCTGTTGGCGCGCCTCCTCGGCAATCAGGGAAAGAAGCATCTCTTCAGTGGCGTCCGACGGTAGTTTGGATTCTTGCAGCTTGGCCGTGAGCTGGGTCATTGTCCTCTGGAGACTCGCGAACTGCGTGCGCAACGTCTGGAGTTGGGTTCGCGTCGAGGATGACTCGTGCCGAAGCGCGGTTATTTCTGCCTTCTTTTGCGTAACTTCTGCTACGCCTGTCGCCGCCTCGGCCTTGAACATGCCAAGATTATCAAGATTTAGCCTCTCGTCACGCGCGAGCTGTTCGTTTTCGATGTCAAAGGAAATCTGCGTTGATCGCGGATCGCTTCGTATCCGTGTGAGACCCTCGTCTCGACGGGCTAGCGCAACGTTCCGCTCATTCAACTCAGCGGTTCGGGTCGCCAGCAGATTTCTGGCATTGGTTAGCGTCGTGCGTCCACCGGCCACAGCTGTATCTATCTCTCGGATCTGCTGGTTCAGTTCGTTAATTCCCTCTTGGACTCGGTTCAGCCGCGCATGAAGCTCTTCGGATGGAGTCTGCGCGGATGCTTCAATGATGATGCCCAAATCCGCTAGCGAGTTGGCGAATTGACCTATTTCGGCGTCGAGCGAAACGCGTTCGTCTTTCAAGGCTACGATTTGACCTTCGAACGCCCCCTGTTCTTGCTTCTTGCTTGCAATCAGCTCGGCTAACTGGTTCGTCTTGGCACGCACCGTTGCAAGGTCCGCACGAGCAGTACTCGCTGAGTCTGCGGCGAGATGCTTCTGTATGCGACGGACAAGCTCGTCCTTTGAGCCATGGTCTTCGCCGCATAGTGGGCACGTTCCGGTGCGGATATGTCCCTGTAATTGAGACAACAAGTTCTTAAGTTCCGACTGGCTTTTATCCGCCTCCGCGATCTGTCGGGATAGACGCGCCGCCTCGGCCATCGTCGCATTTAGCTGCAGTGCAATCTGTTGCTCTTCGGAGCGCAAGGATTCCAGAGCCCTCAGGGCGGCTCGTTCCGATTCAGCAACTGAGGCCACCCTGGCTCGGTTGGTTTGCCAAGTCGCTGCCCGTTCTATCAACGTCTGAAACAAGGAACTCTCTGCGCGCCTGACCTTGAGTTGATCGTTCGCCTGCGCCGCCCTCATCTCCTGGGTGCGAAAGTCAGCAGCGGCCTTCTCCTCGGCGGGACGAAGTTGCGCAACGGCATCTGTCAAGCGGATCGACTCATCCTTTAAAGTTCGCTGTTCCTGGATAAGTTGCGCGTACACAGGCTTCGTGCTGCGGAGCCACTCAATAAGTAAGGACCGCGATTGGGCCTCTGCACATTTGATGTTTATTTCGCTAAGTCGCTGTTCCGCACCCTGCAGCGCTACTTCGGCAGCAGCTCGCTTCTCCTCCGACACGTCGAGTGCGTGATCTCTCTGTGAAATCTGCTGCTGTAGGTTAGCGAGGTCGGAGCGCATCTTCGGCAGGTCGGCAGCTCCTTTTGCCAGACCCGAAAGGCGCTCGCTACGGCTTTGCGTGTCCTGGAAGCGAGCCTCGATGGCCGCCCGCCACCCGCGCATCATTGCGGCGTCAGGTCTTCCGTGCTCCACCTCAAACCCTGCCGCCGCCATTCTCATGCGCAATGCCTCGAGTTGCGCGTCGAGTATCTCGCTGTTGGTGGCTGATTTACTCGATTGACGCAGCCGGTCCAGCTCCCTCTTCTCGTCGGTAATTTGTTCCGAGAGTTCTTCAATCTCCGTACCCGCATCCGATATGATTGCCTCTAGAAGCTCGCGGACCTTGGCCGATTTGCTCACGGCATTTGTGTAATCCTGGAACGCGAGCATTCGGGAAACGATTTCTGCAGGTAGACGGCAATCATCCCGAAAGTTCTTCGTGAGTTCTTGCTGCTCCTGATTAAAGAGATGAGTGGCCCGGAAGAGATTAACAAAATTTTCTAAACGGTCGCTGGCTGGTACCTCACGGCCCGTTAGTTCCGCCAGAATGGTCTTGCGATCGGTGGCTCTGCCGTCCAACAAGGGGCTTTTGCGATCATTTACACTCCGCGTTATCTTCCGAGTGGCACCACTACATTGAAATGAGAGCGACACAACGCTCTCTTCTGATGTGGCGTCGAGATGCCGCGCCGTCTTTGCGAAATGCGCGTCGCTGGACGAATCAATGCGGCCTATTCCGCCTGTTACTGCGAAGTCGATGGCGTCGAAGAAGGAGGTCTTACCGAATCCATTTGGTCCATAAAGTATGGTGACATCAGATCCAAGAAGGAATTCTTGCGGTTTTCGATAGGCCCTAAAGTTCTTGATGATCACGCTGTCGAGGCGAACGGAGTCCGTGCTTCCGTCCGGTTGAGCAACCGGAGCGTTAGCAACCGACTTCAGTTCCTGCGGTTCGCCAAACTCTCCGCTGATGCAATCTTCGATAATTCGCTCGACCCCGCGTTCACGTTGGACGGCAACATATCTCGCCAGAACCAAGGGAACGCCGCACTGCCTCAAAAATGTTTGCGCCGATGGTGGTCTAAGAGTTTTGCCGTTTAACGGCGTAAGCGGAAGAAACGGCAGGCGGGCGAGTGATGCACCGAGGGGCGGGTATAGGGGAACAACAAATTTGCGGCAAAAAAGTACATCGGTTTCGACTGTGGAGCAGAATTGATCGAGGTTGGCAGCGCTCGGCTGCACGCAAAATACAAACGCGAGGTCGAGGGCATCCCATAGCCCGCGCCGCTCTTTAAAGAAGGTTTTGAATCGGCCGTACAAAGCATTGTAGTTCTTGGTCACATCGCCGTTTGAGATCGCAAAACCCGCCATAACGTGCTCTGTCTTCAAGAGCAGGAGTGGTTCATGGAGCGAATCAACCGACTCGACGGTCAGCTGCGAGTCGGGCATGACCCCCGCCAAATACGTTCGAAGGCTGTCCGCCGACTGAGCTAGATTATGTTGCGAGTCCGGCATCGATCGCTCCTGGAACGGCGGCCACAGTTGCAGTTTGCTGGAAAATATCTAGCAAATTTCGATAGCCGAGGTGCAATAAGCCGCTGCCAGGGTCAGTGATATTGTGTTCATGTCCCAAATGCCTCTGCTCTGGCTCCAAGTAACTGCCGAGCTTCCGCAGCCAAGGATTGTTGTCCGGATCGCGTGAAACAAGAAGGGTCTGGCGGCGCAGCGGAGGCAACAAACGCTGTGAATATTTTAGACATTCCTCGTGTGATTCTCCACGAACGGCCACGAGATCGACGGGCTGACCGTTCAGAACCACTGAGGCATGGGCCGAATCCTTGCCGACCGTCGGAGGCGAAGAGCCGAGAGACACAATGTCGAGCGTATGCACTATATGCTCCAGCGCCAGAGATTCCGTCTGATCCCATTCATCAGCGTGCTTCGCATTAGATCCCTGGGCGGCTAATTTCACAGCATGGGCGGCAGATTGAGGCGAAATCTGCCGTAATGCGGCTACGGTCCGACCGTGTGTGGCGTCCGTTGGCGTAGCCAGTGCCACATTGGGATACGCGACGCTCAAACTCGGAAGCTCATCCAGCTCATCAATCAACCATTTGATGCACGCGGGGACTGAATCGGATGGAACGCGTCGATCAATTGCACCGTCCAGCGGAAAGACAAAGGCATTCTCGACGGCAATTGTCCTCCCAGCAGCCCCGACGTTCAGTGAGTTTGGATTTATCTGCAAGAATGAATGGATGCATGCGCCACGCTCCCGAAAAACGAAATCGCGATAAGCAGACAACAGCGTGCTCGACCGGACGCGTAGCCCACCATTTGAGAACGTCGGGCTACAGTCAGGTTGCGTAAACAGGGTCTGAGGGGGAAATATCAAGCTGGTGCCCCCAAATAAATTGGCCTTTCCCGGCTTACTGTTGCCTGCGCCGTTTGCGAATAACAGACAAGCGCGATCACGCCGGACCCTCGGCGCAGTGTTTTGATCGAAGAATCTGGTTACTTCTGTCAGGAACGTGTCATGCGATGGCTTCGGATTGCTTTGCACGACAAACAGCCAGGAAAGCGGGATTTCACCCTGTGCTTGAGCTGCTTGTTCCTGTAAGTCCTCCAATACCCACTGCCAAACCTTTTTATTTTCGACCGTTGCTATCCAATCGAAGCAGACCAGAGAGCAAAAGCGGAAGCTCGTTTGATTGTCGAACAAACCTTTAAATGTGAAGACGGAGTTGCCGCGAAACATATGTTGGTAATGAACATTCAGTTCTTGCCATGCTGGGGAAAGTTTGGGCTGGAGCCAACGCTCTACGGTTCCGTCACCAGCCTTTACCCAGATGATTTCGCAATTTATCCAGCCATTGGGGGCAACACGATCTAGGTTGTTGTGCCCCAGATCCAGATGTGTGCCTGGCGTGTTGGCGAGCGTGGCGAAATCGGCCCGAGAAAGGGCGTCGGTACCACCGATGACTATCGTACCATTTGGCCATTCGTTGGCTTGGAGCGCCGAGTCGACCAGTGTTATACCTTCGGGCGACGGGATACTGTATTCGGGGAAAATGGTGAAATGGGTTTTGGGTGCGCCGTGCAGCGCCGCCCGCGAGACTTCTAGGGTTTTGGCTACCATCGCTAGCTGCTGCGGCTTTGCCTGCGCGGTGCACCGATATGGTTCTGCTGCGGTTATCGAGAGATGCGGCTGAACAATGACCATCCCGACGCGATCACTTGGGAATGTGACATTGCGCATAGATAGATCAACTGTTTCGATATGAACCAAATTGGGCGGCTCCTCTAGCCGTAGTTGTCGGAATTATTACGGAAATATCGCCAACACCATCAGTAGTCGAAAGATCATTAATTCCGCTGGCGAGACTTCCAGCGCTCCCGCAATCCGGGCGAGGTGGCCAAGAGTTTGTCAGTGAAGCATTGATCTCGCAGAGAGAGACCGAGCCCAAACTACTACGCTCTACAACTCTCTCGCCGCCCTGCCAGCGACGGTCCACCGGGCCAGTTTATTTGTCATCTCTGCCCTGCTCCCTGGCTGCCCTCGCCATCCCCCCGCGTGCCGCCAGCACATGCTCCCCATAGCGCATCGGCATTCTATTGGTTTTCCATCTCCCCGCTTGCATCACCGATGCCAGATCAATATTCAGCGCCAACAGATCCTGCGTGGCCCCGACCCGGATCGAGTGCCCGCTGATCTGCGCCACTTCCTCCGCCGGCATCTTGACCCATTTCGCGACGCGCTTGAACGCCTGCGCTACGCCATCGACGCTGAGCCGTTCCCCGATTCTCCCTCTCCCATTCTGGTCCGTGGTGACCGTCCCGCGCCCGATCACTCGTCGAAACACCGCTCCTCCTTTGATCTCAGCGGCGTCGTTCCATAGTTTGAGGTATCGCACCGTCGTACGCGAGAGGTACGCGGTATTGCCCTCCCCCACCTGATCGGTCTTCGAACGCCGGATCAGCGCTCTGCCCGTCCCATCCGCAAGGAATTGGAAATCATCGACATCGAACGCTACAAGCTCACTACGCCTGGCCATCGTGTCATACGCCACACAGATCAGCGCGCGTTCGCGCGTCGCCGGCAGGCTCTCACCGGCGGTCTCCAGAAATTTCGTGATCTCCGCCCACCCGAGCGCCCTGGCCTGCCGCTGCCGTACGCCTACCGCATTCATGAATGCTTTCATCTCCAGCCGCACTGCTTCGTCGTCGCAGGGGTTCATCAGCTTGGCGACCCGGTGCGCCAGGGCGATCGTAGAGAGGTACCGTTGGACGGTGGCCGGCTTCTTGCCTTCCATCCGACACTGCCCGACGAATGTCGCGACGGTTTCGGGTGTGGCGGGCAATGGCGACAGCGACGCGGAGTCCGCAGAATGACGTAAAAGAAGCCCAGTCGCAGGCCCAGGCCTTGCGGGTGTTGGGCGGATAGGCGCCCTGGGCCCGACGCCACCATTCCTTTATACGGGTAACGGCCACCGGCTCGAGCGCCCCACTCTCTGCGCTCCAGGGAATCAGCGATTTCTGCGCGGTTTTGGGCGGATCCATGGCTCCAATCTTACGCTATATACTCCGGATAAGTACCCGTATCCGAGGCACTAGGGCCATGGACATGCCGTTAGTACCTGACAATGTTTCGGCATGTCCGGGATCTTCTCCTTGAACTATGGCATCACAACCTTCCCGCCATTGTTGAGCCACCATCGCAATTGTCGGTGCGCACGAGCGAATCCCATCCGCGCTTCACCTCATCGCTCCATACCTCGTGACCGAGGCCGAGCATCTCTGCGATCTTCCGCATTTCTCCACGGCTGCGGGGAACGCGGTTCAACCCAACGCTCATTGAGACGTTGCCGCTCGTTGGCGACGATCGCCTGCAGATCCGGATTGTGCACGGCGATTCCCAGCCGCGTCGCCATCCTCGCAGCCCGCTCCTGGAACATGTCGCTGCCCGTCATTTGCACACGACCGCCGTACTTCTGTGCCGCGACACGCAGTGCGCCCTCCAGGCTCTCATCACTCTTGTCCTGCATGACGATCCGAGGACCGGTATCGCGGAAGGCCTCTATGCCATCCACTCGGCGGTAGATCACCACGAGGCGCGCAGCATCGACTTCGATTCGCAGGCTCCCCAGGATGAGAGGCCGTTGATCGGTGATCTCCTCCCCCTCGATTCCATCCTCACGAGTGTCTCTTGCGCTGCTCGCGGTAACGAATGCCGCGCAAGGCCGATTTAGCCGCCTCATCACCGGCGAGGGCCTGTCGCTCGAGCCAGAGCCGCCAGACCTCACTCCGCGGCAGTCGGTCTGTCAGCGCTCGACGTTCCATGGCGTGGCGGCGTTGCAAGACCTCGCGCTCCACCGCGGCCTCGAACGCCCAGATTGAAAATGCCATCCGCCCGCGCGTCCCTTGCGCCCTGCGCTGCGGCGCGTGCCCTTCGGCGCTGATCGCGATGGGCTTCGAGGAGCGCGCGCCGTTCCAGCTCCTGCCGCCGGCGCAGCGCCTCCCGCTGTCGCGTGCGTTCTGCTCGGGCCTGCGCCTGCTCCTGCTCGAACCGCTCCGCCAGTGCCCGGCGGGCATCGGCTCTCGCAGCGCGCCGTGCCAGGCGCTCCGGATCATCGCTCTCCATGCGCGGCCCAGGATCCTCCCGGCGTTCGCGCAGCATCGATTGCTCGTACGACTCCATCCGCCGACCGGTACGCTTCGGGTGATCATCGGACGGTGCCTGGTAGGGACCGAGTGCCCGCTCGAGCGATGCCTTGCTCGCCCAGCGCCCCATGATGGACGCCTTGGCCGCGAGCACCCGGCCATTGAAGAGCGTCGTGGTCACCACCATGCCGCTTCCCTTGGGCACGATTGCGCAGCCGAACTCGCCCAGGGCCTCATGAACGCCTTGCCAACTGGCAGCGCGCCCCTGAATCACCTCGCGCACGCGGGCGGCCGGCGCTCCGGTGATCCAGGTCTGGAACGAGGCGCCTCCTAAGTTCTTCTCGGCGCGCTGTGCGCGCACCGTGAGCCGGGGAGCGTCCGGGTCCTGGAGCAGGCCGCGGGCCGCCCGCTCCGTCCGGCTCATGCGAACGATCTGGGGTCCTTGTGCCGTATCGATACTGATATAAGGACCGTTGGCGCGTCCGAACCCGAGCTCAAGCTCCAGTTCCCGCATACAGCGGTCGAGGATCAGGAAATCGCGCCGCGGGACGCTGATCGCCGTGAACTTCACCGGATGCACGCGGTTGATGACCAGATGCACGTGATCATTGTCGGTTTCGCGATGGATCGACCAGACGGCCTGGCACTCCCCAAATCCGAGCGCCTTCATGACCTGCTGGCAGCTGCGCTCGACCTGCGCCGCTGTCGGGTGCTCGCCCTCCTGCCAGTTGAGTGCCACGTGGTAGACGGGATTGCCGCGAAAGCGGCCCCGCTCTCGGCAGCGGCGCACATCGGCGTCGAATAGCGCGGCGAGATCCCCGGCGTAGCCGACGGGGTCCTCGCCAGGAGCCCACAGAGGCTCCTCTTTCATATGGAGATGGCCTGACTCGAGCGCTTGCCCTGGCACGGCTGCGCGCGGGTCGGCACGAAGGATGTATCGAAGAACCGGCCCGAAGCCATTGCCACGTGTGCTGTGGCTCAGCGTGATGACCTTCGCCAGCATTTCAGCTTGCCCTTGGCTCTCTATCGACGCAGCGCGTTCGCGGTGTTCTCAAGTTCGCTCACCAGAGTCCACCAGCGCTTTCGCTCCTCGGGACTCGCCCAGCCCTTGTCCTTGGGGTACAGATGCTTGAGCATCCGCCCGAGCCGATCGATGCTGCTCGCGGTCTCCTGGTCAGTCCGGCTCGTGACAGCCTGACCCGTCACACGACGGCGAATCAGTTCTGAGATGCTGAGCCCGCAGTGCTCTGCCTGCGCTCGCAGCGCCTCGGCATCGCTCGCCGACATGCGCACCGCAATGAACTGCGTCTTGCTGGATTCGCGCCGGGGCATGCTCTTAATCCCCGGGCCAGCAACCGCTGCGGTTCGGAGGGGCTTCCGAGGCGGAGGCTAGCGCCACTTCGATTGCAAGGTAGCGGTTCGTGTAAACAATTCCGGAACAAGTCCGGAATTGTTTACCCAACCCACCTTGGTCAGGGCTGCGCCCCGACACCCCTCAACGTCGGGCCCTTCGGGCGCTGCAACGTACTCCGCGCTGCGCTTGTCGCATACGTTGCCCAGAAGGGGATTGAACCACAAGCGTGAAATGCGGGAGAACGTGGTGAAGTGGGAAGCCAGCGACGGCAGCGCGGACGGAAATGTGGAGCGTGCTCTGGCGATTTGCGTGAGATCACGTGCGACCTCCGGAATTGTTTCCAGCGACAGGCATGAGTTACACGCGCGGGAGCGCAAGGACGGTCGGCATGCTCGACGCTGCTCGCGACGAGATCCGCGACAGCGGCGCCTTCCCTCCCAGAATCCGCACGCCTTCGGACGGCGTTCGCAGCAATGAATCACACCGCCCGCGATTCCCTCAGGCCAGACCTTCCAGAGCGGGCAGGGCCGGCCCACGATCCGCGACCGCCGGCGATCGTCCCATTCGCATGCTTCGGTTGCCCCAAGTTATCGATGCCACAGGTCTGGGCAAGACGAAAATCTACGAGCTCCAGGCTGAAGGGACTTTTCCAATGCGCGTCACGATCATTTCGCACTCGACATTCCCGGCGGCAGTGGGTCGCGGCGTTCAGCATCTGAGGCGCCCTTCTATCTACGTTTCTCGGTTGCCCGCAACATGAGGGAGAACCGCCGCATGTTCTCAGACGAAAATGACGACCTCCCCCCGCCAGCGGAGCTGTTTACACTAAAGCAGCTCAGCGAGCGGCATCCTAATCTTCTACCCCCAACTCGCCTTCGATGGGCCGCACGCAATCGCCACCACAACGGCCTGACAAGCGCAGGGGCACTCTTCGACAGCCCTTGCGGCGAACTGGTGGCTCATGAACCTACTTTCTTACGTTGGTTCCTGGGATTGACCGGACGGCATAAGCCAAGAGCGAGTAATCGGAGAAGTTCGCGAGGCCGCGTGGCATGAGCCGCCGCGCGCTTCCCTGTTTCCGAGCGCCTGCATGCAGCGCGTCACCCTAATGTCCTCTGCCACGCCTCGACATCAGCTAGTCGCCACGCAACGGCGCGCTCGCCCAGGCGCACGGGGCGCGGAAAGCGTCCTTCTCCTATCATCTTGTAGAGCGTGGAATTCCCCAACCCAAGCAGCTGTCGCAGCTCTTTCATCCGAATGAGCCGATTTGGATTGCGAAGCGCTTTAGCGCGTCGAGTGCTCTCCGCCTCATCGATGATCTCTTGGGATGGAGCTTTTGGCACCGGTACGCTTCTTTGGCGGAGCAGTTCCTCGGTGAGTCGCTCGATCTCCTGAAGGGCCCATTGCCGCTCCTGGAGTAACTGGCCGAGCGTTCGATTGCCAGGGTCCTCGCGCAGGCGCTCGAGCATGTCGGCGTACCTACCGGTCGCACCAGGGGGATCAATGAGCCGCGCAGCAGCTCTGAACCGCAAAGTGTCTGCGCCAAGACGCCTCGTCTCGGCTGAAAGTTCCCGCACCGTTCTTGGCCGTCCCATGATACATCCCCCTTGGATAGTCGATCCTGCTCACGCGCCGATGCGAATTGTGAGCACGATTGATAGCCGCCGCTACCCCAACAAGATCGCTGATCGCAGGGCATCGGCTGCGGGATTCAGACCGGGACCCCCTTCGTCCAGCGCACGGGAAATGCACGAAATATTAACGCTCGAAGACTATCTAGATAGGTTCCCATCGGTTACAGGAACGA
>CAVZRF010000010.1:0-391841 GCA_963777685.1 uncultured Acidobacteriaceae bacterium | reverse complement strand
CCTCAAGTTGCAGCCAATCGGCAAACCGGTCGATCCAGTGATCGGTGGGAATATTCTGCTGCCGCATTCCAAAGCCATGACCGCCCTTCGCGTACATGTGAAGTTCGGCGGATTTATGCGCCCCCGTCCACTTCTGATAGAGCGCAATGCTCGACGGAGCCAGCCCGAGCGAATCGTCGGTTGCCGCCGCGATGAACATCGGCGGCGCATCCGCCGGCACAGGAGCATCTTTCAAGATCGCCCCATAAATCGGAGCGACAAACGCAGGCCTGCCCTCAGGCGCGTATTGAAAGGCGACGCCGGCCGTCACCGCGCCACCGGCAGAAAATCCGATGATGCCCACACGGTCCGGAGAAACTCCCCATTCCGACGCATGCTGCCGCACGTAAGCAACCGCCGCCAATCCATCGGCAACGGCAAGCGGCTCCACGTCCTTCATCGTTTCCTCGAACTTCTTCCGGTCCGCGAAGAGCGCACCAAACTCGGCCGTGCCGTCTTCACCGGTATGCGCAAGTCGGTACTTCAGCACGAAGGTAGTCACGCCTCTCGCCGCAAGGTACTTCGCATCGTCGGTGCCTTCGCTCGCAATCGACAACGCCATAAACCCACCGCCCGGACAGATAACGATGGCAGTCCCATTCTTCGTATCCGCCGAAGGCTTGAAAACGGTGAGCGTAGGCCGCGTCACGTTTGTGACCACATCCGTATTCCAGACCTTGGAGAAGTATTGTTTCTCTGGATAATCCACCGGCGTCGAGCCAGGCGCAATGCCAGGATAGAGAGGAATGACATCCTGAGCAGCGGCAACGGCCACCAAAGACAGCATGATGCAGAGCAGTCGAAGAGAAAATGTTTTCATGGCGGCATAAGTCTATCAAAGCGAACCGGCAGAGCGAATGGACGGCTTGAGCGGGTCGAGAAATCCTCTTCACTACGAATCGCACACAGCGATAAAATGCTCAGGTGGAAGGAGTCCTTGGATGCCGCAATTCATCCACCTCACCGATTCGAAGAAAGTAGCCCGCATCGGAAGGGCCGGTATCCGGGCCGCACGCACCAGGCTGGAATCGGTGAAGGGCTTCTATTGCACGCCAGTCTGTCCGGACTTATTCCGCACCTATCAATGGTTGCGAGAACTCAAACGCGATGGCACGAAGTCCCTTCACGCCATCCAGTTTCGTTTAGCTCCAAATACCCTGGTCTGGGTTGGCCGATTTAACGGCGAGCATACTCTGGTTACAACGACCGAGGCTCTCAAGATTTTCAATCAGCACAAAGATGCTCTTGGGCTCGAAATCATAGTCCCGCATAGTCTTCCCCGGACCTCCTTCACCAGAGTCTTCGTGCCAAGCCAGACATGGGGCTGGCGCTTTGCCCCCGAGTTCAAAGGCAGGAAACCGTTTTGCGGCCTTAAGGAATACAACCGTGGCCAAATCAACGCTTACCGGGCGATCACCCAGTCGGCGAGCGAGGTGAAGCGGCGTGCGAAGGAAATTCGGCTCAACCGCCGGCATTATCGACTACATGTTCGCGCGACCCTTGCAGCCCAACAGACTCTATCCCAACAGCAAGGCGTATAAATCCAGGGCGTCGTCGCTGGCCGACCCTACAACGCCTAGCGCTCCATTTACAGTAAATACATGTCGACTTTCCCCCAGGTGGACCTGGTAGGCGTAGGACTGAATGCCACCGACACCCTGATCAACCTCCCAAGCTTCCCGATCCCCGGCTCCAAGGTCGAGTACCGCAATCCCAAAATCCTCCCCGGCGGTCAGGTCGCCACCACCGTCATCGCCTGCCAACAGTGGGGACTCGCAACCCGCTACGTCGGCAAACTCGGCGACGATGACGCCGCTCGGCTGCATCGCGCAGCCTTCGCGGCCGCCGGAGTTGAGACTCAGCTCATCGCCGTTCCCGGAGCAGCCAGCCCGCAGTCGCTCATCCTCGTCGACGCCGCTGGCGAGCGCACCGTCCTGGGCCGCCTCGATGAGCGCCTCTTCCTCCAACCCGCCGACCTCAATCGCGAATGGATCGTCAACGCGCGCGCCCTCCACGTCGACGGTCACGACACCGCAGCCGCAACCCTCGCCGCAAGCTGGGCTTGCGAAGCCGGCATCCCCGTCATCGCCGACCTCGACGAGCTCTACACCGGCATCGAAGAACTGCTCGCGCTCGTCGACTACGCGGTCGTCAGCCGCGACTTCCCTACCCGTCTCATGGCCGAGCCGAACCTCGAGGAGGCGCTCGAGAAGATGCATCGCCGCTACGGCGCGCGAATCGCCGCAGCCACCTTAGGCGAAGAAGGCGTCCTCGCCTACGACGGACGCGCCTTTCAACATATTCGCGCCTATCAAGTGCCAGTGGCAGACACCACCGGTGCCGGCGACATCTTCCACGCTGGGTTTATCTACGGATTGCTCCAGGAATGGCCGCTCAGCCGTCAGCTCG
Organism: uncultured Acidobacteriaceae bacterium; assembly: GCA_963777685.1. GTDB lineage: Bacteria > Acidobacteriota > Terriglobia > Terriglobales > Acidobacteriaceae > Acidisarcina. The sequence continues at coordinate 389,393 of CAVZRF010000010.1, read as the reverse complement.
ACTTCGCCTGCGCCGCTGCCGCATTAAACTGCACCGGCATCGGAGCAAGAGGCAGCATTCAATCGGTCGAGGCCATAGAGGATCTCATCACCAACGGCGCCCGTCACCCGGCGGCAATCCACTTCTCCACCGTCGACGCTCACCGATGAACGCAGCATCGGGTCAATGTGATTCCTGAACTAGCCTTGCGCTTAAGGACCCGTCTCGACAAGAGCGCCTTGGCCAGTCAGTATTCGACGCAGATAATCCACCTGGCCGAAGTGCCAGTTCAGGTGCCCGTACAAATGAATCAGGAACTCGCCCGTCGAGAGAGGACCAGCCAGCACAACCTCTGGATATTGCTGCGCCATCTGCTCCGGCGAAAGGCTTGCAATCACGGCAGGAATTTTCTCCACAAGATCCATGATCCGGCTACTCAGTTCCGGCCTTGAAATACCCCTGGCGCTGAACTCCAGCGGACGATTCCTTGTATAGGGAATCCCGCCAAGCTGTCGCCCAATATATTCGCGAAGATTGCCCTCGAGATGCAGGATCAGGTTTCCCGCCGAATTCGTCACTCCCGGAAGTACTCGCCAAATCGCCTCATCGTCCGGAAAAGCTCCGATCTGTCGATGAAAACGCAGCAGGTCGATTCGAAATTGGCTTGCCAGTTGTTCCGAAAAGTTCATGCACCCAATCCTCTCCCAACTTGCCTCATTGCTGCACACCAATCGACCGCACTTACCTTGCCGGAGCACTTACTGCCTGCAACGCCGCAAGCGTGGATTCAGCCTCCGCTTCCACATCATGATGCCTGGCCAGATAGCGGTAAACATCCGAGATCACGACCGACCCTTCACCCACCGCCGACGCGACCCGCTTGACGGAATCACACCGCACATCGCCAACCGCATAGACACCCCGAACGTTGGTCGCATAGCGCGTATTCTCAAAAGCTTCGGCCGAACCGGTAATCACAAAACCTTTTTTGTCCAGCGCCAGCGTCCCATAGAGCCAGCCCGTATTCGGTTCCGCGCCGATCATGACAAACATGCTCCCGACGGGACGCGTCTCCTGCTCTCCCGTTTTCCGGTTGATCCATGTCACGCGTTCCAGAACAGACTCACCTTCAAGTCCGACAATCTCCGTCTCGCTATGCAGGGTGATGCGCGGAGAGTTCTCAATCCGCGAGATCAGATATTGCGACATCGTCGCAGCCAGCGATTCCCCGCGAATGATCAAATGAACATGCTTGGCGATTCCCGAAAGAAAGATCGCTGCCTGGCCGGCGGAGTTGCCGCCGCCAATGACGGCGACCTCCGAATCTCGGCACAGGTTTGCCTCCATGGCCGTCGCGGCATAGAGAATTCCCTGGTTCTCGAAGCGGTCGTAATTCTCCACCGACAGCTTGCGGTATTGAGCGCCCGTCGCGATAACGACCGCTCTGGAGCGAACGCTCGACCCATCGGCAAGCTTGAGTTGATGGATGCAACCGACCTGGTCAATCGCCACAACATCTCTCGATATCGCCAGCCGCGCGCCAAACTTCTGCGCCTGCACCTGCGCGCGATTCGCCAGTTCCTGACCTGAAACACCCGTCGGAAAACCGAGATAGTTTTCAATCTTGGAGCTCGTGCCGGCCTGCCCACCCGGAGCAGTCCCCTCGATTACTAGCGTCGAAAGCCCTTCCGAGGCGCCATACACCGCCGCCGCAAGCCCCGAAGGTCCGGCGCCAACCACCGTAATGTCATAGGTCGCATTCGGATCAAGTCGTTCGGTTAGGCCAAGCTCATCAGCCAGGTCCGCCACGCTGGGTCGGTGAAGCACCTTGCCACCGGGAAGAATGATCGCCGGAAGCAGATATTCCTCTCCGGAATGATGCTCGGCCTCTGCCGACTGTTCCGCAGTGGGCTCCAGCAGCCGAAAAGGATATGCGTTGCGCGTGAGAAAGCGTTGCAGGCTGATCGTCTCTGCTGCCGTGCTATGGCCAAGCAGCACGATACCCGACGAATCCTCGATGATGCCCAATCTCCGCCAGATCGTCGCCTGCATGATCAGGTTGGCGATATCGCCTTCGGAGCGCATCAGGCGCTGCAGTTGGGCGCGCGGAACGCGAAGCAGAACACACTTGGTCAAGGTGCAACCGTCCACCAGGGTACGCCGCGTACTCAGCAGATCGAGTTCGCCGGTGAACTGTCTCTCATCAAGCGTCGCCAGCAGCTTCCGTTCGTTCTTCTCGTCCTGGCTGTAGATTTCGAGCTTGCCTTCGAGCACAACGAACATGTCGACTTCGCGCTCCCCGCGGGCAAAGAGCGCCGTCTCCGGGGCAAACGTCTCCTCGGTCCCATAGGCGCGCAGGCGCTCAATCATTTCGTCAGTCAGAGGCGGGAATGCCATGTCCGGCCGAAAAACCGGCATGGCCGTCGGAGTCACCGGGGCTTTGGAATCCTCAGTCATGGTCACCTTGGCGAACCTGAAACAATCTCGGGCGCTTTACTGGGATAGATGCACGGGATCCGCCCATTGGGTCGGAAACGAGGAAAGAGCAGCAGACAAATAGCCGTCCCGTTCAAGAAGCTTGCAAACGGAACGAATCTCGGCCCCGGGATGTCGTTTCCGGGGCCGTTTGATTACAGTTTCTCGTGAAATTCGCAGGCTGAGCAGGAGATGTAGACTCCGCCGGGAACGCCGCGCTCGCGGTCCTTGACCCGCTTGACGATACGAGTCGGTTTGCCGCACTTCGGGCAATCCGTGCTCTTCGAGGTGTCCATTACCTTCTTGCGATCTGCTGTCTTGGCGATCTTAGCCATAAAACTCTCCTTGAATGTCGGTCTCCTCTCCAGCGCAAAGGCGAAATCGTTCGCCATGCATCCCGGAGGGAGAGGTCTTGCGCGTGCGTTTCCTTTGAAGTCTGTCCGTATCGATTTGCGTACCGGACTTCGCTCAGCGCGAACGCGCGGCGAATGGAAGGGACGACACAGAAGGATCTCGAACTCGCTTTTCAATTTTACATGAAATAGCGAACGAACCTTCGCCCGCAGAAACCACAGTCGCTTCGCCCGTCTAAGCGCAACGACCAGGTCACATCCTGGAAGGAAATGCTGTGTATTGAGATGACGGGGGCTGCGGCGGTGTCGTTCCTGTCCCAGTCGTCGTACCCGTACCATTTCCTGAAGTACCGCTTCCCGAACTCCCAGACCCCGTCGTGCCGGAACCCGTCGTGCCGGTGCCCGTTGTCCCGGAGCCTGACCCACTCCCGCCGGCAGGTGCACTCCCCGGTTGCGCCGGCTTATTGCTCCCATCCATCCCGGGAGGAAACTGCACCTTGCCCAACTGCGGAGTATCAGGATTGTCCGGCACAATCTCCCCCGGCTTGCGCAGCGATGGGCCGACCGTCACCGCGCTTTCCTGCTTGTCGGAATCGGAGCTTCGATCGCCCAGCTTGATCTCTCGGATATTCGGGTTCGTCGGGACCGTATTCCAATAATTGCCCATCTCATCCTGGTCGCGGATGATTGGCGGCTCACCCATCTTGCACTCTTCAACCCGGATCACCCGGTTACCGTTAAAGCGGACAAACTCGACATCCGCCGGCGGCTGACCGTAAACCCACTCCTCAAACGGCATGTCGCCTTCGCGCTCCCGGCTCTTGCTATCTGGATGACCCATGGCAACCTTCACCATGTCAGGGCTCATCCCCACCAGCACATGGTGCTTGAGAATCGCCTCTCTCAACTGCGCAGGCAGCGTGTCGACATAGGCCTCAGCCGGCGTCTTCACTTTGAAATCGACTAGCGGATTGAGCAGCTCCATCACTTCCGTTCCCGTCAGCTCAGGAACGAACTTCTCAAACTGCAGCGTAATTCTCACCCCGGTGGGCTCCTGACCACTATCCTGGGCGAGCGGGATCATGGCCCCATTCGCTCCCACCGAGATATGCCTGAGGATTCGATGCTTCTGGTCCGGACCGTAGTTAAATTCAAAGACGATCTTGTCGCCAAGAAACTTGATGTCGGTGATCATGACCCGGTCGGCCGCTTGTAAGGCAATGCCGTTATGTTCCAGGGTCTTCGCGTAGTCCGAGCCATTCGGATTCGCCGCTCCATTGGCGATCAGCGTCATACCTTTGCTGCCCTTGGGCAAAGGGCGCATCGCAAACCCTTGCTCAGACTCGAGCACCCGCACCAGCTGAAGCTTGGTGCGTTGGAGTATTGGCTGGCTACTCAGTGCGACGTGGGTCCGCTTGATATCGGTGTAGCGGCTCTCGATCTTACTGGTCTCAACTGTAAAAACCTGTGCGCGGGCGACCGAGCTAGTTGCGGCTAGCCCGAGACACATAAGGCCAATGGCGGCGGGCACAATACGGATCGATAAATTCTGCTGGAACAGCGTCGCTCTCGAAACGAACCCGAACATGGGGAACCTCGCTTCTTCTCGCCGAACGATCGGGGATATTGCCGATAAGCACAATCGTTCGCTTGTAGGATTGCGCGATTTTGCGCACTTGGCAAGGGTTCTGCGATGAAATCAGCGCGGTTGGCTTGCGTTTTGCCAACAAATGATCACTTTGGGATGAAGTGGTTATTTGCGGAACAAAGCTATTGGATATTGACTGGCGAACACAGGCTAATCGACGGCCAGACTCAACTGGTGGCGAACATCCGCGCCCCGCACCCAGAAAATCACATCAGCCGCAATATTCGAGGCGTGATCGGCGATCCGCTCCAGGCCCCGCGAAATGAGGATGCCGTTCAACGCCTGGATCGTCACATCGGGTGTTTCCTGAATCACCCCAATCAACCCCTTGCGCGCAACCCGGTTCATGCGGTCGATCTCGTCGTCCATATCCCGAACTGAATCGGCCACCAAAGCGTCGGCGTCGAGCAGTGCCTGGATCGCCGTGCGGATCATTCGCGATGCCACCTCGCCCATGCCCGTGATGTCGACCGGCAGCTCGGCGTGTTCGTACTCCAGCAGATCGCGGGTGCGTCGTGCGATACCCATGGCCTGGTCGCCAATACGCTCCAGGTCGCTGTTGATCTTGATTACGGCGAGAATAAACCGCAGGTCGATCGCCATCGGCTGCTCCTGCGCGAGCAGCTCGTAGGCCATCTCGTCCACCTCGCGGTGGGCCAGGTTGATAGCGGCCTCATTGTCCTGGACGTACTCGCAAAGAGAGGCATCGCGCTGCAGGTAAGCGTCCACGGCTGCCTGCACCGCCTGCTGCGCCAGCGCCGCCATGGCAAGCAGCTTGTCCTTTAGCGCATCGAGTCGTTGATGAAAATGGATTCTAGGCAACGAATTGAAACTCCAATCTCGATTGTGCGCTCTTGAGTGTTAGAGACGTGCAAATATTTGCATGGGAATCAACAATCGAAACAAAGATTCCCATCTCAGTCCACAGTTCCAATTGTGAGCAGTCGCCGCGCCAAGCGCCAGCGAGTCAATTCTGCTAAGCGAGTCGTCGCTCCGCTTCCTGCGCTGCTTCATAGATTTGCTCAAACGAATCAATCGCGTACAGCACCTTCTGCATCTCCGAGACCAGGAACTCCTGATCGAGCACCTGATCGAGATTGAAGTCGCGAATCTCCGGCCCTTCGCCACTCTCCGCCTGCAATACATACTTGGCTTCGCCGTGAGACGAGATCAGCCCGCTGCCGTAGAGCTTTAGCTGCCCTGCCTGCCGAATCACCCCAAACTCAACCGTGAACCAGAAGAGCCGCCCCATTCGCTCCAACGCGTCTTTATCGCGAAGCCCGGCGCACACCTTCCCGTACTGCTGCAGAAAATCCGCGAAGACCGGATGCGCATGCATCGGTACATGGCCGAAGACATCGTGAAAGATATCCGGCTCCGGCGTGTATTCAAGCGAATCCTTGCTGCGCAGCCAGGTCGTCGTCGGAAAGCGTCGCGCCGCAAGCATCTCGAAAAATGCATCCGAAGGCAGGAAGCCGCTCACCGGCGTCGAATTCCACCCGGTTCGCGGCTCTAAACGCCGGCTCACCTCGGCGAGGTTGGGAATCAAGTCCTCTCGCAGACCGATGGCCTCGAAACCCTCCAGATATTCCTGGCACGCATGTTCGCGAAGCGAGGGCATCTGCCGGCTCACCAACTCGGCCCAAATCGCGTGTTGTTCCGGGGAGTACGCCTTCCAATCCTGCTCGATGAGAAACGAGCGCGCGACGGTCAAAGTGGAGTTCTCTAGCGCATGTGCCATATAAGTCGATCGAGTCATCGGAAGCACCCGCAGAACCGATGCGGCCACGCGACGCTGTCTAGTCCCATCATATAGGCCCCCGGCCTTAATCCCGCCAACCAGCACCGGCCGGCACTTATCCGCCGTGAACCACCTCCATCATCAACTGCCCGCTGGCTCAGCCAAGAATCACGCAGTCAAGGCTCCATCGTCTTGTATCCTCAGAGCAGCGTCCGCGCACAGATTTGGAGTCCGAAACCCGAATGGCAAGTAAGTTGAACTTCGCTTCACGAACAATGCTGAGCAATGGAATGAAGTCGTGCATAGTAGCCGGAATTCTGGCTGGTTCGTTTCTGACCGCTCTCCCCCAACAACCGGCAACCCCTCACGATCCCAACGCCCAGAAAATCGGGCTCGTGCTGGAGGGCGGAGGCGCTCTCGGCCTTGCCCACATCGGCGTCATCACCTGGCTCGAAGAGCATCACATTCCGGTCAGCTACGTCGCCGGAACCAGCATGGGCGGCCTCGTCGGCGGAGTCTATGCCACCGGCCGCTCTCCCGCCGAAGTCCGCACCCTGGTCGAATCGATCAATTGGAACGACGTGCTTCGTGGCCAGGTTCCCTTCCAGAACCTCACCTTTCGCCGTAAGCAGGACTCCATCGTTTACCCCGGTTCGATTGAATTCGGCATCAAGAAGGGTGTGCAGTTCCCTTCAGGCTTCAATTCGGGGCAGGAAGTCCAATTCATCCTTGACCGGGTCGCGCTGCCTTATTCCACGATCCAAAGCTTCGACCAGCTCCCCATTCCCTATCGGTGCGTCGCGACCGATCTCGACTCGGGAAAAAAATATGTCTTCAGCAGCGGCTCGTTCTCCACCGCCATGCGCTCGACGATGTCGTTACCAGGCTTCTTTTCGCCGGTGCGCGTCGACGGTCATCTCTTCGCCGACGGCGGACTCCTCGACAACCTCCCCGTAGACGTCGCCAAACAAATGGGCGCGTCAGTGACGATCGCGGTCTATTTAGATACTCAGGCTGCCCCAAAGCCGGCGAACCTGTCCTCCTTCGGAGTGCTGGGAAAATCGATCTCCGTCATGATCGCCGCGAATGAAGTTCAGAGTATCGAAGCGGCCGATGTACTCGTCTCCGTCCCTCTCGCGAAGTACAACACCATGGACTACAGCCAGTCCAACGATCTGATCAAGGCGGGCTACGACGCCGCGCAGAGCAAGGCCGCCGTTCTAACCAGGTTTTCAGTCGACGATGCCACCTGGCAGCAATACATCGCAGATCGCGACGCTCGACGCCGCCACACGCCCAAGCCGGAATTTGTCGAGGTCGCCGGCACTGATCCGCACAGCGCCAAAGCCATTGAGAAGGATTTTGCGCCGGTACTCAACCAGGACGTCAACTCCGATCAAATGCAGAAAAAGATCCTCGACATTCAGGGAGATGGCCGGTACGCCAGCCTCAACTACTCGATGGTCGACAAGGACGGCAAGCCGGGCCTGCTGATCGACACCACTGAAAAGAGCTATGCACCACCGATCATTCGCCCCCAGGTCACCCTCGACGGCTCCGAGTACAACAATGTGCTTTTCAGCCTAGGGGCTCGAATTACCTTCCTCAACGTCGGTACTTACGGTTCGGAGCTTCGTAACGACGTCATCGTTGGCTCCGAATATGGATTGCGCTCCGAGTATTACCACCCCATTCGCGTCGGCAGTAGGTGGTTCGTTGCCCCCCAGGTTCTTCTCGACAGCAATCAGTTCAACGCTTATACCAACACTGGCAGCCTCGCATCCGTCTATCGTGTGAAACAGGCAGGAGGCGGAGTTGATTTTGGATATCAACTCGGTCGCAGCCAGGAATTCCGTCTCGGCTATTCCACCGAATATCTCTCGTATACGCTTCAGGTCGGCGAAAACACCGAGCCTACAATCTCCGGCCGCGATAGCTACGCGCTATTCCAATACACCGCGCTCCATACCGACGACCCGGTGATTCCCACTACCGGACAACTTGCTGCCTTCAAAACACAGTGGTATGAAGCTTATCCCAGCATCGTGAGCTCGCTACCCACACCGAGTTTTTTTGCGAGTCAGGGAGCATTCTCCCAGTTCATCCCCTTCAGTAAACGCAATACCTTCGTGGTCGGCGCAGGGGCCGGCACGGTTTACAACGCCGACCCGGTGAGAATCGGATTACCCGTCTTCAATCTCGGCGGCCCGCGTCTCTTCGCCGCTTACGGCACCAACGAAATCCTCACCAACAACTACGGCTATGGGCAACTTACCTACCTGCGCCAGTTGGCACAACTACCGCCCTTCCTCGGAGGAAAACTTTATTTCCTGGCTCGGCTCGAGGCTGGGACGTATCAGACCGTCGAAAATGGATTCCGCCATCCTGTCGACGGGGTCGGAGGAGTCATAGTCAATACCATCTTCGGTCCCGTGCTCATCGGCGGAGCCGGAGGCGACGCAGGCCACTACCGCTTCTTCTTCCAGCTTGGCAGAGTCTTTTAACGTGCCGATGGCTCATCGTCTCTAGCTGGAAACACAAAACAATATCGCCTCGATCGGCCTTCCATAGGGAGGCCGGTTTGCCTCAATCAGCTCTCGATGAGGCGGCGATAAATGTTTCAGACGAGAAGACCGCCCCGCGCGTAGGAAAGAATCGCTCGACGAGGCAATCATGAAGCGCCGAGTCTAGATCAGCGCAGCAATCGCCGATGACCGCAACACGAAAGTCAGCGTCAGCAGCCTCGACAAGAGTGGAAAGCACGACGCCGCTAGTCGCAATGCCGCAAAGAACCAGTGTATGGATCTCGTTTGCGCGAAGAATCATCGCCAGATCCGTGCCCGCGAAGGCGCTGACTCGATGCTTCGTGATCACGATCTCATCGCCATGCGGTGCGATCACATCCGGGATCGCTCCAAGCGGTTCCTTGAATAACCGCTGATGTGGCTCCGAAGACTTAATGGCGCCGAAGAGTGCATTGCGCGAATGGATCTCAGGCAGTCCCGCTCGAAAACCTACCTGCACATGGATCACGGTCATGCCGATAGCGCGAGCATGATTGAGAACACTCGCGACTCGACCCAGGAATGCGTCTTTGCCCTCGCGGGTGTAAATGGAGACGATACCCGCTTGACAATCCATGCTCAAGACGGCGGTGTGAGCCGGATCAATCGTGAACGTGTCAGCCATATCAAGCTCCCTCCGGCACAGAGACCGGCCAGGTCAGAATTGTAGTTCTGAGTGGCATCGCTCCCCAAGAAACTGATTCAACGAAAATAAGTCTTCACCCCGTCCAACCAAAGTAACCCCCAAAGACTCGCCAACTCTGCATCTATAGGTATATCTTTGCCAACGGTGCGGCCCTCGATCCTCAATTCACGGCCGCGAGCAACAGAAAGTTGAATTTGGAGTTTGCACCATTATGTCGTCTATGTTGTTCCATCCGGAAGTCCATTCCGGAAATGATTTTCTCCCCATCACTGGTACGGATTATCTAGAGCTTTACGTCGGCAACGCCCGCCAATCCGCTTACTACTATCGCGCCGCCTTCGGCATGTCACTCGTTGCCTGGGCAGGACCAGAGACCGGCCTTCGCGATCGCGCTTCCTACGTCGTCGAGCAGGGCCGAATTCGCCTCGTCCTCACCACTCCCCTGCGTCCCGATGGCGGCATCGCCGACCACATCCGCCGCCATGGCGACGGAGTTCGTGACATCGCCATGTGCGTCGATGACGCCAAACAAGCCTGGCGCGAAGCCACACGGCGCGGCGCGCGCAGCATTCACGAATGTCACGAGCTCGAAGATGACTTCGGCCGCGTAAAACTAGCCTCGATCGCAGCCTACGGTGACACCATCCACACCTTTGTCGAACGCGACAAATATTTCGGCCCGTTTCTGCCCGGATATCACCCAGTCGATCACGGCGCCAGCTTCCACGATCCTGTCGCTCGCCCCGTCGGCCTCACTGCAATCGATCACATCGCCGGCAATGTCGGCTGGAACGAGCTGCGCCGCTGGATCGACTTCTACACCGACGTGCTCGGATTCTCCATCCACCGAAGCAGCGAAGCAGAAGACGAAAGTGTCGCCGAGACCACCGGAAGCTCAAAGGTCGTGACCTGTTATCAGGGCGGCATCAGCTTCCCGATCAACGAGCCGACCGCGCAGAGAAAAACGGACCGAGAACACGGAAAATCGTGGATCGAGCAATATCTCGAGTCCTACCACGGCCCCGGAGTCCAGCGCATCGCCCTCGCCACCGACAACATCCTCGAGACCGTCGAAAAAATGCGTAGTCAGGGAGTTGAATTCCTCAGCATCCCCTCCAGTTACTACACTCGGCTGCGTGCTCATCCCATCTGCATCGAGGAATCGATCGACGACCTGCAGAGGCTCGGAATTCTCGTCGACCAGGATGAGTCTGGCTACATGTTGCAGGCCGTCACCCGGCCCGTCGAAGATCGGCCGACACTATTCTTTGAGATTGTGCAGCGAAAGGGATGCATCGGCTTCGGCGCGGAAAGCTTCGGAGCGCTCTCCGACGCAATTGATGAGGAAATTAGGTCAATTCAAAATTAGTAGGCTAATGGTGGCGATGCCGGCGGGGGGCGATCGAGAGCCCCGTGCCAGGCTCCGATTCCATCGCGAACCGCGCAGGGCCGCTCTTGCGAATCAACGCGGCTAAGGTCCAAACCAGAAAGACAACGGCGGTCAGGCTCATCGCCGTCACCAGCCACAACATCAAATCGTCAAACGACATGCGTCGACACCTCTCGTTCGTTCAAAGAGACGCATCTCACACCGGAACCTGCAGACTGCAACATCAATCAATCACACCCAAGCAATAGAATCAGAGGTCCCCGGAGTTGGCTCCGTAGGCTTATAGAGCGGGCATACTGCTCAAAATTCACCCTCAAATTAACTTCCTCTGATGTTCAGGTAAAGCTATAGTAGTGACGGAGTTTCCGCAAGCGGAGATTACGCAAGCGGCAAAAATTTCTAGCCCGCGCGCCAATCGCGCATCGTCTGCACCAGAGGCTACATCTCATGAGCATGGAATTTAGACAACTTGGTTACTCCGGCCTGCAAGTCCCCATCATCAGCTTTGGCACCGGGACTTTCGGCGGCTCCAATGACTTCTTCAAAGCCTGGGGTTCGAGCGACGTCGCCGAAGCGACACGCCTGGTCGACATCTGCCTCGAGGCCGGCGTCAACCTCTTCGACACCGCCGATATCTACTCGTACGGGCCGCCGAAGAGATCCTCGGCAAGGCCATCGAAGGCCGCCGTAACAAGGTCCTCGTCGCAACCAAAGCGACCTTTGCCATGGACGGCGATCCCAACAATGTCGGCTCCTCGCGCTACCACCTCATCGAGTCCTGCGAAGCAAGCCTGCGCCGCCTCGGCACCGACCACATCGACATCTATCATATGCATGGCTTCGACGCGCTCACTCCCGTCGAAGAAGTGCTCTATGCCGCTCGACACCCTCGTCCGCAGCGGCAAAGTGCGCTATATCGCCTGCTCCAACTTCTCCGGATGGCACTTGATGAAGGCGCTCTCCGTCTCTGAGCGTTACGGATGGGCACGCTATGTCGGCCACCAGGTCTATTACTCGCTGGCCAGTCGCGAGTACGAATGGGAGTTAATGCCACTCGCCCTCGACCAGAAGGTCGGAGCGCTCGTCTGGAGCCCGCTCGGCTGGGGCCGCCTCACTGGAAAAATCCGCCGCGGCCACCCTCTCCCAGCGGAAAGCCGTCTCCATGTAACCGCCGAGCAAGGCCCGCCCATTCCCGACGAACATCTCTACAACATCGTCGACGCCCTCGACGAGATCGCCAAAGAAACAGAGAAATCCGTTCCTCAAGTCGCCCTCAACTGGCTCTTCCAGCGCCCCACCGTCTCGACGGTGATCATCGGAGCGCGAAACGAAGAGCAACTCCGCCAAAACCTCGCCGCAGCCGGCTGGAAGTTAACCGCCGAGCAAGTCGCAAAGCTGGACAAAGCCAGTGAAGTTACAAAGACCTATCCCTACTGGCACCAGGCACAGTTTGCAAACCGTAATCCGTTACCGGTTTAAGGACGGAACCCGGTCGCCTCAAGCTCCCGAGCTTATCAAAGGATCGAGTGCCCACTCATTGGCCAAGGCCTCAAAATCCTGGTAGATCGTCCATAGCTCTTTGTATTTCCGGTAGGCATGTACGAACTCGTATAAATCGCGCCAATCATTCACAACAGACGAATAATACATTCGCTTGTAGACTGTCTTATCGAAGGCGCCAGTCTTCAATCCGGAAGCCATGAATTCATATCGGTTCAAGACGGAGAAAATCGTCCGGCGGTCTGCAACGCCTGCGTCGGAAATCAGATGCGGAATGTCTAATCCCGCCTTGATCAGATCGTGGACTCTGCTAAGAGCTGCAATAGCTTCTTTGTCGCCTAAATTACTTAGAAGCACGTCGACGGTCGCGCGGCGGCGCTCATGTCGCGAGGAAAGAATATAACTACCCAAGCCGATCGTAGCGGTTGTAAGCAGAATTAGATTTTGGAGCCAGATAGAGCCAATAATGCCTGCGAGATCGCACAGCAAACTTGGCGCCGGCTGCACAACCATCAGCTACTCGAAGATGCCGTCACGGATCATTGCGGATTCCTCTTTGTGCCGGGAGCCCGGCCTCTTCCAAAATTGTACTACGCGCTCGGTTCACGGAACTGCGATTCGTCCGTAGCGGAGCCGGAAGACCCTACCCTCAAGTTGTCATAGCGAGCCGCAACCACAACCGATTCAATAACTTCTAAATGTACCCGCTCCATGGTATAGTCACTCCGAAGCAGGAGAAGCTATGACTGAGTCCGCGTTGAGAGAGCCCATCAAGAAAGTCAGCGGCTGGGGCATCGCCTTTGCCATCCTCATCATTCTCGCCGGAATTATGGCCCTCGCCCTTCCCTTCGCCTCGGGCATCGCCATCGCTATCGTGATCGGCTGGCTGCTCGTCATCAGCGGCGTCTTTCACCTCGCCGACGCCTTTCACTCCAAGGGCGCCGGAGCCGTCATATGGCGAGTGCTCATCGGCATCGTCCTCATCTTCGGCGGCATCGACATCGCCTTCTTCCCCGTTCGCGGTCTCTTCACCATCACCTTCGTTCTCGGCATCATCCTCGTCGTTCAGGGCGTCATCAGCATCGTCTCCTATTGGGGCCATCGCAGAATGCACGGCGTCGGCTGGATCCTCTTCAACGGCGTGGTCAGCATCCTGCTCGGCGCAATGATCTGGTACGAACCGTCGACGGCCGCCGCGTGGATCATCGGCACTCTCGTCGGCATCCACCTCATCTTCAACGGCATCACCCGGCTGATGATCTGGAGCGCCGTCCGCAAAGCCGTAACCAGTCCCGCCCCCGCGGTCTAACGCAAGTCCTTCGAAAGAAGATTCGCGCTTAGGCAGACCCGCGTCTTGCTTCGCGCCTCGAAAGACCGAGAGCAAGACCGCCCTCCCTTTCGTTAGAATAAGGAGAGAGCTTTTGGCAGCAATTGCTCCTCTGCTCGACGATTAGGTCTGAGCCCAGCGGAACGATCTTTGCCAGCACATCGCTACCGCAGCCGCCACGCAAGCAGGCGCAGGAATGGAAACCCAGATCGCAGCTTTCAACCGAAGTCTAAACAGAAGTAGCGCCGAATCAACTCAATGGCTTTGAAAACCACCTGCCGTCTCGCGCTTCTGCTGGTTGCCGCAACGCTCTGTGTGCGAGGTCCGTTGGCGCATGCCGACGCCGCGCCCTTCGACCTCGTCGGGCCAAAGGTAGATGTTCGCGTCGAGCGCGCCGGTGCGACGCTGCCCATCTCCGCAGTGCCCAATCTCGCGCCCGGCGACCGCATCTGGATCCATCCCGATTTTCCCGAAAGCCAAACGGTCCACTATCTGTTGATCGTCGCCTTCCTCCGCGGCTCGACCAATGAGCCTCCCGAAAACTGGTTCACGCGCGCCGAGACCTGGAACAAAAAAGTCCATGACGAAGGCATCTTTGTCGTCGTCCCCCAGGAAGCCGAACAGGCGATTGTCTTCCTCGCGCCGGAGACCGGCGGCGACTTTGCCACGCTCCGCAAATTCGTCTCCACCCGCCCCGGCGCGTTCGTCCGCGCTTCGCAGGACCTGAACCTCGCCAGCCTCGACCGCATGCGCCTCGAGACCTATCTCGCCGCCATTCGCGAGACCGCGATGAAAGACCCCGACAAGCTCCAGGAGCGCACCAAGCTTCTGGCCCGCAGCCTCGACATCAAGATCGACCCCGCCTGCTTCGACAAGCCGGCCAACGAACAAGCCACCTGCCTCACTGCGAAACCCGATCAAATGGTTCTCATCGATGGCCACACGCAATCGATGGTCGCGACCGTCACCTCCGGCGCATCCGCCGATCTGATGAGCCAGCTCTCATACAGCGCCGCCGCAGGCGCAGGCTACTTCAGCCCCTATGTCGGCGCGGTGATCGACATCGTGCGCATTCTCGATAACCTTCACACAGCCGAATATCAATACATACCTGCCCTATCGCTGCCCAAAGGCGACACCCTCAATCTCAAGCTCAACAATCCGCCCTCGTTCCGCAATCCGAAATCGGTCATCGTCATCGCGTTACCCCCGGTCCAAGCGACGCAGTTTCCACCCCTGCGCGCGGTCAACCCGAAGCAAGCCTATTGCGTCGAAAAGCCCGATGCGGTGTTGAATGTCGAGGGCGCGCCGCTGGTCTTTGCCACCGATTATGCCCACGATCTCAATATCCACATCTCCAGCAAGTCGGGCAAAGAGGCTGTGCTGCCCGTAACAGCCGACCCCGAGCTCGGCGGCTTTGTCCTCGACGGCAAGGCCCTCAAGGAAAGCACCCTCGACCAGGAGGCCACCGGCTACATTCGCGGCCTCTGGGGCTTTCAGCCCTTTGATGGCCCAAGCTTCCACCTCGCCAACGCCAAACCTGAGCTCTGGCACGTCTCGCCCGCCGATCAAAGCGCGCTCATAACCGGTCGCACCGATACGCTTCACCTTCACTCCGACTCGTCCGCCTGCGTCTCGACGGTCAGCGTCCAAAGCGAAAAAGGCGACAAGATCGAGGCGGCGTGGGCGATGAACACACCCGACGACCTCGAAGTGAAGCCCGCGCTCGGTGACGTCCCTCCGGGAAAAATCACGATCGCCATCAGCCAGTTCGGATTGAGCAGTCCCGACAATTTGAACCTCCAGGCTTACTCCGAGGCTGGCCACCTCAGCGGCCTTACCCTTTACGCCGGAGATCAGCAAGCCGTTTTACACGGCACCCGACTCGATCAGGTGGCAGCCATTGACTTGAACGGAATTCGCTTTAATCCGGGCGCGCTGAAACGCGCCGACGATCAGGATGAGCTGCAAATCTCCCCGGCGACCGCGGCAACGAAACCCGACTTCCAGTTAAATCAAAAACTCGTCGCCAAGGTCTCTCTGAAAGATGGCCGCACACTACCCCTGCCCGTGACCATCGCGAGCCCGCGTCCGCAAGTCAGGCTCATTACCAAAAGCGTTCAGCCCGCCGAGGTTACGCCACAGCCGCAGTTACAGACAACCTCGGCATCGCCAAATTCGCCACCATTGCAGATACACTTGAGCGCGCCTGAAGAACTACCCCTGAACGCGAAGCTGTCGTTCGCCGTCAAAACGGTTACCCCCGAGCGTTTTCCTCGGAAGCAAAGCATCGAAGTCGCGACCGAAGACGAGTCCCTGGAGACGACCCTCAGCCTCGCCAATGGAAAGCTCGTTCTCGAAGACGCCACAACCGCCGTCGCGACCCTCGACCCGCAAAAGGACCTCGGCGCCTCCGCCTTCGGCCCGCTTAAGTTCCGTCCGGTTGACGAGAATGGCGCTGCCGGCGACTGGCAGCCCCTAGCCCAGTTGGTGCGACTTCCCGTACTCACCCAATTGAAGTGCGTCAAAGGCGCGCCCGACAAGCCTTGCACACTGACCGGCTCAAGCCTCTTTCTCATCGAGTCGATTGCCGCCGACGCCGCATTCACCAACAGCATCACCGTCCCCGAAGGCTACGCCGACCTCACTCTCGCCGTGCCCCATCCTGACACGACCAAAACACTCTATGTGAAGTTGCGCGATGACCCAACCCCCATCAACACCGCCCAGCCACAAACGGCAACAGACGCCGCTCAGCAAAGCGCCGCCGCTCCAGCGCCGGCAGCAGCCACTACACCCGCAGTAGCGACCAACCACTAAAAACCACTAAGTAAAGCGCTCACCGCTCTGCGGATTCCTGCACATCAAGATTCGCGAACGCTCCAGGAATTGGTAGAGTGCAGGAAGAGCAACCGTAATGCAGACAGAAAATAAGCGGCCAAGATGGCTGACCTTGTTGGCCTTCGCGATCATCTACCTCGTCTGGGGATCGACCTTCCTCGCCATTCGAGTAGGCGTTCACGAGGTACCACCGTTGCTCTTCGCAGCAATGCGCTTCCTGACTGCGGGAATCATTCTCTACGGCTGGATGATCGCCCGTGGCGAGCCGTCACCCAACCTGCGCCAATGGCTCTCCGCATCCCTGCTCGGACTGCTGATCTTCGTCCTCGATTACGGATTGTTGTTCTGGGCGGAGAAGCGCGTGCCATCGGGCCTTGCGGCCGTGATGCTGGCCACGATTCCAGCCTTTACCGCATTTTCCGAGATACTCCTACTGCGAACGCAGAAGCTCACGGTCCGCCTCGCAGTAGCGCTCTTAATCGGAATCGGAGGGGTAGTCGTGCTCACCAGCCGTTCGCTCGGCCTTGGCGGCGCACCGATCAACACCCTGGGCGCGGCAGCACTGATCTTTGCGGCGATGAGCTGGTCAATTGCCACCGTGCTTTCCCGCAAGCTCACCCTTCCACCATCCAAGGTGATGAGTTCCGCATCGCAAATGCTCTCTGGTGGAATTATGCTGACGGTCGCAGCAGGGCTGAGCGGAGACTTCCGCGGCTTTCACCCCTCCGCTATTTCGGGTGCAGCCTGGTTTTCTCTCGCCTATCTCATCGTTGCCGGATCAATCATTGGCTTCACCGCGTATGTCTGGCTCATCCATCATGAATCACCGACCAGAGTAGGCACCTATGCCTACGTCAATCCAGTGGTTGCCGTCATACTCGGATATTTTCTCGGCGGCGAAGCACTCGGTCAGCGCACGATACTGGGAACTCTCTGTGTCTTGATAAGCGTGATCGTGATCACAACGACACCCGCGAAAAAAGCGAGAACGCAGCAAGCGCAAGAGACAGTCTGATCGCAGTTCAGCTAAGTGCTTGATGAAGCCTATTTCAACCGCGACATGATCTCATCCAGCACCGGCTTGCCCGGGCGAACTCGCTCCGCAGCCAGTTGGCCCAGCGGCTCGTCCACGATATTCAGCATGTCGATGAAGCTTGGCTTCTTCGTATCGATGTAGAAGACGCCGGTCAGTACTTCACCCTTCTCATGCGCCTCCATCAGCGCCTTGACCGCCGCGACGCGGCTCGTCGGATCATAGTCCTCATGCAGCTTGCGCAGGCGCAGGTGCGAGCCGTCATGCATCTCGACATCGTAGGTCGTGCCGGGATCGTAATCGACGTCAATCTCTTCAAAGTAGGGCACAAAGCCGACCTCGGTGATCGCTTCTTCGTGCTCCTGCATGTACTTGTAGCTCTTGGTCGAGCCCTCGTGATCGTTGAAAGTCACGCATGGCGAAATCACATCGAGCATCACCGTACCCTTATGCGCGATCGCCGCCTTCAGCATCGCGAGCAGCTGCTTCTTGTCGCCCGAAAATGACCGCCCCACAAACGTCGCGCCCAGCTGCATAGCCAGCGTGCAGGTATCGATGGCCGGCAGATCGTTGATGACGCCGGTCTTCAGCTTCGACCCAAGATCAGCCGTCGCCGAGAACTGCCCCTTGGTCAGACCGTAGACGCCGTTGTCTTCAATGATGTAGATCATCGGCAGATTGCGCCGCATGAGGTGCATGAACTGCCCCATGCCGATCGACGCCGTATCGCCGTCGCCGCTCACGCCGAGCGCCTTCATCGTGTGATTGCCGAGCAGCGCGCCGGTCGCCACCGAGGGCATGCGCCCATGAACGCTGTTAAAGCTGTGCGCGCGGCTCATGAAATAAGCAGGGCTCTTCGACGAGCAGCCAATGCCGGAGAGCTTCATCACCCGCTCCGGCTGCACGCCCATCTCGTACATCGCATCGATAATGCGCTCGGAGATGGCGTTGTGGCCGCATCCCGCGCACAGCGTGGTCTTGCCGCCGCGATAGTCGAGCACCTGCAGGCCGAGCCGGTTTGTCTTGGGCGCCGGAGCATTTGTAACAGTAGCAGTTGCCAATGTAAGAACCTCTTCGAATGACTAAAATCTGAAGGGGCACGGCTTCAGACGTGCCGTTATGTGGCCCAGATCACCGCGGCTTCAGCCGCGGAGGGATCGCTCCGCTCACATCCTTCCTGCATGACGAACTCATCGGTCACGGAACGCGCATCGATCGGCAGTCCATTGAAGTGGCGCATGCTGCGCAGCTTCGTCACCTCTTCCGCGGCAAGTCAGCTTGAGCAGGCTCAGCATCTGCGCATCGCGGTTCTGCTCGATGACGTAAACCCGCTCGTGCGAGGCCACGAATCTGCACCTCGCGCGAGAAAGGATAGGCCCGAATGCGCAGATAATCCGTCTCGACGCCATATTCCTTCTTCATCTGATCGCGGCTCTCGAGCACCGCAAAATCGGAGCTGCCAAAGGCGATCAGCCCGATTTGGGACTTGCCCGTCTGCACCACGACCGGCTTCGGCACCAATGTGCGCGCCGTCTCGAACTTGCGGCTCAGCCGCTCCATCAGGTTCTGGTAGTCGTCCGGCCGCTCGGTGTATTGCGCCTTTTCATTGTGCCCGCTGCCGCGGGTGAAATAGGCCGCCTTGCGGATGCATCGTCCCCGGCAACGTCCGGTACGCCGATGCCATCACCGTCCACGTCCTTGTAGCGGGCAAATCCGCCCAGCCGGTCCAGGTCCTCTGCGCTCAGCACCTTGCCGCGGTCAATTGGCTTCTCGGGATAAGCAAACGGCTCCGACATCCAGTTGTTCATGCCGATGTCCAGATCGGAGAGAACAAAAATCGGAGTCTGCAACTGCTCGGTCAAATCAAACGCGGCGCCTGCAAATTCAAAGCACTCCTCTACGCTGCCCGGCAGCAGAATCACGTGCTTCGTGTCGCCATGCGAAAGGAACGCAATCGACAGCAGGTCGGCCTGCGCCGTGCGCGTCGGCATCCCGGTCGAAGGCCCAACACGCTGCACGTCAAAGATCACGCCCGGAATCTCGGCAAAATATCCCAGCCCGGCGAACTCCGCCATGAGCGAAATGCCCGGCCCCGAGGTCGACGTCATCGAACGCGCGCCAGCCCAGCCCGCGCCCAGCACCATGCCGACCGCAGCCAGCTCGTCCTCCGCCTGCACGATCGGCAAAGGTCGCCTTGCCATCCGGCTCGACGCGATACTTCTTCATGTAGTCGATCAGCGTCTCAACCAGCGAAGACGACGGCGTGATCGGATACCACGTCACCACCGTCACCCCGGCAAACATGCAGCCCAGCGCGGCGGCCGCGTTGCCGTCGATGATGATCTTGCCCTCGGTCGCGTGCATCCGCTCGAGCACGAAAGGGTCCTGCTTGGTCAGCGACTCGGCGCGCATAGTCGTAGCCCGCCTGGACCGCGCTCCAGTTCAGGTCGGCAGCCTTCTGCTTCTTGGCGAACTGTCGCCGCAGCGCAGCCTCGACGACCTTCATGTCCATGCGCAATCAACTCGCGCGACCACGCCGACATAGATCATGTTCTTGACCAGCTTGCGCAGCTTGGCCTCAGGGCAGACCGCGGCGGTCAGCTTGTCGAACGGCACCGGATAGCAGACCACATCGTCGCGATACTGCGCGAGGTTCTGCGCCTCTTCGTAGATCGCCGACGCCGCCCGCCGGCAGCGAAAGCATGTCGTCTTTCGCCGTCTCGGGGTTCATCGCCACCAGGATGTCGATCTCCTTTTTGCGCGCGACATAGCCCATGCTTGCTGGCGCGGATCGTGTACCAGGTCGGCAAGCCGGCGATGTTCGACGGAAAGAGGTTCTTGCCGCTGACCGGGATGCCCATGCCGAAGATGCGTCTTAAGCAGGACGCTGTTGGCGGACTGGGAACCGGAGCCGTTGACCGTGGCTACCTGGATGCTGAAGTCGTTGACGATGCGCTTTGCGGGCCTGGTGTCCGCTACTTCCGGACTGCCCTGGTCAGCAGCGGTCTCGACCGCTCTGCAGGGCAATATCTCCTGTCGCCATGTGGCGGAATTCCCTTCAACGAGAATCGCACGGGAAGGTCAGCTCAATCGATCTCTCGTACATCCTCAAGTATAGACAATCACCCCGCCCAAATCGCCTCTCGGCAGCGGAACGACCTCAATTCTAGTCTCAGTGGTAACAGGGAGTCCACGAACGGATGGGAAGGAGTAGCTCAACTTGCAAGATAAACGTTTTTCGACAGGTTAGCTTTAAGCTTCTCGCGAAGGCCGGCGGCCTGCTCTTCACTGATCATCCGTTTCGGCACTAAATGGAAGCTGTTACGCTGCATTTCGATAAAGAAATAACTTGCGGTTTCCCTTGCACCCTTAACGAGCGACCACGCAGTCTTATTCTCGCCGTTTTGGAAGTGAGCTGTTATTCCATAGCCCGACAGAATGTAGGTGATAGAAGCAAGTACGTCTGCCTGCTTCGCAGACGTAGCGGCAGTTTGGTACGGAATCAAGAAAAACAGCCCGAGACTGACGACGGCGGCAGCAACCCAGCTATAAGGATGTGCAATGAGCGCGCCAAAAATGACAACTCCGGGCATGATTACGGTAAGCCAGAACATCGGTCGTCGGATTGACCTGAGCCGGACAGCGCGATAGATGTCCCCTTTTGATAGGTGGACTTCAACTGTCAGATCGGTTGGTTGATTCTCCATTTTAAGCACTCCCCTGTGAGACCCACGCCTTGCTCTGGTGGCTCTAGCTCAAATCAGCCGTCGGCAGGAACCTCGGAGCCTTCCGAACCTTGGTCGCCTGCTCAAAGCCATACGCAATCTTGATCAAAGTCGGCTCGCTCCAGGCGCGCCCAAAGAACGATATCCCCACCGGCAGTCCAAAGATGAATCCCGCCGGAACCGTAATATCGGGATACCCCGCAATTGCCGCCATCCCCGAGCTTCCTCCGCTAACGTTGTCCCCATCCACAAGATCCGTCACCCAGGCCGGAGGAGCCGTCGGCGCAATCAGCGCATCCAGCTTGAACTTGTCCATCGTCGCGTCGATGCCCTCTTTGCGCGCCAAACGAAGATTATTCTCCAACGCGTCCAGATATTCCTTCGTCGTCAGATCTCCCTTCGCCTCCGCCTTGAGGAACATGTCCTGCCCGAAATACGGCATCTCCTTCGCCCGCTCGCGCTCGTTGAACTCAATCACTTCTTTCAGCGAATGCACCGGAGCATCCGGCCCGAGCTTAGCCAGATAGGCATTAAGATCGGCCTTCAATTCATACAACAAGACCATCGTCTCGTTATCTCCGGTCTTGCCGATCGTGTCGATATCAGCCGGATCGACCACAATCGCACCCTGCTTCTTCAAGACTTCGATCGACTGCTCCATCAGCGCATCGACCCCATCATGAAAGCCGAAATACTTCCGAACCACCCCGATCCGCGCCCCTCGAAGTCCATCCACATCCAGAAACTTCGTATAGTCCGGCGCGGCCTTCCCGCGACCGGCCGCCGTAGCGCCGTCGTCCGCATCAACCCCCGCCAGAGCAGCTCAGCAGAATAGCCGCGTCGCGGACCGTACGGCAGATTGGTCCCAGCCGTGTCCTGCGAATGCGAAATCGGAATGATCCCGCTGCGGCTCACCAGTCCGACTGTCGGCTTGATCCCCACCACCCCGCTCAGCGAAGAAGGGCAAACAATCGACCCATCCGTCTCCGTCCCAACGGCCACCGCGCAAAGGTTCGCCGAAACGCCCGCGCCCGACCCCGAACTCGATCCGCAAGGATTGCGATCCAGCACATAAGGATTCTTGGTCAGCCCGCCGCGACCGCTCCAGCCGCTCGTCGAGTGACTCGACCGAATGTTCGCCCACTCGCTCAAATTCGTCTTGCCCAGAATCACCGCGCCTGCCTCTCGCAGCCTCTTCGCCACAAAGGAGTCCTTCGGCGGCTTGGCTCCAACCAGTGCCAGCGAACCCGCCGTTGTCATCATCCCATCGGCCGTATCGATGTTGTCCTTGATCAGCACCGGAATGCCATGCATCGGCCCACGCGGTCCCTTCGCTTTGCGCTCTTTGTCCAAGAGCGTCGGCGATAGCGAGAGCATCAGGGTTCGTTTGGATAACAGCATTCAGCGCGGGGCCATTCTTATCGATCGCTTCGATCCGCGCCAGATATTTCTCCGCAATCGAACGCGCCGTAAACCTGCCCGACTCCATCCCTTGTTGCAGCTCGGCGATGGTGATCTCGTCGAGCTCGAAGCTCGGCACCTCTGCAAATGAGTCTCCCGGCGTCGCGAGCGCGTCGCCGCCGAACCGCTCATCGGCGCAACCGCTGCGACCACGCCACTGATAACGCCAGTCTGTAGGAAACTTCGCCGCGAGGGCAGGTCAGGAATTTCATCCACACTCTTCTTCAAAGGTCGGGCCTTTCAACGATCAGAACTCAAGAATCAGGTGCCCCACCTTCGCGAAGCTAACCTGGTTTCTCAACGCTGAGGGTGCCCCATCCTACGCGCCTGTATCGCGCAAGGATGGGAGGATCAAATCTTCCGTTCTATACCAACCGGCACCACCATCGAAATCGCCGATGCTCGCGAGTAGTGGCAATGCCCTCAATTTCGAATCCCCGCCAGTAATCTCCGCAACCTCAGCCTTCAAGTCCGCCGTCAAAGGCAGCAGCGGCATCCGCGGCGGCCCACCATAATACCCATTCAAATCGCAGGCATACTTAATCCCCGGAATCCCCAGTTCCCCGCCAACCCGCGCCGACGCATGACGAATCCGCTCCTGCTTCTCCTGAGCCAGCACCGGATCTTTGTCCTTCCACGCCGTGTAAACCTCATGGCAAGCTTGCGGAGCGCATGCCGCCAGGGCCAGTACCGCCCCAGAAGCCCCCACCTCGAGCGAATCAAACAGTGTCCCAGCCGACCCGCTCAGCACCTGAAAACCAACTTCTTTCGTCCGCGTCTTGATCGCCGGCTTCGGAGGAGCCACCGCCAGCGCACCACCACCACCCAACATCTCCGCGGAGACAAACGTCGCCGCACCCATCGCCGGCTCGGCCTCAAGCATGCGCGCCGTAACTGCCGCGAAGATCTCCGTCACCGTCACCTTGCGCCGAGGCGAGTTCTTGGTCGCAGCGACGCAAGCGGCAACCCGCTCCACGCTGCCGCTCGAGTCCTTCAACCCAATGATGTTCGGATGAAACGCCAACTCCGCAATCACCTCGACCGGCAACTCGTACTTTGTGAACTTCGGAATGTTGTACAGAATCACCGGCAACGCCGACGCGTCGGCAATCATGCGGTAGTAGTTCAACATCGCCGCATCGCCCATCTGCGGCGTATAGAAATTTGGGCTCCTCACCAGCACCGCGTCATAGCTCTGCTCCGCCGCAAACTCCGCCAGCTTCAGCGTCTCCACCACGCTCTCCCGCGCGAT
Organism: uncultured Acidobacteriaceae bacterium; assembly: GCA_963777685.1. Taxonomy (GTDB): domain Bacteria; phylum Acidobacteriota; class Terriglobia; order Terriglobales; family Acidobacteriaceae; genus Acidisarcina. Next base: position 365,458 of record CAVZRF010000010.1, on the reverse strand, counting down.
TCCTGCAATCAGCACTTTGTCAGCAGAGGCCGCCTCGCGCGCGATACGCAGCACTTCGCGCGTCTCATCATCGCCCAGCATTACCGCCTCGCCAGTCGATCCCAGGACGATCAGACCAGAGAGCGGCGTGCGCGAATAGCGCTCCACATTGTGTTCAAGCTTGCGCAGATACAGTCGCGCATCCGGATAAAAAGGAGTAGTGATTGCGGAGAAAATGCCTTCTAGCAGCATGACGTTCCTTCGAGCTTCATGAGGCTATTGTACGGCGGGTGCGGACTTCGCAGCCTCCACCGGGAATGGCTCCGTGCGGTCGTTCAACATCTGCACCACCACCGCGCGCACCTCATCATAGGTGGGATTGCCGCTGAACAAGCGATACTCCACATGCGCCCCGCCAAAATCCGACGCCAGCGTGTATTCCCTGCCACCGGTCATGGCCTCCTGCGGATGAGCTGCGGCCCACGACTTCTGCCCAAGATCATCCGACTGTAGTTCGTATTCCCACAGCCGCTTGCCCGCCATATTGCGAACCATGAACCTGTAATAGGTATGCAGCTTCCCAAGAGGCTTGAAATACTGCACCGTCTCCACCCGATACTTCTTCACCTTGAAAAGATCGAGCAGAAATCCGTTCGCCTTCATCGCATCCGGAGCGTCGGGGCTGTTATGCAGCGCCACCAGTTTCGCGCGCACCGCATCCCGTTCCGCATTCTTTCCGTCAACCGCATACGCGGTCACCAGCGTCGTATCCACCCGCCAGTCATTCGGTGCCAACCGCCGGGCGTTCTCCGCATAGGTAACAGCGCCGTCGCCCTGAAATAGGTTCAAAGCCGCCGACGCCGCAAGCAGGTTCACCGTCGCATTCTCAGGGTCGGTGTCCAGCACCTTCTGAAAACTCGCCAACGCCTTCTCGTACTGGTTGGCCTTCAAATACTGAAGCCCCGCGTCAATGTCGGGATTAGTAGGTGTCTGCGTCGGCGTATTAGACGGCGTCTGCGCCGGGGCGCCCGCCGAAGTGGGTGCGCTCGTCGAGGCCGGCTCCTGTCCCAATAGATGCCCCGCCGGCATCGTCGACAAAACCGCGAAGACAAATCCAGCTCGAACAGCGCGACTGCAAATAGAAATGAACACGCAACCGATTCTACGCAACTCTGATCACGCTAGCGAAGAGACCGCCGACCGGGAACTATGCAAACTCTGCAACGCATTCACCGTGATCGAGTTTTTCTGCATCGCGGCGATGCCTTCAGCGGCCGCGCGAGCCGCGGCCATCGTGGTGATCGTCGGAATCCGCTGCGTCACCGCCGCCCGGCGAATCGCCTTCTCATCGAAGAACGTGTCTTGCCCATGCGGCGTATTCACAATCAGTTGAATGCGGTCGCCCTTGATGTAGTCCACTACATTCGGCCGCCCCTCTTTGACCTTGTAAACGCGGTCCACGATCATCCCGTGCTGCGCAAGTACCACCGCAGTCCCCTCGGTCGCCACGATATGAAAACCCAGCTCGATGTACTGCCGCGCCAACTGCACCAGCTGCGACTTATCGCGATCGTTGACGCTGAAAAACACCGTGCCCTTCAACGGAAGATATTGCCCCGCCGAGATCTGCGCCTTTGCAAAGGCCTCGCCAAAATTGTCGGCAACGCCCATCACTTCGCCTGTCGATTTCATCTCCGGGCCGAGCACAGTATCCACGCCAGGGAATTTGTTCCACGGAAAGACCGGAGACTTCACGAAATAATGGCTGCCTGTATCGAGATCGAGCCCGGAAGCCAACTGCTCCGGCAGCAAATCTCTGAGCTTGCGCCCCGTCATCAACCGCGCCGCAACCTTCGCCAGCGGAATCCCCGTCGCCTTTGAAACATAAGGCACCGTCCGCGACGCGCGAGGGTTCACCTCAATCACGTAAACCGAATCCGCCTCACCAGCCTTGCGCTGGATCGCGAACTGCAAATTGACCAGGCCGATAACATTCAACGCCAGCGCCAGCTTCCGCGTATAAGTGCGAATCGTCTCGCAGACTTCAGCAGACAAATCGACCGCCGGCAGCACGCACGAAGAATCGCCGGAGTGAATGCCCGCCTCCTCAATATGCTGCATGATGCCGGCGATGATCACGTCCTCGCCATCGCAAAGCGCATCGACATCGACCTCGACCGCATCCTCCAGAAAGTGGTCGATCAACACCGGCCGCTCCTGCGAATACTCCACCGCCTCGGTCATATATTTCGAAACCGAAGCAGCGTCATAAGCAATCACCATCGCCCGCCCGCCAAGCACATACGACGGCCGCACCAGCACCGGATAGCCAATGCGATTCGCGCCCGCAAGCGCCTCTTCCACGCTCGTCGCCATCGCACCCGGGGGCTGCGGAATCCCCAACTCTTCAATCAGCTTTCCAAATCTCTTGCGGTCCTCAGCCAAATCGATCGACTCCGGAGAAGTCCCTAAAATCGGAACTCCCGCCGCCTTCAGCCGCAGCGAAAGATTCAGCGGAGTCTGCCCGCCAAACTGCACGATCATCCCAATCTCAGCGCCGCTCGAAGCCTCATGTTCATAGATCGCCAGCACGTCCTCAAGCGTAAGAGGCTCAAAATACAACCGGTCGCTGGTGTCATAATCCGTCGACACCGTCTCCGGATTGCAGTTCACCATGATCGTCTCGTAATCGTCTTCCTTCAGCGCGAACGCCGCATGGCAGCAGCAGTAATCGAACTCAATTCCCTGCCCAATGCGGTTCGGCCCGCTGCCCAGAATGATCACCTTGCGCTTCGCCGTCGGCGCCGCCTCGTCTTCCTCGTCATACGTCGAATAAAGATAAGGCGTCATGCTCTCAAACTCGGCCGCGCACGTATCGACAAGCTTAAAGACCGGCTTCACGCCCAGCGAATTGCGCAACTGCCGCACCTGCTCGACACCATCGGCGCCAGTCAGCGACCACACTTCAGCAATTCGCTCGTCAGAGATACCCATGCGCTTCGCTTTACGTAACAGCTCCGGTGACGTATCGGCCAGACCCTTCTCGCCAACAGCGGCAATCGTGTCCGTGATCTCCTTGATGTGATAAAGAAACCAGGGATCCATCGACGTCATCCGCGCAACCTCGCGCACCGTCATGCCGCGCCGAAAGGCGAAACGAACATAGTCAAGCCGCTCCGGCTGCGGAGTCACCAGCCGCTGCGTCAACCTCTTCGGATCGAGCGACTCGGAGGAGATCTTCTTGCCCGTATCCATCGAGCGCAGCGCCTTCATCAGCGACTCTTTGAACGTCCGCCCAATCGCCATCACCTCGCCAACAGACTTCATCTGCGGGCTCAGATTTTCATCGGCGCCAGGAAACTTCTCGAACTGGAACTTCGGAATCTTGGTAACCACATAATCGATCGTCGGCTCAAAACACGCCGGGGTCTTCCGCGTAATGTCGTTTGGAATCTCATCGAGCGTATAGCCAACCGCCAGCTTCGCCGCAATCTTCGCAATCGGAAAACCGGTAGCCTTCGAAGCCAGCGCCGAGGACCGCGACACGCGCGGATTCATCTCGATCACCGTCATCCGCCCATTTACCGGGTTCACCGCGAACTGCACATTCGACCCGCCGGTCTCCACGCCAATCTCGCGCATCACCGCGATCGCCGCGTTGCGCATCGCCTGGTATTCGCGATCGGTCAATGTCTGCGCGGGCGCAACCGTGATCGAGTCGCCGGTATGCACGCCCATCGGGTCCATATTTTCGATCGAGCAGATGATGATGACGTTGTCCGCAAGGTCGCGCATCACCTCAAGCTCATACTCTTTCCAGCCCAGCACCGACTCTTCAATCAGGCACTCATGCACCGGAGAAAGATCGATACCGCGCGCCAGAATCTCCATCAGCTCTTCGCGGTTATAAGCAATCCCGCCGCCCGATCCACCCAGCGTAAACGAAGGCCGAATCACTACCGGAAACCCAATCTTCGTCGAAAACTCCATCCCATCGCGAAGGTTATTCACCAGCGCCGAACGCGGCATATCCAGGCCGATGCGGGTCATCGCATCTTTGAAGAGCAGCCGGTCTTCGGCCTTCTTGATCGGCCCCAGCTTCGCGCCAATCAACTCGACGTCATACTTATCCAAAATCCCCGCATCCGCCAGGTCGACGGCAAGGTTCAATGCCGTCTGTCCACCAACCGTAGGCAGCAACGCAAACACTCCCGTGCGCCCCTCATCCTTGAGCATCTGGCTCTCAATCCGCAAAATCTCTTCGACATAGTCGCGCGTCAGCGGCTCGATGTAAGTGCGGTCGGCCAACTCAGGATCGGTCATGATCGTCGCCGGGTTCGAGTTCACCAGCACGACTTCATAGCCCTCGGCGCGCAACGCCTTGCAAGCCTGCGTCCCGGAGTAATCAAACTCCGCCGACTGCCCAATCACAATCGGCCCCGAGCCGATCACCAGAATCTTGGTAATGTCATTCCTGCGTGGCATTCTTTTCCTTACTTGTAAACTCTCACTGCGATGGCCGATATCGAGGGCAAGCACCAGCAACTTCTTCTTCTGGATGTCGCAGATCTACCGCGGTAATCCCCAATCCTGAAAGCGCCACAGTACCGGCAAACTCGCCCTCAAAGTTCAGCCAGTTGGCTTGGGTCTGGGTGCTCCACGATCACGTTGGCCGACAAATATCTGACAGATCCGTTTACGAACTCGGACCATCCAGCTTGGCCAGCTTCTTCTCCATGAGATCGGTGAACTCAACGGTCCACGCCATACTTTCTTTCTAGCTCTGTCAAAGCTCACACGTTCGCTTGTGTTTCTCAAGCGCAGCGATCCCCAGCAAGTAATCCTCGCGGTCTTCTACATATTGGCGAATGGCTTCCTTTGCGTAATAACTTTTGCGTTCGCCCAGTTTGCGCTTAGCCAAGCGTTCCAGCCGCTGTTCAGCTTCCGGTTCGAGCCTCACTCCGAGCATCTACCTGCCTCCATGATGCGTGTTTAACAAGTTTAACATCGCAGCGCAATCGAGTTAGTCACTCACCGCTTCCAATCCACCATCATCTTCCGAAAATCCTGAAACAAATAATTCGAATCATGCGGCCCCGGACTAGCCTCCGGGTGATACTGCACGCTGAACAACGGCATCGACCGATGCCGCAATCCCTCCAGCGTGTTGTCATTCAGATCGATATGCGTCAGGTCGACCTCGCTCTGCTTCATCGAATCCGGATCAACCGCAAAGTTGTGATTGTGCGCGGTGATCTCCACCTTGCCCGAATCCATCTGCTTCACCGGATGATTCCCGCCATGATGCCCAAACTTCAGCTTGTAAGTCTTCCCGCCCAGCGCAATCCCGATCAACTGATGCCCGAGGCAAATCCCGAAGATCGGCTTCTTCCCCGCCAGCTTGCGAATATTCTCATGCGCATAAGTCACCGGCTCCGGATCACCCGGCCCGTTCGACAGAAAAATCCCATCCGGATTCAGCGCCAACACATCTTCCGCCGAAGTCTCCGCCGGAACCACGGTGACGCGACAAGCCTCGCGAGTCAGCATCCGCAGAATGTTGTGCTTGATGCCGAAGTCATAAGCGACCACATGCAGATCGGCAGGAGGCAGCTTCGGCACATTCCCATCGGCATCCATCTGCGCCAGCGGATCGCCATTGTGATTTCGCGGATCATCGCAGTCCCACTCGTAAATGGACTTCGTGCTGACGACCTTCGCCAGGTCGGTCCCATCCATCTTGCGAATCGATCGCGCCTTCGCGACCAGAGCGTCCGCATCGGTCTCGATGGAAGAAATCACCCCACGCATCACGCCATGCGTCCGCAAATGCCGCACCAGCGCCCGCGTATCGATCTCCGAGATCACCGGAACGTTAAACCGCTCCAGATAATCATCGGCGACCTGCTCCGACCGCCAGCTCGAGCTGATCGGGGAAAATTCGCGCGCAACCAGCCCCTCAATATAGGGTTTGGCCGCCTCATTGTCTGCGGAGTTGGTGCCGTAGTTACCGATCTGCGGGTTAGTCAGGACGACAATCTGCCCCGCATACGATGGATCGGTGAAAATTTCCTGGTAGCCGGTTAAAGAAGTGTTGAAAACGACTTCGCCGTAACACTCGCCCTTGGCGCCGTGGCCTTCACCGCGGAAGATGCGCCCGTCTTCGAGCGCAAGGATAGCCTGCATCGCTTCTCCGTGGAGTGGATTCAATAGATTTTAGCAGAGTTTTACCCCAGATTCCCGGGAACTTCCGTCGCCCAAAGCAGCGTATTCACAGAAGCTTCATGAACAGACCACACCCATGCCGCACTCCCCTTTGCGACTTCGGAATCGCTCTGCTTTCGCTGCTCTTTCTCGCAGCCTCCGGCAAAGCGCAGCAGACCGTCTTCCACTCCGAGGTCCATCTCGTCACCCTCACCTTCAGCGTCCACGACGCCTCCGGCAAGCTCGTCTCCGGCCTCAATCAGGACGCCTTCCAGATATTCGAAGACGGAGTTCCGCAGAAGATCGTCTCCCTCGCCAGCGAAGCCGAACTCCCGCTCAGCATCGGCCTGCTCGTCGACGGCTCCGACTCGCAGGACAAATTCCTCAAGCGCCACACCAAGGATGTTCAACTCTTCCTGCAGCAGATCCTCCGCCCCCAGGACCAGGTCTTCGCGATCGGCTTCGGCGACCATATCCGCCTCGTCGCCGACCTCACCTCATCGCCAGCGCCAGTGATCGACGGCCTCACCGCTTACGACAAGGGCAAGGGAGACTTCCCCGACCTCGCCCCCGACCCCACCAGAAGCGGAGGCACCGCACTCTTTGACGCCATCTATTCCAGCGTTCAGGAGAAGTTAGCCAGCGCCTCAGGCCACCGTCGCGTGCTCATCCTCTTCACCGACGGCGAAGAAAACTCCAGCGCCCACGACGAGGTCGAGGCCATCGCCGCCGCTCAGGGAGCAGACGTGCTCGTCTACGCCGTCCGCTACACCCAGATTCACCACGACAGGCTCACCGCCGGCAATCACCAGGGAATGGCGAACTTGAAGCATCTCGCCGCCCAGACCGGAGGCACCGACTTCGACGGACTCAACACCGACCTGTCCCAAGACTTCCGCCAGATCGCCGACGAGCTCCGCTCGCAATACTCCATCAGCTACTACTCAACCAACAAAGTGAACGACGGCAGCTTCCGCAAAGTAGTCATCGAGCCAACTCAGTCCGGACTTTCCATTCGCGCCAGATCGGGATACTACGCAGGCGGCACAACAAAGACCAGTCCGCGCCCTGACCTCAGACTTTCCCTTCACCTACTTCGGCGAATGCGGCACAACCCCAGTCCACGTCCACCCTTGAATCTTCCAGCCCGACGCTTCCGAATGCAGCGCAAACGTCATCTGCCCTTCCTCGGCCACCGGCTTGCCATGTTCCTTATAGGTATAGAGCGCGGGGATGACCACATAAGCAGTGTCCCCATCCACCACCGAACGTGTCGGCGCATCGTACTTCACAACCCCATCCGTAACGCCAGTCGCCGTCGCGTGTTTGTCATAGGCAGCAGCCCACTCGTGCGCGGCATTGGGGCCAACCCAGCGGTGCGGAGCGAACTCGTCGATGATCGTGATCGTCCCCGGAGCATAGGCAGCAAACGCCGTCTTCACATCGCCAGCGTTGAACCCATCGATGAACTGCTTGATCGGCGTCGTCACATCTCCCGGCGTCGCAGCAATAGCAGCCGGAACCAGCAGAACACTCGCAATCAGCGCAAGAAATATCTTCTTCATGAATCTCTCCCGAGACCCCGGCCAAAGCGAGCGGCAGAGGTTCACCAGAGGTTTGCATCCTCCTCCTTATATGTCAAGAGTGGGCACGTCTCCCCCGCGCGCGGCTTTATCATCTCTATAGTTCCGAAAGTAAGGGCCCTCAAGAGGAGCAGACAATGAAATTTGCGCGCTGGGTCTTCGCTATCGCAGGCGTCTACGGAGTCATCTCGGTCGGCCCGCTCTACTTCATGGAGCAGTGCAATCGGGAAGCAAGACCCTCCAGCCATCACTCATCCCATGTTCTTCTACGGATTCGTCGGCGTAACCCTCGCGTGGCAGCTCTTCTTCTTAGCGATCGCCCGCGAACCAGTCCGGCTCCGTCCCGCCATTCCCTTCGCCGTGCTCGAGAAGCTAAGCTTCGGCATCGGCGCGATGGTGCTGTATCGGCAAGGCCGTCTCGACCACGGCGACCTGTACTTTGGCGGCATTGACCTCGTGCTGGCGGCGCTCTTCATCCTCTGCTGGCTCCGGTTACCTCGCGACGATAGGCAGGCATAGCTCAAGTCCCACATACCGGCTCACCATCCCTTTGCGATTGGAGCTGTTCGGATTATGGAGGATTTGCTCTGTGACCTCTGAAACCAACGTCCCCTGGTGGCAGCGCCTCTTCTTCGGCCTCATCGCGCTGGTTTTACCCCTGCTTCTCCTGATCGCTTGGACCGTAGTGAGGGCCTTTCGCATCGATCCCCAGGCGCAGTGGTCGAATGGTGGCGTAGGGCAAGTCGCCGGCTACATCGGGATCATGGTTGGCATCGCTTGTCTCGCGACTTATTTCTTCTTCGTCGTCCCGGTGGTCCTGCTTTGGCCAGCCCGGTCGCAGAGAAAGCATTAGTACGCGATGCTTGCCGCCGCGATGCTCTGGCCGCCGATCGCGACTTTCCTATTGAATGCCAAGCAGCCCCGGATCGCTCTTCAGCAGATCCTTCATTTCCCAGGCACTCTAATGTTTCCGGAGTTCTTCGCAGGTGTTTCGTGCGGGATTTATCTCTTGCTGCTCCTCTGGCGCGCAAAACACAGCCAGCGATCGAGCACTGCCTCAATCACCGGGCACACTCGATAATCGAGCACTCTACCGCACCAGACCCATCTCTTCTCTCGGCCAATAAACAAACGCCGCCTTGCCATAGATCAAATGCCGCGCCACCGGGCCAAAGTCCCGGCTGTCGCTCGAGATCGACCGATGGTCGCCCATCACAAAATACTCGCCCGCCGGCACCTTGAACTCATCCATCGAGCGAACGTCCTGGTAACGCTCCGGCACATAGGGCTCGTCGATCGCCCTTCCGTTCACAAGCACCCGCCCATCCACGATCCGCACCGTATCGCCCGGCAATCCGATCACCCGTTTGATATAACTCTTTTGCGTGTCGCGCGGATAATAAAACACCACCACATCGTCGCGCTCGATCTTCTCGAAGTTGTAGGCGAACTTGTTGATGAATAGCCGGTCCTGGTCGTGAAGCTGAGGAGCCATGCTCGTCCCCTCCACCTTCACCGGCTGGTACAGAAACGTGATGATGAAAAACGAGACGACGACCGAAATCAGCAGGTCGCGCAACCAGGTGCGCATCCTGCCGCCGGCCGGCGACGGCTGCGGGCCCCCAGCAGCCACGATCATCTGTTCTTCGGGGGTTGCTTGATTCATTGTTGCGGGGTCATTCATTGTTGCGAGGTCAGCTCGGCAGCGTTATCTCTTATTCTACTTCCCGGACTCTCAATTGCAGCCCAAACTGCCCGGCGGGCACGTCATCTGCGTACGGGTCGGCTTCATCATCGGCGTCTTCTGGTTCGCTGCCGGCAGATACTCGCCCGTCACATCTTGTCCGCTCAGGTTCGACTCCTGCAGCAGCAGCGGCCGCTGCAGCACCATCTCGATCGGCGTCCCTGAAGGAATATTGATGTCGTTGCCATGCGTAAACAGCGAAACCAGCGCGCCCGCCGCAGCTCCTGCCCCGGCGCCGATGCCAACTCCTTGAAGAGGATCGCCATTCACCGCGCCGCCAATCGACCCCACGCCGGCGCCGATCGCCGCGCCCTGCCCAGCCGCCTTGGCCACGTCGCCGACACTGCTGCTCTGCTGCACCGTACCCTCGTCGCCCTTCACCTTCGGCCCGCTCGAACCCGGAAGGCTATTTACCAACCCCGGAATCTCCACCACCGACCCGTTCGGAAAGATGATGCTCGTGAAATGCATCGTCAGCTTCGCCGGTCCCTTGATCCGAATATGCCGCTCGACCGAATCCACAACACCCTGCACATAGACCCCAGCCGGAATCACCGCTCGCCCATTCGCGATCACCGGAAAGCTCGATTGCAAATAAACGCCATCGCCCGCCTGCGCGGTCTTCGTATTCACAGCGCTGCGGATCGTCAGCAGCACCTTGGTTCCCGCGGGGATTTCGAGCGTCCTCGGCGCAACCGGCGCGGCAGATGGCTCAGAGACCGGTTGCGCGTTCGTTGTAGGGGCAGCTTGGGCCGCTGTATCGGCGGTCTTGGTTCCGCTGGCAGCGTTAGGCGATACAGGCACAGTCCTCGCCAGCTTGTCGCATCCGGCAGAATCCACCGCCGAGCAACTGCTATCCGAGGGCGTGGTAGCCGGACTCTGCGCCATTCCAGCTACGCTGAGCGCGCCACCAAGAACGCTCGCCACAACCAGCCTTCCGAATCCGCGCCCCAACTTAGGCCTCGATGCAGACATGAGACACACCTCTAGCTACCGATACATCCGCCACATATTTATAGACGTGCATCTTGGGCGATTAGTAACGCCCAGCACAGTCCAAACGCGGGACACGGTTTAAGATAAACCTCCAATGCATCCCCCGCCTACCAACATTCCGGACGGCATACTCGCCAGCACGCGGAATCAGCGAGAAATCTTCGCCGCCGCCTACGCCGTCCTCGACGCCGCCATCGCCGACCACGCCTTCCCCGGCGCTGCCTTCGGAGTCATGCTCAACGGCAAAATCCTCGCTCTGGATAGCGTAGGCCGCTTCACCTACGACCGCGAGTCGCCGGCAGTCACTCCGATGACCGTCTTCGACCTCGCCAGCGTGACCAAAGTAATGGCGACCACGGCCGCAGCCATGCTCCTCTATGAACGAGGGCTCTTGGACCTCGATATGCTCGTCGGCGACCTGCTCCCCGCCTTTGCTATCGGCGCTCAGCTTCGGTCGCCGTGGCATCGCGAACGTCGCCACATCACCCTGCACCACTTGCTTGCCCATTCTTCCGGACTTCCCGCCTACGCCAAGCTCTTCGAAACCAACCCCACCCCTTACGCGCTCCTCGAAGCATGCTTGACGATGCCGCTCGAAGCCTCTCCCGGCACGCGAGCCGAATACTCCGACATCGGCTTCATCCTCCTCGGCAAAGCCCTCGAAGTCATCACCCACGAACCGCTCGACGCCTTCTGCAACCGTGAGATCTTCGCACCGCTCGCGCTCACCGCAACCCGCTATCAGCCGCCTCCATCCTGGCGCTCTCTGATACCCCCCACCGTCGACGACCAAACCTTTCGCAAACGAATCATCCAGGGCGAAGTCCACGACGAGAACTGCTCCGTACTCGGCGGAGTCAGCGGCCACGCGGGACTATTCTCCAACGCTCTCGATGTTCTGCTCTACGCCTCAAACATCCTCTCGGGCAGCACACACCGTGCCGCTCCCCAACTCTCGCGCCCCCCGTCTCTCTTCACTCCGGCCACCATCGAGATCTTTGCATCGCGTCAAGCTCTGCCCGCCAACAGCTCTCGTGCCTTGGGTTGGGACACTCCCTCCGGCGAATCCTCCTCTGGCCATCATTTCAGCCCTCATTCGATCGGCCATCTCGGCTACACTGGCACCTCGCTCTGGATCGATTTAGCACACGGGCTCGCCATCACTCTGCTCACCAATCGAACCTGGCCAGACCGTTCCACCCAGGCGATTCGTACCGTCCGCCCTGCGTTTCACGACGCGGTAATCGAAGCTTTATCGATTACTTAGAGCCTCTACAACCCCATCATCAACGTGGTTCATCTCACTCAAGTCGACGATCTTCTATATTCCACCGTTGCAGTCCGTTTGGCGCTAGAATTAGTCTGTTCACGCAGGTACCCACTCAAACGACATGGCCACCATCACAGCGAACGCAGAAACGCAGATTAAGCCGGAAAGATCCCAACATCCGGGCGCGACTCTCAACCACCTCATTACCGAAAGCACCAACGAAGCTTCGCAGGGATTCGACACCAAATCGGCCCTCGAAATCGCTCGCATCATCAACCACGAAGACTCCAAGATCGCCGCCGCCGTCAAGAAAGGCGCTTCCCGAGATCTCTCTGGTGATCGACTCCGTCGCCCGCAGCCTGCGCGATGGTGGCCGCCTCATCTATATCGGCGCCGGCTCCAGCGGTCGCATCGCAGCCCTCGACGCCTGCGAATGCCCACCCTACTTCTCCACCCCGCCACAATCGGTGCAGTACATCATGGCCGGTGGCCCCAAGGCCCTTGCCTCCGCCGTCGAAGTCAACGAAGACTCCGAAGAACTCGGCCAGCGCGACATCGCCCGCCGCCGTCCCACCCGAAAAGATATGGTGATCGGCCTCTCCTCCAGCGGACGCACTCCCTACGTCGTCGCCGCCGTCGCCTACGCCCGCGCCCGCGGTGCCAAGACCGCCGCCATCACCTGCAACCAGAACACCCCGCTCTCCGACGCCGCCGACATCGTCATCGTCGCCGAGGTCGGTCCCGAAGTCATCTCCGGTTCCACCCGCATGAAAGCCGCCACCGCGCAGAAGATGATCACCAACATGATCACCACCGGCGCCATGACCCGGCTCGGCTACGTCTACGACAACGCCATGGTCAACGTCCACATGCAGAACTCGAAGCTCGTCGAGCGCGGCATCTCCACCTTGATGCGCACCTGCAACATCGACCGCGAACTCGCCGTGATGACCATCAAGTCCGCCGGCCGCAGCATCCCCGTCGCCCTCGTCATGCTCAAAGCCGGAGTCGACAAGCCCGAAGCCGTCCGCCGCCTCGCCAAGTCCGACGGCAACGTTCGCCTCGCCATCGAAGACACCACCCTGGAGTTGTAAACAGCAGCCGGCAAGGGCCGGTGAACTGACGTTCGATCAATTCAAAAAAAGACCGGGCCATCGAGCCCGGTCTTTTTTTGTCTTCCATCGGGCCCGCTGAGCGCCTCCCGCTTACCGCACACAAATAAATCGAAACGAATCGCCTTCATCTGCAAAATCCCCCTCCTCTTTCCGCCTTACCCAATGACGGCCATTCAGAGCCGAAACCAATTCCGGAAATTCGCTACTGCAAAGGACAGTGAAATGAAGCGTCTCGATTTGTTAAGCGCAATGTTAGCGGCGGGGGCCATGTTGGCTCCCGCCATGGGATGGGCACAGCAACCCGTGCTCGTCGGGGATAGCCAAATCAGCAGCGCGGCTGCAACAACCAAGTACGGCGCCAACGCCACCATGAATATCAGCCCAGGCAACTCCGTGCTGATGCAGTTCAACCTCGCCGACATGCTTCCGGCCGGCACCACCGCCGCGCAGGTTCTCAAGGCTCGCCTCATCGTCTTCACCGATGGCGTAACCACAGGCGGAACCGTCAACCTCTATCAAGTCACCAGCACTTGGAGCGAAGGTACGGTCACCTATGCGACCAAGCCGACCATCGCTGGTGCTGCTGCCGCCTCGATATCCATCGGCGCGAACACTACCTTTCACGACTTCAATGCAACAACTCTGGTCCAGAACTGGATCACCACTCCAGCTAACAACTTCGGCGTCGAGCTGCAGGCCAGCTGGCACAACCAACATCACCATCGACAGCAAGGAGAACACCAACACCAGCCATCCAGCGATTCTGGAAATCGACCTCTCCGGCCCCGCCGGCCCAACCGGCGCTACTGGCGCAACCGGCCCGCAAGGCCCAGTCGGCCCCAAGGGTGCGACCGGTGCCACAGGGCCGAAAGGCCCAGCAGGACCCGCCGGCGGGCTAACCTTGCCATACTCCGGTTCGGCTATCAGTGACACCCCTCTCATTGAACTCGTCAACCATGGCACCGGAGAGGGTTTGAATGCGACCGGTGGAACAGCTCCGGACTTCACTGACGCCCAGGGCGGCGTGGGAGTCTATGGCACCGGCGGCGCGACCGTTGGAGACGACGCCAGCCCGACACTCGCTGGAATTGGAGTCATTGGAGTCGGCGGAGCAGCAACCGGCCTCGAAGACTCCCCCGGCTACGGCGGCTATATGCTCGGCGGAGGAGGAACCAGCGGCGGTGACGGACTCGTAGTCCGCGGCGGCGCTCCCAACGGCAACGGCATGGAGGTCTTTCCTGGGGACTCGGCCAACTACGCGGCGCTCTTCTACGGCAACGTCTATGTCGGTGGCAGCCTCTCCAAGGCTGGTGGCTCGTTCAAAATCGACGACCCGATCGATCCCGCAAACAAGTACCTATACCACTCCTTCGTCGAGTCGCCCGATATGAAGAACATCTACGACGGCGTTGTCGTCACGGATGGCGGCGGCCGCGCGATCGTCAACCTCCCCAACTACTTCGAGTCACTCAACAGCGACTTCCGTTACCAATTGACTGTCATCGGACAGTTTGCCCAGGCGGTCGTCGCGTCTGAGATCGCCGACGGTAGGTTTGTGATCCAGACCGACAAAGGAAACGTGAAGGTCTCCTGGCAAGTCACCGGCATTCGACAGGATGCCTGGGCCGTCGCCCACCGCATCCCGAACGAAGTGGAGAAGAGCGACAAGGAGAAAGGTCACTACCTCCATCCGGAACTCTTCGGCCACGCTGGCGAGCAGACCATCGACCAAATCGGTCATCCCACTCCCAGGCTGGGTCGCTCGGAATCGACTCAACGTTAACCCTCGCGGAGGAAACTCACTCCGCATCTCACGCAATAAGAATGGCGCCCAAACCAGGGCGCCATTCTTATTAACCTCGGCACCCGTTCCCCCACCAAACAGTTCGGCCGGGTCGCACAGAAATAAATCCTCTCCGTTCGCAAATTTCCCCTTCCTCTTCCGCCTTACACAATGCAGGCCACTCAGAGCTAAGACCCAATCCGGCCAATTCATCAGTAAGGGGAAGTGATCCAATGAAACGTTTCGATGTACTAAGTGCAGTGTTAGCGGCAGGGACGATACTCGCCCCTGCCATGGGATGGGCACAACAACCAGTGCTCGTCGGAGACAGCCAAATCAGCAGCGCGGCTGCAACAACCAAGTACGGCGCCAACGCTACCATGAATATCAGTCCAGGCAACTCCGCGCTGATGCAGTTCAACCTTGCCGACATGCTTCCGGCCGGCACTACCGCCGCGCAGGTTCTCAAGGCGCGCCTCATCGTCTTCACCGATGGCGTGACCACAGGCGGCACAGTGAACCTCTACCAGATCACCAGCACCTGGAGCGAAGGCACCGTCACCTATGCGACGCAGCCAACCATCGCCGGTACCGCTGCCGCCTCGATATCCATTGGCGCAAACACTACCTTTCACGACTTCAATGCAACAACTCTGGTCCAGAACTGGATCACTACTCCAGCCAACAACTTTGGCGTCGAGCTGCAAGCCAGCGGAACAACCAACATCACCATCGACAGCAAGGAAAACACCAACACCAGCCATCCGGCGATTCTGGAAATCGACCTCTCCGGCCCCGCCGGTCCAACCGGCGCTACTGGCGCAACCGGCCCGCAAGGCCCAGTCGGCCCCAAAGGCGCCACCGGTGCCACAGGGCCAAAAGGCCCACAAGGTCCTGCCGGAGGACTTACCCTCCCGTTTTCTGGCTCATCAGCCGTTGATCCATCCAGCTACGGCGTCCTTTCGATCTCCACCACAACAACCGGGGGATATGCCATGGAAGCCTTCGGCGGCCCTGCCGATCCCACCTATGAAGGAGACGCGGGCGGAGCTGGCCTCTACACCGTTGGCGGCAACGGCGGCGGTAACTTTACCATCGGCGGCACGGGCATCTACGCTCGCGGCGGCGCCGAACTCTATGGTTCGTCCGATACTCCTGGCCCCGGCGGAACATTTATCGCCGGAGAAAACAACAACGGGTACGGGGCTAGCGTCGCCGGCATCGTGACCACGGGCTCTTATGGCTGCTCCACGTTCGTTCCGGGTTGCGCATCGGGTGGACCCGGCATCATCGCCTATGCGGGACCAAACTATATTCCCGGGACTGCCGGTATCTTCGAGGGTTCAGTCGACGTTGTCGGGAACCTCTCCAAATCTGGCGGATCGTTCAAGATCGATCATCCGCTCGATCCCGCGAACAAGTATCTCTACCACTCCTTCGTCGAATCGCCCGACATGATGAACATCTACAACGGCAACGTCGTCACCGACGGTAGCGGGCGCGCAGTCATCGATCTGCCCGACTACTTCGAATCCCTGAACCGCGACTTCCGCTATCAACTCACCACCATCGGCAGTTCCGCGCAAGCCATGGTCGCCACCGAGATCGCCAACACAGTTCACCATCAAGACCGACCAGGGAACGTCAAAGTCTCCTGGCAGGTCACCGGCATTCGTCAGGACGCCTGGGCCAACGCTCACCGCATCCCCAACGAAGTCGAGAAGAGCGATGTGGAGAAGGGACACTTCCTGCATCCCGAACTCTTCGGCCACAAGGGCGAACCCAGCGTGACCGAACTTGCTCACCCCCGGCCAATTGTTCCCAAGGCGCAGAACTAAACCACTGTAGCGTCACCTCCAACAAGAATGGCGCCCCAACCAGGGCGCCATTCTCGTTGCGTGAGAACTCGCTGCACTCACAATCTCAATCACTGTGGCGAAGAAGCGCCAAGCCCCGCGAGCAGCGTCTCGGTGTCCGTCATCGTGCTTGCATGAATCGAAACGACCCCGCGATTGTGCACCTGCCTCCATATCTCCAGCGCTCTTTCGGCGCTCTGTCGGGCTTGCCCTGGATCACCAGCCTTGTCCTGCACGGTCGCCATCGTCGAGTAAGCCCTTGCCAGGTAGCCAGCGCTTTTCTCGGAGATCGGTGGCGTAACGTTCAGCTTCTCCGCCCGGCTTAAGGCCCGCGTCGCGGACTCCAACGCAGCTGCTCTCTCTCCCGTCGAAGCACACGCAAGCGCCAGAGATTCCTCGCTGGCAAGACTCTGGACAATCACGGCATGGCTGCCTGGCTCCAGGAACGGCTGCAATAGGCTAAGAGACTTGCGATAGTTCTCGATTGCTTCCTGAACCCGTCCCAGCTCTTCCAGCCGATGCCCGATGAATTCGAGCGTCATGGCTAACTGGACCGCCTTGATAGCAGCATTCGGATTTGCCTTCACAATTGGATCGAGAAGCCCCGCAGCCTCCTGTAAGCTGGCCAGCGAAGCCTGAATGCCATCTTGCGCAGGAGGCACTCTCCCGAACGTCCCAAGTGCCACGCCGAGATCATATTTTGCGGTCGCGTCTTTCGGATCCAGGTTGACCGACTCTCGTGTCAAGGCCACAGCTTTATTGGCAATCTCAGCTGCTTCACTCCACCGGCCAAGATTGGGCGACGAGGGAATCCCGAGAAGCGTTGCATAGTTCTCGTAGGAAGCAACCAGGCTTCGATGAGCGAAAGTGTCTATGGGAGTTTTACGGAGTATATCTTCCAGAATCTGGTCCGATTGTCGATAGTCTTCTGCGGCTGCCGACAGGTCACCGGCGTTGGTAAGCGCCTCCGCCGCGGTTTGGAGCGCATATGCGGGTTCCCTGCTCAATTCGCCCTCTTCTTCGTTTCGATAGTTGAAAACCAGCTCCTTGGTCAGCGCAACCTGTCGATTCGCATGTTCCACTCCTCGCGGATCGTCAAGTTTTAGGTACGCTCGCGCAATGCGCCCTTCGAGTGCCGGCTCCTTGCGCGCGCAGTTCACGTCGCAGTCCGTGATCCTCGCTAGCTGACGGACGATGGGAAGCATTTCGGTGAAGAGCGCGATGGCCTGTAACTGTTGGTCCTTTTGGCTGGCCTGGTCCGCAAGACCGATTTCGATCTCAAGATACCGGTCCAGCACCTTGGGATCGGTGCCCTTGCTCTGGTACAGCGGCAGAATGATCGCCTTGGCCCTAAGCAGGCTTGATTCGGCGCCGGAGAAGTCTTGCAGACTTGGAGTGTAGTAGCTGCCCTGCAACGTAGCCACCTTGACATAGCCCGCCGAAAGCGCCATGCGCGTCTGGTCGTCCAATCCATTCTCCTGTTCCAGGCGCTCCAGAAATTCCAGCGTGGTCTCGACTATTTTCTTGCGTGCCGCAATCGAACCGGGAAGCTTGATGACCTCGGTGTAGACGCCGAGCAGCGCTCCGTTGGCCAGGTCGATCATGTCGCCGACACGCCGCTCGGCGACCGCCGTTTCGCGTTGTGCAATGTCGCGTTGTTCCTCGGCGATCGATGTCTGCTGTTCCGCGATCCCCCGCTGCCGGGCCTCTGAAGCCAGCGCCTCTTCCGACCGGTGCGCCTCCAGGGTGGCGCGTGCGCTCTCATGGGTCGCCAGCAGTTTCTGCGATTCCGCCAGCCGAAGCGCTTCCCCGGCCCGCCGAGTCTGAAGCAACGAGACGGCTAATCCCCCGGATAGCCCCACGAACAGCACCGTGGCTGCCGCCAATTCTAGCCGGTTGCGGACCACGAATTTGCGCAGACGGTAAGTCACTGAATCCTGCCGCGCCAGGATCGGCCGCCCACTGAGGTAGTGCTGAATATCTTCCGCGAATTGGTCGACGGAGAGGTAGCGGCGCTCTGGTTCCTTGCGCATCGCCATCAGCACGATGTTGTCCAGGTCCTCGTCGACGCTAGGTGCGATCTGGCTCGGGCGCGGGACCTCCATCTCGCAGACTGCACGCTCGATCTCCGCCGGCGTGGGCGTCGTGATCGGCTGCGCGCGGCGGTCGGTAAGCAATTCGTAAAGCACCGCGCCGAGCGAGTAGATGTCCGTCGAGGTCGTCACCGCGAGCCCCAGCACTTGCTCCGGGCTGGCATATTCAGGCGTAAACGGTCGTAGCAGCGTAGTAACGGTGTGACTCCCCTCACCGTTGCCGCTGATCAACTTGCGCGCACCCCAAAGTCGAGCAGCTTCGGGGTGCCTTCCGCGGTCACAAAGATGTTTCCTGGTTTCAGATCGCGATGCACCACCAGGTTGCGATGGGCATACGACACCGCATCCAGAATCTTCAGGAAGAGTTCGCACCGGTCACGGTTATTAAGGGTGTTGCCGCGACAGAACGAATTGACCGGCTGCCCCTCGACATACTCCATCACAAAAAAAGGCAGCCCCTCATCGGTGCTGCCGCCATCGAAGAGCCGGGCGATGTAGGGGTGCTCCAGGCTTGCCAGGATCTGCCGTTCGTAGCGGAAACGGTGAAGCACATCGACCGTATCCATGCCTTGCTTGACCACTTTGACGGCGACTTGCTTCTGATACGCTTCATCGTCGCGGGTGGCAAGATAGACCGCTCCCATTCCCCCGCGTCCGATCTCGCGCACGATGCGATAGGCGCCTAGACGTTTGCCGGTGAGTGGCTCCGGCTCAAGAAGTAAGGCGGCCTCTCCCTGGACGGCCTCCGCGATGACCGTGCCGCTATCACAATCCGAAGCCAGCAGCGACTCAACCTCGAAGCGAAGCTCTGCGTCGTGGGCGCATAAGCGATCCAGCAAACGCGGCCGCTCCGCGACGGGAACGTCCGCCGCCATGAGAAACAACTCCTGCACCTGCTCCCAATCTCTCATTGATCTGTCCGGATCACTCCTTCGTTCGGCTCTCGCTATCTGAAATCAGCCCTATCTAAGTACGGCGGAAAGCGAGGAAGGATTTTGCAGATTACTTGCGGGAGTCGTTGTTTTTATCCAGCTCGCGCCTCAGCCATGCCTGCGCGATCCGTAACTCGCCGCGCACCTTCTCGACTGGCAAATCGAGGACCTCGGCCGACTCTTCCGCCGTCATCCCCCCGAAAAAACGCATCTCGATCAGTTTCGCTTTCCGCGCGTCATGGATCTCGAGCGCCTGAATCGCATCTTCGACCAAAATCATCGCGGCTGGGCGTTGGATCGGCGCATCCATGAACTCATCAAGGGAGAAAACCGCCTGACCCGCGCCCCGTTTGGCCGCGGCCCGCGATCGCGCATGATCGACGAGAATCTGACGCATCACATGGGCCGCCACACCCAGGAAGTGGGAGCGCCCCTTGCAGTCGGGCAGATCCTGATCTACGAGCCTGAAATAAGCCTCGTGGACCAGCGCGGTCGGTTGCAGCGTGTGCCCGGGTCTCTCTTGGCGTAGATAGTGGCCAGCTAGCTTCTTCAACTCGGCATAGACAAACGGCATCAACCGGTCGAGGGCAGATTTGTCGCCGCGGGCCAGCTCCTGTAAAGCCGATGTGATCGGTTGAGTAGTCTGCATTCCAAAGGCGTGCGGATTACGCTACAAGTAGATAGCGTTTCCAGGCCGAATGCCACCCAATTCGGTAAAGTTTCTGAAACTTCAGAAGCCTGTAAATTCCCCGCAGCTTTGATTCATCGGCTGCCAAGACAGTCTTGAATGTTTACTGCTTCGAGCTCCACGTCTCCCGCATCGCGCACGGCCCCGGCATTCCGTTCACGCAAGTCGAAAGACCCGAACTCTTAACCACCGTCGCCGGCCCAAACGGATGAAGGGTAGGAAAACCCAGAACTCCGGCCTGAGCATTGAAGGCTCCCGTCGGCACCAGCGAAGTCCGCTGCACCTCGAAAACTAGTGGCCCGGTCGCTGCTTGTCCAGAGACCGGCTCAAATTCCACCGTCACCTTCTTGCCGTCGCGAAACCAGTGGACATTCTTCTTGATGTCGCCCTTGCCACTGTTGTCTTCATAGAGTCCGGTGCCGTCCTCCGAGAACTGCAACGTGATCGTTCGCGCCGACCCGTCGCTCGCCATACTCGATCCACTATAGAAAGTCTTCAAGGCCGCCGCCGCATGAGCGATACCCCCACCCATGGCCAGCACCAGGCACATGAAAACAGAAACTTCGAAACTGACTCAGCAACGCGTTCCTCCAGAATTCTCTAGCTGTACTCTACTTCGCCCACTGCTGATTCAGGAACAGGTAACGGTCCCGATTGGCATCCGCCTGTGCGGCTGCGTCCGGAGTCAAATGCATCACCTGCCAGCCGGAATCCCCGTTGTAAGTCGGCCACTTCGGCAACCCCTCGCCATTCGGATCGCCCGTCTTCGCGAAATTCGACCAGTACTTCTGCATCAGCTCGCTCATCTTGAAATCCTCAGGACGCCACTTATAGCTGGTCATGATGTCGAGCGCGCCAAACACATAGGGAATCTCAGATGAGTGATAAGCCGCAATGCCCCCCGGATGGAATTCGTCTTCCGGAGTCACCCAGTCGAAGCGATAACGATAGACCGGCTGCGTCCCATCGGTGACCGCCGCTTCCAGCCACTTCCACGTCGAGTAGCGCGATAAACAGGTCGCCCGCAAAATCGGCCGACGCCCGCACCGCCTCGGCATCGGTGCTTGCCGGATATAGCTTTAGAAAATCCGCAGCCGACGCGCCAAACTGTTTGTCCGCATCTGTCTTCATCGTGTCGAGCGTCATCTTCTGGTTGATCCCGCCCTCATCCCGATTCCAACCGGCGATGAGAGAGACGTTGTTTTGTTGCTTCGCCGCAAAAATATCACTCACGCTCTGCGGCAGAAAATACCCATCCACATCTGGACCAAAGCGCACCCCCGGAGGCGCCTTCGCCTCCATCAACTGCTGCGCCGGAATCGCCCGAAGCTGCTCGATCGTCGTCGCCGACAACACCGTCTTTCCAAAATCCGCACCCTGCGTCTCGGCCTCCGCCAGGGGCTTGTAAGTGAGTCCTTTTCTCGCAAACGCGCCGCCGCTCTCACCGATCGCATGGATGAACAGCCCCTTCGCCAGCGGAGACGCCATCTGCGAGCTCACGGAAAACGATCCCGCGCTCTCGCCAAACACGGTCACCTTCGCCGGATCGCCCCCAAACGCCGCAATATTGTCATGCACCCATTGCAGCGCCGCCGTCTGGTCCATCAACCCATAGTTCCCCGACGCCTTGTGCGGCGATTCCGCCGTCAGACCCGGATGCGCGAAGAAACCAAAAATCCCCAGGCGATAATTCATCGAGACAACGACCACGCCGTTCTTCGCCAGGTTCGTGCCATCCTGCCTCGGCTCCGAAGTCCCGCCAGCGAGAAAGCCGCCGCCAAAGATCCACACCATCACCGGCAACTTCGCGTTCGCATTCGGCGCGGGCGTCCAGACATTCAAATTCAGGCAATCCTCGCTGATCCCCGGATCGCGAAAGATCATGTCCTTATAGATCGTCGGCTGCATGCAGTGCGAGCCAAACTCCGTCATCGCCTTCACGCCCTTCCACTTCGCCGCCGGCACCGGAGGCTTCCACCGCAGCGCCCCAACCGGCGGCTGTCCATAAGGAATGCCCAGGAACGCGCGAACCGTCCCCTCCGATTTCCCCATCACCTTGCCGGTTTTCGTCTTGACGGTCAGAGCATCTGCGGCAAATACCCGCGAGCTAGAGGTAAGCAGAGCGGCAACCAGAGTCGCCATCATCACAACGCCGGACAAGCCCCGGCAAAAATCGATTTTTCTATGCATTGATAGTTGTAAAAACCTCGCGCCTGCAAGTGTACTTGCAAGTCCGGATTTTCGTAAGGGAAGGACGATTACTGAGGATTCTTAACTATCAACGCGGGGAAGTTGCGTTCATAAAACCCGCGCTCGAACGTCAACAGAGGATACCCATTCGCCAGAGCATGAGCCCCGATCACGAAGTCGGCAATGATCCTGCGAGGCTCGCCGCCTCGACTCGCGCGTCTCCGGATGCCGTGCGCTTGAGAAGCCTCGCCCGCAGCACGCCAAATCGCTTCGGAGATCTCCCAATCGACGCGAATCTCCGCATCCAAAAAAAAGCGATCTAGCATTCGCTGAGTCCTGAACGGTTTTGCTAGCAATTCGGCATAGACGGGTGCGGCAATGACTAAAGATCCAGAGGCACGAGCCTGATCCAATGCCTCCTGAGCGTTCAAATTGAAGAGATCGTTTTCGTCCCATAGAGCAATCAGGACATTCGTATCGACCGCCGTCATGCGCTCTTTTTGGCTCGCGCTTCTTCAGCGACCTTGCGTTCGTAAGCCTGCTCCCATTCCTCTTCGTCGGGATCGCGCCCTGTCGCGTCGCGAAGGTAGCGCAGAATCTCCTCTCGCCCACTCGGCATTCCCGGATTACCTATCCCACGGTACTTGGCAAAAGGACTTTCTCCCTTACGCTTCGGCAACACACGAATTCCTTCATCATCCTTCTCAAAGACCAGCGCGTCGCCCGCGCCAACTCCCAAAGCTCGCCGCACCTCAGCCGGAATGGTGATCTGCCCTTTGCTAGTGATCTTCGCGGTACATTTCATGGCGGCTCCTTACTTTTTCAATATACGCCTTACTTCTACCCCTACCGCCGACCGCAAGCCCATGTAAAGTAAAATTTGATTCTGAAAGTTCGGCTCAATTTATGGATAAATTCGTAGTCCGCGGCGGCAATCCGCTGCTTGGCACCATCCGCGTCAGCGGCGCAAAAAACTCCGCCCTCCCCTGCATGGCCGCCGCCATCCTCACCGAAGACGAAGTCGTTCTCGAAAACATCCCGCAGGTCCAGGACATCGAGACCGAGCGCAAGCTCCTCACCTCCATGGGCGCCGAGGTCGAGCTCGGCTACGGCCGCGCCCAGCATCGCACCACCATCTCGTGCCGCGTCCTCTCCGACCCGACCGCGAAGTACGAAATCGTCAAGACCATGCGCGCCTCCTCGCTCGTGCTTGGCCCACTCGTCGCCCGCGCCGGCCTCGCCCGCGTCGCCATGCCCGGAGGCTGCGCCATCGGCGGCCGCCCCATCGACCTCCATATCAAGGGCCTCGAGAGCATGGGCGCGGTCATCACCTACGAGCACGGCTACATCGAGGCCCGCGCTGAACGCCTCAAGGGCACGCACATCGTCTTCGACAAGATCACCGTCACCGGCACCGAAGACCTGCTCATGGCCGCCGTCCTCGCCGAGGGCGAAACCCTCTTTGAGAACTGCGCCCGCGAACCCGAGGTCACCGACCTCGCCGCCCTGCTCACCGCCATGGGCGCGAAGATCGAAGGCGCCGGCACCTCGACCATCCGCGTCCAGGGAGTCGACAAGCTCCACGGCGCAAAGCACCGCATCAACCCCGACCGCATCGAGGCCGGAACCTTCCTCGTCGCCGGAGCCATCACCGGCGGAGATCTCTGCGTCGCCAACTGCAACCCCGCGCATCTCGGCGCAGTCGTCGCGCGCCTCACCGACGCCGGCGCGCGCATCGACAACATCGGCCCCGACTCCCTCCGCGTCCGCAGCGAAGGCAACCTCAAAGCCGTCGACGTCTCGACCGAAGAATACCCCGGCTTCCCCACCGACATGCAGGCCCAATACATGGCCTTCGCGACGCAGTGCGAAGGCACCTCGCAGATCACCGAAAACATCTTCGAAAACCGCTTCATGCACGTCCAGGAACTCGTCCGCATGGGCGCGGACATCCGCGTCGACGGCCGCACCGCCACCGTCCGCGGCAAGTCCCCGCTCTCCTCGGCCGCAGTGATGTGCTCCGACCTGCGCGCCTCGGCGTCGTTAGTGCTCGCCGCCATGGTCGCCGACGGCGAATCCATCCTCGACCGCGTCTACCACATGGACCGCGGCTACGAGCACATCGAAGAAAAGCTCCGCGGAGTCGGAGCCCAAATCCGCCGCCTCGGCAACGTCTTCGGCAACCCAAAACGCGAAGCAGTTGCCGCCGCCGTCTAGAACCGCGCTCGCAGTTTGTCATCTCAACCGGCGCGAATCTTTAGGTTTGTCATCTCGACCGGAGTGCGCAGCGCGAAGTGGAGAGATCTGCGGTTCCAACATCGAGGGTGCCCCATCCTTCGCGCTCTTCGCGAGGTGGGATTCACCACTCTCGACACAACGGCAAATGTCATCCTGAGGCGCAGCCGAAGGATCTGCAGTTCCAGCTAATGCACCAGCCACAGGCACACCCTATATCTGTACAGGTAGCACGGCTTCAGGCGTAACCATCCCTCGTGAAGAAACGGCTTCATCCGCAAAGCGAAATCTCCATCCATCCACAAACCAAAGCATCCAAACCAATGGAGACCAACATGGCCATCGACAACAAAGAACTCCGCGAACAACTCGTCGAACTCATCAAAGGCGGCAACGCCCACCTCGACCTCAAATCCGCGCTCAACGACTTCCCCGCCGACAAGCGCGGAGCCAAGCCCAACGGCGCGCCCTACAACGCCTGGCAGCTCTTATGGCACATGAACTTCACCCTGCACGATCTCCTCGTCTTCTGCACCAGCTCCAAATACCTCGCGCCCAACTGGCCCGCCGACTACTGGCCCAAAGAAGAATTGCCGCCATCAGACGAAGCCTGGGACAAGACCGTCCGAGCCCTCAACGCCGATCTCGCTGAATTCGAAAAGATGATCATGGACCCGGCCCAGAACCTCTACGCCACCATCCCCTGGGGAGACGGCCAACGCTTCCTACGCGAAGTCCTGTTAGCCGCCGACCACAACAGCTACCACCTCGGCCAGATCGTCTTATTGAAAAAGCAACTCGAAGCGTCGAATGGCTGACGTTCGGACTCGAAGTTCTAGTCTCGCGACATGCGAAACCCTCAAGTTAGAATAGTTCCCAATGATTGCAGATCAGAGAACTTGCGAAGCAGTTGGACTCACTTCTACGCGAAGTTATGCTGGCGCTGGATTCATCCGACGGCCTTAGTCCGAAGGAGTCTCCATCGGAGGCTTCGACCTATGCAACAGGAGTGGGAGCGGTGTTCATGTGCATCTATTCCGAACTTCTCGACCCCATCTATGTCGATCACCGCAGATATTGAGCCACCGTCTTGGACTTTGGAGCCGGAGCTTGGCGGAGAAATAGACCAGTCGAGAGCCAACTTTACGCAATGACAGGGTTGCAGGTGACTCGATCTTGCGATCGACGTAAGAGCGCTAAGGAGCGGGCAACTCTCCGCAACAGAACGCGAAGCGGTGGAAGCGTGGGGCTTTAGCCCCACGAATAAGCCTGCCGACAGGAGGCCTTTAGGCCTGGGCTTCGACATCACGGCCGGCATTCTTATTACGCAGCCTCAATCTCAATCTTCACCCGCTGCCCAAGAGAAGTAGCAATATTCACCAAGCATCAAGCGAAAACCGGCTGATCCGCCCCCGCAACAAATCATTCAGCCGCGGCTGAGTAACCCCACAGTGACGCGCCGCCTCGGTCTGCTTCCACTCTCTGGACTTCACCAGCGAAGCAATCTGGCGCATGAGCTGAGCACGAGCCTGAAGATTGGCTGCTTCTTCGGGAGTATCGCAGATCGCATCCCAAACACTCGCGTAGGTCTCGAGCTGGATTGTGGTTTTCATGTTGATTTCCGATCAAAGAACGCAAAGCAATCGCCTGGACGGCCAGTCCCGGCTAGTCCCCTCAACGCCAGCTAACCGCCAACTGCCACTTCAAACTCCGCACGGAAGTCTTGGTAAGCACCCGCTCAAACTCCTCAAGCTCTTTCACAGCATTCGCCGTGTCAGAGCCCAGCGTCGCAGGCGCATCGCGCAGATATTCGATCAAGGTCGAGATCGTTTCCAGGCCATCTTCCGGAGAAAACCATTGCGGCGGAGGCAAAGTCTTCGCCCACTCCGGATCACCCGCACCCTCATCCAGCAGCACCGCCATCGAGTTCTGGTCCGCCGAGAAAAACTCCAGCATCGGCTTCACGCCCAGCCGCTCCGCCAGCTTCTCCAGCGCATCTTCATTGCGCGCCAGCGTCCGGCCATTGACGAAGATGTCGAAACCAGGGTCCTCGCCCTCCACGACGATGTACATCGACGCACTCATGCGAATATCTTAACCGACCAAACCCGCTTTCCTCATCCCGGAGAAGCCCTAGGTTAGCGTTAAAGTAACGGGTCTCTCCCCGTCCGGCTCGACGCGCAAAAGAGCAGCCAGACTGACCACGAGAATGGCGGCCCCAGCCAGCATCCTCCATCCCGGCGCCACACGCACCAGCAACACGCCTTCACCAACGCTGACGATCGTCACCACCCAACGCGAAGCCGCCAGTTGAAAGCTCTCCATCTCGCGCAGCAGCCAGTAATAGAGAGGGAATGTCAGCGCGCTGCCCACAACCGCAATTGCCGCCTCCGTCCACACTAACCTCCCATCCCAATCGAAGCCCGATCGGCCTTCAACAATTCCACTCCATAACGCAACGGCCACCGCCGCCGACCCAAGTTGAATCGCAGCCAGCAACACCACCGGAACCGCACCCAACTCCCTCTTCACCCACACAACGGAACCAGCAATCAGCGCCGCCGCCCCCAGCGCCGCACTCGCGCCAGCCCACTGCGTCAGGGCAAACGACATTCCCTGCGAAGCCAGTACCGCTGTCCCGCCAACTCCGCCGACCAACGCCATCAGCAACCCGCCGGAAGCCCGGCCCTCCATCAGCGCCGTCAGCAGCGGAGTCATCGCCAAAATCACCACCAACAAACCCGGCGAAATCCGCCCGCTCGCCCACCCAATCAACAACACCGGCGCAGCCGCAAACGAGAGTCCTGTGACCGCCGAAATGGCCACCAGTCGCAACCCCGGCAGACGAATCCCGCGCACAAGAGCAACCCCGCTCAGCAAACACGCAGCGATCGCATATCGCAACGCCAGAGCACCCAAAGGCGGCGAGTCCAGCCCGCGAGTCACAACCCACTCCGAACCCCAAACAAATCCCACCAGCAGGAAGCAAAAGATCGAACGCCAACGCCCGCCCATCAAACCTCCCCCCGGCACAAGCTTCCTGGCCCTAGCCCTAGTCCCGAGTCCCGAGTCTCTAGTCCCTAGTCTCTATTCCCTAGTCCCTAGTCCCTAAAAAGAAAAAGGCCACGCATAAGCGTGGCCTTTTTCTTTGTCCATCAACTACCGGGGTCCGCGGTTACCGCCGCCGCCCGGTCCACCAGGACCACGCCCGCGACCACCACCACCGCCGCTACCGCTGCGACGACGACGGCGCTGTCCGCCCGGCCTGGCTCCCGTCCCGGCACCACCGCCCGCAGGAGCTCCCACGGTCGCCGGCACCGGTCCGTCAACGCGATTGAAGTTCGGCTCGTCGCCGTCCTCAAAATCGTCGCCGCCCTCTGCCGCATCGAAGTCGTCTCCGCCTTCGATCGTGATCGTGCTCGCATTCGAAGACGGCTGACGCTCCACCGGAGCCTGATGCCTCGGCGCGCGTTCCGGCCTCTCCGAGCTTCCGTCCATGTCACCAACCACACCCGGCTCCGGCAGACCCAGCTTCTGGCGCTGTTCCTTCAGAAGGGCCTTGCGCGAAAGCTTGATCCGGTTGCCTTCGATACCGAGTACGCGAACCAGAACCTGGTCGCCTTCGTTCAGCTCGTCCTTCACTTCCTTTACGCGGTGCTCGGCGATCTCGCTGATGTGCAGCAAGCCGTCGGTACCGGGGAAGAGCTCAATGAACGCGCCAAACTCGGCCAGCCGAACCACCTTGCCAAGATAAGTCTTGCCAATCTCGGGAACAGCGGTGAGGTTGCCGATGATCTCCAGCGCCCGAGCCAAGCCGTCCGCATCGCTCGAAGCCACATTCACGCGGCCAGTATCCTCGACATCGATCTTCACGCCGGTCTGCTCGATGATTCCGCGAATCACCTTGCCTCCCGGCCCGATCAGGTCGCGAATCTTGTCCACCGGAATCTGCAGCGTACGAATCTGCGGTGCATGCTTGGACTTCTCCGTCCGCGGCGCAGCCAGATGCGCATCCATCGTGTCCAGCAGGAAGAGCCGTCCGCGACGCGCCTGCTCCAGCGCCTCGCGCATGATCTGCGAGGTAATGCCGCTGATCTTGATGTCCATCTGCAGCGCGGTGATGCCGGTACGCGTACCCGCAACCTTGAAATCCATATCGCCGTAGTGATCTTCGGCTCCGGCAATATCGCTCAGGATCGCGTAGCTCTCGCCTTCCTTCACCAGGCCCATCGCCACACCGGCGACAGCGGCCTTGATCGGAATGCCCGCATCCATCAGCGCCAGGCTCGCGCCGCAGACCGAAGCCATCGACGAAGAACCGTTCGACTCCAGAATGTCAGAGACGATACGAATCGCATAAGGCGACTCGGCTTCCGTCGGCAGAACGGCAGAGATCGCCCGCTCAGCCAGAGCGCCGTGACCAATCTCGCGACGGCCAACACCGGTCATACGGCCGGTCTCGCCAACCGAGAACGGCGGGAAGTTGTAATGCAGCATGAAGCGCTTCTTCTGCTCGCCCTGGAAGCTCTCCAAGCCGCTGCGAATCGTCATTGGTGCCCAGCGTCGCCGTCACCAGCGCCTGCGTCTCGCCGCGGGTAAACAGCGCCGAACCGTGGGTACGCGGAAGAACCGTCGTCTCGATCGAGATCGCACGGATCTGGTCGAACTCGCGATGATCGGGACGAATCCGGTCCTTAGTCACTTGCACGCGGAAGATCTCCTCGCGCAGCGCCTCGTAGTATTTCGCCAGCTTCTTCTTCGCGTCCGGCTCGTCGGCGGGCAACTCCTTCGCCAACTCATCCTTGATCTGCTTGACCAGCTTCGCGCTCTCAAACTTATCGTGCGACTTCGTGTCCAGCGCGTCCTTCAAGCGATCGCTGATCTTGCCCTTGAGCGCATCGAAGTACGCCTGGTCGAACTCCGGAGGAGTCACAGTGCGCTTCGTCTTGCCCGCGTGACCAACCAGCTCGTTGATCGCCGCGACGATCTTCTTGATCTCGACATGGGCGAAATCGATCGCGTCGGCAACCAGCTCTTCGCTCACTTCCTTCGAACCGCTCTCGACCATCACGATGCCATGCTCGGTGCCGACGATGGTGATGTTCAGCGTGCTGATCTCGCGCTCCGCATACGACGGGTTCACCACGAACTCGCCATTCACATGGCCGATGCGAACCGCGCCCACCGGGCCATTGAACGGAATATCCGACAGCGCCAAAGCAGCGCTCGCGGCGTTGATACCGATAATGTCCGGATCGTTCTCTTTGTCCGCCGAGAAAACCAGCGCAATCACCTGGGTCTCATTGCGGAAGCCCTCAGGAAACAGCGGGCGAATCGGGCGATCGATCTGGCGGCAGGTCAAAACCTCGCGCTCGCTCGGGCGTCCTTCACGCTTGATAAACCCGCCAGGAATGCGTCCACCGGCATAAGCGTATTCGCGGTAGTCCACGGTCAGCGGGAAGAAGTCGATGCCCTCGCGCGGATCGGGAGAAGCCACTGCGGTTGCTAATACTACGGAATCGCCCTGGGTCACCAGCGCGGCGCCGGAGGCCTGCTTGGCCATCCGTCCGGTCTCAAAATGCAGTTGCTTGCCGCCGGCAAGCTCGACGGTCACGTCGTGTTTCATAATTCCTCTTTTCTCAATATGTCTCAGTCACGGTTGCGCAGAGCGCGAGAGCATAGACGCGAAAAGGCGGCAAAGCCCTAAGGGCCGCCGCCTTCGGAGGTCCGCCGGCCAATTCATTGGCCAGCTTCATCAATTCGCTCTTTCGCTCTATTTGGGGGGACAAGTGTCTCGCTTACTTGCGGATGCCCAGCTTGCCGATCACGTCCCGGTAAAGGTCCGTATCGGTCGTCTTCAGGTAGTCCAGCAGACGGCGGCGCTTGCTCACCAGCATCAACAGACCGCGCCGGGAGGCATGGTCCTTCTTATGCGTCTTGAAGTGTTCGGTCAGTTCGCCAATTCGTTCGCTGAGGATCGCGATCTGCACTTGCGGACTTCCGGTATCGGAGTCATGGGTGCGAAAGCGCGTAATAACTTCGGTTTTTTTCTCTGCAGCCAGCACGGTGGTGCGTTACCTCTCTACGTTTTATCTCTAGTCCACTCTCTAAGTGTCTGCTAAAGAGTAACATGGGCGGGAGTTTCCCGGCAATCGCCGGACCCTCCTCGTCGCCCGCGTTTCCAATTTGAACTTGGGCCGAAATCGCCCCAAAGATCGCCCCGAATCTGGCATAATTCGTATGTTGAGCGCCGCCATGGAAACCGATCCACTGAACCAATACCGCGACCAGCAGCTTGAACGCTGGAGCGCGACCCTCGACGCCATCTGTAGCCGGGTCTCCGAGTTAAAAGCCCCCGACCCCACCACCGGCGAACTCCGCGAACCCACCCCAGAAGAAAAAACCATGATGATCCACCGCGCCTGGGTCGAATCCTTCCCCCTCACCCCCGGCCGCTAGATCTTCCCTAGTTCGTCGCACCTGAACCTGACGGCGGCGTCACTGCCTGGCCGGCTGGCTCGGGTTTGAGCGGCAGGCGAATCTCCACAGCCCCCGTCCGATCAGTCGCGATATCTCGCACCGCAACCCGCAACCACGCAGCCTCCGGCGGCAAATAAAACTCCTGCTCCACCCGAAACAGCCCCGCTTGTTTGGGGTCGGTCGCGGACGCGGCGTCGGCGACCGCATCGTTCACGATGCCATTCAGCATCAGCCCGTCAGCATCGTAACCGGCTGCGGCAAACTCCAGCGTCGGCGGGTGCCCAGTCCGCGCAGAGGACGACTTCAGCACCGGGTCAATGACCTGGTAATCGATCAAATACCGTTGCAGCTTCACTGGCGGCAGCGCGCTCACTGGCTTCTTCTTGTCCCGGGTGCGAAAGTACGACGGCTCGTCCTCGATCTGCGCCATTTGCTCCGGAGTCGCCAGCGCAACGTCTCCCCCGGTGCGGACATGCGCCGCAAAGACCAGGTTGTGGATCATCGGCGCGCCGTGCTCGATGCTCGCGTAAAGGGTATCGTTTTGCCTTGCCGCCTCGCGGTATTTCTCCATGGAGTCGGGTTTTTTACTACTCGGCGTTGTGTCGAGATCGACCGCGTAATAAGTGTGCCGATAGGTCAGCGTGTAGCCGGCCTTGGCCAGCTCTCGTTTAGCGAACTTTACCTCAATCTTGCGTTGCGACCCATCGTATCGCTGGTCAGTCGGCGAATAACTCAGCGTGTAGTAGCTCGATCCGTGATCGACCGCTTTATCGAGCATGTTGCGAATATCGTTATTGCTGTATTCCGCATGGCCGCCCGTCGCCTCCGCAATGCTGTCTTCCTGCTGAAATACCGCGATCGGAACCTCTCCGACCGCGTGGACGTCGACCGGATAGAGAGCTATCTGGCTCCGGCCCAACGCGCTGATCGCGCGCTTAATTCTTTCCGTATCGAGGTTGCTCAAGCTCGGATCGAGATAGAGATTCATGGGAAAAAGGGAAGATATCCAGATCAGGTTTTTACGACCCGGCACACCTTCAAAATAATCGGCGAAATACTGCATGATGCCTGTCGTGTCGTAAACATTCCCCGCTCCATAATTGCTCCCGCCGAGAAAGACCTTTGGCACGTGAGAGCCATGTCCGTTCGAGGTGATCGCCGCGCGCAACAGGTCGTGATCCTGGGTAAAACCCTGGACCAGGTACAACCCATCGCTATGGACAAAAACCGCGAATCGCGTCCCCGGCGGTGCCTTATCGATGAAATCAAGCAGAGGCTTTCTCGACTGCCCCTGATTGTCCATGCTCAGGTTCGCCATGTCGTAATACAACACATAGAGCGGACCCCGCTCCGGCTCTTTCGGCAGGTCGACAAACGTATTTACGGGGAGAGAGTGAATCTGGGGCGGAACAAAGATCGGCGTCGAGAAGTCATGCGCGTCGAACGAGAGGATCCGCTGTTCTTTTCTCTGCGGCTTATCCGGGAACTCATCCCGCTCTTCGCTCACTGAGAAGTCGCTCTGCTTGAGCCCTTTCACCGGCTCCCCATGAGAGTCGGTCACGACCACATCGACCACCACACGGCGCACGTTCGAGCGGAATATGGTCTGTGGTTTAGAGTTCAACGGCGGACCTTGCTGCGCCAACGCCCCCGCAACAAAGATCCCGGAAAGTATCAGTAACCAAACGTTCCGCAACCTGAACATGTCAGACCTGCAGCCACTCGCCAAACTTCACACACTATATGACGAAGATGGCTCTCTGCGGGATTCCTAATCCACCATCGGGCGCCAGCTTTTGAAGGGGCACGGCTTCAGGCGCGACGGAAACCCTCCTCCAACACCCCATTCGTGTTGTCAAAACTACCCACCATTAAGGGTGGCGCCAATCCCCAGCTTGGCGCATAGTCGCTCTAATCAGAGAACCGCCGAAATCCCCCGAGACCATTCCAAAAGGAGAGACAATGCCCAAAGTCGAAGTCCTGCCCTCATCCAGCATCCTCAACCAGGCCGAACGCGAACTAGGTGCATTTCTCCAGGCAGCCACAAACTTGGTCGGCCCCAACGGTCTCTCCCATGCCCGCGACCTCTGGCTCGAAACTCTAAGAGACATCGACTGCCCCGGATCAGAATTAACCGGATTCTTCCGCAGTGTCACCATCCGCACCATTTCTCAACTCGCGGAAGATCCCGCCAACTGGGCTCCCTCCGGAATCAAGGCCCCGGCTTCGCCTTTTGACATCTGCCTCACCGCTTAACATCCGCGCGTAGCTAGTACCGGCATACTAGTCGTGCATGAACAATTCGGCCCGAGACATCTCCGGCCCTGAAAACCCCACCCTTACCAACAACGGAGAGCACACCATGACCACCGCTGCAGAACGCAAGCTCTTCACCCCGCTCGAAATCGGCCCGATGACCCTCAAGCACCGCGTGGTGATGGCCCCCCTCACCCGCAACCGCTCTGAAGAGCCCGGAGACATCCCCGGCGAAATGATGCTCGAGTACTACACCCAGCGCGCATCCGACGGAGGCCTCATCATCTCCGAGGCCACTACCATTTCGACCGCCGCGCGAGGCTGGTTCGGAGCACCCGGTATCTACTCCGACGCCCAGATCGACGGCTGGAAGAAGATCGTCGACGCGATCCACGCCGAAGGCGGACACATCTTCTCGCAGCTCTGGCACACCGGCCGCTCCTCGCACATCGACACCAGCGGCTCGATGCCGGTCTCGTCCTCCGTCAATCCTGCGTACTGGGAAGACGCAACCGATCACCAGGTCAACACGCCCAACGGCTGGGCCCAGCCATCTCCGCATCGCGCCCTCGACATCTCCGAGATCCCCGCCATCGTCGAAGACTATCGCCGCGCCGCCCAGCACGCCAAAGCCGCCGGCTTCGACGGAGTCGAACTCCACGCCGCCAACGGCTACTTGCAAGACCAGTTTCTACAGGACGGCATCAACCACCGCACCGATGCCTACGGAGGCTCAATCGAAAACCGCACCCGCTTCCTGCTCGAAACCGTCGAAGCCATGGTCTCAGTTTGGGGAGGCAATCGCGTCGCCGTCCGCATCGCGCCCAGCGGCACCTGGAACGGCGTCTCCGACAGCAATCCGCAAGCGCTCTTCGCTTACGTCGCCGAGCAATTGAATCGCTTCGGGCTCGCCTACCTGCACATCGTCGAGCCGCGCGTGAAAGGCAACATCGTCCTCGTCGAGGGCCAGGCGCCCGTCGCGCGCCGAGCAACTACGCAAAGTTTTCAACGGGAAGATCGTCTCGGCAGGAGGCTACGAGCCAGACACCGCAATAGAGGTCGTCGAAAAAGGCGATGCCGACGCCGTCGCCTTCGGAAGGCATTTCATCGCCAACCCCGATCTGCCCAAACGCATCCAGCTCAACCTGCCGCTCAACGACTACGACCGCAACACCTTCTATACGTTTGAGGCCCACGGCTACACCGACTACCCAGCCTACGAGCCGGTACCAGCATGAAGTGCGTGATGATGGCACAACGCTGGCCAGCGTGAACTGCTGGCCAGCCGCAACTTACTTATTGGGATAGTTAGTCCGCAGCGCCGGGCGTTGCTTCATCAATCGCCTCGACCACATCGTCGCTGGTTGACGGCCGTCCATCGCGCACGCTTTCCGCGCCAAGCGAATTTTCGCTCCCCGCAGGCGCGGTGCGATCGATCTTGGCGTCAGTCCGAACCTCCGGCTTCGCCGCCTCATCCTTACTTATCCCAGTGGTTGTCTGTTCCTGAGTCGCCGCCATCAAACACTCTCCTCGTTCAGAGAGTTGGGATGCAGGAAACGGCAAGCACGGATCGCACTCTTCTGCGTCATCCTCGCCCGCCTCAACCTCGTCATCGCTGAAACCCGCCGCCCAGCGAACAGGGCGCCTCCACGGCGCCCTCATCCACATGACCATCCACGCTCCAGCCAGGACAACAACCAGAGTCGAGACCTACTGCCCACCCACTGAGACGGAGGCGCTGATGCCCTTCGCCGGAATCCGGTCGAGGTTCGGAGTCACCTTGTCACCCAACTGAATCGTCTTCAGCGCATGCTCAGTTCCCGCCTGATCGAACGTCACCACCGCAGGCATCGCGGCCGCTTCGGTCGGCTGCACATACCACTGAATCTGTTTTCCCAGGTCCACCTTGCTGGCCATCGTCACCGTGGTGTGACTCGCATTCATCGCGACATCATAGACGCCCGCCGGATAAGTCTGGCCCTTGGCCGTGAAGCTAAAGGGCACGTCCACGCGTGCCTGGTTGGCTGCAAAAGCGGCAGTCGCGCAAAGAGCGGCGGATCCGAGTACCAAAGACTTGAGAGAGATTCGCATGTTCCTGTCCTCCAACTGAGAAGACAATACGCACTTCAATCAAACCAGTTGTCAAATTCCTATCTAGTTCTCGTGAAGTATTTGTTCAGAGCGGTATCGGGTCAGGAACCGCCGGACGCACGCGCCAGCCAAAGAACGCCAGCGCAGCGGCGATCAAGAGGACGCAGCAAGTCAGCACCGCGCACCCTGGCCAGCCTGCATAGTGCCACGCGAGCCCCGGCAAAACTCCGCCGACCGTGCCCCCAATGTAATAGCAACAGATATACATCCCTGCCGCGGAAACGCGCGTTCCCGCCGGCGCCGCATCGCGCATAAAGCTATTGGCGCACGTCTGTGCAATAAAAACTCCAGCGCCGGTCATCGCCAATCCAACGCCCACCAGCAAGAGCGAGGGCAGCATCGTGAGGAGCACGCCCACCAACGCGATTCCGATCGACGCCAGCATACCGCGCCGCAAACCCACTCGCGCGAGCACTCTTCCCGCGGCAAGCGTCGCGACCAGCCCGACCAGGTAAACCGTAAACAGCCAGCTCAACTCTTCCGTGGTAAGAGAGTAGGGAGCCACCGCAAGATGAAAAGTCACATAACTAAAGATCGACACCAGCGTATAGAGCATGCAGAAGCCGATCCCAAAACTCGCAAGCAAACGCGGATTACGCAGATTGCCTAACACCGGCGCAAACGTCGATGTCTGCGCATGTGGCATATCGCGGCGCTTCGCCGGACGAAGCAACAGTTGCACCATCAAAGCGCCGATGAGCCCAAAGGCTCCAAGAAAGACGAACGGCGAACGCCAGCCAAATCGTTCCGCCAGCATTCCACCCGCAATGCGTCCCGTGAAACCACCGAACACCGTCCCCGCCACATACATGCTCATCGCACGAGGCACCAGCAGCGCAGGCCACTCTTCGGTGACATAAGCGATTGTGATGATAAAAATTCCCGGAGTCACCAACCCTTGAAGCAAGCGCCACGCAGCGAGGGCCGGCAAGCTCGTCGCCGTCGCCGTCAACAAAGCACACACGGCAAGCAACAGCATCGAAGCCACAATCATGCGTTTGCGATTGACCCGCTCCGCAAAGACAGCCAACAACGCTGCTGAGATAGCAACTCCAAGCGTAGAGCCGCTGATCGTCAGACCCACGCGCGTCTCCGAAGCATGGAAGACATGCGAGAGCAGCGGCAGCAAAGGCTGCGTGCAATAAAGGTCGATAAAAGCAAACATTCCACACAGGAAGACAGCGAACGGTCGAGGACTGGTACTTAGCTCGACGCCACTCGCATCATGGTCACCGTTCTCCGCATCGAGCGAGGTCTGAATTGAATTAGCAAGCAAAGACACCTACCTTGGATGTGAAGAAACGCGACTTTGCTCCAGATTAAAAGCAAATTCGCGAGAGGCCGCATAGAGAGTATGGTTCGCGCCGATCTCCTTAGCGCCCACTTCGCGCCTGGGGCCGCAATCGCAGAAACACCGCAACCCCAACCGGATCCGTCCCATAAACCGGTCGCAGCGCACTCGGCACACCATAAGCCGTCACCTGCGCCCCAATCGCCGCGGCGACATGCGGCAGCCTCCCAAACTCCCGGTCATACCCAAACGTATAAGCCTGCACATGCCCAATCGGCATCTCCACAAAATCGGCGGCAGCGGATTCTCCCCCTTCAGCAACTCATTCGACCGCTCCGCATTCTCAATCCGCGTCCACACATAATTCCGCTCGCGCGAACCGCAAAGTCGACTCCAGCAGATAGCTGTTCTAGTTCGCGCCATCCGGCAGAAGACCGCGTCCGTCCCCACAAGCGCCGTGCTCGCCCAGTTCCCACTCTTGCAGCGGCCGGTTGTACATCACCGAAGCCGTCATCCGCTGCCTGGTTCTCCGTCGGAAACAGCGCCTCCGGACTATGCAATCCGCGCATACGAATACTGCCCGCTCCAGTTCTTCCCCGGCTGCACCGTCAACCGCGTCGACCACGAATCGATCGTCCCCTGCTGGATCTCCCACCGATGCTCATCCGGCTCCCGCCCATGAAACCCGCTCGCCTCAACCCGATCAATCCCGCTCGTCACCCCCACCGTCACCACGTCATCCGCAATATGCGTCGAGTCCTCCTGATGATGCCCCAGCGCCGCCACCGGATCCTCCGCCGCCGAAGCCCGATGCGGATACGCCGTCGGCCCAATCGCCGGATCGCCCACCGGCGCCGCATAGAACGACAGCAGCGTCTTCTCCGCCACATGCCAGTCATAGAGCGGCGCCAGCTCCATAAAGAAGTCATGCGGATGCTGCCCATCCACAATCGGCTCCCCATAACGCCGTCTCGCCCTGCTGAAACAGCAGCGGATACTCGCCGCCCCGTCACCGTCGCCGGCTCCAGGCTCAACATCGCCCGCAGCGTCAACTCCCCCGGCCCCAGCTGCCGCTGCGCCATCGGCATCAACCAGTTCGTCGAGAAAAACTTGTCGCCGCCCCGCGGACTCGTCTGCTGCTGCTCCACCAGAAACACGTTCCCATGAAACATCAACATCCACTTCCCGCTCATCTTCATCAGCATCGGCGCAGGCGTCGAATTCGGCTCCGCGCTCGTGCCCGACGTCGTATGCTGCAAGATCGTCTGCAGAAAGTCGCCGGTCGCCGGCGTCATTCCCGGCATCTCCATCGTCATCTGGCCGCCATTCATGGGCATATTCATCTGGCCAGACATCGAGGAATCAGGAGCCTGTTGTGCAGCAGCCCTGATAAAAGCATCCCACCGCCAGTAGAGGCGTAAGAATACAAAGCAATTTGAACCGCATTCCATCTCCATCGCGAAAAGGACGAAAAGAAGGTCGCCGCACGCAACAGCGCATCGGCGAACGCGTCAGCCAGCGATAGAAGGAATCAGATTCTCAATACAAGAGACAGTGGATCGAACAGAAGAAGCCTCGGAGGAGTTTCCTCAACAAGGAGCAAAGCAGGAGCAACAGAAGGAGATACCCCCACCCCAAATTCAAAGCCAGAACAGAATGAATCTCCCGTGTGAGCAGAGGGCTCCCATCGAAAGCTCCCTCGCTCCGCACAACAAACGCCGGAACCTCAGAATCCGAAGCAGGCCCACAATCAGTCGCTGTAATCGCAATTGCAGAATCCGCAACCACAGCAGCACCCGTCATCGCCGCCATCCGCGAAGAGTCCATCCCCGGCATCGCCATCGCCGCCGTTTTCATCGTCGACGGCTTCAACTGAGCAGCACAGCAGTCAGAGCCCTTCGCCATCTCAGGCTCACAGCAAACCGCACGCACCGAAGCAAAACCAGGCAGCGCCAGAACAAGCAGCGCAAACCAAGCCACGCCAGCCCGCATCGACCGCGCCAACCAATTGCCCCGCCGCAATGTAGATCGAAATAGCATCTAAATCAGTCCCTAGTCCCTAGTCCCTAGTCCCTAGTCCCTAGTCCCTAGTCCCTAGTCCCTAGTCCCTAGTCCCTAGTCCCTAGTCCCTAGTCCCTAGTCCCTAGTCCCTAGTCCTAGTCCCTAGTCCCTAGTCCCTAATGTCCTCTACTCCATCATCACATGACCCTTATGCCCTTGCGGATTGTTCTTATCCAGCAGAAACGTGAGCCCGATCATAATGATGGCCGCCGCGCAGAGAATCCAGAAGACATCAACATATGCCAGCGTAGTCGCCTGCTGGTTGAGCTGATTATAGATTTGCCCCTGCGCCAGCGCCTCGGCATTCCCCTTGCCTGCCGAGGTGGTAAAGAAATCCTTCAACGCGTTCACACGGTTGTGAAAATAAGGATCGGTCGGCGTCAGATACTTCCGCATCTGGTTCTGGTGCCAAAGCCCACTCTCCGTCACGATCGCATTCGTGAGCGAGATAAGAATGCTGCCACCGATGTTCCTCGAAAAGTTAATTAGCCCAGAAACCTGGTTGTTCTTCTCCGAAGGAATCCCAAAATAAGCCGCCGTCGTCACCGCGATAAAGACGAAGGGGATACCGATCACCTGCACCACACGCAACAGTTGCGCGGTATTGAAGCTGATTCCCACGTTCAGGTGCGTTGCCGAGATGTAGTAACCGACAGTAAATAAGGCGAATCCCAAAATGATCACATTGCGGGCCGGGAACCTCCCCACCATTTGGCCGGCAATTCCCACCATAAGAAGCAGGCTGATGCCACCCAGCGTCAGAGAAAATCCCGCATTCGTCGCCGTATAACCGATCGTCTGTTGCAGAAACTGCGGCTGCAGCACCGTCGTCGCATTCAGAAAGCCGCCGGTCAGCAACATCAAGAAGCAGCACACCGCAAAATTCTTGAACTTGAACAAACGAATGTCGATCAGCGGATCTTTCTTGTACCACTCCCAGATCATCAACGCGGTAAATGAAATCACAAAGGCAAGGCCACACACGCGAATGAAATTGGAACCAAACCAGTCGTTCTCCTCGCCCTTATCCAGGCCAATCTGCAGCGCGCCCATGGCAACCACAAGGAAGCCGACCCCAACGTAATCCAGCTTGTACAAGTTCTTCCGGTCCGATTTCGCAAAAGGCGGGTCGTCCACCAGCCGGCTGGTAAGAAAAAACGCCAATATGCCAACCGGAATATTGATGTAGAAGATCCAATGCCAGCTGTAGTTATCGGTAATCCATCCGCCCAGCGCCGGCCCGATCGACGGTGCAAGCACCGCGACAATTCCGTAGAGCGCAAATGCCAGGCCGCGTTTCGAGGGCTCAAACGAATCCGCCATGATCGCCTGCGCCATCGGCTGCAGTCCGCCACCGCCGGCCCCCTGAAAGACCCGAAAGAGCAGCAACAGCCCCAGGCTCGGCGCAATTCCGCAAAGGAAGGAACTGATCGTGAAGATCACGATGCAGGTCATGAAGAAGTTCTTGCGCCCAATGACGCTCGACGCCCACCCACCCATCGGCAGCACAATCGCATTCGCCACCAGGTAAGCAGTCAGCACCCACGTACTTTGATCTTCGCTGGCGCCAAGGCTGCCTGCGATATGCGGCAAGGCCACGTTGGCGATCGAGGTGTCCAGCACCTCCATAAACGCCGCCATAGCCACCGTCGCAGCAATAATCCACGGATTGACTCTAGGCCGCCACTGCGCCTGTTCCTCGGGATTCACTGCCGCAGCTGCCGCCATACTAGATCGAATTCTCCTCTGAAGTGGTCCGAGAATAACAGGTAAAAGGCGCGAAGATCAGCCTCTCGAACGAGGCTCCACGGCTGTCAGGCCCTGAGGCCGAGGCTTTCCTTAAAAGATCACTCGCGCAAACAGGTTCTAGTGGTAGATGCGTCCCACGAGCCATCCGACTCGCCAGCGCAAAAATTCCCACTCCGGTACAAAACGAAAGCGGAGG
Source organism: uncultured Acidobacteriaceae bacterium (assembly GCA_963777685.1). Lineage (GTDB taxonomy): Bacteria > Acidobacteriota > Terriglobia > Terriglobales > Acidobacteriaceae > Acidisarcina. Next base: position 324,606 of record CAVZRF010000010.1, on the reverse strand, counting down.
CGAACTCGCCTCCGCTCCCTCACAAACTGTCCATCTTTAGGCCAAATTCTTTTTCAGAAACTCCAGCGACCGCTCCCGCGCCAGCTTGGCCGATGCGGCATCGTAAGAGGCCGGATCAAGATCACGGTTAAAAGCGTGCCCCGCGTCGTACCAGAAAATCTGCACCTCCGGATGCGCCTTCGCCACCTTCTCCACCTGCTCGGCCGGAATGTGGGTGTCCTTGCTGCCAAAATGCAACATGACCGGGACCTTCGGTATCAGCTCGGCATAATTGCCGATACCGCCCGCGTAGTAGCCCACGGCCGCATCGACCGGCAGCTTGGCCGCGCTGACCCACGACAATAACCCACCCAGGCAGAAGCCTAACGTCGCTACCTTCTTGCCCGTTGCCGCACGTGCGTAGTCAACCGTCGCACCAACATCCTCGACCGCCTTTTCTTTATCGAGTTTGTTCATCGACTCGATCGCCTTCTTCCATCCATCGGGCGTGTAATCGAGCTGCAGACCCTTTTCCACGCGATCAAAGGTCGCAGGCGAAATGACGTAAAAGCCATCCTTCGCGTACCCGTCCGCCACCGACTGAATATGCTTATTGACCCCAAAAATCTCCTGGATCACAACCAACGCTCCAATCGGCTCACCGTCAGGCTTCGCCACATAGGCATCCAGCTCGAAACCGTCCTGCGACTTCACTTTCACCCACTCACTCATCTCAGCTCCTGCATATTTGGATAACATTTCACTGCTCAATTCGATGCGACACTCTGACCACCGCACCACTTCATGAACTACTGAGATGCCGGAGCAACCGCGTCGCCCGTATCCCCCTCCGCCCAATAGCTCGCCCGCGCCACCAACCTCACCCCAAAATCATCCGTCAGCTTCACCTGCAAAGTATGAAACCCCGGAGTCTTGTCCGTCGGCGTGAAACTCAGCATATAGCGGTTCCGCGCATGCCGGGCCACATCTTCCACCCGATCCTCAAAGCCCTTCTCCTTCACAAACGGAGCGTACTCACCCCCGCTCATCTCCGCCAGTTGCTTCGCCACATTCTTATGCATCGCCGCAATCGCCGCCAGCACCGGAGTACCCGGAGTCATCACATACCCAACCGACCCACCGCCCTTGATGTCATTCAGAAACTCCGCGCCCGACGCCGAATACGTCAGCGCCAGCACCAGACGTATTGCTCGTCCCAATCCGCTCCACCAGATCTTTCGCTTCGTTCTTCTTGCTGCCATGATCGCGCGACTCCGAAACCAGCAGCAAGATCCGCCGCCGCCCCTGCGGCTGCTCTTCCAACAGATCGATCGAGTACCGCACAGCATCCAGAATCGCCGCGCCCCCATCGCCCGGCTCCATATTTTTCAGATGTCTCGTGATCGCGCCGGTCTTCGAAGTGAAGTCCTCCACCAGCTCGGGGTGCGAATCAAACGTCACCAGCGCCGCAGCCCCAAATCCATCTCCAAGAAAAAGATCAAGCAGCGGCCCAAGCTTCGCGATCTTGTTGAACTCTAAAAAGCTCGTCCCGCCCTTCTCGACGACAACAATGATCGAAACCGGCTGCGAATCCAGGTCGTCGTCGACATGCACCTTCTGCGGAACCCCATTGTCCTCGACTAAGAAGTCCTTCTGCGAAAGCCCATAAAGCACCGACCCATCCTTCTTCTCAACCAAAGTCGGAACCAGCACAATCGAAGTCTTCACCCGAAGAGTAGGCGAGTCCGAAGGCGGCACATCCTGCCCAGAAGCCCGACCCAAACCAACGACCATCAGCAGAAGAAAACCAGGCCATCGAAACCGGAACGTCATACCCCGATTGAACCACAACAATGAGGCGTCCTTCTTTCAATCCAAACGAGCGCGTGGTGCGCCGGGTTCGCGAAGCTAACCTGGTTTTCCAAATCAATAATCACTCGTCACCCAGGGCACCCGCGAACTGGGAGCGGGAGATGATTGCACTTCCACCCCAACTACAAGAAAGCGCCATCCTGAGCGCCCGAGCGAACGAGAGCCTGCGCTGAGCGAAGCCGACGGAGGATGATCGCCCTCAGCCTCGACTGCTCCGACAAATCAATCACGACCCACGAATCCCCGCCAACAACCCCGGCACCACCAAATAAGGATTCTCCACCCCACCAACAACCCGCAAAGCCAACCCCGCCAACTCCCCCTCACTCAGCCCCGACTGCCTAATCTCCTTCAAGCAACTCCCCCCGAACCATCTCCAATATCCGCTCCCGCCACTGCCCCGCGCGCCGAGCCGTCAACCGCCCCTCCAAACCCAACCACCTCTCAAACTCAGCGATCGACCCCACCAGCGAGTCGACACCCGACCCACTAGAAGCCATCGTCCGAACCACCGGAACCACCCAACCCGCCTCGCGAACCGAATGCCCCAACCCCATCGAAGCCTTCAGCTCCGACTCCAAAACATCCGCACCCTCGCGATCGCACTTGTTAATCACAAACACATCCGCAATCTCCAGAATCCCCGCCTTCAACGACTGCACATCGTCGCCCATCCCCGGCACCATCACGACCACCGTCACATCCGCCAGCCGAACGATATCCACCTCATCCTGCCCCACACCCACCGTCTCAATCAGGATGACGTCCTTCCCGCTCGCCTCAATCACCGCCGCAACATCGGCAGTCGCCCGCGCCAATCCACCCAGAGCTCCACGAGTCGCCATGCTCCGCGCATAAAATCCCGCGTCTCCAGTGAACCCCTGAAACCGAATCCGGTCCCCCAGAATCGCCCCACCCGTAAACGGGCTCGAAGGATCAACCGCCACCACCCCAACCGTCTTCCCCGCCTCGCGATAAAGCCGCGCCAGCCGGTCCACCAAAGTCGACTTCCCCGCTCCAGCGGCGCCCGTAATCCCAATCCGCAAAGCCCGCCCCGTAAAAGGAAAACACGCAGCAAGCAACGCCGCCGCCTCAAAAGCGCCGGCCTCCACAAGAGAAACAGCCCGCCCCAAAGCCCTCACATCCCCAGCCCGAAGCCGCTCAACCAGTACTCCAATGTGCGAATCAGGAAGCGTCCTCTCGCTCATAACTCGGATGTCCAATCTTGACTCGCAGCAGCCTTCCCAGCCGAGCACTTCCCGGTGGGAAGTTGCGGAAGAATCGTTTCCATTTCCAAACGAAATCGAAGCACATTCTTATGATGAATCGGGAAGGTCACAACCTGGAAAGGGACAGAAAGCAGCGCTCGCCGCATCGCAATTCGCACCATAGGTTCGATCCCGCGCATTAACACGACCACTGCTTCAGGTTGATAGTCGATGAGTCGCTTCGCGAACGAAGGGATAGCCCTCAACCGCGCTTCCCTTCTCGCGGCAGAAGCCCTGATCTGGTTAATCGGTTCCAGCGCCAGATCATCCAGATAAAAGCACTTGCTTTTGAACCGCACTAAGAAATCATCGCCGCCGCCGAATGCTTGCCGCATATGACGATACAAATTGCTGTCTTCTTTATAGAAGAACCTCCCACTATGAGGAGCAGACTCTCCGACAAACAAAGTCGTAATCTTTTCGGGGCGAAACCTAGCGCGAACTTCCTCCAAATTCGACTCGCTCACGCTGTCTCAAAAAGAATGCTCAACTCAACAGAAGACTCTATCAGCACGCGCGAAGTTTGCTCTCTGACAACCTAAAAAAGATAATGTGGGTTGACCCAGCACCCCGACACATCGTCCAGCCGCCTTCCAAGGAAAAGACAACGCCTGATGAAGCCTTCCCGTAAAACCTTTCAACCCTCTAATAGCCGCTCCGCAAGCCAAATCGCCGCTGTCTTGGTGCTCATCCTCTTTGCAGCCACAGCGCTCGCCCAACAACGCCCACCCGCCGTCCCCCTCATCACCCACGACCCCTACTTCAGCATCTGGTCGATGGACGACAACCTCACCGACGAGAACACCCGCCACTGGACCGGCGCCGAGCAGCCCCTCACCGGCCTCGTCCGCATCGACGGCAAGCCCTACCGCTTCATGGGCGCCGACCCCCGCGAGACTCCCCGCGATGCAGCAGACTCTCCGCGCAGGTCAACGCCACCCACACCATCTACATCTTCGAGGCCGCCGGCATCCACCTCAACCTCACCTTCTTCACCCCGGCCTTCCCGAGGATCTCGACCTCCTCTCGCGCCCCGTCACCTACCTGACCTGGACCGTCACTTCAACCGACAGCGAGCCCACCAGGTCGCCATCTACCTCGATATCGATCCCCGCATCGCCGTCAACACCGCCGACCAGGCCGTCACCTGGGGCCGCTCCCACACCAGCGGCCTCACCGTCCTCAACGTCGGCTCGCAGGAACAGCAAGCCCGTCAACCGCTCCGGCGACAACCTGCGCATCGACTGGGGCTACTTCCACCTCGCCGTCCCCGAATGCGAACAGCCATCGACCGTCAGCTCCGCATGGAGCCCGGCCGAGTCCTTCGCCAAGACCGGCGAGCTCCCCAAAGCCGACGACATGGACATGCCCGCGCTCGCCCAGCAACCGGCGCCGCCCATCTCGCCGTCGTCCTCCCGCCAACATCACCGCCGGGCAAACCGTCACCCGCCACGTCCTCGTCTCCTACACCGAGGGCTTCGCCATCGAATTTCTCCAGCGCCGCCTCAAGCGCCTACTGGCAGCGCAACGGCCAGTCCACCGCCGACAGTGCTCGCAGACGCCGAGCAGCAATACACCAGCCCTGAGAAACGCGGCCGCCGAATACGACCAGGAGCTCGCCGCCGACCTCACCACGCGCCGGCGGCAAGGACTACGCCGACCTCGCCATCCTCGCCTACCGCCAGACCCTCGCCGCCCACAAGCTCGTCGCCGATCGTCGACGGCACCCCGCTCATGTTCCCCAAGGAAAACTTCTCAGCAACGGCTGCATCGCCACCGTCGACGTCCTCTATCCCGCCGCGCCCTTCTTCCTTTTCTTGAACCCGGAGTCTGCTCGAGGCGCAGCTGAAGCCGGTCTTTGACTACGCCGACGCTCCCGCGCTGGAAGTGGCCCTTCGCGCCCCATGACCTCGGCCAGTATCCGCTCGCCAACGGCCAGGTCTACGGCGGCGGCGAACGCACCGAAGAAGACCAGATGCCCGTCGAAGAAAGCGGCAACCTGCTCATCCTCGCCGCAGCCCTCAGCCAGGCCCAAGGCAACACCCACTTCGCCCAGCACTACTGGCCGCTGCTTCACCAAGTGGGCCGACTACCTGCTCGAAGAAGGGCCTCGACCCCGAAAACCAGCTCTCCACCGACGACTTCGCCGGCCACCTCGCCCACAACGCCAACCTCTCCATCAAGGCCATCGACGCGCCTCGGCGCCTACGCCGAGATGGCCCGCGCCCTCGGCAAGACCGCCGAAGCCGACGCAATATGCGAGCCGCCGCCAAGCAGATGGCCGCCAAGTGGCAGACGATGGCCAACGACGGCGACCACTACAAGCTCGCCTTCGACAAGCCCGGCACCTGGAGCCAGAAGTACAACCTGGTCTGGGACAAGCTCCTTGGCCTAACCTTTTCCCCGCCAAGGTCAAGCAACACCGAACTCGACTTCTATCTCAAGCACCTCAACCATACGGCCTGCCGCTCGACAGCCGCGCCGACTACACCAAGCTCGACTGGCAGATCTGGACCGCCACCCTCGCCGATAACTCGCAGCCAGTTCGAGGCCCTGCTGGCGCCCATTTCGCATGGGTCAACGAGACGCCCACCCGCGTCCCGCTCACCGACTGGTACGACACCAAAAACGGCAAGCAAATCGGCTTTCAGGCGCGCTCGGTGGTGGGCGGCCATGTACATCAAGGCGCTGGCCAATCCGGAAATGGCCAAGAAATGGCAGCAACGCGCACGCTAACGATGAACTAAAGGGAATGAATCCGAGCACAAAAGTCTACGCCACCCTAACAACAAAACATGTCATCCTGAGCGAGCGCGAAGCGCGAATCGAAGGATCGGCACACTAGCCCAATCTGAAGGTTCCCGGCATCCACCAAAGCCGTCATCATCGTGATCATGAAACCCACTGCCAATAGCGGCGGTATTTCCCTGACCGATTCTTAGCTACCCGCTCTTTAGCTGACCGCTCCTCGGCTACCCCCTGCTCGGAGCCACCTTCAATAGCTCCCGCGCAATCACCATCCGCTGAATCTCGCTCGTCCCTTCCCCAATCGTGCAAAGCTTCACATCGCGATAAAACTTCTCCACCGGATAATCCTTAATAAACCCATACCCGCCATGAAGCTGCACCGCCTCGTCGCAAATCTTCACCGCAACCTCGCTCGCCTTCAACTTCGCCATCGCCGACTCAAGCGTCGTCTTCAACCCCGCATCCTTCATCACCGCCGCGCGATGCGTCAGTAACCGCGCCGCATCCAACTCCGTCGCCATATCCGCCAGCTTCCACTGGATCCCCTGAAACTCCGCAATCGCCTTCCCGAACTGCCGCCGCTCCTTCACATACTTCAGCGAAGCCTCCAAAGCTCCCTTCGCCATCCCCAGCGCCAGCGCCGCAATCGAAATCCGCCCGCCATCCAGAATCCGCATCGAGTCCACAAACCCCTGACCCTCCGCGCCCAGCAGATTCTCCGCCGGAATCTCGCAGTCCTCAAAGATCAGCTCCGAAGTATCGCTAGCCCGCAGCCCCAGCTTGTTCTCTTTCTTCCCCGCCCGAAACCCCGCCGTTCCCTTCTCCACCGCAAACGCCGAAAGCCCATGCACACCCTTCTCGCGGTCCGTCACCGCAATCACCACCGCCACATCCGCATAATGCCCATTCGTAATGAACGTCTTATTCCCGTTCAACACCCAGCCCTTATCCGAACGCACCGCCGTCGTCCGCGCCCCCGCCGCATCCGAACCCGAACCCGCCTCCGTCAATCCCCACGCGCCCAGCCACTCCCCCGAAGCCAGCCGCGGAACCCACCTCCGCCGCTGCTCCTCATTCCCCGCCACAAAAATATGGTTCGTCGCCAGCGAATTATGCGCCGCCACAATAATCCCGATCGACCCATCGACCGCCGACAACTCCTCGATCGCCAGCACATAATCGACGTAGCCCAGCCCCGCGCCGCCATACTCCACCGGGAAAGATAATCCCCAGCAGCCCCATCCGCCCCAGCGCCTTCACCACATCTTCAGGAAACTCGCTCGCCTCATCCCACCGCGACACATTCGGAGCCACCTCCCGCAGCGCAAACTCCCGAATCTCCTTGCGCAACTGCTCCCGCTCCTCCGTCACCGCAAACGGATTCGCCACCGCATCCACCATCACTGCATCCATCACTGTCTCCTCATCTCACGAACAAAGGCTAGCACCGCAACCGAACCATTGTCCCCACCACCAATCCGCAATAAATAAGAAATGTCATCCTGACCCTGAGCCTCGCGAAGGGGAAGGATCTGCAGTTTGGCGATGCTCACCCAACCACCGAGCTTGCTTAAAGAAGAAATGTCATCCTGAGTGACCCTGAACGCAGTTCAGGGGAGCGAAGAACCTGCGGTGTCCCGAATCTCCGCACGAGAACAAGACCACCACCGAGAGGGGCATCTAATCCGCATCGAATTACAATCAACCCGAGGCCCTCGCCCCAAAATGTCCCGCAAACCCACAACCCTCCTCCTCCTCCTCGCCACCACCCTCACCCTCGCCGGATGCACCACCCTCTTCTACAAAACCATGCGCACCCTCGGCAAAGAGAAGCGCGACATCCTCGTCTCCCGCGTCAAAGACGCCAAGAAAGATCAGGAGCAGACTAAAGAAAAACTCAAGACCACGATGGAAAACTTCCAGGCCCTCACCGGCTTCGAAGGCGGCTCGCTCGAAAAATCCTACAACCGCCTCAACTCCAGCTACGAAGACGCCAACAACCAGGCCTCCAAGCTCCACGACAAGATCGAATCCATCGACCACGTCAGCAAAGATCTCTTCAAAGAGTGGCAGGGCGAAATCAACGACATGAAAAACCCCAGGCTCAAGGCCCAGAGCGCCACCCTGCTCCGCAACGCCAAAACCCGCCAGGCCGCCTACATGGTCGCCATGCGCAAGACCGAAGACAAGATCGCTCCCGTCCTCACCGCCTTCCACGACCAGGTCCTCTTCCTCAAGCACAACCTCAACGCCCGCGCCATCGGCTCGCTCAAAAACACCACCAGCAGCATCCAGTCCAACGTCGCCGACCTCATCCAAAGCATCGACGACTCCAGCACCGAAGCCGACAATCTAATCAACACCCTCAACCAATCCGACAACACGAAGTAGTATCTCCCTCACCCAACCGCCATAAGATTCTTTCGCCCCAACGCCACAAGCTCTCCCTCACCCAACCGCCATAGGATTCTCTCGACCCAACGCCAAAAGCTCTCCCTCACCCAACCACCACTTCAAGTTGTCATCCTGAGCGAAGCCGAAGGACCAGAACAATCCTCCCGGCCGAATATCTTCAACCTCCACCAACGAGGGTGCCCCATCCTTGCAAAGCAAGGGTGGGAAAAACAAATCTCACCCCGAACCCCAAAGCCAGCACGACGCCAGTCGTGCCCTCCATATTCAGCTACCATTACCCCAGAAAAAGAAAACCACCCATGAACCCACCAAAAATCCTAACCGCCGCCATCCTCCTCGCCACCGCCGCCAGCCTCAACGCCCAGCAAACCACCCCGCAAGCAACGCCCCCCAAACCACCTCCACCAACCCTCTCCCAACAAGTCGCCCACATGGAAGACCAGCTCAAAGACTGGCCCCAACTCCACCGCTACGCCGCCGACAACGCCGCCCTCCCCGCACCCGACGCCCGCCCAGCCGCGCGTCGTCTTTTACGGAGACTCCATCACCGACGGCTGGGGCCGCCAGCCCGACACCGGAACCTTCTTCCCCGGCAAGCCCTACATCAACCGCGGCATCAGCGGCCAGACCACCCCGCAAATGCTCGTCCGCTTCCAGCAGGACGTCGTCCATCTCCACCCCGCCGCCGTCCTCATCCTCGCCGGCACCAACGACATCGCCGGCAACACCGGCCCCTCCACCCCGCAGATGATCGAAGACAACTTCACCTCCATGGCCGACATCGCCCGCGCCAGCGGAATCAAAGTCATCCTCGCCTCCATAACTCCCGCCTATAACTACCCCTGGAAACCCGGAGTCGACCCCGTACCCACCATCCGCGAACTCAACGCCTGGCTCAAAGACTACTGCGCCAAGCAAGGACTCACTCTACCTCGACTACTACTCCGCCATGTCCGACGAAAAAGGAGCCATGAAACCCGGCCTCGCCAAAGACGGAGTCCACCCCACCGCCGCCGGCTACGCCATCATGGGACCGTTGGCGGAAGCGGCGATTGCGAAGGCACTGCAGAAGTAGACTATACGTGCCCGCCCAGCATTCAGCACGAAGGGGAACCACATGCGCGGCACGATAATGGCGATTTTTTCCACCGCATCAACCATCACGAAAGTAGCAGGCAGACATGTTTGAAATTGTTAGAGGGCAAGGGAAGAATATTTTCGCACAGCATCAGCTGCAGAATCTGCTGAAGGAACTGAATCTAAACGGCACACTCTACCTCGGCTACCCGATCATTGCATCCTCGGACGAGATGGTCGTCATTGATTCTCTACTAACCTGCCTTGAATTTGGAGTGGTAGTTATCGATTTCGGAACGGCCGACGGGGCAGACGCCGAAGAAAAGATGCGGGAACGGCAAGACAATCTATATACAGCTCTTCAAAGAAAACTACTCCAATATAAACCTTTGGTTAAGGCAAGAGAACTTATCGTGCCGATCAATGTACTGACCTTCGTTCCCGATGACGACGCCATCGCAAAATACAGCGGTCTTGAAGTAGCAGGCCCCGAGACTCTGGACAGCAAGTCAACAAGCTACAGCAGAATAGACAACGAGGCTCTCAAACTCGTCAATGCGGCCATCCAGCGCGTAGCAACCATCAAACCGACAGACTGAGCGCACAAACGTTGTCTCGGAAAACTCGCGCGGAGAAATCATGCAACGTATTGAAAGAGAAATAGCGAATCTCGATCAGTGGCAAAAGCTGGCCGCCGTCGAAACTCCGGGCGGTCCGCAACGTGTCCGAGGACTTGCAGGATCAGGCAAGACGGTTGTTCTGGCTCTGAAAGCGGCATATTTGCACTCCGCCAATCCTGACTGGGACATCGTCGTAACGTTCAACACGAGAGCGCTATACCAGCAATTCAAAGATTTGGTGCGACGCTTTTGTTTCGATCACATAGATGATGAACCTGACTGGTCGAAGCTTCGCATAATGCATGCCTGGGGAAGTCGAAGGCAACCAGGAGTATATGCGGAAGATAGCCGAGGCAAACGATCTCACCCTGAGGGACTTCATTTACGCTAGAAGCACCTTCACCTATGAGACCGGGTTCGAAGGCGTATGCGACGAATGCTTACGTCGCTACGCGCTAAACAGCCTAAGGAACTCTTTGACGCATCTTGATCCGACGAAGCCCAAGATTTACCAAGGTCGTTTTTCGAGCTCTGCTACTTGTCGTGCAGGAATCCCCACCGCGTGGTCTGGGCCTATGACGAACTTCAAAACCTGGGAGCTTATTCTATGGCTCCTCCGTCCGAGCTGTTCGGTAACGGCAGCGATTCCAGACCCCGAGTTCCGGATCTAATACTGAGAAGACTCGCCCCGCCGCGATATCGTCCTGCCCATTTGCTATCGAAACACGCCGTGGACTCTAACAACCGCTCACGCGGTGGGCTTTGGCATTTACCGTAGAGCGCGGATTAGTCCAATTTTTCGAAGATGCTGACCTCCTTGAGGAAGTTGGATATCGTGTGCATTCGGGATCTCTAGAAAGCGGCAAACCGGTTGAACTAGAAAGGGCCCCCAACTCCTTTCCGGCATACTTTCCGCAATTAATTCATCCAGACGATGCGGTTACCTGGCAGATTTTCGCAGACGACGTCGAGCAAGCAATTTGGATTGCCGACAGCATCCAAAGAAACCTGAACGAAGACGAACTCAGACAAACTGACATTCTCGTAATAATTCCGAATGCACTCAAATCCAAGGTACAGGCAGCGCTAATAATGGATGCCCTGAGCCAACGGGGTATTCCCGCCCACTTGGCTGGTGTCACTTCTAGCGTTGATAGTTTGTACCAAGAGAATTCTGTAGCCATTTCAGGTATTTATCGGGCAAAAGGCAACGAAGCCGCGATGGTCTACATAGCACACAGCGAATACGTTGCCCCCCGTACATTCCCGTGAGAGCTAGAGACGTCATGTTTACCGCCATGACCCGGTCAAGAGCGTGGGTGCGTGTGTGTGGGATTGGGAAGCGATGCGGGATTTCACGGAAGAACTACAAGGAGTAAAAGAGCATGGCTACAGTCTGGCGTTTAAGGTTCCCACCGTCGAAGAACTACAAAAAATGCAGCGCATACATCGAGACAAGACGGACACGGAAATTGCGAAGCAGCGAGATCTCCTACAGAGCCTCGACCAGGTTCTTGTGATGGCAGAGTCCGGCGATCTGGTTCGAGAGGCGATCCCAGAGGAGTTAAAAGAGGCGCCTAGGATCATTCTTGGGGTTGACCGATGACGCCGAGTGAGGCCCGGACAGAGATCGCAAGTCTTGCTACGGGCCTTCTTCGCTGCAACCTGGCGGCTGCTGCCAATACGCCGATGATAGGCTCAGCGGGCGGGAGCGCCAGAATAACGTGGCCCGCGGGTATGAATGGTGAGCCAGGTTTCTTTTCCTCTTAGCGTTTGGGTCAATCAATGAATACCGAAAATGGTGGCCGGAGGCCACTATATCGCACTCCTCACGACGGAGGACTACTACAGCTATCTATCGATATTGCAAACAATGAAATTGTCGGACACAGGTTCGGTTTTTACCCCTGCCCCATTCTTCTCCCAGATGACTTCAACATGCTCGATTTCGAAGCAATTGACGTACTCCTCATGTATGAGCTGGAAGCTGACGCTAACGCAATTGAAAACGATGCCCGATTGCAATTTGGCCAGCTAAGGTTGCGATCTCCCTTACGATTCGACTACGCACCAGATACTGCTTCCGTAGACGAGCCCGCCTCACACGTGCATCTCCTAAATGACTATTCGCGGATCGCGGTCCAAGGCCCAATCAGCGTCGGCCATTTCGTTCAATTCATTTTCAAGCACTTCTATCCCAAGATTTGGAACGACGCAACGTTTGCGTCGGATCACGAGATGGCCAATTAAGGAAATGAACCGATGTATTAGCGCTGAAGAAGAATGCGCACTTCACATCAACTACAGAAGCAGCTTACCCTCCGTCCCAACCAGTGACACAGCGCTTACGAAGTGGCCCAAAAGCACATATCTATCGCTGGTTAGCTAAGAGCTTTTCGGCGTTCTGCGCATACAAGCGTAAGCGTTGTTGAATTGCCCAAGGACCCGGAACGTCACCTCCGTCGCGTATATCTTTCACGTACGACAAAATCGTCCATAGCATGACCACCTTCTCACGTTCGTCCACGATAACTATCCTCCAAGGAAATCCTTTGAAACAGAGATTAGCTATCATAGACCAATGAGACGCGTGGTCCATTCAAGCCTTCCCCTGGCTCGAATGGGGCCTGGCAGCGGGTACCGAGCTACTGCCGCCTCTCCAACCCCGCCTCAGCAATCGCCTCTCGAATAACCTCATCCGCAACTCCCCGCCGCCGCAGACTCGCAGTCAAAGCCTCCGCCGAATCCCGCTCCAACCGCGCCAGGTCCTTCCGCAGTCCCTGCCCAACATAAGCCCGAATCAGCGGCTGATACCCGGAGAAGCCCAGCTCCGGCGCAACCTTCTTCAGGTCCTCAATCACATCCTCCGGCACCCGAATGCTGATCGTCGTCATCGGACTGTCCTTCCGCAACCGCCCCAAAACCCGCTCATTCATTTTCATATTCCCTTCACTCTATCGGAAGGGGAACAACTTCAGCCGTGCCATCACGAGCCCAAATGGAAGCGGCTTTAGCCGCTGAGGGACACGTAAAGTGGGCACCCGCCTCCTCCGCGCCACCCCGGAGCAGCGCGAACAAGTCCGCATCGGCAGCCGCGGACTTCACTAGGAAGCCCTCGACGAAGATATCTCCATCGCCGGACCCCTCGCCGGCCACCCCGGCCAAAAGCTCCCATAGGCCGCAAAACCGGAAAAACCTTGTCAAGCCCCCGGAAGCCGTCAATTCCCGCTAAGTGCCTGCAAAGACGAGACATAAAAAATCCCAAAACCTGGCGTAGTCAACCCATCCGATTTGTTAAACTAGAGATAGGGATCAGAGAAACAGAAAAGGGCGGCCAAAAGCCGCCCTTCGTTGTGCGCAAAAATCATTGGTTGTGCTCAGAAATTATCGTGCGGAGGGAAAACTGGACCGAACGGGGCCAAAAATGCCCATAAGTCCTTTATTAAGTCATACTTGCAAACAAGTCGTTTAGAATGACAGTGTTAAGCCTGTCTAGACAACCCTAACCGCAACAAAACAAACGTGTTGCACACAGGGACGGTTGGGTGGGGGTCTCCACCCTCAGGCGGCCTCAAAAACCGCTACGCCACGGGCCACACTCTGCTCATCGATGAGGTAGTTGTAAATAAGGGTAAGCTTGCCCTCTTCGGGATCGGCGAGAAATGTCTCGGTCACCGAGACCTTGCCATCTTTCTTCCCTATCCCGCTGATCGAGTTCTTGTCCGTGCGCGTATAAGCGATCGTGTCGACAGCGTTCGCGCCCTCGACCGGATAATCGGCCCCGTCAAAGCGGGCCCGCACCTGCCGCACGATCCCGGTCCCGTTCCGCCGGACGATCTCTTCCCGAACGACAACCCCCTCCGGCACCGCGCGGATCTCCTGGACCCACGAACGGGGCGTCGGCGTACACGTGTTCGATAGCTCGGCATTGAATCTCCACTTGCCTGCGAACGGTTCATTCTCAAATCTCTTAGAAGTCATCATATGTACATAGGATGATGAGCGGCGGACTTTGGTCGTGTCAAGAAGCCAAATTACTCAAAGTAATTGACAACAACCTTTTTACACACTAGTCGTGAACAATCTACATATCTCGGCGCGCGACGATCTAGCCCTCAACCCCAAATGGCAATCGCCAATCCTAACTTGAGAGCTGAAAAAAGCGGCCTAAGTCGGCCGCCTCGTTCATTGTCAAAGGACAAGAAGCAAACAAAGATATCACGACAGCTTACGCCGCCTGGAAGATTGCAACTCCATGCGCAACAGTTCGTTCTCCGAGCAGATAGTTGTAGATGAGAGTCAGAGTCCGCTCATGCGGATCAGCAAGCACCGTCTCAGTGACCGACACTCGTCCATCCTTCTTCCCGATGCCGCAGATCGCGTGCCTATCGGTTCGAGTGTAGGCGATCGTGTCGACGACATGTGAGCCTGCGACTGGGTAGTCCGCTCCGTCAAAGCGCGCCTGCACGCTCAGGAAGATCTCGGTTCCATCAGTTCTGACGATCTCTTCGCGCACTGCGACATGATCGGCGCCGGCGTTGATCTCCTGGACCCACGAGTGAGGCGCGGGAGTGCACATTCTCGATAGCTCAGGGTTAAATCGCCATATACCGTGAAAGGGTTCCAATTCGGCGTCCATGAAATCAACATAGCAGTAACCTTAGCCGTTATAAATAGATCGCCTCGACCAGTGACCCAAGTTAGTTACTAACATTGAGACTTCCCTGCACTCAGCCAAACAGATCTTCCTGGATGCTCTTACCTCTAGATAGAAGCCAGGTCGCAATGCTTCGGAATCCCCGACGCTCTCATGCAGAGTTATAGTTCCTCCGCAAGCATTCATGGTTTCGTGCCCTTTTCTGTCTGGTTCGCGGCACGCACGAAGCGATGAACAGCTAGATCGCGGCCAGAGCTAGATCGCGGCCAGAGCCTGATCGAAGTCGGCGATCAGGTCGTCAACATCTTCGATCCCGACCGACAGCCGCACCATACCGTCGGTGATTCCGATCTTCGCCCGGCCCTCGACGCCAAGCCCGGCATGAGTCATCGTCGCCGGATGCGAGACCAGAGTCTCGACGCCACCCAACGACTCGCCCAGCGTGGCGACCTGCAGCCGCCTCGTGAAAGCCTTCGCGTTGTCGAGCGAACCAAGATCGATGGTGATCATCGAGCCGAAGCCCGACATTTGCCGCGCCGCAAGCTCATACTGCGGATGCGCATTCGGGCCGCTCTTCAAGCCGGGATAAAAGACCCGCTGCACCTTCTTGTGTCCGGAGACAAAGTCCGCCACCGCGCGGCCATTCTCATCATGCTGCTTCATCCGGACCGCAAGCGTCTTCACTCCGCGCATGATCAACCAGCTCTCAAACGGCGAAAGAATCGCGCCAACCGCCTTCTCGACGAAATCGAACTTCTCCCTGTGCTCCGGCTTGGTGCCGACCAGCACTCCGCCGATCCCGTCGCTGTGACCGTTGAGAAACTTTGTCGTCGAATGCATCACGATGTCCGCGCCCAACTCGATCGGCCGCTGAAAGTAAGGCGACATGAAGGTGTTGTCGACCGACATTTCAATTCCGCCTGCACTTTGATTGCTGCTGTGACAGATTTCGGCGACCGCCGCGATGTCCGTCAGCGTCATCAGCGGATTGGTCGGCGTCTCGATGTGCACCAGCTTCGTCTCCGGGCGAATCGCCGCTTCAACGCCTCCGGGTTCGAAGTATCGACATAGGTGAAGGCGATGCCATAGTGGGCGAATATCTGGTTGAAGAGCCGCGGCGTTCCGCCATACACATTCGATCCGCAGATCACATGGTCGCCGCTCTTGAGCATCGTCACCAGTGCCGCGATTGCGGCCATGCCGCTGCCAAAGACATGTGCGGTCGTTCCGCCTTCGAGCGAGGCGAGGCACTGCTCAATCGCGGTCCGCGTCGGATTTCCCGCCCGCGAATAGTCATACTCCGGCTCCCCGCCAATCTCCTTCTGCGCATAGGTCGAGGTGAGATAGAGCGGCACATTGACCGCGCCAGTCACTGGATCCGGCGGCTGCCCTACATGAATCGCTCTCGTCGCAAAACCGGCATTCTTGCCACCCATCCTCAAACCCCGCCTTCAAATATCTTCTTCGACAAATAACGCTCCGCCGAGTCGGGAATGATCGTCGCCACGCGCTTCCCTGGGCCAAGCCGACGAGCGATCTCGATCGCCGCATACACGATCGCGCCGGCGCTCGACCCACCCAGCAAACCCTCTTCGGCGGCCAGCCGCTTCACCATTGCGAACGCATCCTCGTCGTTCACCATCATGATCTCGTCGGCGACCTCGCGGTCAAAGGTCTTCGGCACGAATGAGACGCCGATTCCCTCCACCTTGTGATGGCCCGGTTCACCGCCTTGCAGGATCGATCCCTGGGTCTCGACCGCGACGGTCAGAATCGTCGGATTCTGCTCCTTGAGGAAGCGCGCAATCCCGGAGAAAGTCCCGCCGGTTCCCACTCCCCCGACAAATGCATCGACCCGCCCTTCCATCTGCTCCCAAAGCTCGACCGCCGTGGTGTCGTGGTGAAACCGCGGATTCGCCTGGTTATCGAACTGCAGCGCGGTAAAGGCGCCGGGAATCTCGGCGGCAGCGGCAATAGTCCGGCGGATCGCGCCCTTCATCCCCTCGGTCTCCGGCGTTCGCTCCACGTGGCGCCAAAGGCCCGCATGAGAATGCACTTCTCTTCAGCAAAGCCTTCGGGAACGAAGAGAATCACCTGATAGCCGCGGTTCACCCCCACCAGCGCCAGACCGACGCCGGTGTTGCCTGCGGTAGCTTCCAGAATCGTCGAGCCCGGCTTGAGCAGGCCGCGCCGTTCTGCATCGAGAATCATCCCCAGCGCAGCGCGGTCCTTCACGCTGCCGCCAGGGTTAAGGAATTCGAGCTTGGCATAGACCGCGGCCGCCTCCGCGCCGACCACCCGGCGAAGGTGCAACATCGGTGTCTGGCCCATCAGTTCAGTGATGTCTTCGGCTACGCGAAGCCCGGTGTGAGTTGAGGGATTATCCATTACTGTGCGCATACAAAACACTTAAGTCTAGCAGTTGGGCGGCAAGACTGGCGCTCTCGGAGTCGGAGACGGAAGTCACATGATGCATCCGCGCAGATGGTCGAGAGAGGAAGTTGAGGTATGAGATTCCGAAGGACCGGAATCATTGCGCCGAGGGTTGCCGCGCATCGGCTTGATTGCCCTTGCCGCCTGGGAGCGACTTCGCGCGCGGATAATAGCCGGTGCGCGTCCGGACGATCAGCTTGCCATAACCTTGCGCATGGGCCTCGACCTTGACAATCCGGTATCCGCCCAGGCTGGCCGGCTTGGTGGAGTGATAGCCGATCGTGTATTGGCTACGGATATCGCGCGCCACCTCCGCCGCGATCTCATCCACCTCATCGAGGCTCTTAGGAAAGAAAGCAACCCCGCCGGTTTCGTTCGACAAGCATCTGCAAGTGCGCGCTTGGCGCGGCGCGCTTCCCGTGCCACCGCCCTCATCCTTAAACAGCAGCCCGATCGAGTACACAACCGGCCCCTGCAACGCCTGGATTCGCTGGATCGTTTGCTCCAGTGACATGACGGAGGCGTTGTCCTCGCCATCGGTAATCACCAGCAAGACTTGCTTCGGCCGCTTGGCCCCCTTGGCCAGCTGATCGGCCGACGCGACCACTGCGTCATACAACGCCGTGCCGCCCTTCGAATCAATATGTGCGAGCCCCTCGCGGAGTTTGCCAAGATCGGAGGTGAAGTCCTGGTCGATATACGCCTCGTCGGAGAAGTTCACGACGAAGGCTTCGTCGTCTTTGTTTGACGCCTTGACCAGGTCCAGCGCAGCCGAGTTCACCGCCTGCCGCTTGTCGCGCATCGAGCCTGAGTTGTCGACGAGAATGCCCATCGACACCGGGATGTCTTCATGCTGGAAAGAGACAATCGTCTGCGCAACGCCGTCTTCAGCAACTGTGAAATCGGGCTTGGTGAGGTTCATGACCAGCTTGTTATGGTCGTCGAGCACGGTGACGTTGAGCACGACTTCCTCCACATCGCGCCGCAACGTGTACCCGTGGTCGCCCTTCGCCATCGAACCGGACGGACCCGAGCCGGTACTCGCCGACGGCGCCTGAATCTCTGGGCCAGGTAGATTGTCTGCTGGATCGGGCGAAACGACCGGATCGCGGTCGACGGTGAGCGGCTTTTGCGGATCGGGCGCCTTCGACTGGGCGACGGCGTTTGGCCCCAGCGGTCGAATCCGGCACAGAGAGCCAGCGCCGCAGCGATCGTAGTCAGGCGAAATGGCTTACTGCAAGGGCGCATAGTATCCGGTGCGGGCATGGACGGTCAGCGGAGGCAGCCCCGGCGGGGCGACCAGCTTTACTTTCAATTTACGCCACTTCCCGTCCCGCTTCTCGTCCAGAGGCTTGTAACCCAGCACATATTCGTTGCGCAGCTCGGCGCTGATCTTGGTGGCGATGTCGGCCATATCGGAGATGTCGTCCACGCGGAAGAGCCGGCCCCCGGTCTCCTCGCTGATATCATTCAACAGCAGCGGGCCAAGCCGCTCTTCGGTGGTCGCCGCATATTGGTCAAAGATGCCGATGGAATAAATCTGCGTATCGGACTCGCGCACCGCCGCGCGGACCTCGCTCTCGGTATATCGGCTGCGATTGTCTCCCCCGTCAGAAACGACCAGCAACGCCTTCCGTGGGTACTTCGCCTGCTTCATCTTTTCCAGCCCATAGTAAATCGCATCGAGCAGCGCGGTTCGGTGACCCGCCTTCACCATCTCCAGCCTCGCCTCGATGTCATCTACCGAGGTGGTAAAGTCCTCGAGCAGCTCGGGACGGTCGTTAAACCCGATGACGAAAAACTCGTCCTGCGGATTGGCCGTCTTCATGAACTGCACAATCGATTCGCGCGACCGGATCACTTTATTCGTCATGCTCCCGCTCAGGTCCATAATGACGCCAATCGAGACTGGGGCATCTTCACTCGAGAATGTCTTGATCTTCTGCGGGCTGTTGTTCTCGAATAGAAAAAAGTTCTCTTTATCGAGTCCAGTCACAAGCCGGTTGAGAGGATCGGTGACGGTAAGCGGAACAAGGACCAAATTCACATCGACTCGAATCCGTTCCCCTTGCCGCGCCGTCAGGGCGCCGGGCCCCGTCACGGTTGTTGGTTTTGCGGGCGGTGGGGCTGCATCGGGCGCAGCATCCGCCGCCGGCGGAGTAGTGGGCGGCACATGGACCTTATTCAAAGGGTCATCTTGCGCTCTGCATATCGACGAACCTGAGATCGCCAGCACCAGGAAAGCCAGGCCAAACAGCGAGACTTCCCTAGCTCCGAACTCTGCGCCAATGCACAATGGGGCGCACTGCGGCCGAGCTCGATTTAGACAGTGGTAGGGCGGCGATGGAGGCGCGATGGAGCGCCATGACACTAGCCTCCGTTGAGTAGATGCTAGCATGCCGCATCGACGGTCTCTCGTGATCGATCTTCGCCCGTACCGATTCGAATTTGCAGCACCAAAAGCGAATTGATCCGCAGACCCAAACCCATTCATAACCAACGGCTCACGTCGTGTGGCCAGCCCCATACTCGGCCCCTGAGCCAGCCAGTCCTCGTATTCCCTTTGATTTACAATCCGACAGAGAAGCCTCGTCACAAAGCCGCCGCGATCCATCCCTCGGCACACTGGAGTTCACCGCAGTATGGCCCGCATCTATCCCTTTCGAGCGTTTCGCTACAATCCATCGCGGGTCCACCTGGAAGACGTCGTCACCCAGCCCTGGGACAAGATCACTCCGTCCATGCAGCAAGCCTATTACCAGCGCAGCCCCTACAACCTGGTACGCATCATCCTCGGCCTGCCCGAACTCTTTGACGGCGCTCCCGGCGCCGGCGAAAATGGCCCTCCGGACATCTATAGCCGGGCCGCCCGCGACTTTGCCGATTGGCGCGCCCAGGGCGTGCTCGCGCGCGAAAAAGAGCCATGCATCTTCGCCTACTCGCAACGCTTTTCCCGTCCCAGGCTCGCCACAGACGATCATTGAGCGCCGGGGCTTCATCGCTCTCGGCGAACTCTACGATTACAACCAGGGCGTAGTCTTTCGCCACGAGCAGACGCTCGCCAAGCCAATGTCCGATCGGCTCAATCTGCTCCGCGCGACTCGCGCCCACTTCGGTCAGATTTTCATGCTCTATTCCGATCCCGCTCAGACCGCGGAGCGCCTGCTGTTCGGAGCAAACTCCAGCGACGATTACGAAGTGACCGACGAATATGGTGTCCTTCATCGCATCTCAAGAATCAGCGACCCCGCCACCATCAACATGCTCTCGGCGGCGATGGAAGACAAAAAGCTCATCATCGCCGATGGCCACCATCGCTACGAAACCGCCCTGGCCTACTCCCGGGAACACGCGCCCGAAAGCCCTGCGAGCAGCGAGCGCAACTCCTACTCTCTGCCGCAACCCGCATATCCCGAGGCAGCCGTCATGATGACCTTCGTCAACATGGACTCCGAAGGCCTCGTGATTCTCCCCACCCATCGAGCGGTGTTCGGTTTGAAGGATTTCTCCCAGGAGAAGTTCCTCACTGGCGCCGCCACCCGCTTCGAAATCGACACCTCGGAGACCTTGACGTCCCCGGGATGCAGCAGAGGCTTAGCCTCGAAGGAGCCAGCGGCACTGTGTTCGTCGCCGTCACCCGGACCGGACGCTTCCTCCTGAAGCTGAAAAGGAACGCGACCAACGATGCCTTGCAATTGCTGTCGCCGCGCCAGCGCCAACTCGATATCGTCCGGCTCCACGCGCTGGTGCTCGATCAACTTCTCGGCATCACGCCCGAGGCGGTCCGCCAGGAGAACAACCTGCGCTACATTCGCGACGCCGCTGAAGCTGTCGAGCAGGTCATCGAAGGCCGCGCCGACATTGCTTTCCTGGTCAATCCCGTCTCGCTCGATCAGCTTCGCGAAATCGCCTTCGCCGGAGACGTGATGCCCCAGAAGTCCACCGATTTCTACCCCAAACTCCTGAGCGGCCTCGCCATCTATGCCTTCGACTGAAGTCCGGGGCGGAAGGCCCTGCTTCACTCGGGGCGCGAAGACCGCCTTCATTCTGTGCCTGTCGGGCCTGGCGTCGTTCAACGCTCAAGCACAACAACCTCCCCCCCCAAGACCCCAACTCCAATCGGTTCCGGCCGCTCCCGGCAAACCCGATCTGCCCCCGCTGCCCGCGCCGCCAGCTAACCACTTTGCGCAGCCGGCCTTTTCCGTCTTCATCGACGCCGCTCACGGAGGCGCAAACACCGGCGCACGCCTCGCCAGCAAGGCATGTAGAGAAAGACATATCTCTCGTGCTTGCCGGCCGCCTCCGCGCCGCTCTCTCCGCCCAGGGCGTCGCTATTATCATGACGCCGCGAATCCGACACCGACATGCCGTCTATCCAAAGAGCGGGAATCGCAAACCACGCGTCTGCCTCCGCCTGCCTGATTCTTCACGCCACTGCGACCGGCACCGGAGTCCACCTCTTCACCTCGTCGCTTCGCCTCAGTTGCCAATCCCCCAGCGCCCGCACTTCACCCGCTTCGGCCCAGGCTCTCGGTTCCCTGGCAAACCGCACAAGCCGCATGGATCACGCGAAGCCTCCGCCTCTCCTCCGAAATCAACTCCGCGCTCGGACACGCAGGCATTCCCACTACCCTCGGCGTCGCATCGATCGCAGCCGCTCGACAATCTGGCCTGCCCAGCCGTGGCCGTCGAGATCGCTCCACTCGCAAGCTCCGCAGCCGGCTCGGCCTTGTCAGTCTCCGACAGCAAATACCAGCAACGGATCGTCGATGCCCTGGCCGCCGCGATCCTGGAGTGGCGCACCGACTGGAAACAGCAGCCATGATTCCCCGCCACCAACGCATTCTCTTCTGGATCCTGCTCCTCGCTTCGGTAGCGATGGCCATCGTACTGATCCGTCTGCGCGAACGCGCTGCCGACCGCCTCGCCGGAGTCCAGGAAAATGCCGCAAACACTCAACTCTCGGCTTCTCCAAGCGCCGCACCCACCGAACCAATTACGCTGCTCGAAGCCAACGACATAGACGACTCGGTCGTCCCTGTGACCCGCGATCTCGCCCTGCCCAAAGAGATCGGCGCCCGCGCCCGCGTACTTCTGCGCCAGCTCTTCGCCGACTACGCCGCGCCCGGAATCCAAGCATCCCTTGACCGCCGGCCCAGGAGTCGAGGAAGTCTTCTTCATGCCCGCCGCCACGAGCGACAAGACCAATCCATCGCCGGCAAGATCCCGAGACCAGACGGCGGTCGTGAACCTCACCAGCGCCTTCGCCGGAAACCACCCTTCCGGCATCGAGCCCGAGACGCTCACCCTGCTCTCGATCATCGCCACGCTCCACGAAAACTTCCCCGCCGTCAAGCAAGTCCGCTTCCTGGTCGACGGCCAGCCCCGCGAAACCCTCGCCGGCCACGCCGACCTCACCCGCACCTACCTCGCTGGAGAGAACGAGGCTCATCGACAATAATGAAAGCGAACAGCGACCTATGAAAATCGGCGTCTTCGACTCCGGCGTCGGCGGACTCACCGTCCTGCGCGCCCTGCTCGCCGCGCATCCCCAACGCCGAATATCTCTATCTCGGCGACACCGCCCGCCTGCCTTACGGCTCCAAATCGCAGGCGACCATCGCCCGCTACGCCGTCTCCAGCTCCCAGTTCCTGATCGACCAGGGCTGCGAATTCCTGGTGATCGCCTGCAACACCGCCAGCGCGCTCGCCCTCGACGAGATCCGCCAGACCGCGGAGCCTCACGGCGTCCCGGTCGTCGGCGTCATCGCGCCCGGCGCCGCCGCCGCAGCCGCAGCAACCGAGACGCGCGACGTGCTGGTGATCGCCACCTCGGCCACCGTCCAAAGCCACGCCTACGCAGCGCCTGCCAAGCAGCTACGGCCTTCGCAGTCTCGAAAAGGCCTGCCCCCTGCTGGTCCCGCTGGTCGAAGAGGGCTGGATCGACCATCCCGTCACCGCCGAAGTCGTCCGAATCTATCTCTCTGAACTGCATCAGCAAGCTGCCGAAGCCGGACTCCACCCCGACACGATCGTGCTCGGCTGCACTCACTACCCGCTGCTCCGCGAGGTCATCGAAGCCGCCGTCACCGGACTTTGGCCCGGCCAGCCGCCGCACGTCATCGACTCCGCCGAAGCCACTGCCAGCCGAAGTCGAGCGGCAACTGCCTCGCTGGCAACGGTCGGAAACGCTTCCGCCGACCATCTGCTTCCGCCACGAGCCAGCTTCTTCGCCACCGACTCGGTGACAAAATTTCGCCAGCTCGGCACCCGCTTCCTCGGCCAGCCGATCGGCGACGTCCAACTCGTCGACCTCGGAGGCTGATATGCTGATCGTTCGTGCAATCGTAAGCCGCGCCGGAGCGCAACTTGGGTGCACCAGGTTCGCGAATCTACCGGGTTTCTCCGCACGACCAGGTTGGCTCCGATGCAAGCGTCTTTGGATAGGAAAAAGGGCCTTCACGCCCGACTTTGAAGGAGTAAGACCATGCTCAATCTGGAAGGCCGCACCGCCGTCGTCTTCGGCCTCGCCAACAAACGCAGCATCGCCTGGGCCATCGCCCAGAAGCTTCACGCCGCCGGAGTCAACCTCGCCATCAGCTATCAGAATGAACGCCTCCGCGCCGACGCCGAGGACCTGGTCGCCGACCTTCCGCGGAGCCCAGCCTTCCAGTGCGACGTCTCCTCCGACGCCGATATCGACCGCGTCTTCGCCGAGCTCAAAGAGCGCTACGGCAAGCTCCATGTCCTGGTCCACAGCATCGGCTTCGCTCCCGCCGACGCGCTGCAGAACGACTTCTCGAGCACCATCGCGCGAAGGCTTCCGCATCGCCCACGATGTCAGCGTCTATTCGCTCATCGCCCTCACCCGCGGCGCGGCCCCGCTGATGACCGACGGCGGCAGCATCATCACCCTGACCTACTACGGCGCCGAGAAGGTCGTCCCGCGCTACAACGTCATGGGCGTCGCCAAGGCCGCGCTCGAGGCCACTGTCCGCTATCTCGCCTCAGACCTGGGCAGCAAGAACATCCGCGTCAACGCCATCTCCGCCGGCCCGATCAAGACGCTCGCCGCCCGCGGCATCGGCCACCTCGGCGAGATGCTCAGGGCCCACGCCGACGCGCTCCGCTCTTGCCGCAACGTCGACCAGGCCGAAGTCGGCGGCGCCGCGCTCTATCCTCGCCTCCGACCTGAGCAGCGCCGTCACCGGCGAAGTGCATCTACGTCGACTGCGGCTACAACATTATGGGGTTCTGAGAGACAACCATCTTTAGATCCAAAGCAGAAAGCCGCTGGCGAACTTCGCTCAGCGGCTTTCTGCTTCCTGCTTGTAGAAATGGTTCATAGGCCCGCGGCCGCCGCCAATCGGGTAAGCAGCCAGCATCGCCGCACTCACATAGTCCTTTGCACGCCTAACCGCGTCGGCTGGAGCATCACCCGCCACCAGGCCGCACAACAGGGCGCTCGAAAAGGCGCAACCAGTCCCATGGGTCGCCTTCGTTTCAATGTGCTTCCCCGGAATCCAGCAAAAAGTGCCATCGGCCATGAGCAGGTAATCGTCGGGAGGGTCGAGGTGGCCGCCCGTCACCACAATATTCAGCCGTTCGTTGCCAGCTTCCAGAGCCAGTCGGCGCAACTCACTCGCCGCGAGGGGCACTTCCTTGGCTCCAGTCACAGGCATACCCGTCAATTCCGCAAGCTCATCCAGGTTCGGAGTGATCCAGTCGACCCTGGCCAGGAGCCGCTCCCGCAGAATCCGAACTCCCTCCAAATCCAGCAAATCCCGCCCCGAACTCGACCGCAACACAGGATCCAGCACGATTGGTACCCTGTTTTGCACATTCAGAAAATTATTTACAACTTGGACGATTTCTGCATTTGCGAGCATTCCAAGCTTGATTCCGGCAAAATTCACGTCCTCTGCCAGCATCTCGAGTGTGGCCGCAACGGTCGACGCGGCGACAGGCTCGACCGACCCAACCCCTCGTGTGGACTGCACCGTCAGGGCCGTCAGGCACGCCATCCCGTAGGCGCCATGGGCCGCAAAGACTTTCAGATCGGCACTGGCCCCCGCCCCGGACGATGGGTCGAACCCCGCTATTGTCAACAAGATAGGGCGCTTTTCAGCATCCTCATGAGGGCGCCTCGCCGCCTCTTCGAAAGGGATTTCGCCGCCTCGTTCGTCGCCCAAAGCGCTCATCCTGAACCCTACCTTTCGACCTCAATCTTAGACGACCACGCCGGAACCAGGCCGCGACCAGCACGGCCAGCTCTTGCCGCCTTATTGGTGAGTTGGCATACCATAACCAGTAAAGGATTGGCAAGGCAACACCGCCCGTAACCGATAGCAGCGCTTTGACTTATCGTTTGCAGCCTCCATACAATTTTGAAAGGAGGACTATGACCGGAAACGCAAATCAGAGATCATCCATTTTTCGCGCGTCCACATGGGCTGGTATCGCAGTCGTCCTGACCGTCGGCATCACCAGCACCAATTCCACGCAGCCAGAAGCAGCGACAAATATCCCGGGCGTCAAATCAACTACAGCCAGTGCGCCGGCAAATCCGGTGAAAGCGAAAGCCGTCCATCACTGGTATCAGTTCGGGAAAGCCTCCTGGTACGGACAGGACTTCCAAGGCCGCCAGACTGCCAGCGGCGAGACCTTCAACATGTTCGACATGACCTGCGCCCATAAAAGCCTGCCGCTCGGATCGCTGGTTCGCGTCACCAACCTGCGTAACCAGAAGAGCGTGGTGCTTCGCGTCAATGACCGCGGCCCCATGGTCGAAGACCGCATCATCGACCTCTCTTACGCTGCAGCCAACATGCTCGGCATGCACGGAATTGCCAAGGTTCGCCTTGAGGTCGTCCACGACGTCGCGAAGCTGACCTGGCCGCAAGCCGAAGCCGCCGAAGCTAATGACAAGTGATTCCCGCAAAGCGACAACGGTCGGCGCCCACTGCCTGGCGCCCTCCGCGGCATAATCTCGCACCCTCTCATAATTAAAAACTGAATGCCGTTACAATCGGGACAGGATGCTCGATCAGCAAATGGCTGCGTCGTCGCGAGTCGTTGCGGCTCCTCAACCTGAGGAGCCGCGCGACAAGCTTATTGTTGCCCTCGACTTCCCCTCCGGCCCGCTAGCTCTAGACTTTGTCGACCGCCTCGAAGGTTCTTGCCGCTGGTTCAAAGTCGGCCTTGAGCTCTTCCTCGCCGCTGGCGGTTCGATTGTAGAAACCCTCCGCCATCGCGGTCACTCCGTCTTCCTCGACTTGAAACTCCACGACATCCCCAACACCGTCGCGGGCGCGGTACGTTCCGTCGCGCCTCTCGGCGCCGAACTGCTCACCGTCCACGCCAGCGGAGGCCCAGCCATGCTCCAGGCCGCTGCCGAAGCCGCCGCGGGCCTCCCCAATCCTCCGGGATTGCTAGCTGTCACCGTGCTCACCAGCATGGACCAAGCCCAGCTAACGGCAATCGGCGTCTGGCAAAGCCCACAGGAAGAAGTACTCCTGTTAGCAAGAATGGCTTTCGCGAATGGGATCACCGGCTTCGTCTGCAGCCCAGAGGAGGCGGGCACTCTCCGCTCTGCGCTCCACGGAGCCGTGCTGGTCACCCCAGGAATCCGCCCTGCCGGCGCAGCCCTCGGAGACCAGAAACGCATCGCCACTCCAGCCGCCGCTCTCGCCGCCGGAGCTAGCTACCTGGTCGTAGGACGCCCCATCACCCAGGCCGCCAACCCCGCCCAAGCCGCGAACGCAATCCTCGATGAAATGAAGCTTACCTAGACCCCATGGCGACGAGAGCGTAGTCTCGTCGCCATCCGGCCGAGTCATTTCTTAAGCAAGGTTCCTCGCGACAACCGCCTCACTGCACTGTCACGGTCACCTTCGTCGACGCGGTCATTTTAGGATTCGAAGAATCCGTCCCGGCCACGGTAAACGTGTAACTACCCGCGGTCGTCGCCGGAGTAGTAGGTGGCGGAGTCGGGCTTGAGCCTCCACCTCCGCCGCAACCAATCATGCCACCGGTTACAACTGCACACAGGAAAGTCAGCATGACGAACCGTCTCCGCCTGAGAGCTGGCACACCGAGCATCAGTGCCAACGCGATGGCCCCACCGCTCCAATTTTTCCAATTTCCAATCGGCTTCGACGTATTCAGAGCACTGCTGGAGCCTGCGGTTGTGTTCACCGCCAATGTCGCAGTGGCATTGCCGCTGGCGGTCATCGTGACGCTGCTTGGCTTTAGGTCGCAGGTAGGTAGACCTTGCGCCCCTGTGGGTGAAGCCGTCAGGGAACAGGTCAAATTCATAGTTCCGGAGTAAGTGCTTCCAGCAGAAAATGTGACTGTCGCAGAAGCACTACCGCCCGGAGCGACTGGAGGCGGGTTGGGCGCGGCCACGACAACCGGAGCTACGGTGACCGTGGTTGTTCCACTAGCGGCAGCGTAGATAATATCGCCGGAGTAGTTCGCCGTCAGTGTGTTGGCGCCATCGCCGATTGTTCCGGCTGGAATGCTGAGCGTCGCAGCACCACTGGAGAGAGGCTGTTGCGCGCTGTACGAGCCGCTAGTGAGAGTGACGGTGCCTGTCGGCGTGGGCTGCCCGCTTGCCCCTGCTACCGAGACGGCCACACTCACCGGTTGCCCATCGGTAATAGCGGTCGCCGACGGAGTCAGCATCACCGTTGCCGGCGCGGCGCCTGTCGCCTGCGTAACTGTCACCGTAGCCGTTTGTATTCCACTCGTGTAGTAAATTCCGCCCGCGGCGTCTGGAGCATACGCCGCTGTCAGCGTGTTGGCGCCAACCGGCAGAGTTCCCGCCGCGACATTGAAAGTAGCAGCGCCGCTGGTCAAATCTTGTTTGGCGCTATATCCGCCACTGCTCAATGTCACTGAACCCGTAGGCACGGGACTGCCCGTCGGGCCAGCGATGGTCACTGCAACGCTCAGTGCTTGCGCTGTGGTGATGCTGGTCGCAGATGGAGTGATCGCGAGGCTAGGTGCAACCGGCAGCTGAATCGTGAAAGTGGCAGAGGCGACCGCACTTTGCCCAAGGCCGGGAGCTATTGCAATAGCCTGTAAGGTGGTCGTAGAAGATATTGCTATCGGATCGCCGTATACATTTGAGGTGTTTGTAGGCGCGGTCCCATCCGTAGTGTAGTAAATGATCGCGCTCGCCGAACTATCGGTGATCGTCGCCATCTGCGCGCTGGTATAGCTTCCCGAAGCAGGACTAATGATTGGCGTCGCTGTCGGAGCAGGAACCGAGACTTGCCGAACCCTGTAGTTGCCCCTATCCGCGAGGTAAAGTTGGCCCGATGCGTTGAAGGCAATTCCTTCCGGCAAGTCGAGCGAGGCCACGGTTGCCGAGCCTCCATCGCCGCTATAGCCGTAATAACCATTGCCCGCGACTCGCGTAATGATGCCCGTACTCGCGGAAACAACGCGGATTGCCGCCGGCCAATCTGAGAGATACAGATTGCCTGCCGGATCCGTCGCAAGAGCCTGCGGATAAATCTCCGCCGCCGTCGCTGGCCCTCCGTCGCCGCTGCTGCCATAGTAGTTTCCCGTGCCTGCAAACGTGCTGATGATGCCGCTGCTGAGAACGACCTTCCGAATTCGCCCGTCATAGATGCATGCGATGTAAAGGTTGCCGCTACCATCAAGCGCGAGCGCATTGGGGTCAAACAAACTTGCGCTGATCGCCGCGCCTCCATCGCCGCCGAAGCCATAATATCCGTTGCCCGCTATCGTGCTTATGACGCCGGTACTTGCGGAGACCACTCTCACACGGTTGTCGTGCTCATCTGCGATGTAGAGGTTTCCGGCAGGATCGAGAACGACGCCAGCGGGGAAGCTAAGCTCGGCATTGATCGCCGGCCCGCCATCCCCAATATCGCCGAATTGAACGGACGCGCCGTTCCCAGCGAAGGTTGAAATCAATCCTGTGCTTGCGGTGATTTTACGAATCACATTGTTTTCGGAATCGGCAATATAGACATTTCCGTTACCGTCCAGGGCGACGGACTGCGGGCCGTTCAAGGTGGCGCTCGTCGCCGCACCACCGTCCCCGGTGTAGCCGGGAGTCCCGGTTCCGGCGATGACGGAAGCGGTA
Source organism: uncultured Acidobacteriaceae bacterium (assembly GCA_963777685.1). Lineage (GTDB taxonomy): Bacteria > Acidobacteriota > Terriglobia > Terriglobales > Acidobacteriaceae > Acidisarcina. Next base: position 295,416 of record CAVZRF010000010.1, on the reverse strand, counting down.
CCCGTACTCATTGCAATCTCCCAAATGGCATTGTTACTGGCGTCGGCGAAGTAGAGATTACCTGCGCCATCCACCGCCATACCCGCGAGTGTGCCAAACTGCGCGCTGGAGGATGGCCCTCCGCTACCCGAGAAGCCGAAGATACCACTCCCCGCTACAGAGTGAATGACGGCCGGTAGCGGAGCCGTGATGGTGTAGCTCGCGGCGGCCGGAGCACTCGTAAGATAACCAGGGCCAACAGCAATCGCCCGAATCGTGACATTGCCTGAGACGTTGATAGGCCCGGAGTAGCCTTGGCCACTCGTCGTGGGCGTCGAGCCATCCAATGTCACATAAATCGCAGCGCCGGGCGTGCTATCGGCGATCGTGACAGTTTGCGGATTTGCGTAGGTCCCGGAGGCAATGCTGAAGGTGGGCGTAGCCGCCGCGGTTGTCGGAACGGGACCGGGAGCCGTCACAAGGCGAATTCTTCCCCAATTCGAGCTAGAGATATACAGGTTCCCTGTGTGGTCGAGGAAGACGTTCTTCGGATAGCAAAGCGCCGCGCTGCTCGCCGGTCCGCCATCGCCGGCCAGCGAGTAACATGGGGGCGCGCCCCCGGCCACCGTCGAGATGATACCGGTCGTCGCGGCCACCTCTCGAATCACCTGGTTCCAGGAGTCGGCAATGTAGAGATTGCCGGCGCTGTCGACCGCGATGCCTTCAGGGCGGTTGAGTTGAGCGCTAATCGCCGGCCCTCCATCGCCGCTATAACCTCCGAAGTAGTTACCCATGCCACTGTGGCTTCCGGCTACCGTCGAGATAAAACCTGTCGCCGCGCTCACCTCGCGAATCACCTGGTTGTTCGTATCGGCGATATAGAGGTTTCCCACGCTGTCAAACGCCAGCCCCTGTGGGTAGGCGAGTCCCGCGGACGTAGCTGGGCCGCCGTCCCCGTAGTACCAGTTCCCTTGGCTTCCCGCGATCGTGGAGATCACTCCAGTGGCTACATTCAACTTGCGGACGACGGAGTTGTTAGTATCGGCTATGTATAGGTTCCCAACGCTGTCGAACGCCAGGGCGGACGGGTAATAGAGTTCCGCAGCGGTGGCCGGACCGCCGTCGCCACTGTATGCGCCAGTACCGTTTCCTGCGACCGTCGTAATCACACCGGTGGACGCTGCGATCTTGCGGACCACGTTGTTACCGGAATCCGCGATGTAGAGGTTGCCCTGCGCATCGAGCGCCATTCCTATGGGTTGGTACAGTTGGGCGCTGGTTGCGGGCCCGTTGTCTCCGCTATAGCCTCCGGTCCCATTCCCCGCGATGGTGGTGATCAAGCCTGTGGAAGCCGCCACCTTGCGGACGACATTGTTGCCGGAATCCAGGATGTAAAAATTCCCGGCGCTGTCCAACAGGCTTGCCGTCGGCGCGTTCAAGTCGGCCAGCAATGCCGGACCCCCGTCGCCGCTGTAACCAAAACTGCCGTTGCCGGCAACCGAATAAATCAACGAAGCTGGCGAAGACCCGATCAGATACTGCGCGCTCGCAGGCGCGCTCAAGGAGTAGCCAGGTGCGATTGCGGCAGCCACCAGGTACTCCGACGTCGAGACCGTGATTGGGCCGGCATACTGCGTCGAATATACCGAAGGTGGCGTGCCATTTGTCGTGTAGTAGATCGTCGCCCCAGCAGGCGCATCGGAAATCGTTACAGTTTGCGCGCTGGCATAACTCCCGGCGGCCGGAGAAAAGACCGGAGCGGGCGCGGCGGGCAGACTTAGGTATAGTTCGCCGTAATATAGCGCTCTGCTGAGACCCTGTTTCAGTCGCATACGCCTCGATATAGGTTGATCCACCCTCGGTAAGCGCAATTGGCGCAGTATAAGGCACGAAGCCGTTAGTGTTGACGGTTCCGTAGGCAGAGTAATAGATGGTTGCTCCAGGCGTGGCGTCCGAAATCGTCACGGTCTGCACCGACGTATAGGTGCCCGAAGCTAGAGAGATCACTGGGTCGGCAACCACAGAGATCAGAGAGGTGGTGTCAGAGGTGCTCGCACCGAAATTGCTGTCTCCTGGATACTTCGCGTTCACCAGGTGCGGCCCGGGGCCAGGCAAATTCACGTTGATCAGACTCACAGTCACGTTCACACTCTGCTGATTCAAGAAGATCGCCATTTGCGAATCGAGCTGGTCCGGCTCGGCGATATCTGGTAAGCCGTCTCCATTGAAATCGGCAACGGCAAGATTCCCGGAAGGATAGAAGGGAGTCACATAGCTAGATGTGGGAGGACCAAAAGTGCCGTCGCCGTTTCCAAGCAAAACGGAAATTGAATTAGGGTAGCCCGACCCCACCGCCAGATCGGCCATCCCGTCTCCGTTAAAGTCGGCCACTGTCACCGACTGCAAGTTCACCAGCGGGATGCGATAGGAAACCGGCGTCTGGAAGCTTCCATCTCCATCGCCCATAAGGATGCTGACGGAGAAATCGGAATAACTGGTGACCGCCAAATCGAGAATGCCATCTCGATTAAAGTCCGCAATAGCGACAGAGACCGCCGTATTGCCGCTTCCGAAGCTGGTTCCACCATTGAATGTCCCATCGACCTTTCCCAGAAATACGGTGACGCTGGAGCTCCCCGCATCGTTTGCGACGACGATATCCGCCAACCCGTCACCGTTCACGTCGGCAATGGCAATTCCCTCGGTAAGAGGGCCCACAGTTCCTAAGACATCCGCGATTTGGTGAAACGTACCGTCGCCGTTCCCGTCGAAAATAAGCACTCCGGTTCTTAGAACGACTGCCAGATCGGGCAAGCCATCGCCGTTAAAGTCTGCGGTCGCCAGCGACTGTGGAGAGTCGCTAAGACTGAGGTTAGGTTCTGCGGCGAAGGTTCCGTCTCCTCTTCCGAGCAGAATGTTGACGGTGTTATCGTCAACGTTGCCCACCGCAAGATCTGCGATACCGTCACAATTAAAATCTCCCACCAGAACCGAGTAGGGATAAAAGCCAACTACCGGATTCACGGCTGCATCTGAAAATGTCCCGTCGCCGTTGCCAAGCAAAATGCTCACGGCGGTACTGTCGACATTGGCAGCGCCAACCGCGAGATCGGGGATTCCATCCCCGTTGAAGTCCGCTGTTGCAATACCCATGCCTGCGGGGACAGTCACAGGTGCCAGGGAGTTGGAGAAACTTAGTCCAACCGTGCCCGCACCTACCGCCACGGTTCCCAACACCGAGTTGTTGTTTGTAGTGTCCACAAAGGAGACGGACCCAGTCGGCGCAGGAACTCCTGGGATATTGATAACTCCGGATACGGTGGCCGTCAGCCCGTACGCACCTGGGTTGCCCGACTGCGCAATGCTTGTCGTCGTCTGATGCTCTCCCGAGACAGTGAAACTCGTCGCGCTCGAAGTGCTGCCCGCATTGCTGTGCGTTCTGCCAAATACCGCCTTGTAGCTATGGCTCCCAATCCCCGGCCGAAGCCGGAACACTGCCGTTCCCGCACTCGTCAATTGCGCCGTTCCAAGAACATGAACGTCCGTGCAGTACGCCGCTGAGGCGTCGCAGAACTTTACTTGCCCTACAGTAACTGGTGATGCTCCTGCTTTCACAGTCGCTGTCAGAGTGAGAACGGTGCCCGAGGCGACCGAGGTCGCTGGCCCACCTCCGGACGTTACAGTCAGAGTCGTGCTGGTCGCAGACTGCGCCCTCGCCGAAGCGGTCATCCCCCCAACGCTAAGCGCCGCCACCGATAAGACCAACCCCAAACTAAATGGTCGGGGAGGACGGGCGAACATCCTGCGGAAAAAGACAAAGAGAATAGCGCAGCAGACAATCGAGAGTGCAGTAGTCATGGCAGAGAAATACCAACAAATAGGGGTTAACTGAATCGCCAAGGAAGCCGTCCATTGTTGTTTGGACAGTAGGAATCTACCTGACAGGTGATACCTGGGCACTCGCAAGCCATCTGAATCTCACATGCTTTGGGAAGACTTGCGAAGTCTACCATGATCGCAAACGCATAATCGAGCGCGATGGCGCAACCTCCGAACTTGCTCAATGGAATATCCCCTAGGCAGTGGCTTCCATAACACCGCTTTGGACGAGACATACGAAAGCCCCAGTATTTACCGGGCTCTCGTATTTCTCTTGGATGTCCTGAATGTCTTAAAACAGGTATCTGGCGGAGTGGGGGATTCGAATCACCACGCAATACTCTCTACAGCAAAGACTTACAAGGTGGCCCAACAAAAATACCCCCCAATATACCCCCAAGAAGCGCACTTAAGACTACTGGTCCCAATTTCGGTCGATAGTCGCAATAGGTGACACCGCGCTTAATGAGGTCTCCGACCCTCCATCAAAAACACCTCTCCCCATTGCCGTACACTTATCACGTCAAACCGCTAACATTCCAACACAATCTCCTTCACCACCTGATCACTGCCCAGCCACCCTGTCCTTCTGCGTCAATCGATCGCGCACCTCCATCCAGCGAATCTCTCCTTGCGAGTCCCGAATCACTGGTAGCACGGGAAAGGGCTTATCCATACGACATTGCGCTTGGTTTACGTTCTTAATTGCAAAGATTTCGGCACCCAGGCACAACGAACGCACGCGCTAGGCCCTCTCGATTCGCTTCCAGAGATAGGGCATGACTGCAAAGTACCATAGCTCCATCATCTGCCATGATCGAGTCTCCTGCACCCGAATACCTCCGGACTCATAGGAATTGCCGGCGCCAAACGATGTCTAACCGACACATAGGGTCGAAGAACGGTTCGCTCCCAGTGGACTGTCGGAGCTCGGCGGCCCAGATCCGCCTGTCTGACCGTCGGTATGTTTATTGGTTGAGTACGCCCGGGCTTTCGGCTTCCCACGCGTTATCTAATTGAAAGTAGGTATAGCACTGCAGGTTGTGTCCATTGGGAGATGACCCCATGCCAAAGAAACCGCGCACATTGGAAGGAGGCGTAACATTGTAGGAGCTCGACGTGGCATCGTGGACGAAGTTAAGGCATTTGTGTTGACCGTCCGCTCCTGCCAGCAAAGTGAAAGTCGTGATATTCCCCGTGACAACAATTCGACTCGATCCAACGCTCTTATTAAAGACTGGGGTCGGAGAAAATGGGACGCTCTCGGTGGAAACTACTTGGCAATAGCCGTTAACAGTGGTCAACACACCCCCTGTTGTGGTAGCTACACAACTGCCCGAATGGAGCGTCGATCCTATAATCGCTGGTGCGCTTAGTTGGGCCGCCGCGATGGTACCTGTGGAAGCTATGTTTCCCGTTACTGACAATGGCTCGCTACTTGTTACAACGGAGCCGTTGTCTGAAAGCGCTGAACTTGTCACATTGGTTGCGTTGGTCCAGAGCGGAATCGAGCCGGGGTAGCCCGAGCCGGTTACGGTGCCGGACCCTCCCGTCAGCGAACTGCAGACCCCTGCCACGCAGGTAATCGAAGTTCCGTCACCCCGCATTGCACCGAATGTGCCATTCGCCGCCAAGGGAAGTTGCGTGGGAACGGAGATCACCCCCGCCAGGTTCGAGAAGCTCAAAGGCGCGCCATTCACTTTGTAACCGCCGAATACATTTATCTGGTCTGACCACTGCGAACCGGTTGAATAGCTTGAGAGACTTCCATAAGCATCGGTTTGCACATTACATGGAGGAGCTGAACAATACGAGGCCAGATTGTTCTGAACCGCGACGGCAGGGAAACTGAAGCCAAGCAACATCGAAAGTCCCTGGATGTCGAAAGAAGTGCTTACTGAGCCATTCAATTGCCATCCCGAAGCTGTTCCCGGGCCGTCTTCACCCTTCATTTCCATACCGGAGACATGGACTGAGCGACATCCATTGACCTGGTTTAGAGACGTTGTATTGTCCGCGGAGCTACCTTCCTCGTAAATGTTGGTAAAAGATACGGTGGTGTAGCCATATGCGGAATCTGTGCACGATATCACAGGCTGTCCCGTCGCAGGATGCCCAAAACTGCTGTTGTTAATGAAGAGTCCATTTGGCTCCCCGCTGCCATTCCCTACTATGGAAAGCACAATTCCGCCGCTGTTGTTGTTGTAGCCTGTAATCCTATTGAGACTCGCTGAACAGCAGGGCGCTCCTGCTCCACCGATCTGGATTCCGGTTCCACCTCCCATGTACTGGTCCACCTCGATATCTTGGAAGTAACTCGTATCGGCTCCGCCGTTGATAAGCATCGCCGGCCCTAAAGCAGTTGGAACCATTTTGTTAGCGATCAAGAATCCGGAGGCTCGCGCATAGCCCGCGCTAGGGGCTAATTCGTAGATCGTATATAGACCGGACGCGCCCGTTAGGTTCATGAATTGACAACCAAAGTGACCATCTCGCCCGACAATATTGGTCTTCCCGTACTGCATGATTCCAGGCAGCGTCCCGTTGAAATGAGTGCTGGGCAAGAACACCCAGCTGCACACGGAGGGAAGCACCCAAGTTACACTGTCCGATTGTGCGTCGCCAACGTTGATTGTATTGAATATCATGTTGTTGGTGCTTTCGCCTTCGCTCGAGCAAATGTGCGAGGTTGCCCCATGCGCGCCGGTTTCAGCATCAAGAATGCAGGCATTCACGCGGGAATCGAGCGAGGTACCCGGATACATCTCGGAATGCGCGACTCCGTTAGAGAACTGCGGATTGATTGTGCTTCCGGTCTGCGCGCTTCCATAAGCGGAGAACAAAGCAACAACCACGAATAACGACGTCAAGCGTGATTCAACTGCTTTAAAAAGACACATCACATATCTACCCACTCTCATCAAGATCGCGAGTCGGGGTCTAAGTTGTGCTTCACTTCCGGCTTTGCAGCCACCGTTTTGTCCGGCGCTTAAAGTTACGATAGCAGCGAAGATCGTTCCACGTGTTCATTCGGAGCACACAAGGATTACTGAGGTCACGCGCCCGTTGTAGAGAAGGGGAGTTGTTCGCGTATCGTTCGAGCGGTCGGAGGTCATCGACCCTCTCAACGGTCTTTACCATTTGTCCTTCCCGCAATAAAAAACCCGCCATCACTGGGCGGGTGTGCCTTTGTTCTTTAAGGAAGCTCTGCACAAGCGGTAGTTCTGTTGTGCCATTCCGCGGAGCTCGATCGGGATTTTACGGGGCCATATCGCCGCCCTCTTGATTTCCGTTCGCCAGTGTCATGAGTGGCCGAGATGAGGCACATCCGATTCGAGAGGCCGCAGCCAGCGATCTTCCTCGCCCTCTCTAGAGATCAGGAACTCATTCAGCCAGTCCGGCAGGCACAACGGGATGGACATCCATGGGGACAGCCTCGACTGGACTAAAACGCAGCCGGCCGCGCAGATTTCGCAAGGGTATCTCGACGGCATGGCGCATCCCCCATGCATACAGGATCGAAACCGCGAGACCGGCGATCATGAGGAACGGCCTCTTGTCGGGCAAAACCTGGGCGAGCGCATGCAGAACAGCGAAATGGCACAAGTAAAGGGTGTAGGACGTCCACCCCAGCCACCGAAGTGGTCGCCAATTGAGCCACCGAATCCAGACCGTTGCGGGGCTGGCGACGCATAGATAGAAAATCGGGTAGAGGGCAACGCCTTGGATCGAATAGCGGAGGGTCTCGCGAAAGTGGGGTTCGCGCACCACCAGCGTCATAAAAAGCAAGACGCAGCCCAGGCTGGCAAGAAGTTTCGCCCTTCGCCCCAGCCATCCTGCAGGATCGTCGCACCAGGGATTGTGGTAAAGGGCGAGAATGCACCCAAAAGCAATCGAATCAAGCCGCGCGTCTGTGGCAAGGTACGTCCAGCGCATCTGGGATTCCAACAGCGCCGTCCTAAAGTGGAATACCAGGACGCACCGCCAAACAAGGATGAGCGCACAGGCTGCAAGCAAGGCCAAGCTTTGCTCGCCGCGCCGCCATCCACGCGCCGAAGATAGGCTGTAGAGAAATGGGAAGAGGAGATAGAAGTGCTCCTCGATCATTAGCGACCAAACGATCCCCATTCCGGACGGAACTTGACTCTGAGGCCAAAAGAACTGGGCGTAATTTCGAAACCAGAAGAAGGTCGAGACCCATCCGAGGGGATTTCCGGAGCTCCCAGACAGGCCTGTCCAAGGGACGAGAGCGGCTAGTACAAAGGTGATATACAGCGGCGGAAGGATCCTGAATGCCCTCCTCACATAGAACTGTCGTAGCGAGACGGACCCCGTTTCGCTGAGCTCCATGCGTAAGAGGCTCGTAATGAGATAGCCGCTAAGAAAGAAAAAGACGGTCACCCCCAGTCCTCCGGGGACTATACTCTCGTAGCCGGAATGGGAGACGAAGACCAGAAGGAATGCACACGCCCGCATTCCATCAAGAGCAGGTAGATAGGAGGTTTTCTGCATAGGTGTGCCAAGCTAAACGCCCTTGCCCGCAGCCTTTTGTAAATCAGCACTGCGCAGGGCACAAGTATCCAGTTGCGCCTTGTCGCGCATAGGGCCAACACGGGCCCGCTTGATCCATGCGGAAGCCGGCACCTCGATGAAATGGTAGCTGGCGATAGATAGAAGGACGCACGCTGAAACATAAATTACCATTAGCGGTAGCCCATCGATCGGAATATGGACACGCTTCCGCGCGGCCAACAGCAATTGTAGTAAGCCCAGATGGAGTATATAGAGGCTGTAGCTTGCGTCACCGAGAAGGAGGCAGATCCTTCCAGGCGATCGTCTGACGCATGCGAGGCCAAAGAGTAAGGCTGCAGACAAGGGAGCGAGTAGACCATTGTGCATGAGGGGGTAGGGTAGTTGCGAGCCAGCGATCGCACAGCCTATGAGAGCGACAGCGGAGAACGTTGCGAATAGGAGAGGACGGCTTACTCTCACTCCGGACAACTAAAGATATCCAAGTCCAATCCCGATTATGACTTCCGGCAATCGGGATGGTGGGCTGTACTTGAGAAGTGATAGCCAGAATGCGTGAGTCGCGTCGGAAACTTGTCCGTCCGGGGCCCTCCAGATGTAGAGCGCCATAGGCACCATCGAGATCAACCACAGCGCGGCACATGCAACCCAGAAATTCCGCCGGAAGGTGCCGACTGCGGGACGCAGGATAAATGGAAATATTGCGTAAAAAGCAGCCTCAGCCGAAAGACTCCATCCTGGCGAGTTCCATCCCAAGACCGAATGAGGTATCCAGGACTGCGCGAGCAGTACTACAGGAATTCCGATGGTGAGGGCGGTCGATGGGTTTCTCGCGACCGTAGTTTCGTAAAAAATCGGCAGGGTCACTAGTAGGCCACAGGCATACACTGGCCAGATTCGCGCAAAGCGCGCCAACCAGAATATCGTCGGTTCGACCTCACGAGGCAGGTAGCTATAGCAAAGAATGAACCCACTCAGAATGAAGAAGATGCTAACGCCAACATATCCTGAACCTACAAGTTCCTTAAGCGGACTCGGAAACACATAAATATATCTTGCGTGATAGAGCACGACCCATAACGCAACAAGAAAGCGCACTGCGGTCAGCGCGGGCAAACGAGGTGCTTGCATCGTAACTCCTCTCCTCCCTCATGTGAGATCCGGCCGCAGAGTACAGAATCACGCAGCCGCATGCATCGCGCGTAAACTCCGGAATTGATAACTATCGCCTTGAGTGGAGTGTCTCGCCGCTGATACTCGCGTATTCGGGGCGAGATCCAACCTTCGTCGGGTCTCGGTCAGACTAGAACTTCTGGGCGTCAATAAACGCTGTGGGTCGATTATCAATGCTGTATTCGGTCGGGGGAGCGCTCCGGAGTGATCGGCCATGAACCCAGAGGAACCCGTTCGCGAATGTCGTCGAAAGCACACTGGGCGAGGAAACTTCTCTTACAGCAATCCGCCAGAACCATGCCTGTTTGATGGACGTTACGGTACCCACTGCGAGAGGTGTGAGGAGATGACGCTGGCAATGCTCTTCACGTTATCCAATGTTATGAACTTGCGGTGCGGTCCATTGATGTACTCAGTATGCAGTTGCTTTGGTACCACAGATTGCCAGCCGGGAAGGAAATCCAAGTATGACGGGCTGTCCCGGGGGAGAAGAAGCAGCACCTTCCCTAGATAAGTCGCTGGATAATAGGATGTCGCCGCTGTTTCTATCATCTCCTGAGTTATATGTATCTCTGACCTGGATGCGAGGCCTTGAAAGTACTTCCGAAGCCAACCGTCCCAGATGTTAAGGAACCAAACCGCAACCTCCCGGGGTCCGCGCGTCGCGGCGTGGATAAGGAGATCACGTTGACGTCTCAACTTTGCACCGAGAGTCTTATAAGACCCCAGATATGGCTGAATCGGCGCATCGAGAAGAACAAGTAGCGAGACGTCGTGCCCGGCGGCCTCCAACTGTGAGGCGATTTCAAAGGCGAGAACGCCCCCGATGCACACGCCCCCCAGAATATACGGGCCGTTATTTTGCATGACCAAGAGTTTCCGCAAAAGACGTGCGGCAATTGCTTCGATCCGAGGCTTATCGCCGAGCAAGGGAATCTCGTCGATGGTAAGGGTAACGAAGACGAACGGCTGGTCTGTGCCCAGCTCCTTTGCGAGGTTCAGGCTCAATGTGTGAATCCAGAAGATATTCTTGCGGCTTCCATTAGGATTGCGCACAAATACCCCAGACGGCGCCTTCGAGAGTTGGTCGATGCGCCCCTTGCTATGGGCCGGTCGCGCGCGGACGGATTGTGGAATCATAGGCCGCCGATTTGCTAAGCTATCTTCGGTTTCGATTCGACCGGCAGCTTTGAGCCAAGGTCGATCTTCGGGAAGAGATAGGAAGCCTAAGCCTGGGAAACCCTTGGGGGGAATCCATGGGCGCTCCGCTTCTTTTGAGTGGTCGACTATTGAGCTGGCAGAGCTGGCATCGACCGACATAGGGGGCGCCTTGGGCAGAAATGTGTGCGCGGGAGGCGACGGAGTGCGCCGTTCTCGCATTGATACGCTTCCGACGCCATAGTAGATGAGCGCTGCCGCTTCGGCTTTTCGAGGGTCGAAGATGTTTTTGCCGTCTAGCAGAACTGGGATTCGCAAGAGCTTGCGAACCATCGTGAGGTCGAGTTCGGCGAACTCCGGCCACTCCGTCAGAACGAGCACCGCATCCGCACCGGAGCAGGCTTCGTAAGCGTTGGCGGCGAAGGCCAACTGGGGAGACTTCGGGAGCGCGGCCTCGGCTTTGCTCATCGCGGCGGGATCGAAGGCGGTAATGAATGCACCCATTTTTAGGAGTTCGGCGACAATCTCTATTGCCGGAGAATCACGTACGTCGTCGGTCCCCCCTTTGAATGCGAGGCCCAGCACGGCGAGGTGTTTGCCGCGAAGGTTCCAAAGCGCCTCGCGCACTTTCTTGATAAAGCGCACCTTCTGTTCCTCGTTGACCTCCATCACCGCGGTCAGGAGTTTGAAGTCGTAGCCCACATCGCGAGCGACGGAGCGGAAGGCTAAAACATCCTTCGGAAAGCACGACCCGCCATAGCCAATCCCCGGATTTAAGAATCGGGGACCGATCCGCGAGTCCGAGCCTATACCTTCGCATACTTCTCGAACGTCCGCTTCCACGCCTTCGCAGACGTTCGCGACGGCATTGATGAACGAAATTTTCATCGCCAGGAATGCGTTGGAGGCATGCTTGATCAGCTCGGCGCTTTTCACACTCGTCAAAATAAGCCGGGCCGGCCCGTGTGGCGGCCCGGAGATCGCATCTTCGCGTGAGTAATAGCTGCCATCGATGAGTGGACGATAGACCTGCCGGAGCGCAGCACGGCTGCGCTCGGTATCGGCGCCAATGACGATGCGATCGGGGAAGAGAAAATCGGAAACGGCGGTGCCTTCGCGCAGGAACTCCGGATTCGAGGCGACGGTGAATGTGCCCAAGCCGCTTCCGTAACGTTGCATCGTGCGCTCGACCGCCTCGCAGGTGCGAGCCGGGACGGTGCTCTTTTCAACTACCACCTTGTCGCCATCGAGAGAGATAGCCAGTTCGCGGGCGACCGCTTCAACGTAGGATAGATCGGCGTCGCCGTTTCTCGACGGCGGAGTTCCAACGCAGATGAACGCGATTTCGGCGGCCGTGAAAGAGCTTTGGATATCGGTGGAGAAGTGGAGACGGTCGCCCCGGTATCGCGCCAGCAACTCCGGTAACAGCGCCTCATGGATTGGTATATTCCCCGCGATGAGAGCATTGATCTTGCTCTCATCGTTGTCGACGACGATCACCCGGTGCCCAAGTTCGGCGAAGCAGGCTGCGGAGACCAGACCGACGTAACCAGCACCCACGACAAGAATATCCATTGGGTTGTCCTCTCTGTAGTTGTGAATTCATTTAGGCTAGCGATGATAGGGCGCTTAAGCATCCCGCAGCACCGTCCTTCGTCACGCCGGGCCACGTTCGCAATTCGCACGGCTATGTTGCTGAAGCCTGCTGCCAGGAGACTTCCGGGGCCTCCAGCCCAAGGCCGGATATCCCCCCGGCATTCGCCTTTGACCCTTCTTGCGAGTCAAGAGAAGATAAACGGCGAGCCGCCTCGACGAAGTACTCAAGAGAGAGCTTCAGCCCTTCATGAAGCTGGACCTTTGGCTCCCACCCGAGCACCGCTCTGGCCTTTGAAATGTCAGGACGCCGACGGGTGGGATCATCCACCGGCAGCGGCTTATAGACAATCCTGCTCGACGACCTGACGAGGTTCATCACCTCCTGCGCACAATCGGCGATTGTCCACTCGACTGGATTGCCGATGTTTACGGGCAGGTGTTCGTTCGAGCGGGACAGAAGGATGATTCCTCTGATCAAGTCGGAGACATAGCAGAAACTACGCGTTTGAGAGCCCTCTCCATACACCGTAAGGTCTTCGCCGCGAAGAGCCTGGATCATAAAGTTAGAAATGACGCGGCCATCATTCGCCTGCAACCTGGGTCCATAGGTATTAAAGATCCTCACCAGGTGGGTGTTCACGCCGTGGTAGCGCCGATAGGCCATGACTAGTGCTTCAGAGAACCGTTTGGCCTCGTCATAGACGGAGCGCGGACCGATTGGGTTGACATTTCCCCAGTAACTCTCGACCTGCGGGTGAACGAGTGGATCGCCGTAGCACTCCGAGGTCGACGCATGGAGATAACCGCAGGAATAACGCTTGGCTACTTCAAGCGTATTCCTGGTTCCCTCGGATCCCACAAGCAGCGTCTCTAAACCCAGCCTATGGTAATCGTCAGGACTGGCTGGCGAGGCAAGATTGAAAACGTAGTCTACTTGCCCAGGATCGAAAGGGTCGCAAATATCATGCTCTAGCAAGGTAAACCGGAGTTCACCTTGCAGATGCTCAATGTTTGTCGCACGGCCAGTAGAAAAGTTATCGACGCCCACCACACTGTGCCCCTCAATAAGAAGTGCATCGCACAAATGGGAGCCCAGGAACCCAGCAGCACCCGTAACCAACATCCGCTTTTCTTTCATCGCATTCTCCCAGATCCTAATCGATGCGTCTTTTGAAGTTTCACCGACGATATTCTGAATCACCGCAAGTTGCGAGCGGGCCACCTTATCTAGCAGACCAGTGACCGCACTGCTTATCTCAGTCCATTACATGCGACCGCACTAGCACACTCTAGAACCGTTACTTAAGGCAGCAATATCTTGGGAGGTGTATGTGCGACTGATTTGGACATCGTTCTGCTTATCCCCGACATTTACTCGGAATAGACCATCGTCCTGTGTGCCGGGGAGAAATGGGAAGTTTAGTTGAAAACTGTGAATCTGCTGTGTCTCGATACCCGCGCGCACGGCGTTAACATGCAGCCATATGTCGTCGGCCTTCGGACAGCACAACATAAACTGCGGACCAGCGTCGCGAAGGTGCAGAAGAAATCGCACGGGGAAAATGCATCCGGATACTCCGGTGGCGAAATGGCTCATGCTCGAAGCGACTGAGTTGCATGAAGCCCACTCCTTATATGGCGCGACTCGATCATGCGACACCTTTACCGTATGCGCCCTGTAGCACCAGATCACATTACTGTTCCGGTCGTGCGCGGCGAGCAGGCCCGCTAGCCAGAACTTCTCGTAGATCACATCATCATCAGCGATGACCAGAGGCCTATCGAGCTGCATTGTTTCTTCTACGTAAGGGAAGTATTTAGTGTGAGGTCCGTAATTCTGAGTCAGTCTGACCTCGAGACCTCGTGCCTTCAGCCTCCGGAGACCTATCGGGAGATTCGAAAACACACTTTCATCATCCAGCCACAAGATCATCCGCAACGGACGAACGGTGCCTGACGCGATTGATTCGATGGCAAGATGCACCGTTTCGACTCTTTTGCCATAGGATGTCATACAGACCGTGGCAGCTCCGGAACCGGTGACAGAGTCGGAGACGCAAAGGCTTTGCTTCTCAAGTGCACGAACGATAAACTTCGTGTATTTGATGTCTTGCCTCTTAGCGAAGAGGCGGCCACGCAACAGCAATGCTTTCAGGTCCATAGCGAGTGTCAACTTGCAAAGTGAGGCTTCTTGGCTCCACAGTGACCTTAAGGCCGTCACCACTGTTCTAAACCCTCGGCGTGACTGGATGTTCAATACTTCACAGTAAACACGCTGCCATTCGAAACGATATGAATAGTCCGGCCAACATTTACGGGCACACTCAACTTAGTGCTCCAGATGATCGTCACTAAGGCCGGTCCAAGATTCCTTATATCAACCGTCCAGGGGCCATTCTGAATGTCCGGCTTAGGCGGAACGGTAGGCAGTGAGACTTGGGCTGGGGCGTTTATCAGCTCTACAAGTGCACCGCCGTCCCACGCACGGATCGACGATACGTGCGGAGGCAAGTGCACCACCGGTCTATCTTGTAGGGAATTTAGCTGCGCTGTAAGAAGCGCAATAGTCAATAGCGATGCCTTCATGAGTACCTCGGAAGGGATCAGACGGATCCGATCGATAGCAGGTGCGTCAGATAGCTCGTGCGGTAAAGTTGAACGACCTCTTTGCTGGGATGGTTAGCTTTGCCGCTTATCATGAAATGGACGGCGGTGTACGCCGCTTCACATCATCCTGGCCCTCCATCGGGCAGGCAGTTCGTTCATGCCAGGGCGAGTTCCAGACTCGCGTTTCCAAACACATTGGTTTTCGCTTGCAGAGATGCGTCTTGCAGGGTGCCCGTGAAGTCAAAACAGACTTGAGTGGCCCGGAGTTCTCTCAAAACCTCTACGTCTGCGGCTGTGGGCTTCTTCAGAACAATCACCAACTCGGCGTCAAGTAGATCCCGGACGTCCGCCGCCAACAGCTTCCAGATGTGCGGGATACTTCTCTCGATAAAGCTCAGGTTTGTTCCATGGATCGTTCTTTGCGAGATGGCGGGCTCATAGATTCTCAGGCCAATTCCTTTGCCAATGAGCCTTTCAGCCAACTCAACAGCCGGGCTTTCGCGAAGGTCGTCGGTATCTTCCTTAAACGTGAGGCCCAGCATTCCCACGTTCTTGATGCCTGTGGACAGAACCGACGTCAGGCAGTGTTCCAAATGGGCCTTGTTACTGGGAAGGATGCCCTGGAGTACAGGCAGAAGGAGACCATGTGTTCTGGACTGCGCCACGAGGGCGCGCATGTCCTTTGGCAGGCAGGAGCCTCCGAAGGCAAAGCCGGGCTTCATGTAAGCTGGAGAGATATTTAGCTTCCTATCCATGCAAACAATATCCATAACTCGCAAGCCGTCGACGCCACTCGCCTGGCTAAGTTGCCCAAGTTCGTTGGCGAACGAAACCTTTAGAGCGTGAAAGGCATTGCAGGCGTACTTTACCAGGCAGGCCGTCCCAATGTCGGTTAGCACGACGGGGGCATCGACTTTGTCATATAGATCAACGACTACCTGGGAGCCCCAGCCGCCTGCATGCCCAATGACCACCATGGGGGCTTCGTAGAAATCACGGATTGCCGACCCCTCGCGCAGGAATTCGGGGTTATAGCAGAAATCGAGGAACTCTCCAATGCGCCTGGCTGCCGCTCGTTCAAGCAGCGGGATAAGCTCGGCTTCCACAATGTGCGGCAGCACCGTGCTTCGAAGGACAATTGCGATCGGAGTGTCCCGGTTGCGTACGGCCAATCCTATGGATTGCAGAACGCTGCGCAGTGCCGACAAGTTAACCTCGCCCGTTTTCTCTGATGGTGTGCCCACACAAATTAGAGCTATGTCGGTGGATTCGAGAGCTTGGACCGCATCGGTCGTTGCGCTGAGCTTGCCTGCCAATCTTCCTTCCTGAAGCAGAGCTTCGAGTCCTGGTTCCCAAAAAGGCGACCTTCCTTCGACGATGTCGGTCACCTTTCTAGCGTCCACGTCGACTCCGATGACTGTGTGTCCATCCTTCGCGAGGCACGCTGCTGAAACGCATCCAACGTACCCTAGACCGAATACACTAACATTCATAGCGAGTTCTCCTAAGTATTGGTTGTCGAAGTATTGGGTAGGGCGACCTCTTAAGCGAAACAATTCACCGCCCTGGCGCAGAGGGCAGGCCAGTGTCGAGTTATGTCACTGCGTTTGTCGCGGTCCGTCAGCTTTCCATGTCGAATAGTACGGGATGCTTCCGAGATGTCCGGCCGCATCAGGCTTCGAGACAGGCAAGCACGCCGTGCGCGAAGTTGCTCACCATTGCCTCCATGGTGTATTTCGTTCCGGCAACGCGAGCACCGGCCTTGAGCTTGTCGCGTAGATCGGGTCGCGTGAAGACTTCGACTATGCTGGCGGCAAACGCGTCGGCGCGGTGAGGGGCGAGCATACCGTTATCGCCGTGCACGACATAGGTAATCTCCGGGGGGTGAGTGTTCAATTCTGTCGCCAGCAACGGCAGTTCGGCGGCGAAGCTATCGACCACGGTGAGACCGGCGGTCCCTGCGATCAGGGACACGTCTGCCATCTTGTAGAAAAGAGCTCCATCCCGGCCATATTGGGAGCCGACATAATGGATCCAGGGATCGTCCTTGATCGCGGCCTCAAGCCAGATGCGATCTGGGCCGTTCCCAACGATCACTAAATGGAAGTTCGAACAACTTCTCTTCACGATGCGGGCCGACTCTATAAGGAGCGGAAGAGATTTGATTTCCGCGATCATGCCGCAATAGAGTCCAACAACCGCATCTTTGGTATTCGTGAGAGCGTAGCGGGCTGCCTGTGCTTCCTCTGCGCTGATGTCGCGGATGAGATTGCGCAGTTCAACGGTGTCGGTCGTATTTTGTACGTTCGTGATCCGCTCCGAAGGCATCCCGCGGCTTACGAGGTACTCTGCTATTGTCTCGGTGTAAGCAAACCACCAGTCAACCCAGGTGAAGAAGTGCTGCTTGATCCACTCCGCGAATGCTGATCTGGTGGGATGGCGGTTCGGACCAAGACCCCAGAATGCAACGCGTTTCAAGCGAAACGCACACATCACCATAATAATCGGGTTCATCAGATACTTAAGTTCTGGTCCAATGATAATAAGATCGGCCTGGAGCACCTCTTTCCAGACATCTTGATATAGAAAACGCTTGAAAAACCAACGACCGCTTACCTTCTTTCCAACCCCCTCTGGAAGATCTGCGCTGTCTTTGCGCATGGCTTGAATGCGATGCGAATTGCTGTAAAGCACTGTCAAGTCTATGCCCGACTCGCGAAGGGAGCCATGAAGGCCCAGGAAGAAAGGAACGCGGTAATGCTTCATCTCCGCCTGGATGATCAGTACCTTCTGCAAGTAGTCCTCCGGAGAACCCGCCGCCGGCACCCTACTTTGCCCCGCCCGCAGCGGTCACTGTTCTATAAGACGAAACAGATCCGAGGTTGCCCTTGAAGATCGACACCGGCACTTTGGCTCCCGCCGTGGCGTCATCAATGCCCAATGTGGTATTAATCATCTCGAACGCGGAGACATCCAATGAAGCGCCATGATTTTCGAAGACGCTCTTAGTGCTCGTCAGCTTTCCCTGCTCCGTGTTGCGCGACCCCTCCGAAGAAATGAACCGGGCCAACGTCGCGAGCGATATAAACCATCGGTGTCTGACCATCGATTTCTCCATTGCCTTCCATATATAGGTTGAAGAAATTCACGCCCATGACGCCGCCGCCCTTTATCAGCACATCGGGCGAGCCGGTACCAGGTTGGTTCATAGTGGAGTCGTAAACGGCAACCGATGACACTTTTCCGGGACCTATCGTCAAAGGAACTCCGCCTTTGCTGCCGTTCTTGATGACGGAACCGTTGCTGATGCCCTGTATATTTTCGAACCTTACCCCGCAACAGGCACTTTCGACGTGCCAGACGTCACCAAAGTAGTTTTCGGCGAAGATGCGGGTGAAGCTACTCTGGTCCACCACATTTCGGATATGTACGACCCCGTTCTGAAAGGTGTTGCCGCCCTGGTTGTTCCAGACGGCGAATCCCTCGGCGCGAACGTAATTACCATCAGGGCGATTGTCGGTGCAATATATCGAGTCCATCCGGGAACCCGAAGCGGCTTCGAGGACCATGCGGTTTCCGCCGCCTCCCGGCTGGCGGCCGATTAGGGAAGTGCTGCTGTATTGCCGGATGCCGCATCTTGAGAGGTCGCTAAGATGCCACATCCAGACGGCCGTGTCGGGCAAGAGGAGCGCTACCCCGATCCGCCCGTCTACGCTGGCAGGACTTCCGAGTCGGATTTCCTGGGACATCTTTTGTGCGCCGCCAAGTCCGGAAGCATCGCAAACCCCGCCGCCGGCTGCAATCATGGCGTCGATGCACGCATTGATCTTCTCGCTGGCGTCCGCTCCGGGATAGGAGGCGGCCGCATAGGTGGCTTGCCCATATGAAGAGGCGATGGCCGCTATCCCGATGATCCCGAGCAAGCAAGCGAGTAAGCGGGGATTCATTCATAGGCTCCGGTACTAACGTCTACGCCGCCCTATTCCGCCGTAACCGTTTCAAGTTCAGCGACTCCACGCATCGAAAGCGATCTCGTGGCCCGAGGCGGAAGTGAGAAGGCCAAACTGCAGTACAGCAGCCAAACGATCGTGTTTCCCGAAGTATGCCGCTTTCAGTCAGCTGATAGGCAAACGCGAAGACAAGGTAGGTGAGTGCCCATTTTCGGTACACCTCTCCTCCATCCATCCAGAACCTGTAAGCCCGCCGAACCAGATCCAATAATTCTTGATATAGACCCCGAGACCCACCATGCCCAGAGCCAACAACGTTCAATGTATCCGTTATGCGAATGAGGGGCATCGTCCCAGTGAACTTCTTCCCGGATAATTCGCGCTGGACGCGAACCTTGACTCCAGAAAGCGGAATAGCCATACCCCAGTAACGGTCTTGCTTCCGCCGAGGCTTCAACGACAGTTCCCACAAATCCACTCTGCCTGTTAAATGAGGGTCCTTTCCCATCATCATGGTGATTGGAGTGAGATGTTGCGCGAATATATACGCAAGAGGCGAAGAGAGTATCCGCACAAAAGATCAAAGCAACCCTTCTTGGTTTAAGGCCGCCATTTGATATGACCATTCCATAACGCGGAGTAAAGGCAAATACCGCCAGATATCCGACTGCGCTTACCGATGCCGAGAAAACCGCCACGACTAGTCCAGCCACCACCACGGCAAATCTGTTGCGAAGCAGGCCCCGGGGTACTGCCAGGCAGGCTATGACCGCCAGACAGGTCATTTTACCGAGAGTTATTTTTTGCCAGGAAGACTCCATGCCAGCTGAAGGGTCTAGTCTCGATACGTGGAAAGAGTCCCCGGCATAAGTGAGCTCTACGAGGACACTCATGGCTATAAGGCACACGAGAGTGATGCGGAGAAGCTCAAGTTGCCGCCGGAGCGTGTAGCGCATACTTAAATCTACGGCGACCATCGCGGATAGCAAGAGAGTCGATGCCTGGTGAAACGTGGCGCTTGGCTCGACGGACCAAGTCACAGACAACAACGGCAGGATAGTCAACAGAACCAGTGATTTATTAGCCCTAAGAAGGGTGTAGAACTGCCCGCGACGTTTCAAGATATTTCGGATCGCAACGAGATAGATGAGTGCCCAAATCGCTTTAATCGTGGGCGACCCGTCAGCGAATTGGAGCTTGTCGTTTGTGTCCACGAAGAGGGTGAGAAATGCGCCGCTCGAGAGCCCAAAGACTAAGATCACATAAAGGTCACTGATCTTTGCCAGTAATGTGTCCGGGGATGGTCATGCTTTCTCGCCTGCCACAGATATCCTTGAGGTATGCCTAGACGGTGTGCCGGGCACGATTTAATCGACTGCACTTTTATCGACTTCAAAACGGGTTGACAGGCAAATCAATCACCGAAAAGCCCTCGCGATCGAGGCGTGATCTGAGGCTTGCCGCTGGCGGCTCCTTGAAGCACATCAACGCTGACAGTCCGTACTGCATAAGCCCCCCGTGCGAGCAAATTCTGCGCAAGCCGGACCGCGTGCCCACTTCAGGCGATCGAGGGTTCGACTAGCGCCTGCCGATTCAGCTCGCTTCGCGCAAGGAAAAGTGCAGAGAGTGCTATACCGGCGGCAAGCAGCGCATCCGACGCAAGGCTTGACCAAGCCGCGCCCCGCCAGGAGTAAAGAGGAATCAGCCATAGATTGATGGCCACATTGAAGAGGGCGACACCCACCTGGATGGAGCAACGAATTCGTCTGGTAGCCTGCGCCGCTGAGCGCATCGGAGAGAAAGTAATGGATCGCCTTGAGGATTGGAAGCGGAGCGAGCCAGCGGAGCGCTTCTGCCGTGTCCCGATATTGTGCTCCGAGAATGTATGGAACGATGCCCGCGCACAAAAAGAAGCGCCAAGGCGATGGCCGCGGCATAGAGGACCGCCCGCAGCAGCAACGGCCGGCGTAGGACAGACTCGATGCGACTCCAGCTGCGCCTTTCTTGAAGAAGTTCGGATAGGCCGCGTAGAGCAGCGCCGAGACTGGAGAGAAGGCGACATCAATGATGCGATAGGAAGCGCCGTAGATGCCGGTCGCGGCCAGTGTGCTGAGCCGCGCGAGCATTGTTTTGTCGATATCGTTATATACAGTCTGGGCACTTAAGCCCACGGAGAAATAGAGTCCCTCTCGTATCTCGCGCCAGGAGCGAGGCAGGTTCCATGCCGGCATCCCTAGTTTTCGGGAAACAAACACGCACGCGGCGATAGTTACGACCGCTGTGCTGCAGAAGTAGACATATCCCCATTGCAGTGGCGAGGGGAAATGCTGGACGGAATACAGAATCAATGCCCCGGCGAGGCGGGAGGCGCTGGCGAGAACACTGAGGGCAGCCATCCAATTCAAGCGCTCAAAGGACTGAAAAGCCTGCCCGGCGACAGTTGTTACATTGAGGCCAACGATGTCCGAAACCCCTACCAACAGCACCAGGCGGAGGGGGATGGAACCCGGTAACGCAAAGTGCGATATGAGCGCAGCGAACGTTACCAACATAGAGCCCCAGACCGCGATGGTCGACAGCGCCGCGCCCCACATTGCAGGAAATGCGCGTCGGTCGCGGGCGACATTCTGCACCAAAATGCTGCCCCGGCCACCGGTGGCAAACGGGTACAGTATTCCCACCAAGGCGACTACACCAACAAACGCACCATAATTCCTGACACCCAGAGACCGCGCGATGACGGTGAAGTAAGCGGCTTGAATGGCCAGCCGCGCACCCTGCCCAAATGACATCCATAAGTGTATTGCGTGCGAGTACGCCGCGGCCCTTCGATGTGATAAGACTCTTCAATCGGTTCGCCACTCCACTATCCGAACAGTTGGTCGCCGATAGGAGTGGTCCCTTCGGTGGGAAACCTCAACAATCTGGTGGCCTGGGCGAAAACCAGGAAAAGATAAGCCGGGTTCAGGTACAAGTATCGGCGCCACAACCGGCGGGGCTCGCTGCACAAGCGAAAGAGCCATTCCAGACCGTTCTTTTGCATCCACGGCGGAGCTTGGGGACCTGGCCGGCAATAAATGGAAACGCCGCCCCCATCGCAAGGATTGGCATGGAAAGCGCCTCGCGAAACTCATAGGCGAACGTTTCCTGCCGGGGGCACCCCAATCCCACAAGCGTTATCGATGCGCCGGAGGCGAGGATCCTGCCGGTGAGTTCGGTCTTTTCCTGGGCGGTAAGTCTGCGGAATTTGGAGGGCTCCGCGCCAGCGATTGTGATACCGGGAAACCGCCCTTCCAACGATATTGTTGAGCGCCGAGAGTATCTCGGCGGTGCTTCCGTAAAATAGATCGACTCGGCGGTAGCTGCTGCGCGCTCACAGACCTTCAAGGTCAAACTCGGCCCGTAAACCCGGTCGCTCAATCCAGTCCCATGCAAGGCATTCAGCACCCACCGCACGGGCTGGCCATCAGGCACGAGCAGATCGAAATGATTCAGGCGAAACTTATGCACGCGATCAAGCACACCGGTCATCACTCCGTGCACGGCCAAGGCCGAGACGGCGAAACGCACGCTTCTCCTTAGCCGCCCGAAATATGCAGTCGAGCGCCCCTTCGTAATCCACTACGTCGATCAGGATCCCGATAACATTTCTTTTGCCTGCATTGAGCATTCGCCGGTCCACCTTTCTACGTTGAGTTCATAAATTTCTTCGAGAATTTGCGGCACATCATAGCGAAGCGCCCAATTTGGATAGCGCTGCTGGAAGCGAGTGACGTCGCTGATCCACCAGATATGGTCGCCGCGACGATTTTCATCGACATACTGAGAGTGGAAGGGCTTTCCGGTGATTTGTTCGCAGAGCTGGATGGCTTCCAGCATCGAACAATTGCTGTAGCGGCCGCCGCCCATGTTGTAGACCTCGCCGCTACCCGGATCCTTGAAAAATTCGTGGAAGGCACGAACGAGGTCGGCGCTGTGGATGTTGTCTCGTACTTGTTTGCCTTGATAGCCAAATATCTTGTAGGGCGTTTCGGTCACCGCGCATCTCATCAGATAGGCCAGGAAGCCATGGAGTTGGGTGCCGGAATGGTTCGGGCCCGTCAAGCAGCCGCCTCGAAAACACGCCGGTCTTCATGCCGAAGTACCGTCCGTATTCCTGCACGAGCACATCCGCCGCGACTTTGGAGGCGCCGAAGAGACTGTGAAGGGTGTGGTCGATCGACATGCTCTCGGGTATGCCGTCGGGATAATACGGGTGCGATGGATCGATCTCCCATCGGGTCTCCGTCTCCATCAGAGGCAGATAGTTCGGTGCGTCGCCATATACCTTGTTGGTCGAGGTAAAGATAAAAGCTGAGTTCGGCGCGAAAGTACGCGTGGCTTCGAGCATTACGGAGGTGCCATTGGCGTTGACGCTGAAATCTGTAAAGGGGCTGGTGGCCGCCCAGTCGTGCGAAGGCTGCGCCGCGGTATGGATCACGAGTGCGATATCTTTGCCAAAGAACTGGAAGACCTTTGCGATCGCGTCGTAATTGCGAATGTCCACCTCATAATGCGTATAGCCATCAATCTCCGTCTCGAGGCGCTCTCTTACCCAGCGAGTGGAGGCCGATTCGCCAAAGAACTCGGCCCGCATGCCGTTGTCAATCCCAACGACGTCCATGCCAAGGGAGGCAAAGTAAGCAACTGCCTCGGATCCAACTAGACCGGCGGACCCGGTGATGACGGCGACACTCATCGTCTTCCTCCAAGAAAATTAGTGAGCGCGAAGCGCCCGGCGCTTGCGAGGTCTATCGCTCGGCAAGGTCAAGAGGTTGTAAAGCGGTTCGGAACGGCGGAATGTCGGGTGGTAGAAACGCAGGCCAATTTTCCGCTTGCGGGCTAGTTGACGACCTGATCTCTGGCCCTGCCGTAGATTTCCATCAGGCGGCTGTAATTAGCGTCAGGCGCATAACAGTCTTGATACTTCTGGCGCGCTCTGCGCCCCATAGATTCCATTTCGTTTGCGTGTTCCCATGCCCAAGCGACTTTGGCGGCCAGGTCTTCAGCGTCTCCAGGGTTAAATTGCAACCCCTGGCGGCCGTCCTCTATGAGTTCCTCCATCGCCCCTAGCCGGGAACCAACACTGGGACGCCACAAGCGAAACTCTCTGCGTTCATCATCGGAAAGCCCTCGTACCATACGCTGGGTATGACCACAAATCTGGCATTCTTGATGAGGGATCGAGCTTCGGTTCCGGAGACCCTTCCGAGGAACTCGATTGGGCGGCGGCCTAACTCCCGGCTCTGTGCCTCCAGCTCGGAGCGCAACGGGCCGTCGCCGGCGATCTTCAGCGGAATGGAAGCTCGAACGAGCCCCCAGGCTTTCAACAGGGTTGAAACTCCCTTCTCGGGGCTGAGCCTGCCCACGAAGAGTGCGTAATCGCCTGGTACTTCACGCTCTCCGGGATCGGGATCGACGAAGTTAGGTTTCACGTGGATCCTCTGAGGGAGCAGTCCATTGTCTACAAATTTGCGTTTGGCGAATTCGGTAAGGGCGATAAAGGCGTTGACTCGCCGGTTCCAAGTGCCTTGTACTCGATGCACTTGCAGCATGAGCGCCACCGCCGCAGTCGAGGCTCTCGAACTGCGGTAACAGGCGTGGCGCACGCTAGAGGCCAGGCCTACTTGCGAGCAATCTTCGCAGACTCTTCCATTCCGGCAGAAAGTGGACGCCGGGCAAAACAACCTGAAGTTGTGCAGGGTTTGAACGATCGGAACGCAAGCCTCGTTGCAAGCTTCGTAGATACTCGGCGAGATCATCATGAAGGTGTTGTGGATATGCGCGACATCCGGCTTTTCGGTACGAAGTATGGCTGCGATGTCCCTCCGGCTGTCGGGGGCCGAGATAATCCTCCGGATCAAGCGCAAGCGGTCGAACGCGGAGGAAGGATTCGCCTCGTCGTTGTCGCGGGTGTAAGTGATCACCTGATGACCCTTGCGCTCCAATAACTGCCGCTCCTGAGCAAAGACAACGTCTTCCCCTCCCGGCTGTTGATAAAAGTTATGTACGAGCAGGATTTTCATGATTGTCCCGGAGGATGCCCTTCACCACCAAGCTGCTGAGTTGTTGGAATAGGTCATCCATCCCGCAACATAAGGTCAATTTGCGTCTAAACAGCACCAGCTCCTTTAAGGACAGCTGGAACAGTCTTCGCGAGAATCTTGAAGTCAAGCCATAGCGACCATTCATCCATATATTGAAGATCGAGCATCATCCACTGCTCGAAGGTGATGGAGCTGCGACCGTTCACTTGCCATAGGCAGGTAATTCCGGGCTTTACGCTAAAGCGCCTGCGCTGCCAATCCTCCGAGAAGCCTTTATAGTCACGCACGGGCAAAGGGCGAGGCCCGACGAGGCTCATATCACCCCTGAAGACGTTGAATAGTTGCGGGAGCTCGTCGATGCTGCTTCGCCTAAGAAACTTACCTATCGGCGTGATGCGGGGATCGTTCCTAAGTTTGAACGCCGGGCCACCTGCTTCGTTGTCTTTTTCCAATCCAGCGATCAATTGCTCTGCGTTGACCACCATTGTCCGGAATTTGAATATCTTGAATCGTCGTTTATTCAGGCCAATTCGTTCCTGGCGAAAGAACGCCGGTCCCGAAGTCGACAGCTTGATGGCCACCACAACGGAGACGAGGATAGGGAAGAAAAGAATAAGTAGTATGCCCGATACCGATATGTCCAGGAGACGTTTGACTATCTGCGCCCACGCCTCCCCCGGCCCGGCATAAGTAGCGATATGATGATCGCCGTCGAAGACTTCTGTACGCCAGCGGGTCGTCTTCAAAGGAAAGATATCGGCATTGAAGCGCAGTACTATGCCGTGCGTTTCACAAAGGTCAGCTACTTCCGCGTAGTGCTCAAAGAATGAATTTAGAGGGAGGTAAATTGCGACTTCGTCGACAATGTTCTCACGCAAATAGCCCGGCAAACCGGCAAAGTCGGTGAGCAATTGAAATCCGGTCCTCTTAAATTCCTCGATGCCCGGCCACGCGTCGTCGATGAACCCCAGCAAGCGAATACCGCGGTCTCTGTTTGCCAGTATTCGTTGCGCAAACTCCACGGCTGGAGGATTAGTGCCTACGATCAACATATATCTGAGGTTCCTGCCATGAACTCGGAGATAGCGGAGACCGAGTCGAACAGCTTGTCGCGACAGTCCCAGAATCGCAACGGTGAAGGCCCAAAAAATCGCCAGAAACCGCAACGTCATCATCTCTACGGAGAACAGCAAACCGAGGACGGCGAAACCCGTCACTCCAAGGGCGGTCGCCCTTACCAGATCGCTCACTTCAGTTCGCCAACTGGAAAGCCTCATCGACCTGTATAGGCCACACATCGACAAAGCCACATGGCACACGACCACTCCCAGGGCAAATATGGCAAAGTCCGACACTCTCGTGCGCAGGGCAAGAAACTGAGCAAGCGAGAGTTTATGGTCCTCCTTTACGACCAAAGCCGTGGATAGCCCAAATGCAAGCATCACCGACAATAAGTCGTATACCTTTAGAAGATTCATCGAAAGACGGTGCCTGTCGTTCACGCTGTCTCTCCGGGGAGTGATTCTGGATGACTGAACTCTGGCGGCTGTTAATTCTGCGGCGTCGGGGCCACAGTTGAACCGGAGACGGGTGGCCGCTTCTCGACCTCAACCGTGCTGCTGCTGAACAATCGTATAAAGCTCTGTTATTGAAGAGTGGAGGGTACTTTGTTCAACACCGCGGCTAGAATTTTCACGTTGCTTGATCTAAGGCTGGCGACCGCTTCGGCCGCCAACTCGCGGCGGGTAGAGGCTGCTTCGATTACCAGGATCATGCCGTCGGAGAGTTGACCCATTGCGAGACCGTCGCCATATTTCCCCAACGGAGGAGCGTCAATCAGGATGAACTCGAAGTCGGCGCGCAACTCCATCAGTCTTTCGCGGAGAGACTGCGACGCAAGCAACCCGGGCGAGTTTGCGTCGAGGGACCCGCTTGAGAGCAACCAGAGATTATCGGCATCTGTGGCAGGCTTCGCATAAGAGCGAATTCCGCTCGAGCCCGTCAGAGCCTCAGTAAGCCCGAAGTGGTTATTAGTGCCAAATAGTCCAGAGAGGGCTGGCGTTCGGAAGTTAGCGTCGACGAGACAGACCGATCGGTCGCCGCCGGCTGCCAGTATCTCCGCTACCGAAACGCAGATCTCACTGCAGCCGTTGCCATGGTCTACGCCGGCGAAGGTTACGACTTGAGGCCGCTTCTCGGCCTGCACGAGAAAGACTTGATGGACCAGCCGCAATGCCTCGTCTGTGACCACATTTCGCTTCATCCCGCGCGCGTTGTTGGCCACGCCACTCGCCGCTACTGTCCCGTGTTCCTCCGCTTGGAAGACGCTGCGGTTGTCATCAAGTAATTCGACATGAGTTCCATCGTTAACCCTCTCCTTGCAGGATGTGACAAGCTGTGAAATGTGGCACTGTCCGGTTGGACACTCGTCTTACAGGCATACATAGGCGAACCAGGGAAGGATGCCGCGAGGCTCGACCTGTTGCTCCAAGGTGGCTTCTGCGCTTGCCCGTGGGAGTACGTTGCTGAGCGGCTATTTTGGCGCGCTTAAGCTACCCTCTTAGCGAACGTAACGACCACCGGAATGCCGAGAGTGTCGGCGACTTCAGAGGGCGAACGGAAGGAGGGATCGAAATAGTCCACGGTATATGAAATAAATAAGCTGATCATGGCTGCCGCGACAATCGCGAGGGCTACTATCAGGGGCCACCCGTAATTAGGCAATACAGGGATAGCCGGTGGCACCGCAATCGCGACATTCGCTACTTTTGTGGTGTCTAGCAAGTTCGCAGCCTTCTCCTGTTCCCTCTTGGCCAGATATAGAAGGTAGTTGCCTTCGTTGGCCTTCGCTTCGCGCAGCAGATCTTGCTGAGCTAGAGATTGGCCGTCCAGATCGACCATCTGGGACTGCATGCTTTCAATTGCGCGCTTCGTTGCGGCTAGAGTTCCAAGTTGGGCCGCCCGATCTGACTCCGATTTTGCAAGTTCCTCTCGAAGCGCTTCGTATGTCGGATCAAGGTCGGTAGTCTCAGACAGGTACCGCGTTCTGTCCGCCTGGGAGATAGCTTCCTTGATTTGTGCGATCTCTTCGTCTACCTCTCGCACTAACGGGTAGGCCGGTTCATATTTCAAGGTAAGCTGGCTCCGCTTATTCTCCGCGGCAAGTAGGCTAGCGTGCAGGTCATCGAGGAGTTTGTCTGCCGTTGCGGAGACCTCTTGAGTGGGCGAACGCCGCGGGATCACGCTCATTTGCTGTCGATCGTTGCGAATACGCTCCTCATCCGCTGCGATTGCTTGCTCTGTCGTGTGCATTGAGCCAATCGCAGTCACGACCTGAAGGGCCAGATTTGTTTTCTCTTCACCCGGGGCTGCAATATGGTGATCGCGCGTAAAGTCACGCACCTTGGCCTCTGCCTCTTCTAAGGCTGCGTGGTATCTGTCCGCCTCCTGGGCAAACACCTGATAAGAACCCGGTGGCCGGTGGACTTCCACATGTTTCTGTGTATAGAACTCACCGAGCGAGTGCAGGACAGCGTAAGAGATCTCGGAGTCGGCGGAGGTGTAGGACACTTCAATTAGATTTGTCTTGACCGTTGCTTTAACACTTAGCTTCTTGGCAAGTGTCTTGACCGCTCGCGCGAGTCTGTCTTGGTCGGTTTGATTAGGATGAAGGAGGTCAAGCAAGGAAAAGCCCTTCGATCTCGCCAAGCCAGTTGATTGAACGACTTTTTCCAGCACGTCCCGGCTGCTGAGTAACTCGACCTCCGAATTGATCTCCTCCTCGGTGACTGGTAGGGGCGTTGCAATCATCTGGGCGGTCGACTCCGGCGTGACGACCGGGTCCAGCCTATCCCTGTTTACCAAAATCTCCATCCGCGAGGTGTAGGAGGGCCCCATAATCGCCGCCAACATAATCAATGCGCCGCATGACGAGAGAAAACAAGTAATCAACAGGCGCTTGCGGCGTATGAGGGGGACCACGATATCGCGCAGGGAAAGATCGTTTGACGTCTCTTTCGCCTGGAAAAGAGTCTCAGTCTCGCTCATTGCTTTGTCATCCTCATCGTTAAAGATGCGTTGACCACCGATAGCTCAGGTAGGCCCTTCGTTTCAAAAAATGGTGGGATTTAAATAAGCACCGGCATTGAATGAATAAGGCACGTACTTCCGAAAGCTGGCAATGAACTTTTCGGGAACATAGATCATGTCTCCAGGTTTCAACGTCGCGTCTTCGTTGACGTTTTTCCCGTTCAGTATGTCTTTCATGTTTACCTGCCTGACTTCAAACCAGTCTTGCGAGGTCCGGTGGAAGAGGAAGACCTGCGTCTTCGCCGTCGGAGTCATGCCGCCCGCGACGGCCAGGCCTTCGGCAACTGTGATGTCGGCGCGCAATTCGTATTGACCTGGCTTGCCCACCTGTCCTGAGACGGTAAAGAACGGCTTTTGGAAATCCACGAGATCAACGTTGATGATCGGTTCGTGGAGAACGCCGGCGTAGGCTTTTTTCAATTCACCGATTAGCTCCGGCACCGTCAAACCCTGCGCGTGCAGGCTCCCCGAATTCTTCAGGCTCACATACCCATCTGGCTGCACCGTCACAGACTGATCGAATTCCGGAGATAGGGGAAACGATAAGAGCAGCACGTCCGAGAGTTGCACGACGTAACGCGGGTATCGTTGCTGGAGGTTGGGAGCGGCACTTTGAGGTGAAGACGGAGCGCCAGTATTAGGCTGCGTCGAGGCAGATGCCACTGCAAACTGCTGCCCGTCAAGCGAAACCGATCCACAGACGAGTGCCAGAGCCGCAAGAATGAAAGAAACGTGATCACACTTTTTCATGTTTAGACCTCGCATGTCTGAGAAGAAAGCCGCGTAGGCATTCCCTTCGACGGCTAGTTCGACAAACCGATCAACGCAGAGTCGGCGTACATCGCTTCCACATCCTGTTCGGAAACGGTTACTGCTACAGAACGTTGAATCATCTCGATCGAAATCACGAGCTGAGACTTTGAACCGAATCGGAGCAGGTTTCCCTCGATTCCGGCCAGCGCTCCTCGAACCACGCGGACTCGCTCTCCTTCTTTCAAGAGAGCGCGAGGGGCAGAGTTGGCGCCACAAAGCACAGCCTTACGCACCGACTCGATTTCATGGTCTGGAATCGGTAAGGGCCCTGTGGCGCTGCCCACAAACCCTACGACACCAGGAGTTTTCAATACCTCAAGCTTGTCCTTACTCAGCGCATCAACATGCACAAAGATGTAACTGGGGAATAGCGGCACTTCCACCGACTGTTTGCGGTCGCTCCATTGCCGCAGCTCGACTTGCAAAGGCAGATAATGGTCGATGCCGCGCGACTCGAGTGTATTAGCGGCCATTTTTTCAAAGCGCGACCTTGTCCACACGGCATACCAGCGAATACCGATGGCGTGTGACGTGATTTGTGAGTCCAAGCTTGCCTCCCGGTTTTTTTGGCAAATGATGGTTCGTATGGCCCCTTGACATAGCTTCGCCCTTTCAGTCCCAGAATCGTTTGGGACGTGACGAGGGTAGGAAGTTTTTGCTAAGGCTCTGTATCGGGCTGACAGCCCGCGAGTGGCATCGACGCTTTCGATCGTTAAGCTTGTTTGAGTCTCGACTCTGTCTTCAGGGGCGAGGCGGAAGCGCAACAAAACGACATTGGTCCAAAAGTAGACTTGCCTATGAGAATGCTTTCCTGAGAAGCGGCTTCAGGATTGTTGAGCATAGGACATTAGGAGTCTGTCTTCGAACAATCCCTGAAAGAGAAAACCCTTGCATCCGTACTCGTCGGATATTTGTGCGACTCTGCCCGCGCACTCCAGTCGAAGTGGACCCGGTTCGGCTGGCGAAGGAAAGAGAACCTTCATACGGACTTCCGATCCGACCGGCGGACATTTGTCGCTCAAAATGAATGCCGCGTCCTGCGCGATGTCTTTGGTGAAACCGCCTTCCACATGATCGGTTCCATCGCTCCATTCAAAAATCACAGGGAGCCGCAGACTGTATCGCACACCACGACCTTGTTTCGGAATTGGTCGAATCACTATTAACGGCTGCATTGTTGGATTCAGCATATGTCGAACCCATGACCACAACAAGCGCCGAATGTATGAGGTTGGTGCGAGAGTGTAGTGCCCCGGTCAGGTGTGTAGCTTCTCAGCAACACATAGGGGGACTAGAACTTACTGATATGAGTGATAGGCCTATATCTACTTAGAGAAGAAAGTATGCCAGAGCTACCTCATGCATCTCTGTCTCCGGGTGTTTCAAAATAATGTGGCGCGTCGTTACAGTTTTCAGCAGCCGATTGCGCTAAGTGGATAAGAATATGCTAAGAAAGATATGGACGAAAGATCCGATACGGCCCAAAGCAGTACGACGTCAACAGTATCCGTTCTCCATGTTAATGTTGTGAACACCAGTCTTGCCTGTAATACGCACTCTTCAGTCGAACCGACTAACGACTGGTAGCCGACAATCGCCGTAGAGAAATACCCGAAGTGTACTGGGGGTATCTTGCTTGAATACAAGTCTAGCGAAATCCCTTCATCCCGTTGATTCTAAATCCGAACAGGCCGTTCGAGCGGTCGTTGTCGACAGGGACCCAATAAGCAGCCACCTCTTAGCGGACGTTCTCGTCCGCAGTCTCCAATACGAGGCTTATGCGGCATCGGCGTCCGGTCTGCTGCAAAGCTTGAACACACGAAGGCTCGACCTCGTGGTGATAGGCGCCGAACTTCAAACCAGTGCGGGAAACGGCTATAACCTGGCTTCAACTGTATTTCGAACGCAGCCCGAGGCATCGATCGTGATGCTACTCGACCGGGTCAACCGCACTTCTGTAATCGGAGCATTTCGATCAGGCGCCCGCGGCGTGTTCTCTAGGCAACAGAGCATGGCCGAGTTTTCCGACTGCGTGAAGCAGGTACGCGAGGGATTGGTTTGGGCGGGAAAAGCCGAGTTTAATTTCCTGCTCGAAGCCTTGAGGAGTATTCCTGCTCCCACGATAAACATATCCAGCACTGCGGTGCCCCTTTCGACACGGGAGTTGCAAGTCGTGCGCCACGCGGCGCAAGGGAAGACGAACCGAGCGATCGCACAGGAGTTAGGCCTGAGTGAACATACGGTTAAGAACTACCTCTTCCGCGCATTCGATAAACTGGGAGTTTCGAACCGGATCGAGCTCTTGTTTTACCTCACCATGAAGGAGCCTGAAGCCGAAGCAAGCAAGAACGCGACGCTGAATCCGCAGGATGCGTGAATCGGATGAAGAAGGGTCTCCGTAGATGGAGATGTGTTGTCGAGCGCCCCATGTGGGCCTCGCTAAACTCTCGCTCCGGACAAACACCCGCCGGAGGTGGGCATTCCAGGCTGATCGCGCGATGGAGTGTTGAGCGCGTCTACCTATACTTTCGTCTCGCAGTTGTTTGCCATCGCCGAAGGCAAGAAGAATGGACAGTTTTTATATTCTGGCGCATGTTGTCCGCGTCCTCGTCGAGATGATTGCTCCTACAATGACTTAGCCTCCAAGGATTGATCCAAGATTTCCAACACACGAGCATAGTCTCCAGCTAAGACAATAATTCTAAACAGCCGCAAGCGCACTCTGTGCGCAGACTAGACGTTCCATCGCCCAATTAGCCCAACTAGGTTGAGCTTAATGCAGTGCTAAAGCCAGCCAGCGAGGTTTGAAGATGAGCGATACATTCCAAAGACTCCGGACGATACTCACCAGCACAGGACTTTCGCGTAGCACCATTTATCTGCGCATTTCCCAAGGTGTCTTTACCAAGCCTGTGAGCTTAGGCGGTCGCGCTGTCGGCTGGCCCGCAAGCGAAGTTGCAGCGCTGAATGCGGCCTGGATATCAGGCAAGTCTGAAGCGGAAATCCGCACGTTAGTCATCGTGCTCCAAGCTGCTCGAAAAGCCGCCAAGTGAGCAAGAGCAGAGATCGCAATGGCTAAACGCTTCGCCAACCACCGGCTGGTCAAAATCCACCTTAACTATACCGTTGAGGAGATCGCTCTCCTGTTGAAGGTTCACAAGAACACGGTGCGCTCGTGGATTAAGGACGGTCTCCCGACCTGCGACGACCGGCGGCCTGTCTTGGTTCTTGGAGTTCAGCTCGCCGAATTTCTTAAGGGCCGCCGGACGAAGAACAAACAACCCTGCGGGTTCGGGCAGTTATTTTGCTTTCGGTGCCGCGCACCGAGGTTTCCAGCCGGATCGATGGCCGAATGCATGCGTGTTACTGAGAAGATTGGTCACCTCCAGGCGATTTGTCGGATCTGTTATTCCATGATGAACCTGCGGATCAGTCTTGCCCGCCTGTGTCAATTTCACCCGTCATCCGGCCTATGAATCCCCTCCTCTCCAGGGCTCCCAGAATCGTCATATTGCTCATAGGCTTCTTCAGGTTACGATCTCCAGGGAACAGGAACTCACTTTGGCCGGACAGAGTTTGCAGGGTGTTCAAGTACATCGATTGCCTGTTTCGAGAGCGGCACAGTGTGGGCTGTTCGCATCTTCATGCGCTCGGCTGGAGTATCTCAACGGGCAGCTTCGACATTGAATTCTGACCAGCGGGCACCAATCAACTCGCCGGTGCGCACGAACGTCAATGCCATAAGCTTGATTGCTAGGCGGGTTATATGGGTTCCTTGGTAGACCTCAATGGCTCGCAAGAGGGCGGGAAGCTCCTTAGCGTCCACGCGGGCATAGTTCGTCCTGCTAGCAGACTTGAGAATGTCTCTCGGGCGAATCTCGCAGGCCGGGTTCCGTCGAGCGTAGCCGTGAGCAATTGCAAAGCGGAAGATCTGGCCGACCGTCTCCAAGGCTCGCTTACCGATGTCGCGGGCACCGCGCTGCTCGATTGCCTTTGTCATGGGCCACCAGCTCAGGCGCTTCAATCTCTGCCACAGGACGATCTCCCAACAGAGGTAGGATGTCGGCCTCCATTCGTCGCTGCGTGTACTCGACGTGGCGGGGACTCTTACCTTCCTTCCAGTGTTCCATCAAGAGAGAGGCGACGTTCCGGAATGAGCCTTGGGTCTGTGCACGTTCGATGGCTTTTACTTCCTTGCGCTTCGCCATCGGGTCAATTCCGTTGGCTAGCAGCTTTCGCGTCTGGTCCCGGCGCTCCTGAGCCTCTGCCAGGGTCACGATGGGGTATCTGCCCAGAGACATCAGCTTTTCGCGACCTTCGAAGTCATCAACCCACCGCCAGAGCTTCCCCTGCTGGGGTGATCCACACAAATAGGCTGTTTGCGTCGCTCAAGCGATATGGCTTGTCGGCGGGTTTTGATCTCCGCACTTCGGTATCGGTTAGCGGCATAGAACCTCCAAGAGCACGCTGCCCTGAAAGTACCCCCACCCGAAGCAGTTGGCTTCCATAGCACCGCTTTAAGCGCAGAAATACGCGAGCCCCAGTATTTACCGGGGCTCGCGATTTTCTTCTAGATGTCTTGGAATGTCTAAAAACAGGTATCTGGCGGAGAGTGGGGGATTCGAACCCCCGATAGAGCTTTTGACCCTATAACGGTTTAGCAAACCGCCGCCTTCAGCCACTCGGCCAACTCTCCGGCTGCACTAGAGGGATTATATAGGACAAACGATGCCTGAAGCTTCTTTGATCGCCTCACTCACGCAGCTACATCGCCGCGACCATTCCCGAGTCCCTATCAAAGGAACCAACGCGCTCCATATAGTGGTCGATGGCCGCTGCCGCCTTGCGACCCTCAGCAATCGCCCACACCACAAGCGACTGCCCGCGACGCATATCGCCGGCGACAAAGACGCCCGGCGATGAGGTCATGAAACTCGTCTCGTCCGCAACAACTGCACCGCGCGGACCAAGCTCCAAAGGCAGCTGCTCCAACAAACCCGCTCGAACCGCCCCAGCGAAGCCGATCGCAATCAGAACGAGGTCGGCATCGAGAGTAAATTCCCCGCCCTCAACCGGCGCGAAATCCGGCCCCGGCCCAAGCCGCACACCATGGAGCTTTCGCACACGTCCATCGTCATCGCCGCTGAAGCTCGTAGTCCGCACATTCCACTCGCGAACTCCGCCCTCTTCATGCGCACCCTCGCTGCGGAGCATAATCGGCCACATCGGCCACGGCGTCTTCGGCGACCGCCCCTCTGGCGGCATCTCGTGAATCTGGAACTGCCGCACGCTCTTCGCGCGCTGGCGGTGCGCCGTGCCCAAACAGTCCGCTCCCGTATCTCCGCCGCCGATGATGATCACATGCTTGCCCTCAGCCGTGATCTCCTGCGCCGGATCGCATTCGTCCCCAAAGCAGCGCCGATTCGCCTGGGTGAGATAGTCCATCGCAAAGTGAATGCCGCGAAGTTCGCTGCCCGCAATCCCCAGCTGGCGTGGCAATTCGGCGCCACAGGCCAGCAGCACCGCATCAGACTTCCGCCGTACCTCTTCAAACGAGAGGTCCTTAGGCCCGGCTCCGCCGACCTCCACTCCAGTCAGGAAGCGAACGCCCTCGGCGCGAAGCTGATTGATCCGGCGCTCGACGATTTCCTTTTCCATCTTGAAATGAGGAATGCCGTAGATCAGCAAACCACCCAGCCGGTCAGCCTTTTCGTAGACCGTGACATCGTGCCCGGCACGGCGAAGCTGTTGCGCGGCAGCCAGTCCCGCAGGCCCCGACCCAATAATTGCGACTCGTTTCCCAGACTCATAGGCGGGTGGCTCGGGGATGACCCAGCCCTCGGCGAACCCGCGGTCGGCAATGGCCTTTTCGATTTGTTTGATTGTTACCGCAGGCTGGTTGATGCTCAGCACACACGCTGCCTCACAAGGCGCGGGGCAGATACGGCCTGTGAACTCCGGAAAATTGTTAGTCGCGTGCAAACGCCGCACCGCCTCTTCCCAGCGGTTCTCATAAACCAGTTCGTTCCAGTCCGGAATGATATTGTTCACCGGACAACCGGTATGGCAGAACGGCACGCCGCAGTCCATACATCGAGCGCCCTGCTGGCGCAGCTTCTCCTCAGGCAGGTCGCGATAAATCTCCAACCAGTCGTTCACCCGCTCCGCAACTGGGCGTCGCTCGCCAACCTCACGATCGAACTCCAGAAATCCCGTCGGCTTAGCCATGATGCACCTGCTCCGGCGCATGCTGCCCCGACCCCTGCTGCTCGGCTATCGACGCGCTTACGGCGAGCACATTCAGCAGCTTCTCTCCAAACTCTTCCCGGCTGATGTCATTCCCAGCAATCGCCGCTTCTCTGTCGCGGTTAGCGTGATGCACCTTCTTCAACTCATGCGGAAAGACCTTGAGGAACTTAGGAAGTGTTCGCGTCCAGTTATCGAGAATCCACGCAGCGCGAGGGCTCCCGGTCAGCGCCAGGTGCCTCTCGATCATCCCGCGCAATGTGGCAATATCAGCCTCGTCTAGCAAAGGTTCGAGGTCGACCGATGCCGGATTGCACTGCGTCCGCGCGAACTCGCCGCTCTCATCCAACACATAAGCAAGGCCACCGCTCATGCCCGCCGCGAAATTGCGCCCGCAGGAGCCCAGCACCACCACCAACCCGTTGGTCATGTACTCACAGCCGTGATCGCCCACACCTTCGACCACCGCCGATGCCCCCGAGTTACGCACCGCAAACCGCTCCCCGGCGACGCCATTCAGGAAGACCTCGCCGGTGGTCGCGCCATAGAGCACAACATTGCCGACAAGAATGCTCTCTTCCGGAAGAAAACCGGAGTTCTTCGGCGGGAAGATCACAATGCGCCCGCCAGAGAGACCTTTGCCAACGTAATCGTTGGCTTCGCCCTCAAGCGTCATCGTCACGCCGCGCGGCACAAAGGCGCCAAAGCTCTGCCCCGCCGAGCCGGTAAAGCGCAACCGGATCGTCTCCTCCGGAAGCCCGGCCGAGCCGTAACGCCGCGCAATCTCTCCACCCAGCATCGCGCCGACAGAACGATGTACATTGCGAATCGCAAGGCTCGCCTCGACCGGCTCGGCATGATCGAGAGATTCACGCGCCAGTTCAATCAGTTGCAGGTCAAGCACATCATCGAGGCCATGGTCCTGCTTCTGCGTGCAATACCGCTTCACGCGATCAGGCATCGGCGGCGTATAGAGGATCTCAGAAAGATCGATACCGCTCGCCTTCCAGTGGTCAATCGCGGGACGGCTCTCAAGCTTGTCCACCCGGCCCACCATCTCGTCCATAGTGCGGAAACCGATCTGCGCCATCAGCTCACGCACCTGCTCAGCGATGTAGAAGAAGAAATTGATGACGTGTTCAGGCTCTCCTGCGAAATGCTTGCGCAGCACCGGATCTTGGGTAGCAATACCCACCGGACAAGTATTCAAATGGCACTTGCGCATCATGATGCAGCCCATCGCAATCAGCGGCGCAGTCGCGAAGCCAAACTCCTCCGCGCCCAGCAATGTAGCAATCACCACATCGCGCCCGGTCTGCAGCTTGCCGTCGGTCTGCACACGGATCCGGCTGCGCAGGTCGTTCATCAACAGCACCTGCTGCGCCTCGGCAAGACCCATCTCCCACGGAATTCCGGCATGCTTGAGCGAACTCAGCGGAGCGGCGCCCGTGCCGCCCGTATCGCCGCTGATCAGCACAACATCGGCATGAGCTTTCGAGACTCCTGCAGCAACCGTGCCTACACCAACCTCGGCGACGAGCTTCACCGCGATTCGCGCCGAAGGGTTCACATTCTTCAGGTCGAAGATGAGCTGCGCCAGATCTTCGATCGAATAGATGTCATGGTGCGGCGGCGGCGAGATCAGCGTCACGCCCGGCGTCGAGTGGCGCAGCCGCGCAATCACTTCGTCCACCTTGTGCCCGGGCAACTGCCCGCCCTCGCCGGGCTTCGCGCCTTGCGCCATCTTGATCTGCAACTCATCCGCGTGGACCAGGTAATTCGCCGTCACACCAAATCGCCCGGACGCAATCTGCTTCACCGCGCTGCGGCGAAGGTCGCCATTCGCGTCGCGCTCAAAGCGCGCTTCGTCTTCCCCGCCTTCGCCGGTATTCGACTTGCCCCCGATGCGGTTCATCGCAATCGCCAGCGTCTCATGCGCTTCTTTGCTGATCGAGCCGAACGACATCGCGCCGGTCATAAAGCGCTTCACGATCTCCGACGCCGGCTCAACCTCGTCGAGCGGCACCGGATGCGCGGCGAACTTGATCTGCATCAGTCCGCGCAGCGTGCACATCACCCGGTTCTGCTCGTCGATGAGGTCCGTGTATTCCTTAAATGTCGTCGGATTGGAATCGCGCACCGCATGTTGCAGCTTGCTGATCGTCTCCGGATTCAGCAGGTGATACTCCCCGTCAACGCGGTAGTGATACGCGCCGCCGACCGAAAGCTCCGTCTCAGAACGCGAAGGCGGCTGCAACGCGTACTCATGCCGCATCCTGCGCTTCTTTCGCGATCACGCCCAGCCCAACACCCTCGATCCGCGAAACCGTCCCTGCGAAGTAATCATCCACCAGCTCGTTGATTGAGACCGATCGCCTCGAAGATTTGCGCGCCGCGATAGCTCTGCAGAGTCGACACGCCCATCTTCGAAAAAGTCTTGAGCAGCCCCTTGTTAATACCTTTGATGAATTGAGACGCAGCCTTTTCGGCCGTGACTCCCGCAGGCAACCGGCCCCGGCTGTGGAGGCTTTCGATCGACTCGATCGCCAGGTAAGGATTGATCGCGCTCGCGCCATAGCCGATCAGCACTGCGAAGTGCATCACCTCGCGCGGCTCGCCCGACTCGACGATCAACGCAACCTGGGTGCGCGTTCCCTCGCGAACAAGCAAGTTGTGTACCGCCGCCAACGCCAGCAGGCTCGGAATCGGCGCGAAGTGGTCGTCCACACCGCGATCGCTGAGAATCAGCAGCGTATAGCCGTTAAGCACCGCCAACGACGCGCGCCGGCAAAGCTCTTCAAGCCCGCGCCGCAAACCGGCCTCGCCATCTTCCGACGCGAAAGAGCGCAGTCAACGTCGTAGCAAGCAGGTCGCCCCTCGAAACGCGACGCAGCTGCTCCAACTCGCGATTCGTCAGCACCGGTTGGGGCAGTTTCAGCGTGTGGCAATTCCGCGGAGTCTCTTCCAGAATGTTTCGTTCGGTGCCGATGTAGCTTGTCAGCGACATCACCATCTCTTCGCGGATCGGGTCGATCGGCGGATTGGTGACCTGCGCAA
Organism: uncultured Acidobacteriaceae bacterium; assembly: GCA_963777685.1. Taxonomy (GTDB): domain Bacteria; phylum Acidobacteriota; class Terriglobia; order Terriglobales; family Acidobacteriaceae; genus Acidisarcina. The sequence goes on along the minus strand of CAVZRF010000010.1, from coordinate 256,253 downwards.
ACAATTGCTTGAAGTAATTGAAAAGCAATTGCGGCTTGTCCGAAAGGCACGCCAGCGGCGTATCGGTGCCCATCGAGCCGACCGGCTCTTCACCCTTGGCCGCCATCGGCGCGAGGATCATCTTCAGGTCTTCTTCGGTGTAGCCGAACGCCCGCTGTCTCGATTGCAGACTTCCCTTCTCGAGTGCGTGAAAGCGCATCGGCTCTTCCATCTGCGCAAGAGTAATCTGGTTCTCTTCGATCCACTGCGCGTAAGGCTGCCGCGAGGTCAATTGCTGCTTGATCTCTTCGTCGGAAATAATCCGGCCGGCGATCGTGTCCACCAGGAACATCTTGCCTGGCTGCAGTCTTCCCTTCTGGCGAACATTGCTGGCGTCCACGTCGACCACGCCCGCCTCCGATGCCAGCACGACAACATCGTCGTTCGTCACGACATAGCGCCCCGGCCGCAAACCATTGCGGTCAAGCATCGCGCCGATCACCCGGCCATCCGTGAACGCCATCGCCGCCGGGCCGTCCCACGGCTCCATCAGCGATGCATGGTACTCGTAAAAAGCGCGGCGATCGTCGTCGATATGCGGGTTCCCCGACCACGCCTCAGGAATCAGCATCGCCATCACATGCGGCAGCGAGCGGCCGGATTGGAAGAGCAGCTCGACGGCGCTGTCAAAGGCCGCCGAGTCGCTGCCGCCCTTCGGTCACGATCGGGAAACAGCTTCTCCATGTCCTCGCCGAAAAGCGGCGACTTCAGCAGCGACTCGCGCGCCTTCATCCAGTTCACATTGCCGCGCAGAGTATTGATCTCGCCGTTGTGCGCGATGTAGCGATACGGATGCGCCAGCGGCCAGCTCGGAAAGGTGTTCGTCGAGAAACGCTGGTGCACAACGCAGATCGCGCTCTTCACCCGTGGGTCCGCCAGTTCGCCATAGAAGTTGGCGATTTGCGGCGCCAGCAGCAACCCCTTGTAAACGATCGTGCGCGACGAGAATGACGGGATGTAAAAGAAATGGCGATCTTCCACTTCTTCCAAAAGCGATCTCGCGCTCGATGCGCTTGCGCGTCACATACAGCTTGCGCTCGAAATGGTCTTCATCCCAGCCGTCCGGGCGGCCGAGAAAGACCTGCTGGATATAAGGCTGCGTCGCACGCGCCTCGCGCCCGATGGCGTCGCCATCGCAAGGCGTGTCCCGCCAGCCAAGTACGGTGAGGCCTTCCTCGCGGCTGATGCGCTCGACGATGCCTTCGCACTGCAACCGCTGCCGTTTGCCTACCGGGAAAAACACCATTCCAACCGCATAAGCTCCGGGCTCCGGCAGAGTAAATCCAATGGCCCGACACTCTTCGCTAAAAACTCATGCGGAATCTGGATCAGAATGCCGGCGCCATCGCCAGTCTCCGGGTCGCAGCCCGAAGCGCCGCGATGTGTCAGCCGGATCAGGACCTCGATGCCCGTCTCAATGATCTCGTGGCTCTTCACGCCACGCATGTTGGCGACAAAACCCATGCCGCAGTTGTCATGCTCGTTGCGCGGATCGTAAAGACCCTGCGCCGGCGGGAGCCCTGAGATTTTCGAAAGCTTCTGCATCATTTCCTTCTACCGTTTCCGCAACGTCGAGCGGCCTGTTGAGGTGGTCTTCTCCCCCGGAACTCCCTGAAAAGAATGGCTAGAGCAAAGTACAGCTAGCGTAGTGTGAGGTGTATCGCCTGGCAGGCGGTTTTCCCCAGAAAAACGCCTGCTGCGACCAACTGCCCACATCGCACCAACTGTACTTTTGCTCTAAACTACGGCGAATTCGCCGAAATCAGGGGGCCAGTTATGCGTTTGAAATCGAAAACTTGGTGAGTCTCTTAATATAGCAAGATTCTATGCGGCAAAGACAAGGGACTTTTCTTGCTTCCGCACGGCAACGGACAAAGCTCTTTCGACTTGCCTTCTCCATCTATCAGATACGAAAGGACCCGGCAGGCGTTGCTCTGCGGGTCCTTCGTCGCTCCGATGGAATATGCGCAGGCCCGGCTACTGCTGCTTGGCCAGCCACTCCTTCAGATTGCCTTCCTGGTTCGGCGCGAAACTCGATGCAGTCATTGATCTGATCGACCGCCCGCTTCAGCGATCGCTCCGACGACGCAACCTTGTGCGACGCATAAAAACTGACGACCTGGTCACGCGATTCAGCGCTGCAAAAGCTGCCTGCCGCGCCGACGAAGCCGCTCGCACTCAACGGTGTCATCTGCGCCTTGACCTTCTCCCAGTTCTGCTGCACGTACTGCCAGGCGAGCTCCCGCGTATCGCGGCTCCGGAACGGGATGCTGAGCATCGCCGGAGAGTCCTGGTTTCGCACCTTCCCTGACAACGTGTAGTCAAGCGATCGCTTGGCCAGCGCAGGATCCTTGAACATCGCGAGCCGGTAGAGCGCCTGCTCCTGGATGTCGGGATTGTCAGACGTCTCATAGACCTTCTGCAGTTGGTCAAAGAATGCGGCGTCGCCATTGACCGCCGCAATTGCGCTGGCCGCTCCGATCAGCGTCGCATCCACCGACGCCGGGTCCGCCAGGTACTTCTCGCTGAGTATCTTCGACTCGGCAATCACCGCAGGGTCTTGCCCGATCGTACCCAGAGTGCCAAAAAGCGCGGCGCGCAGCTGTTTGGTCTCGGGCGTTTCATTCGCCGACGGCGGCCCAAGCCTGTCGAGCGCAGGCTTGAATGTCTTCCGGACCCAGGCCGCCAGAGCGGTACGCTCTTCCGGAGTCGACGCCAGATCGCGCATTGATCGCCGAGACGCCGCTAAATCGCGGAATCCAGGACTGTCCCGCTCTTGTCGTCCTTCACCGCCGTGACCAGATCGAGATACGATCCCACCGGCGCCTTATTGGCGCGTACCTGCGCCCATTGGTCCCCGATCAGGCTGATTCGCTCTTCCGCCGTCAGACCGGTTTCCACATTGGCGACCAGCTTGGCATAAACATCCGCCGGATAGGTGCTGCGGTAGTAGCCCTTGCCCCCGGCGTTCGCATAGAAAAATGCGGCCGCCGGAACCGGCAGCGCCTGCTTCGTGCGAGGAGAGCACCTCGCAGTCGCTCTTTTCATCGCCGGTCTTGAAGCAAACCGGAATCGACCAGGCCTGCGGCCCGCCGCCCTTGGCGCTCGGGCTCAGGAAGAAGCGCTGCTGCGTCACATCGACCTTGCCGCCCGCCGGCTCGGCAAAAGTCAGCCCCGGAACGCCCGGCTGCGCCACCAGGCTCTCCATGATCTTGTCCACCGGCTTGTGGCTGTTCGCGGTCTGCGCATTCCAGAAGTCTTCCGCCGTCGCATTCCCATACATGTGCGCCGCCAGGTAGTTGTGAACACCCTGGCGAAACGTCTCCTTGCCCAGGTAGTTCTCCACCATATTCAGCACCGCTCCGGCCTTGCCGTAGCTGATGCCGTCGAACATCTCGTTGATCTCTTCCGGCGTATCGGCCTTCGCGCGAATCGTGCGCGTCGTGCGCGCCGCGTCCAGATTCAGCGTCCCGTCCAGGCCGTCAGCCACCTGCTCGGGGATCTTCCACTCCGGATGCCACGCCGCCACCGGCTTGTTCTCCATCCAGGTCGCAAATCCCTCGTTCAGCCAGATGTTGTCCCACCACTGCATCGTCACCATGTCGCCGAACCACTGGTGCGCCATCTCGTGCGCCACCACCGACGCCACCTCTTCTTTCGCGTCCAGCGAAGCAGTCTTGTCATCGACCAGCAGGTCCGTCTCGCGATAGGTGATGGCGCCAAAGTTCTCCATCGCTCCGGCCTCAAAATCCGGAATCGCGATCATGTCCAGCTTCGGCATCGGATACTTGATGCCGAAATACGTGTCGTAATAGTGCAGGATGTACTCCGCCGCGCTCACCGCGAACTTGCCCTGCTCCACCTTGTCCGGCGTCGCGCAGGCGCGGATCGGCACGCCATCGCTCTCGCCCGAGACGCACTGGAAGTCCCCCACCAGGAACGCCACCAGGTACGTCGACATCTTCGGCGTCGTCGCAAACTTCACCGTATGCTCGCCCACCACCGGCCCCGGCGTGTCCGAGATCATGTTGGTGTTCGAGATCACCGTGTCGCCCTTGTCCACCGTCAGCTGAATATCGAACGTCGCCTTGTAAGCCGGCTCATCGAACGACGGAAAAGCCCGCCGCGCATCGGTCGCCTCGAACTGCGTCACCGCATAGTTCCGCTTCGCCGTCTTCGAAAGATAAAAGCCGCGCAGCTCGTTGTTCAAAATTCCCGTGTACTCGATCTTCAGCGTCAGCTTGCCGGCCGGAGCTTCTGATCGAAGGCCAGCGTCGCCTGCTGCTTCGCCTCGTCGGTCGTCACCGTCGCCTTCAACTCGCGGCCGTCGACCGTGGTCGTCACGCTCTTGAACGTGATCTCGGCAGCATTCAGAGTGATCGAATCGACCGGCTGCGAGAGCGTCAGGTCGATGCTCTCACTGCCGGTAAAGGTCGCAGCCTTAAGATCCGGAGTCAGCGCCAGCGAATAGTGCTCAGGACGAGCCACCGTCGGCAGCCGCTGCGCCATGAGCCCGGTGCTATAAGCGAAATGCCCACAAGTGAAGAAAACAATGCAAAGCTTCCGGCGAACGCCGGACGACCGATGCAAGTGCGATTGAGAGTGCGATCTTTCCTAAACATGAGCTCCTATAGCTAACGTAGCCGTTTTCAAATTTTCTACCAATAGAATACCGACTATGCTCTAAACTCGTCTAGTCCCTAGTCCCTAGTCCCTTGTCCCTAGTCCTACTAGTCCCTAGTCCCTAGTCCCTAGTCCCTTTAGTTTCACGATTCCCGATAGTTCAACAGCACCAGCCCCACCAGCATCAGGCAGACCGGCCACACATACGAAGCAAACCGGGATTCCTTCTGATCCGGCAACCGCAGCTCCAGCCACCGGCTCCAGCCCGCGGTCGCTCCCAGCAAGGCAATCGGCGTATGGCTCATCTCCGCCAGCAACTCTTCTTTGACGTTGCCGATCGAGTGATTGTGAGTCAGCAGCAGCGCGCCGCCGGCGGCACAGAGCAAGGGAAACACGCTCGCCGCCCAGCGCGAATGCAACCGCCCTGTCTGGATTCCCCACTCAAACGCGGCAAACCCCAGAATCAATAGCGCATAGAAGCGATGCTGCAGCACGTCCGGCGCATACATGCTCGCCCAGAACGGTCGCGGCCCCAAAGGCCAGCAATCCGGATCGGCGCGCAGCACAATAAACACCGCCAGCCCCGCAAACGCAATCGGCCAGTTCCGCGCCCATCCGAAGCTCAAACCATATTTCGACGGCAGCCGGCTCAGCAGCGCAAAAAACCCCGCCGCCAGCACGATAACGCCCGACCAATGGTGGTTATACTCCGACCACGCTTCGTCATTCGCGTCGCTCGGAGCATTCGCCCCACTGAACTGCGTCTCCTTCACCGCCACATCGAGTGGCGTCGACGCCGCAAGCTGCCCAAACGCCGGGCTCGTCATGCGCGGAACCACAGGACGAAAGCGCTCCACAATCTCGGCAACGCTCGCCCGGTCGTTCGGCATATCGACGGCCGGCGGCTGCGAGGTCATCGAGGCCGCCGCGAGAACCGCCATAAACCCAAGCCCAATCTCCACCTCGCCAAATCGCCGCAGCCGCGCCAGCAGGTCGACGGGAGCAGTCTCGATCCGGCGCACCAGGAAGAAGTTCCCCGCGCCCAGCGCCATCACCATCACCACGAGATACACCTTCGACAGCATCATCACGCCGTATGCGGTTCCATAAAGGCCGCTCAGCGAATGATCGGCGGAGATGCCCAGGTAAAACCACGCCATGCCCACGCCGCCAGCCAGCAGCGTTCCCGCACCGACGAGCGCCATGGGGGAATACCGCCGCAACAGCCGCTTCCCCTCGTCAGCGTCCGCTACCCGCTTCAGCGAAATCAGCAGGAATGGCATCGCCCCAATCCAGATCGAAGCGCCCAACTGGTGCGCAGCAGTAAACGTCGCCGAGCATGAGCCGGTCCGTCCATTCGCGATGCCGAGTGGCTCGTCGAAACCACCGCCAGCAAAATGACCAGGCCGAAGGGCGCCAGCAGAAAACTCGACCAGCGCGAAGGGAACTTCGTGAGCACCGCAATCGCCGCCGCTCCCACCACAGCGGCCATGCCCGCCAGGAAGAACGGCGCAAGAACCAGTTCGCCCACGTCGCAAGCGTCGAGCTGCCCATCAGAATGGAGCTATCGACCGAGACATAAGCGACTTCGGTGCACGCCAGACCGATCGCCGCCCAGCGCAGCCCACGCCAGCACGAAGCCAGGCCAGCCTCGCTGGCCGCTCCAGGAATGGCAGCCAGCAGCAGGTAGGCCACGCCGCCCAACGTAAGCATTTCAAGACCGAGGGTAAGCGCCCGCAGCAGGACTGACAGCAGGTCAAAATCGCGCAAAAGCCAGATCAAATATCGTCCTCTTCCTACCCTCAAGTATACGGGAGGAGCGCAGACGGGAGCGTGATCTCGCCGCCCGCATGCATAGGCTTTTCAGCTGGGATGAACTGGTTCGTGGAGAACCTGAGGAGTCCGACCTGACCTGTGCGAAGCGCCGGCTACTTCACCACAAAAGGAATCTGCCCGCGCGTAATATGCCCATCCACAGCCAGCACCTGCCATTGAATAGCATATTTACCCGGACTCAGCCCTGTAGCTTTCGCCGTCAGCATATCCGGCGCGCCGCCAGTGATCGATGGTGAGAGGCTTCGACTGCCCATCCGCGCCGCTCAACCGGATCGTCGATCGCGAGGCATCGACCCGTGAGTTGAACTTCATCGTGATCGGCACATCCGGCCCTTGCACGGTGGCATTCGCCACCGGAGACGACAAAACCAGCACCGCATGAGCCGAAGCAACTCGCGGAAGCACCAGCACCAGCGTGACCGCAATGGCAGTCATCAGCCCGGCGCGAAGAACATCATGGAACAAAGACTTCAGTCGCGAATCGTTCATATAACGTTGGACACACCTAAGGGGGAAAAAGACTTAAGAAAATTGCACAGAAGCCGCGCGCACCGATTGTCCACTGATCTCCGCTGCCCGCTCCTCCGCATACGCGGCCGCGCCCAGCAGCGCCGCACGGCTCTCCAGAATCACGCGCACCGGCATCTTTTCCAGCAGGTGGTCCATGCGACCCTTATCCTTGAAAGCCTGCATAAACAGGCCGTTCCGCATCGTCTTCAATATCTTCGGAGCAATGCCGCCGCCAAGATAGATCCCGCCGGTCGCCAATATCTTCAATGCAAGATTTCCCGCCTCCGCGCCATAGGCCGAGACAAAAATATCCAGCGTCTGCGCGCACAATTCGCTCTTGCCCTCTTCGCCAACCTCGCCAATCACCGCGTTGGGGTCCTCAACCTCCATCCGCTCCTTCAGCCACGCCGGCTCCTCGAGCTTCTTCACATCGCGCAGGAAAGAGTAGATGTTCTTCAAGCCAATCCCCGAGACGACCCGCTCAAAGCTCACCCGCCCACCCAGTTGCTTCCACAGGTAGCGCAGCAGCTCGATCTCAGTCTCATTGCGTGGCGCAAAGTCGGTATGACCGCCTTCCGAGGGAATCGGCAAATGATGCCCACCCGTCCAGACCAGCACCGCCTCACCCAGCCCGGTTCCCGCCGAAACCAAACCGCGATGCCCAATCGCTGCCGAATCGCCCTCGCTCAGCACGCAAATCTGGTCCGGGCTCAACTCCGGGATGCCATACCCATTTGCTTCAAGATCGTTGATGAGAAACAGATGATCGATGCTCAGCGACCGCGACAACTCGCGCGCGTCCAGCTCCCACGGCAGGTTGGTCAGCTTCAACCGCCCATCGCGCACCGGCCCCGGCACTCCAAAGCACGCAGCGGTGACCTCGCTCCCCGTCTCCGTCCCTTCCGTAAGGAACTTCATGACCACTTCGCCAAGACCGTCGAAGGCATGTGCCGGATACTTCTCATCCCGAACATGCACCAATTTGCCCTGGGCAAAGTCGTAAAGAGCCAGGTGGACCTTCGTGCCGCCAACATCACCGGCCAAAATCATCGCACGATCTCCAGATGACCCGAGCCGCTTGCGTCAGGCGGAGGCAGTTGCGCGGCCGCAGCCTTATCAAGCAGCATCAGCAGTTGCCCCGATTTCGGCTGGATCACCTGCGACGGCCACGTCTCCGGATCATAAACTTTCCCCAGCACGCTGCTCAGCACCTCAGCCTTGTCCGTGCCGCCAATCAGGAAGACCACCTTCCGTCCCTGGTTGATCACCGGTGAAGTCAAGGTCACGCGCCACGTTTCCTTCTGCGGAACATGGTTGGCGATCGCGATGCGGGTCAACTCATGAATCCCCGCCGTATGCGGAAAAAGTGAAGCGGTATGACCATCCGGCCCCATGCCAAGCGCGACCAGGTCGAAGGTCGGCAGCTGCGCGCCTTCCAGACGAAATCGATTCCGGATCGCCGATTCGTATCGCGCCGCCGCCAACTCCGGATCGAGCTCACCTTCGATCCGAAAGACATGATCGGCTGCCAACGGAACCTTATCGAGCAGCGCCAACTTCGTCATCAGATAATTGCTCTCTTTATCGTCCGGAGGCACACAACGCTCGTCGACCCAAAACAAATCAGTCTTGTCCCAGGGGAAAACGCTGAACTCGGTTGCCGCGGGATCCGCCAGCATCTCAAACGTGCGTTTCGGCGTGTTCCCGCCGGAAATGGCAATTCGTGCGACGCCGCGCGCGGCAACCGCCTCCAGCGCCGCCTCCAACAATTGCTCTGCCATGGCGCGAGCCAACGCCTCGCCGTCGGGCAAAACCTTATACGTAACTGCGGTCGTTACAGACATTCAATCCTGCCTCATTTGTTTAGGACTTCTACAGCTTCTGCCATTCGCGGCCGTCTCGACGCAATAGCTCGTTCGCCGCCTCTGGTCCCCAGGTACCGGCCGGATAATTCGGGAAGTCCTTAGACGGCGACTCCTGCCAAGCCTCAAGTACCGGAGTATAAAGCGACCAGGTCGCCTCGACGCCGTCGCGATGAGCGAACAAAGTCGCGTCGCCCAGCATCGCATCCAGCAGCAGTCGCTCATAGCCGTTCGCCGAAGAGGTGCCAAAAGCGGCGGCGTAGCTGAAGTCCATCACCACCGGGCAAACCGACATGCCCGTGCTCGGAACCTTGGCGCCAAAGCGCAACGAAATCCCTTCGTCCGGCTGAATGCGCATCGTGATCAGGTTCGGGTGAATATCGTCGCACGGCCCGCTCCCCGACTCATTGAAGAGTCGCATCGGCGGCTGTTTGAAGACGACCGTCACTTCAGTGGTACGCTCTGCCATCCGCTTGCCGGCGCGAATATAAAAAGGCACACCCGCCCAGCGCCAGTTCTCGATCTCGAGCTTCACCGCAACGAAAGTCTCCGTGACCGATTTGGGGTCAACCCGATCTTCTTCGCGATAACCTTTCACCTCTCCCTCTTTGGGGATGGTCGCCGGCCCGTACTGCCCACGCACCGTGTCCTCTATCGGAATCGGCTTGATCGCCTTCCAGACCTTTACCTTTTCACCGCGAACGGCATCGGCCTCAAACGAAACTGGAGGCTCCATCGCCACGAACGACAGCAGCTCCATCACATGGTTCTGCACCACATCGCGCAGCGTCCCGCCTTCTCGTAAAACGGCCCGCGCCCTTCGATGCCGATACTCTCGGCGGCCGTAATCTCCACATGATCGATAAAGTTGCGGTTCCAGACCGGCTCGAAGATCCCGTTCGCGAAGCGAAAGACCAGCACGTTCTGCACTGTCTCTTTGCCAAGATAGTGATCAATGCGGAAGATCTGGTTTTCGTCGAAGACCTTATTGATGTTGTCGTTCAGCTCGCGCGCCGATTCCAGATCGTGCCCAAAAGGCTTCTCGATGATCGCCCGCACTTGCCCCTTTTTCGGCTTCGCCATCCCGGTGTCGCCCAGGTGGTCGATGATGTCGGCAAAATACTCCGGAGCCGTGGCCAGGTAAAAGAGGCGGTTGCCCTGCGTCCCGCTCTCCTCGTCGATCTTGTCGAGCAGCGCGTTGAGCTGCTGATACCCGGCCGCGTCATCGAAATTCATCGCGTGGTACTTCACCTTACCGATGAACTGATCCAGGTGCTCGGCGCCGTCTTTCACGCCGCCGAACTTGAGAATGCCGTCTTTCATGTCCGCAGCGAACGAATCTTCCAGCGCTCGCCGCGCCACGCCGACGATCGAAAACTGCTCCGGCAACAACCCTGCCTGCTCCAGATGGAAGAGCGCCGGCAGCAGTTTGCGCTTGGTCAAATCTCCTGAGGCGCCAAAGATGACGACAACGATTGGGTCCGGCTTCCGCACATCTCCCTGCGAGGATTTGCGCACATGTTCGGGGGCGATTCTCACTTCTGTCGTAGCCATCTTGCTGAAACCTCCGTACTCTCGTTGCGGTTCATCCATCGCAGTTCATGAGGAAACTGCATCTACGATTCTGCGCGCTAAGACTTCGCTGGCCCGGCACCGGCGCTGGACAGGAGCGCCGGTGCCGGGCTATTTCAAGCACTCACTTGCCCGCCAGCGCCGCTTCGCTCTTCTTGGCAGACTCCACCAGGCTCTTCGCCCTCGCCACGACGTTGTCGACGCTGAAGCCCAGCTTCTCCATCGCGATCGGCCCCGGAGCAGAAGCGCCAAAGCGGTCCAGGCCAATCACGTCGCCATGCCGCCCAACATACTTCCACCAGCCCAGCGTCGCACCCGCCTCGATTGAGAGCTTCGGCAGGTGATCGTGGAAGATCGAAGCCTTATACTCCGCCGACTGCTCCTCAAAGATCTTCCAGCTCGGCATAGAGACCACTCGCGCAGTCACGCCGCCCTCCTTGAGCTTCTCCGCCGATTGCAATGCCAACCAGACCTCGGCGCCCGTGGCAACAATCAGCAGGTCGGGCGATTCTCCGCCCTTCTCGACGATGTAAGCACCATGGCCCACACCCTCATAGATGTCCAACTTGTCCGGATCGAGGACCGGTAAATCCTGCCGCGACAGCGCAAAGAACGATGGACTCTTCCTCTCCAGCGCCAGCCGCCAGGCCGCAGCCGTCTCATTTGCGTCCGCCGGCCGGAAGTCCGTCATCTGCGGCAATGCGCGCAATGCCATCAGATGCTCGATCGGTTGATGCGTCGGTCCATCCTCGCCCAGCGCAATCGAGTCGTGCGTATAGACGAAGATCGAGTGCGCCTTCATGATCGCCGCCAACCGAAGCGCCGGCTTGCAATAGTCGCTAAAGGTGAAGAAAGTCGAGCCGTAGGGAATGATCCCGCCATGCACCGCCATCCCGTTCACCGCCGCGCACATTGCAAACTCGCGCACGCCAAACCAGATGTTGCGCCCGGTCGCGTCGACGTGGAAGTTGCCCGTGTCTTTCAGGATCGTCTTCGTCGAAGCAGTGAGATCAGCCGCGCCGCCAATCAGCTCGGGAACATCTTTGGCAAAGGCATTCATCACCTGCTGCCCCGCGTTCCGTGTAGCGACGCCTTTGCCGCCAGCAGCGAACTTCGGCAGGCTCTTCTCCCAGCCCTCTTTCAGCTTGCCGGCATGAACGCGCTCAAACTCCTCCGCCAACTCAGGATGGTCCTTCTTGTAACCAGCAAAGAGATCGTTCCATTCCGCCTCATACTTGGCGCCGTTGGTGATCACCGTGTCCCAGTTCTTCTGCGCCTCCTCCGGCACATAAAAGAACTTGTCGCTAGGCCACCCAAGAGTCTCCTTGGTGGTCTTCACGTCGGCCGCACCCATCGCCTCGCCGTGCACCTTGTTGGTGCCGGCCTTGGGGCTGCCGAAGCCGATAACCGTACGTACCGCGATGATCGACGGCTTGTCCGTCACTGCTTTTGCCGCCTCGATGGCCTTGGAGATCGCGTCCAGATCGTTACCGTCCGCCACCTTCTGCACATGCCAGTGATAGGCCTCGAAACGCTTCTCCACATCTTCGGTAAACGACAGGTCGGTCGGCCCGTCCAGCGAGATCAGGTTGTCGTCGTAAAGGAAGATCAGCTTGCCCAGACCCAGTGTTCCCGCCAGCGAAGCAGCCTCATGCGAGATGCCTTCCATCAGATCGCCATCGCCGCAGATGCCGTAGGTGTAGTGGTCGACCAGGTCGTAGCCAGGCTTGTTGTAAATCGCGGCGAGATGCTTCTCGGCGATCGCCATGCCCACTGCCTGCGCAAGACCCTGGCCAAGCGGCCCCGTCGTCACCTCGACGCCGTCGGTATCGCCATACTCCGGATGCCCCGGCGTGTTTGAGCCATACTGCCGGAACTGCTCCAGGTCAGCAATCGAGACCTCGTACCCGCACAAGTGCAGCACGCTGTAGAGCATCGCCGACGCATGGCCATTCGACAGCACAAAGCGGTCGCGGTTCGTCCACTTCGAGTGCTTCGGATTGTGACGCATGTACTTGTGAAACAGCAGATAGGTGATCGGCGCATCGCCTAAAGGCGCCCCGGGGTGTCCGCTGTTGGCCTTCTGTACGGCGTCAACTGCGAGAAATCGCAGCGCATTGATCGACAACTGGTCCAGTTCGCTCATAAATCCTCTTTATTCTCTCTTCGCTGGTAAGAAAACTGCGTTTCTGAAAAATCTGTCACAACTGCTGTTACAGGGCCCGCGCCTCGAAAGCAGGTCAGGCGCAATCACCCTGACTTCTCTCCTAGGATGTTCGCCGGCAGTCAATGGCGTCAGTTCGCCGGCAGAATCTCAATGTCGAAGTTTTTACCCTCCCAACGATTCTCACCCGGCCAGAACAGGGTAAACGATATGGGCCCGGTTTGCGTATCCGGCACAGCCACATCGGCAAAAGACCCCGGAAATCCGATATTCAGGCTGTCCTTCGACTGCACATTGCCCCAATTGTCGAAACTCCACAAAATGCGGAAGCGACCTTCTGCAACCACTCGTAGCGTCGAGCCTGCTTTCATCGCCGACAAGGGCCTGCTCATCTTAAAGATCTCCGGATTTCCCCGATGCCGGTCCTTCCCGGTATATCGCTCTGCCACAATCGAAATCCGTTCAAAGACCTTTCCATCGACCGCCGAACGCAGCAGCTTCAGATATTCGGCATGCGCCCAGACCAGCGGCATCGCCGCCCCGGTCGGCCGGCCAAACTCCATCCCCTCGATCGACGGCGCATCCCATATCTGTTCGGGAATCATGCCGCCCTCTGAGGCAAACCGCTCCAGGGCCTGAATGTAGATGCCCGGATCGCGTCCCGCCGCGATCTCATAGTGCCCGCGTTCCCCTGTCATAATCGGCCATGCGCGTCCCTGTCCCCAGCCCAGGAACGGGCCCCCGTCATGCCTCTGCCCATAACCGTCATGGTTATACCGCCTCCAGCACGGTCCTTCCGGCGCGTCCACCTTCAGCGTCTTGTCAATCACCTTCAGCGAATCGACGACCAGCGGATCGTGCGCATCGCGGACCCCGTAACGCACCAACTCCAGAAAGCCGGCATCCACGATGCCCCGGGCCTCGAACTCATACTTTTCGCCAGGCCCGCGGTTCGCCAGGTGAATCACCCCTTCCGGCAGGTCTTCGCGGTGGTAGCGTTCTCCCCTTCCCGGCGGATTGATACGGATATAGTGCCGCTTCACATCAGGGTCGAGGATCCCGTGGTCCGTAGTCGTCCACTCATCCAGGTGTGCCTCGATCCAATCGGCATATTCCTCGATAAACTGCGCCATCTCGTGAGCGTGGTTGGCCCGCGCAATGTCCGCCGCGCAGATCAATCCCCCAATCACCGCCGCCAGAGTCGACGGCGAATACCCCGCGTTCTCCTCCCAGCGTTCCTGCTGGGTGATCGGCGCATACCTCACCAGGAACGCGGCGGCCCGTTCGACAAAAGGGAAAACGTCGAAATTCCCCAGCCCATCCACCTTCCACAACCGCCATGCCAGCATGATCGGGAACGCCACTTCATCCAGCTGAATGCCCGTCCAGTAAGGCGTCCCGTCAACCCAGAAATTCTGCGCAAAGCTGCCATCGGGCTTTTGCGTACAGGCCAGGTAAACCAGTGCCCGCATCGCCGTATCCACCCGACCGCAGGCCAGCAGCGCCGAGGCCGTCTGCACCATGTCGCGCGTCCATACCAGGTGATACCCGCCCAAATCGTCGTCACTCTTGTAATTTCCCCACGGAATGGAAGCCGAAGCGATAAACGCTCCCGAATACGTCTTGTCTTCGTGGGTCAGCAGAATGTTATGGCTGATCTGCAGCAGCGTCCCCTTGTCATGCGATTTCGCCGCCAGCTCCAGCGGGCTCGCCGCACGATGCCACTGCGTAATGAACCGCTTCAGATGCGCGTCAAAAGGAGTCGCCAGCGAGGCCATCGCTCCCGAAAGAGCCGCGTGATGCCCATAGCCAAAGCCCAGGGCAATCGTGAACTCGCGCCGTCCGCCCGCCTGGTGGCTCAGATCCACCTCTCCCAGCAGCGCAATGTTGCCGTCCAGGGCGCTCCCAAACTCCCAATCCATCTTGAAGTTTTGCATGTCCTGCCATCCATCGCTGGTGCCGACATACCCGCAGCTCACTTTGCGGAACCCCGTGTCGCAGATCATCGCGAGCGAAATACCGTCCCGCCACGCAACGAACGAGCGCTTCCCCGCCACTTCGATAGTCCGCGCCGAGTTGCCCGCCCCGCCGCCATTCAGGTGCGGAGCCAGCAGCGCATAGACGCTCAGCTTGCAAAGCACTGACTCGTCCCCCTCCAGCACGGCGTGCACAATCACCACCGGGTGATGAGGATTGGAGATGATTTCCTTCGTAAGGGTGTAACGCCCATCCGGATCATGGCCAACCGTCCGGACCGCCGGGGAATCCGAATCGACGTACTCAAACTTTGAATCGACCGCCCGCTTCTCTTCGTGAAAATAAGTCTCGCCATCGGAGATCAGGAACTCCATGTCCCGAATCTGCGGCCGGTCGATGGTCGGAAAATAGACCTCGTTCAGAATGCCGTGCGACACCGTATACCAGACCCGGCTCGACGCCGAATAGGCGGTCGCCACGGTATCTTTGGCCGCTGAAGTCCAGCGCGGCTCCAGTCCCGGACCGCCAAACGCAGCCCCCGATCCTTCGATCCACTTATATGCCGTTTCCAGGACCGCCATGCACGTTCACCCTGCGAAAGCCACCGCTTCCGCCTTTCAAGATTAACCGCCAAATCCGTCGGAAAGATTGCGGGAAGCTCCCTTTTTCGGATTAAAGTTCGATCAATTCCTGCTTTGAAGCTCAGCCAGACAATATAGCACCGAAACAAACCAGGTCTACTCCCCAATGGATTCGCTAAATCCGGCCCTCGGCGTTGAAAACCAGCTGAACCCCACGCCTCGTTCTCGCATCCATTACTATCTAGATCGAAGTATGTGGGAAGCTTCCCGCCATCCGTGCCTAGTGTCCGGCCCGGCTGTAATACCCGGTTTTTGAAGACTGCCCGCCAAAGCCGGGCAGCCCAAACGAAGTGAGCACCAAGGAGGAAACGTTTTGGCCTACGAACTCGCACCACTTCCCTACGATTACACCGCCCTCGAGCCCCATATCGACGAAGCCACCATGAAGCTTCACCATGACAAGCATCACGCCGACCTATGTCACCAATCTGAACGGCGCCATCGAGAAGCATCCCGACCTCGCCAAGCACACGCCCGAAGACCTGCTCAGGAACCTCAACAGCATTCCCGAAGACGTCCGCACCGTCGTCAAGAACAACGGCGGCGGCCACGTCAACCACACCATGTTCTGGGCGATCATGAAGCCCGGCGGCGGCGGCGAGCCCACCGGCAAAATCGCCGAGCAGATCACCAAGGACTTCGGCTCCTTCGAAGACTTCAAGAAGCTGTTCAACGAGACCACCGCCAAGCAGTTCGGCGCCGGCTGGGGCTGGCTCGTCTACGACGGCAAGCTCAAGATCGTCACCACCCCCAACCAGGACAGCCCGCTCACCTCAGGCCACTACCCAATCCTCGGCAACGACGTCTGGGAGCACGCCTACTACCTCAAATACAACAACCGCCGCCCCGAATACCTCGCGGCCTGGTGGAACGTCGTCAACTGGGACGAAATCAACAAACGCTTCGCCGAAGCCACCAAGTAACTCGAAACATCACAAATGTGGGTGCCCCAGGTTCGCCGCCGCTCTTCGCGGTTAACCTGGGTTTCTTCCAGTGTCGACCGGATGCCCATATCATCTCAAAATCCTTCCTTCGACTCTCAATCTGGCCTCGACTCCTTCCGATATCAATCGGAGCGGGTGGGGCTGGCATCCGTTGCAAGGTGAGTTGAAGGGCCATTGGGCCGTCACCGTCAATGGGAATTGGAGATTGACCTTCGCTTTTGAAGGAGAAGACGCGGTACTGGTCGATTATCAGGACTATCACGGAAGGAGTTGAAGCGATGATGATGCATAATCCAGCCAGTCCCGGCGAACTGCTTCGGGAGTTCCTCGGAGACAAGCAGATCGGCGAGTTCGCCGAACATATCGGAGCCCAAGGGCGACCGTCTCCCGCATCCTCAACGGGCGCACCTCGGTGACGGTGGATTTGAGCATCCGCCTCGGAGAGGCCCTTTCGTTGTCTCCTGAATTCTTCAGCAAGGCGCAACTGCAATTCGATCTCTGGAACGAGTTGAGAAAGAAGCGCCGCAGGATCGCGCCGCTTGCGGCGTAGATTAACGCCAAGATTGACAGATGCGCGAAGCGCGTCTACGTGGACAGCTAGTCCCCCGCGTCTTTTCCTCCCGAATCGTGTCTATAGAAACAGGAACGATTCATGAAACAAACCGTCTTCATTCTGTCTCTTCTGCTTGGCGTCCCCACTCTTTCCCTCCAGGCCCAGGCGAATCTCCCCGCCGACTCCGCCCACTTCACGATCAATCAAGGCAACCACGCGGTCGGTCGCACCGACTTCTCCATCGTTCCAACGAAACAAGGAAGTATCGCCACGCCAGCCGCATACACCGTCACCAGCCACGGAACGCTGAGCGTCCAGAACACGAAATACAGCTTTTCCTCAAGCGGCAGCCTCGATAAAGACCTGGCGATCCTCCAGGAAAACCTCAACGGGATCATCAATGGATCGGCAGTCACCTTCGCCGTCCAGCCCAGCGCCGGAAACTTCGTCATCGACATCTCCGCCGACGGCCGCAGCTACCGGAACTCGCTCACCCGTCCCGCTCAAACCGTCTTCTTCCCCGACTTCGATCTGAGCGCCTACGACATACTTCTAAATCTCACCGCCGGTCATCCCGGAATGCCCATCTCAGCATTGATCCCCAAGCAGACCGGCATCCTGAGCACCGCAACCCTCGCACCCCAGGCCGACGTCCAGGGCACGCTCAATGGCAAATCCCTCACCCTCCACCACACCTCGCTCACCATCGGCTCTGTGGTCAGCGAGCTCTACTACGACTCCAGCAATCGAATCCTCGAAGTCGACATCCCCAGCCAAACCTTCGCCGTCGTCCACGAAAACTTCCAGCTCCAACCGCCACCGCCGCCACCCGCCAACGAAACCCAACCGAACCAGCCAACGCAGCCGCAATAAGCTATTGAGTCATTGAGCCGGCAGCAACGAGGAAGAATCCCCACCCCGACCTGTCATTCTGGCGACCGAAGGGAGAGCCTGTCCTGAGCAAAGTCGAAGGAAAGAATCCCTGCGATCTCTCGACCTCGAGCTCCCGCTTCAAACCTCTCACGAACCGCTCTCCGCCGCCGCAATCGCCCGCCGCGCAAGCTCCCGAAACGCCTCCCTCAACTGCGGAGGCTCACGCACCACAATCCGGCAACCCAAACTCAACAGCATCGCCGCCACCAACTGTAGTTCATCACGACCGCAACGGAGTCGCGTACCCTCCCCATCTCTTTCAATCGCAACCCTCCACGGCGCAAAGAAGCGCTCTGCCTCTTCAAAGGGCATCTCCACCCAGACATCGATCTGATAGTCCGACTGCACGAACGGCATCCGCTCTTGCAGATAGGCCCGAGGATCGAAATTCTCCGGGCGCTCAAAGGTCTCCGCGCGAAGCTCAAGACCCTCCAGCCGGTCCAGCCGAAAAGTGCGAAGGGCCTGCCGCAGAAGGCACCGCCCAATCAGATACCATCGCCCATCCAGGTGAATGATGGCATAGGGCTCGATCTCCCGCGCGGACTCGGCGCTCGAATGAGAACGATAAACAAACCGCACTCGCCGGCAGGCCCGAATCGCCGATGCCGCGCGAATGAGCGACTCCCCCGAAGCTGACACCGCCCACAAATTCGGCTCGACCACCACTGCGTCTTCAACCGCTTGAATACTCTCCCGCAGCGCCGCGGGCAACACCCTGCCCAGCTTGGCCAGCACGCCTTCCGTTGCCGGAGCAAAAGCCGAGAGCCGAAGCTGGTGAAGCGCCCGCAACCCCAGCGAAAGCGCAAACACCTCTTCCTCGGTAAACATCAGCGGCGGAATCCGAAACCCCGGCCGCAACTGATACGACCCGCCCACTCCAGGAGACGATTCGATGGGAACATGCAGGTCCCGCAAACGGACGATATACCTCTGCACCGTGCGAAGATCCACCTCCAGCCGCTCGGCTAATTCCGCACCGGTGACGTGTTCCCGCGCCTGCAAGATCTCCAGCACCGTGAGCACGCGCATAACTGGGTCATACATAATTCAATTATTTCCCATATTGCCGACAGCTCCTGTCGGGAATTGCTCATAGGCTGGTTTTCAAGCCCAGATGGGCAGAGGAGAAACCGACATGGCGACAGCAACGGCAGAGATCGAAGTTTTAACAGCAGAAGAGCTCCTGAAACACTGGCAGGGGCACCGCAGGGTCACCCGCAAGACCATCGAAGCCTTCCCCGAAGACAAGCTCTTCCAATTCTCAGTCGGCGGAATGAGGACCTTTTCCGACCTCGTCTGGGAATTCATCGGCATGGCCGTACCCATCGTCGACGGCGTCGCCACCGGCAAATGGGAGAGATTCGAGGGCGCGATGCCAACCTCGAAAAGCGGACTTCTAAAAGTGTGGGACGAAGATACCGCGGCACTCAACGAAAAGTTCCCGCAGATCCCAGCCCACCGCTTCTCTGAGATCGACAAAGCCTTCGGCCAGTGGGAGGCCTCCGGCACCCAGACGATCGAGTACGCCATCGACAACGAAATCCATCATCGCGGCCAGGGATACGTCTACCTGCGCGCCTTGGGAATCGAGCCCCCACACTTCTGGGAACGCGATTAGCTTTCTTCAGATACAGGGCTGGCCGCGGGCTCGGGGCGGCCAGCCAGTAAGTGCAAGTGTCATTCTGACGACCGGAGGGAAGAAGAATCCCTGCGATGCGTCGGCCTCAATTCGATCCGGCGAGTCCTCCCACAAATGCAATCGAGGTCGATACTTGGAGCGGCACGGCTTCAGCGGTGCCATTCGTGACGCGGAAGGATGCGGCTTCGGCCGCTGAGGGCACTACTCTCTCCTGGGACACGCTTTAACAGCTCCTTCAAACCTGCGCAATATGCTCAGGCTGCAAACCCATCCCAATAAACCTCCCCGTCAACTGCTGAAAACCCGGCACGCTGCGTCGCAAATCGCAACAGCCAAGGCGCCGTAAGCGGCCCGGAGCTATGCAGCACCCGATTCAACATCCGGTGCGCAAATATCTGCACCCGCTGCGTATTCCGCACCGCACCCTCTCGATAATGCTGCACATGCTCCAGGTCGTAAACACGTCAGCCCATTCGACCGCAGCGGCGCCGTCAAGAATGTTCGCGCTCGCAACCGCATCCTGCAAAGCGATGTTGATCCCAATCCCGCCCACCGGCGACATCGCATGAGCCGCATCGCCAATACACAGAAGCCCCGGAGAAAACCACCGCTCCAGATGGTTCACCTGGATCGTCAGCAGCTTCACCTTCTCCCAGCATCGATCTCGCCCGTGCGCCCCGCGAGAAACGGAACAATCCGCTCCAGGCTCTCTCGAAACGCAGGCAGCCCCTCCTGCTGAATCTGCCGGAAAACTTCCCTTCGCAATCAGATATCCCACCTGAAAATAATCGTTGCGATTGATCAGGATCACCAGCCGGCCAAAATTGATATAGCCCAGCGCATTCTCAGGGTCAGACGGCTGCCGCGCAATGCGAAACCAGAGAATATCGATCGGCACCCCATCGTCCACCAGCGGAAGATGCGCCGGCAATCGCGAGAGATCGCGTGCCTCCCATCGCAACCCACCGTGAGATCAGCCGGAATCTCAACCTCGCCCTCCGGAGTCTTCGCCCGAACCCCAACCGTCGACGCCATCCTTCTCCAGCAGCCCCGTCGCCTCCCAGCCCATTCGCAGCGTGAAGTTGGGATAACGTGCACGCCTCGCTCGCAAGAAAGTTGAGAAAGTCCCACTGCGGCATCAGCGCAATGAACTTCGCCTGAGTTGGAAGGTGGGACAAAGTCCGACATCCGAACCTTACGTCCCGCCGACAATCGCCGAAAGCCCATTCACCTGCGAATGCGGCACCTGAAGAAACTTCTCCAGAAGTCCCAGCTCATGCAGCAGCTCAAGCGTAGAGGGATGAATCGTGTCGCCGCGAAAGTCGCGGAAGAAATCATCATGCTTCTCAAGCACCGTAACCGGAAGCCCGGCCCGCGCAAGCAACAGGCCCAGCATCATCCCCGCCGGCCCGCCGCCGATAATGCAAGTGCTTTGCATGGGAACGACTCTAGCAGAATCTGAAACTCGGCCCACGCAAGACAGAATTCCTAGTCAAAAACCCAGTCACCCACCCATCAACTTCAATCCACCGCAACCACCATCCCCCGCCCCAGCAGCAACTCAGCCCGATCAAAGAAAGCCCGGTCCGCGCCAACCGTAACCCCCGCCGGCTCCAGCACCACCACATACTCCCCAGCCTGCTCCATGTTGAACATCACCCGTCCCGGCCCCGGCGATTCGCCGATCATCGCCTTCAGCTCCGAGCAGCGTCGCCTCGCTCGCCCGATCCAGCGCCACCCGAATCTTCACATTGCTGCGGCAGCCGCAGCTTCACATCTTCCAGCGCCTGGATCGAGCTCACACTCACCTTCGGCGCCGCATCTTCCTCCGCGCGAAGCTGCCCCCGCACCAGCACCGGAACCTCGATCTTCAGGTTCGCCGCCAGCTTCTCATAATCCTTCGGGAAGCAGATCAGGTCGATCTTGCCGACCGTATCTTCGAGCGAAGCCTGCGCATACAGCTCGCCCGAGCGCTTCGACTTCGCCACCTTCAGCCCGACAATCACGCCCGGCAATCGCAATCTCATTCTCCGTCGAAGGCTGCCCGCGACGAAAGCTCACCGGAGCCGGCTTCATCTCGAGCGCCGTCGCCGTATCGACCACTCCCGGCAGGTTGCGCAGCTTCTCCGCGTACTTGTCCAGCGGATGCCCCGAGACAAAAAATCCCAGCACTTCCTTCTCGCTCTGCAGCCGCTGGTTCTCATCCCAGTCGGGAATATTCGGCAGATCGTTCGCCGCCCGCGACGGCGACGGCTCCTCGTCGAAGATGCCGAACAACCCATGCTGCCCCGCCGCCGAATCCCGCTGCGCCTTCTGCGCCCGCTCCATCGCCCTGTCGGCCGCAGCGATCAGCTGCGCACGCCGTCCCAGCGAATCCAGCGCCCCCGCCTTGATCAGCGACTCCAGCACCCGCTTGTTCATCAGCCGCAGATCGACCTTCTCGCAGAACTCCCAATACGACGCGAAGCTCTTGCCCTCCGCCTCCAGAGCTCGCGCGCGCCGCAAGGATCGACTCAATCGCGTTGCGCCCAACATTCTTGATCGCCGTCAGCCCAAAGCGAATCGCCTCGCCATGCGGCGTAAAATCCGCGCCGCTGAACAGCACATCCGGCGGCTCGACCGCGATCCCCATCTCGCGGCATTCCTTGATGTACTTGACCACGTTCTCCGGCTTCGAAATTTCCGAGGTCAGCAGCGCCGCCATGAACTCGACCGGATAATGCGTCTTCAAATACGCCGTCTGGATACGCCAGCAGCGCATACGCCGCCGAGTGCGACTTGTTGAATCCGTAGCCCGCAAACTGCTCCATCAGGTCAAAGATTCGCGCGACCGTGTCCTTCGGATGCTTCTTCAGCGCCGCGCCCGTACATGAACCGGTCGCGCTGCTTCGCCATCTCCTCCGCGTTCTTCTTGCCCATCGCGCGCCGCAGCAGGTCGGCTTCGCCCAGCGAATACCCGCCAGCACGTTGGCGATCTGCATCACCTGCTCCTGGTAGACGATGACGCCCAGCGTCTCCTTCAGAATCGCCTCCAGCTCCGGCAGCATGTACTCCACCTTGCGCCGTCCCCACTTGCGCTCGATGAAGTCGTCAATCATCCCGCCCTGGATCGGCCCCGGCCGATACAGCGCATTCAAAGCCGTCAGATCCTCCACCGACGTCGGCTTGTAGCGCCGCAGCACATCGCGCATCCCGCCCGACTCAAACTGAAAGACCCCCGAAGTCAGCGCCCGATGAAACACCTTCTCATACGTCTCGCTGATCGTCCAGCGGAATCGTCTCCATATCCAGCTCGACGTCCTGGTTCGCTTGATCAGCTTCAGGCAGTCGTTGATCACCGTCAGCGTCGTCAGCCCAAGAAAGTCCATCTTGAGCAGCCCCATCTTCTCGATGGCCTTCATGTCGTACGCGGTCACGATTTCGTCGTTCTTGCTCCGGCTCACGGGCACCAGGTCGGTCAGCGGACGCGGCGCAATCACCACCCCGGCCGCATGCACGCCCGCCCCGCGCACCAGCCCCTCGAGCTTCCTCGCCGTATCGATCAGCTCGCGAATCTGCGGGTCCGTGTCATAAGCCTCCTGCAGCGGCGGCGAATCCTTCAGCGCCTGCTCGATCGTCACCCCGATCGTCGCCGGCACCATCTTCGCAATCCGATCCACATCGCCATACGGCATATCCATCGCCCGGCCAACGTCCTTGATCGCCGCCTTCGCCGCCATCGTGTTGAACGTGATGATCTGCGCCACCTGCTCGCGCCCATACTTGCGCGTCACATACTCGATCACCTCGCCGCGCCGGTTCATGCAGAAATCGATGTCGATATCCGGCATCGACACGCGCTCCGGATTCAGAAACCGCTCGAACAGCAGCACATTCTGCAGCGGATCGATATTCGTGATCTCCATCACATACGCGACCAGCGAACCGGCCGCCGAACCACGCCCCGGCCCCACCGGAATGTCATGATCCCGCGCATAGCTTGATGAAGTCCCACACGATCAGGAAGTATCCCGAAACTTCATCTGCTTGATGCAATCGATCTCCCGCTCCAGCCGCGCCTCATAATCCGAGATCGGCAGCCGCAGCAGCCCGCGGTCCTGCAGATGGCGAACCGCCGTATCCAGCCGCTTGCGAAAGCCCTCGCGGCATACCTCTTCAAAGTAGCTGTCGATGGTATGCCCCTCCGGCACCGCAAACTCCGGAAACGGATTGTCGACCTTGTTGATCTTCAGCGTAGCACCGCTCCGCAAACTGCATCGTCCGGCTGCACCACCTCCGGCGCGTGCGAGAAAAGCTTCTCCATCTGCGTCCGCCGACTTCACAAAGAACTGGTCGGAGTCGAACTTGAACCGCTTCGGATCATGAATCGACCCCGCCGTCTGCACGCACAGCAGCACCTCATGCGCATGGTGGTCGTCTTCGCACAGATAGTGGCTGTCGTTGGTCGCCACCAGCGGAATATCCAGCTCGCTTCTCCAGCTTGAACAGGTCCGCATGGATCTTCTTCTCGAGCTCCAGCCCCTGGTCCTGGATCTCCAGAAAGAAATTCCCTCTGCCCAAAGATGTCCTGGTACTCGCTCGCCGTGTGCTTCGCCTCGTCGTACTTGCCGGCGATCAGCTCCTGGCAAAGCTCGCCCGCCAGGCACCCGGAAAACCCCACCAGCCCCTTCGCATGCTCCGCCAGATATTTCTTGCTGATGCGCGGCTTGCGATAGAACCCATGCAGCGAAGCCTCCGACGTAATCCGCACCAGGTTCCGATAGCCTTCCTCGTTCTCCGCCAGCACCAGCAGATGGTTGTAGTCGTCGCCTGCTGGATCGGCCCGGTGATCTTCCTTCTTGCAGATGTAAAGCTCGCAGCCCAAGAATCGGCTTGATGCCCCGCTTCTTCGCCGCCTCAAAAAAATGCACCGCGCCATAAATATTGCCGTGGTCGGTAATCGCCACCGACTTCTGCCCGATCGTCGGCAACATGGTCCACCAGCTTGTCAACGTCGCAGGCGCCGTCCAGCAGCGAATAATCCGTATGCAGATGAAGATGAGTAAATTCGGCCATTGTGCTGCTCTGATTCTAGAGCGGCACCGGCATCTCTTCACTGTGCCAAAACGAGGCGAAGGAGGAAGCTGAGGAAAACCCGTCCTGAACCGGAGCAGAACTTACAATTTGTCATCTCGACCGGAGCCGAAGGCGCAGTGGAGAGATCTGCGTTTCCAAGAACCTCGGCCCCAGGGGAACCAGCCACCCTCACTTCACCTGAAAAATCAAAAAATAATCCTGCCCATCCGCCTTGGTGAAATCGTAAGACCCAACCACCTTGAATCCAGCCTCACCCATCTCCCGCTTCAGCACATCGCTGTTCAGTCCATGGTCCGTCCCATTGCCGTTGCGATCGATAATCCCAACCTTCGCGCCCGGTTTCAGCGCCGGCTTCAAATTCGCTAGCAGCACTAGCGGATGAGCAATCTCGTGATAAACCTTCAGCATCAATACCGCATCCACCGACTGCGCAGGCAGCTTCGGATCATCCGCCGTGCCTAGCACCGTTCGCACGTTGGCCAGCTTCTCCTTCTGAAGACGCTGATCGATATATTGGATCGCCTGCGGGTTAATGTCCTCGGCAAAGACCGTCCCGGCAGAACCCACCCTCGCCGAAGCCCGCACCGTAAACCACCCCGAACCCGCACCCAGATCAGCGACACTCGAACCCTGCTTGATGCCAAGCAAGTCCATCACCCGCTGAATCTGCAGCCGCTCATCGCGACCCTTGGTCTCGAAGATCGACAGATCGCCGCTGTAAGGAGTGCTCGTCGGGCGTTGCGTCTGCTGACTCTGCGCACGAACCAGCGAGCCACCCGACATCACGAGCAACAAAGCGCTGGGAACAATCACTTTGCGAAACAGATTCATACAGGTCATACATCCAGAATGCCCGATGCCGCGTGCTCGCACCGAACCAACGCGCCATTCCCTTTGCTCAGATGAACAGCGCCGCCGTCCCGAAGCGCCCGGCGACGAACTACCTCATTGCCCACCAGCGCTAGCCACCGGCAGTCCCCCGCCCCGTCAACTCCCGAATCAAATCCACCTCATGCTGCCGGTAAGGCGTGTCGTCCTGCCTGAAACACCTCGTGAAACCACACCGTAGGCTGCGCCAGCACATAAGGCCTCTGCCACGAGTCCCACGGCAAATACGTCTGCGTCTTCCCCGCCACCAGCCCCCAGTTGATCGCCGCCACGTTATACTTCTTCGCCATCGGCAGGCTGTTATCAAACGTGCTCCCCGCCCCGCGCGCCATGTACTCCGTGCAGATAATCGGCCGATGTAGCGGCTGCAGCTGCTTGATCCGCGCCTCAAACCCCTCCGGCCAATCGTAGTTGTGAAACGTAATCACGTCCGACTCCGCAAGCTGGATCTTCGTCATCGGGCTCTCCTTCTCCGGATCGCACCCAATCCCCCTGCCACACCCCGCTCGTCAGCGGCTGCGTCGGATGCACCTCCCGCGCCCACGCAAACGCCTTCGGCAGCAGCTCGTCCACCAGCTCCGCCTTGCTCTTCGCTCCCTTCACCGGATACGAAGACTCATTGCCATTGTCCGGCTCGTTCCAGACGTCCCAGCCAAGAATCCGATCGTCATTCGCAAACGCCCCCACCACCCCCTTCACATAAGCCTTCAGCTTCGGCTCATACGCCGGATCAGCATCGCTCCTTCGCCCCGGGCTCTGCACCCAGCCCGAGTTATGCACCCCCGGAATCGGCGGATGCTGCGGCCCCAGCTTCGGATTCGGGTCCCAGCACGAATCGAACAGCACCAGCAGCGGTCGAATATGATGCTTCGCGGCGATCGCCAGAAACTCATCCAGCCGCTTCGTGAAACCCTTCGGGTCCTGCTCCCAAAGCTGGTCCTGCAGAAACACCCGCATCGTGTTCATGCCGATGCTCTCGCCCATCCCCAGCTCTTTATCGTTCAACGCCGGATTGAACGTCGCCGCCTGGAACATCTCCAGCTCATTGATCGCATCCGAGGGAACATAATTCGCCCCCACCAGCCACGGCTGCTGCGCATACCAGGCCTTCGCCTTCTCCTCCGTCCATCGCTGCGCGTGCGCCGCCGCCGCAACAAGCAAAAGCAAAGCAGCAACCATTGCCCGCCTCATGCAAGCTTCACCCTTCAACATCCCCAACCGGCCGCCGATGGCGTCCCTCTTATCACTCAACAATGAATGCTCCTCACTGATCAGACCCAGCCCACTCGTGCCCCGCAGGTGGAAATCGTCTACGATGCTTGAGAGACCCCGCGCACCGCAGCATCCAAGAAATGTACGTGAACGGTCCCGAGCACGCAATTTTCGTGTCGAAGCGAATCCTATGCTGAGCCTTTATCAACGATTGGTCATCGGTTGCTTGCTCCTGCTGGCAATCGTACTCGGCATGACCTTTTATGTGAGAAGTTCGCTCCGCAATATGGCCGCGAGCGACGCCATCATCGTGGCTCACACCACGACCGGCCAAGCCGAGGCTCAGCGCGTTGCCGACGAAGAGGTCACCTGGGGCAACCATCTTCTCACCACCATCGAGGTCTGCGCCCTCCTTGCTCTTGTCCTCGCCCCGTTCACTATCTACTCGGTCGTCCAGCCTCTGCGCGAGGTCGCGAAAAGCGCACAGCGCATCGGGCAGGGCGATCTGAACGCGCGCATCGAGTGGCGTTCCCGCGACGATCTAGGCACCATCGCCGCTGAGGTCAACCGCCTCGCCGTGCGCATGCGCGACCTGCGCGAGACCGAGACCGGCCGCAGGCAGATGGAACATCAGCTCAGCGACGCCGTGCTGCAATCCATCTTCGAACCCATCATCGTCACCGACGGCAAAGGCCAGCTGCTCAAGCTCAATCAGGCCGCCATCGAGCTGCTCGGCGAGGTCGCCAGCGACCGCATGGCGCTCACCAACACGCCGGGCGGCGACAAAATTCTTGAAAGCCGTGCGCGATGCCGTCTCCATGCAGCGCGCCGTCGCCAATGAGGGCGATGCCGCGCTCTTCCCATGCGTATCGGCGAGGCGCAGCGCAGCTATCGCCTCCGCACCACCCCCATGCGCGACGAAGACGGCAAACTCCTCGGCGCCGTCACCGTGCTCGAAGACGTGACCCAGATGCAGGAGGTCGACCGTTTCAAGACCCGCTTCATCTCCGTCGCCTCGCAAAAGCTTCGCGACCCGCTGCAAAGAATCCGCCTCAGCCTCTACACCCTCGCCAAAGGCTTCGGCGGCGAACTCAAACCCTTCCAGGCCGATCTCCTGCAAGGCGCAGAAGAAGAGGCCGAGGCGCTCAACGACCTGATGGCCGACCTCATCGAGGTCGCCGAACTCGACACCGGGCGCCGCGAGCTGAAGATCGAACGGCTTCGCCCCATCGACGTCTTGCAGGAGGCGCGCGATCGCTGGGTCGAAGAGGCCTGCGCCAAGCGCATCGACATCGAAGTCAACGCCTTCGCCGATCTCTCCCACATCAACGCCGACCGCCGCGCCCTGCGCAGCATCTTCGACAACCTGCTCAGCAACGCCATCCGCTACACCCCGGCCGAAGGCTCGATCGTCCTCCGCGCCGAAGAGATCAAAGACCGCGTCCAATTCTTCGTTCGCGACAGCGGCCGCGGCATCGAGGCAGAGCGGCTGCCGCAGAATCTTCGGCCGTTTCGACACCTCGGGCGGCACCGGCGACGGCACCGGTCTCGGCCTCGCGCTGGTCCGCCGCCTCGTCGAGGCCCTCGGCGGACAAGTCGCCGTCGAGAGCCGTCTCGGCGCGGGCACCACCTTCAGCTTCACCGTGCCCATGTCCACCGTCCAGGCCACGCGCCACCCCGTGGAGGTGGGCTGATGCCAGATTCCAACCCAGGCCCAAACGCCAACATCGACGCCACATCGCCGGCCAATCCAATTGACCCATCGGAGCCTCACCAGATCACCCTCACCGAGCCCGGCGCGGCCATCGCTCCCGAGCCAGCCAACCTCCGCATCTACATCGGCGCGGCGCCCGGGGTAGGCAAGACCTTCCAGATGCTCGAGACCGCGCACCTCATGCGCAAGCAGGGTATCGACGTCGTCATCGGCCTCATCGAGACCCATGGCCGCGCCGACACCGCAGGCGATGATCAAAGACATCGAGATCATCCCGCTTAAAGACATTCCCTACCGCTCCGTCGTCCTGCACGAGATGGATCTCGACGCCGTTCTCAAGCGTCACCCCCATACCGTCATCGTCGACGAACTGGCGCACACCAACGTTCCCGGCTCGCGCAATCGCAAACGCTACGAAGACGTGCTCGAGCTGCTCGACGCCGGCATCAACGTCATGACCGCCGTCAACGTGCAGCACCTCGAGACGCTCAACGACGCCGTCGCGCGCTCGGCGAGCACGGTCATCCGCGAAACCGTCCCCGACAGCCTGCTCAAGCGCGCCGACGAAGTCGTCAATGTCGACGTCACCGTCGAAGAGCTTCGCGACCGTCTCCGCCAGGGCAAGATCTACGCCCCCGAAAAAGTAGAGCAGTCCCTCGCCAACTTCTTCCGCAAGGGCAATCTCAACATGCTGCGCGAGCTCGCGCTGCGCGTCACCGCGGAACGCGTGGGCGAAGCGGCCTCGCTATACCGCCGCACCCAGGGCCTGGAACAAGCCCCCATGCCCGAAAAAGTCATGGTCTGCCTCTCCGAGCGACCCGGCGCTGATCGCCTGCTCCGCGTCGGGGCGCGCATCGCCGGCCGCCTCGCCACCAACTGGTACGTCGTCTATGTCGAGCCGCCCGGCCACGACAATAAGCACGGCGACCCCGAGGCCTTTCAGCGAATGGAGGAGTATCTCAAGCTCGCTCGCGACCTCGGCGCAAAAATCGTCCTGCTCAAAAGCAAGCGCGTCGCCGACGCCCTCATCGCCTTCGCCCAGCAGGAAAACATCTCCCACGTCGTCTTCGGCCAGCCAGTCCGCTCCCGCATCGACATCCTCCTGCGTGGCTCAGTCCTCAACCGCTTCCTCTCCGAAATTCGCGACGTCACCGTCCAGGTCGTCCCCATGACCAAGATCAAACGCGAGCGCAATTGACCTTCACACTCCGCCCCAGCCTGCGTTCATCGTCTCTCCTTCAATGAGATGGCAAACTATGCATCGCGATCGCCGCTCCCGTTGCCAGCACCAGAGCGATCGGCATCGCGACCGCCCCAACCTTCAGGAACTTCCAGAAACTTACATCCAGGCCTTCCCTGCGCAATGCCAGCAGCCAAAGGATGGTTGCCAGCGAGCCGGTCACCGACAGATTCGGCCCCAGATCGACGCCGATTAACACCGCGTTCGAAATTAGCCCCGTCCCGCCCACTGCCTTGAGCGCTCCTCCGGCGATCAAGCCTAAGGGGAGGTTGTTGACCAGATTGTTCGCGATCCCCACCGTGAAGCTCGCCACCAGCGCGCCCACTGCGGGAGTAAGCCCTTGCGCCCATGCCAGCCCGCGTTGCGCAAATTCGAGGGCCCCAATGCTCTCGATCGCGTCCACCATAACGAACAGCCCGGCGACGAGAGCCAGCGTTGCCCAGCTGATCTCTCTGGCCAGGCGGATAGGGTTGGTTCGAGAGCGAAGGCACACCACTGCGGTGACCACAAGAGCGGCAAGGCAAGTCGGCAGCCCAAGATCCTTCTTCAGCGACGAAGCAACCAGCAACACCAGCACCACGAGGCCCAGGCCGGCGAGCACCAGCTTGCCATGATCGCTCAGTTCCGCGTGCTCGACTTGATGGTCGATGGAGCAACGAAGCTCTTTGCGGAAGATCCAACGCATCACTCCATACGTCGACAGGATCGAAACAATCGATGGAACTCCAAAAGCCAAGAGCCATCGACCAAGCGATGGCATTCCCGAGTGAAAGACGACCAGGTTGGCGGGTTTGAAATCGGCAGCACAAACGATGCCGCATTCGCGATCAGCGCACAGACAAAGAGATATGGCAGCGGCTCGACCTTCGCCTTGCGGACCGCGCTCAGGATCGCAGGGGTCAGCACCACCGCCGTCGCATCGTTCGACATAAGAATCGTGACGGCAGTCCCAACCGCATAGACCAGCGTAAACAGCCGCGAGCACGATCCGTCCGCGCCTCGCACCGTCACCGATGCCAGCCAATCGAAGACCCCTTGCTCCCGTGCCACCTCCGAGAGCAACATCATCCCGATGAGGAACAGGTAAACGTCAAGCCCTTCGGCCACCGCGTGTCCAGCTAGTTTCAGCGGAACCAGTCGCAGGGCGACCAGCAGCAGCGACCCTCCGCCCACCCAGTAGACCTCGCGGATACCGCGCGGCCGGATCAACATCAGCAGGATGCTGCTCGCCACGATAACCGCCAGAAGAATATGGCCGAAACCACCATTCATGAAGCGGCCTTCTGTGGAAGTTCGTCAGCCATCGTATTCATGGAATTGAACGCCGACTCCTTGGAAAGCGTTTCGGGAACTCCGAAGGCGAGTACGCCGAGCGCGAGGAGCGCAATCCCTCCGAGCGCGAGAAAGGACACAGTATAGCTGTATCGTTGGATCAGCGCTCCGCCAAAGCTGGTGCTGAGCGCCGCCCCAATTCCGACCGCCGTGGCAAGTGCGCCCTGGACAAGATTGAACCGCCCCGTGCCCCGTGTGCGATCGGCGACGACCAGAATCGAAACCACCCCAAAGATCGCGTTGGCCACCCCATCCAGCAACTGGACGGCGATCAGCAATGAAGTCGTGTGCGTAAGGGTGTACAGGAGGGCCCGCACCGGAAGCACGCCGAAGCCAACCAGCAAAAGCGGCTTGCGGCCGTGCTTATTCGAATAGCGTCCGATCGTCGAGGCCGTACACATGATCACCAGTTGGGTGACGATGACGCACGCCGACATGAACGGTGCGGCGCTTGACCTTACACCCTTCGACAGCATCTCGCCGAGCTGCGGCAACATGGCAGCGTTGGCGAAATGAAAGAAGAAGGCGCATACGAAGAAAAACAGCAGCACCCGGTCGCCAAAGAGCGTCCGCCAAATCGATTCTGGCCGGGCGTCGCCATCCGTTTCCTCCCGCGCGCCACGGGCAAGGCGCTCGTCGATGTCATCGCTCCGGATGGCCATAACGGAAAAGATCGTCGGGATCGTCAACAGCGCCGCCGCGATAAAAATGGCGCGATTGCCAAACAGCCGGCTGACCCCGGCGATAAGCAGAGCGCAGGCGACGTTCCCGGCGGAATTAAAGGACTGGTTGCGCCCAAACTGGCGGTCGAAGAGCTTCACGCCAACCACTCCCATCGTGATTGCCGCCAATGTCGGCGCGAGAAATGGTGCCGTGCCGCCGACAAGAAACTGCGCCGTGTACACCGACCATGGCGCCGTCGACATGGACAGCAAAATCGCCCCAGCCAGCAGCACCAGGCAGCCAACTGCCAGAACCATCCGCCGGGAAGTCGTTCGATCGACAATCGCGCCCGCCGGCGTCTGTACCACGACGGTCACTATCCCGCCCAACGTAAGGGCCGCGCCCACCCGGCCGGCATTCCACCCTGCTGACGCAAGATACGCCGCCAGGAACGGCCCTAGACCGGTCTGCACATCCGCGAGAAAAAAGTTCGTCGCCAGCAGCGCTCGAATGCTCTTCTTCTTTCCCGCTTCTGACCCAGCCGAGTCTCGCCCAGTCATCAGGATGCAGCCAGCTCACGCAGTTTATGCGGAGTGGTGATCTTCTTGACCTTTCCCGGTGCCCGAAGATGAAGATGGGCGAGTGCCTCCGCACACCGCATCAGTTCCAGCGCCATCCGATAGGATCTGCCCTTCCGCGCCTGTTCGGCTCGGTGACGCGTGTCGCGGTAGATCGAGGCAATCGCTGGATGGGCGTCCTTCGGCTCCCAGTGTTCCTCCGCCTTCTTGAGCAGGTGGTCTAACTGTGCCCGCAGAGCCGCCTCCACGCTGCCGGAAAGCCGCGCGACGACCTCTTTCGAGTCCGCCAGCTCAGCAAAGCCGAGATGTTCGGCCGCGCGAAGCAGATCGGCGACGTCCTTCGCTCTCCCTTCGGCGCTCTGTTCCTGTGCCAGACCGACCAGGACGGACACATCGTCACCACCATCCTTCAACTGCCGCTGCAAGGTCTGGACCCGGCCAAGATGTTCGTAGGCCCGGCGCAGGTCCTTTGAATGGTGTTGCTTTTCGTCATGCGGGCCTACCTGCTTCTTGGCGGCTTTCTTGGGGGGCATTGTTTACCATCCTGAGACTGATTGAAGTTTCGTTTCGCAAATAGGATGCAAACGCCACTCCCTCGGGCTGCCACTTGCCTTGTCCCTTCTTCGACTGCAATCATGCATTGAGCCGAAATCAATATGTCCAAGCGCCCTTTGCTTTTCTTCCTCGCCATCGCCGCCCTCACACTCAGCGCATGCGCACAAAGCCCGGCATGGCCACCACCCGCCAACCTCACTACTCTCCCGCTATGGCCAAGTGCAGTACCCGGCGCGCCGCTGAAGACCACAGGCCCCGAAGCCGACACCACCACCGCCAAAGACAATCTCATCGCCGGCAAGCCGCTCGTCCGGCTCGGCAACGTCTCCGTCCCCACCCTCACCGTCTACCCGCCCAAGACGCCAAACACCGGCGCAGCCGATCGTCGTCTTTCCCGGAGGCGGCTACAACATCCTCGCCATCGATCTCGAAGGCACCGAGGTCTGCGACTGGCTCAACTCCGCCGGCATCACCTGCGTGCTCGTGAAGTACCGCGTCCCCGGCACCGGCCCCTATCCCAAATCCGACGCCGCCCTGCAGGACGCCCAGCGCGCCATGGGCATCGTCCGCCAACACGCCGCCGAATGGCACATCGATCCCAAGCGCGTCGGCGTCCTCGGCTTCTCCGCCGGCGGACACCTCTCCGCCGCCATCAGCACCCACTACGACAAGCGCCTCTACGACGCCGATCGACGCCGCCGACCAGCTCAGTTGCCGCCCCGACTTCGCCGTCGTCGTCTATCCCGGCTACCTCGCCATCGCCGACAAAGACTACGCACCCAACGCCGACATCAATCCCACCGCCGACACCCCGCCCACCTTCATCGTGCAGGCCGAAGACGACCCAGTCCACGTCGAAAACGCTGCAGTCTATTTCCTGCAGCTCAAGAAAGCGAAGGTTCCCGCGGAGCTCCACATCTACGCCGAAGGCGGCCACGGCTACGGCCTCCGTCGCACCAAGCTCCCCGTAACAACCTGGCCCCAAACCGCCCAAACCTGGCTACACACAATTGGAGTCCTGCCCGCGAACTAGTACGGCCACACCACGAAGTGGAGTGACTCGCCTCTATCGCCCTCAACCAAAACGGATGCCCCATCCTACGCAGCTCTATCGCGTAGGGTGGGTTTCACAATAGGTCGCCTAACAAGCTCTACTCATACCGAAGAGCCACAATCGGATCAATCCGCGCCGCTCGCCGCGCCGGGAAATAAGCCGCCACCAAAGTCACAACCGCGATAACCACCGTAGCCCCAATCAGCGTGCTCGGGTCCCACGGACTCAACCCAAACAATCCCGCCTGAATCGCACGACTCGCCGCCAACGTCGCCGGAATTCCCAGCGCAACACCAATCCCCAGCAAAATCAGCGATTGCCGCAGCACCAGCCAAAGTACCTCGCCCGTCCCAGCGCCCAGCGCAATGCGAACCCCGATCTCATTCGTCCGCCGAACCACGCTATAAGCCATCACCCCATAAAGCCCGATCGCGCAAAGCGACAAAGCCAGCACCGAGAAGAATCCTGACAGCTGCGAGACCAGCCGCTGCTGATCGATCAGATGATCGAGCATCTCATTGATCGGCTGCACATCGAGCACTGGCAGATTCGAATCGATCTCCGCCAGCGCCGCCCGCACCTCGCCCGCAACCGCGCTCGGGTCGCCCACCGTCTGCACCTGCAGAAAGTACGCATACTGGTCGTCTTCGGTAAGCTGCATCACCGCAAGATACGCCATCGGATCGTGCTCTTCACCCGCATGGTTATAGGTCGCATCGCGCACGACGCCGACAATCTGCCAGGTTCCTTTCACGCTCGGATCGGCCACGGTAAAGCTATGCCCAATCGCATCCCCATGCGGAAAATACTTATCCGCCAGCGTCTGGTTGACGACCACCGCCTTGGTCGAAGTCGCCGTGTCCTCCGCCCCGATCGTCCGCCCACGCAGCAACGGAATCCCCAGCGTCTCGAAATATCCCGGCGAAACCCGGTTGAGCAGCGTGCTCACGTCCTCATTTTCCTTGATCGGTCGACCCACGATAGTGATCGGAGAACCCCAGTTGCCATGGAACATCGGCGGCGCGCCCGAAAGCGTCGCCGAACGCACGCCCGGCAGCGCATCGATGCGGCTCAGTATCCGGTCATACAACGCATTCAATTGCTCCGGCTTATATCCAGCGAACTTTGGACTTGTTCTCACCAGCAAGATATTCGTTCGGTTGAAGCCCAGGTCTTGCGTGTGCAGGTTATGCAGCGTCCGCAGAAAAAGCCCCGCCACCGCCAGCAGCACCAGCGAAAGCGTCACCTGCCCCGTCACCAGAAGATTCGGCATCAACCGTCCCGATCGCCCACCAGCTCCAGCCGCAGTCCGCGAATTCGCGTTGAGCGCCCCGGTTACATCCGTCCGCGAAACTCGCAATGCCGGCGCAACCCCAAACAGCAGTCCAGTAAGCACGCAGATCGCGGAAGTAAACGCAAGCACCCGCAGGTCTGGCGTGGCTGCCAAGGCAGTGTGCGACCCCTCTCCCGCAATGAACTTGATAAGAATGCGCGTCCCTGCAAACGCCAACACCAGTCCGAGAGCCCCGCCAAGGAACGCCAGCAGCAACGTCTCAGTCAGCACCTGCCGCACGATCCGCGCCCGGCTCGAGCCCAGCGCCAGCCTCGTCGAAAACTCACGCTCCCGCGCCGCCGCCTTCGCCAGCAAAAAGTTCGCGAGGTTCGCGCACGCGATCAGCAGCACAATCGCAACAATCCCCATCAGCACCGCAAGCGGCGCCTCATACTCATCGCGAAGACCCGAGATGCCCGCGCCTCCCGGCAACAATTGAACAGAGTATTGCGCAATCTCCTTGCGACGCGCCTCCGTTACCTGTCCGCCCTCGTGCTCGGCCATGGACTGTTGCAGCTGCGCACTCACCCACGCCTGCGCCTCTGGCAGAGCCACGCTGGCTTTCCGCCTCGCCATCACGTGGACCCAATACAGGTTCGACGAGTCCAGCATCACCGGCTGCTGCATCACCTCCGCCTGCATCGTGATCGGCACCCACATGTCCGGTGAGCTTTGGTTCAGATCGACGCCATAAAAGCTCGCCGGCATTACCCCAATCACCGTAAAGAGCGTGCCGTTGATCGTGATCACACGCCCAATAACAGCAGGGTCCGCCGCCATTGCCTGCTGCCAGTAGCGATAGCTGATCACCGCGACCGGGCTGCGCCCGGAACATCGGTGTCCGCTGGATTTATCGATCTTCCAAGAATAGGTTCCGCGCCCAGCACGGAAAAAAACGTCCCCGAAACCAGGTGACTGACCGCCTGCGTCGCCGCACCGCCGCCCTGCGATCCGGAACGCACGCTGATCTGCACCGGAAAACTCGAGAACGCACACACTCCCTCAAACTTCGCGGTTTGCCCATTCTCCTGATCATGCTCAAGTCGCTTGTAAAAGTCGTAGGTGAAAATGTCGATCGGCCTGGCATGATCAAACCCGCCAAGAATGCCGCCACCCGTCGCTTTGCCAAAGGAAACCAGCTGTTGCGGATCTCGCACCGGCAGCGACTTCAACAGCAGATCGTTGATCAGCGTGAAGATCGCCGTGTTCGCCCCAATGCCCAGCGCCAGCGAAAGCACCGCAACAATCGAGAACCCCGGAGACTTCAGCAGTTGCCGCGCCCCATAGCGAATGTCCTGCCACAGCGATTCAACGGTCGATTCCCAACCCGCCGACCAGACTTTATGCCTCACGCTTTCCTCCGTGCCAATCTCCCGGTTCGCCGCCCGCAGAGCTTGCTCTCGCGTCATTCCTCGCCGGACCTTTTCATCAACCGCAGCCTCGACGTAGCCCCGCAACTCTTCCTTGATCTCGTCGTTCCGCCGCTCATTGTGAAGCAGCGCCTTGACACCGCTAGCCACACTTTTCAATACAGACATGACGCAACCCCTTAGGCTTCCATAATCCGACTAATGGCGGCGATCTGCCGTCCCCATTGCTGCGTCTCGTCTTTGAGCGCCTTCTTCCCTGCAGCCGTAAGCAGGTAATACTTCGCCCGGCGATTGTTCTCCGTCGCCCGCCACTCCGCCTTGATCCTGCCTCCGCGCTCCATCCGGCTCAGCGCGGGAAAGAGCGATCCCGGATTCACGCTAAACACTCCACCGCTGATCTGCTCGATCCGCAGCGCAATGCCATAGCCATGCATCGGCTCGAGGGCGAGTGTCTTCAGCACCAGCATTTCCAGCGTCCCCTGCACCAGTTCTCTCGATTGATCTCCCAAGCGAAATGCTCCTCTTGATTATCTAGAGGTACGCTCTCTCCTCTTGATTGTCAAGAGGAGAGAGCGAAAGACCGCCACGCGCACGGTTTAGCGGCTTATGAGTTGTGAAATGAGAAAAGACGATTGACGCGCGGCCAATGCAACAGGCCCGTCGTTGAGAAGACCTTTAGCCAAACAACTTCATCATTCCGCTCGCCGCAACATCCGGCTGCAGAAACTTCGCTGAAGACCCATGATCGGCAGCCAACGCTTCAGCCGCGAGATATCCACTCCTCGCGGCGCTCTCCATCGTCGACGGCCAGCCAGTAGCCGTCCAGTCGCCCGCGAAATAGATGCCAGCCCAGGGGCTCTTCGCCAGCGGCCTTAATTCATCCAGCCCCGGCAGCACCGAAAACGTCGCCCGCGCTTCCTTCAGAATTCCACTCTTCACTAGCTTCGCCCCCTTCACCTCAGGAAAGAACGAAGCCAGCTCAGCCATCGCGCTATCAAGGATCTCCGACCGCTCCATCTTCAGCTGTGCCGTTGACGCCGCAATCACCAGCTCCACATAGCTGCCCCGCTCTTCCGGATAACTCCGAATCCGCGACTTATGAAAAACCCACTGAATCGTCGTATCCAGCAACGCCGCATGATGAAGATCGGTAATCTGCCGATCGAACCACAAGTGAACCGTCGTATACGGCGCATGAATAAAGCTCTGAATATCCCGATCAAGCTCGCCAGCCGCCGTCCGATCTCGGCAACCCCGATAACCAGCTTCTGCGTCTGCTCAAACGGAAGCGCCAAAACCACCGCGTCCGTAGTGTGCTCGCCTGCCGCCGTTCGAATCTTCCACCGCCCGCCCTCGCCCGGAGCAACAGCCTCAACCCCGCTCCGAAGACACACCTTGCCGCCTAAAGACTCAAACTTCCCCGCTGCCGCAGCGTAAAGATCGCTCAGCGGAACCGTCGGAATCCCCAGCCTCGCGCCCAGCCGCAGACTTAAGAAAAAGCTCGCGAAACACCTTCGCGCTTATCCGCAGCGAACAATTCGCAAAGCCGTCATTCAGAGTGCAAAGCACCACCGGCTCCCAGAAATGACGAATCGCCAGCGGCGTCTGCTCCGTCCGCTTCAGCCATTGCTCCAGGCTGATCTCATCGCTTGGTTCCTTCGCCGAGAGAAACTCAGACATGCCCCGCGCAATAGCCAGTTTATCCGCCACGCCCAGCATCGGCGCACGCAGGAAAGAGTCCGTGAAATGGAGCGGCGCAGGCAAGCCCATTTGGATGAAAGCAGCTCCGCCGTCCGCCCGGCTCAAGAAAGACAAGCTCGTCATACCAGCGAATCTTGTCCGCCGCGCCCGACGCTTCCAAGAGATGAATCAGGTTCGTGCAGCAGCCCAGCAACACATGCTGGCAATCCACCACCTCATGCAGCGCCGGATGCTCATAAGACGAAGCCCGCCCGCCAACATAAGGCCGCCGCTCCAGCAGCGTCACATCGTAGCCAGCCCCAGCCAGAGCGCACCCCGCCGCCAGGCCCGCAACCCCCGCGCCCACAACTGTAACAGTGGCTGTTCCTTTTTCGCTCACGCCGTCATTCGCCATGATTCTGCGCTTTGGATCACCCGGCCGCCGGTCATCCGCGGCTGCCCAGGGTACGCAGAGTGCCCCAGCCTAGAATCGCCACCTTCTCATAGGCCGGCACGCTCACGCGCGAAGAGAAGACGTTGTAGCTTAGTCCCTTAATCTTGAGCAGCAGCCGGTGATAGATCGTGATCAGCACCCAAAGCGCCGGACGGCTGTCCGCATCGATCAGCGGCAACAGTTTCTTCCCTGACTCGTAGTATTCCTCCGCACGCCGCGCCTCCCACTGCAGCAGTTCGCGCATCGGCTCCGCAAGTCCGCGCTCGTCACGCACCGAGGCCAACTGCTCCGCAGTCACGCCAAAGCGTCGCAGATCTTCCAACGGAAGATAAATGCGCCCGCGCTCCGCATCCTCGCGCACATCGCGCAGGATATTCGTCAACTGGAACGCGATCCCCGTCTCCTCGGCTAGCCTCTCCGCGCGAGGGTCGCTGTAGCCAAAGATGCGAATACACACCAGCCCAACCACCGACGCCACTAAGTAGCAATATCGGTAAAGCTCGTCAAAGGTCTCATAGGTGTCATACCTGGTCAGGTCGCGATTGGCATCAGTGTCCCCTCGCCGCAGGTCCATCGTCGTGCCCTCGACAAGCTGCTCCAGCAACTGCGACGGAATCTCAAATCGCCGCTGAGCATCCCGCAGAGCTACAAAGACCGGGTCGTCGGCAACGCCACCTTCAGAAGCCACGTGCCATGCCCCAAGCCACTGGTCGAGCCTGATCTGGCGCTCCGCGATGGAGACACTCTCATCGTCCGAGAGATCGTCGGCATGGCGCATGAACGCATACACCGCGCATATCGCATCCCGCTTCGCCTCGGGCAGCGCGACAAACGCATAGTAGAAATTCTTGGCTTCCTTCCGGGCAATCTCTCTGCAGACTCGATAGGCTTCCGCAGTCTGCGCCTTCGACTCTTCCATGATCAGGCAGCCACCCTCGGGAGCTCTCGATGCTTGCCGCCACGCGAGACCAGCTTGCCGGTCAATGCGGTCAACAGCAGCCCGGCCTTGCGCCATTTCGAAATAGCCGGCCGCGCACGCAACACATCATAATTCTGCGCCTCGATCGCCCTCAGAATCTCGAGCCCCCCGCGCGTGAAGAGGTCTAAGTCCAGCGCAAGATCACGGTCCACCATGCCAATCAACGGCGCCCCCGCGGCAAACATCTTCCGCGCCTAGCTCACCTCATACTTGATCAGCTCGCGAAATGCCGCAGTGCTCGCCCCTGACGCGATCGTCTCCTCGCCAACGCCAAATCGGCGCATGTCTTCAAGCGGAAGATAAATGCGCCCGCGTTCATAATCCGATCGCACATCCTGCCAGAAATTCGCCAGCTGCAGCGCCGAGCAAGTGAAGTCCGACAGCCGAAACATCTCCGCATCGCGATAGCCGCAGGCATAAAGCACCAGCCGCCCAACCGGATTCGCCGAGTAGCGGCAATAGCCCAGCACCTCTGCCATCGACTCAAACCGCGTCACCGTCTGGTCCCGCCGAAACGCCACCAGCAAATCCGCAAACGGCTCCTTCGGAATATCACACTCCCGAATCGTCGCAGCCAGCGCTACAAATACCGGATGCCGCGCCACCCCCGCGTAGCACGCATCCAGTTCCTCGCCCCACTAGTCAAGCAGGGCCAGCGACTGCTCGCGGTTCCCCACCTCGTCGCCAAGGTCGTCCGAGATGCGGCAATAGGCATAAATGCTTTGAAAATGCGGCCGCAGCCGCTTCGGCAGAAACCACGACGCCACATGGAAATTCTCGTAGTGCGTCTCGGTCAGCCGCTTGCAATAGTCGCGCGCCTCTTCAAGCGTCGGAGGCCGTGCCGGAATCCCATACTCCGGCGGCAGCGCCGCCCATCCGCGCCGCAACAGTTCAGCTTTGGCCAGCGTTTGGGGGATCAGCTCGTCTTGAGTCTGCGTTACGGGCAAGATCAGTCACTCCGCGCCCGGCAAAGGAAAGCGCATACGTCATTATCTCAAGAATGCTACTTTGCTCGATCTCGGGAGCTTAGTTCAGGGAATGATCGCGGTCTTGATATCGTTCGAGCGGTCCATCAACTTGCGAAAGACGCCATTCAACTCCGTCAGCCGCGCCCGCCCGGTGATGTACTCGCTGCACTTGAAACGGCCGCTGGCGATGATCTGAAAGGCGCTGCGGCAGGCAGCCGGAGTATGGTGGAAGCTCGACTTCAACGTGATGTCGTTGTAGTGCAGCCGGTTGGTATCGAGCGAAACCCTGCGTCCCCGCCGCGCAGCCGCCAAAGAAGTTCACCGTGCCGCCCTTGCGCACCATGTCGACGGCCCACTGCCACGTAGTCGGCGTCGCGGCCGCATCGATCGCAATGTCCACGCCGCGGCGTTCGTCGGTAAAGCCACGCACCATCTCGATCACGTCGCGACTCCCGACTGTCTTGACCACTTCTTGGGCGCCAAACAGACGCGCGCTCTCGACCTGCTCCGGTCGCTTGACCACGGCAATCACGCGCAGTCCGCTCAACTCCGCCGCGTGGATAAACATCAGCCCGATCGGCCCCGCGCCGATCACCGCAATCGAATCACCCGGCCGCGCGCCGCTCTCTTCCAAGCCCGCGAACCACGCAGGCCAGCGGCTCGGTCAGCGCCGCGTGCTCCAGAGGAACATGCGGCGGAACAATCAGAGTATTCTTCTCGACAATGCGCGCCGGAATCCGAATGTACTCCGCATAGGCGCCGTTGTTAAACAGCAGATCCTCGCAGAGATTTTCCTGCTCGCGCTTGCACCAGAAACACTTCCCGCACGGCGCCGAATTCAACGCCACCACCCGCATGCCCGGCTCGAACTGGGACACACCCGCACCCACCTCGCGCACCACTCCCGCCAGTTCATGGCCAAACAACGCCGGCAGCGCCAGCATCTTGGCATGGTAGCCGCGCCGGTACGTCTTCAGATCGGTGCCGCAGGTCAACGCAGCCTGCACTTCGACCACAATCTCGCCGGCCTCGGGTCGAGGCATCGGAACGCGCTCGATCCGTACATCTTCCTGCCCGTACAGCACCGCGGCATTCATTTCAGTAACTTCAGTTAGCATGGCGTCCATTTCTCTAGCCGCTCTCCGGCTATCAGGCGCACGGATGAATCATGATCTTCATCGAACTCGCACTGGGCTGCGAAGCAATCGCAATCGCCTCGACCGCCTGCTCCATCGGAAAGCGATGCGAGATGAGCCGGGTCAGATCGAATCCGTTCCGATATCCATCGAATACCAGCTTCGCCCCTTCGTCCTGTATCTCCGCCGACGAGCTATACGATCCGAGCAAGCTCTTCTCATCCATGCAAACCACAGCCGGATCGATCGTCACCTCGCCATGCTGGGTCTGCGCAAAGAGCAGAACCCGGCCACCCGGCCGCGCCGCATCCATCGCCGGACGAATCAACCCGTTGCCGCCCACCGCGAGAATCACGACATCGGCCCCACGGCCTTCGCTCTGCGCCCTGGTCACCGCAACCACGTCTTCGTTCGACGCATCGATCGGATGCGACAAGCCATAAGTCGCGGCGATCTTATGCCGCTCCGCATAAAGATCAGATGTCAAAACCTTCGCTCCGGTGCGCGCAGCCAGCGTCGCCAGCAAAATCCCGATCGGCCCTTGCCCGATCACCAGCACCGTCTCGTCCGCCGCGATCTTCAGGTTGCGAACCGCCTTGAAGCAGGTATTCACCGGCTCCACAAACGCCGCCTGCTCAAACGGCACGTCGTCCGGAATCTTCACCAGCCCACGCCGCACGATCCAGTCCATCACCCGCACATACTCGGCAAAGCCGCCGCCCGAGGGCTCAAAGCCCGCCGTGCATGCCAACCCGCTTGTAGCTGTCGCACTGGGCAAACGTCTTCTTCCGGCAGTAGTAGCAGTCGCCACACGGAACGTGATGGAAAACCACAACTCTGTCGCCGGGCTTGAAGTCCTCCACTTCACTCCCCACCGCCGCAATCACGCCAGCCGTCTCATGGCCAAAAATGCGCGGCGCCGAGTGCGAGCCGGTATGGATCTTCTTCAGGTCCGTCCCGCAAACTCCGCAGGAATGCACGCGAATCAGCACTTCGCCAGCCCCGATCGCCGGAACCGGCATCTCCTCGAGACGCACATCGTTGATGCCGCGATAGACCGGAGCCTTCATCCGTTGAGGAAGAGTGCCGCCTACCAGAAATGGGCCTGTTTCAGTCAAGGTTGCCATAATGTCGTCTCTTATCCTACGCCGACCCGCTCGTTCAGAGTAGGCCAGCATCTATTTGCAATCTACGGATCAACCGGCTGTCCCTCAACCTGGCTCACTCTCGACTCGTCGGCAAGATACCGTTCCAGTTCCCGGCTAAGCCTCCGCGCCGCAACGCCGCTGTCCTTCGCCAGCCTCGCCACCGGCTTCCACAGTATCGGCCGCAGCGCCGCATAGGCCGCGAACCTTGCCTGACGAAATTGCCCATCAGGAGTCGTAAACCTCTCCATCCCCGGCAAATCGAAATCGTACCCATCGGAGACTCCTTTAATGGCCGAGAAAGAAATCTTGTTCCGCCGCGCCGCCTCCGCAACCGTCGACGCTTCCATATCCACCAGGTCGGCCGAGTACATCTTGCGCAGCCGATGCTTATCTTCGACCGTGGTCACCACATTCGTCGTCACCAGCACGGCGCCCTCCCCATTCAGCTCGTGGGATTCACTGGTTTCCACAACCTCGCCAGTCGTCGGGTTTACGATCTTGCTCACACGCCAAACGCCCCCGGGCACCATCGCTGCATGCAAACCGCCAGCCCAACCCGCCGAAATAATTCTCCGAATCGGCCCTAACTTTAATACCGCCGCCGTCGCCAGCCTCGCTCGTTGCGAACCAAGTCCGGCAAAGGCGGCCACCGCTTCATCGCACGTATAAAGAGTGACGCCCTCTGCGGTCTCCTCGCGCTTCCATCCCCTCACCAGCGGACGAAGCTCGCCGGCCATCGCGGCCACGATCCCAATACGTGCTTTCAACTCGCCGCCCTCGCTTCACCCTTCACATAGCCGTTCGCGCGAAACCATTCCACGGCCGCTCGCAGCGCCGGATACACCGGCGCCTGCCGAAATCCCAGCTCTCGCTCCGCTTTAGCCGACGAGGCAAACATCATCTTCTGCCCCATCCGCACCGCTTCAACGGTCGCCCGCGGCTCCTTGCCCATCAAGCGTCCAGTTAGATTTTCGTCAAAGAACGCGAAGCCCATAGCCACCCAATGCGGCACCTTTTTCGTAGGCGAAGGCAAGCCGGTAATCGCTGACAACTTATCCAGTATCTGCTTCAGCGTCAGGTTCTCGCCGCCCAGAATGTACCTCTCGCCAAATCT
Organism: uncultured Acidobacteriaceae bacterium; assembly: GCA_963777685.1. Lineage (GTDB taxonomy): Bacteria > Acidobacteriota > Terriglobia > Terriglobales > Acidobacteriaceae > Acidisarcina. The sequence continues at coordinate 212,466 of CAVZRF010000010.1, read as the reverse complement.
TCCCATCGTCAATGCGTCCGCATGAGTGCGAGCAACTTCGCGAACATCCACCAGATTCAGCCCGGTATCAACATACGCCGGAAACTTGCGATTGAGGAAATCGACGATAATACCGCCCGTCGGCGTAGGCTTCAAATCGTTCGCTCCGACCGGAGTCGTCGGATTCAGAATCACCACCGCCTGCCCCGCCTGCGCCGCCTGGATTGCCTCTTGCTCGGCAAGAAACTTCGAACGCTTATAGTGCCCGATCATATCGGCAAGTGAAACCGGCGATGCCTCATCGACAATCGTCCCATCTCTGCGAAAACCCATCGTCGCCACACTCGACGTGTAGACGAAGCGAGCGACCCCCTGCTCTCGTGCAATCTGCAGCAGGTTTCGCGTTCCATCGACATTCGCCGCATACATCGCCTGCGGATCGCGTACCCACAGCCGGTAATCGGCCGCCACATGCATCACCGCATCGCAACCCGAAACAGCCGCGCGCAAAGATTCCGGCTCGCGCAGATCGCCAACCACGGTCTCGCCGGCGATGCCTTCCAGATTGTCGGTTCGGCTCGTCTTGCGCACCAACAGGCGAAGCTGAGCGCCACGGCACGCCAGCTCGCGAGCCACATGGCTACCCACAAATCCAGTTGCGCCTGTAAGGAAGACTTTCATGAGGGAGAACTACTATTCCAAAGCTTTCGACGGCGACAGAATGGACAAGCCATCGATATCCGCGAAGTGTTTTCGATTAAGCGTCGACAGATCGTAGCCCAAATGCAGCGCTGTACATCCGATCAGTAGATCTGCAAAGTCCAGCGTCTTTCCATTGAGCCATCAGTTCCCCGTGAATCCGGCCCGCCAGCATCCCAATAGAGAACGTGACAGGATATACCGCTACGACGCGAAAGATGTCGTCCGCGAATCGTGATCGGCGTTCCCGCTGATCGGACCGCTTGGCACGGTAAATTCCGTGAGTAAATTCAACGACGGACACCACGGAGAGTGCAATTGGAGTTTCACCGAAAGTTGATCCTAGTCTGCTAAGCAGAGCGTCAGCTTCCTCGCCCCCGCGTTCTGCTTCAATCAGCAGACTAGTATCGAGAATTACTCCCAATCCGGCGGGTTCCACTGGCCGCGCATTGCCACGATCTCACGCATGTCGGCCGCGAAATCTTCGTCCATAACCGAAGCATAACCGCGCTCCCGCTCGATTTCCTTCAGCATGGCGAGAGATTCTCTCAACGTCCTTGGCTTGAACTCCGCCTCCGCATCACGGAGGACCGCGACAATCTTGTCGTCCCGCTCAATCGCCACTTCGTCGCCCCGGCGAACCCGGTCAACAAGCCCGGCAAAATCCTTCGCCGCCTCGACCTCCGAAATGTGGATCGTCGCCATACCATTTCTCCAGGAAAGCCCGTCTGTCTTTAGTCTAAAGCGTCCGGCACAATGCCGATGTTCTTCTCCCCAGCCGCCTTCTTCTTCTGATACTGCGCAACCCACGCTTCCCAATGCTTCCCAGCAGCACGGTCTTTGCCAAACTCCAGCCGCGCAATCTCCGCATAAGGAATCGAAAGCTTCTCATTCGAAGTCGCCGGGTAAAGCCGCACCACCGAATCTTCGAGGGATCTACCCGCCTTGCGGTCGAAGATGTAGCCCTCGAGCTTCGAGCCATCCTTGCGGGTGATCACGATATCGCCGCGATAATCGAAGGCCTTTTCAAACGCATCGAAAACCTCAGCATCCGTCGCAAGCTCCGGAATCCAGCCTTCCAGATTGTCGTGATGAAAGCCAACCGCAACTTCCTGCGCATCCGGATCGATCACGGCAGACTGCGTCTCAATCTCGCTCACGCGCGCACCTCTTCGGCGTCTCGCGCGGGCTCAGCAATCTGCACCAGAGCACCGTGTCCAGACTCAGGCGGCCGATTTAGCAGGTCCAAAGCTCCGCGGTCCTCATACTTGCTGAACAACGTGCCCTTGACCATGCTGATAAAGCCGTTCAGCGTCGTAAAGCCATGCTGCACCGCCGTCGGCTCATACCCACAGCTCACCATGCAGTTCGCACATTTGGGATTGCCGCTCTCCGTGCCGTAGCCATCCCAGTCGGTCAGTTCCATCAACTCTTTAAAGGTGTCGACATAGCCGTCCTGCAGCAGATAGCAAGGCTTCTGCCAGCCAAAGATGTTGTATGCCGGCGAGCCCCAGGGCGTGCACTTGTAATTCTGCTTGCCCATCAGGAACTCAAGGAACAGCGGCGACATATTGAACTTCCAGCTCTTCTTCCGGTTCGACAGGATCGCCCGGAAAAGCCTCCGCGACCGCGCACGCCCCAGAAAGTGCTTCTGATCTGGCGCCTTGTCATAGGTGTAACCCGGGGAGAGCACGATCCCCTCAACACCCATCGCCATCACCTCGTCGAAGAATGCGCGAGCGCTGTTGGCGTCCGCCCCGTCGAAGAGGGTGTAATTCGTCGTCACGCGAAAGCCGCGCTTCACCGCTTCTTTGATTCCCTCAACCGCAATGTCATACCCACCCTCGCGGCAAACAGAGAAATCATGGTGCTCGCGCTGGCCATCGAGATGGACCGAGAACGTCAGATACTTCGACGGAGTAAACTCCGGCAACCGCTTCTTCAACTCAAGGGCATTCGTGCACAGATAGATGTACTTCTTCCGCGCGATCAAGCCGTTCACGATCTCGACGATCTGCGGATGCAGCAAAGGCTCGCCGCCGGGAATGCTCACCATCGGCGCGCCACACTCCTCGACCGCCGCAAAGCACTCTTCGGGCGAGAGGTTCTTCTTCAAAATGTGCGGCGGATACTGCACCTTGCCGCAACCCGCGCAGGCAAGGTTGCAGCGAAACAGCGGCTCCAGCATCAACACCAGCGGATACCGTTCGCGCCCCTTGAACTTCTGCTCCAGGACGTAAGTCGCCACCGTCCACATCTGAGAAATCGGAACAGCCATGAAATAGTTCTCCTCGTCCCGCCTGGTATGAAGATCAAGTTCTCAGTGATCAGTCTTCAGTTCAACGGCACAACTCCTCTAGCTGAGGACTGACAACTAACAACTGCTTCACCCCGCGCGCTCTATCGCCTTGCGATAAGTCGTCAAAGCCAACAGCGGAAAATAATCCCGGTACAAGTGATACGCAAGATAAAACACCCGCGGAAATCCAGTCCCGGTGATAATCGCCTGCTTGGTCGCGCCCGTCGCCAGCAGCTCTCGTCCCATGAGCCGTCAGCCAGTTGCATGCGTCAGCAGCCAGCGAACGCCCTTGGCCACCGAATCGCTGCGCGTATCGCCCGCGGCCAGCAATCCCAGCAGCGCCCAGGCCGTCTGCGAAGGAGTGCTCACGCCAACGCCGCGCGTACTCGGATCGTCGTAGCTATGCAGGCTCTCGCCCCAGCCGCCATCGGCGTTCTGCACCATGCGGATCCACTCCGCCGCCTGCTGGATCTGCGGCTCATGGTTCCAGACGCCGATCGCCTCCAGGCCGCGCAGCACCAGGAACGTGCCGTAGAGGTAATTCACGCCCCAGCGGCCAAACCAGCTTCCATCCGGCTCCTGCTGGTCATAGATGAACTTGATCGCCTTCTCGACCCGCTTGTCGCGCTGCGTGTAGCCGTAAGTCGCCAGCGTCTCCAGAATGCGCCCCGTAATATCCACCGTCGGCGGATCCAGCATCGCATTGTGGTCGGCAAACGGAATGTACTGGAAGATCATCTTCGTGTTGTCTTTATCGAAGCTCGCCCAGCCGCCATTCCGGCACTGCATCGCAAAGATCCACTCGATCGCCCGCTTCGACACGTCATACTGGTAGCGCTCGCGCGGATTGTCCACCTTATTCAGCGCCAGCAGCACCTGCCCGGTGTCATCGACATCCGGATAAAACTCGTTGTTGTGCTCAAAGTCCCAACCGCCCGGCTCCGCGCCACGCACCTTCACCGCCCAGTCGCCCTTATGCCGCACTTCCTTCGACAGCATCCAGTCGACCGCCTTCAGCAGCCGCGGATCGTTGCGCGGAACATCGGCCTCGCCCAGCGCAAAGACCGCCTGCGCCGTGTCCCACACCGGCGAAACACAAGGCTGCATCCGGAAGGTCGGCACCGGATAATCCGGCGTTCCGTCCGGCACATCGATTCCCAGCTTCTCAAACTCATCCATCGCCCGAATCACCTGCGGATCATCCAGCGAATATCCCAGGTGGCGCAGCGCAATGATCGAGTTCAGCATCGCCGGATAAATTGCGCCCAGCCCGTCCGACATCTCCAGCCGCTCCAGCATCCACTTCTCGGCCTTCTTCAGCGCAATCTGCCGCAGCGGACGAATATGCACCCGCTCCGCAAGTGAATCAACCGGTCAGTCGCGAGGAAGAAATTCCGCCAGCTGACCAGCTTCTTGCGATCCAACCTCAATCGAAGGTCGGCGTTCTCGCGACCGCCGACAAACAACTCATCGATCCCCTGCTCCGGAGCCAGCTTCTTAAACGGCTTCTTCGCATAAAGAATCGACAGCGGCACCAGGATCGCCCGCGACCACGAAGAAATCTCGTAAATATTGAAGTAGAACCAGTTCGGAAAGAGAACGATCTCGGGCGGAATCGCCGGCACCGCGTCGTAGTCGTACTGCCCGATCGAGCAGAGATAAATCTTGGTGAAGGTATTACACTCGACCACCCCGCCATGGGCCAGAATCCACTCCCGCGCCTTGCGCCATCGCCGGCTCGTCGGGAGACATCCCCATCAGCTTGCCCGCCAGGTAACACTTCACCGACAAGCTGATATTCGACGGGCCGCCCGGATAGATCGACCAGCCGCCATCGTCATTCTGGTAGCGCAGAATCTCGTTCATCGCCCGCTGCATCTTGCCCGGATCGCCCGTCCCCAGCAGCACATGGGCGAAGATGTAATCCGCCTCCAGCATCGCAGTCGGCTTCGAGCTCGCCGCACCAGTAGCCGTCAGGATGCTGCTGATCGAGCAGATAGTCGCGCGCCCGCAGCGACGCGCCGGAGACTTCCTCCAGCGTCGCATCCATTCTTCCGAATTTGGGGGAGGCGGGCTCTGCTACTGCTTTGGCTCCGGCCTGCGATGCCGCGAATTTCTGACTTACTTTGAATACGTTCATCGTTTAGATAACCGAACAACCACTCGGCCCGTGCCATTCGCTCGCCTCGGAAAACCTCCGGGCCAACGAAAGACTACGCGCCTACCGGGCTCGCAACCGGGGCCGCCGCAATCGCCTGCACAATCTCCGGAGGCAGTCCGAACCGCACATTCTCAGGCATCACTTCTACTTCTTCGACGCTGCCGAAACCCTTTTGACGCAAATAATTGACCACGTCCTCGACCAGCACCTCAGGCGCCGAAGCCCCGGCCGTCAACACCACCGTCTTCACGCCCTCAAGCCACTCCGGACGAATCGCCCCGGAGTTGTCGATCAGGTAGCTCTGCGTGCTCAGGTTCCGCGAAACCTCGACCAGCCGGTTCGAGTTCGAACTGTTGTCCGACCCCACCACCAGCACCAGGTCCGCCTCGTGCGCAACATTCTTCACCGCCACCTGGCGGTTCTCGGTGGCATAGCAAATGTCCTGCGAATGCGGCCCGACAATCTTCGGGAAACGCTCTTTCAGCGCGGTAATAATGTCCCGCGCCTCATCCAGGCTCAGCGTCGTCTGCGTCAGATACGCCACCCGCTCCGGATCGGGCACCACCAGCGACTGCACTTCCGCGACGTTCGAAACCACCTGGGTCACATCCGGAGCCTCGCCCAGCGTCCCTTCAATCTCGTCGTGATCGCGATGCCCGATCAGCACCAGCGAATAGCCCTGCTTGGCAAACTTCACCGCCTCCACGTGCACCTTGGTCACCAGCGGACAGGTCGCGTCGATCACCTTGAGCTTGCGCTCCTTGCTGCGCTCGCGCACCGCCGGCGAAACCCCGTGGGCGCTATAAATCACCCGCATCCCCGCCGGAACATCGTCGATGTCATCGACAAAAATCGCGCCCTTTTCCGCCAACTCGTTCACCACAAAGCGGTTATGCACGATCTCTTTGCGGACATAGATCGGCGCGCCAAAGGTCTCGAGCGCGATCCGGACGATGTCGATCGCCCGCACCACGCCCGCGCAAAAGCCTCGCGGCTTCAACAACAGGACACGCTTTTCCGCGTCCGGAATGACCCGAATCAGGTCAGAATTGAATGTGTTCATGGATGTGGCTGTCACACCATTAAGTATACAGGGCCGACGCCTTCCAGGAGTAACCAAGGCTGGTGCCCCGGAGCCTGCGCTGAGTTTTTCGAAGGATTCACGAAGTTAACCTGGGTGATCTTCAATCAAGCCCAAAACCGCTCCATCTTCAACCGAAATCCCGCAACCGGCCCTTCGCTGACCGCGAACCTATTCGCTAAGTCCCTATTCCCTAGTCCACATAGTCCCTGGCCTCACCGGCTCGCCCTCAACATCTGCTCCGCATGCTTCACCGAAGTCTCCGTCACCGCCGCCCCGCTCAGCATCCGCGCCACCTCCTGCGTCCGCTCCGACTCATCCATCAGCCGCACCGCCGTCTTCGGTCCGCCCCGACTGCTCCCGCTTCTCGATCAGAAAATGCTGATCGGCAAACGCCGCAATCTGCGGCAAATGGGTCACACACAAAACCTGCTGCGCCCGCGAAAGCGCCTTCAGCTTCTGCCCCACCGCCTCCGCCGCGCGTCCGCCGATGCCAATATCAATTTCGTCGAAGACCAGAGTCCGCGGAACAGCATTCTTCTTCCTTGCCCTTCGCATGGACCGGCATTGAAGCCCTCCTCCACGCTCACCTTCAGCGCCAGCAGAACCCGCGACATCTCCCCGCCCGAAGCAATCTCATCCAGCGGCTTCAACGGCTCGCCCGCATTGGTCGCAATCCGGCATTCCACCGCGTCCCAGCCATGCGCCGTCCACGCCGCCTCTTCCTGCCGCGCGCTCACCGCAACCGCGAACTTCACCTTCATCGCCAGGTCGTTGATCTGCTTCTCGGCCAGCTTCTCCAGCCTGCTTCGCCGCCGCAGCCCGCTCCCGCCTCAGCGCCCCCGCCGCCACACGATAAGCCTCCGCCGCCCGCGCCAGCTCCGCTCGCAGGTCCTTCAGAATCTCGTCCCGGTTCTCAATCTCCGCCAGCTTCGCCGCAACCTCCTCGCCGTAAGCAATCACCTCGGCCAGCGTCGCCCCATACTTCCGCTTCAGCCGGTCCAGCAACGCCAGCCGGTCTTCAATCTCCGCCAGCCGCTCCGGCGAAGCCTGGATCCCCTCGGCATAATCCCGCACCGTCGCGCCCACATCCTCAACCACCGCCCGCGCCGACGCCAGTTGCTGCGCCGTCTCCGCGAACTTGCCGTCATACCGCGCCAGCTCTTCCAAATGCTTCCCCGCCGCGCGCAGCGAACGCCTCCGCCGAACCCGCGCCCTCATACAGCAGCTCATAGGCGCTCATCGCCGCCGCATACAGCTTCTCCGCATTCCCCAGCACCCGCCGCTCCGTCTCCAGCGCCTCGTCCTCCCCGGCAACCGGCCGCAGCGTCCCCAATCTCTTGCGTCTGAAAGCTCCACAAGATCTGCCATCCGCAAACGGTCCTGCTCGTCCCGCTGCAAGCTCATCCAGCCGCGCCGAAATCTCCCGCCACCTGCGATACGCCGCCGCCACCGCCTCGACCAAACCACCGTCCGCCGCAATCCCCGCAAAGCGGTCCAGCAATCCCCGCTGCTGCGCCGCGTCAAACGCTCCCAGCGTCTCGCTCTGCGCATGCACCAGCGCCAGCTCCGGAGCCAGCTGCCGCAGCACCGCCACCGTCGCCGGCTGGTTGTTCACATAAACGCGGCCCTTGCCGTTCTGCAGAATCTCCCGCCGCAGAATGATCTCCGCCCCGTCGGCATCGATGCCGTTCGCCTCAAGCGTCGCCTCCGCCCCCGGCGTGCTCTCAAACACGCAAGCCACCACCGCCCGGTCCGCCCCATGCCGCACCATGTCCGACGAAGCCTTGTCCCCCATCAACAGCGCCAGCGCATCCACCAGGATCGACTTGCCCGCCCCCGTCTCCCCCGTCAGCAGGTTCAACCCCGGCCCAAAGACCGCAATCGCATGGTCGATCACCGCATAATTTTCAGCCCGCAACTCCAGCAGCATGGTCCCTCTCGCAGCATTCTTGCACGAGCGCTGCGCGCGCCGCGAACTGCCTCGCGGCCTCCACGAAACTTAGTCATCCTGAGCGAAGCGCGAAGTAAACAAAATTAGTCATCCTGAGCGAAGCGCGAAGTAAACAAAATTAGTCATCCTGAGCGAAGCCGCGTAGCGCGAGCCGAAGGATCGGCACAAAGGCTACAATTCGGCGGCTACCAATCAGAGCGTCTTCCCATTCGAACATCAACTGGCATCCTGAACGGAGCCGCGAGCCGGCGAAATGAAGAATCTGCAGTTCCACCAACGCCCTTCCAACCAACCCCTTCCCCAAACAAAAAACCCCCATTAAACTTACCCACTGAACCCCGGAGCCCAAATGACCATCGCCGAAGTCCTCCTCCTCGATTACGACGCCGAAATCGCCAACACCCGCCGCGTCCTCGAACGCGTCCCCGAAGACAAGCCCGACTGGAAGCCCCACGAAAAATCCATGCCCATGGGACGCCTCGCCGTCCACGTCGCCCGTCTCCCCGAATTCGCCAAGATGATCCTGACCAGCGACGATCTCGATCTCGCTACCGCAAAACTCCCCACGCTCTTCTTCGAGGGCCGCGAAAAGCTCGTCGCCCTGCTCGACGAGACCAGCACCGAAACCCGCCAAGCCCTCCAATCCGCGACCGACGAACAACTCCTCACCAGGTGGAAGCTTAGCTGGGGCGAAAAGGTTATCACCGAGGGCCCCCGCGCCACCCTCTACCGCACCATGTTCCTCAACCACCTCGTCCATCACCGCGCCCAGCTCAGCGTCTATTTACGCTTAAACGAAGTCCCCGTCCCCGGACTCTACGGCCCCTCCGCCGACGAACAGTGACGGCGCGAACTTACTGAGAAAGGTGAGCGAGTAAGTCCATGAGAAAGGTGAACGCAATATTGACCGCGTCCCTCCTGGTCATCGCAGGAGGAGCGTTTGGACGACAAGCTTCGACCGGCGACGACGACCTATTCCCCGAATACCCTGTGAAGGTGACCTTTCACGGACATCCGGTCGCGCCAATACTGACCGACCCGGATGCTCGCTTATTTCGAACAAGAATCCGTGAGGGAGCAGCCCACGGCCCGGTATTCGCCGACCATTACGGGATGGCAGTTTGGGGCTGCGGGGCGGGTTGCGAGTTTGCAATCGTTAATTCGATCAACGGCCAGGTCTACATCTTCCCTACGCCGTATCAGCAAACCGCGAGATCGGCGAGCGGCTTACCTATCATCGGGATAGCAGAGCGGTGCACATCGTTGGCAGTCTGAACGAGGAGAATTCAGCTGACCGATGGTACCTGTGGGACGGAAAACAGCTCAATTTGATTCAAGAGAAGCCGGCGAAGCTCGCGGACGACACGAATCCGTTGCATTAAGCCATGTCCCAAGTCCTGGCATTTTTCACCTTACGCTTTAATCTTCACGTGTAGTGAAGTACACTTATTTTGGTGAATATCTTCACTAAAACCGCATTGAAGCAAGCCGCGGCAAAATACAAAGATGCTGCCGATGAACTGGAGGATTGGTATACATCTGTGAGTGGAGCGGCGTGGGCGAACTTTGTTGAGTTAAGGAGCATTTTCCCATCCGCCGATGACGTAGACGGGATTATAGTTTTCAACGTCCGGCACAATCGGTACCGTTTACTCACGATCATCAAGTACGACCGCATCAGAAATGCGAAGCACGTCAAAGGCTCGATCTATATCAAGGCATTCATGACGCATGCTCGATACGAGCGCTGGAGCGCCATGAGCAGGCAGGAGAGGGAGAAATTTATATGGCCACAATCCTAGCGAATCCCGCAGAAATGATCGCGAAGGGCGCCCCTCGGATCATTCACAACGACGAGGAGCTCGCGCAATATACCGCCGTTCTGGAGAAACTCGATTCGCTGGAGAAGCCTTCTCCAGAGGAGATCGATGCGATCGAACTGCTCACCCTCCTGATCACACGCTATGAAGATGAGCACTACCCGCTCCCGAAATCGACGCCGGAAAGAGTTGTTCGATATCTCATGGAGCAGCAAGGCTTGAAACAGAGGGACCTGGTTCCGGAGTTCGGCACAGAAAGCGCCGTCTCGATGTTTCTCTCGGGGCAGCGCGAGCTCAGCCTTAATCAGATCGTTGGCCTTTGTGAGCGCTTCCATGTGTCGGCAGATGTCTTCATTAAGAAATAGCCGGCAGACCCGTTCATTCCCCCTGTAGTCACATTCCATTGACTCTCAAATCCACCTGCGGTATTCTTTAGTTCTTGCGCAGTTCCGCGCTTGCGTCTCTGTGTGTTCGCACTTTTCCCACAAAGACGCTCACCCGGAAGGCCCTTCAGCCTCAAGTCTGCGCCGCTCACGCGAACCAAATGGTTTCTCTCCGTGGGAAGTAACCCCGGAATCGTTGCGCGTGGCAACAAATCGGGATTTTGTTTAGTTCGACCAGATTCTATCGGTCTTAAAGAGGAAGAGATGTCGACTTTTGTTCCAAGCGCGAATGCGATCGACCGCAAGTGGTATGTAGTAGACGCCAGCGGCAAAACCCTGGGCCGTCTCGCCACCGTCGCCGCCAGCTACCTGGCCGGCAAGCGGAGCCCGCAATACACCCCCTATATCGATGTGGGCGACCACATTATCGTCATCAACGCCGAAAAGATCCGGCTGACCGGCCTCAAGAGCCAGACCAAGCTCTATCGCCGCTACACCGGCTTCCCCGGCGGCCTGCGCGAAGAGTCCTTTGTCCGCCTCCTCGCCCGCCAGCCCGAAAAGATCGTCGAAGAAGCCATCAAGGGCATGCTCCCCAAGACCAAGATGGGCCGCAAGATGTACACCAAGCTCCAGGTTTACAAGGGCGACAAGCACCCTCACCAGGCGCAGCAGCCCCAGCCGCTGGAAATCAGCGCGTAAGAGAGATTTAAGCGAAGTCGTCAGTCCTCAGTCCACAGTTGATCAGTCTTGAGCCCACTGAATCTAGAGTACATTCATGACTTAGCACTGAAAACTTGAGAACTGAGGACTAAGACGGTTATGGCAGATCTGGTTCAGTATTACGGCACAGGACGGCGCAAGTCCGCCGTCGCCCGCGTATTCCTCCGCCCCGGCAGCGGCAACTTCAAGGTCAACGGCAAAGGCTATGACGAATACTTCGTCACCGCCGAGCAGCGCGCCGCCGCCAAGCAGCCGCTCGTGCTCACCGAGCACACCGCGACCTTCGACGTCGTCACCACCGTGCGTGGCGGCGGAGTCTCCGGCCAGGCCGATGCCGTCAAGATGGGCATCGCCCGCGCCCTGCTCGAGTTCAACATCGAGCTCCGCAAGCAGCTCAAGGCCGACGGCCTGCTCTCCCGCGACGCCCGCATCAAGGAACGGAAGAAGTACGGACAGAAGGGTGCACGCGCACGCTTCCAGTTCAGCAAGAGATAGTTGTCGGCAGTTGTCAGTTCTAAGTTGTCAGTCCTCAGTATTTATGGCGAGTCTGAGAGGATGTCGCTCTTACTGAGGACTGAAGACTGACCACTGAAAACTCAGATTTCACCCAATCTCCCCACCAGGGGAATAAATTCCGGCCAACCCGGAATGCAATCTAAATAGGAGGCTGTTTGGCTAACATCACCATGAAGGAGCTGCTCGAAGCGGGAGTCCACTTCGGGCATCAGACGAAGCGCTGGAACCCCCGCATGAAGGAATACATCTTCGGCGAGCGCAACGGCATTTACATCATCGATCTGCAAAAGACCTTGAAGATGTTCAAGGAAGCCAGCAAGTGGGTCACTGACCTGACCGCCACTGGCAAGGTCATCCTTTTCGTCGGAACCAAGCGCCAGGCGCAGGACGCCATCGCTGAGGAAGCTAACCGCTGCGGCATGTTCTATATCAACAACCGCTGGCTGGGTGGCCTTCTGACCAACTGGATCACCGTGCAGAAATCGGTAAAGCGCCTTCAGGAACTCGATGAAATGGCTACAGACGGCCGCTACGAACTGCTCACCAAGAAGGAAGTCATCAAGCTCGAGCGCGAGCGCAAGCACCTGCAGGCCAACCTCGCCGGCATCAAGAACATGAAGCGTCTGCCCGACGCCCTGTTCATCGTCGACTCGAACAACGAAGCGATCGCCGTCGCCGAAGCCCGCAAGCTCGGCATCCCGGTCGTCGCCGTCGTCGATACGAACTGCGATCCGACCGTCGTCGACTACGTGATCCCCGGCAACGATGACGCCCTGCGCGCCATCCGCCTCTTCACGTCGAAGATCTCCGACTCGGTCATCGAAGGCGTCCAGATGCACACCGACAAGGCCTATCAGAACATCGCCGGAGTCTCCGCCTCAGCCGACGTGGAAGCTGCAGCCGATGACAAGCCGATCGAGCACGCCGGTCTCAGCCCCGAAGAATTCGCAGGCGACGAGCCCGAGGTCGATCTCGAAGCCGTCCTCGGCGGAGGAATCCGCAAGGCCCCAGCCGCCGTAACCACCCTCGACGAACCCGAGGCCGGTGTCCCAGGCCCTCTAAGGCCAACTCTGCAGGACTAGATCCCCCTGAAGCGTGGCCACCGGCCACGCTTCAGCCACGTTCAGGGCCAACACGAAAGCCCGATGAAGGTACAGCAATGAGGGTGCCCCATCATTCCGCGCTCTTTGCGGAAGGGTGGGACTCACAGAGGGTCCCGGCCTCACACAGAATCAGAAGTAAAATAGAACTGGAGAAACAAATGTCGACCGCAACTGAGACCGTAGTTACCGCCGCCCAGGTCAAAGACCTCCGCGAAAAGACCGGCGCCCCCATGATGGACTGCCGCTCCGCCCTCACCGAAGCCAAGGGCGACATCGAACAAGCCGTCATCGTCCTCCGCAAAAAGGGCATGGCCTCGGCCGCCAAGAAGGCCTCCCGCGCCGCCAACGAAGGCGCCGTCGGAACCTACATCCACGCCGGCGGCAAGATCGGCGTCCTCGTCGAGATCAACTGTGAGTCCGACTTCGTCGCCCGCACCGATGACTTCCAGGAGCTCATGAAGGACATCGCCATGCACATCGCCGCGACCGACCCGCGCTACGTCCGCCGCGAAGACGTCACCGCCGAAGACCTCGACCGCGAGAAGGACGTCTACCGCGCCCAGGCCGCCGCCACCGGCAAGCCCGCGCCCGTCGTCGAGAAGATCGTCGAAGGCAAGATGAGCAAGTTCTACGAAGAGGTCTGCCTCCTCGATCAGCCCTTCATCAAGGACCAGACCATCGCCATCAAGGACATGATCGCCACCAAGGTCGGCAAGCTCGGAGAAAACATCACCGTCCGCCGCTTCGCCCGCTTCAAAGTAGGCGACACCAACTGGACCGTAGCCCAAACCAAGTTGAGCGCCGAAGAGTAAGCGCACGTCGCAAGAGTTAATTAATTAACCAACGGCCACAACCACCATCGGTTGTCATCCTGAGCGAGCGCACAGCGCGAGTCGAAGGACCTGCACAGAAGCCTATCGGCCCGGAGCGAAAGCTCCGGGCCTTTGTGTTTTACGTTGTCATCCTGAGTCCGCCGTGGCGGGCGAAGGATCTGTGGTTCAGCAATGCAAAAGGCCGGGAGAATCTCTCCCGGCCTTTATGCTGTGTCATTCCAAGAGGGCGCGGCCCATTCAATCCCAACCGCGGCCACTTCACCTTCAGCGACGAAGAAGTTGACCGCCTACTTCCCAACTATCTCAGGACGCATAAGACGATCGCTTCCGACAAATCCTTACCGGCGGGTGGCCCAGATCTAAATCTCTAACTGAATGCGAAAACCCACATCTCAACCGCGAAATGTGGGTTTTCGCACGATACAAATCACCGCAAACTACACAACTCTGTTACCGAAACAACCCCGCCAAAGTCTCAAAAACTCCACCGGAGTAGCAATCCGCAAACCACACCGCACCGCAACCGCCTGCGTGAAATGCTTCGTGTTATGAGTCAGAAGCCAATCCGGCTTCGCCTCCATCGCCGACAGTAACACCGGCACATCGGAGGCATAGCGGATCAGCCGCCGATTCGCCACCACTCCGGATACGGAACCACCTCAGGCTTCGTCAACTGAATCAGCCGCGAGGGTGCCCATCCTTCCGCGCTTTTTTGCGGAAGGGTGGGAGGATCAAATCGCTCGCCTGGGGAAGGCTAACCCTTCCCCCGCAAAGAAGCCAAAGCCCCAACCAAAGCCATCGGATGCACCGGCTTCATCAGCAAAGCAAACTCATGCCCACCCTTCTTCGCCTCATCAACCAGCGCCGGAGCACCCACATCCCCCGTAAACAGCAGCACCTTGCACGAAGGAACCTTCGCCTGCATCGCCACGGCAAGATCGATCCCATTCATCCCCGGCATCGCAATGTCCGACACCAGGTAGTCCGGCGGCGCGGCATCCGCCTCCCGAAGCGCCTTCACCGGATCGCCATACGCCGTCGCATCGAACTTCTTCATCTGCAAAACCACGGCGATCATCTTGGCGATGTCTTCCTCGTCATCGACAACAAAGACCCGAGGGCAATCCCGAAAGGCATTTTCCATCTCCACCTAGACTAAGCCATCATCGCTATCCGGCCGGCAGGCTTCCCGCGCCTCTCCAATTCTCCGCGTCCCTCGCGACCATCGAGGCGAAGCCAGGCCCCGCGTTCCCTGCGCCAACTGCTCCTGCCCTCTTAAAGCAGGCGCCGCCAGGCCCAGCACGCCAAGGCCAACAATCGACGCAACCCATCCCGCCGATACATCGACAGAGAGCTCACTCTCAAACGCACGATGAAACGCCCGAGAAAAATACCCGAGAAGCTATCGGTAGAGTGGCCCCTTCAAGCCCGCTGTTGAGCTTGAATGCGGTTTACAAACCACGGGGGTGGCCATTCAAGCCTGTTGTTCGCTTGAATCAGCCACCCCGCCCTTGCCACACACACCGGCTTACTTGGACGCCACCATTGTGAGAGGCGCACCAGCAGCCTGAGCTTTCACTTCGCGAAGAGCCTCGCGACTCTTGCGAACCTCGGCGGCGAGGCTTCTCATTTGCGCGCTTTGTGCGCGCAGCAGCTTCTGTTGCTGCTCGATCTCCCGCTGCTGTTCCTTGATCGCGTTCACCATCGCCCAGATCACGGGATCGTTGTTCACCAGGAGATAGCCTTTGCCGTTTTCAGTCACGGCTTCTGGAATGACGCGCTGAACCTCTTGAGCAACGACGCCGATGTGTTCGTCTGCAGTCGCGAATGCCCATGCCATTGTCCGGCTTGTAGCGATAGCGAATGGGATGAATCTGCATCACTTGACTGAGACCTTCACCGAAACTGCCGTTGACGGTCTTCAACCGGCCATCGGAATAGGTGCCCCAGGAACCGCCTCCGGGCTTATCGGCGCTGCCGTTGACGGAGAGGGTGTTATCCGGCGTGGAGGTTCCTATGCCGACGTTCACGGCGGCCGGGCAAGCATTTAATCCAAGAGTACAGCCCAGCACCATGGTATTGCTCTCGGTAACCTCGGCCAAAGCGCCGATGGCTGTGGCGTTCGAGATCGATCCCGTCGCAAGTGCAACCTCAGCTCCCAGGAGAGTATTGTAGGACCCGGTTCCTTCAGAGTTGTCGGCGGTTGCACCGGCAGCGAAGCCCACTCCGACGTTATAGTTGCCAGTCGTGTTGCTGATAAGCGCCGTCACCGCTGGCGGTATTTTGACTGCCGGTTATGTTTG
Organism: uncultured Acidobacteriaceae bacterium; assembly: GCA_963777685.1. Taxonomy (GTDB): domain Bacteria; phylum Acidobacteriota; class Terriglobia; order Terriglobales; family Acidobacteriaceae; genus Acidisarcina. The sequence goes on along the minus strand of CAVZRF010000010.1, from coordinate 196,615 downwards.
CGAATAGCGCCTGGTAGCCGATGGCGGTGTTTCCCCCACCATTAGTGTTACTTGCCAGCGAAACTGCGCCGTAGCCGACGTTATTGCTACCAGTCGTGTTACTGCGCAGCGAACCAGCGCCGCTGGCAGTGTTGAAGATGCCAGTTGTGTTAGAGCTTAAAACCGATAGCCACTGGCTGTGTTGCCTATGCCAGTGGTGTTGCGTAGAAGATCATTCACGCCGAGCGCGGTATTAAGCCCCCCGCTGTTGACGTTCAATGCCCCAGAGCCAAGGGCCACATTCACAGAATTATCTGGACCTCCAGCTTTAGCGCCGCTGAATCCCACATAGACGTTCTCGAGGCTCGCCGAGCCGTATGCGAAAAGCGAGCCGCCTAGATCAAAGCCGTTGATGGCGTTCACCGTCCCAGCGCTCGCGGTGCCGGAGGCCGTCAGATTCCCGGTGACGCTCTGGTTGCCGATGAAGGTGTTGCTCGCGGCCAGCAACGGAACTTTGTTGGTGTCTAAGTTGAGCGTGACGTTCCGGAAGTTCCGCCGCCGGTAAGCGCAGTTCCGGCGGTGACCCCAGTGATGGTGCCCGTTCCGGGGCCGCCCGGAAAGGTCTGGCCCGGTGCGAAGTTGATCGTTCCATCCGGCCTGAAATAAAACCCGGTCGGCGTCGGCAAAGCTGCCCCCATTGAAGAATAGAGAGCCAAGTGTCGCGCCAGGGTTGGGCGTGTTATTGCCCGTCGCGAGCGCCTGCCATTGGTAGCGCGGCTAGACCACGCTCTGCGTCGCAGAGTTATACGCCGAGGTCTGCAATTTAATGAACTGCGAGGCATAGCTGTTCGTTGCCGTTGCAGTGCTAATCGAGGGCATCACCAGCGATCCGAAATAAGTCGAGTCCCCGGTTACCGTCATCGGCCCCATTGAGCGCGGTGTTGCCGTTCACGGTGAGCGGTGCGGTCGGCGTAGCGGTGCCGATGCCAACGTTCGCGCCGCTAACGAAGACCGGCGAATTCGCGATAGACGACGCGCCATTGAATGCCGGGACATACCCCGAGGTTCCGCCGGTAGTCGTGACGTTCGATGTGACGTCTGGCCGATGGTCGCGGAAACTCCGCTTGCAGGTTCAGAGTCGGGACGGGCGAGCGCGAAGGCGGATGGCGGCAATCCGCCGAGAGTAGCGGCATCAGCGGCTTTGAGCGCGTAAGGGACGCTCACGAGTAAGCGCGCGTGGCTGCGGCGCTTCGCCTGCGACCTGGACTTCAAGCCAACGGGCTTCGCCGGTTGCAAAGAGATCGATGGGAATGCCGTTGGTCAACGTTGCGCCGAGTTGCGCCTTGTAGTGTCCGGTGGCATCGACGGCGACCGATTGAGTTTCGGTGAAGAGCGGCTCACCGCCCTGTTCGTCCTTGTAGATGAGAAAAGTAACGGTCGCGCTGGCGGCTGAGTTCACGCCGGAAACGGAGTTGACGACGCCGGAATACGGGATTAACGGCGGAACGGCTGTCGTCGCGGATGCAGCGTGTTCGAGCGCGTTTGCGACGCGGCGGGGATGGCAAGAAGCAGCGCGAGGGAAAACGGCAGTAGCTTATTGGCTTTCATGGCTTGATCCTCTTTTTGGAATTCACTTTTGACAGATCCCGAGAAACGGACGGGGATGATCCAGCAAGCTACCCGACCGCCTTTCGTGGACACGCAGATAATGATCGTGTCGCCCGACGAGCTTTGCAAGGAAAACCGGCGCAGGCCGCCGTGCCGAAATGGGCGAGGCCGGGGCCGTGGCAGAACGTGTCAATACCCCAGCCAGAATATTTCTTCTAACCCACTGATTCTAAATCGCAAAAACTTGGACACAGTTGGCGTAGTGAAACCACCCAGCCTGCTATCATGAATACAGGGATCAAGAAAAGGGGCGGCTTGAGCCGCCCTTTTTTGTTACGCGGCCTGCGATCATTCAGTACCCGGTAACAAGCCCCATGTTTGGGCATATTTGCCCGTAACTCGCGCTATATCAATGGTTTGCGGTTAGATCTTGCAAGTCGAAGCAAAGAAAGCACTTAGCAGGATGGGGGGTCTTCCCGCGCCATCCTCGCGATGTCCCCTACAGGGCGTTACGATGGTAGGAATGGCAAACAAGGTCGACGACACCGTTCCCCAGCGTCCTCGCGCCGTAGTCTGCCTCTCCGGCGGCATGGACTCCGCCGTCTGCGCCGCCCTCGCCGCCCGCGACTACGACGCCTACGCCCTGCACTTCAGCTACGGCCAGCGCACCGAGCGCCGCGAACTCGAATCCGCCCGGGCCGTCGCCGAGACGCTCGGCTTTGCGAAGTTCTTCTCCCGCTCAAGATCGACATCTTCCGCCAGATCGGCGGCTCGGCGCTCACCGACGCCTCAATCGCCGTCCCCGACGCCCCGGCAGACCGAGCCGATACGGCGAGTCGGTCCCCGTCACCTACGTCCCCTTCCGCAACGCGCATTTCCTCTCCGCCGCGGTAAGCTGGGCCGAGGTTCTGGGCGCGAAGAAGGTCTTCATCGGCGCCGTCGAGCAGGACAGCTCCGGCTATCCCGACTGCCGTCCCGCCTACTACGAGGCCTTTCAACAACTTATCCGCACCGGAACTCGCGACGGAGACATCGAAGTCGTCACGCCGCTCATCCATATGCGGAAGAGTGAGATCGTGAAGCTTGGCCTTGAATTGTCCGCACCGCTCCATTTAACGTGGTCATGCTATTCAGGCGAGCCGAGGCCTGCGGCGTGTGCGATAGCTGTGCTCTTCGGCTGCGGGCCTTTGCCCAGGCCGCAGTGGACGACCCAATCCCCTATCGCACCCGGAAACTGGCCGTAGCGCCAGTCTCTTGAAACTGCCGGAATGAGTTTAGAGAAGATCTAAGGAGAAGACTTAATGCGTAAAAAAACCTTTCGCCCGTTGCCGCCGCGATGTCGGCCCTGCTGTTCGCAGTTTCAGCGTCACTGAGCGCCCAGCAGCCGCAGCCGACCGGTAGCATCCACGGCCACGCTCAGGATACGGTCGGCCTGGCCATCAGCGATGGCACCGTCGGTCTGGCCACCCCCGGTGACAAGACCGCCAAATACACCTTCAATACCGATGCCAACGGCGACTACAAAGGCAGCGGAATCGCTCCCGGCACCTACACGGTCTTCCTCCGGCAAGCGACCACTGCAGTGGATAAGGTTGTCGACCAGTTCCCAGAGGTGAAGATCACCGCCGGTGCCGACACCCTGCAGGACTTCGACCTGACACGCCCCGACTACATAAAGACTTTGACTCCCGAGCAGCGCAAGGCGGCTGAGGACCTCCGTGCAAAGAATGCCGCTGCGCTGAAAGAAAACTCGGTCATCAAAAACCTCAACGCCAATCTCATCAAGGCGCGTGAAGATAACGCGAAGGGCCGCAAAGGAAACTGCGTCACCGCCACTGGTAACGCGATTCTTGGCACGACGGATCCGGCCGCTTGCACAGCCAAAGGCGGCGCTCCTAACGACTATGTGCAGGAATGCACCGAAGCCGAGACGCTCATGAGCCAGGCCACCGCAGCCAAGGCCGACGCCGCCGTACTGTGGGTGGAACTCGGAAACGCCCAGTATTGCCTTAAGAAGTACGACGACGCCGTAACCTCCCTGAGGAAGGCCATCGAAGTGGATGCTGCCTCAAAGAAGCCCAATCCCGAGGTTCAGGGTGGCGCTGGCAATACACTTGGCGAAGCGCTCGCCAATCTGAAGAAGGTTGATGACGCGCAGGCCGCATATGAGGCCGCAGCCAAGGTCAATCCTACCCAGGCCGGCATGTACTACCAGAACGAAGCCATCGTCATGGCCCGCACTGGGAACACGGACGCCACTGTGGTCGCCACGGACAAGGCGATCGCAGCCGATCCCAATAAGGCTCTGCCTTACTACCTAAAGGGACAGGCGCTGGTGAGCAAGGCGACTGTGGATCCAAAGACACAGAAGATCGTCACCCCTCCGGGTTGCATTGAGGCCTACCAGAAATACCTGGAACTCGCCCCCGATGGCCCGTACGCTCCGGAGGTAAAGCAGGTGCTGGAAGGCATGGGCGCGACCGTCAAAAGCAGCTATAAAGCCAAGAAGTAACTCGCCCCTCCCGCGCCCGCCCGGTTTTCCCGGACGGGCGCGGCCCTCCGGATTCACGGCTTCCCCTCACGATGAATTCCTCAGCCCTGAATACCCATTAAGATGAGTATGTGGCGACAAATACAACTCCTCCCGTCCTGAGCTTTTCCGACGCTACAACTCTAGTTCGCGACCACGCGGCTTCTATCCGCTTCGCGTATCCGCGCAAGACCGAGGTTCTCGGCCTTCCCTACGCCCTCGGCCGCGTACTCGGTCGCCCGGTCCTTGCCGACCGCGACCAGCCGCCCTTCGACCGTTCCACGCGCGACGGATATGCCTGTTATGCCTCGGATCTTCAGTCCGGCCAGTCGCTTACCGTTACTGGCCAGATCCGCGCTGGCGACCCGATCGAGTCCCCCCGTCAAGCTCGCGCACGGCGGTGCTGTGGAGATCATGACCGGCGCACCTGTCCCGGCTGGCGCCGACCACGTCGTGATGTTCGAGCACGTTCACCGCGACGCGGAATCGGACAACATTCGCCTCGCCGAGGGACGCGCCGAAAAGCATCCTCCGCAACCGGGCGAAAACATTGTGCACACCGGAGCCGAGGCTCGAAAAGGCGATATCGTGCTCTACGCCGGCACCCGGCTCATGCCGGCCCATATTGCCGCAGCGGCTGCCTGCGGAGCGGCCACCGTGCATGTCTACGCGCCGCCGCGCGTCTCCATTCTTGCTTCGGGCGATGAACTCGTCGATCTGGAGAACACGCCCGCTGCCCCACCAGATTCGCAACTCCAACAGCTATTCGCTGGCCGCCTTGATCAGTGCTGCGGGGGGCCAACCACTCCGCCTGCCGCTCGTCCGTGACGATCCGGGGCATTTGCAGTCAGCCATTCGCATGGCCATGGATTCCGATCTACTATTGCTGACCGGAGGCGTCTCCGTGGGCAAGTACGACTTCGCCGCAGAAGCATTGCTCGCGCTGGGCGCTGAATTTTTCTTCACCAGCTCGCTGATTCAACCTGGCAAGCCGGCTATCTTTGGCCGCCTGCCCCACGCCAGCGGCATGAAATACTTCTTCGCCTTGCCCGGAAACCCAGTCTCGACGATGGTCACCTTTGCCCTCTACGTGCATCCGCTGCTCTGCGCGCTGGCGGGCGACGATAAGACCGTTCCTCGTTTCGCACTGGCTCGTCTTGCTTCCGAAGTGAGGCACAAACCCGGCCTCACACGCTTCATCCCCGCAATTCTCAGTGGCGGACTCGATCCCGAGGTCACGCCGGTCGAATGGCACGGCTCGGGGGATCTGGCCAACACTGCCTCCGCGAATTGCTTCCTCGTAGCACCGCCCGAGCGGGAGCATCTGGATGCCGGAGAGATCGTCAGTGTTTTACTGAGTTAGATCGCCGAATTCATTCGATCCCGGTGCAGAGTTGTAATTTGTGAAGTACAGCTTAAATCGCCCGAGCGAGATATTCCCCGAACCAACCGCGCTGGTCCGTCCAGCGTTGTTGCACCTCGAAGCCGGCGCGAGCCAGCAATCCTGCGATCTGCTCATCGGTGAATTTGTAACTGCTCTCGGTATGAATTGTCTCGCCCCTGCCAAGCTTCACCTGAAGATCCAGCGCCGGCACGAAAACAATCTGCGTAATCAGGCTCTCCAGGTGCATTTCAATCCGCGAACATTCCTCGTTCCAGCGGGCCCGATGACGAAAGAGCTGCGGATTAAAATTGCTGCCAAGCTCACGATTGATCCGGACCAGGACATTTTTATTAAACGCAGCCGTCACGCCCGCCGCATCGTCATACGCCTGTAGTAAAGTTTGGCGATCCTTCACCAAGTCGACGCCGAGCAGTAGCGTATCGCCGTGCACCAACTGGTGGCGGATATCGCGCAAGATCTGGAGCGCAAAGGGCATGTCGAAATTTCCGATGCTCGACCCGATATAAAGAAACATCCGGCGATCGCCCAATTGGCGATGTCCCAGCGGCACATTGGCGAGGCCATCGGTATAGTCGCAAACTATCGGCTCAACGGATACACCCCGCAGATCGGCTTCAAGACTTCGCTTCGCATCATCAAGAGCGGATGCCGAGATATCGAGAGCGTGATAGGTGACAGTTTCCTGCCTGCGGAGCGCCGCTTGCAGAAGCAACCCCGTTTTGGTCGCTGTCCCCGCCCCTAGCTCGTACAGCGAAAGACGACCGTCGCCCGCCGAGGAGATGATTTCATCCGCATGACCGGCAAAGATCTCCCGCTCCGAGCGCGTCACATAGTATTCGGGTAACTCGGTGATCAACTCGAAGAGGCGCGAGCCCTCGTCGTCGTAAAAAAGCCAGGGGCTCAGCGTCTTTGGCTTGGTCGAGAGTCCGCGCAGAACCTCGGCCCCAACACGAGTACCTGCTGCTTCAGTAAGCGGAGGAAATGCTGTCAATGCATGCATAATCGTCACGGGAATTGCTTCCCAGTATCCTCAATCTCTATTGGCCAGGCGGATGCCGGAAAACTGCCACCGCGTCGCGGATGGGAAAAAATTCCGATAGCTGGAGCGGATATGGCTCGCCGGCGTCACGATCGATCCTCCACGCAAAACCATCTGGTTGCTCATGAATTTTCCGTTATATTCACCCAAAGCCCCGCCGATTGGGCGGTAACCGGGATATCCAATGTAGGGACTACGGGTCCACTCCCATACGTCCCCAAACATCTGATGCGGCTTCGAAAGACTCTGGTTCACACTCAGTCCGTCAGCGCGCGAATTTTCACATACTGCCGGATGCAATCTGCCGCTCTCAAGCAGATTTCCCCGCACCGGCAACTCTGCGGCGGCATCCTCCCACTCGGCCTCGGTTGGCAAGCGCTTCCCTGCCCAATTCGCGAAAGCGTCTGCCTCGAAATAGCTCACGTGGCATACCGGCGTCGAAGCAAGCTCGTTAAGCGCCATTCTCCCGCGCAGCGTGAAGACGCTCCACTCGCCCGAAGAGTCGCGATGCCAATAGAGAGGCGCTCGCCAACCCTGCGCTTGAACCGTATCCCATCCCTCGGAAAGCCAAAGTTCGGGACGCTCATACCCGCCGCAATTCATAAAGTCGAGAAACTCGGCACAGGTCACAGGCCGCGACGCCAGCTGGAACGGCTCCAGAAACTCCTTGTGCCGAGGCGATTCATTGTCAAAGGCAAAGCCATCACCCGCGTGTCCAACCTCGACCAGCCCGCCGGGATAATCGACCCACTCCATCGCCGGCGCATCCGGCCCGGCTGTGAGAGCCTCTTCGCCATACGACGGATGCAGCGGGTTCGTCCAGAATGCGTGCTTGATGTCGGTCGCCAGCAACTCGGTATGCTGTTGCTCGTGATTCAACCCCAGAACAATCCGTTCCCGCGCCTCTTCCGGGATTCCTGCCTGGAAAAGCCGTTCTATTCCAGCCTCCACGTGCTGGCGATACTCAAGAATCGCGTCCAGCCCCGGCCGCGAGAACGATGCCCGCAGCTTCTTCTCCGGATGGTCGGAGATGGCGTTGTAGTAGCTATTCAACAGCCATAGGAAGTCAGGATGGTATTCGCGATACTCCGGCAAAAACTCGCGCAGGATAAACGTCTCAAAAAACCAAGTCGTGTGCGCGATATGCCATTTCGCGGGGCTGGCCTCGGCGCACGATTGCACCATCATGTCTTCGGCGGTAAGCGGCGCGCAAAGCTCCAGGCTCTGACGCCGCACGCTACAAAAGTCCTCAAACAAGCTATCGTCGTGCGAGTCGCCCGAACGGCTGAAGGATGTAATTTCTGAGTTAGTCCGAGTCTGGGCCTCGGCAGGGGCCGTCGTGGTTGGAGTCATTCCTGTAGGGTCCTCCTTTAGTTAGTGCACAATCGCCGCATAATGTTGCTTTGGATTCGCCCCAATTCCAATCGGTTACACAAATAACGAAATCGTCACCTCAACAGATGGCTCGTTATATTCCATTGAATAGCTTTGCCAGCCCAAACGCCGCGCCGGCGGCCAGGCCGCCGATGAGCGTCGTCTGCACGGCGCTCTTCCACATTCCAGCTCCAGTTACCCGGCCCTTCACCCCTCCAAAGACGAACAATGCCACCAGCGTCACGCCCACTGAAACCAGAAGCGCTCGCGAGGCCTCTCTCATCAAAATATAGGGCAGCAACGGAACCAGCCCGCCGGCAATATAGGACACCGCAATCGTAACCGCGCTCTGCCGGGCGCGGCCCTGTTCCGGTTTTTCCAGGCCAAGCTCGAAGCGCATCATGAAATCCACCCACGCCTGCGGTCTTCGTTTCAGAGCTTCGAGCACCGGCAAACTCTCCGCCCGCGCCACACCGTACTCCTCAAATATCTCGTAGATCTCCTCTTCTTCATCGCGAGTCCGTTCAATGATCTCGCGCTCCTCCCGGAGTCGCTCGCTCGCGTAATGCTCCTCGTCACCCCGGGCAGCGAGAAATCCACCAAGTCCCATCGCAATCGAGCCGGCCGCGATCTCCGCCATCCCCGCCAGCACGATCAGGTGCGTCGAGCTGACCGCTCCGGAAAGACCCGCAGCCAGCGCAAACGGCACCGTCAGTCCGTCAGCCATGCCAATGACCACGTCCCTGACCAACGCGCCGGACTCAAAGTGGCTTTCGATATGCTCCGAGTGAGCGCGGTGAGTGTCATGCATGCCGGGAGTCTACCCGATGCTGAAGCCTAACTCCAGCGGAACCAGCGCGCACGTTGTTGTCATCTGGCAAAACCCTTTGCTCTCAAGCGCGGCGACTTCGCTGGCTGCCTGCGTCTTCCCAACCCGCCTTACCGTCTATTCGAGCGAAAGTGCAACGTGTACCGTCGTTTTATGAAAGAAAGCCAGCTATGTTGAAACGCCTGATCCTCCCCGCCCTGCTGCTTAGCGCACTCACTCTCACCACGCACGCACAGGACGGCCCACCCCTCGGCGGCGGACGCGGCATGGGCGGGGGCATGGGTGCAGGTCGCGGCGTCGGGGGAACGGTCACGGCGGTCACCGGAACGACGATCACCGTCAAGACTGAAGACGGCGACACCTACCAGATACTCACCAGCGCCAACTCCCACATTATGAAACGGGTCGACCGCCAGCCCGAGCCCGTCAAGATCACCGACATTCACGTCGGCGACGCAGTGATGGCTGGCGGCGAAGTCGACGCCAAGGCCAAAACCGTCGGCGCAGTATTCGTCATGGTGCTCACCCCCGAGCAAGCCGCTCAGGCCAGGAAGATGCGCGAAGACTTCGGCAAGACATGGACCGCTGGCGAGGTGACTGCCATCAAGGACCTCGATATCACTGTCAAGCGCCGCGACGGCGTTGTCCAGACAGTTTCAGTCGACGAAAACACCTCATTCAAGAAGCAAAACGACAGCATTACACTGGCTGATATTCAGGTCGGCGACATGCTTCGCGCCACCGGAGCGCTCAAGGGCGGCAGCTTTCTCGCTGCCACGGTAAATGTCGGGCGAATGGGTGGTCCCGGTGGCCAGGGTCGCGGGCCTCGGCCCGACGGCGCGCCCGCCGGAGGTCCCCCGGCGCCTGCACCGCAATAGATCAACTGGATCTGGAAACCGATATACCAATAGGACTCATGAACTTCCGCCAACAATTCGCAGGCTGGCTAGTCGCAGTGTCTCTCTCGGCGGTGATGGTGCAAGTGGCCGCAGCACAAGGCGCTCCTACTACGCCCGCACCGCAGAGCGCACCTGCGACCAACCCCTTGCCGTCCGCACCGGTAGCGGCTGGCGGAACAATCAAAGGCACAGTCAAAGCCGGCAGTGTCCCGCTACCTGGCGTAAGCGTCACCGCGACCAACACCCTCACCGGGAAGAAGTTCACCACCACGACCGACGTCACCGGCGCTTATGAGATGACGATCCCGCAGAACGGCCGCTACGTCGTCCGTGCGGAGCTCGCCGCCTTTGCCCTATCCACCAAGGAGGCTCTCCTCAACGCCACCAGCCACGATCAGCAAGCGGATTTCGCCATGGTTCTCGCCTCTCGCGCCGCTGCGCAGGAACAGGCCGCCACTCGCCAATATGGCGGCGTAAGTGGCGCGCAAAGTCTCGCCCTCATGGGCGCGGCGTCTGACCTGCTGCAAGCTGGCAGTGGATCGGCCAACTCTGGCGTGGCATTGCCCTCGATGGCGGGCAATAGCGACCTGTCCAGCGATTCCGTCGCCGTCACCGGACAAGCCGGAACCACAAATCCCTTCGCCGGAATGGGCGACATCCGCGAGGGGATGGAAAACCAGCAGCAACTCCAGCAACTCGGCCAGAATCCCGGTCAGCAGGCCGGGGGTGGCGGGATTCTTCGGCGGACCCGGTGGAGGCTTCGGTGGCCCTGGGGGTGGCGGACCTGGAGGAGGAGGTCGCGGAGGTCGGGGCAACTTCCGCAACTTCAAACCCAACCAGCCACACGGAGCAATCTTCTGGAACGGCGGCCCTTCCACCTTCAACGCCGAGCCCTTCGCCGTCCGCGGCCAGCCCGAGCAAAATCTCGGCTATGACACCAATCACTACGGCCTGACCATCGCCGGCGAGCCCTTCATCCCCAAGCTCACCAAGCCCAGCAGCAAGGACTTCATCTTCCTCACCGTCGCCGGCCAGCACTCGACCTCGCCGGTCAACGAATACGCCACCGTCCCGACCAACCTCGAACGATCCGGAAATTTCTCCGATCTGGTCGGCCCCGATGGCGCAGTTATCCCGATTTACAATCCGGCCACCCCAGGACAGCCATTCCCCAACAACACAATCAACACCCCGCTTAGCCAGCAAGCCCTCAACGTACTGAACTACCTTCCGGCTCAGAATCTGCCTGGCACCACCCAGAACTACCGCTTGCTCACCACTTCGGGCACGAACACCGACAACATCGGCGTCCGCTGGAACCACAGCTTCGGGGCCTCCACCGGAAACATCCCAGCGATCGCGCGCCAGTTCATGAACACCAGCACCGGCTGGAACCAGAGCATCAACGCCAACTTCAACTACAGCCACTCCGCCAGCGACGACGTCAATATCTTCTACCCACTCGGGGGCAAGCAGCAGACCCACAGCTACTCCGTCGCCGCGGGCTACTCCCTCGGCAAGGGCAAGTTGACCAACAACGTCACCTTTACTTGGAATCGCAACAACTCACAGTTGCGTAACTTCTTCACCAATACCGAAGACGTCTCCACCCAGGTCGGCATTCTCGGTCCAAACAAAGCTCCGCTCAACCCGGACCCGCTCAACTACGGTCTGCCAAATTTTGTCTTTAATCAGTTCACTGGTCTCAATCAACAACAGGCGAACTATCGCCTGACCCAGACCTTCGCTCTCTCCGAATCCAGCTCCTGGCGTCGCGGCAAACATAACGTCCGCTTTGGAGGAGACTTCCACCGCGTTCAGCTCGATCTCCTCGGCGGCACGAACTCCACTGGCACGTTCTATTTCACCGGCTTCGCTACGCAGGAGCCCGGCAGCGGCACCAGCAATCAAGTCGCTACCTCCGGCTCATCGTTCGCCGATTTTCTTCTCGGCATTCCCCAGGAATCGACAATCCAGTCACCCGACCAAAAAGCCTACATGCGCCAGAACACTTGGGACCTTTTCGCCCAGGATGACTGGCGAGCATTGCCAAGCCTGACCATCCTCGCGGGAATACGCTACGAATACTTCTCGCCCTACTCCGAGAACCAACGACCGCCTCGCGACTCTCGATTACAACTCAGGCTTTACCGATGTCTCGGCTGTCTACCCCAATCAAGTCGGCTCCATCTCCGGAGTGAAGTATCCGCGGTCGCTGATCTATCCCGAGCGCAATAACTTCGCGCCTCGCCTCGGCATCGCTTGGCGTCCCTTCAAAGACACCGTCGTCCGCGCCGGATACGGCATCAACTACACCGTCGGCCAATACGGCAACTTCATCCAGGATCTCGCCTATCAGCCGCCCTTCGCCAACGTCCAGAACAATCAGGCGCAGGTCAACGCCGGCGTCCTGACCGGAATCTGCGGAACCACTGGATCGCTCGCCGACTGCTTCACTGGTCAGCTGCCTGCCAACTACTCCGTGAACCCGCACTATCGGCTCCCATACGTCCAGGTCTGGAACCTCGACATCCAGCGCACTCTACCGCTCGCCATCGTCCTCAACGTCGGCTATAACGGGGCCAAAGGCACCCGCCTCGACGTGCTCTCGGCACCCGGAAGCTATCCCAATATGACGCCCTCGCAGCCCAGCGGCGTGTACTTTGATTTTGAAGACGCAGTCGCATTCTCTAACTTCAACGCGCTCGTTGTGCGCGCCAACAAGCGTCTCCAGAATGGAATTGCTCTGCAGATGACCTACACGTACTCGCACTCGATCGACGATGCCTCGTCGGTAGGTGCTGGCTCATCGGTCGTCGCGCAGAACTGGCAGAACATCCTCGCCGAAGAAAGCAATTCGAGCTTCGATATTCGCAATCAGGTCAAAGGAACATTCCTCTACGAACTTCCCTTCGGCCCCGACAAGCACTACCTGAGCAACGGCAACTGGGCCTCGCATGCCTTCGGCGATTGGTCGCTATCCGGCAGTTACACCCTCGCCGACGGAACCCCTCTAACACCGGCGATCTCCGCCTCGGTCGCCGACGTGTCCCGTGGCTCCGCCGGGTCCGTGCGCCCCGATCGCATCCCCGGAACTTCGATTACCGCCGGAGGCGGACACATCAACAATTGGTTCAACACCGCCGCTTTCTCGAGCGACTTCGCGCAAGGCCAGTACTACGGCACCGCCTCGCGCTATTCGATTCCCGGCCCCGGCACGACCGTTGTCAACATGGCTCTCTCCAAGACCTTCCAGCTTAAAGACACCAAGAGCTTCGAGGTTCGCATGACAGCCGACAACGCCTTTAACATCGTCCAATACGCGGGAGTAAATACCCAGTTCGACTCGACAGCAGTGGGCCAGGTGACGTCCGCTCGGCAAATGCGGACCATCACCTTCCTCGCTCGGTACAGGTTCTAACGATGAAGACGAAAGCACATCTTCCGATTCGAACAAGCGCGGGTGCCCCATGTCCCGCATTTGGGACATGGGTTTCGCCCGTCGAATGGAAGGCCGCTTTCCAAATGGTGATCGTCCTCTTTTTCGCGGTCTTGGCAACCACCAGCCTCCTCGCCCAAGGCCCACCCGACGGCGGGGCGCCGCCACCAGATTCCCAACCCAACAACGGCTCCTTCACGCTCAAGGTCAACAGCGACCTCGTCCTCACCAACGTCGTCGTCCGCGACAAGAAGACCGGCGAAGTCGTCCGCGGTCTCAAGCAAAGCGACTTCACCGTCCTCGAAAACGGCAAGCCGCAGAAGATCTCAACCTTCGACTTCGAAAGCGTCGACCAGGCGACGCCGCTCAACGAAGCTACCGTCAGCGGGATGGCCGGCAGTACAGCCGCAAAGTCACCTACACAGAACATCGTCGCCACCAACGAACAGCTCCGCAACCACCGGCTCATCGTCTTCTTCTTCGACCTCACCTCCATGCAGCCCGAGGACATCGACCGCTCCGTCGACGCCGCGAAGAATTACGTCAACAAACAAATGCAGCCGGCCGACCTCGTCGCCGTCGTCTCGCTGAATACCTCGCTCTCGCTCGACCAGGACTTCACCGCCAACAAAGCCGCTCTCCTCCACGCCGTCGGCACCTACAACGGCTCCGAAGGTCAGGGCTTCGCGCCCGGTGCGACCAGCACCACCAACACCGTCGAAGACTCCACCGCCTACACCGCCGACGAGAGCGAATACAACGACGTCAATACCGATCGCGAACTCTTCGCCATCTCCAGCATCTCCAAGTCGCTCGCCTATATCGATGAGAAGAAGTCGCTGCTCTATTTCTCCGGCGGCATCTCCCGCGACGGCATCGAAAACCAGGCCTCGCTCCGCAACGCCGTCAACGCTGCCGTCCGCGCCAATCTCTCCATCTACAGTGTCGATACCCGCGGACTCCAGGCCATCTCCCCGCTCGGCGACGCCACCACCGGAAGCCTGCGCGGCACCGGAGCCTTCAACGGATCCGCCCTGCAGAACAACCTCGACTCCAACTTCAACTCACAGGAAGTCATGTCGACGCTCTCCACCGACACCGGCGGCAAAGCCTTCTTCGATTCCAACGATTTCGCGCCCGCCTTCCAGCGCGTGCAGAACGACACCTCGGCCTATTACGTGCTCGGCTTCCACTCCACCGACCTCGCGCCGCGACGGCCGCTATCGCAAGCTGCCAGGTCAAGCTCAATCGCAACGACGTGAAGCTCGAATATCGCCAGGGCTACTACGCCCCCGCCGACTTCAAGCACTCCACCAACGAAGATCGCGAACGCCAGCTCGACGAAGAGCTCGCCAGCGATCTGCCCGCAACCGACGTCGCCGTCTACCTGCAGGCGCTCTACTTCCGCGTCGATGAGACCCACTACTTCGTGCCCGTCTCGATCGTCGTGCCCGGCTCGCAAATTCCCTTCACCAAAGGTGGAGATCGCGACAAGGCGACCCTCGACATCATCGGCGAGGTCAAAGACACCGCCGGCCACGACATCGGCGACGCCCGCCAGACCGTCAAACTGGCCATCGATCAGAGCCAGCAGGTCTCGCGCAAAAACATTCAATACTCGACCGGATTCAACCTCCCTATCGGCAAATACCACCTCAAGTTTGTCGTCCGCGAAAATGAAACCGGAAAGATGGGCTCCTTCGAGACCGACATCAACGTGCCCGACCAGCGCAAAACTCCGCTCAAGCTAAGCTCGGTCGTGCTTGCCAGCCAGCGCGTTCCCAACACCAACAAGAAAGATCAAAGCCCGCTAGTCCGCGACGGCGTCGAGTTCGTCCCCAACCTACCGCACGTCTTCCGCCAGGACCAGCATCTGTACCTGCTCTACGAAGTCTATGACCCCAGCCATGTCGGAGCGATGGCGACAGCCGACACATCGGACGCCAAGCCCGCCACGAAACCATCAAAGGATACGAAGGGGGCGACTAACGCGCCGGTGCGCGTACTGACCAGCATTGAGTTCCTCAACGGAACCACCAAGGTCTACGAAACGCCCCTCGTCGAAGCCAAGGAACTCAACACCCCGCAGCGTCACGCGATCGCCTTCCAGTTCGACGTGCCGCTCGGCCAGCTCAAACCCGGCCTCTACACCTGCCAGATCAACGTCATCGATGACGCGGGAGGCAGCTTCACCTTCCCCCGCACCGCCATGCTGATTCGCGACGCACAAACCGTTCCAATAAACCCGGCTGCTCCTGGCGACCCGACTCCCACGGTGCCCAATCCATCACCTTCGCGCTAAGGCTGAACCTTAACCAAAACCAGAGCATCCGGAGTCAGGCTAAGCGCCAATTTTCCGCCCTGCAATTTCGCCTGCTCCACAGCAGGAAGAGCGGTCTCGCGATTGAGTTGCTCCACTTGGTCCGGAGTCGGATCCAACGGCTTCCCCATCGCCGCATACTTCGGCAAAACATTGCCGTGATCGGCATCAACCCGCTGGATCGTAACCCTCGCAGTTGCGGGCACGCCGGAAATGCCAAGTTCCATCTGCCGCGTTGTACCCTGTTGTCCGGGATCCACCAAATTCCACACCGCAACTGAAATACTCCCATCAGCGCTCTTCGTGGCAATCACATTCTTAGACGCATTGGCGAGACGCTGATCGCCGAGTTGATGAAGCAGGCCATAGGCATAGTAGCTCGGCTTGTTGATGCCGCCCTTGGCACGCAATCCAAACTGTCCTTCAAAGGGCTCGGGGATGGGTCCACCCTCCTCAAACACGTCAGAGAACGTCCAAAACGAAAGCATCTGCACCATGCCATCGCATTGCGCGAACGGTATTCGCCAGCGCTGGCCCGACGAAGGTCGTGTCTCTTGACTGGTCCTGCCCCTGCACATTCCATTCCGTCCAGAAAAGCGGCAACTCCGGCATCGTCGACGACTTGATCTCACCGCTCACCTTGGCGATGGCGCGGCAAACTCGATCGTCCATGGGGATGTCCTCGTTCGTGCCGAAGAGATTCTCCACGGTATCGTCGGCATAGCCATGGGTAGTGACAAAATCGACCGGCACATGGTTCTCAGCAGTGAACTTGAGAAAGTCCCCGACCCACGCGGCAGCGGCCGTTGCCGGCCCGCCGACACGCAATCGCGGGCTGACGCCTTTCAAATCCTTAGCTGTGTGCGCATAGAGTTCAAAATAAGACTTCTGCCGCGGAATCCCATTCCAGAAATCGATGTTCGGCTCGTTCCACACTTCGAAATACCACGTCGACACCTCGTCGATGCCATACCGATCGACAAGGTGTTGCGCAAACTGTCGTCATCAGCCCATCCCAGAGTTCCATGCTCTTGGGAGGCGAGACATTCTGCTTGTACCAGAACGGATGCAGCGCATCCGGATTGAATGCCAGCTTCTTGGGCATGAAGCTGATTTCGACAAAAGGCTTCACTCCATTCTTGAGCAGCCCATCGTAAATCTGGTCAACGTAAGAGAAGTTGTAGACGGGATTTCCGTGCTCGTCCTCGTTGTAAACTCCGACCTCATCGTGCAAAATCGCATGAAATCGCACATAGCGAAAGTCTGCGACCTGCTTCACCGCCCGTAGGTCGTCGCGATAGCTCTCGCGCAAGCGTAAGAATGGCCCGGCCAGAACCGAACATCTCTTCCCAGAAGTGTGGGAAAGGCGTAGTTTGTGCCTTCACATCGATGGATATTTGCTCCTGCGCGATCGCCAATGGCGCGGCTAGGCCGGAGACAAAGAGAAGCGCGGCAAGATGAAGGGCCGCACCGCGAATCGGACTCAATCGTGTCATGGGAACGGCTCCCCGGTCGTTATCCTCTTACGAAGACTTTCAAAACAGAAAAGAAGGGTGCACCAGGTGCACCCTTCAAGTATTAACGCTCGACGCTCAGAAACTAAACCGTGCCTGGAACGTCGATGATTCTCGATCCGAGTGCGCTTGACGCCTGGCCGAGGTTGGAGTTGGCAATATTGGTCGAAAGGCTGCTGGGGTTGATATTCAACACATTGAACGCGTTAAGCATGTTGGCCTTGATTTCGATCTTGGCGCCCTCGCCAAGCACCGGCATCTTGGGCAACCCGAACGCTTTGGAGATGTTCAGATCGACATCGCGATAGTCGGGGCCGGGAAAAGAGTTGCGGTCGATTCCCGGCGGAGGGATGAAAGCCGTGGCCGACTTGCCCGGGATTGTCTGCGATGGCGTTAGCATAGTTCGGGATAACGAAATAGTTATTCAGGAACTGGTCGTTGTTGGTTCCCGTATTTGCTATTCCTGGGTTGGGGAAGATTGCTTGCCGTCTTGAAGGCGTCGTTGCTGTGTGCGAATGGCTTTCGCGTCCTGAAGAGAGTTCGGACGGAAGCTTTGAAAGCCATAGTTGCAGGCGTTGCAGTAGATTTGGTGAGGCGCCGATAGATCGGGAGTCCATCCATAGCCGGAGTGGAAGGTCACGATCCCGCTTAGACGTCCATCCACCCACAATCTTCTCTGCCCAGTTATGGTTGCCGTGAAAGATGACCGGCTGCCAGACACCAAAGACCTTGAAAGACTGGTTGATGTCGAAGTCCGACCGCCCGTAGGAGTACCTCGTGTTGTACAGATAGGGATCGCGAAAATATGGGCCAGAGTTGGTGTCCATGCTGTGGGCCCAGGTATACTGCGCCTCTGACAGAGAAAGTATTCGCGAACTGATGCTTGAGTCCGGCCAGCATCATGTTGTTGTTGCGACTTTACCCTGGCTGCCGAAGGTGTTGACGCTATTGACCAGAGGATTCAGCGGCGCCCCAGAATTGTTCCGAAAGCGTTTGCGTCGTAGTTGTATAACAGTGTGATGGCTGGAGCTGCCCACATAGCCAAGATTCGCAACCCACTGGTGGCCCAGATCCATCTGCATGTCGAGCGAGTAGTGTTGCGTATACTCGGTCGGCAAGTGGCCGGGCAGGGCGCCCAGGTTTGCGCCGCCGGCGGTTGGCAGTCCGGCGGAGTTAAACGTGGTAATCGTGTTCGGGTTCGACGGGAAGCCGAAGATATTCGTTGGACTGCTCGAAACGGCGTACAGGATATTCGGATTGATCTGCGTCGGACTCTTGCTGGTCCCAGGAACAGAGCTGGTTCCCGGGCGGGTTGCCGTCATTAGCGTTGGAGTTCGCGATCTGCTCTGGTTGTAATTCAGGCCATAACCGCCGCGGAAAACTACCTTGCCGTTTACCAAGGCGGGCTCCAGTTGAATCCGACCTGCGGACCAAAATTGAGCTTCTGCGCATTCCAGGCGCCAATATGCGGTGCGGATCGTGATGCCGGTCAAGAGGTCTGCGCCGCTGCCAAAGCTCAAGCACGCCCATGTTGTTGTTCTTATCGGTGAGCGGTCCGAAGTAGGAATAGCGGAGACCGGCGCTCACAGTAAGGTTGGGACGAACCTTCCAGTCGTCTTGAAAGAAGACGCCGAAGATTTCTGGCGGTTGTCGTTGCGGAAGCCGCCCGGAAAACCGGTCGTGGCCTGAAACGGACCGCCTTCCGCCTCCGGGGCATCATTCAGGAAATCCCAGAGGTTGTAGAAGGTGTAATTCGGCGCTCCGATCGGATCGTTCAGATAGTAAAGCCGGGTGAAATCAAAGCCGAACTTCATTGTTTGCGTGTGCAGGACCTTGGTGGCGACGTCTTTGTAGCCGTAGGTCCATTGGTCCAGATGGCTGGGCGCCGGCACGCCAAGATCGCCGATGGTGATACTGCCAATCTGGCCAGTGCCGTTGGATGGCACAAGCTGACCTGGGGCAGGCCGAATGGCGCCTGAGGGTTGGTGCTCAAGTTCGTTATAACGCCAGCCCGCCGCATTGGCACGGGCTTCGTTCAGGAAGGTCGGCGAGAAAGTGTGGTTCCAGATCACCGAGAACGCGTCGTTGATCTGCGAGTGATTGAAGAGCTGATAACCCAGGCCGCCGTTGTAGGTGGTCGTGCTCGCCGGAACCCAGTAAATCGCGAAGCTGGCATGGTCCTTGCTGGTCACGTCGGCATCGAGGCGACCGTTGTACTGTTTGAAATCGCTGCTGGTCGGGTTGCTGATGCTGTATTGTGTGATGTCCGCGACGTTGGAGAGCCCGCTGCCAACGCCGGGCGTGCTGGCGCTCGACGTAGGTCAGGTCCTGCGTGCCCAGGCCGGTAGTCAGCGGCGAACCGATGTTCAAGCCTTGGCCCGGGATCGTCCTGCAATTGACACCTTCCGTGAGTCCGGCATTCTGCGCATGTCACTGATGCAATTACGGTGCCGAGAACGGCTGCGCCCTTGAAGTTGAGATAGGTAGCGGCGATGCTGTTTGCCGGCGCCAACGCCGCAAGCGCTGCGGTCGGAAACCACTGGGTGCTGGTTGTCGGCACCGTCTGGCTTTGTCCCTCATAGGCGAAGAAGGCAAAGATCTTGTTCTTCCAGATCGGTCCGCCAATGCTGCCGCCCCATTGGTTATAACGGTCTTCATCCCGAAGCAGGCCACGCGCTCCGGGTGTCAGCTTTGCTCCGCTCGGATCGGTTGATTGCACTGAGGAAGGGCCGTTCCAACGCTGATAAGCATTCAGGCCAGGGCGCGTGATCTGGATGAAAAAGCTGCCGTGGAGATCGTTGGTTCCGCGTCTTCGATGTGATTTCCGTCAGCGCACCCGAGAAGCGGCCATTTTCAGCATCGTAGGCATTGGTAACGATTTTCACGTTGCCGACCGAATCTTCACTCGGAGTGACGACCGTCGACCCACCCCAGACTGCGCTTGCAGTGCTGATGCCGTCGACGCTGTACCCATTGCTGTCAAACTGTCCGCCATTGGCATTGGCCGAGGCGCCATTTTCTGTAGCAAAGATACTGCTGGAATGCCCTAAGTTGCCGCCGCCGCCAGAAGAGGCTCCAGTCTGCGTGCCGGGGGACTGGAATCCGCCACCTCCGCCCTGACTGCGCCCCATGGCGAGAACTCCCGGCGCCAACTGAATGAGGCTGGTCACGTCACGCTGATAGACCGGCATGTGCTGGATTTCATCTGCCGAGATGGATTGCCCCGTGTTTGCGGTCTCCGTATCCAGAGCCGGAATCTCGGAACCATTTACCGTCACAGTTTGGCTCTCCCCGCCAATCTCAAGCTTCAGATTGAGCGCGTTAGCCTGCTCGGGAATGATCTGGACCCCGTCCACGACCTTCTTCTGGAAGCCGTCCCGCTCCACGGTGAGCGAAAACTTCCCTGGGGGCAGCGCGTTGAAGCTGTAAAGACCGCTGTCGTCCGTGGTGCTGACCTGCCTTTCTGCCGTTTCGGTATTGGTCAGAGTCACGGTTGCGCCCGGAATGACCGCGCCGGTCGGATCGCTTACGACTCCGCGCAGCGAGGCGCGAAACTGGGCTTGGGCCGCCGGGCCGGCAAAGAACGCCAATAATACCGCCACTACGGCGACGGGCAGAGTAAATCGAGACGTGCGGCGTTGCGAGGAAACGTTCGCTTGCATTTATTGCCTCCTGAGGTTTGCTGCAATACCAAGGGATCTCTTGCGTCCCATAGGCCAACATCATTTCGATGCGCCGCGGCGCATCGAGGGTATCCACGTCGTCGACAATTTTGACGCCATCGAAGTTTCATTTGAGAGCCCCAATTCGCATCGACTCATCCTGCGGCATTTATCCTTGCTCATCGGCATGGCTCCTAAAACCAACAAAACGGGCAAGACCACCGCTCCGGAGAAAGAGGGTGACGTCCTCGATCTCTTCCACCCCGTCACAGCAGCTTGGTTCCGCGCCGTCTTCGATCACCCGACCGCGCCGCAGCGCCAGGGATGGCCCGCCATTGCTCGAGGCGAAAACACACTCATCTTCGCCCCCACGGGAACCGGTAAAACACTCACCGCATTTCTCTGGTGTCTTGATCGGCTCATGCTGCATCCGCCCAAAGACGCTGAGGAAGCCTGTCGCGTCATCTACATCTCTCCCCTCAAAGCCCTCGCCGTCGATGTCGAACGCAACCTGCGTTCCCCGCTCACCGGCATCGCGAACATGGCGCGCCGCCAGGGCATCGCCTTCCGCCAGCCCGAGATCAGCGTTCGCACCGGCGACACCTCGCAAAAAGACCGCGCCCTCTTCAAGCGCCATCCCGCCGAAATCCTCATCACCACGCCAGAGTCTCTGTACCTGCTGCTCACCTCCGAAGCCGCAGCGAGCCTGCGCTCCGTCGACACCGTGATCATTGATGAGATTCACGCCCTCGTTCCCACCAAGCGCGGCGCGCACCTCGCGCTCTCGCTCGAACGCTTGCAGGCAATTACGTCACAGCCACTGCAGCGAATTGGCCTCTCCGCGACCCAGCGCCCATTAGAGGAGGTAGCCCACTTCCTCGCCGGCGCCAACACTCTTGCCACATCGGCTACGGCCAAAGACGAAACCCTCCGGGCCCAGATGGAGGAGGAATACTCCGCCCCCGAAGATCTATCGGAGGAGCGCGAACCGGCAACCCGCTTTCGCCCGGTCACAATCATCAACGCCAAAGAGCCAAAGCGCCTCGACCTAAAGATTGAAGTTCCCGTCGAGGACATGGCTCGTCTCGGCCAGATCGAACAGCTTCCCAGCGGAGCCGCTTCGCAAGGCCCCAAGCGCACTTCCATCTGGAGCGCGATCTATCCCCGGCTCCTCGAAATCATTCGCACTCGAACCTCCACGCTGATCTTCGTCAACAACCGGCGCACCGCAGAGCGCCTCGCAGGCGCGCTCAACGAACTCGCCGCAGAGACCCTCGCCCGCGCTCATCACGGCTCGCTCGCCGCCTCGCAGCGCTCCGAAATCGAAGAGCTGCTCAAAGCGGGAGGCATCAAGGCCCTCGTCGCAACGTCCTCGCTCGAACTCGGTATCGATATGGGAGCAATCGATCTCGTCATTCAGATCGAGGCGCCGCCCTTCGGTCGCAAGCGGCATGCAGCGCATCGGCCGCGCCGGCCACCAGGTCGGCGCAGCCAGCGAAGGCATCATCTTTCCCAAATTTCGCGCCGACCTCGTCGCCTGCGCCGCCGTCACTCGCGCCATGCACGAGGGGCTCGTCGAGTCGACCCGGTTCCTGCGCAATCCTCTCGACGTGCTCGCGCAACAAATGGTCGCCATCGTCGCGCAGCCGCCTTCAATCAGCAAAGCAAAGCGCCAGCGCGGTCAGCTACCGCCTGAACCAGAGATCGCCGTTGAAGAGCTGTTCCAAATCGTGCGCGGCGCGGCTCCCTTCGCCGAACTCAGCCGCACTGCCTTCGAAGGCGTCCTCGACCTCCTCGCGGGTCGCTATCCCTCCGACGAATTCGCCGAGCTACGTCCTCGTGTCACTTGGGACCGCGTTCGCAACACCGTCACTCCGCGCCAAGGCTCGAAATTGCTCGCCATCATCAACGGCGGCACGATTCCCGATCGCGGCCTCTACGGTGTTTTTCTCGCAGGTTCGCCGGCCAAGCCCATCCGCGTCGGCGAACTCGATGAAGAGATGGTCTTCGAGAGCCGCACCGGAGATACCTTCATCCTCGGCGCATCCACCTGGCGCATCGACGAGATCACCCATGATCGCGTCCTAGTGACGCCCGCGCCCGGCGAACCCGGCAAGATGCCGTTCTGGCACGGCGACACCGCCGGGCGCCCACTCGAGTTCGGCCGCCGCATTGGTGCGCTCGTCCGCGAGATTCGTGAGCTCCCGCACAACGCGGCTATCAGCCGCCTCACTCGTGAACACGACCTTGACCCCGCCGCCGCTGAAAACCTCATCCGATTTCTTGCGGATCAAGCAATTGCAACCGTTACTGTGCCAGATGATCGCAACATCGTCATCGAGCGCGTCCGCGATGAACTCGGAGACTGGCGAGTCTGCATACTCACGCCCTTTGGTAGCCGAATTCACGCTCCGTGGGCAATGGCCGTGACCGGACGCATTAAGGCGGCCGGAGGCGTTGACGTCGAAACTATGTGGGCCGACGATGGCTTCGTTCTCCGCTTCCCCGGCACCGACGAGCCCCCCGATACCGACGTTCTACTTCTCGACGCAACCGAAGCAATGGACCTCGTCCTCCGCCAACTCGGCTCGACCGCGCTCTTCGCAGCCAAATTTCGCGAGAGCTCCGCACGTGCACTGTTGCTGCCCCGCCGCCGCGCCCAGGGGCGCGCTCCGCTATGGCAGCAGCGCAAGCGTGCCTATGATCTGCTGGCGGTGGCCTCGCGCTATCCTTCATTTCCAATACTGCTCGAGGCCTATCGCGAATGCATGCGCGACGTCTTCGACATGCCGGCTTTCCTCGAAATCCTGCGCGCCATCACCAATCGCCAACTCCGCGTCCACGTCGTCGACTCCAAGACGCCTTCTCCCTTCGCCGCCTCGCTGCTCTTCAGCTACGTCGCCAACTACATCTACGACGGAGACGCCCCGCTCGCCGAACGCCGCGCTCAGGCCCTTTCCATCGATCAGGATCAACTCCGCGATCTCCTCGGCGATGCCGATCTGCGCGAACTCCTCGACGCCGACGCCATCGCTGAAGTCGAAGAGCAGCTTCAGGCTCTCACCGAAACCACGCGTGCTCGTTCCGCCGATGGCATCCACGATCTGCTACTGCGACTTGGCGATCTCTCCCGCGATGAGCTCGCCCGACGCCTCACATCGTCCGATCTCATCGAACATCTCCCTCGCCTGCTCCGCGCAAGACGGTTGCTGGAGATAAAGGTCGCCGACGAGAAACACCTCATCGCCATCGAAGATGCCGCCCGCTATCGCGACGCGCTCGGAGTTCCCCTCCCTCCGGGGCTCCCGACCTCGCTTCTCGCATCTGTAACAGCGCCGGTGCTAGAACTCGCCCGCCGCTACGCGCGCACCCACGGCCCCTTCACACTTCAGGAGATCACCGCCCGTTTCGGCCTTGACACCGAGCAACTCGAAGCTGCTTTGCGCTCTCTCTTGCTCGACGGGCGCATCGTCGAAGGCGGCTTCCGCCCCGGCGGCATCCATCGCGAGTGGTGCGATGCCGAAGTCTTGCGCCTCATCCGCAAAAAGTCACTGGCACGGTTACGAAAGGAGATCGAGCCAGTAGAGCAGCACATGTTCGCTCGGCTACAGACCCACTGGCAGGGCATTCTCCAGCCCCGCCGAGGCCTCGACGCACTTCTTGACTCGATTGAAAACCTTCAAGGCGCGCCATTACCAGCATCGATTCTCGAAAGCAGCACACTCCCTGCACGAATCGCAAACTATTCGCCCTCTGACCTCGATACCCTCATTGCTGCCGGGGAAGTCGTCTGGTGCGGTGTCGAGCCACTTGGCGAACACGACGGCCGCATCGCACTTTACCTCTCCGACAAATTGACTACGCTGCTGCCGCCACAGCCTAGCGCGAGCACCGTCGACAACCCACTCAGCGAGCGAGAGCAGTCACTACTCAACGAGCTGGCGCGCACCGGTGCAAACTTCTTTACCCCTCTCCACGATGCCGTCGGCGGAGGCTATCCCGGCGAAACCCTCGATGCCTTATGGTCCCTTGTCTGGCGGGGACTCGTGACCAACGATACCTTCCACGCTCTCCGCGCCTACGCAAGCAAGCCTTCAACCAAACAAGTCAAACGCCAACACAACATCCCCGTCTTTCGTTCCCGCCGAACGACGCCCCCAACAGCACAAGGCCGCTGGACGCTCTTGCCACGTCCTCAAAGTACACCAACCCCACAAGAACAGACGAACTGGAGCCACGCTGTAGCGCTTCAACTACTGAATCGTTACGGCATCGTCACCCGCGAATCTGCGGCTCAGGAAAACCTTCCTGGAGGATTCAGCGCCGTATACGACGTGTTGAAGGCTCTGGAAGAAAGCGGTCGCATTCGTCGCGGCTATTTTGTCGATGGTTTAGGGGCAACGCAATTTGCTCTACCAGCCGCAGTCGACCTGCTACGCTCGTTGCGCAACAACGCCCAACCGGATCGCGCGGAACTTGTAACTATGGCTGCGACAGATCCATCCAACCCTTATGGAGCGGTGCTACGCTGGCCCGCAATCGAGGATGATCCCGACAATCCCGACCAGGCCAACCGCTCGCTGACCCGCAGCGTGGGCGCAAGCGTCGTTCTGCGCAATGGCGAGCTAGTCGCATACCTGCGCCGCAACAATCCGAATCTCCAGGTCTTTCTTCCCGCCGAAGAACCGGACCGCAGCAACTCCGCTCGCGATCTCGCACAATTCCTCGCCGCAAACGGTCAGCGCGAGATGCGCCTCCGTCCCACCGACCACCGCGGCGGAATGCTGATCGGCTCCATCAACGGCCAGCCGGCCCATTTGCACTTATTGTCGCGGTATCTGCAGGACTCCGGTTTTCAGGCTGCCCCATTAGGGCTCAACCTGCGCCGCATCTTGCTGCCACCAGGAGCCGCAGAGGCGGCCATCGAAGTTCAATAGCCGCCTCGCTTTTCGGAAATCAATCCGCCGTAATTTCGGTGGTGGTTTCCTGCATGATCGGTGGCGTCTTGCTGAATACCTGAAGGATGCTCTTCAGAATGACGTAGAGCACCGGGATAAAGAATAGATTCAGCACCGTTGAGAACAACATACCGCCGACGATCGCCGTACCCACCGAGTGCCGGCCCACCTTACCCGCGCCGCTGGCGAAGTAGAGTGGCATCACACCGAGAATGAATGCGAACGAAGTCATCAGGATCGGCCGCAGACGAAGCTCGGCCGCCTCGATCGCTGCCTCGACGAGGGTACGACCCCGCCCAAGCAGTTGCTCCGCAAACTCAACAATCAAAATCGAGTTTTTCGCCGACAAACCGATCAACATCACCAGGCCTATCTGCACATAAACATCGTCTTGACCACCACGCAGCGAAACAAAGGTCAGCGCGCCGAGCACCGCCATAGGCACCGCAAGCAGGATGATGAATGGTAGAGCGAAGCTTTCATATTGGGCAGAGAGCGTGAGATAGACCACGAGAATGCCGAGAGCGAAGATCACAACGGCCTTGCCGCCGGCTTCTACTTCTTCCTGCGCCAGCCCAGTCCAGCTGTAGGTCATACCTTGCAGCATGTGCTTCTTCGCCAGCTTCGCCATCGCATCCAGTCCCTGGCTCGAACTGAGGCCCGGCGCCTGCGCGCCGTCGATCTCAGCTGAGCGAAAGAGGTTGTAGTGGCTTATGACCTGAGGACCCGAGGTCTCAGTGATCGTCACGATGTTGTCCAGCGGAATCAACCCATTGCTGTTGGAGCGCACATAGTATTGACGCAGGTCTTTCGCCGTCATGCGGAATGGTTCGTCGGCCTGCACATACACGCGGTAAGAGCGATTGTTGAAGTTGAAATCATTGACATATTGCGAACCCATATAGACGCCAAGCGCCGACGAGACCTGGCTGATCGGCACACCCAACGCTCCCGCCTTTTTGCGGTCGATGCTAACCAGCAGCTGCGGATCGTTGGCCGTAAAGCTGCTAAATAGCGTCGAAAGCTCCTTGTTGCCGCGGCTGTCTCCAATAATCTGATTGGTTACATTGGCAAGATCCTGCAAGGAGTTGCGCCCAAGGTCTTGCAATTCAAATTGGAATCCGCCGAAAAAGCCGATGCCCTGAATGGCCGGAGGCTCGTAGCAAACCAGAATCGCGCCGGGAACCTGGAAAAGCTTCGGCGTCAAACGCTCACGGATCTCTGGTGCCCCATGACCGGGCCCGGTCCGCTCGCCTACCGGCTTGAGCGGAACAAAGATGATGCCCTGGTTCGACGAGCTTCCACCGGTGAACGAGAATCCAGGAACCGCAAAGGTGCCGAAGACATCCGGGTCCTGGCGAATCATCGCTTCGGCGCGACTTGCCACCTCAGTGGTGTAACTCAACGAAGATCCCTGAGGCGCCAGCTCTACAACGATCAGATAATTCTGGTCTTCGCCCGGAACGAAGGCGGTGGGAACATGCACATACATGTATCCAGTGAGGGCAAGGCCCGCGAAGAAAAGAATCAACATGACATAGCGAATCTTCAGGAAAAATCCAACGATCACGCCATAGATACGTCCCAGCCCGTGAATGCCATTGTCAATGCCATGCACAATGGCGTCGTACCCCTTCGACAGTGGCTTGATGCGGGTCCAATTGAAGACGCCGTACTTCGCTTCCTCGCCACGCAGCAAAATAGCCGCCAGCGCTGGGGTAAGCGTCAGCGCGTTGAACAGCGAGATCACAATCGAAAAGGCGATCGTCAAGGAAAACTGCTTATAGAGAATTCCAGTCGTGCCCGGAAAGAACGAAACCGGAATAAACACTGAGATCAGAACTAGCGACGTAGCCACTACCGCGCTCGTAACCTCAGCCATTGCCGTCGAGGTCGCAGTGTGACCATCGGTGTCGTCCTCGTCAATGTGCCGCTGCACATTCTCGATGACCACAATGGCGTCATCGACCACCAGCCCGGTGGCGAGGGTGATTCCAAACAGCGTCAGCGAATTGATCGAGAAACCAAACAGATTGATGAACGCGAACGTTCCAATCAGCGAGACCGGGATCGTAATGGCAGGAATGACGGTAGCCCGCCAGTCGAGCAGGAAGAAGAAGATCACCACAACGACGATCACAATCGCTTCTTCCAGCGTCGTGATGACTTCCCGAACCGAGTCGCCGACGACCGTTGTCGTATCAAAGGCGATGACATAATCCATGCCCGGCGGAAATGCCTTCTTCAGTTCGATGAGGGCGGCTTTGGCCTCCTTGTCGACGTTGAGCGCGTTCGCGTCGGAAAGTTGTTGAACGCCAACACCGATCGCCTGATGGCCGCTGTAAAGCAGATTGCTGGAGTAAGATTCCGCGCCAATTTCGGCCCGGCCTACGTCTTTCAGCTGCACGATCCCGTTGCTGGTGTTCTTGAGCACGATCTGCTCGAACTCACGAGGATCGGACAGTCGTCCCACTACCCGCAGAGTGACCTGGAACTGCTGCTTCGGGTCGGAAGGCGCGGTACCGATTGCTCCGGCTGGAATCTCCACGTTTTGGTCTTGCAACGCAGAGGTGACATCGGCCGCGGTTAACCCACGCGTTGCCAGCTTGGTCGGGTCGAGCCAGATGCGCATCGCGTATTTGCGCTCACCGAAGATCACCACATCGCCAACGCCCGACACCCGCTTCAAAGCATCTTTGACGTAGACATCAATGTAGTTGGAGATGTACTGGTTCGACAGCGATCCATCCGGCGAGTAGAAACCCGCCGCGAAGACAAAATTCGGATTCGCCTTCGTGATCGTGATGCCGGTGTTTTTGATCTCCTGTGGCAGGCGGCCTGTCGCAGTCGCAACCCGGTTCTGCACATCCACGGCCGCGATGTTGAGGTCATATCCGGTGCGGAACGTGACATTGATCGTGCTCGTGCCGTCACTGGCGCTCGTCGATGACATGTAATGCATGCCTTCGACGCCGTTGATCTGCTGCTCCAGCGGAATCGTCACCGCCGACTCGACCACCGCGGAGTTGGCGCCGACGTAATTGCTGCTGACCGTTACCTGCGGCGGGGCAAGGTTCGGGTACAGCGAGATAGGGAGCCCGGGAATCGACACCGCGCCGGCCAGAATGATCAGCAGCGCGCAGACTGTTGCGAATATCGGCCTTCGTATAAAAAAGTCGACCAAGAGATGCTCTTCCTTTTGCCAACGACCGGGCGATGGCGGTGGTTAATGCGAGTTGCGCTTCGTAGACGACTCTAGAAACTTCGGCGTGCTCAGCTGGCTACAACGCTCCCGTTAGCCCAGCGGCTGAACAGGAGCTCCATCCACCAGAAACTGAATGCCCGAGACAATCACCTTTTCGCCGGGTTTCAGTCCCGAATTCACTGCATAATCGTTCCCGACCGTATCGCCAAGCACTACAGCCCGCTGCTTAGCAGCCGTACCCTTGTCAGTCTTCTCTGCAACAAAGACAAAGGCCTGGCCGCCGATCCTTGTAATGGCCAGCACTGGAACGGTTGGCGTCGGTGAGGTGCTCCAGACCACTCGGGCCTTGACCAACTGCGCCGTCCGGAATTTGTCCGATCCCGATTTCAGCGGCGCCTTCACCAGAATTCCCTGTAGCCCGTTGTCCACGCTCGGCGCAACGAAGTATATCTTCGTGCTCTCTAGCAGAGCACCGTTGCTATCAACAATGTTGACCGGCAGTCCGTCTCGTACCTCAGACGTACGCTCGGTGGGGATATAGATGTACGCCTCGTAGTCCCGGTTCTCGTCGACCGTCGTCAACATCGTGGTTGGAGATACGTAATCGCCCAGATGTACCGGGATGTCACCAACGATGCCGTCGAACGGAGCGCGAATATGGTAATAGCCGAGCTGCTTTTCCTGGCTCTCGCGCAGCGATACGGCAGACTCATAGTCCGCTTTGGAGTTGCTGTAGTTCTGCTCCGCCTGGTCCAGCGTGTCGCGGCTGGTAACGCCGGCGGCAAAAAGCTTCCTCTGCCGTTCGATCTCGATCGTGTTGTAGTCGTAGACCGATTTCTTCTGTCGCTCGGTCGCGATTTGTGACTCGAGCGTCGCCCGCTGCTTCTGAGGATCGACCTCGATCAGTACCTGGCCCGCCTTCACATGATCGCCCGACTTCACGAGGATGTCCGTGATATTGCCGTCGATCTGCGGCGTCAGCGTCGCCGAACGGCGCGACTTGATCGTCGCCGTGTACTCGTCGCTTTTCGGCACAGGGGAGTCGCTGATTGTGACTGTCTGCACCGGTGTCGCTCGCGGAGCGCCTCCGGTCGCCTCAGCCACTGGCTTATTGCAGCTGCTCGCGACCAGAGACGCACCCAAAACAGTTACGCTGGCCAAGAGCAGGCGCAATCTGGGCGAACCGCCTTGAAGCCTTAGCCTGCCGCTCAAGAGACAGTCGCCTTCTAAAAACCCATTGATCTTCAAAGAAACCTCGCGCCGACAAAAATGCTGATGGAAACCCGCTGCAAGAGAGACTCCGTGCCAGGACGGGCTCCAAGACAGTCAGACTTTTCCATTAGAGTCGCTTCGGACTGAGCTTGCTTCAAAAATATGACACCGCGATTCGACGCGCAAATTCCACCACAACTACAGCGCGGAACAGATGTAGGAACACCGTCCAAGAGTTCCCATCGCGTTGACACTGTCTGGCGAGGTTGGTAGATTCAAAGAGGCAGGCACTGCGCCCAAAAAAAGTCCGCGAGGTCGCGCGAGACATGTCCCCGTCGTCCAGTGGCCTAGGACACCGCCCTTTCACGGCGGTAACACGGGTTCGAATCCCGTCGGGGACGCCAAATCAAATCAACAACTTGCCTAAGGTTTAGCCTTGCATTCGCGGGTGCAAAAAGAACCGATCTGGTGCCCCTTCTGCACCCTCAAACCGGTTGACCTGAGGCACCGACCCTATACCCCTGACTCACTCTCGTCTTGCTCCGCTGATTGATCTTGAAGTTCGCTCATGCGGGAAAAATGAGAGTCAAGACCGCGGCCTGCGCTGCGTGCTCAGCCGGCGTGACCGCTTGGGTGTAAACGTCGATTGTGGACCATAGCGGGGAATGCCGCAGGAGTTCCTGCATGACTTTGAATTCCGTTCCCACGGTCCTGAGCAGCGTCGAGTAGGTGTGGCGAAACGTTTGCCAGCCAATTCGTTTCCCACAATTCTCCCACCGTCATGGTCAGTGGCCTGCTGTGCAGCTTCGCAACGCGCGACTTGGTGATTAAACCCTTAACGAATTCATGAACTGCTTCGGAGTCAGGATAATCTTCAACTATTCCGACAACGCGATCGCGATAGACGCGCTGTCTTTGAGGTCCAATCTCCGACCACCGAAACTGCCAGACATCGGGCTTCCGTTCGCTTCTGATGACGCAGCCTTGTTGCATGAGATCCTCCTGCGCCGCAATGGCGGTGCAGGAGGATTTTCTCTTCGTTTAACTCGGAGATTATCGCTTTTCGCAGGAAGTCAGGTAAGAAGGCGTTAGTGATTATCAGGAAAGAAATGTGCGGAACTCATCATCTTGAAGAATTTGGCTGAAGTCAAACGACCGAATACATTTGCGCAGACTTGTCTTCCCGTCCGCGCGGATTTCTCCTGAACGACCGGCGGCGGCCCATAACCCTTCAAAATGTGTTACCACATGGCCGATTAGCCGGGCGATCTCAACTGGTCGATGCAACACTGGCTTGAAGTTTACTTGCCGGAGTTTCAAAGCCCAACGTCTTTCTTGGGCGTTGGTTGAGGCGCTGGGCTACTTTATCGAGGTCTGCCTGGGAGTAGCCTGATAGGTCGGTCTTCCTTGGGAAGTATTGTCTTAGAAGGCCGTTAGTATTCTCATTGGTGCCGCGTTGCCAAGGACTTTGCGGATCGCAGAAGTAGACATCCACCTTGGTGGCTATGGTGAAGGTTTTATGCTTGGCCATCTCCAGCCCTCGATCCCAGGTCAGCGAGCGTCTTAGCGACGCAGGGAGTTTGCGAACCTGCCGGGTCAGTGCGTCAACGACGGTGGCTGTGTCCTTGCCGGGTACTTTCACCAGGATGGTGAAGCGCGAGTGCCGTTCCACCAGGGTTGCGATGTGACTGTTACCGGAGCCGCGGAGCAGGTCCCCCTCCCAGTGACCCGGGATGGCACGATCTTCGATCTCGGCAGGCCTTTCGCTGATGGAGATGGCATCGACGATCTGACCTCGGGACTGTCCGGCAGCCTTCGCGTGCACCGAGCGGCGGATCTGCCGCTTGGACCGAAGATGCTGCATGAGCTCTTTCTTCAGCACTCCTCTGGCCTGGATGAATAAGCTGCGATAGATGGTCTCGTGGGACACGCGCATGCTCTCGTTGCTGGGATATCGTCTCTTCAACCAACCGGAGATCTGCT
Source organism: uncultured Acidobacteriaceae bacterium (assembly GCA_963777685.1). Taxonomy (GTDB): domain Bacteria; phylum Acidobacteriota; class Terriglobia; order Terriglobales; family Acidobacteriaceae; genus Acidisarcina. Next base: position 164,659 of record CAVZRF010000010.1, on the reverse strand, counting down.
CCGGCGACCAGTCCTGGATCAGTTTACTGGCCACGATCAAGCGCAGCTTCCTGTGCCTGGCAAGCCGGCACGGCTTAGGCCGCAGAGCTGACTTCCAGGCTCGTTGATCAGCCTCACTGGCTCGATACACGGGGCGCCCACCATGACGCGCCACCTCTCGGCTCACCGTCGACGCCGGCCGCTGCAATCCTCTGGCTATCTCGCGAATCGACGAGCCGGAAGCAATCCCTCGCGAGATGTCTTCTCGCTCCGCCAGCGTGAGTGTTCGCTGCGAGCGGCGACGGACTGCCGGAGCGATCCCGCCGTGCTGCGCTAACAGGAACTGAATCGAGCCATGGTCCTTGTCGAAAGCACGACCAATCTCATGGAGCGAATCGCCCGCCTTCCAACGGAGCCAGATATCAGCCTTCTGCTCCGCAGAAAGACCATGTTGTCTTCCTTGTCTCATCAGCACCACCCCTTAGAAAATATCTAAATCAGATGATGTTGCGTCAACCGGTTGAGACCGCCCGGTTTTACGGCAAGTTAGGCTGCCCATGAACGAGCATCGCCAAGACTTCTTTGTAATGCGGGCCCTACTTCGGTGGACCGGTTCTGAAACCCGTAATTGTGATTAATTGCCTTTCCAGTTCTGCGGCAGCTTGGGCCGCACCTTGCTTTCCGGTCAGTACGGAATGCACGGTGCGTATGTAGGCCCTCGAAACCTGTTCGTATCCTTGGCCCGCCACACTTGACGGGCGCAGAACAAGCTCGCTCGTAGACTGAGGTAATTCTGGATCGTCCGGCTGCCGGTGATAAATATCCCGCTCCTTCGCCTTCATCGCTCCGATCTCCGCTTTGGTTAGGTATCGAACCAGCTCTATCGCTTCCGTCTGATGAGCCGAGTACCGTGAGACCGCAAGTCCCGACCCTCCAAGGGTACCCGCCACTCCAGACGCCCCGGCTGGCATGCTGGTATAGCCGACATTGCCTGTCGGCCAGTGATCTTTGCCAATGGACCTGGCGATACTGACCGTTTCGAGTGATCGTTGTCCCTTCCCACATGCGGTTGAATGCAGCGTCTCCAACGTCAAATGCGATGAGAGAATCAGTTTCTCGAAATGCTACGACGCTGGGGGGCGATATCCTGCCAATCCACCTCGCTGCCCTTTGCCACGCTCGAATCGCAGCCGGATTATTTACGCTGATCGTCTGGTCATTCTCGATGATATGGCCGCCCCTTCGGAGGCCTGCCATTCCAGGGCGTTACAAGTAAGGGCTTCTGCCTCGGCCCCTTGCCATACGTAACCCCAAAACTTTTTCCTTCCTTTCCTCCTTTCGCCGCCTGGATCCGGTAGCCATGCTCTCCAGCTCTTTCCATGTCTTTGGAGGATGGTCGTAGCCATATTCACGGAGCAGATCGCTCCGATACTCGAGAACGCCCATCTGTACTTGATAGGGAATGGCTATAAGCCTCCCTCCCACTGTGTAGCCTGGTAGTAGTTGTGGCTCTAACGCGGATAATTCGGTTTCCAAATAGGGTTGCAGGTCGATGAGGTCTTTCTCCAGAACTCCGGACCAGATGAAGTCGATATTGACAACGTCAGGGCCTAGCCGCCCTTTTGGAGAAGGTGGCGGGTCACCTCCAGTTGGTCGAAGGTGGCTTCAGGGACCGGAAAATTCCTCAGACGGATGCCCTTGTCCCTCATGAATTGCTGTGAAAACGACTCTGCCGTCGGAAATTCGTCTGGTTGCGCCCATCCTAGTCGCAAATAATTCAACGTCACTGGCTCGCGAACCGGCCGTCGACAGCCGTCTGAAGAAATCTCAAACAAGATCAGCAGAAGGATTGTTCGGGTGCTGTTGAGTGAGCGCCGTTTGAAAAACACTAAACCGTGGCGCCGCGTCACGGCGCACGCCGTTTTGTTCATCCGCGTCCCCCAAACGTGACATTGCGCACTATACCGGAGGATTACCACTGTACATCGTACAAAGCGCCGGACTCTGCGTCGCTACTTAGCAGGTCTCGCAGAAATCGTCCGAACGATCCATTTCTTCCCCCTAAGTCGCCCGCTGAGTATGGCTCGGCTCGCTTTCTCGCCAGTGGCGGATTCGAAGCTTGACTGACATCCTGACCAGGTCGGCAAATGACTCCGCTTGCATCTTCCGCATCGCGCGGCTTCGGTGAAGTTGCAGAGTCACTTCAGAAATGCCTAGCAGAAAGGCAGCCTGCTTGTTGAGAAGCCCTCCCGAGACCAGGGGTAGCACGTCCCGTTCACGAGGTGTCAGCAGAGAGAAGCGTTCCTGGAGGCTCGCCAATTCTGCTTTCCTCTGCCGGAGCTTACGATCTTCAGCCAAAGCTGCGCGTACCGCGCTGATCAATGCGATCGGATCGACCGGCTTCGTCAAGACTTCTATCGCCCCCGCTTTCATCACGCGAACCGTGGCAGCCACGTCCGCATGGCCGCTAATAAAAACTAACGACGGACTGGTCACGCCGGATTCCATTCTGCAGTTTCGCGACGTTTACGCCCTGGGTCCAGTTCGATCACTAAACAGCTGGGTTCGTTGGGTCTTGCATATCTGAGGTATTCGCCACGGACCCAAAACTGACGACCTTGATTTGCGAAGACTCCAACCATTCCGAGAGAGACTTGCGAACTTGCGAATCGCCCTCAACCAGATAGACGGTCTCACCTGACCGCGTTACGGCGCGGTGTTTAGTCGCATTCGAGATCTGGCGAGACAAATCAAGACTCAATTCCACTGCGGAGCTAACTTCATAATGGGCGGCTTGCATGCAGGTATCACCTTTCAGACTGTGGATGCACGAGACGAAAACGATCGAACTCGGCTAGAAGAGATATGAGAAGTCCCGTCTTGCCAGACCCATCTCTCTTGTGTCGAAAGCCTAAGACCACTGATGATTCTTGAACACACTCGCAAACACAGTTTTGAGCCTGCATTTATCTTCAGGAAAAGAGCAACCGGATTTCGGGAGGAACGCAATGATCGCTGTTAACAGCGCGGGTAAGGTCGGTCCAGGTCGGACTTTCGGGCGAACCGAAGACGGCGCCACAGCTTTTGGAGGTAGAGCGACGAGGAGGTTGCGGCCGGATCGCTTTCTTCGGAAGCGGTAGTGCGGAGCGAATCCAGCGCCGCTTGCCCTTCCACCGTCGCCTGTCCCAGCCAGTCCGAAATCCGGCTCATGGTCCGCCGCATGCGAATGGGATCCTCGGGCGGGTCCAGTGCGTCATCCGCAATCATTCTGCTGGCCTCTATGGTCTGAAGCAAGGTGTCTTGCAGGTCGCGCGCGGTGCGAGTTTGCTTAGCGAGCTGCTCCCTGAAACGAACGCTGCACAGCCTCTCAAGCCGTTTTGCCCACAGCCAACCGGCCAATACCAGAATTGCGGCTGCGCAAGTTATGGGGAAAAGCAAAATCCATCCAGAGCGAGACCAGGACATCAGGACAGTGGAGGGCAAAACTAACCTTAACTCGTCCCAGGCAACGAGGCTGATGAGGAAGTCGGTGTTGGTCGTGACATTCGTGGCGGTCCTCGGATCTAAGCTTCCAAGCGCGGTTTTCAAGACACGTGGCGCCGTGCCGCATCTTAAGATCGCTCGGCAGAGACGCTAAGTTACGGTCTCTCGACTTTAATGGGTCGCGTGTTTGTCAGGAAACGTAGAAATCCCTAGTCGGCGGCCTGTAGTTCTCTGTAGGTTGGGATTGGTCAGATATGAAGAATGCCGCGTCGAAGCGCAATCGTGACGGCATGTGTTCGGTCGTTTGCCTGGAGTTTGTCGACGAGATTCTTGATGTGAAAATTGACAGTGGTCTCTGAAATCGTCAGCTCGTCTGCGATCTGCTTATTGCGGTGGCCGTCCCGGATCAGCCGCAGAACTTCGAGTTCTCTGCTGGTGAGAGTTTCCTCACCAAGGTGCTCGGCCAAACGCGTGGCAACCTCTGCCGGAATATGCCTTCCGCCTGCGTGTACCGACCGGATCACGCTCAATAAATCATTCTTAGGCATGCTCTTCAATACATAGGCCGCTGCGCCGGCCTTCAGGGCGAGTTAGATCTCCGCGTCACCATCCGAAGTGGTCAGCATAATGACGCGAGCTTTGGGAAAATCGCGCCGTATGGCCATGAGCGCTTCCGTGCCACTGCGCCCAGGCAGGCGGAGATCCATCAAGGTAATGTCCGGGCGCTGGATGCGAAACTGCTCAATGGCCTCCTGCCGTTCGCGGCCTGGGCGACGAGAACCATGTCACGCTGAGAACCGATGATCGTGGCCAGCCCTTCGCGGAAGACCGGATGATCTTCCACGCTGAGTATCCGAATTGGTTTCGCGATATCCAAAGCGGCGTTGACCTTGCCGACCATTGTAGCGAAGGACACAAAATCCGACCCTGGGAAACGTTCACGGCCCGCGGCTCGATTGCCGGCTTTTGGCCAGAATCGAAAGGATTTGCCGCCAACGCCAGATTTCTTCTCTCCCAAATTCCAGAGCACACTATCATGTCACTGAAGTGGAAGAGCCGGAGATCCCCTGGGACAGCAAGGCTCCGAAGTGAGTTCGAATGAAACTAACCGACGTCAACTTTTCCAACATCGGTCCGCAGCTAACAATCGCCTTCGCGGTCTTAATCGCGCTGATCCTGGGAGGAAACGGCCTTCTCCTATGGCAATTTCATATTGCCCGTCTCCAAACAGATCGACTTACTGGCGCGAACCAGCAAGTGATCTCGGTTTTACGACTGCAGCAAGGCCTTCTATCGTTTCATCAGCGACTCGAGGAACTTGCCCAGTCCAGGAATGCACGGACTCTAACCAGCGAAGCCGAGCCACTGCGCACTACACTCCTTGAACAGATCGCGCGAACGAGGAGCGACATCAATCGTCTTCCTCCTGAAACCCACGTAGATCCAGCCCTTCTCCCAACGCTCGACGCCATTGAGATAACCCTGCAATCACAGCTTCAGGCCATCACCGAATTAGCTCAATCGGGAGATTGGGATGCTGTGAATCTTCGGCTCGCCAGCGAACTGCAACCACTGGAATCTCACACCTCGGAACTGGTTAAGAGCACCGACGAAGAGGTCAGCGGCGAACTGACAGAGACTGTAGCGAACATGAGAAACGTACAGCTCAGGATCATTTTTATCGTTCCGGCGACTGCGATCTGCACGGTTTTCATCGCAGCTTTCCTGGGGTGGGCTATCTCGCGCCGGATGATTGACCTCCGACTCGAGGAGCGCGTTAGCGAACGGACGCGCCTGGCGAGGGATCTCCACGACACGCTGCTGCAGACGATTCAAGCGAGCAAAATGGTCGCCGATGACGCGTTGGACGAGAACTCGGACCCTGCAGGCATGCTGCCGGCCATGACGAAGTTGTCGAACTGGCTTGGACTGGCAACCGAGGAAGGGCGCGCGGCGCTGAACTCACTCCGAATTCCGACAGTGCAAAAGAACGATCTCATGGAGTCGATGCAGAAAGCGACGGAGACCTTCGTCACTGCTGACTCGTTGAAGGTCGCATTTGTCGCGATTGGCGCACCGAAGGAAATGCACTCGTGGCTCCGAGAAGAAGTCTTTTTAATCGGCTGCGAGGCAATTCGCAACGCCTGCAGGCATTCTGAAGGTGACCGAGTCGATGTGGAGCTGGGTTATACAGAGGACTTCGTCCTTCGTGTGAGTGACAACGGCAAGGGAATTCCTCCCCAAGTCGCCGACCATGGCAAGGAGGGGCACTTTGGGCTACGAGGAATGAAGGAAAGGGCAGCCCGCATTGGCGGCAAGTTCAACCTGACCACGTCTCCCACCGCCGGTACCGAGATCACTGTGCGAATCCCTGGCTTTAAAATATTTTGCAAAACCGGCGCGTCGGTTAGTAGACTGACCGCCTCACGGTAGAACGAGCAGCCGAACAGTCTCGAGCGGCTTCGAGCGTGGAACTTCACCATGAGCATGAAGCGTGGGGAACCCGACGAAATAGCGAAGAACCGTCGTCACCGTTGATTTCACCGGCTTTCCCTCATGTAGAGATGCTCAATACTCTTCAGTTTGTTCAGACGGCGGACGAAACGCTCTTCGAAGGGCTGAAATCTCGCGTTCAGATAGGCTTGCACCAGGTCGAAGGCGAGGGCGGAGCCGATGATGCGAGACCCCATGACGAGCACATTCATGTCGTCGTGTTCGACACCCTGGTGGGCGGAGTAAGCTATCGTGACATATCGCCGCGCGAATCCCGGGCATCTTGTTGGCAGCGACACTGACCCCAACACCAGAGCCGCAAATGAGAATGCCCCGCTCTGCCGTAGAAGCCATAATCGCTTTACCGACCGCCTCCGCAAAATCCGGGTAGTCCGATGGCTCGGCGTCATATGCGCCGAGGTCTGACAACTCGTGACCAAGCTGCGAAATGTGGCGAACGATCTCTTGCTTGAGAGCGAAGCCTGCATGATCTGAAGCGATTGCAATTTTCATCGGATCCCTTCCAGAGAATCGTTACCTCGTTTGAGCCGCCGGAGCGGAAACCTGCGAGACAAATGCGCTTGACCATCGAGCCGAGCATCGGTGTAGAGTCGCAATCGTTAGCCCCGATTCATTGCCTTGATCGTTTCGTCGGTCGTCAGGACGGCGTGCGCGAGAAACGCGTAGTTAATCATTGCCGCTGTATAGCCGTTGCCCCACACCGGATGTCTCGGTCCTGCCGTTGCGTCTTTCACGACGGCTACTTCAAATCCCTGTTCAAGAAATTCCCGCAAGTGGGACTCGACGCACATGTTGGCGAGCATGCCACCGAGGATTATCTTTTGGATTTTCCGTTTGCGGAGTTGAAGAACGAGGTCATTGGTCTGTGGCCCCCACACGCGATGCGGCGACGCAACGATAGTCTTGCCGTCCTCGATGTACGGCTTAAATCGGTCCAGCCAGTCTGCGCCAGAGCCCTGGAAGCCATCGAGAGTTAAGCGCCCTTTGCGAGCGAACAAGCCTGAGGTGGCCTCATCCGTCTCCAGTGGTCCGTTGAACTTCCATCCCTTGTCCACAGGGAAGAAATAGTGAGGGGAGATGAAAACGTCGAAGCCAAGAGACTTTGAGGCCTTGAAGATACGCTCCATATTTTCGATGGTGTTGTTTTCGTGCAGGCTCTCGCGGACAAGCGGCCAGGAAAGGCCTTTTTCGCTCAACACATCGTTTTGAGGATCGATGAATACTACGGCCGTGTCGATCTTTTCCAGGCTCAAGCCTGGCGTAGCGGGCGAAGTGCCGCTACTCGATGCGCTCTCGAACTCTGCAGCGATGGATCTCTGCGGAGCGAAAAGTGCAGTGGCGGTAGAAACGGTTGCGGCGGCAAGAAATCGACGGCGGGAAGTGTTCGGCTTATCAGTGGGGATCATGTTCGCTCCTTTTGCCGTGTCCATCTGACGCCTTGAGGCGTTGAGGTATCAACACGGCGCTCGCATCAACTACGCGATAGTAGCGGTGCACTGTGAGCTCCGCCTATTATGTCTTTCTATAGCAGCACGACCGCGCGGCAACGGAGAGCTGCCGACGATGGGAGACTCATTGAGCTTTAACGTCAGGAGCGAGTGAACGGAGGTAACGGCGGGCGAGAAGCAGGGGGTTTCCTCTTTAATAAACTTTCACAGCGCTGGATTCAGCGTGCCCGGACACTTGCGAGTTCTTTGCGCAAGGTCTCGTTTTCATGCTCTAGGTCCTGCATGCGCTTCTCGACCTCTTGCATCCCATCGCGAATCTCTTCCGCGGTATAGCGTGGGACAATGTGCTGTGGGCAGTTCCAGTCGTAAGCTTCGATATGAATGACGTATACCCGCTCGGTCACAGCTTTGTATCCAGGTACGAGTACTCGGGGTAGCCAGCTGTCTGCCTCGTGACCTTCGAAGATCTTCGCCCGGCCCAGTATCTTGAGCCGAGCTTGCCGCGGATAGTCGATGAAGATCAGTGCCACACGATCGTCGCTGAGCAGATTTCCAGTGCTGATGTACTGTTTATTTCCGCGAAAGTCGGCGAAGGCCAGGGTACGGTTGTCGATCACCTTCAGAAAGCCCTTGGGGCCCCCGCGGTGCTGGATGTAGGGCCATCCCGTTGCCCCGGTTGTCGACATATAAAAGGTGTCGCGGTCAGCGAGAAAGGACTCTTCGAACTCGGTGAGACTGTCTTGCGGCTCCCCGAGTTTCTCCATGCGCTCGTACTGCCGCCGGCTGCCGTAACGCTCCTGCAACTTCTTAACGAGGGGTGTAAAGGCCAGTGCGCCAAAGCTCATAGGTACCTCTTTGAATGCGATCGAGATCGAGGAGCCGGCGTTTGATGGGCCGCTCCTCGATCGAGACCTTTACCGCCGTGGGAAGAAAAACTCCTCAATGCGGGAAGCAATCTCTTCACCGTGAGTCTCTAGCGCGAAATGGCCTGTGTCAATGAGGTGAGTTTCCACCTTTGGGAGATCGCGCTTGTACTGCGCCGCACCTTCGGGCGGGAAGATGTGGTCGTTCTTGCCCCAGACGATCAGCATTGGCGGCTGGTACTTGCGGAAGAATTCCTGAAAGTCCGGGTAGAACGGAACGTTTGTCCGATAGTCATACAACATATCCAGTTGGATGTCCGCGTTGCCGGGACGATCCATCCCGAGTTGATCAAGGGTCCAGGTTGTGGGATCGAGCAGAGTGAGGTCCTTGACTCCATTCTGATACTGCCACTTTGTGGCATCGGCGGTCGCCAGGAAGTTCAGGGCCGCACGATTCTCCGTGGTGGCATCGTTCCAATACTTCTTGATCGGGTCCCAGAACTCCAGAAGACCTTCCTCGTAGGCGTTGCCGTTTTGGACGATGAATCCTGTCACCCGCTCGGGATGGCGAAGTGCGAGGCGGTAGCCGATCGGTGCTCCGTAGTCCATGACGTACATCGAGTATTTGCTGAGTTCCAGCTTTTCCGTGAGCTTCTCCACGATGTTGGTCATGTTCTCAAAGGTGTATGCGAAGTTCTTTCGATCGGGCATGCGCTGAAACCATAGCCTGGATAGTCGGGAGCGATCACGCGAAATGAGGCCGCAAGGCGAGGTATCAGGTTGCGGAACATGCTCGACGATGTTGGGAATCCGTGCAGGAGAAGCAGAACAGGAGCGGACTTTGCGACCGGCTTCGCGGTAGAAGATGTCGACATCGTCGATGCGAATGGTGTGGTAATGGACGGTGGACGGTTGGATTGATTCAGCAGGGGCGGCGCTGGGGCCGGCTAACGTGGCAGATGCGGTCATGGAGAATCTCCTTGGGTGACTCTAGGGCGAGAAAGAACTCCGCCTCGCACCGACAATAGCCGCGAGGAAGACGGGTGCATATTACGTCTTTGTATAAGGTGAAACCGCTCAAGTGCGTCCCGTCACTCGGTAAGTTGGCCGTCCAAACACCACTATGGGAAGACATAATAGTCATCCCGGTCGTCTGGCTGGTAACGTCTGTCCTCAAGCGTGGGGAAAGGTTCCTAAGCTTCTGCCACTGTGAACACCGCTAGCCACTCCTATTCGGTCTATGACGCGGCGGTGACGATTTGGGCCTTTCTAGAAAGGGGTAGCCGTAATGAGATTCATCATTGGCCTCGTTATAAGTTTTGCCGTCGGGGTAGGTTGCCGGTACTTCGATGTTCCGGTCGGTAGCCCGGCGGTCATTCCGGGTGCCCTTTTGGTCCTCGCCATGACAATGGGATATTCGTCGACCAACAAGCTTCTCAACCGTAGAAGCAGACTTGCGACCACTAGTCATTTGTGCGGAGGGCCTAGCGGTTTACCGGCCGCTTCACGGAGTGTTGCGATTGGCGATGCCGTGCTATCGGGACCGAACCTAGCGCCATGCGATGTTACGTCCCGGTGATGGCCGAGTCCTGAAGGCGAGATGAAGTACTCCGGCCGCACAAAACCAGTCGGCCTATTTTCCCACTTCAACATGCGAGTCTTCCGAGTCCGCACAAACCGTTACTGAGGAGAATGAAGATGAATGCGATTACGACCAAAGACGGAACACAGATTTACTACAAGGACTGGGGCACGGGCAATCCTATCCTGTTCTCGCATGGCTGGCCGCTAAGCGCCGACGCCTGGGATCCACAGATGCTCTTTCTCGGTCGGCAGGGTTATCGCGTTATCGCCCATGACCGTCGAGGGCATGGGCGATCCGGTCAGTCGTGGGATGGAAACGACCTTGACACTTACGCCGATGATCTTGCCGAGGTCATCGAATCGCTTGATTTGAAGGACGTCACCCTCGTCGGTCACTCGACGGGAGGCGGCGAGGTAACGCGCTACATAGGACGGCACGGCACCAAGCGCGTTGCCAAGCTCGTGCTGATCGGTGCGATTCCGCCGCTGATGTTGAAGACTGAGAGCAATCCGGGTGGTCTGCCGATCGAGGTCTTCGACGGTCTTCGCGCTGCCGTGGTCGCCGACCGCTCCCAGTTCTTTATCGATCTCAGCATGCCCTTCTACGGATACAACAAGCCTGACGCCAAGATCTCTCAGGGCATTCGGGATTCCTTCTGGCAGCAGGGAATGCAGTCCTCCATCATCGGCGCTTACGAATGCATCAAGGCATTCTCCGAGACCGACCTGACCGAGGATCTCAAGAAGGTCGACGTTCCCACCTTGATTCTGCATGGCGATGCGGATCAAATCGTTCCCATCGGCGCCTCCGCGCTCCTGAGTTCGAAGATCGTCAAAAACGCAACTCTGAAAGTCTATCCGGGCGCGCCACACGGAATGACAGCTACTCTCGCCGACAAGGTGAACGGCGATCTACTGGCTTTTCTTAAGTCTTAGTTCATGCTTCCGGCCGGAGCGTCGCCGATTCACTTGCGGCGCTCAGGCTTCAAACATGTAATGCACTTCAATCCAACACTGGAGTCAACTCAATGAGCGAGACAATTGTTCAAGAACGAGTATCGCGGCTATTCAATTGGACGCTGGCGACCCTCTCAGCCGCCGCGAAGCTGGATCGCGTGGCGATGGGTATGTTGAGAGTCGGCTTAGTGATTGTCCTGGTATGGATCGGTTCACTGAAGTTCGTGGATTATGAAGCGGACAGTATCGTTCCCCTGGTCGCGAACAGCCCGGTGATGAGTTTCCTCTACCATCGGCCAGCAGAGTATCGGACGCACATGAATAAGGAAGGGGAACTGAACCCGGAACATAGGGCCTGGCACCGTGAAAACGGAACCTACACGTTTTCGCACGGACTTGGAGTTGCCATCGTTGGCATCGGGCTGTTGATCGCGCTCTATCCGGTAAAGCCGGAGCTGTCTGCGCTTGGCAGTTGCTTGCTCATCCTGATGTCGTGCACAACGCTGTCGTTCCTGATTACGACTCCGGAAGCATGGGTTCCCGCGCTCGGAGACGCGAATCATGGATTTCCGTTCCTTTCAGGCGCCGGCCGGTTGATAGTCAAGGACTTCATCATGCTGGGCGCGGCAATGGTCACTATGGCCGACTCCGCAAAGGCCTCATTGCTTCGTACTTAGTATTGCCGCTCCTCGGAGCGCGATCTATATCTCTACGACGCACGTTGTTCTGTCGAACGCGTTCTCTAGACAAGGGCCTTTCTGAAAGGAACACCCATGCACAGCCCGATCATGTTTATGGCCGTCATCGCCGTAGGCTCTCTCGTCGGCGGCAAGTCTTACGCTCAAAGCGCCCGCGAGGTTCGTGGCGCATCACCGCTAGTCGCCATTGAAGACGAGGCGCCAGCCAAACTGATTGTCGATCCACCGCTGCCAGAACCGTTAGCCATGGGACGCGTCTTCATCCAGTATCGGACCGAGAATCTGCGAGTGATTCCGGTATTTGGCCAGGGCGCTCTTACGGTATCGCCGCGAGTCGGCCATATTCACATAACCGTCGACGACGCCCCATGGCACTTTGTCGACGCCAGCGGCGAGACCATCATTCTTGTTGGGCTGATACCGGGCCCGCACAGGGTCCTAATCGAACTCGCCGATCCGACCCACAGAGTGATCACCAGTCAGACGGTTAAGTTCGTGGTTCCCGATACTCGTCACCCGAGTTCAAACCAGAAATAAAATCTACTGCGCCGCGAGAAGGAGATACCTGCCGGACTGGGTGCAGCCCTGTCACCCAGCGCAGACGCAGTAGTCGTCCTGGTTTCAACGAACTTTTCGGATCTCGCAGACCAACCACATGGAGGATTAGTCAACAAATCGGACAACTGGCGGCCAGTCAGGAGAGCGACGTGCGGCATCCTAGAATGGATACTGCATGAAGCTGAAGGTTTTGGCTGTATCACGGGGCTCGGGCGGGATAAAATTAAGAAGTTGGAAGCTGAAGCTATGGATATCAATGCGGCAAGGATGAACGGACGGATGCGCCCCATGCGCTGCCTCTTCTTCCTTTTGCTTGCATTTATGGTGTTCGCCTGGGGAACCGGCTATAAGCTGTCGTTGTACAAGAGTTTGCGAGGGGATGGAAGCACACCGGCTAAGCTGAGTACCCGAGCCAGCGACGTAGCGCAGAACGATTTGCAAAATGCGACTGCCAATCAGGGGCAGAGCGAGCTCGTTTCTGTAGCGACAGCGTCCTCTATACCAAGTGCGGCGAAGTGTGCTTCGTCTCGCGACAGGATAGAGGATGGCCAGTCCATCAACCCCTCTCCGTTTCATCCTCCGTCGGCACTCAATCTTCGCCCTCCTCCAATGACCCCGTTCGAACTGTCCTAGCCGCTGGAGTAATCCCTTTTCAGCGGCTCGTTCCCACAACGACGACGCTCAAAGGAAGGTCTCCATGCGCTCCAAGCGCTTGTTCGCGACCGCGGCCATTTGTCTGGTCGCGGCGGTCCTGTTGTTCTTCTACTTGCACGGTCACCATCAGGACGACGTAGCTGCCGCCGTCCCCTCACCAACAGTATCCGTGGCTACTGCCCGCATCGGCTATATCGCCAACCAACTCACAGTCGCTGGGATCTTTCAGCCGTTCCAAGAAATCGACGTTCACGGTAAGGTCTCCGGATATATACGGCGCATTTATGTCGACATCGGCGATCGCGTTCGGCAAGGGCAGACGCTCGCCGTCCTGGAGGTGCCGGAACTCACCGCTGAGGTCGCTGGAGCCCAGGCTGGGATCAGTCAAACTCAGCAGAATATTATTCGGCTGCAGAGCGAAGTGGCACGGGAGCAAGCCAGCTTTGCTGCCGTCCATGCGAATTACGTTCGGCTAAAGCAGGCTTCAGACCAACAACCCGGGCTCGTCGCCGCTCAGGAACTCGACGATGCGCTCGCCAGCGACAGGACCGCAGCCGCACAAATCGATGCGGCCAAGTCAGCAGTTGCTGCCGCCCAGGGTCAGCTGGGAGTGGCGAAGGCAGAGAATCTTCGCGTAAGTAGCATGGAACAATATGCCACCATCACTGCGCCGTATAACGGCGTGGTGACCATGCGCTACGCTGACACCGGCTCCCTCATTCCGGCTGGTACCGCGGAGGGTCTCAACCAGGCCGTAGTGAGACTGGCACAAAGCGACGTGTTGCGCCTGCGTATGCCGATTCCAGAGCGCGATGTCCCCGACGTGCACATCGGTTCGGTCGTGACAGTGCATGTTCAGGCGACTGGACAAGCAATTTCCTGCGACGGTCGTGCGGTTTACACGCGACGTATCAAACTCGACGCGGACGATGCTGACAGAAGTTGATGTGAAGAATCCAGATCTGACGTTGACGCCGGGCATGTATGCGACGGTAACGTTCAATCTCGAAGAGAAGAAGGCGGCACTCTTGTGCCGGCCAGCGCGGTCATTCAGGGCGACCAACCTTCCGTCATGCTGGTCGACAGCAACAATCGCGTCGAGAAGCGGGAGGTCGTGCTGGGAATCGCCGGGTCAAATTCACAGGAAGTTAGCGTCCGGACTCAAGCCTGGGGATCGTGTCATCATCGGCGGCGATTCCGACGCTTCAACCCGGCCAGCAAGTCACGCCGCAGGCTGCTTCGAGCGACCTGACGGACTACCAAATGTCAAAACAAGACGAGCCGAAATCGAACCAGAAGGGTGGGCAACTAGCCATGTCCTTCTTTGCGATTCGCTACCCGTTTTTCATTCTCATGGCGTGCATGATCGTCGTGGTCGTCGGCATTGCCGGCGATCACGAGCATGCCGGTCGATCTCTTTCCGCCGGTCAATATTCCGGTCGTGGTCGTCGCGACTTTCTACGCCGGCATGCCGCCGCAGCAGATCGAATCCGACATCACCGACAGCGATGAGCGCTTCTTCACGCTCGGCAGCAACATCGACCACATTGAATCGCGCTCGATGTCCGGCGTCAGCCTCATCAAGATCTACTTCCAGCCGGGCACCGATCCCAACGCGGCCGTCAGCAACATCTCGAACCTTGCCATGGCGAACCTGCGCCGCCTGCCGCCCGGGACTCTGCCGCCGGTTGTTCTCAGCTTCGACGCGGCAAACCTGCCGGTCTGCCTGATCACGCTGAAGGGCGCGGGGATGAACCAGACGCAGCTGAAAGACGTCGCCCAGTTCACCGTGCGCAACCAGGTGGCCAATGTTCCCGGCGCCTCCGTGCCCCAGCCCTATGGCGGCACCTACCGCCAGATCATGGTCTATGTCGATCCGCTGAAGCTGCAGGCCTCGCAGCTGGGCGTCATGGATGTCGTCCATGCCGTCAATGACTCCAACCTCATCCTGCCGGCAGGCGACGTTCGCATCGGCCCGAAGGACTACAACATCTACGCCAACAGCCAGGTGCCGACACCGAACGACGTGAACAGCATCCCGCTCAAGACCGTCGGCAACGCATCCATCCTCGTCGGCGATGTTGGCCACGCGGTCGATGGCGGCCAGCTGCAGACCAACATCGTGCGCGTCGATGGCCAGCACTCCGTCTACATCCCAGTCCTCAAGCAGGGCGGCAACTCGAACACCATCACCATCGTCAACGGCATCCGCAAAGCCACCGCCCATCTGCTCGATATCCCGCAGCAGCTCAAGACCGCGTCGTCTTCGATCAGTCCGTCTTCGTCAAAACCGCGATCAAGAACGTCATCAGCGAAGGCGCCATCGGCCTCTGCCTCACCGGCATCATGATCCTGCTCTTTCTCGGGAACCTCCGCGCCACCGTCGCCGTTCTGCTGTCGATCCCGATCTCCTGCATCGCAACATTCCTGATCCTGAACGCCTTTGGCGACTCAATCAACACCATGGTTCTCGGCGGCATGGCGCTCGTGCTCTCGCGCCTTATCGATAACTCGGTCGTGGTGCTCGAGAACATCTTTCGCCACTTCGAGATGGGCTCGGACCCGGTCAAGGCATCACAGGAGGGCGGCAAAGAAGTCCAACTCGCCGTGCTTGGCCGCAACCTTCAGCACGGCCATCGTCTTCTTTCCCGTGGTGCTGCTTACGGGCGTCAGCAAGTACCTCTTCACCGCGCTCGCGCTTGCTGTCGTCATCGCGCTCTTCTGCTCCTACGTCGTCGCGATGACGGTCGTGCCGCTCTTCTGCTCACAGTTCATCAAGCACACCGGCCACGAGCATCGAACACGAAGTCCGCCGAGACAGGATGACCCAGTCCCGGAGCACATGCACGGCGGCCACGGTCAGAAGAATATCTTCGCCATGGATCGTCTATCACTTCAATGAGGGCTTCGGCTGGCTTGCAGCGACGCTATGACCGCGCGATCCACTACTGCCTGCGACGGCCCGCGCTGGTCGTAACCGTGATTTCTGTCTTCGTCGTCCTTAGCTTTGCGTTGACTCCATTCCTCGGGCCGCGCCTACTTTCCGCGCACCGATCCTGGCCAGTTCGTCATCAGCGTCAAGGCACCCACCGGCACGCGCATTGAACTCACCGATCAATACATCGCCCGCGTCGAAGCAGGACATCCGCGACGTGGTTGCCCCGAAAGACCTCAACATGATCGTGTCGAATATCGGAGTCACACCCGATCTTTCGGCGATCTACACCTCGAACTCCGGAATGCACACCGCCTTTGTCCAGGTGAGCCTGAAGGAAGATCACAGCCTCAGCAGCTTCGAGTACATGGAGCGAGTGCGAACGCAAACTCGCCGCGGATCTTCCTTCCATCCAAACCTACTTTCAGTCCGGCGGCCTCGTCGATTCGATCGTCAATCAAGGGCTTCCCGCACCCTTCGACATCCAGGTGAGCAGCAACGACATGGACGGAGGCTATGCCGTCGCTCAGCAACTCGCGCAAAAGATGCGAGGCTTCCATGGCGTAAGCGATGTGCTGATCCCGCAGGATATCGACTATCCCGGCCTGGCACTCAACATCAATCGCCAACAGGCGAGCCTTGAAGGCCTCACCCCGAAGACGATCGTCGACAGCGTCATCACCGCCATGACCTCGAACGGCATGGTCGCTCCCAGCTACTGGATCGATCCGAAGACCGGCAATAACTACATGCTCACCGTGCAATATCCCGAAAGCACAGGTGCAAACGCTGAACGACTTCAAGCAGATCCCGTTGCGATCAGCCGACGGCAAGAACACCACCCCACTTGAAACCGTCGCCTCGATCAAGTCCATCAACACCCCAACCGAAGTCGATCACTATCAGCTCCGGCGAGTCTTCGATGTGTATGTCATGCCGAAGGCGGAAGACCTTTCGACGATCAGCAAGGACGTTGACAAGATCGTCAGCCGAGACGCATCCGCCGCATGGGACCGTTCTCAAAGTGCGAGGCTCGGTGAACAACATGAACGAGTCCTTCAAGTCATTTGCTATCGGCCTCATCCTCTCGATCGTGCTTGTCTTCCTCATCCTGATGGCGCAGTTCGCCTCCTTCGTCGACCCCTTCATCATCCTTCTCGCCATTCCGCCGGGCATCTCTGGCGTGATCCTCTTTCCTGCTCGCTTACCGGCACCACCATCAACATCATGAGCCTGATGGGGGTGCTGATGATGACCGGCATCGTCGTCTCCGACAGCATCCTGATCGTCGAGTTCACCGGCCAGCTTCGCGAGAAAGGGCTCAAGCTCGAAGAGGCCATCATCACCGCCTGCAAGGTGCGCCTGCGCCCGATTCTGATGACCACGCTGGCAACTGTGCTTGGCCTGATTCCCATGGCGCTGGCACTAGAACCCGGCAGCGAACAGTATGCTCCTCTCGCCCGCGCAATTCTCGGCGGCCTTACGGTCTCTGGAATCGTTACAGTCTTTCTCGTGCCGAGCGCATATCTCTTGATTCACCGACGCATCGAAGCTCGACACAGTGGGCCCAAAGACCCATCTCAGGGAACGGCGGTGAGCGTATGAAGCAACTAGCCCTCGCCTTGCTGATTGCTACGCCGATGTCTTGTCTTGCCCAGAGCGGTCTCACCGACCTGCCAGCAGCACCTCACCCCACGGCTGTCGCGTTTCAGCTCGCGGCAACGATGCCTGACTCTGAGACAGCAGCTCCGCAAACATCCAATAGCAGATCTCCAAAGGATTCAGCGCAGCAGCAAGCCGCCCTCGTTGATACAGGAACCGGGACGATTCCGATCACACGTTCAGAGGCGGAGCGTATCGCCCTCAAGAACAATCCGAGAATCACAGCCAGCCGCTTGCTTGCCCTGGCTGCCGGCGAGATCACGCGGCAGACCCGCGCGGGGTATCTACCGCAAGTCTATGGAGCAATCACCGCGGCAAAAGCTGAAGACGGAAGCCGGATCGGCGCAGGCGCACTCACAGATTCGCGGTTATACACACACGCCGGCACGGGCGGCACGCTGACCCAGTTGATTACCGACTTCGGGCATACCAATGAGCTGGTCGCGTCCAACAAGTTGCAACAAAAGGCCGAGGACCAGACGGCGCTTGCCACCGAGCAGAACATAATGCTGGCCACCGATCAGGCCTTTTACCGCCTGCTAAACGCGCAGTCTTTACTGGACGTTGCCAAATCAACCGTGCAGGCACGGACAGACGTGCAGGGCCTCACCCAGGCGCTCACCAAAAGCGCGTTGAAGAGCACGCTAGACCTCAACATCGCGTCCGCAGATCTCTCGCAGTCGCAGTTGCTTCAACTAGATGCAGAGAATGGCGTCGCTTCTGCAAGCGCCGCCCTCGCTGAGATTCTCGCCGCTCCTGCCAACACGCTCTATCGTGCAGTGGAGGAGGGCAGCCCGCCTCCCCCGCCTCCTACTGCAGACAGCATGGGGGTTCTGAATGCCCAGGCGCAGTCCCAAAGACCCGATTTGCTGGCGCTTCGCCTCGACGCTCAGGCATATCAGAAGCTTGCCCGTGCCGATCAACTTCAGCATTTCCCTACGATCTCAGCGCTGGCTACGGGAGGCATCACCCCCGTTGGCCCTGATGGCGTCTTCATGCCGCACTGGTATGCTTCGGGCGGTGTTAACCTCAGCATTCCGATTTTTGCCGGCTTCCGCATCGAAGCACAGGCGCAAGAGGCCCGCTTTCGCCAGCAGGCGACCGAAAAGCAAAGTGAGGAACTCTCCAACACGATTGCACGTGACGTGCGGGTAGCGATCCTCGATGCGGAGACGGCGTTCCGGCGTATCGGCGTCGCCGATCAGTTTCGCTCCCAGACGGCCCAGGCGCTAGCGCTGGCGCAGACGCGTTACAAGCTCGGATTGAGTTCCATCGTCGAGCTCAGCCAGGCACAACTTCAAAGCACTCAGGCGGAGGTTGCCGCTGTCAATGCGCGATACGACTACCTTCTTTCGCTTCGCCTCCTCGAATACGCGCAAGGCCAACTCGCTCCATGACGAAATTCCCGCATTCTGTCGAAGACTTTTCCGAAGTCGACCGGACGTTCCTCGCCTCACCGGCCCAAGCTCACTGCGTGCTAAATCGCCAAGTCGGTCATTGACATGCACAGTTCCAAATGGACGAAAAGTCAGCAAGTCGGACACTTGCCAGGCAAGTCGCGATAGCCCTCCGGCAAAAATTGGAATCGGATGTAATCCGAGGCATCCTTTGCGAAGTAACCAAATTGCTGAAGTCGCATGGCGGATTCACCTGCGGCCTATAGCCGAGTGAAGGCTTTCGCGCATAGAACAATTGGCGCGACTATCTGCACGAATTCGCGCATCTACTATTTCAACGAGGATCTACCGGGTTGCACCACTTCCTCTATCCGGTACGACGCAACTGAAGCTGGCTGCAGAGCTGACGGAATGTTCTCCGTCCCAACGCGGAGTCTGCGGGTAGGGACATAAGGGACGGGAGAAGACTGCAGCTCCATTCTCCTCGTGCGTTGCCAGCAGACGATCGGGTGATTTGCCCGAGGATACCCACGTATCGAGCGCTCCGAGAGTGTCGAAGGTGTTGGCGCCAGGGCCGCCGCCACAGTGGTACATTCCCGGCACCATAAAGAGCCTAAGGAAATTGCCTGTGTCGCCGCCTAAACGCCGTTCCACGCCTTCGTAATATTGGATCGTGTTCTCCGGCGGCACAACCGGATCAGCCCACCCGTGATACATCAGCAGCTTGCCGCCACGCTTCTGAAAAGCGCGCAAATCGGTGTCAGTCGCCTCGACGTAGGGCATTTCCTGTCGGGCTTTCGCGATCGCCGCCTCTGGCTTGAAAGACGCGACCGCATAACCCGGATCGTTGAAGACCCAGAGCCTCCAGAACACAAACCGGACCGGTTCAGAGGGATTGACAAGATAACTGCCCCAGCCCGCTTCGCTCGATCTGGACCATCCGGGATAGATCGGTTTCCCGTCTCGCCCCGGAACAGGCCCTGCGTACAAATCTTGCACCGCTGTCACCTCTGCATCGGTCAGACAGCTTAAATCGTTGGTTCCGGAGGGACAACGAAGCGACGCAGGATCGAAGTGGCACGTGAGCGGATCGCTGACAATGCCATCGGAGACGCCATCGTCTTTGTCGCAAGCCGCGATCGAAGCCTTGTTGAGCGCGGCCAATTTCCTGACGTCAAATTTAGGGCCGCCATCAGGATGGGTTGCACGCCAGCTCTCAACAAAGTCGGCATTCAATAGGATCCGATCGTTTCCAGGATCACCGGCAATGATTCCATCGAAGTCATCCGGATACCTCTGCGCCTCGCTGAGCGCCTGCTGTCCCCCGGTTGAACATCCGCTGAAATAAGCGCGTGCTGCCTGACGGCCATAGAAGGCGGAGACCACTGCGCCGCCAGCCTGTGCCAACACATGCGTGCTGCGGTATGCCCAGTCCCTGATCTTCTCCGGGTGCCCGACTCCGAAAGACAGGTCGTCCCCCTGATGCCCGGTGTCTGAGCCGCCGACGGCATAGCCATGCGCCATTGCTTCGGCCATCTGGTCGTAGGAAAGATTGCTCGAGTAGCCGCCGTTCCCCGTCCCAAGAAACTTACCGTTCCACGAGGAGCCCTCCGGCAGCCACAACTCAACCCGGATATCACTGTCGGCTGAGGGATGCGCAACGAGCTTCACAATGCAATGCCCGGATAGCGGATACTCCGTCGACTTTGCGCTCGGGTATGGCCTCGGCGGCGTATAAGCGCCAGCCATCACCCATGATGCCGATAACAGGTCGGTCTTTTCGAGATGCGGCACTTGCAAGCTCTCACAAGCTTGTTTCGATGCCTGGGCAAATCCGATCGAGGCCACTGGGCTGCAACCGGCCATCAGGATCATGAGCGCAAGGCGCCGAAGACTGCGCCGCAAGAAAGTTGAGCGCATGTCAGATCTCCATATTCAACAGAACGAAACTCAGGGTCTTGCCGTGCGCATCGAGCGCAAGGGAGCGCGTCACGCTTTCGCTGGCCGGGCGGTGCAGCACAAAATTAAGAGCGCCGAGGCCCGGGATGCAAAAGCGTTCGACTGGGCAAGTGATCACCGAAGCGAAGAGTTCGGTGACCCGCTCCACAGTCACTTGCTGCTCGAGCAACGGATAATCGTCCTCACGATAGGCAATCAGCGAGATGTTCACTAGATTGCCTTTATCGCCAGTGCGGGCGTGGGCGATCTCTCCGAGTTTCATGAAGCCACCTCAATGCCAATCGTAGGTCTAACTAAATCTCGAGGTAGGAAAGTCGCGTCCATCGCAATGTTTTCGCGCATCGAGGTCACGACCCCGCCCCCGCCCGCGGGACCATTGACGTAGAGACTCTCCACTTCGTGCGTCAGTCGGCGAGCGTCGCTCTCGTCAAAGAACCGGCCAGCCGCGCGAAGGCGCACTTCATAAGGCTCGCAGCCGGACTCGGAGAGAGCTGCGCCATGCATGGAATCGATACCGATGAAATCCATACGCAAGTCGCCGAGTGAAATCCACCCCAAGCGGCTCTCAAGGATCTGGCGAGCAAGTCGAGCGCGTGGCAAAGCCCCGGGTCCGGCATAGGATATTTGGGCTTCCGCAATCGAACCCGCGTCAAAACCGGCAGACACCTTCAGACTTATGGGGCGTTCGACACCCCGGGCGCCCGAGACATGGATCCTGTTGAGGCCGAGTTCGGTGAACCGGACCGCTACTGAAGTCGGCGGTGACGTCTGGAGTGAGGTAGCGCGACGGGTCCTGCACCTCGTACAGGATTTGCTCCTTGCAGTTGCGGACAGTCAGCGCACCTCCTGAACCGTCGAGTTTCGTGAGCACCGCCTCTCCGGTTTCGCTGACTTCGGCAATCGGAAAACCGAGGCGGTCGAGATCAGGCACGTCTTTGTAACCAGGGTCGGCGAAATAACCGCCCGTAAGTTGCCCCGCGCACTCCAGCAAATGGCCAACGGCAGTTCCCTGGCCGAGACGAGTCCAGTCGTCCAGCGCCCATCCGAACTCATGCACCATCGGCGCGAGGAAGAGCGACGGGTCCGCAACCCGTCCGGTAATGATGACGTGCGCGCCCTCGCGCAAACAATCGACAATCGGTTCGATGCCGAGATAGGCATTCGCCGATACAAGATGCTCCCGAGGGTCATGCGAAGAATGGTCCGCGAGCAAATGCATCACATCGTCTCCCGAGACCCATGCGACTCGGATGCCGGAAAGACCGAGCGATCGAGCGATCAGGATGGTTTCTCGAGCGGCCGCCTCCGGATTCGCCGCCCCCATGTTCGTGATGATGCGGGTGTGATTGGCGGCGCAGAATGGGAGCACGGCTTCCATGCGCATGCGCAACATTGGATCGAAACCCGGGCTGCGATTCTGGCGTTTGGCGAGTTGCGCGAGCGCGATGGTCCGCTCGGCGAGGCACTCGAAGACGAGGTAGTCGAGCTGGCCTTCGCGGGCCAGATCGACCGCGGGGTCAATCCGGTCGCCCGCGAACCCCGCTCCTGCCCCAATACGGATCGTCTTCATCAATCCTCGCTCTAGAAAGAAAAAATGCCGAATGCCACAGCAGCCAACGCCATCACCACCGAAGCCAGAAAGAGGAACGGTCCGGTGAACCGCTGATGCGCACCAAGGTCGACTTCTGTGAGGCCCGTCACGAGGAACGTGGCCGGAGTAAGCGGGCTGACGGGAAACCCTGTAGTGTGCACGCCGAGGAGCGAGGCCTGCGCAACCGTCGTCGGAGCGACCCCATAGGCGCCAGCCGTGGTCGCAATTACAGGAAGCACTCCGAAGTAAAAGGAGTCGGGGTCAAAGACAAGGCTAAGCGGCATGGCCACGAGCGCGAGTAGGAATGGGATATGCGTTCCGAGACGCGCGGGAATCACATGCACGCAAGCAGCCGCCATGGCCGCGAGCATGCCCGTCCCTTTAAGAATGCCGGTAAAGCAGCCCGCAGCGCAGAGGATTGCAGTCATCGTGATCGCCGCTTTCGCATGCGCCTCGATCTGAATGCGCTGCCTGTCCGCGTTGGGAACGTTCACGATGAGCGCAAGCACCGTTCCCACCATGAAGCAGACCGCGGGTTCCACCTTCCCGGTGACCGCTGCGGCAAGTACGACCAGCGTGAGCGCAAGATTGATGCCGAAGCGAACGCCGCTCCGAGGCGGTGCAGACACCGGCGAATGCATCACCGCGCCATCTTCGACGCTCCCAAGACGACGTCCCTCCCGATAGCCCAGCCACGTGCAGATACCCAGAGCAAAGAGCAAGCCAACGATCTGCACCGGAAGAAGCGGGCGAAATAGAGAGATGGTCGAGACGTGCAGCGATGCCGCCGCCCGGATAGTAGGGCCCGTCCAGGGAAGGAAGTTGACGCCGGCGGCGAGCGATGCGGCACAGGCGAGAACGCGGCGGTCGATGCCGACCTCGTCGTAAAGAGGCAGCAGTGCAGGCATCGTGATAAGAAAGACCACGGCGCCCGATCCATCAAGGTGAATCAGCAGCGCAAGCAGAAACGTCCCGGGAACGATGCGAATGGGACTCTTTCCAACGATACGAAGAATCCATTGGATCAAGGGATTCAGCATTCCCGCGTCGGTCAGCACTCCGAAAAAAAGGATGGCAAAGACGAACATGGAGATGACCGAAGCCATGCTCTGAATGCCGCTGATAATGAAGCCCGAAGTGCGCAGCCCAAAGCCGCTGGCCAAAGATGTGAGGACCGGAATGAGCACCAGCGCGGCGAGCGGAGAAAGCCTGCGGAACAGAATGGCCGCAAGCACGCCCGCAATCGTTAGCGCTCCCCACAATGCCACCAGCGACACGTCCTTTCAATTCCGCAGAGTCGAAATCGTGCTGAGTATAGAGACCGCAGGGCTTATCTGTACATTGAATATTTCGCGTCGTTATAATCGCGTTCTTCGATGAGACACGAACTGCGGCATGTCCGTGCATTCCTCAAGGTCGCCGAGCTGCAAAGCTTTACCCGCGCGGCTGCGGAGCTGCACGTTTCGCAGTCAGCGCTTACCGTGCAGGTGAAACAACTGGAGGAAGAGCTGGGCGTCCTGCTCTTCGACCGCAACAAACGTGGCGTCGCCATTACAGCGGCCGGTCGCGACTTGCTGAGCCCGCTCCAGCGCCTCGTCCTCGACTCTGAAGCTATCGTAGGGTACGCCCGGGACATATCCGCCGTGCGCACTGGCAACATCTCACTGGCGGCGTTGCCGACGATCGCCGCCGATCTGCTGCCGCGCGCAATGCATGCGTTCCTGCGAACGAATCCGGAGGTTCGCATCACGGTGCACGATGTAGTTGCCGACCGTGTTCGTGAACTCGTTACGAAGGCGGCAGTTGATTTTGGCTTAGGCACGGCCAGTCGTCAGGATCGGGATGTCCAGGCCGATCCGTTATACCAGGACCATCTCGCAGCCTTTGTGCCGGCTTCGCACAGCCTGGCAAAGAGGGACGAGGTCACACTCAGAGAATTGGAAGACTGTGATTTGATCCTGCCTAACCGCGAGAGCAGCGTACGCAGGATCGTCGAGGGCGCGTTTGCGCGCGCGCATGTCAACGCCGTAGTTCGACATGAGACGAACTACATGCCGACCGCACTTGCGCTCGTGCGGAGAGGGCTAGGGGTCGCCATTCTGCCGGAGTCGGCTTGGGACGGCAATCAAGAGCACGTAGTCCGCGTGCCCATCCGGAAGCCCGCGATGGGCCGCCAGATCTGCCTGCTTCAGAGAGTGGATCGAAGCCTCTCTCCCGCAGCGACAAGCTTTGTGCAAACACTCCGCGCAGAGATCGCCAGCAGGTCTACGAAACGATCCTGATCTAGTTCCGAAAACACGATCAGTGTGTTGGAAAAACCGCAATATACGCTTGCGCCTGTGGGGTCGTATAGTTGGCAATCGAACAGGAGAATCGATGGTTCTTGGACCTTCGCGCAGACCGGCTAACCTTTGGCAACGCGCTGGATGGCTGATCTCATGGATATTGCTATCGTGCGGAGCCGTGACGATGCAGGCTCGCGTAGTACGCGTCGTGGTGGAGTCACGCGCACCCGAAAGTTCCACCGGCACAATCGCCTACGAGCGCATTCGCGGAGTCATTTACGGCGAGGTAGACCCGCGAAACCCCTCGAACGCGATCATTCAAGACCTTGCACTCGCTCCCCGCAATGCGCGCGGCATGGTGGAGTATGCCGCGACCTTTACCCTGATCAAGCCGACGGCAATGTCGCAAAGCAGTGGCCTCTTGCTCTACGAAGTTGTGAACCGCGGCGGATCGCTTCTTCCGAGGGATTTATCCTCAGGCGACTCGTTTCTGATGAATGGATGGCAGGGCGATTTGCCATTTCGCGGCAAGAGTGTGTACGGAACGGACGGGGAGACGATCCAGGTGCCGGTCGCACGAAACGCGAATGGCAGCTCGATCACCGGCCCAGTACTCTTGCGCTTCGCAAATATGAAGCAAGGCGTGTCTTCTGTTCCGACGCATTCGGCCGCAGGATACGCATCGTCGGGCGCTCCGCCTCTGCCCGTCGATATGGAGACATCTCACGCTGTCTTGACAAGCCGCAGCTTTGAGTCAGTAACCGGAGTGGCTGGCGGAGTGCATACGACCGCGAGCGCGGATTGGAGCTGGGGCGACTGCTCAGAAACCCCCTTCCCCGGTCGCCCTGATCCGAAGTTTATTTGTCTTTGTGATGGGTTCCTCGCCAAGCCGCCTCTACCAGTTAAGCTACACCGCGAAAGACCCTCTGGTGCTCGGCCTCGGCCTCGCTGCGATTCGGGACGTCGTGGCGTTTTTTCATTACGCATCGAAAGACGATGAAAACTGGTCGAATCCGCTTGCAGGAGCAGTCCGATTCACGATTGGTCAGGGCGCCTCACAGTCGGGCAATTTACTGCGCACCTTTCTGAACCTTGGATTCAATCAGGACGAGCAAGGGCGGCGCGTTTTCGATGGAGCTATGCCGACCATCGCCGCACGACAGACCCCAATCAATTTCAGGTTCGCCGTTCCTGGCGGCGCGAGCAGTCTCTACGAGCCAGGAAGCGACGGGACAGTATGGTGGAGTCACTGGCCCGACGCCGCACGCCATCAAAGGCCGGCAGGCTTGCTCGATCGATGCACCGCAACTCACACCTGTCCGCTCGTCGTAGAAGTACTAGGATCGTCGGAGTTTTGGTCATTGCGTGCGTCCCCCGACTTCGTGGGAACCGACAACGCTAAGGATATTCCGCTGCCGCAGAACGTGCGCCGCTACTACATCGCTTCGACGCAACACGGCGGTGGCCAGGGCGGGTTCAAGTCAACCATCGCCCAGCCGGGCACAAACTCGCAGGGGCCGTTGGCTCCGGTTGGTTGCGTGCTGCCGCCAAATCCAAACCCGATGCGTGAGATCGATCGAGCGTTACTGGTCGCGCTCAAGCAGTGGGTGATGAACGGTACCGCGCCGCCGCCAAGTGTGTATCCAACTCTCGCAGGTGGAATGCTGGTAGAGGCGAACGCCGATGCCATGCACTTCCCATCTGTCCCGGGATTGCCTCAACCCGACGGCGTGGTGAATCCGCTCCTCGTTTACGACTTCGGAAACGACTTCAAAACGGAAGACCTGAGCGGAGTGATTTCCGCGGAGCCGCCGGCCATCACGAATGTGATCCATCCGCGAGTGCCGCGCGTGGACGCAGATGGGAATGAACTCGACGGTGTTCACACGGTGCTGCAGCAGGCTGCATTAGGTACCTACCTCGGATGGAATGTAACTTCCGCGGGGTTCTTCAAAGGGCAGTACTGCTCGCTGACGGGAGGGTTTCTGCCCCTTCTCACGACTCGTGCCGAGCGCGAGGTTGCGCATGATCCCCGGCTCTCGCTGGAAGAGCGATATGGAACTCACCAAGGTTTTCTTTGCGTCGCTCGGCGGGCGGCGAACGAACTGGTTGCTCAACGCTTCCTTCTGCGTGACGACGCGAGACCGAATCATCAAAGAGGCAGAGGCAAGCGACGTCCTTGTCACCGGCAACGATCCAGGCGGTGAAAACCAGGCAACGGAGGCACGCCTGTGTGCAATGCCGCAAGCGAGATAAATGGAACCGCACTGCCGAATCTCGATGATGATTCGGGAAACGCGATCAGTGTGTTGGGAAAACCGCAATTTACGTGGGTATGCACCGCGTCATATAGTAGGCACTCGAATAGCGAAACGCAGATCAATCAGGTTTAGGAGTTCCATGCAAAATCATTTTGCTTCAAGGTCGATCCATCGTATCGGCATTTTCTTCGCGGTCGCGACCTTCATACTGCCGGGAATATTGAAGTCGCAAACGGCCAACACAGAATCCGGCCCGGTGAAAGGCGCGACTGCTGACGGAGTCATCTCCTATAAGGGAATTCCGTACGCGGCCCCACCGGTCGGAGCTCTCCGTTGGCGCGCCCCGCAGCCCCCGGCAAAGTGGTCCACGCCCCTTGCCGCGACGAGCTATGGCCACGATTGCATGCAGCTGCCTTTCCCTAGCGACGCCGCGCCACTCGGAACCACCCCCGCCGAGGATTGCCTTGTCCTGAATATCTGGGCGCCCGAAAAGCCTCAGACAAAGAAGCTCCCCGTCATGTTCTGGATTTATGGCGGCGGTTGGGTGAACGGCGGCAGCTCGCCTGCAGTCTATGACGGCAGCCAGTTTGCAAAGGGAGGAGTAGTTCTGGTCAGCTGCAACTATCGGCTCGGCCGCTTCGGCTTCTTCGCTCATCCGGCTCTCACCAAAGAGAACCCTGCCGAGGCGCTCGGCAATTACGGGTACATGGATCAGATTGCTGCTCTCAAATGGGTCCGCCGCAACATCGCCGCCTTCGGTGGGGACCCCGACAACATCACCATCTTCGGCGAATCGGCGGGCGGTTTTTCGGTCCACATGATGATGACCACCAAGCTGACCGATGGCCTCTTCCAGCGGGCCATTGTCGAGTCTGGGGGAGGCCGCGCCGGGCTCAACAGCCCTCGGCTTCACGAGGCCTCTCCAGGCGGCCACCCCTCCGCGGAGAGCATCGGCCTCGCATTTGCCAAAAAGAACGGGATTGACGGCGAAGACGCCGCGGCGCTCGAGAAGCTCCGCGCGCTGCCCGCCTCGGCAGTCGTCGACGGCCTGAACATGGCCAGCATGGGCCCGGCGGCGGCTACCTACTCCGGCCCCATGATCGATGGCGTTATCGTCCGCGACGAACTCGGCACAATGTATGCAGACGGCATCCAGCATAAGGTGCCAATGATTGTAGGCGCCAACAGCATGGACATCGGCTTCGCCTTCGCCAAGACCAAAGAGGAGCTCTTCGCTACCTTTGGACCCAATGCCAAAGCGGCGCAGCAAGCCTACGATCCCGACGGCACCGCCGATCTACGCCTCGTGGCATTCGAAGTGGGCGGAGACCAGTTCATGGTCGAGCCCGCCCGATTCGTCGCACGCGAGGTCACCGCCGCGGGCCAAACGGCTTACGAATTCAAGTTTTCGTATGTCGCCGACTCCATGCGTAAACAATGGCCCGGCGCGCCCCACGCGACCGAGATTCCGTTCGTCTTCAATACCGTCAGCGCCAGATATGAAAAAGCGCTGACCGATGCCGACGAGAAAATGGCGAGCAACGTCAACGCCTATTGGATCAACTTTGCCAAGAACGGCAATCCCAACGGACCAGGCTTACCCAACTGGCCCGCTTACAAAACCGACTCCGACCAGCTCATGAATTTCACCAACGATGGACCGAAAGCTATGGCCGACCCGCTGAAGGCCCGCCTCGACATTGCCGAATCCAAAGCGAAGTGACACGACCTCTGATCACTGGATGAGATCAGCTTCCATCGGGCCAAGCACCGCGCCCTCTTCAAAGACGCGATTGCTTAGAATTCCTGCCTTCGACGTAGAGCATCATCGCTGCGTAGCGCTTCCCCGGCAGATCACTTCCGTCGGGGTTGAAATTGTCATACTGTCACCTTGCGGGACGAAACCAGCCGACAAAGCCTCCGCGCGGCGCGAGTTGAACGTTGAGAGTGTCTTTCTGCGTCAGCGTTGCCGTCCTCCCGCTTCCACGCATCGGGACGGTCTTTGTCTTCTCGCAGCTGGACTCCCTCCCATCTTCCTTGGCCAAGAAATTCCAGCGGAATGTCCAGACTAGTGGCATCGCTTCCGCTCATCACGGCGACGAACCATTGCTTTCCTGAGCGGCGTGCCTCTGCGACGATCTTGCCGGGCTCACTTCCTTTCAGGACGCGGGTCTCGTCCCACACAGATGGGATTGCGCGAATCACGTCGTGTGCCGGATTGTTCAGATAGCTCTCGGGATGTCCGCCGAAACACAGGAAGGGCGAAGTGAAGATGATCGCCTGCGCAAGCTCATGACCCCAGGTGTTGCCCTGTAGTTCGCTCGGAGTGAACACGGTGGGTGTGTAATCGCCTGGGCCAGCGATATAGCGAGTGAAGGGCAAGATCACGTCGTGATCTGGCTGCAGGAGTCGTTTGTATCGAGTGATCTGATACTCATGGCCGCGCACGCCCTCGCGAGTGAGTACATTGGGCCAGGTGCGATCCATACCGCTGGGCTTGTTGGCCCCATGGAAGTCGACGAGAAGGTGGACATCGGCGGCGTCCTTCGCAGTTTCGAAGTACCAGTTGGCGACCTTGCGGCTTGCCGGTGGAGGAAAATCGATCTTTACGCCCACGACACCAGCTTCGACCGTCTTGCGGAAGAACTCTTTGCGCGCCACAGGGTCACTCACGAAACGGCTGTGCACCCATATCCAGACCTTGACGTTCTTCGTCTTTGCATAGGCAACAGTAGAGGCGACCGCTGTCCATGAGTCCGGCCACTTCTCCCAGCCTTCGTCGAGGAGGTAATATTCGAATCCGATCTGGCTGGTCCAGTCGACCCACTGGTGCTGATCCTGCTCCTGCGGGTCGCCGATCGCTAACCACTGCCATGTCGATCGTCCAGGCTTGATCCAATCCGCGTTGGCCAATTGAGGAGTTACGGGCGGGTTGAGATTCTCCACTAGCGTCGTATTCACCAGGTCGTTCAAATTGCGCGCAACAACGGTGACTCGCCAAGGCTGCACGACCTCGTCATCAGTCGTCCACCCCTGAGGATCGGCATAAAGCTGCCCTTCTAAAGCGCCGTTGGCGCCAGGCATTAGTGCCAGGTCCCCGTAGTCCTTGATGAGCGCTTCCGTGAGCGTGAGATAAACGTCTCCCACGTGGGCGGTGATCGGCATGGCAAGCAGGCCTGTACCAAGTTGCTTGAGGGTGGTGGCGTGGTACGGACCCTCATAGGAGTTATCAAGCTTGGCAGCCCACAGTTCGGGATCGCCCTCGAGCATCCAGGCAGAACGGTCAGCCTGCACTCTTCGCGCCGTCTTGGCCGGAAGGCGCAGACGCACACCCACACCATCGTTGGCCACATGGATGTCTACGAAATAAGAAACGCCGTGGGATTTTGCCGGGATCGTCGCCTCATTGGCAACGTTTATTGCTTCCGCATGTGCACCAAAGAATTTGTAGTGCTCGTCGATCTTGCGAACCTTCCCGGAACCGAGAATCACATCCGTGCCGAGATCCGCATCGTCGGCCTCGATCCCCAGCCGGGATGGGGCAAGCACCTGATTCCCATCGACAAGCACGCGATACTTGAGAGTGCCGTCCGACGCGCTGAGTTCCGCTCTCACTTTCCCATCAGGGCTCGAAATGGTCACCGGTTTGGCCGAGGGCGTCTGCGCGGTGAATGCAGGCAGAGAAGCTGGAATAGAAAACAGAAACACACTTACTACTTGAATCATTTTCACTTCGGTTCCACCTCAAATTGCAAGCATTCAGGCGCGCAGCCATCAAATGACGGAGCAGAGTCATCCCATTTTCAGATCTCGATTCCGGAAAGTAAAGTCCGGAGATCAGATTGCCGGTTGAAACTAGCAAGCCGACGGCGTGTGATGATCAACTCA
This sequence comes from uncultured Acidobacteriaceae bacterium, assembly GCA_963777685.1. GTDB lineage: Bacteria > Acidobacteriota > Terriglobia > Terriglobales > Acidobacteriaceae > Acidisarcina. The sequence goes on along the minus strand of CAVZRF010000010.1, from coordinate 133,943 downwards.
AGATGATCTTGCGGGCCGCTCCGTCCGGGTCATTGACCATGTGGCATTCGTTATCCCAGATCATGGTCGTGTTGGTTTCGGGATCGGTCGGTGCCCACTTCAAACCCGGTATGCTGGGATTTCCGGTCGCGGCAAACGCGGCCCAGGACGCTGCCATCTTCTTCGCCAGCGCCTGCGCCTCAGGGGTATTTCCCGTTCCTTGTTCGCACCGCTTGGTATTGTCGAAGCAGAACTGAAGATCCGCTGTGTGCCAGGCGCCAGGGACGCCGTCGAGCATCGTCGTCTGCCAGGTTAAGTAGTAGGCATAGGCCGGAGCGGCCTTCAGTTCATGCTTTAACCGCGCCATCTTCACTACGTTGTTGCGCATCGAGAGCCCGTTCAATCCTGGTCGACCGCTGCACATGTACGACAAGGTTTGAATCTGCTTGTGCGGATAGGCCTTCTTCAGCGTACTCACGATTGCCGTCGCTTTTTCATTGCCGTACATCTTAGACAAGCTGTCATGCCACTCCGCTTCGGTCGGTCTTGAAGACATCTGATTGCCTTCCTCGCTGACCGAGCCGATCAGGATGGGCACGTTCTTAGAAATCTCGGGAGCAGCGTCGAAGAAGGAACGCATGTCGATCACCTTACCGTCGACGCATGGTGACCACCCCACCCGCGGCTTGCCTGGCGCCCCCGGCCCCATCATGGGCGGCCCGGCGGGATTGATTTTGGCCACGGCAGCATTGCCGGCTGCCATTAGCTTGCTCCATTCCATCTTCTGCAGGGATGCGATGTCATTCGATGGAAGTCCGAGGTCTTTCATCATTACCCGGGCAACTTCTGTCTGCTGCTCCCTGCTTGGTATGTTGCCTCCGCCACCCGACTGAGCTGCTGCCCGATGGATCAAACCCACGGCCGAAGGCATGCCCATCAGCGTCGTCACCTTCGATCCTCCGCCGGACTGGCCATAGATCATCACGCGATCCGGATCGCCGCCGAAGTTCTCAATGTTCTCGTGGACCCAGCGCAGCGCTGCCACCAGGTCCGTCATGCCAACGTTGGCGGAGTCCTCATAGGCAGACCCGCCAATCTCGGCCACATCGAAGAAGCCAAGGATGTTGAGCCGATGATTCACAGAGACCTGCACGACGTTGTGGTGTCGCGCCATCTGCGCGCCTTCATGCGAGGGCAGCTCATACGAAGACCCGAAGCTGTACCCTCCGCCGTGGAAGTAAACCATAACTGGAAGCTTGCCCGTCAGGCTGGGCGTCCAGATGTTCAGCTTCAGCATGTCCTCGCTTTGCCAGCCATCGTCCCAATCGAAGAGAAAGGTCTGCTCGATGGCCGTCCAGGGATGCAGAGTCTGCGGGCAATTCGCTCCGTAGAGCAAGTGCTGGATATTCATCCGTCCACGGCGCAGGCGGCTTGGCAGGAAGCCAGCGATTCTCCCCGGCCGTCGTCGCGCCATACGGAACGCCTTTGAATGTGAAGACTCCGCCATCCAAAAACCCGCGGACCTTGCCGTACTGCGTCTTTGCAATCGCCGAACGCGGCGTTGAACAGTTGCCGGGTTCCTGATGTGCGGCGGTCTTGACACTGTCGGAAGCGAACGCGGGTCTAGTCAGCGCCGCGCCCAGACCTGCAGTGGTCGATAAGAGCAGCGCCTCACGCCGAGTAATACGAGTGCCATTTTCTGATTGAGACACGACTTTGAATCTCCTTTGCTTTACTGTGCCGATCGCACGGCGATTCATGAGTTTCCAGGTTCGTTTCGAGCTCGAACGAACGTTTACTCTCCGAAAACTCGCATCGATCCTGCATCCTATTGCGAAGTGCTCTGCTTAAACAGCAGTGGCGCAAACTGATTCAGGTAATCTCTCCAGTTGTTCCAGGCGTGGAAGCCGTGGCTCTGATGCTGGTCCACATTGATTCCCGCCTTTTTCAGGATGGCAACCGTGGCATCGCTATTCTGAAGCGCGATATCGTATTGGCCGGCGTTCACCCAGAAAAGACGGAATGGTTTCCCGGAGGCACGAAACTGCGCCACATCCGTGTCCTCTTCTTCTTTCTGTGTGTTCGGAAACCAGCCCGAGCTGAAAATGCCCACATAGGCAAAATCTGCCGAATCGTCGAGCGCGATGTTCAGGGCCTGCAAGCCGCCCATGGAAAGCCCGGCAATGGCCCGGTGATCACGGTCGGCGACCGTACGGTAGTGTGCGTCGATGAAAGGCAAAACCACCTTTGTGAGATCGTCGTTGAAGGCGTCATGCCCCATGCGCACGCCTGGCGTTAGCCGGAAGTCGGTCGAGATGTGCCCTGCCGGCATCACGATCATCATTGGAACGGCCTTGCCCGCAGCAATCAGATTGTCGAGGATGGCTCCCGCACGTCCCACGGTGGCCCAGGAATCATCGGAGTCGCCGCCGCCGTGAAGTAGATAAAGCACCGGCAGTCGCGTAGTCCCGTTTTCATAACCGGGCGGCGTATAGACGTGCATGCGGCGCTGGCCGCCGGTCGCCGACGAGTCGTAATAGACCGCCGCGATGGCGCCGTGCGGTATTCCGGTCTTGTACTCCATAAATCCCGCGCCCGGAACTTCGTACATGCTTGAAGAGTGAGTCAACGATTGCGACGTGAGTGGGTTCCGCGGATCTGTGGTGCTGACCCCATCCACGGTAAACGTGTAGCGGTAGGTCCCGGGTTCAATGGGACCGATGATGGCATCCCATACGCCCTGATCTCCCTTCACCATCGGCACCCCGGCTTGATACTTGTTCGCCTCCTGCGGAGTGATACCGGGCGTGGCCTCTGGACCCTCGGCATGCAGCTTCACCTCCGTAGCATTGGGCGCCCAGAGCCGAAATCGGACGTGACGATCGGCCATCACCTCAACGGATTTGAGAGTGTCGTTCGGAGTGGGCGCGGGCATCTGCATTGCCGGCCGGTTGGGTGGCAACTGTGCTGCTTGACCAGGCGCCGTTTGAGCACACGCCGGAAGAGCGAGACAAAATCCCGCAATCATCGAAAAACTGAATGCGATGCGATCACTCACTCTCATTCTTCATCTCCTTGTAATCCGGAAGCCCATCTCGGAAAGCTTGGCGCAGTCCTGACCTTGACCCCGCTAGTTTGTGTTAACGGCATCCCTCGGTAAAGCAGAGATTCTTGTTGAAGAACGGCATCACATGGTTTTGGAAGCGATCGGCAACGGCGCTGGTATGCGTGCCAGAGTAAATTTCAAAGCTATTTGCAAGTCCGTAGTTATCGAAAACTTCGTGGAGCTTCGTAGCGTCGAAGCGCAAGCCATCCTGGTCGCCAACATCCATTGCAATCGCCCTGTACCGCTTGAGATTGCCGATGTATTGGTCGACAAAGACCAAGGGTGAGTTCGCTGTATATTTCGCCACGATCTCCGGCACGAGTACTCCATCCTTGGTCGGCAGATCGAAGTAGAGCGGCGGGTTCTTAGGATCGGGAGCCCACGCCGCTGCCGTCGCGTATTGCGCCGATTGAAAACCGGGCGATTGCGCTGCGAGGTCGGCTGGAGACTTGGCCGCCGCAACTTTCTTCTCGCTCGCAATCGCCCGCTCTTTGATTTGATCCGCCGTTCCCGGTCCGCCGCCGGCCATGGAAGACAGGCAGCAGGGGCTCATGATGTAGAGGGCTCCGAATACATCAGGATGCTTCATGCCGATGCGTGAAGCACCGTAGCCGCCCATCGAGTGGCCGACCAAACCTCTGCTCTGTCGATCCGCGATGGTGCGGTAGTGCGCGTCGATGTAGGCAACAACGTCGTGAGCGACGAAGTTTTCAAAATCGCCAGTCGTCGCAGAGCTTGAATACATCGAGCCGTTGTAAATTGTTTTGGAATCGGGCAGAACGACGATCATCTCCTTCGTCCCTTGCGCGAAGGCTCCTTCGACGGTCTGCGGAACCTGAATTTCGTGCGTCCACTGTTCTGCTCCGATGGAGTAACCGTGCAGCGCATAAACGACCGGATAACGCCGCTTCTTTTCTTTCCCATAGCTGGGAGGAAGAAAGACGATCACCTCGCGGTCGACAGCGTCGCCTTCAAGATTGCCCTCAAGAGCTGCGCCATGGATTTTGATGTGTTCAACACTGACAGGTTTTGCGCCAGGAACCGGAGCGGGAACAATGGTCTGTACCTGGGCGCTAAGTTGAGTGATCGGTGCAATCGCAGTTGCGATTGCACAAGCAAGGATTAGTTTCGTCAATATCATCTGCGGGCCTCGCTCGAAACGACTCGGTCTACTGACCGGATAGGAGTTGATGGTTTCAGCAAACGTTTTCTTCCAAAGCGTCAACCACCCCGAAAATCCGGAACCAAACGACTATACAAAGAGAAAGATGCTCAACACAAGCCAATAAATCGCTTTATTGTCATGGGCCCGCTGGTATACGATTCGACTGTTTATGTTTCCGCAGGCGGAAAAGTGATTCATTGCCTTCCACCATCCAGGTGCATCATGCGAATAGCCGGAATCGTGGTGTCGTTGGGCGACAATCCATACCTAGGAAGGAAGCGTGCTGAACTCTACGCCGGGCGAACCGATCCACCTGCAAATCGGAGTCACGTATAAGCTCACGTACCGCTAAGCCTGCGAGGGTCACACAGTGGTCGTCGTTTTCACGAACTGCGAAATCGCTGCGAATTGAACGCCGGGCCGCACGGGTGAAAAGTTTCTGAACGATGAAATGTGAGCCATTGACTGGGCCGCCGTGAAGAAAAGTCAGAAAGTCTCTGAGGATGGTTGAAAATGAAACCTCTCGCAATGCACGAAATGAGATCGGGAACGCTAATCCCTGAACACATAATTTCTCCAGCTAGAACGCTGCCAAGTCATATTAGGTTGAGGCGAGGGGTCGGTTTTGTCCCGTCTATGTTCACCCGCATCAAAGTTTGTCTTCTCGTAGCTTTCCTCGCTGGCCCAAAGCTTCTCGCCGCCGATGTTGCGATGAAGGTGACCGACAAGAACTACCTCGACACCCAGGGTTTCAGCGTATTTCTCTACGACAGCACCTACCATCCCGTCTTCGTCGACCAGAAGAACACCGCCATGGAGATGATTCTCCACGGCCAGCGCATCGCCACCAACGGCGACGTGCGCCTGATGCCAACTCCCGAGCAGTGGGACCTCGTGGCGACCCTCAAAGGCCGCAAGGCCGACAAGGAGAACAATCGGCTCACCGCCGACCTCGCTTTCCCTGCCTTCGATTTGAGCTACACCCTGGAAGTCGCAGCGGAGCCGGGCGGCGTGAGGGTCAGCATCAATCTCGACAAGCCGCTACCGGAGAAGCTGGCCGGGCGAGCAGGCTTCAACCTGGAGTTCCTGCCCTCGATCTACATGGGCAAGGCCTACCTGGTCGACGGAACCAAAGCCGGCATCTTCCCGCGAACGCCTGACGATCCGATGGTCAAGGTATTGCCGCTGCGCGGATGAACCAAAGAAGGCCTACTACCTCGAAGACTGGGACAAGGCCAAGGGATACACTCAGCCGCTGCCCTTCGCCGAGGGCAAGAGCATCACCCTCGGGGTCGACGACTCTCTGGCCCGCGTCAACGTCACCTCGGATACGTCCGACCTCATGCTCTTCGACGGACGCGACCGCGCACAGAACGGCTGGTTCGTCTTGCGTTCGCTGATCCCAACGGGCAAGACCACCGGCGCCATCGTATGGCACATCCGGCCGGACGTGATCCCCAACTGGACGCGGCCGCCAATGATCGCGCACAGCCAGGTCGGCTATGCGCCGGACTTCTCCAAGGTCGCAGTTCTCGAACTCGACCCGAAGTACGACGGCCCAAAGACCGCCAAAGTACTGCGCCTGACCGAGGACGGATCGTACAAGCAGGTCTTCGAGGGCCCGATCACGCCCTCAACGCCCTGGCTGCGCTACGTGTATTCGAAGTTCGACTTCACCTCCGTCAAAGACCCCGGACTCTATGTCATCGAGTACGCAGATCAGCGAACGGCGCCCTTCCCCATCTCCACCGATGCCTACGCGAATATCTGGCAGGACAGCCTCGACCACCACCTCGCAGTGCAGATGGACCACGTCTCCGTTCGCGAAGCTTACCGCGTCTGGCACGGCGCATCGCACCTCGATGACGGCATTCTCGCGCCCGTGGTGGGCGAGCAGTTCGACGGCTGGAACCAGGCCACGGCAACCGACGGTAAGTACAAAGGCGGCGATCACATTCCAGGAATGAACGTGGGCGGCTGGTATGACGCCGGCGACTACGACCTCGAGGAGCCGGCGCAACTAAGCGTGATTCAGAGCCTCGCCCTGGCCTATCGCGAATTCAATCTCAAATACGACGAGCTCTCGGTTGATGAAGCCGCGCGCGAGGTCGAGATGCATCGCCCCGATGGCGTGCCAGACACGGTCGAGCAGGTCAAGCACGGCGCAGTGCTCATCCTCGCGCAGTTTCACAACATAGGCCACTCGATCCGCGGCACCCACGAACCAGACCTGCGCCAATATACCCACCTGGGCGATGGAGCATCGAAGACCGACGGCCGCATCTATGACCCGAAGCTAGGGCCGAACGAAGTGAAGGGCGACTACTCCGGCAAGCCGGACGACCGCTGGATCTTCACCACGACCAATCCGTTCTTCCAATGGAACGCGATCGCAGCGCTGGCGGCAGCCTCCGATGTGCTGAAAGACTATGACCCCGCATTAGCGAAAGACTGCCTCGAGACCGCGATCAAAGCGTGGAACGACGAGAAGGCACATCCAACGCCGATGCCTGGTAGCGGCTTTGGCGGCGCTCCGGCTGGAGCTTCTGGTGGCGTGCTGGCCGCGTCGCAAGGCGTGGTGGCTGGCGCGCATAATGGCCAGGGCAATGCAGCTTCAGGCACGGCCAGCGCACCCCCCAGTTCCGCCGCCCAACCCCGGCCGTGCAGCCTTCATGGCCGGACAGGAGTGGGCTGCGGCTCTGGAATTGACGATTGCCACAAATGGCGCCGAGCCCTACAAGTCCCGTCTGCAGGAGCTGTTCCCGCAGATGATCACACCGCAGCAAATGGGCATCCGCGGTTGGACGGCAGTCCGCGCATTGCCTTACCTCGACGCGGGTGCGAAAGACCAAATGCGCGAAGCCGTGAAGACCTACATGGCTGATCAGGACAAGCAGTTGGCCGCCACCCCTTTCGGTGTGCCCCCAAGCCTCGGCACCTGGGGCGGATCGGGCGCCGTCGTCGACATGGCCATCCGGATGTACTTCCTGCACAAGGCATTCCCAGATCTCGTAGGCCCCGAATATACCCTGCGCGCCGTTAATTACATTCTCGGCACCCACCCGGTCTCCAGCACTTCGTATGTTGCCGGCGTCGGTACGGTCTCGAAGACGAAGACCTACAGCAACAACCGCGCCGACAACGCATACATTCCGGGCGCAGTGATTCCCGGATACATCATCATCAAACCCGACTTTCCGGAGCTGATCGACGACTTCGGATTCCTCTGGTTCGAGGATGAAGCCGTCGTCGCCGGATCGGCAAGCTGGGTCGTCGCCGGCAACGCCGCAGACGCGATCACGAAGGAAGTGAAATAGCTACGCTCGGAAGCCCAAATTACGGCACAGCATACGGCAGCAGTAATGGCCCGGCTCTCGGCGACTATTGGTGGTGGCAAGTTGCCATGCCAAGACCCGTCGAAATGGACCTATACGACATAACCCTAAGGCGTCTGGAAGTGGTCCTCCCGTTCGGCGTGTGGGCTGGCAATCTGGTATTGCGAGTATGTCGCTTTGCCTTCAAAGAAGGCATAAACAACCGGGATTAAGACCAGCGTTAGCAGCGTCGATGTAAGCAGTCCGCCGATGACCACGATGGCGAGCGGGCGCTGGATCTCGGACCCTGGGCCGCCGGCAAAGAGGAATGGGACCAGCCCCAGGGCGGCAACTGTTGCAGTCATCATGACCGGACGGAAGCGGAGGCGGGCGCCTTCTCGAATAGCCTCCGCTTGTGGCATCCCCTCATCTCGCAGCTTGCGAATGTAGGAGACGAGGACTACGCCATTCAGCACAGCGATTCCCCACAACGCGATGAAGCCAACGGATGCAGGTACGGAGAGATACTCTCCGGAGATGAACAATCCAAGGACGCCACCAATCGAGGCGAGCGGAAGTACGGTGATAATGAGGGCGGCGAAGCGAACCGAGTTAAACAGAATGAAGAGCAGGAAGAAGATAGCGGCAATGGTGATCGGAACAATGATCATCAGGTGATGGAGAGCGCGTTGCATATTGTGGAACTGCCCGCCCCACTCGATGTAGTAGCCCGTGGGGAGTTCGACCTGTTTCTTGACCTTGTCCTGGAGTTCGGCAACAAAGCCGCCGAGGTCGCGGTCTTGAACGTTGATGCCAACAACGATGCGCCTTTTCGCCATGCTGCGGTTTATAAGTGCGGGGCCTTCTTCGACCTTGACACGCGCCAGATCTTCCAGAGGAACCTTAGGCCCATCGGGGGAGCTGATCTGTATGTCGCGAATGTCGGATATGCTGTCACGCAGGCTTTGCGGCAGGCGAACGACAGCTTGAAAGCGACGTTCTCCCTCGTAGATTTCTGTGGCAGACTTGCCCGCGATCGCGGTTTCGATGACGTCATTGACGTCGGCTGCATTGAGCCCGTAACGCGCAATCTCACCGCGGTCGATCGTAATGTTCAGGTATTGCTGACCTCCGACTCGATCGACGCGGCTGTCTTGAGTACCACGAACCTGGCTTGCGACTTTCGCGATTTCGTTTGCTTTCTGAACGAGAACCTCGAGGTCATCTCCATAGAGCATGACAGCTACGTCGGCGCGAACACCCGAGACCATTTCATCCACGCGATCGGAGATCGGCTGGGACATTACCAGGTTGATGCCGGGAATCGTAGCTAGCCCCGCACGCATCTGTTCGGCGATCTTGTCCTGAGTCATTCCAGAAGGGCGCTCGTCAAAGGGAGTCAGCGTGGCCAGCACGTCGGCTTCATTTGGACCGGCCGGATCGGCGGGCGATTCACCACGACCAACGCGCGAGACAACGCTCTCCACGCCGGGAACGGTGAGCATCTTGCGTTGCATCGCCATCTCCATCTTGAGCGACTCGTCGAGAGAGATATTGGGGACGCGATCGGCATTGGGAGAGAGAGTGCCCTCGGCCATTTCTGGAATGAACGCCGTACCAAGAAACGGGAAGATGCACAGCGCGCCGATAAAGAGTACGATGATCGACGCGACCATGAGCTTGCGATGGTTGAGGGCCCAGCTCAGCATCGCCTCGTACGGTCGCCGCAGCCATCGGACCAGCCATGTATCTTTCTCGGAACCGCCCTTCAGCAGATAGGAAGAGAGCACGGGCGAGAGCGTCAGCGAGAGGATCAGCGAGATGCCGAGAGCGATGGCGATCGTGTAGGCGAGAGGCGCAAACATCTTGCCCTCCATGCCTTCGAGAGTCATCAGCGGCAGGAAGACAACGATGATGATCGTGACGCCGAAGACAACCGGCGTCGCCACTTCTTTCACTGCGCCGAAGACGAGCTTGATTTTGTCTGTAGGAGATGTCACGTCATGCCCCGTTTGGCGGGCATGACTCAGTTTCGCGAAGACATTTTCGACGATGACTACCGAGCCATCCACCATCAGCCCGATGGCGATTGCAAGGCCGCCCAGCGACATAAGATTGGCCGAGAGGCCGATCTTGTTCATGATCAGAAAAGTCAGCAGCGGAGTCAGGATGAGAGTGGCACACACGATCAGGCTTGAGCGGATGTCGCCGAGGAAAAGGACGAGCACGATGATGACGAAGACGACGCCTTCGCCAAGCACCTCGGTGACGGTGTGAATGGCCGCGTCAACCAGTCTCGAACGGTCATAGTACGGCGAAATTTGGAGGCCACCGGGAATCATGTTGTTGCTGTTGATTTCGGCAACACGCTCTTTGACCCGGCTCACGATCTCCTTGGCATTCCCGCCGGAGGTCATCAGTACCACGCCGCCAACCGCTTCGGTGTAGCCGCCCTTAATCATCGCTCCGTAGCGGACCTCGGTGCCGATGCGCACTTCGGCTACGTCGCGAATATATACGGGCGTACCGCCGGCTTCTTTCAAAACGATCTTGCGAATATCTTCGAGGTCGCGAATCAGTCCGACGGATCGAATGAGATATTGCTCTGCGTGCTGGGGCAGAATGCCGCCGCCGGCATTCGCGTTGTTGCGCGCGATCGCACTGCGAACGTCCTGAATAGTGAGGTTGTAGTAGCGAAGCTTTTGCGGATCGACCAGCGTCTCGTATTGCTTGACGTATCCGCCGGTGGAATTGATCTCGGCCACTCCAGGGATGGAGCGAAGCAGAGGGCGCACCACCCAGTCTTGTAAAGTACGTCGCTCGATCAGCTCTTCGCGCGTCAGCGTATGTTTGCCCTCGCCGGGCCGCTCGAGAGTGTACTGATAAACCTCGCCAAGTGCATTCGTAATGGGGCCCAGTACGGGCATCACGCCTTCTGGCATGCGATCGCGCAACTCGCTCAGGCGTTCAGAGACCATCTGCCGTTCCAGATAGAGATCGCGGCCATCCTCAAAGACCAGGGTGATTAGCGACAGGCCGGGCTTATTGAGCGACCGCATGTCCGTCATGCCGGGCAAGCCGGTCATGGCGATTTCAACGGGAATAGTGATGAAGCGCTCGACCTCTTCCGGCGATTTGCCCGGCGCCTCGGTCGCGATCTGCACCTGCACGTTGGTGACATCGGGGAAGGCGTCAACTGAAAGCTGCCTGGCCGCATTGACGCCAAAGGCGCTCAACACTACAGCCACAACCAGGAGAATCAGACGATGCTTGAGGGCCGCTTGGACGATTGCTGGCAGCATGGACTACTTTCCCCCGTGGATCGCGTTTTGCTTGCGCTGATTGTTCAGGTGAAAGGCGCCGTCGAGCACGATCTTCTCGCCAGGGTTCACACCGCTTTCGAGGACGCGATCGTCGCCATCCTCCGGCCCCAGCACGACTTCGCGGAGAGCGAATCTATTGGGATCGAGTTGTACGAAGACGTTGTCCTTATTGTCTTCACGGACGATAGCAGTGGAGGGAACAGTAAACTTCGGTTCGCTCTGATCGATGAAGGTCATAGCAGCCAGCATGGCCGGCTTGTAGATGCCGTGCGGGTTGGCGACGTCCATGCGTACCTGAACGGTTCGGGTTGCAGGGTCGACAATCGGGGATACGTAGGTGAGTTGCCCTTTGACTTTTTCTTCAGGCAACGCGGGAATGCGCACGATGACCTGCATTCCCTTGTGGAGTTTGCCGGCATGTTCTTCAGGAACATCCGCAAGCACCCAAACGGTGGAGAGGTCTGCGACCAAAAAGGCGAGCTCGGCCGGCTGCACGATCTGCCCGATGGTCACCTTGCGCTCAAGAACGGTACCCGATATTGAAGAGAGAATGGGATAGTCCGCGTTAAGCTTACGAGTCTTTTTCAACTCCTGCAGCGAGGCTTCCGACATGCCGAGACCGCGAAGCTGAGTGCCGAAGGCCGCGACCTCCGCGCTCGCCTGTAGCAACTCGGCGCGTCGCCGTTCCAGTTCCGCCCGGCCAATAACGTCGGCCTTGACGAGTTGTTCCGCTCGCACAGTGGCCTGCTCTGCAAGCGTCTCCTGGGAATAGGCCTTCACGAACGAGAACTGTGTATCGGAAAGATCGGTGCTGTGCAGAGTCGCAAGGGCAGAGCCTCGTCCGACATGTTGTCCTTCGAGGGCGAGTAGCCTGGTGATGCGTCCTGGAACGGGCGAGCCAACTCGCGCAATGTGGCTTGCGTCGGTATCGATTCGCGCCGATACTTCGATCGCCGCGGCGACATCGCGCTTTAACGGTTCGCCGACTTGCAGTTGCGAGACCAGCGCCGGAGGCAGCGTGATCTCTGCCGGATCATTTGCTTGAGAAGCGGACGTTTGTGCCGGCGTCTTCTTAGCGCAGCCTGCGGAGAGCAACATGCTCCCCAGGCACAGCGCTACTGCCGTCGAGCGTGAAGCGAGATTCCATTCAGCATTCAAGGTCTTCCTCCAGTGGTTATGGCTCCGAGTTGTTCCAGATCGATGAGTGCTGCCTGACGCGCGTATCGCGCCTCAAGCAAATCGCGTCTTACGCTCTGCAATACGCGTTGCGCATCAAGCACTTCGACGATGCCTCGCTCTCCAAAGCGGTAAGCGGCCTGGGCTGCCTCGACTGCGCTCTCTGCTTCATGCAGTGAGCCGGATTCAAGTGCCGTAGCCTGCTGGTCTGCGAGCTGGTATTGGTTGTACGCCTGTTCCAGCCCCGCAAGGATCTCGATACGCCTTTGATCCTGGAGGGCAGTGACCTCGCGCGTCGCGGCAGACGCTTCCACGATCTGTCCGCGACGGCGGTCCCACAGCGGAATCGGCACCGTCACACCAAGACGCCAGAACGTCTGATCGGGCTGGCGCTCGTACTCGCCGTAAAAGGTTGGCTGAGGCAGCCGCAAGGTTTTCTCGTGAGTGAGAACAGCATTGGATTGCGTGACGTTCGCCTGGGCTTCGGCGAGTTGCGGATTCGTCTTGAGGACAAGTTCACGAGATTCCGGCAGCGGCGGCAACTGGATCGGCATTTGAAGATCGCCGGTCGGATCAAGCACGGCATCTGGAGGGGCGGCGATCAACGCGCGGAGGACGGCGATTGAGTTTGCTTCCTCAAGTTGTGCACTGCGTACGGCAAAGTGTGCTCGGGCCAGTTCTGCCTCGGCGCGGGTCAACTCCAGTCGACCTTTCTCGCCAACGCGAAACTCAACCTCGACTTTGCGGCGAAGTTCTTCGACGAGCGAAAGGTTTTCCATTGCGAGAGCCACCTCGGCCTTGCCGCGCAGCGCCTCGTAAAAAGCCCGCCGAATATCGGCGAGGAGAGAGAGCTCTTCGGTGGATTGCCGGAAGCGAATCCCAGTCTGGTTCAACTGAGCCACGTTGCGGCGTGCGGCGCGTTCGGATGGGATCTCAACTGTCTGAGATGCCCCGTAATGCTGGAGGAGACCAGGGGCTCCAGGAACGGGCGACGGCCGGGCACTCTGGTTTCCTCCAAGGTATTGCACTTGCGGATTTGTGTAAGCGCGGGAAGTGAGCACGGCTCCGGCAGCGCGATCAACAGCAGCCTGCGCTGCGCGAAGCCGGGGACTGCTCCGCTGGCCCATCGCTATGGCATCTGTCAGAGTGAGGTTTTGCGCAGTGACCGCAGTCGGAGCTTCCACCGTCCCAGCCGCGGAAACGGGCGGAGCAGATTGCACATCTGGCGCGGAGGGCTGCTGCGCCATTGCGACAGATGCGAACAATAGCACTATAGGAAAGAAGATTTGTCTGGCTTGCACACGAGCGGAAGTGCAATCACAAGGCCAAAGAGAAACCCCCTAAAAAAGCAGCAAATCTCCATGCCTGCTGTACCATTACGTACACTTGGGGCTTCCCAACTGCGCGTTATGCGGCAGTGTTTTCTCGAAAGTTGACGCCAAGAGTGCGATTCCATTCGCGGCCTATGGCGATAGGCATATGGCGAACGAATTGCAGTCTCGCATGGCGATGACTTCCTGGTTTGGCTCAAGTCCACACACAGAACGCTGGGGGCGCCCTGCGCATACGCGATCAGCCGATGCTCGTGTGTGGAAGAATAGGCGGAGTATGCCACTGCTCCCACCGGGTCTCCCACACAAGGAATGGAAAGCCGCCTCGATTGCATCGATGATCCTGCTGCTCGGCGCGGTGACCTGGCTCGTGTCCCCAAGCATGGTGGAGACGCACAATGTCCTGCACCACCTCAACTTCCTGCCACTAATGATCGCGGGCATGCTGCTCGGCTGGCGCGGTTCACTCTATGCGCTGCTCTTTGCGATTTGCGTGCAGACACCCGGCATCGTTCGCCACTGGAGCTTATGGCCCATGGACGCACGGGACCAGGTCGTCGAGCTCATCATCTTCGGTTGCGCGGGGCTGATCGCGGGGCTGCTCGCCGACCGCGAGCGGGTGCAGCGCAGTCGCGTTGAGGCCACCAAGCTCGAGCTCGAACACGTCTATGTCGAACTACGCGGCAATATTGAACAAATGAAGAAAACGGAGCGCCTCTCAGCCGCCGGTGAACTGGCCGCGAGTCTGGCCCACGAGATCCGAAATCCCCTCGCGAGTATCTCTGGCGCGGCTGGCATTCTCAAGCGCGGCAACGCCTCAGTGGAGAATGAAATCGAGTGCCTTGGGATCATGGAGAAGGAATCGCACCGGCTGAATAAGCTGCTGACAAACTTTCTCGATTTTGCCCGGCCGCGGCTGCCGCGCTATCAGCGAATCGATGCCACCGCCATCATCGAGTCAGTCGCAGCCATGGCCCGGCACGCTGTTGTCTTGCAACAGGTTGACCTAAAACTCGATCTGGCGGCGCAGCTTCCACAGGTGGAATGCGACCCGGAGCAGTTGAAACAGGTTCTGTTGAATTTGGTGATCAATGCGGTCCAGGCAAGCGTCAGCGAAGGTATCGTGCTGATCCACGCACACACCGGCGATGACCGCCTCTCGATCGAGGTGCGCGATCAGGGGTCGGGGATTCCGCTGGGATTGGAAGACAGAGTCTTTGACCCCTTCTTCACCACCAAGGAAGGGGGCACCGGGCTCGGTCTCGCCGTCGCTGCCAACATCGTTCACCAGCACGGCGGTACTTTGAAATGCGTCAACAACAACGATCTTGGAACCACCTTTACTCTCGAGCTTCCACTGGTACACGGCCACGATGCACCTTCAGAGCGGCATCTCCGGATGAATCGGGAGCAGGCGACTCGATGAGCTCGAACCGAATTCTCGTTGTGGATGATGACAGCAGCCTTCGCAGCGTCATGAAAATGCAGTTGGAGGAAGCTGGATATCACGTCACTCTGGCGTCAGACGGAGCCGAGGCTTTTGACCTGCTAAAGGAAGCGAAACCACAGTTAGTCATCACCGATCTGAACATGCCAACCAGCGGACTCGAGCTGCTGCGACGGATATCGGAGGAGGAACAAGTTCCTCCCACGCTCATCATTATTACTGCCTTCGGTTCCGTTGAAACCGCGGTGCAGGCTATGAAGATGGGCGCCTACGACTATGTAACCAAGCCGCTCGATTTTGAGGCCCTGGCGCTCGCCGTGCATCGCGCGATGGAGCGGCAAAGCCTGCTCGAGGAGGTTCGCAATCTGCGCTCCGCCCTGGACCAACGCTATGGCTTCGAGACGATCATCGGTCGAGCAAAGAATTTTCTGCGCGTCCTCGATCAGGCTGCCCGCGTCGCCCCTCGCGACACGACAGTTTTGATTCGCGGCGAGACAGGGACGGGGAAGGAACAGCTCGCGCGCGCCATCCACCACAACAGCACCCGCAAGAATAGACCCTTCATTACCATCAACTGCGGAGCAATACCGAGAGATCTCATCGAGGCAGAACTCTTCGGGCGACGTCCGAGGGGCTTTTACCGGAGCTCACGCCTCGCGCCCCGGGAAGATTGAAATGGCCGACCAGGGTACCCTCTTCCTTGATGAGATTGGCGAACTCCCATTGGAGGCCCAGGTGAAGCTGTTACGGGTTCTTCAGCAAGGCGAAATATCAAAGCTAGGCAGCACCGAAACGACAACGGTCAACGTCCGCGTCATCGCGGCAACTCATCGCAACCTCACGGCGATGATCGAGGACGGAACGTTTCGCGAGGACCTCTACTACCGGTTGGCCGTCGTCCCACTGTTTCTGCCGCCTCTACGGGAACGCAAAGAAGATGTTCCTGAGCTCGTCGAGCATCTGTTCAACAAAGCCAAAGGGCGGCATCAGATTAGCGAAGTGCAGTTGGCGCCATCGGTCTTGCCTCATTTGATCGCTTACCGGTGGCCCGGCAATGTGCGAGAGCTTGAGAATGTTCTCGAGCGGTTGCTGGTTCTGACTTCGCGATCTTTGGTGACGGAGGAGGACCTGCCAGAAGAGATTCGAAAGACCTCTGCGGAACCGACCACTCTTCGGCTTGATCTACCCGAGGAAGGAATCAGTCTCGAAGGCATCGAGAGAGAATTGATCCTCCGCGCACTGGAACGGTTTGAGGGCAACCAGACGCACGCCGCAAAGTATCTCGACATCAGCCGTCGTACGCTTATCTACCGCATGGAAAAGTACGGGATCATGCAGGACTGACGCTTCGAACGGTTTCTGTGATTTTCGCTAAGGCTCAAGGCCGAAGCGTATTCGTGGCGCTCTAAAGCGTTCCTCCTATCGCGCTGGATTTGACGAACGCCTCGCCATCCTGCAAGTCAGTGTTTTCTGGGGCGCTGGAAATCGCCCGCCGAACCCATCATCGCCCGTATCGTCAGCACCACTCGACGTTAATGCTGTTGAAATTGCGGTGCGACCGCCGAGATCGTACGGTTAGATATTGCTCCGACTCTTGTTTTGCAATATAAACGGTGCAACTGTTCTTGCTTGATTCATTGCTCTGCAGGTGGTTTCTCATGCCCTTCGACAGGGTAGTTGTCAGCTCCGAAGAGATCCAACAAGTGCAGCCTGCGGCTCCCTTGGATGCTCCGCCATCCAAAGTAAGCCGGCTTCCCTCACCCGTCCCCTGGTGGGCGCGCGCCGCGCTTGGCGTGCTTACCCTTGCGCTCCCATTGCTTTGTCTGGTGACGATCATTCTGAGGATCGCCTTTCGCAGCGAGCCGCCACGCGTCAAGTACGCGTGGGTTTCTTTTCTGTCGACGCTCCTAGTGGTCAGCGGTTTTCTTACGACCGTCGGCACAGTGTTATTTTTCTCCCTCGTGCCGGTGCCGGCAATGGTAAACACGGGGCTGCCCGACCTCGACGAGCGTGGGCAATATCCCACGCTCCCATCGTCCACAGACCTGACCGGTGCCGATGTTTCGGCGAAACTCAAGCCGCTGGTCGTGGTGATATCTCCTGCGGCCAAACTCTGGAACCGCCAGGAAGGCCCGTCAGCTGCCTTTGGGGCTGGCGTCTTGCTAAATGCGGACAAAGACGGATATCTCTTTGCTACGGCAAACCACGTGGTGAACTACTCAGGCCTGGGCTCGAGCCCTGGTTCCGGGCGCGTCCTCGTCGCGACTCAATCGGGTGTGTGGTCGAAGGCAAGTGTGGTCGCGACCGCGCCACAAATCGATCTGGCCTTGCTGTGGGTGGGGCGCAATACTGGATCGGGTGACTTTGTGCAGCCGATTGCGGCGGCCCGCGACGGCGAAAGTATTTTCGTCATCGGTCATCCCGAGGGTCTCAAATTTACCCTGAGCACCGGTATCGTCTCTGGTCTCCGCGACCAGACCATTCAGATCTCTGCCGCGATCAGCCCAGGCAACAGCGGAGGGCCAATCTACGATGGCCTTGGCAACCTGGTAGGGATTGTAAGCTCGAAGTTCGATAACAACCGCGACGCCAATGCTGAAAATCTGGCCTTCGCGGCCAGGGCCGATGCCCTTCTCCAGGAATCTAACTGGACTTTTCGCGAGAATGGGCGACAATGGCTGAGCCGATATATCGCGGCAGTCAAGAATCACTAACTTTCGCCTGGCTCACTGGAGTGGCCTCAGAGTTTCACAGGACTAAGACATGCCATATATCAACGTAACGGTTTACGACTCAACAGAGAATAAGCGCGTTCCAGCGGAACTGCCCGACGATGCTCCTTGTAACAAGATCGTGGCCGTTCTGGTGCAAAAGCTTCAGCTGCCAGTGAATGGTCCGGATGGCGCCCCTCTGAGTTACAAGTTTCATCATAAGAACTCAGGCCGGCAGATTCAGGACGGGCAGACGCTCGCGGATGCCCAGGTCCACGAGGGCGACATTCTCCGCCTGCAGCCGGAAATTACCGCTGGATAACCTATGGTGCCCGAGACCGTCAGGATCGACGCCCTTCACGAAGAAGACCGCTTTAGCCGTCTTCGCCTAATTCCATGGTGGGACCAGGAGAAGCTTAAGTCCGCCAAGGTGCTGGTAATCGGAGCGGGGGCGCTCGGCAATGAGATTCTCAAGAACCTGGCGCTGCTTGGCTTTCAACACATCGTCATCGTCGATCTCGATCACATTGAGATCTCAAATCTCTCGCGCGCGGTTTTGTTTCGTTCGAGTGACATTGGCCGCTCTAAAGCCGAAACGGTTGCGAGCGCCTACCAGGCACTGGCGCCAGAGGCTACGGTACGGCCGCTCACCGCAAATGTTATGCGGGACTGTGGACTCGGTCTCTTTGCCTGGGCAGACGTCATCCTCGCCGGGCTCGACAATCGCGAGGCTCGGCTGTGGATCAACCGTTGCGCCTGGAAGATGAACCGCCCCTGGATCGACGGCGCCATCGAGGGCATTAACGGAGTCGCGCGTGCCTTTCTGCCCGGTCAGGCGCCATGCTACGAATGCACACTGGGCGAAACCGATTGGGCGATTCTGAATCGGCGCATGTCCTGCAACCTGCTTCTCCACGAGGCCACGAGCGAGGGGCGTGTCCCGACGACTCCCACCATCTCTTCGATCATTGGGGGAATTCAGGTCCAGGAGGCGGTCAAGCTGTTGCACGGAATGCCCACTCTAGCCGGCAAGGGCTACATCTTCGAGGGACTGCGCCACACCTCCTATGTGGTCGATTACACGGAAAACCCCGAGTGCCTCAGCCACTACATTCTTGAAAATGTCGTTCACATTCCGGAATGCTCCAGCGCGCTCACGCTGGAACAGTTGTCGAGGCGGGCAATCAGCGATTTAGAGAGCGATCAGGTCGTTCTCGAATTCAGTCGAGATATCATCCACAAGCTCGTCTGCCCGAAATGCGGCGACGAAGAAGAGTGTTTCGTGCCGGTCGGGGCGATTGGCTACGACGGCGGCCGTTGTCCACGCGACGGCCAAATGCGAGTGGTGCAAACCCTCTCCGGGTATCGCGGTGAGCCCGAGCTAACCCAGCGACGGCTGGATCAATTGGGTCTTCCTCTGTATGACATCTTTACCGCGCGCTCGCTCGACGCAGAGATTTCCTATTGCATCGCGGGCGACGGAGAAGCAGTTCTCGGCCCGCTCTTCGATTCTGTCGCGAGCGAGGCGGGACTATGAGCAAGCTTTCGGCAAAGCCCGCTCGATTGCTGTTTCAGATCGACAACGAAGTCACCCGGTGTATACGTCAACATGCGCGGTCGCATATGAAGACAGAGGTTTGCGGCGTATTGATAGGCGAAGCGCGAAATGGAGTGGTTGAGGTTCGTGCCTCGATCGAGGCATTGAATGCCACCCAGGCCGGAACCCACGTCACCTTTACCCAGGACGCGTGGGAGACGATTTACAAAGTCAAAGACGAGAGCTATCCGGAAGAGCGGATTGTTGGGTGGTATCACTCTCACCCCGGTTTCGGTGTGTTCTTGTCGGAGCACGACACCTTCATCCATCGGAATTTTTTCTCCTCTCCCGATCAGGTCGCGTGGGTCTACGACCCGCATACAGACGAGGAAGGCTGTTTCGGCTGGGTCGACGGCGACATTCACCGAATATCCACTTTCTCGATCGCTGACAATAATGGCGACGGCGTCGAACGAACGCCGAAACCAAGCAGAGCCGGCGCCGGAGGTCGAAGAAGAGAAACCTGTGGCCGCCCCCCGGCAAAAACGGCGCGGGCAACGACCAGCGTGGCTTCGCGTGGGCATTACGGTATTGGCTTATTTGTCCGCGATGGTGCTTGGATTTGCGATCGCCTTTTTTCTCTTTCCTCGACCGATCCTGCTGATGATTAACCCCATCACCGGTGATCTGGAGGAAGTGCCAGCCGACCTGGTTCGCCGCATTGAACAACACAGGAGCGCCGATCCTGGCGGCAACCCATCCGGGCAGCCCACAACGCCACCTCAACAGCCAAAGCCTGCCCCTGATCCGAACTCCGGGAGAAGCAAATGAATGAGAACCGGCCACCCCTGAGAGTGAGTCTCGAAGAATTGTCCGAGGTCGCCAGCGCTGAGCCGGTTGCATCGCGTACCCGCAGTCGGACAAGTGGCCGTCGCGAAAAGTTACGGCAACATCAACACCACGCCCGATGTGCCTGCCCTCGACCAACAAAAGGGCAGCATCCTGCTTCAGGGATGGTTCTACTTGGGATTGGCTGGCCTGCTCGGAACGCTCGCAGGCTGGGCAATTACGGAGCCAGGCTTCGTCGACGGCCCAGACCACGGACGTCATTGGGGCGACATCTTGATGGTGCCGGTTCTGGTGACTCTGATGTGTGTGGGCTTTGCGGTCGCCGAAAGCATTGTCGAACGTTCGCCGAAAAAAGCCCTAATCCGCGGTGGACTCGCTTTGCCGCTGGGTATGGTCCTCGGCTTCTTCATCAGCAATCTGGCGAATGTGTTCTACACGATTGGGCTCGCCATCTGCCGCGGGGCCGGGGTGCAGACGGTTCACAATCCCGCAGTGTGGATCGTGCGCGGCCTTGCCTGGATGGTGTTGGGGGCTGCCGGCGGCGTCATCTACGGCATCATCGGTCAGTCGATGAAAAAGACAGGATACGGCGCTTTGGGCGGGGCGATCGGCGCAGTGGCCGGAGGCACGATCTTCGACCCAATCTCCTTCGCCACCCACGGAGGTGCGGCCAGCCGCGCGATCGGGTTTGGTCTATTCGGCATGGCTACCGGCATCGCAATCGGCCTGGTTGAGAGCGCACTCAAAGATCGCTGGCTGTACGTGACCGCCGGGCCGCTGGCGGGCAAACAGTTCATCCTTTACAAGCCGCGGACTTCAGTCGGCAGTTCGCAGAGCTGCGACATTTACCTGTTCAAAGATCCGGATATCTTGCCTCTGCACGCAGCCCTGGAGATGAAGGGATCGAAGATTCATCTTGTTCCAAGCGGCACAGTTTACATCTCCGGCCAGCCCCTCCGCGGCACTCGTGTGCTTGAGAGCGGCACCATCCTTCAACTGGGTCGATACGCCTTTCGCTACCAGGAGAAACAGCGGGGATGAGCGCTACCTGTCCCTACTGCCGAACCCCGTTTGAAACGGACGATGAGATCATCTCTTGTTCCGGATGCGCCACGCAGCACCACACGGAATGCTTGCAGGAGAACGGCGGCTGTACCGTCTTCGGCTGCTCCCAGGCGCCGCTGGAAGAGCCCAAGATTAGCGTCTCTAACCAGGACTTCGTGAATGCTGGGCATCCACAACCCGCGGCTCAAAATGCACCCTCTTTTCTGAATCTCTCTGGGCCCAGCGCGCCAATTCAACCCGAAGGAACGTCGGAAACTCTTGCGCCGCAACCGGCCCTCCCCGTTCCTCCAGTTCCGCCTTCCGCAACGCCAACCCCGCCTCCTCCCCGGCCGCCAGGTGCTATGCCGCCGCCCCGGCCTCCGGGCGTCATTTACAGTAACCACGCGCCGGCCATGACGTATCCGACCTTTGGCGGATACGTGGCCCCTCCCATCGAAATCCATTCCTACACACCGCGCAAAAGCCGGGTCGTATTTGTGCTGCTGGCGGTCTTTCTCGGGGCTTTTGGTGGACATAACTTCTACGCTGGATATGTCAAGAAGGGTGTGATACAGCTTTGTATTACTCTTTTTTCCTGTTTTTTCGGCTCACTCATTTGCTGGATCTGGGCGATCGCAGAGGCCTTTATGGTGGATCACGACGATGACGGTATTGCGTTTCTTTAATTCCGGTACGACTTGACCCTGGAGACCTCGCATGAATTACTTCATTACCCGGGATGGCCAGCAATATGGCCCTTACACGCTCGCCGATTTGCAGCGATACGTCTCGTCTGGAGAAATCCTCCTCACCGATCTGGCCCTCAGCGAAGGCATGAGCGAGCCTCTTCCCGTTTCTCAGATCATTGGCACGATCTCGGTTTCACAACCCCCAGTATCGAGTGGCCCAGTGTCGCTCGCACCTGAATACCCCGATCCGCCCAACCTGCACTGGGCGCTGGTGCTGCTCTTCGGAGTTATTAGCTGCGGTCTCTTTATCTCGGTTTGGGACCTCGTGCAGGCCGCATGGATGAAGAAGGTCGCGCCACAGAGTAAGGCCATCTATTACTATTCCATCTCCATGGGACTTCTTATAGCCCTTTTTGCGCTGTCTTTTTTGGCCGGTCTCAATCACACATCAAATCCTCTTGCCTCACTGGTGCAGTTAGCGAATCTGGTAATGATTCTTATCGGCCGGTACAGCCTGAAGGCCTCTCTGGAAGAGCATTACAACTCGGCCGAGCCGATGGGTCTTCTGTTAAGTGGTGTGATGACATTCTTCTTCGGCTGCATCTACTTCCAATACCATTTGAATGACATCGTTCGACGCAAGAATCTGGATCGGCTGGAACTCCGAACGACATGAGTCAGACGCAGCGCAGGTGGACGGCCAATCTTGCCGCGATGTCAGCAGCGTTTGCAGTTTGCTTGCTTCTACGATTTCCCCCGGCAACCTCAAGCTTCTACCCACGCTGTCCTGTTTTCACCTGGCTGCATATCTACTGTCCCGGTTGCGGCGGTACACGTGCCGTTGCGGCGCTACTTCATGGCAGACTGAGGAGATGCGCTGCACTGGAATGCGCTCGTTGTCCTGCTTCTTCCTTTTGCAGCCGTCTTTTTTGCCGTTAGTTATTGGCGGGCTATTCGAGGCGGAGAGTTTCATTGGCCGACTGCTTCGGACCGGGCGCTAAAGTTACTGCTCTTCACTGTCGGCGTTTTCACGGTAGTGAGAAATTTCTAAACAGTATCGCGAGAGGTAGGCAAGATGGCGTCGCCGCGCACCCGCAGACTCAAGACCGATCACGCATTACTGACTGCGCGCTTCGATGGTTCGCCAGTAATCCGGATCACTGCCACCGCTGGTCTACCGCCAGAGGTCTATCGCTTCACCTACGCTTTGAAGGGTCTCTACGTAAACGCCGGCGGGGAGATCCTCGAGCGCGACTCCCATGTCCTGGAAGTGAACCTGTCACTCGACTATCCGCGACGCGCTCCCCAGTGCCGGATGCTGACGCCGGTCTTCCACCCAAATTTCGATGATGCCACGGTATGTATTGGCGATTTCTGGGCAGCCTCCGAAGGACTCGACGACCTCATAGTTCGTATCGGACGAATGATCGCCTATCAGGAATACAACACCAAGAGTCCGCTAAACGGCTTGGCGGCAAGGTGGGCCGCGGAACACGTAGCCCAATTGCCTATAGACAATCGCATTGTGGCTCCCCCGGCAGCGGTGCCGCAGCCGGAACTCGTCGATTCGGCTGGAACGCCTAACGCCGTCGTTTAGAGATCGCGCCAAGGTGGAGCGATACCCTTCTTAAACGTGACGACTTCGGAAGATCACCGATTCCGATCCCTAACAGCATACTTCGGGACAAGGAAGTGACATTGCTGTAACAAGTCGTCGCGATACATCCCCGATACTCAATACTCGCACCTTGGCGCTTGTCCCGAAGGGACCCATCGCGTCGGGTTCCGGCAAGGGACGGTATCGATTGAAGCGATTCTCTGGGATAGTTCTGTTGTTCTGCACGACTGCCATAGCGCAGAGCGAAGGAACCCCACTCCACGATGTGCAATTGATCTGTCATCGCACTGCCAACCGGGACGTTCCAGAGAACACCATGGAATCCTTACGGCAGGCCGTCCTGATGGGCTGCAACACGGTAGAGATCGACATCCGCCGGACGCTGGACGGAGAGTTGGTGCTAAATCACGACGGCATGCTGGAGCGGCTCACCGACGGCTCCGGCGAAGCAGAAACGACGTACTATGGCGATTTGCAGATGCGAGACGCGGGCGCCTGGATGGGAGAGCGCTTCGCGGGAATACGAATAGCAAGGTTCGACGACGCTCTACGATTCGCCCATGACCACGATATCCGCCTTTTTCTTGACATCAAGACAAAGGGCATCGGTCCGGAACTCTTGGAGCATCTGAAACGCGAAGACATGCTTTCGCAGGTACAGTTTGGCGGGGAATGGGACGATGTCAAGCAGCTCTATCCAACAGCGAATGCGTCCGCAAAGATGACCGTGGGGGTATCACCCGGAGTAACAGCGGAAGAAGTTGCAAAGCATCATCGCAACGGCGAGTTTGTGGTGGCAAACTTCTCCGCCAACAGCCACGAAATGGACCTGGCAGCGATGAAGGCCGCAGTTGCATCGGGAGTAGACGCCATCAATGTGGATTATCCCCGCCTCGGTGCGGACGCTGTTGGGCGGCCTGTAGAACAGAAGCTGAATGCACTGATCGTCAAGGCGAACCAGGGAAATCCCGAAGCCAGAGCAACGGCGATCCTGGACCTTTCCCACTACTACGGATTCCCGCTCCAGACGGAATTTGCGCGCTGGCTGCTCGATCCCGACGACCGGGTGTCGCGCGCGGCGGCGCTTGCGCTGGCGACAGCGCGCCCGAAGACGCCGGACAGCGTCCTGACCCAGGGCCTCCACTCAGAATATGCGGACGTGAGGGCAAACACCGCCTGGGCGTTAGGAATCCTCGATGCTCCGACAAGCTTATTGCTTCCGTTATTGCAGGACCACGACCCCATCGTCTTGCAGGCAGCCCTCATGGCGATCTCACGCGCACCCGGAGAAGTCGATGCACAGACCTTGTTGCCGCTCTTATCGAATAACAATCCCGCGGTGCGAGGAGCCGCCGCACTGGCCCTGGCCCGACACCAGCCCAAAATTGCGGAAACGGCGGTACCGGAGCAACTCCGTACCGACATGAAAGTGGAGCGCTCGATGTACGACGACTTTTTGGCGCGAGGCCAAACTCCGTTGACAACAGCGGAAATCGCCAGGATCGTGGGTTTTTATCGTAGTCAGGCAAAGATGGTCGAGGCTATCGCTATGCTGCAAGGCTCCGACACGACGCAAGTCCTCGAAGAGTTGGCATTTCGTCCAGGCAAAGACTTTTCCGAGATGGACGGCATACTCGCGGCATTCAATCTTTGGGATCGAATCGGCGCGGCCCCCGAACCGGCGGTGGCAGCGCTTGGGTCCAGCGATACTGGGGCCGCCGATCGCGCAGAGTGGATGCTGGTTCAAGGTGGCTCTCAAGTTCTGCCATTGGTCCGGGCGGCACTCACCGATCCGAATCTTCAGGTCCGTCAGCGGGCGATCCGCATCGTGGCATGGCAGGGAGATTTGGCCGCGTTGGGGGGCCCTGCAGCAGATCGAAAAAGCAGGTACTCTAGACTCCGCCTTGGCCGCGTGGGCGATTGCGAAAATTGAGGCACTCCATCCGGCAATGTGATATCTACACAATGGGGACCGGGACTCGAGTGCTCGAACCATCTGAAAACAAGTCGATTAACAAGGAAGCGGCAATTGTCGCGCGATTGTCACCAGATTGTCATTTTCCCTTCCCCGATTGTCTTAACGGCCAGAGGAGAGCACACAATGGTAGAGACATGTCGCAAAGCGAAGACCAACCCATTGCTCCCTTCCCCGCTGCTGTTCCACTGGATGGCGCACGAATCAGGATCCTCGTCATCGAGGACGATCCGCGGATGCAAAGAATTCTGCAACGCGTTTTTGCGGAACAGGGGTATGGAGTGACCGTTTGCGGCGATGGTCAGTCCGCTCTCGATGTCTTCCGCCAGGTCAAGCCTTCTGCCGTAATCCTCGACCTGGTGTTGCCCAATGCCTTTGGGCGCGATATTTGCAAAAGCATCAAGGCTGAACAGCCCGATGTCCCGGTGATCGTCGTCAGTGCGATCAGCGAAGTCGCCGATAAAGTCTTACTGCTTGAGCTGGGCGCCGACGACTATGTCACGAAGCCCTTCAGTCCCCGGGAGCTGACGGCTCGGGTCCAGGCAGCGATGCGGCGCAGGCAAAAACCAACGGCGGTCGGGGCCTATGCCTTTGGAGAGTGCGAGATCGATTTCGCCAAGATGAGCGCTCGACGTGCGAGCCAGCTCATCCAATTGACGGCCCACGAGTTCAAGCTGCTGAAGTATTTTGTGGAGCATGCGGAACGCGTGCTCAGCCGGGAAGAGCTGCTGAACGAGGTTTGGGGCTATAACTCCTATCCCACGACGCGCACCGTCGATAATCAAATTCTGAAGCTGCGGCAGAAGCTGGAACCGGATTCGGCCGAACCTCGTTATCTGCGGACGGTATATGGCGCGGGATACAAGTTCGTCCCCTAGAAAAGGCGAAGTGAGCGCAAACGGGAAAACCGGACCGGGAGTCCGGACGCGCGTCCTGCTGTTGACCTCCCTGGTGCTGATTGTCACCGGGACGACGGCGTCGAGCCTGCTGATCGTCCGTAGCCGGTTGCGCCAACATGTGCGCGAGGGGCTCACCGCCGATCTGCGCCATTCCGTAGAGACATTCCAGGACCTGGCAAGGCTCCGCCTTGCCGCACTGGATCAGGAGAGCGCGTTGCTGGCGAGTCTGCCGAGCCTCAAGGCGCTTATGACCAGCAACGATCCGCGCACGATCGCCGATGACTCCATCGAGTTCTGGCACACCAGCGGAAACGACCTGTTTGGTTTAGCCGACGCTGACGGCCGCGTCCTGGCAGCCGAGGCGACCGACGCACAGACCCCCGATGCATTGAAGCGCGATCTCCAAGCGGCGATCGCCGATCCCTCCAAACACTATCTGTTCAGCGGCACTCATCTATATGGATATTCGGTCCGTCCGCTCTTTTTCGGCAGCCAGGTAAAGGGAACGTTGCTCGGATACGTAATCAGCGGCTACGCCGTAGACCACGATTTTCTGGTGGAAGTTGGACGAGGTGCCGGGGTTGAAGCGGCATTTGTCGCCGGCAGCGACATCGTCGTAAGCACCCTGCCCAAGGAAAGACAGGCGGTCCTGGAAGGAAAGATCGCACCTCCCGCGGAGAACGGGGAAACCGTCATCCGAGCAGGCCGCGAGCGATTTCTTGCCACGAGCAAAGACCTGACCGGCGAATCCTCCGCTCCTCTGCGGCTCGTGGTAATGAAGTCATTCGACGAGGCTGACCGCGCCGAGCGAGAGATCAACCGCCTGATGTTCCTCGCAAGCCTGCTGGCAATGGCGGCGGGATCACTGTTAATGCTGCTGCTGGCGCGCATGGTCACGCGGCCCTTGGAGAAGCTGGCGGCCGGCGTTCGGGCCTTTGGCGTGGGAAACCCCAGGTACTCGCTCCCTACCGGAGGAACTCAGGAGGTACGCTATCTCAGCCAGGTCTTCGGCGAGATGCGGGACGAGATCCAAAAGACAAACCGCGCCCTCCTGGAGTCGGAACGATTAGCTACTATAGGACGCATGGCAAGTTCGGTCTCTCACGATCTTCGCCACTACCTTGCGGCGGTGTACGCGAACGCCGAGTTCCTGGCATCACCGGCGCTCCCCGCAAGCGAGCGGCAGGAACTGTTTGAGGAAATCCGGATGGCCGTGAACGGAACCACAGATATGCTGGATTCGCTGCTCATCTTCGGCCGTACGGGCGCAGCGCTGCAACGTGTGCCGGCATCGATGACCTCCCTGGTGGAAAGGGCGGTAGCGCTGGTAAGAAACCATCCCGATGCGGAGCAAGTAACAGTTACCTTGGAAACGAGTGCCTCCGAAACCACCGCCGCCCTCGATACCAAGCAGATCGAACGAGCCGTGTATAACCTTCTATTGAACGCTTGCCAGTCGGCACGGCAGAGTCCAGACCGGCGTGAAGTGAGCGTTTCGGTATGCGCCGAAGATACTACCGTCAGCGTCACCATCCATGACAGCGGACCCGGAGTGGCAGAGGGCATCCGCGAAAGCCTCTTCGACCCATTCGTGAGCCAGGGCAAGCAAAAAGGAACGGGGCTTGGACTAACGCTGGCATGGTGCGTAGCGCGTGAGCATGATGGCGAGGTAACACTAGTGAGTAGCAAGCCCGGCGATACTGTTTTTCGACTGACGGTCTCGCGACAGATGATCGGTAGCGACAGTACTAAGGATCTCCGGAGCACCCTACTGGCGTGATTGCCTCTGAAGCAGTGGACCAGAACTTGCGCAATCTTCGAGTAACGGCTACTCGGCGCATTCTTATGTCCGCTCTCCTGCTCGCCGCGCTTCCGATTCCCAGGCTTAGTCGGACAAGCCGCTCAACCATCCGCTCCAAATCAGACCACAGATCAAAAAGTACAGCAGTTAACCGAAGCTGTAACAAAAGCCAAAGCGCAGATGGATGCCTACCAAAAGCAGCTACAGGAGCTACAGGAGCAACTCGCGGCGCTGCAGAAACAGGTGGCTGCAGAGAAGAGTGTGGACGCTTCACCGGCAACTCCGGCGGTTGCCGGCAACGCGACGCCCGTCCATGAGCCTGCGAAGACAGTCGAGGAAATCAGCGAACGCCAGGCCATTCAGGAATCGGAAATCGCGGTCCACGAGCAGACCAAGGTCGAGACGGAGTCGAAGTATCCGTTGAAGGTCACCGGGCTGCTGCTCTTCAACGGTTTCGTGAATACCCGCCAGGTCGATGTCCCCCCTGACCCGACATACGCGTTGCCCGGCAGCGGCAGCACGGGGCTTTCGGTGCGGCAAACGGTCCTGGGGCTCGACGCGCGGGGACCTCACATCTTTGGCGCTGCAAGCGCTGCGGATGTCCGCGTGGACTTCTTCGCTAACGCAACCGGGAGCGGATATACCGCCGGCGGCGTGCTGCGCCTGCGTACCGCCCACGCCACGTTGGATTGGCCCAACACCCAGGCATTTGTGGAACTCGACCGTCCTATCTTTTCGCCGAATGCGCCCACTTCGCTGGTGGCTACGGCCCAGCCGGAATTTGCCTGGAGCGGCAATCTCTGGACCTGGAACCCGCAAGCCGGAGTCTCCCACGAGATTCCGGTCAGCGATTCGAAACAGATTAAGCTACAAGCAGCTCTGATCGACGTTGCCGATCCGCGCCTTCCGAGCGCCACTGCAAACCCAGCGCCCGTCTCTCTCTCGGAACGAAGCCGCTGGCCCGGCACGGAAGCACGGATTTCCTTTGGCGCCAGAAAATCAGAGGCCGGCCCGGTAATTGGAGTGGGCGGCTATTTCAGCCCCTATGAGACTGCTGACAATGTACGGTTCGATGCCTGGGCAGCGACCGCCGACTTATGGATGCCGCTGGGCAGACACTTCGAGATGACAGCGAATGCCTATCGTGGCCTCGCGCTTGGCGGACTTGGCGGGGGAGGGTATGTCGACTACCTCTATCACTACAACAACGGCGTTGAAATTACCGTTCCCCTCGACGACATAGGGGGCTGGACGCAACTGAAGGGCAAAGTGAATCAGCGGCTGGAGTTCAACGGTGGCTACGGCATCGACAATCCGTTCGCCAGCGAGATTCGCGACCGAAACGCGCCTATGGGAACTCCTCCATATATTGGGCTCGCCCGTAACCGTTCGGCCTTCGGGAATGTAATCTACAGCCCTAGCGCGTATTTGTTGTTCTCTCTCGAATACCGCCGGTTGTGGACGAACTACATCACCGGGCCCACGGTCACCAGCGACGTGATCGGCGTCGGTGCGGGGTACCGTTTCTGATGGCTTGGGCGCGGCCGATGCGAATCCGCGGAACGCGGCTGATGATGAGCTGCGTTCTCATGACTGCGGGCGTGGCGCCCCTGCACGCGGCAGACGTGACGGCTCGATTAATAACACCTCGACATGTAGCTTCCGGGCACAAGCAGGAACAGTTCCCTCCGGCGGCGATTTGGCTGAAGCGTTTAGATCCCTATGCTGTTCCCGCCGTCGTGCCGGGCAGCTTTACGCTGCTGCAGAAAAATAAGATGTTCACCCCTCACCTGCTGATAGTGCCGATCGGCAGTAGCGTCGTCTTCCCCAATGAAGACCCGTTCTTTCATAATGTCTTCTCGTTGTTCGACGGAAAGCGTTTTGATCTCGGACTATATGAAGAAGGCTCGAAGCGAAGCGTCGTTTTCTCCCGCGAGGGCGTGTCATACATCTTTTGCAACATTCATTCCGAGATGAGCGCTGTAGTAATTGCGCTGACGACACCGTTTTACAGCATCGCCGACGCACAAGGCGGATTCCAGATAAAGGCAGTCCCTGCCGGAGATTACGAATTGCAGGTTTGGGTTGAGGGAGAGCACCAGGACCTTCTCGACCGGCAAACGAGGCGTGTACACGTCGCGGCCAACGGGGTCGACCTGGGCGACATCCGCACCGGCCCCCTCGATCGCGAAGGGCACTTGAATAAATTCGGCCACCCCTACGAGCCTGACTCCAAACCAGTCTACTGATGCTCTAAGCTGTTCACGGGTTCAGGAATCGCAGCAGCTCTTCTGCCTCGTGCTGGCTGAGCGAAGCGCGAACACGCATGTGGCGAATGATTGTGCCAGAGATGCGAGATGAGAAGCCATCCGGGGCCCAATGGCAGCGGGAGCAGTTCTGTTCGAAAATGCGCTCCCCTTCATCCTGCGGTTGCGAGGAGTGCGCAGTGACGGCCTGCCCCTTCTTTGCAGGTGCGGCAGGCGGGGGCGCCGCCGTCGTCGAATCTTGTTTCGCAGTCTGCGAATGAGCCTGCGGATGCCATGAGATCGCGACCAGGGCAAGAACAACTGCGGCGAAGAGAGATTTCAAAGCCATGGTCATTTTCCTTTCCATGCCGGGAAGAGGAAGCGGTAAACGATTCCCGTCTCCCATATGTTGACGTCGCGGGTAGAAGAAAACTGCCGCGAGTAGCTGGTGAGAATTCTTGTGTTGTGAGGAAGGTTATAGTCCAACCCGAAGTCGGCACGTTGCGTATTCACAAGCGGTAGCCCATCACTCACGATCTTGTCGCGGCGAAAAGTCTGCTGCATGCGAAACAGCGGCTCAAATCGGCCCCAAAAACTGTCAAGTCCGCCAAAGGCCTGCGTGCGATAGTCGGCCTCAACCCAATACCCCTGGGCATGAGGGCTACTGGCATATTCAGAGCGCAGACGGAGCGCGGTTCCCTTCGGAGACCACCACGCGTAGGTGCCGAAGTAATTCTCCTGCGTCCCTTGCAGAAGTCGCGCATAGGAAACGCCAATTTCGAGACGTTGCTCCGGCAGGTAGATGGCGGCGCGCCCACCCGTCGAGCGCTGAGCCCGGAACTGTTCATTGCTTTCGCGGGCAGAGAAGTAGGCCGCATAGGTAATGTCGAATTTCGGATGCGAGAACGCCGAGCCGCGAAGCATGCCTCCAAGACCCGTGGCGCTGCTCAAGCCGAGGTTCGAGACTAACGGTCCATCCTGAAAGTTGCCTATCCAGACCGGCGACAAGCGCTCATTGTAGACATTGAACGGAAGAAGGAAGCTGCCGCCCACAAGCGTGAAATGACGTGAGGCGAGGTAGTCCCCTTGCAGATAAGTCAGGCCGATGAAGTGGCTGGAGTCGTGGCCTGTGCCATCGGGAGAGATGATTTGAACTATGGCGGCACGCGACTCAATGAGCACACGCGGCCCGATCGGCGCGGCGAGCAGAGGCTCAACCAGCGGAGCGCTGAACGACGACTTGCCCGCTTCAGTGCTCGAGAGAAACGCCAACCCGCCCGAGATCAGCGGCGTGTCTTGCGCAATTGCGTGGCCGGCCGCGCAGAGGATAGTCAGTCCGAGAGCGATGCTTCTCCCCGATCGTGCGACGTTAGACAGATGAGATCGTAGTTTCCAGCTCGCCATAAGCAGGTACGTTAACTGCATCCCGCAGGAAACATGTCGCTGGATCGTCAGTGCCTTGTCAGTTGATTGTCACTCAAGATATTTTTCCAACTCGTTGCCCCGAGCATTTCTGGCAAACGACGCCTTCACACGGCTTCAGAACCGTGGAGACAACTCAGTGACAATCAACTGACAACGACATGACAACGCCACACCTGGCGTTAGTTACAGTCGCAATAGTTCGTTGGCCCCTCGCCAAGTCATTCACTATGGAGGACAAACGAGCAAGACTTTGCACGATCAGGTCGCCCATTTCCCAGTCGAGGATCCTTTCGCGTGAAGCCAAAGTTTGCATTCAATACCCTCTTCGCGGCAGTAGCCTTTGCCCTTCTGTCCTTGGTTCTCTCCACAAACGCACAGGCTGCTCCACGCCACATCGAAGTGTCGGCGAAGCGGTTCAGCTTCGCTCCCAACGAACTCACGCTGAAGAAAGGGGAGCCAGTCGTGCTCGTTCTGAAAAGCGAAGACGCCACCCATGGGCTTCGTATCAAGGAGCTTGGTATCGACATCAAGGCGGCGAAAGGCCAGACCACCGAATTCCCTTTCACCCCTGACAAAACCGGAGACTTTACAGGCCGCTGCTCAAACTTCTGCGGATCAGGACATGCATCCATGACTTTCGCTATCCACGTCGTGGAGTGAGCGCGTGAAGCTGTCTCAAGCCAACACGAGTGAGCACCCTCAAGACGGTAAACGTCGCAACAGAGTTATCGGGCAACGAGTCGAGAGCACGAACAATGAATGAGACCTTAACTCGCATGGATAAGAGAAGACGGCGAAATGTGCCGGCCTTCTTGCCGCCGTTGCTTGATGCGCTACAGTTTCAAGACTCTTCCACCCGCGGCCTGAAGCAGATGGATACGGCGGGCTGGGAAGAACTGCTCTCATTTGCCGATCGTGCGCATTTCACGCTACTTCTTTCCGATCTCCCCTCCGGCGTGGCGCCGGCATGGGTAGCCTCCAGAGTTCGAACCAACGTTCTCGATAACACCGAACGCATGAAGGCCATTCGTGAAACGTATGGAGCGATCTCTCAGGCACTTGAGCAAGCAAGCCTGGAGCACATGGTCATCAAGGGGTTTACGCAGTATCCGGAGTTCGCAAAGGATGCGAATCACCGGATGCAGTCGGACATCGATATATTTCTTCCCGCCGGATCCGTACTCGCTGCCCGTGACGTAATCCTGGCGATGGGCTACCAGGAGCAGAGCCTGCCTCCCAATGTAGCCGTCGATCATATTCCAACGTTGGTTCGTAAGACGAACTGGCAATGGCGCGGCAATTTTCACGACCCAGAGATGCCACCATCCATAGAGCTTCACTTTTGCCTATGGAATGAAGAATCGGCGCGGTTTTCCATCAAGGAGTGCGACTCCTTTTGGGATAGGCGAATAACCAGAAACGTTAATGGCTTCACTTTTGTCGGCCTCCATCCCGTCGACCATCTCGCCTTCCTCGCGTTCCATATCCTTCGCGGCCTGCTCCGAACCGATTGGATTCTCCATCACGTCTACGAGCTTGCCTATTTCCTGCACACCCACGCGCATGATCGAGCTTTTTGGCAGAGCCGGCAAGAGTTGCATAGTGAGTCGACGCGTTCGCTACAGGCAGTCGCATTCTCGCTGGCAGAGACATGGTTTCGGTGCGAAGTCTCCCCGGAAGTGGAGCAGGATATCCGCGGCTTATCTCCCGCCATTCGCCAGTGGTTAGTCCATTTCTCAAACTCTCCGCTCGAATGGATGTTCACGCCAAACCACGACAGTGTCTGGTTGCATATCACGCTCGCAGAATCTTTCGGGCAAAAGGTTCGCATCGCTCGCCGCACGCTTCTGCCTAATAGAATTCCATCTCTCGAAGCGGCCAGGTTCTCAAGTTCCAATTTGCGGCGATTGCAGAAGACACCGCGATATTCATTCGTTCGATACGTGGCATATGTCGCAGGGCGCTCGCACCACTTCTCCTATGTGTTTTCGAGAGGGATTTGGAGAGGAGCGCGGTGGTGGCTCTCACAAAAGCAACTCGGCAAATCGCCCGGAGTTCTGCGACCTGCAATGACACAAAATGACACGACAAGCACAATCTTGTGACAACTTCCCTGACGAAAAGACTTTAGATCGAACCTGCGCCCGAAACTCACGAAACGGACGGACCCATCACATGATTAGTTTTCTTCGCGGCAAGCGTCTAGCCGCACTCGCCGTTCTCATAGTTACCCTCCCCACTATCGCGCAAGCTCCCGGAACCGGAGCCATCAAAGGCACCGTATATGACCCATCAGGCTTGCCCGTTGCGCATGCGCACCTGCTCGTGGTCAACGAATCAACCCAGGCGTCAAGAGCCGTCGATACTGCTGCGGGCGGATACTTTGCGGTGACTCTGCTTTCTCCAGGCAGTTATTCCATCACGGTGCAGCAACCCGGCTTTGAAAGCAAAGAGGAGCACAAGGTTGGGGTCGGGGCGGGCGAGACAACGACCCTCGATGTGAAGCTATCGGTCGCACAACAGAACGAGACCGTCAAAGTGGACGCGGTGACCGAACTGGCGCAAACGCAGAGCGCGACACTGGGCCGTTCGGTGGATAACCAGGCGATTCAGGGACTGCCTCTGGCGAATAGAAATTTCACTCAGATCCTTTCACTCTCGCCGGGAGTCGTGGTTGCCCTGCCGGATGCGACAGCTCTCGGTCGCGGTACGCAGAACGTCACCGCGAACGGGAATAAAACTACAGCGAACAATATCCAGTTCAACGGTATCGACGCCAACAACCTCGCGCAAAACTCAGCGCGGAGTCAGGGAGAAGAAGTAGGCGTCGCCGTGCCTGCCCCCGATACCATTCAAGAATTCAAAGTGCAAACCGCAAACTACGATGCAACCTACGGTCGGGGAACCGGGGCCAACGTTGACCTGATCAGCAAGTCGGGAACAAATCAGTTCCACGGCAGCGTGTGGGAGTTTGTTCGCAATGACATCTTCAACGCGAATACATTCTTCCTGAACGCCGCGAACCAGCCGCGGCCGGTCCTCAAACAGAACCAGTTTGGCGCAGCAATAGGCGGCCCGATCTTCAAGAACAAGACCTTCTTCTTCGGCGCATATCAGGGTCTTCGATCGAGCAATGGTCTCGGTAACGCGGTCACCACTTTCTTGCCACAACTGACGGCGGATCGATCGGCCCAGACTCTCGGAGCACAATTCTGCGGTTCAGGGCCCACAAACGCTGGCGGCGCGCAATTAGCGTGCGACGGTTCGAACATCAATCCAGTCGCGCTGCGCCTGCTCAACTTCAAGTTTCAGAATGGGCAGTTCGCGGTACCGTCTCCGCAAACATTGCTCCCCGTCGTCCCCGGACAAACCCCGATCGGCCAAAGCACCTTTTCAATTCCCGCAACCTATCAAGAAGACCAGTACACCGCAAACATCGACCAAACCTTTAGTGACAAAGACCTGCTTGCGGCGCGGTTCTTCTATGCACGCGCTCCAACGGTCACGACGTTCTCCGCCAACGCTGCAAATGTGCCTGGCTGGGGTACTAACGAACTCGAGCAGAACACGATCTTCGTCCTCGGGTATACCCACGTCTTTGGCCCAAACGTGGTTAACCTCGCACGTTTCGGCTACACGCGCTTCGATGGAGTCTCGTCCATCGCGAGCCCTATCTCCACGTTGGATCTCGGAACGGTATCTCCGCAGGGCGCATCCGGAGCGGACATCACTACGCCCGGAATCGGCGTCGACGGCCTATTCACTGTGGGCAACGGCGGCACACCCTTCCAAAATCAGGTCACCAACAGTTTCATATGGCAAGATGCGCTCTCGATCACCCGCGGCCGCCAATCGCTGCGGCTCGGCCTTGAAGTCAAGCATTACGAGGTCAAGGTGAATCCCCCCTTCGTCACCTCAGGGTTTATGGAAATGCGGACCTTCAACGACTTCCTGGTTGGCCAAAACGCCGCGCAGAATGGAAGCCCAAACGCTCTCAGCAATGTAGAGTTGACCGCAGCTGCGTCAGGCATCTTTCGCAAAGATGAACGCTATAACGACCTCGCCGCTTTTGCTCAGGATGATATTCATTTGTCCGCGCGAGTGTCGGTCTTCGCCGGGTTAAGATACGAGATCTTCGGCGCGCCATCAGAGGCACATGGAAGACTTTCCACCTTCGATCCGTCGATCGCGTCGCTCACCGCACCACCTGAAGGAACGCTCAGCGGGATTATCGTTCCTCACAATTTTCCAGGCACTGTCCCGCCCGGGGTGGTTCAAACGAGCCGTAATGGCCTCTGGCCAAACAACTATCTCGATCTGTCCCCGCGATTCGGTTTCGCAATCCAGCTTACCGACCAGCCAACCACACTGCTCCGCGGAGGCTATGGAATCTACTTCGATCGTCTTTCCGCGGGGCTCGTCGAGAACCTCGTAAATCAAGCGCCATTCGCGCAAACCCAGGTTCTGTTCAACGCGCAAAACGGGGGATCGTCAGAGGCCGAGCCCTTCGTGCCGGCGCTGCCACTCAGCAGCAGCTACCCGATATTTACGCCGAGAGTTCCCGGCGGTGCGCAAACGATCTACGCGGTCTCTCCACACATCTCCGATCCCTACACGCAGGAATACAACTTGAATGTACAAACCGAGTTCGCGAACAACTACCTCTTCGAGATCGGCTACGTGGGCACCCGTTCGATCCATCTCCCTGGAGGATCGGAGTTCAACCAGGCGCTCCTCGCCAGTCCTCAGAATCCAATCAATGGCGAAACGACCAACACCGTCGCCAACGTCGGAAACCGCCTGCCGTTTGATGGAGTGAGCACGGGATCGATCATCTATCAGACCCGCTTCCCCTCTAACTACAATTCGCTGCAAACGAGTTTAACCAAGCGCCTGAGTCATGGCTTGCAATTCCTTGGCAGTTACACCTGGTCAAAGAGTATGGACGAGACCAGCGGAACCAATGGCAGCGATGCCTACGAAGAGTGGTTGCTGTCGAATGACCAAAACAATCCCCAGCAAGCCTACGGCCCTACGGATTTTGATCGCACTAACCGGGCCGTCTTCAGCATCGTGTACCAGGCGCCAACGTTTTCTTCCGCCGATCGCTTCACCCGAAACGCGCTGCGCAATTGGCAAGTTTCCGCAGTGGCCGTAGCGCAGTCGGGGTCGCCGCTGACGATCCTCGACAATAACGCGGGCGCTGTTTACGGCAACTTTGAGAATCGAGCCGCAAGTCCAACATCCAGCCCGACGACAACCGGCTCCACCTACCAGCGTGCGCTGGGTCATTATCTCGACGCCTCGGCGTTTCCATCCGCTCCGATCGCTCCCTTCGGAGTAACGTCTTCGGATACCAACTTCGGAAACAGCAGCACCGGCTTCCTGCGCGGGCCAGCGCAACGCAACATCGACCTTGCACTGGAGCGGTCCTTTCCGATTGGAGAGCGGGTCAGCCTTCACTTCCGCTCGGAGTTCTTCAACCTGACAAACACCGCCAACTTCGCAAACCCCAACGTCAACCTGACCTCGGGTCAAGCGTTCGGAACGATCACCGGAACCGCCAACAATCCGCGCATCATCCAGTTCGCCGGCAAGATTCAATTCTAGGTCCCGCCCCGCTGCACGAAGGAAATAGGAGGAAAGTTAGACCGTGGCGACAATTCCCGAGGTCGAGGAGGCGTTCGCCAACTCACGGCCATTGCCAATAACCGACGTCGTCTATGCCCGCATGGAGTTTCCACTCAAAGCGAGGTTTAGTCCACTTGGATTTCCTTTGGAAATATCGACGAACTGCCCTGAGGTATTGGAGGCTGCCGCTGAAAGCTGGGGCGATTTTGAAGAGCTCTTTCAAACTCCGTTGCTGAAGATCCAGGTCGGCGTCCTCGAAGGGCGATCCGGCGAGTGCCCTCCCGTCACAACGTGCAGGGTGCAGCAGAATCTCTTTTCGTTCATAGCGGACGGCGAGAACTACGGCATCAGCGACATGGTACGCGGAGTCTCTTCAGTGTGGCTGACAGACGAAGCGGTCAAGCATCGCCACTACTTTCGATATTTCTTTCTCGAATGCGCCGCCATCACGCTGATCGCACCGCGATTTGTCACCGGCGTGCACTCAGCGTGCGTGGCACGCAACGGCGTCGGAGTTTTGCTTTGCGGAGATTCGGGCGCGGGCAAGACGACGCTCGCCTATGCCTGCGCGAAAGCCGGCTGGACATACATCACGGACGACGGAAGCTACATAGTTCACGATCACGATGACCTGCTGGTCGTCGGCAACTCCAACCAGGTCCGCTTCCGCCCCGCCGCCAGGTTAATATTCCCTGAACTCGACGGCCGCGAGGCGATGCAACGAGAGGACAAAAGCAAGCCGTCCATCGAATTCAGTTCCAGAGAACTCAAAGGAATTCGCCATTCTCCGACAGCAAAGGTTCAATATCTCGTCATACTGAATCGGCGCGAAGGTATGAATTCGCCCTTGAGGCCGTACTCGAAAGAGGTGGTTCGACAGTATCTGTATCAAGGCCGGTTCAGCCCTCTAGAGATGATGCCGCTGCACTACGCGACGATCGACAGGCTTCTCGATGGACCAGTCCTTGAGCTTCGCTATCGCGATCTCGATTGGGCGATTGAGCAGCTCAATAAGCTCGTGGACGAAGGTCTGGTATGAGTTGGCAAGAGCCCGTGCCTGCTCTTGTCTCGCCTACTCTTGTCGATCACGATGAGCGTGGCTCTTCAGCTCGTCCGCCGATCTCAAGGCAACCACGCGCATCGAACGGTAACTTCTGGATCTTGTGGGCGTCGTCCTTTCTCATCGACTTCGGACTCTGCCTGTACTTCTTCATGTTCAGTCTCTTCCTGGTGGAGCATCACTTCCCGGAACACGCCATAGGTTTGATCACCGCTGCCCTGACAGTCGGAACCATCGCGGGCACGCTTCCCGCCAGCTTCCTCTCCCGGCGTTTGGGACTGCGAACGATGATGCTCGCCTACAGCTTGTTTGCACCCCTATGCCTCGCCTCGCGAACGCTCTTTCTTCAGATGCCGGCGCAGATTGCTCTCGCGTTCCTGGCTGGCGTCGCCATGAGCATCTGGTCGGTGTGCTTTTCGCCGACACTCGCAAAACTGACGACCCGTGAGAACAGAGCGTTTGGGTTCAGCTTGTTTATCGCGACCGGGATAGGCTCCGGGGCGATTGCAGGATTGGTCGGCGGCTACCTTCCTCGCTTCTTCGAACATCCAGGAGTAGCCGGGGCTCCCGTCGACGGGATCAGAGTCGTATTGTTGCTGGCTTGCGCTATCCTCGGCCTGGCCACCTTCGGCCTGTTCCGATTACGTTTGGAAGAGATTGGCAAAACTGGAGAGAGAGCCGGGATCACCGGATTTCTCATCCGGTTTGCTATCGCAATCGGCATCTGGAACTTCGCCATAGGCTTCTTCACGCCATTCGCCAACGTCTATCTCGCCACGCATCTCAACGTCCCCCTCCCCCGCATCGGCTTGATCTACACCATTTCTCAGGTGGTTCAGATCGCCGCAATCCTGATGGCTCCGCTGCTCTATCGGAAGGTAGGGTTAGTTGCCGGAATCGCGCTAACGCAAATTGGAACGGCGTCAATGCTCTGGGGACTTGCACACGCATCGCTACCGTCAAGAGCGGTCGGCATCTATATTTTGCTCTGCGGGCTGCAATGGATGAGTGGAGCGGGAATCGCGTCTCTGCTCATGAATCGCACTCCCGAGCAATACCGAAGCCACGCGACAGCAACGCAGAACCTGGTGAACCTCGCAGCCCAGGCCAGCTCCGCCGCTTTGGCAGGCAAGCTCTTTCGAACAGTTCGGATACTCTATCCCTCTCGCAGTGAACGCAGGAATCGCCGCCTTGGCTGCGGTGCTGCTCTATGCCCTTCTGGGGAGAGAGAATCCCATGAACCGAGAGGTGGAAGCGTAGTCTACGGCAGAATTGGCGTTTGACGCCAGGCGGGAATGAAACGCATTCGCCATCAGAATTTCTTATCCGGCAATATCCTTCGGCACTCGGCTTCTTCTTCGTCGAATACCGAACCCTCCGAGTCGTCTCCCCCTCGACGCCTAAGCATTCAGCCGCTGCGCCCACGATGCGATCCTCTCGGCGCTTGGTTTCCCCTCCAACGCGGCAAGCTGCGTCGCAAAGTTGCCAATGGTGGAGCTCTCCGCAGAGCCGCGATAAACCGCCATGCCCGTGGCTTGAGCCGTGAGTTCGTTGAGAAACTCGTTGCGACTGCCTCCGCCCACGATAAAGATTCGGCGCAAAGACTTTCCGCCGAGAGAAGCTATTTGCTTCAGCACTTCGGCGTATCGCGATGCCAGGCTTTGAAAGATCAGGCTCGCCAGTTGAGGCGCTTGTTGGGCAGCAGTAGAGAGCGGAGCAAGACCGAACCGCGCCCGCTGTTCGTTAATCCGCTGCGGCATTCGACCCGGCAAGAGCAGCTCGGGATCGTCCACTACAATGAGTTCCTCTTGCGCGAAGCTGGGAACATACCGCGCAGCGGCGATCAGATCGCCAATCTCCCAGGTGTGGCCTTCGACCGCCCACGTTTCGATGCATTGGCGAATCAACCACATTCCATTCAGGCCTTTGTGGAAGCAAACCCTTCCGCCCGCTGCGGCGAGGTTGGTAAAGCCTTCGGCAATGCCCTCCTCAACCATGCAGGGCTTATCGAGAAGCATGCCGACTAACGACCACGTGCCTGAGCTGATGTAAGCCCAATCGTCTCCCTCGGCAGGAATGCCGGCAATGGCAGACGCAGTGTCATGGCAGCATGGCGCTATCAAGCGCGCCTCCCGAAGCGCAGGCAACGCCGCCAATGGTCCACTGAGCTGGCCCACATCTGTGCCCGGATCAACCAAAGTCGGCATGCGCTTCGCGTCGAGCCGCGCCGCGTTCAATATCTCCTCGCACCACTCGCCGGAACGAATATCCACCATCTGGCTATGGGTCGCGTTCGTTCGTTCGGCGACAGCCCTTCCACCCCAGCGGTGCAAGAGATACTCAGGAAGATTCAGCCACATCACGCCTGGCTCTTCGCCGCCCAACACATCGGCATACTGCTGATAGAGGGTATTGATCTTTTGCAGCTGCACGCCGGTCAGCTCGCCAAGCCGCCCCGGCGAAATCACTTCATGCAGCGCCCGCTCTGCTTCGGACGTTCGGCTGTCCCGGTAGCAATAAGGATCAGCCAGAGGAACGCCATGGCCGTCGAGCCGCACGTAGTCAACCGCCCAGCCATCGACCCCGATCGCACGAACACCATCACCACCGCCCTCGGTGACGATCCGCGCGCAATGGCGAATTCCCTCCTCGACTCCGAGGCATATTCGTTCAAGGTCCCATCGCAGGCCGTCGGCGCGCTCGATCGCGTGATTGGCGAAACGATGGACCAACTCGATCTTGGGGAGCTCTTCTGCCCAGCGCAGAAGTGAGACGCGGCAGCTCTCGGCGCCTAGATCCACGGCGATCAGAGCGCGCTTATCGACCGGCACGGCGAACTCGCTCGCACTCGCACTCATCGTCCAAAAGCTCCTCGAAGGCCACAATGATTAGACATCCACAACTTGTGCATCGGCGCGCTGGCTGGCTACAAAGCTGGTCACGAAACGACTGTTCCGGCCATCAGAAACCTCTTTGCCTTCGGCCAAAAGGCCAGGGCCGAATTCATTACGTATACTTTTTCAAACCTAACATAAGGAACGCGAAAAGGACGCAAACCGGTTCCGCGACCACCCTCATGCCCTTCACGACGCTCTTCGCTCCTTGCAACGGTCCTGCGCAACAAAAATTACGGACGCTCCTGGAAAGAAAACACGGTTGACCCGGTTGTTATTCTATGCAAGACTTAGTAATCACTTAGTACACAACATTTTGCAGTGACTGAACTCCCGCAAGCTCATCATCAGGCGATCCACAAATCTGGTTTCCTGCATGTTGCTCGCTGCGTATGCACGCCTCGTACTTCCCCCCTGGTTCAAGAAATGAGATAGCTCCAGTTTCGGCTGGCTTAGCTTCCTAAGAGCTTAGGTTCATTCCTATCTCTGCTGATGTCCTCTCTTGCTGCCCTGCATAAACAATATCCAGGAATGGGGGAACTTATGCTCCCAATCACGAGGGCAAGTATGCCTGCAATGGCACAGGAGTCGCGGACTATAGGAAGCGTTCTGATCAAGTGTCTAGCCGGTCGCGAAGCATGGCAAGGCGAACAATAGATGGCCCTCAGCGGCTGTCGTCGAAAGCGCAGTCTTCCTACCCATGAGCACTGAAGAGAGAGGTATTGTATGAGCTTCAATCGCCGCAGCTTCATCCGTTATGCATCGCTGGCCGCTGCCGGCAACGCCGCCGGTTTTCGTCCTTTCGGCGCGATGAATGCGCTCGCCGATACGCCCAGCTACAAAGCGCTGGTCTGCATCTTTATGTACGGCGGCAACGACTCCAACAACACCCTCGTCCCCTTGAATACCAGCGCCAACGGCAAAAATGACTATACGGCGTACTCCAAGATCAGGGCCCAGCTGGCAATCCCGGCCGGCAGCCTGCTGCACCTGGGTGCAACCGCTGACGGCAATTACGGCGTGCATCCAAGCCTCTCCGGTGTCCGCACGCTGTTCGACGATCGACAAGCTGGCCTTTGTCGCCAACGTCGGCACACTGATACGTCCGCTGACTCCGGAAGATTACAAGTCGGGGAAAGCGGCGCCGATCAACCTCTTTTCCCATCCGGACCAGCAACTGGAATGGCAGAATGCGGCACAGAACACCCTGGTCACCACCGGCTGGGCGGGGAGGATCGCCGATACCCTGGCCGCCACATATAACCCGACCGCTCATATTCCCCTCGTGACCTCGGTACACGGCGACACGCTCTTCTGTAATGGCGCGTCCAGCTCGCCGGTGTCCGTCGATCCGGGCAATTTGGAAGCCGGTAGCTGCTCGGAGAATTCCTCGGTATGCACCAGCCGGCTCGAAACCGCCCAGCGCCTGGTCAACTTCAAGAGCGGCTTCTCGCTGGTTCAAGCCGACAACGGCATCACCAAGAATGCCTACAAGTACGGCGGCATTCTTGCCGAGGCGGTAAAGTCGGTCGCGCCGCTGAGCACCGAGTTCCCTGCCAACAACAGCCTTGCGGCGCAACTGCAGCAGATCGCCCAGATCATCCAGGTGCGAGCGGCGTTGGGCGTGACGCGGCAGATCTTCTTCGCCGGATTGGGAAACTTCGATACCCATGGCAGCCAGTTAGAGCTCCAGAGCGGTTTACTCTCCCAGGTCAGCAAAGCGATGGCCGCCTTCTATGAGGCCACACAGGAGCTGAATCTGGCGAATCAGGTCACCACCTTCACCATGTCCGACTTCAGCCGCGCGTTGCAACCCAATACAAGCGGCGGCAGCGACCATGCCTGGGGAGGCCATCACATGGTTATGGGTGGCGCGGTACAAGGCGGCAGGATTTACGGCACGTATCCAACACTGGTCCTCGGCGGCCCCAACGACTCCGACACCAACGGACGCTGGGTGCCGACGATTTCGTCGTCGCAATATGGAGCCACCCTGGCCTCTTGGTTCGGCGTCTCTTCGAGTCACCTGAACACGATCTTCCCCTCGCTCTCCAACTTCAGTACACACGACCTTGGATTCGTGTAACGAGAGCGAAATCTGCGCGGGGCCCCAAATCTAGGCCCCCGCCTGAACTTCTAAGCTGGGCTAGCAACGACACCTTCACGCTCACCTCCATCAAGGAAAGCCACTAGCCCAGCCTCGTCCAGCACCTTCACGCCAAGCGCCTGCGCTTTGTCCAGCTTCGAACCCGCGTCCGCTCCGGCCACAACATAATCCGTCTTCTTGCTGACCGAACCGGCAACTTTTCCACCCGCTCCCTCGATCTTGGCCTTCGCCTCTTCGCGCGTCATCCCTTCGAGCGTTCCCGTCAGCACAAAGGTCAACCCTTCAAGCTGCGAACTCTTCTTCCGCTTCTCCGCCGTAAACGTCAGCCCGGCCTCGCGAAGCCGCCCGATCAACTCCACATTCCGCGCCTCATCGAAGAACTCGCGCACCGCAGCCGCAACCCGCGGACCCACCTCATTCACCCGCTCCAGTTCTTCAACCGACGCAGCCATCAGCGCATCCATCGAGCCAAACTCCTCAGCCAGCAACTGCGCCGTCCGCTCGCCCAACGAACCGAATTCCCAAGCCCAAACAGCACCCGCGCCAGCGATGCCTTCTTCGAAGCCGCAATCTCCGCCAGCAACGAATCCGCTGTCTTCTTGCCAATCCGCTCCAATGACAACAGCGCCGCCTCATCCAGCAAATACAGGTCCGCGATACTACTCACTGGCTTACCGCCGGTAGCGTCGCCGTCCGACACCTCGGCCATCGCTCCTTGGATCACCGGCTGCTCCAACAACTGCGCCACCAGCGCCTCGCCCAGGCCATCGATATTCATCACCTTCCGCGAAGCAAAATGCAGCAAGCTCTCCCGCAGCCGCGCCGGACAATCGATGTTCACGCAGCGATAGTCGGCCTCGCCCTCCGTCCGCTTCACTGCGCTGCCGCATTCTGGGCAAAGCTCCGGAAAGGCAAACTCCCGCCGCTCAACGCCATCCTCCTTCGCGGCGGGAATAACCTCGACAACCTTGGGAATCACATCCCCGCCGCGCTCCACTAGCACCTCATCGCCGATGCGAAGCCCCAACCGCGCAATCTCGTCGGCGTTATGCAGCGTCGCCCGGCTTACTGTCGTACCGCCAATCAATACCGGGGTCAACACCGCAACCGGAGTCAGCTTCCCCGTCCGCCCCAC
This sequence comes from uncultured Acidobacteriaceae bacterium, assembly GCA_963777685.1. Lineage (GTDB taxonomy): Bacteria > Acidobacteriota > Terriglobia > Terriglobales > Acidobacteriaceae > Acidisarcina. The sequence goes on along the minus strand of CAVZRF010000010.1, from coordinate 89,481 downwards.
CTGCACGCGAATGTCCTCAACCCGCGTGATCCCCGAGCGCGCCGTGAACTTGTAAGCGACCGCCCATCGCGGAGCACGGCCCGTATATCCCAGCCGTTGCTGCAACGCGACCGAATCGACCTTGATCACCACCCCATCGATCTCGTAGCCGAGATCGGCACGCTGCGTCTCCGCCTTCGCGATAAAGCGCAGCAGCCCATCGACATCCTTCACCGCCTCGCGATGCGGATTCACCCGAAAACCCGCCGCCGTCAGCGCATCCAAAGCCTCGCCCTGTTCCGGAAACAAATTCTCTCCACGCCGAAGTCAGCGCAAAATACCCATAGAAATCCAGCCGCCGCGCCGCCACCGCGCTCGGCTCTTTAGTGCGGATCGTCCCCGCCGCGCCATTCCGCGGGTTCGCCGCCGGAGCAAGCCCCGCAGCCTCGCGCTCCTCATTCCACCTCAGAAATGCCGCCAGCGGCATCACCACCTCGCCGCGAACCTCAAACTCCCCCGGTAACTTCGCCGCCTTCAGCTTCGCGACCGGGATCGACAAAGGCACCGAACGGATCGTCCGCACATTCAGCGTCACATCCTCGCCCGTTGTCCCATCCCCCCGAGTCAAAGCCCGCAGCAGATGAGCCGCCACCGTCGCGCTGACCGTCTCTAAGTTCTTTCGCTGACTCGCTGACTAGCTGACTCGCCGACTCGCTTCCATCATTGCGCCCCCCATCTTTACGCCCATAAACCAGCGCCATCGACATCCCATCCAGCTTGTACTCGCAGACAAAGCTCAACGCCGGAGCATTGGGAAGCTTCGCGACCAACTCCTCCAGCCGCCGCACCCACTCGCGCAGCTCCTCTTCGCTGTTCACGTTGTCAATCGAGAGCATCGGCCGCGAATGCGCCACCTTGGCAAAGCTCCCTTCCGCCTTGCCGCCCACCCGCTGCGTCGGAGAATCCGCCGTCACGCAGCTCCGGATGCTCCGCCTCCAGCGCCTTCAGCTCTCGCATCAGCGCATCAAAGGCCGCGTCCGAAACCTCCGGAGCATCCAGCACGAAGTAAAGATACTCATGGTGCCGAATCCGCTCCCGCAGATCCTCCAGCCTCGCCGAAATATCCGCCGCAATACCCTTCGAACTCATGATGAGGATTATAGAAAAAGAAATCCGCCATCGATCCGGAGAGGACCGAGGCCGATTCAAGTCATCGAAAGGAAGGAATGACCTTCCTAACGAAATCGTTGAATGCCGGTTCTGATCGAAGTTGGTCAAACCTCGGCTCGACGCCGATCCAAACCAGCTCAGGTTCTCGGAATCTTACCGCGCTGTCGATCAGAGCGAGGGCTCGTTCCTTATCTCCAAAGGCGATGGCAAGCAGAGCTTGCCGATATTTGCGGAGCGAAGAATCGGGCGCGAAGAGGTTAAGACCCGTCGCGATCTGTCTTGCCTCTTCAGCCTCCCCGCTCAACGCGAGCACCTCCGAGATCCCCGCCATCATCGCGAGCTGAGCGCCCGAATCAGGTCTTATGCTCTCGACAAGCCGCTTCGCATTCCCCGTATCGCCAAGCGCAATGGATATCAATGCTCGATAGAAGTGCACCTCGATAGGAATGGGGCCATGAATCAGGGGACCGGACCACAGGGATATCGCTTCGGAATAGCGGCGAGAGAGATGGAAGAACTTCGCGCGCGCGACTTTCTGACGGTGGGAGAAAGGGTCGATGCGTTGGGCCGCTCCCAGGTATTCTGACGCCTCATCAAAACGATTCAGGGCGGTGAGAAAAAGCGCGTAGTCTCGCAGCGCCGAGGCGTTGGTTCCGAGGCTCAATCCTTGAAGAAAGCTCTTCTCGGCGCCCTCCCAGTCCCACTCCAACGCCAGGGCGCCCGCGAGAGTGGCGTGGGGATCGACCATGCCGGCATCCAATTCGATTGCACGAAGAGAAGCGTCTCTCGCGAGCGCTACCGATGCCGATTTTGAACTGGCTCCGCGCACGAGCAGCTCAAGGTGGCATCGCGCGATCCCGGAGTATGCTCGCGCATATTGAGGCGCTTGATCGGCCGCTTCCTGGAATTTCAGCAGCGCTGCTTGCAACTCCGAGGCCGGCCCTTCGTCGAGCAACTTCTCCGCTTGCGTGATGAGCGGATACACAGTCATGATCAACGATCCTGCTCCCGCTCGGCGTCTACGAATGATCGAAACTTCAGGCCGAACCCGGCTCACGAAGGCTGTCGCGATCTCAGCCTGCACCTGGAAGAGTGTTTCTTCGTTCGCCTCGGTTTCAAAACGATGAGTGCTGATCTGAAAACCATCGGAGCCCAGCACATTCACAGTAATGCGGAGCCGCTTGGCTTCCTCGCGAATCGTTCCTTCGATGATGTTCTGGACGCCCAGCCGTTTGGCCAGCGCTGGTATATCGCGGGCCTCCTCACTCGGTTGTGCAATCGACGCCGAGGCGATAACGCGGATTCCGTCGGTCGCAGCAAGGACGTGAACGATCTCATCCGTCAGCCCTTGCGCGCACAGTCTGGAGAGCCGTTCGCCGGACAGATCCACAAGATGAAGAACCGCTACCGGAACTCCAGGCTCATCGATGAGAAACTCTTTGTCCGACGCCGCCGCAGGCCAGGTTGGCCCGGCAGGCGATTCGTTTTTCCGAAAAACGGGCAGGTAGCTTCCGGGCCTGAAATAGAGAAAAACCGGATCGTTCTTTCCCTCTCCTTCGTAATATTCCTTGAGCTTCGATCGAAGGCGGCGCGCCTCGGTGCGCACGATCGAGTCCTGGCTCGGATGATAGGGCGGCTTGCGGTCATAGACCTCCACCCCTATCAAATATTCCTTCAGCGAGTCGCCCTGCCCGGCGATCGCAGCGTCCACCGTAAAACGAAGAAACCTCGCAAGCCGGTCGGAATTGATGAAGGGAGAACTCTGCAAGACTCGAGCAAGCTCGGCGCGAATCTCCTGCTCAGAACAGGTTGCAAATTTAGATTCTTGGAGCAAGGCTCAACAATTCCTCAGAACAAGCTGACACTACTGACGAGAGTCTATCTGAAGTGCGTGATCAGCGGCTTCGATCCATGTGGTCGATCTGCGCTGATCACGGTCATCTAACAGTGATTCACTTTCAATCCGACACGCAAGCTGCCATCCTCATGGCGAGGTCGGCGCTCATTGTGACGAATCGTAACAGCGATGCGCGGATACTGGCAGTCATTCCCAGAGCAGCTTCAGCCGGCGCTCCTAAAAAAGCTGGCTCCCTTGAAGATGCCGATAGTATTCGCCGAGCGCGCCGTGGAAATCGCGCGCCTCGTCAGCCAGGGAGACGTCTTTCACGTCGCCATTCTTCCGGCGGCATCCTCTGCTGCTGAGTGGTGGGCGCTGTGGGGTGAGCTCTGCCTGATAGACCCGCGGCCGGAGGTTCTGGTCTATGCGCATACCAATTCCTTTCAACTGTGGACCGGCGTGCTGGACATGGGCGGTTTTGATGTTATCGTCGAACCTTTTTCGGATACGGAAATCCAGGAGGCGGTGCTCCGGGCAGTGGAATCCTTCAAGAACCACAGTATCCGAAATGATTCTGCGAGCTGAAACACCGATCAACATTCGTCCTCACCGTGAGGTGACTGCTCCTCACCGTGCTTTCGTCTCAAAAGCCTGACATTCTCTGGATACATGAAACAAGGCAACCGCATTCTGCAGACTGAGCAATGCCTAAGCAGGTACACCAGCGGAGGAGGAATCTCCAACCCTAAAGAGGTATGCACCAGCGGCGCTTAAAGGGGTTCAGGCCCGGCACGTTATCCGATACCCTCGCGTTCACCGGACTGATTTATGAATCGCGCTCCCAGACACCCACACCCAGCAGGAAGTTGCCTGTGGTGCCAGCTGTGAGAGCTATGGTCCATCCCCGCGGTTTCGGAAAAGGAGTCAATTCGATGTTGGAACCAGATCTGAGTTGCGTTCGAGAAGAAGATAGATGCGGTGCTGACGAAGCAAGCGACGACTCCTTGGTCCTGGTGGCGCAGTCTGGCGACCACGGCGCGTTCATGGAGCTGAGAAGGCGTCACGCAAAAAAGCTCTTGCCGAGGATCTATCGCATCACCCGAAGCTGGGAGGACGCGGAGGATGTTCTGCAGGAGTCATTCCTGAAGGCATTCGTGCACCTCAAGACCTTCGAGGGCAGATCGAGCTTTTCCTCCTGGCTCACGCGCATCGCCATCAATTCCGCGCTCATGATGCTGCGCAAACGGCGCATGGTGGAAATATCGATCGACTCTCCTGCGACCGACGGTGAGAACTGGTCCGGATGGGAGATCGCCGACAACGGCAAAAATCCGGAAGAAGCTTATGTGCAGCGTGAGTTGGAGCAGCATCTTCGACATGCGACTCGCCAGCTTCGTCCCGCCCTTCGAAGAGTCGTGCATCTGCGCCGGACCGAGGGCTATTCCACCAGCGAGATCGCAGCGGTATTGGGAATCTCTCCTTCCGCCGCGAAATCGAGATTGATGCGCGCCAAGACAGCGCTTCGCGCCTCGATGTCTTGAGGAGAGAAATGAGGAAATCATGTTCAAGAAAATTGTCGTCGCCTACAACGATTCGCACGAGTCGGAACGCGCGCTCGCGCGCAGCGATCCAGCTCGCCAAGAGCCTGAATGCGGAGTTGCACGCGGTCACCGTCATGACCAGCTTGCCGGCATATACCGCTTTTGCAGCGGTGGATTCATCCTTGCCCCATGCACTTCAGGAAGACCAGGCCAGAGCTCACGAGGTCCTTCAGCAGAAAGCTCTCAAGCTGGCGCAAGAAAGCGGGATCGAACTCCGCAACCATGGTGTGGAAGGCCACGAAGTCGAGCTGATCGTAGATTTTCTGCGCCGCGAAAAGGCAGACCTTCTGGTCGTGGGTCTCCATAAACGCGACCTCTACATAGCGCGGTTATGGAGCACCGTCTACGAGTTAGCGCAAGAGTCTCCATGCAGCGTTCTAGGAGTGCACTAGCTCTGGTTGTTGTGGAGTGAGGAATCAATGCCGGGTCCGCGGCGGTCCTCAAAGGGAGATCCCAAACGATGTCGAAGCGAACCATCCTAATTCCACTCGCGATTTTGGTTGTCGCCGCGTGCTTGTTCTTCGCGATCAACGGGCACTGGACATCGTGGCAAGGCGGCAGAGGCGAGCAAAAGACGGACGACGCTTACGTGCGGGCCGACCAGGTGCCACTCAGCACGCGCATCTCGGGTACTGTCCGCAAGATGGATGTCCAGGACTTTCAGCCGGTAAAGGCCGGTCAAACGTTGGTCCAGCTCAACGATGAAGACTTTCGCGCTCAGTTGGAGCAGGCCAAAGCGGCCTTGGCGGGCGCCGAAGCAGCGCTAGCGGACAACCAGGCAACAAAGCGCATCGAGCAAGCCAAAATTGAAAACGCCGAGACGGTAGTCGCGCAGGCTGAGGCGTCAGTCACCGCCGCCCAAGCCGGCGTCGCTGCCGTGCAGCCGGATGTAGAACGCGCGGCCCTTGAGCGTAAACGCCAAGACTCGCTGCTGGCTTCGAAGGCAGCAACCCGGCAGGCGAACGAAGCTGCGGTCGCGGAAGCCGACCGCTTTACCGGAATGCTCGCCAGCCGCCAAGCGGATGTGAAGCGGGCCCAAGCCTCATTAAACAGCAGCCGCGCATTGCTGCAGGCGGAGAAGCTACAACTCACCGCTCTGGACACCAGAGATGCTGGGTATCGGGCTGACATTCAGGCCCGACAGGCCGCCATCGTCGTCGCCGAGGTCAATCTCGGTTACACACGCATTGCCGCTCCGACCGATGGAGCAGTCAGTGAGCGCCACGTGCAAGAGGGCCAGCTAGTCGCGCCCGGTATGCAGGTAATCGACCTGGTCAAGGGAGATGTCTGGATCCAGGCCAACTATAAAGAGACGCAACTCACCAACATCCGCAAAGGCGATGTCGCAGACATCCGCATCGACACCTTCCCCGGCGTCGTCCTCCACGGGAAAGTCGAAGAGATCGCCCCGGCCAGCGGCTCGCAGTTCGCGCTGTTGCCTCCCGACAACGCCACCGGCAATTTCACCAAAGTTGTCCAGCGCGTCCCCGTAAAGATTCTCCTCGATCCGGACCATCCGCTCCAGGGCAAGCTGCGCCCCGGATTCTCCGCGGAAGTAATCATTCACGCTTCAGGCAAGAACGAGAAAGCGGAGGGCTCACAACCTTGAGCACCCCGCCTCCTCAACCACCCCCTGCGCCATGCCGCCACGCCATCGGTCATCACGACGCATCCGATCCTCGGCGTCTTCGGAGTTCTGCTCGGGGCGATGATCGCCACCTGCACGGGACGACTCATCAGCGTCGGCCTAGCAGACCTGCGCGGCGCTCTGCATCTGGGCATCGACGAGGCCTACGTGGATCGGCACTTCATTCAACGCCGCATTGATGTTCATTGGCCCATTCTCGGTGTATCTCGGCGGCCTGCTTGGTGCCCGCCGTGTCCTGCTGGCCTGCGCGGCCATCTTCACCGTCGTCAGCGTGCTGCTCCCCTTTGCTTCGAACCTGCCAATGATGCTCGTCTTGCTGGTGCTTGCCGGTCTCACCGCAGGGACCTTCTATCCCCTCACCCTGTCCTTCGTTCTGCGCAACCTGCCCATGAAATATGTCCTGCTCGGCATCGCCATGTACGCGATGGACATCGTCTTCACCACCAACGTCTCGACCTCGCTCGAGGCCTGGTACATCAACCACCTGTCGTGGCATTGGATCTTCTGGAATAGCGCAGTCCTTACGCCCGTCATGATGGTGCTGATCTACTTCGGCATTCCCTGGCAACCGCTGCCCAAGCCAAAGGAGGGACAACCGAAACCAAGCTGGCGCGGGTTCCTCTACGCAAGCCTTGGATTCTCCCTCCTCTACATCGCGCTCGACCAGGGTCAACGCCTCGATTGGTTTAACTCGGGCACGATCATCGCCCTCACTGTCACAGGCGTTTTCCTGTTGCTCGCGACCCTCGTTCGCCGCCTGAGCATGCCAAACCCGCTGGTGAATTTCAAATTTCTCCTGCGGCGAAACACCGTTCTTGCTCGGCGTGGTGCTGATCTTCTTTCGCTTCGTGCTCCTGGCGACCGTCGTCATCATTCCAAGTTATCTCGGCTCGGTGAAGGGATATCTTCCCTTGCAAACCGGTCCGGTATTGCTATGGGTGGGATTGCCGCAGTGCATCTGCGGCCTGCTTGGCGATGTATCTCCTGAAATACATCGACGCCCGATTGATCCTGACCGCCGGCTTCACGCTGGTTGCCATCGGCTGTTTGATGAATGCGCAACTCTCCTCCGCATGGTCGGGAGCAAACTTCTGGCTCTCGCAGGCGGTCCTGGCCGTGGGTTTCGCTCTCGCCTTTAACTCCCTGGTCGGCGCGATTGTGCTGGAAGTGATCAATACCGGCGCGCTCAGCCGTCCGATCGACGTGCTTACCTTCGCCGGCTATTTCCAGACGGTGCGCCTCATTGGTGGCGAAGCCGGCGCAGCCTTCATGCAGCACTTCATCGCCGTTCGCGAGCAGTTCCACTCCAACATTCTCGGCCTCGGCGTTAACCTCGGCGAACCCGCCACCACTCAGCGACTGCTTGGACTGAGCGCGGCCATGGCTGCCAAATCATCCGGAAAGGACGCGGCTCTTGGGCGAGCAGGCGAGATCCTCGGCTTGCAGATACGTCAACAAGCCTTCACCCTCGCCATCACCGACAGCTTCACGCTGGTCGCCTGGGCAGTCGTCTGCTGCTTGGTTGTCGTCGCCTGCATGGCGCGTGTCCCCACCCAATATCAGCAGGTCGTCGCCGCGACCGCCAAGGCCGCCTGAGATGAACCAAAGCACCTATGAGGAAGTCCGGCATGCGGCTGAACACAACTTCACCATCTTCGCGCGGGATGCTTTGGCTGCTCCTCGCTATGCTGTCGCAGTCGTCTTTCGCGGGCGCTGCCCAGGCGCAAGCCAACGCACCGATGGAGCTGACGCTCTCGCAAGCCATCGATCTCGCCCTCCAGCAGAACCGCCAGATCAAGCTTGCGCAGCTAGCGGTCGTCGATAGCGAACACAAGAAAGCGATCGCCCGCTCCGCATACTTTCCGCACATTAAGAACGAGTCGACAGTCCTCCACATAACCGAGCTCGAAGGCGTCAGTTTTCCCGCAGGCGCCTTCGGGTCTCCGCCCGCAACCGGCCCCATCCCATCCCAAAGCCTCGTCATCGCTCAGGGTGGACTCACCGCATACACCAGCGGTACAGGGCTAGCCCAGCCGTTGACGCAGATGTTCAAGATTCACGAGTCGAATCGCGCCGCAACGGCAGACATCAACTCCGCCAAGATCCAGGTGAACCAGGCCCAGGACGAGATCGCGCTGAAGGTGCGGCAGCTCTACTACGGAATCCTCATCGCGCAACTGAAAGAGCAAGCGGCGAAGGCAGAAGTCGACGCGTCGCAGGTGAAGCTGCAGGAGAGCACAGACGCCGTCGCGCAAGGTAAAGCTCTTGAAGTGGCCGCATTGGACAGTCGCGCAGCGCTTCTCGACGCCAAACAATCGGCGCTGACCCAAAGTCTGCAAGCCCAGGACCTCACCCTCGAGCTGGACGACCTTCTCGGCCTGCCGCTTGACCACGCGACTCCAGCTGAACGAAGATCCGTCGGCCGCAACCGCTCCGATTCCCTCGCGCGAGGAGTGCGTTCGCATCGCGCGCGAGCAAAGCCCCGACATCCGCGTCTGCGCAACAAGCCGTCGAAAAAGCGAAAGCCGGTCTGGCCGCAGCCAAAGACGCCTACATCCCAGACATCACCGGCATCGCCAGGTACAGCTACCAGAGCGGAGTGCCTTTGCTCGTGCACAACTTCGGCACCTTCGGAGCTACTTTTACCTACGACCTCTTCGACGGCGGCCGTCGCAGCGCCGAGATCGCCGAATCCCGCACACTGCTCTCAGAAGCGCAGCTCAACCTCACCAAAGTCGAGGACGAAGTTGAGGTCCAGGTTGAAACCGCCTACAACAGGGTCGAACAACTGCAAAGCCTCGTCGGAGTGGCCCAGGAAGTCTTGAAGGCCAGAACTGAAGCCGCGAGAGTGACCGATCGCCAATTCGAACAAACCGCAGCGCTCCCTTCGGCGCCCGGCCGAGGCCGCGGCAAAGTAAGTTCCGCCAAAGCCTCTCTTCTTGAAGCAAACCTGGGACTTTCGCTGGCCCAGGGCGAGCTCAAACGCGCCATGGGCCAAATCCCGCGCTAGCGGAAATCCCTCGACTTCGACCGACGGCATAGCTAGGCAAACCCGTCAATCTCCAGTTTCGAGCCGTCCGGGTGTTACAAATGCGAGAAACTGCGACCGCGAGCGCCGATTCTCATCTGACTGAGTGCGCCATCTTCGCAACCTTTACAATTGATCCTTATCCTGACTACGCAAAACCCGATGCTCCCTTGTTCTCATCTCTTCTGTCGACGTCGTCGCTGTTGTCTTCACCGCCTCTGTTCTCGTCACATTAGGTCAATCCAGACTTGCGCATATAGTCCGGCGGGGGCCAGCACTTGGTGACAGCGCCCTTGTCCTTCCTGAGTCGCATCTTTAGGGCCTTTCGATACCGCGATTTCCGAATCATGTGGCTCGGAGCGTGCGTTTCCACCATCGGCACATTCGTCCAGCAGTTCGCGCAAAGCTGGCTCGTCTACGACCTCACCAAAGATCCCTTTTACCTCGGCCTCGATCTCTTCCTCGGCCAACTCCCCATCATTCTCTTTTCTCTGGTCGGCGGAGTCTTTGCCGATCGCCTCGACCGAAGGAAGATGCTGCTCTATTCGCAGTACATTCAAATGACCTGCGCCTTCATCTTGGCGATATTGTTCGCCACCCATTCGGTCAAGGTCTGGTACATCCTCGCGCTGTCCTTCGTCGTCGGCCTGGGGCAGTCCTTTGGCGGACCCGCATATTCGGCCCTTCTGCCCACGCTGGTGGCCGCCGAGGATTTCGCCAACGCGATCTCGATGAACTCGATCCAGTTCAATCTTGCTCGCATCATCGGTCCCACTCTCGGAGGTCTGGCGTACACCTTCTTCGGCGCGACCTGGTGTTTCGCTCTCAACGGAATCTCCTTTGTCGCAGTCATCTTCTCTCTCATGGCGATCACCGTCCGATTTGTGGCGCCGAAGACAAATACATCCGTCCTGACCAGCATGAAAGAAGGCATCAGATTCATCCGCGAGCGCGAAGGCCTCACTCCCCTCGTTGTTCTCGCCTTCTGCACAACGCTCTTCGGCTTTTCGCTGACCGGATTTCTTCCCGTCATCGTCCGCACCATCTTTCACCGCGGCCCCGAGACTTACGAACTCCTGCTGGTCTTCTCCGGAGCAGGCTCGATCTGCGGCGCCCTGCTCGTCGCCGCAATGGAAAAGCTCAAAGGACAAGGGCGCATGGCGGTGCTCGCCCTCTTCGCCCTCGGGCTGACCACGGCTGGATTTGCATTCTCCAGGTGGCTCCCCATCTCCTGCGTGCTGATCTTCCTCGCCGGCACCGCCGTGATGGCCTCGGCCGCTCTCATGTTGTCGCTCGTGCAACTCATCGTGGCCGACTCGATGCGCGGCAGGGTGATGAGCGTCTACAACCTCGCCTTCCGCGCCGGCATTCCTCTAGGAGCATTGATCCTCGGCAAGCTGATCCCCATCCTCGGCGTCTCCACCGCAGTCGCAGCCTTCGGATTGTCCCTGGTATGCGTAGCCGGCTACTTCCTGATAGTCATGACCAAGACACCGACCTTCCAACGACACGTGAAATCAGGAGTGTGATTCGCCGATTACGGCCCGCCCGAAGGTGCTGGGCATAAAGACAATTGCGATATCAGCCCGATATGCGCACCTGGATCAAACCACCCTCCGGAACGCGATGTCAGTCTTGAACGATTCCCTGGGCATGGAATTTAGCGCCAAGATCGACGGTCTTTGCCCTTTCCGAAGCTGGTAGCGTCTGAACAAGATCGCGCTGCACGATCCACTTGTCCGATGAGCCGACTACACCAAGTGGCGAGGCGAGCGGCAACCAGCCCATCGGGCCCGGGTTCATCGTCCGCCTCTTCGTGCGCCTTCTATACAGGGGACGCACTTTGCCGCATCCTCCTCACTGAACGGTCACGGTCACGGTACGAACCGCAGAGGGGTTGAAGCCAGGAGCCACCGCAATGAACTTGAGCACCGCGCTCGTGGTGAAGACGATTGGCCCCGTGTACTTGGTGGACGATGTAGTGGGTGTCGCCCCATTTGTGGTGTAGTAAACGGTCGCTCCCGCAGTCGTCTCCGCAATGGTTATAGTCTGTGTCGAGGCCGGGGTAGCGGCCGGCGGCAGCGTAAGTGTGTAAGTGGCAGAGGCAACAGCGGATTGGTTAAAGCCAGGGGCAATCGCGATGGCCTTGATGACCGTTCCTGTCGTGGTGACTGAGATGGGAGTCTTGTAGAGATTTGAGGAAGTTGTGGGCGTCGTGCCATCCGTGGTGTAGAAGATACTCGACCCACGGGTGGCGTCCAGGATGGTGACAGATTGCGTGCTGGTGTACGTCCCGCCCGCAGGGGTAAAGGTGGGTTTCGCTGCCGCTGCCGTGCCATCAATGGTTAGGGTGACCGGTACGACCATTCCCTGATCCCCGGCGGATGAAGTGAGAATGATTTCTCCGATGTAAGAGCCTGCCGCCAACGTGGTCGAAGGACTTACAGACGTGGTTAGAGTGAGCGGAGTCTGGATGCCGCAGCAGCCGAAGGAACTGGGGCTAATGTTGAGCCACGTCCCTCCGTTGCCGTTCGCAGCCTGACCGAAGAACGCGAAGTTCGTGCCGGTGCTGGCCAGGCTGATCGTCTGCGATGCTGGGTTGGGGCCGCCCGATGGTTCGCTAAAACTCAACGCCGCCACCGGTTTGAAGACGTTGGCTCCTACCACCACGGCAACTGGAATTGTTTGCCGGTCGGTTCCGGCGGTGAGAACAATCTGACCGTTGTAGATTCCGGCAACGAGTCCCTTGCCAGGCAGATTGGCGGAAACGATGCTCACGGTCGGAAATGAAGGTGCGGTGCCGCTGGCAGAGGCGAGGGTGAGCCACTTCGCGCCGTCTGAAGTGGAGACCGTCGAGCTCCACGCCAGGGTGCCGGCCCCGGCGTTGCGGATGGGCAGTTTCTGTGCGGCGGGGTTGGCGCCGCCGGTGGCCTGGAAGAACGTTACGGCGCCAGGGATGTCGTCGAAGAAGGTGGCTGTGGCCGAATTGATGGTGAGCGTCACCGGAATCACCATCGATGGACTTCCGGCACCCGCTTGCAGAATGATCTCGGCCGTGTATTTCCCAGCGGCGAGAGTCACGGCAGGATTCACCGTTACGACCATGTTCACCGGGGTGTTGATGCCGCAGCAGCCGTAGGAGGCCGGGGTGATGGAGAGCCAGTTGCCGCCGGTAGATGTGGCCACGCTCGCGAAGAACGGAAAGGCTGCTCCCGTGCTGGCAATGTTGATCAATTGGGGCAGAGGGTTGGCTCCCCCAAAGACCTTGTTAAAGTCAAGGCCATTGACCTGGCGGAAGACGGAAGCTCCCACCACGAAGGAGACGGGGATCGTTACGCGGTCACCGCTGGTATTGAGGACAACCTGGCCGGTGAATGTTCCGGCGATGAGGCCACCGCCGGGAAGCTTGGCGGGGTTCACCGACACCATGGGCACGGAAGGCGCCGTACCGCTTGCGGCCGAGATGGCGAGCCACGCAGCTCCATCTGAAGTGCTGAGCGAGGCCGTCCAGGCAAGCGATCCCGCGCCGGCGTTGCGAATCTCTAGGGGCTGCGTTGGCGGTGCAGTGCCGCTGGTGAGCATTGAGTAAGTGAGTTGACCGGGCAGCGAGTCGAAGAAGGCAGTCGTCTTCGCCGCAACCGTCAATGTGACAGGAACAGTCAGACCCTGCGTCCCGTCCGCGGACTTGAGGATGATCTCGGACGAATACGTACCCGCGGCGATGTTTGCGGCAGGGGCAACGCTTACCTTGATCGCTTCGGGAGTGTTGATGCCACAGCAGCCATAAGAGCTTGGAGTGATGGAAAGCCAGTTGCCGCCGGTGGAGTTCGCCGTCGTAGCAAAGAATGCGAAATTAGTTCCGGTGCTGGCCATCGTGATGACCTGCGGCAGCGGATTCGCTCCTCCCACGGCCATCGTGAAGTTAAGCGGGTTAGATTGGCGGAAGACGTTGGCGCCGACCACCATGCTGACGGGAACGGAGACGAGCTGTCCTCCATCCTCAAGCAGGATCTGACCGGTGAACGTGCCAGCGACCAGGCCTCCGCCAGGCAGATTGGCCGGATTCACGCTGACCGATGGAGTGGAAGGAGTCGTACCGCTTACGGGGGCAATGCTAAGCCATGCGCCGCCATCGGAAGTCGTGGCCGTGGCTGTCCAATCGACAGAACCGGAACCTGCATCGCGAATCGGCAACTCCTGGGATGGAGGAGCGTTTCCTTTGGTGAGCATGAAGAATGACATCTGCCCAGGGAGCGCATCGAAGAAAGGCGTTGTGGCTGGGGCAATGACCAGGGTGATTGGAATAGTGAGCGATTGGTCGCCGGCCTCGGATTTTGCAACGATCTCCGCAGTGTAGGTGCCGGCAGCCAGATTCGCGGCGGGGTTGACCGTGACGGTAATCGCCTGGGGGGTGTTGATTCCGCAGCATCCATAGGAAGAAGGAGTAATGGTGAGCCAGCTGCCGCCGGTGCCGTTCACAGTGACGGCGTTGAAGGCGAAGGCGGTGCCAGTGCTGGCGACCGTGATGACCTGAGACAAGGGATTGGCCCCGCCGAACGCCTTGGTGAAGTACAACGGATCGACCTGCCGGAATACGTTTGCGCCTACGACCGCGGAAACCGGGATGGTCACGCGACTGGCGGCGCTCTGTAGCACCACCTGCCCCACGAACGTTCCGGCAACGAGGGCCTCACCCGGCAGCTTTGTTGGATCGATGCTCACCGCGAGGGTGGAAGGAGCTGTGCCGCTGGCAGCGGAGAGGGTTAGCCAGCCTCCTCCGTCGGCCGTCGTCGCGGAGGCCGTCCAGGCCAAGGAACCGGTGCCTGCGTTGCGAATCTGGACATTCTGCGCCGGTGGCGTATCGCCATTCGTGGCAAGCGAGAAATTCAGCGCTCCAGCCACATTGTCGAAGCTCGCGACGCTGGTGGGCTCGACAATGCAAGGTGACCGGAATGCTGAGCTTCTGGTGGCCGTCGGCGGATACCGCGATGACCTCTGCCATGTATGTTCCGGCAGCCAGGGTAACGGCTGGATTAACTGCTACCGTGACCGCCTGAGGAGTGTTCGCTCCGCAGCAGCCATAAGAGCTGGGGGTCAGAGTCAGCCAGCTTCCGCCGGTCGAGTTCGCACCAGCAGCAAAGAACGCAAACTGCGTTTTAGTACTGGCCAGTGTAATGACCTGAGCCAGCGGGTTGGCCCCGCCGAAGATTTTGGTGAAACTGAGCGGGTTGACTTGCGGAAACACCGAAGCGCCAACATTGACCGCAATTGGAATGGTTAGTTTATCGTTCGCGGTTTTAAGCAGAACCTGGCCGGTAAACGTGCCTGCAACGAGAGCTCCGCCTGGCAAACTTGCAGGAACCACGCTGATAGTGAGATTAGAAGGCGCGGTGCCGCTTGCGGCGGAGAGCTTGAGCCAGGAGCCACCGTCTGCGGTACTTACCGAGCCAGTCCAAGCCAGACTCCCTGCGCCCGCGTTTCGCACCTGGACGGCTTGTCCCGGCGGCGTGCCTGCTTGGGTGGCAAGACTAAAGGTCAGCCCACCCGCTGCCTGATCGAAATATGTCTCCGTAGGCGCATGGACCACCAGCGTTACGGGGATCGTGACCGTAGGGATCGTTGTCGAAGCGGGCGTGAGGACAATCTGACCCGTGTAGGTTCCGGCGGCCAAAGTTACGGCAGGCGCGGCGGTCACCGTGATCGGATAAGGCGTAGTGACGCCGCAGCAACCGTAGGAACTGGGAGTGATCGCCAGCCATGCGCCGCCGGAAGTTGTTGTGGCCGTGGCGGAAAAAGCGAATGCCGCCCCTGTGCTGGACGGCGTAATCACCTGTGGCAGAGGGTTGTCCAAGCCGAAGGTAGTGCTGAAGTTGAGTGCGGGAATGGATCGAAATGTTTGCGCCCGCGAAGCAAGGGGTAAGCCAACGAGAGTTGCCAGACAGAGAAGGGGAAGTAACCGCTTAAAGAATGAAAGTGTTCCCTGAAAGGGTACGCAAGATGGCTTCATTTCGCATTTCTCCTGTTACTTCCGAGTTACTACCCTGCGGCGTCGTCAAATCCGCGATTTCGCAATTGCCCCACTGGCGAGAGGGGGTTATCTTTGGTGAACGGGCAGGACGAGCTGTGCTGCCGGAAAATCGCTCTACTCTTAACTGCGAAATCCTTCAGGGAAAACCGTCATGATCGAGTCGCAAAGCCGAGATTTCTTTTCTGAGAATCCGGCGGACGAAGAGAAACGCGCGATCGATGACCTTTTCAGCCTGGTCTACGAGGAGCTTCGCCGCATCGCTTCGATGGTTCGCCGCAACGAGGCCCATGCCACTCTCAACTCAACCGCGCTGCTCCACGAAGCCTGGATGCGCCTCCGGGATTATCCACCGCTAGCTTCAACGTCGATGGCTCATTTCAAAGCGATTGCGGCTCGGGCGATGCGCCAGGTTCTGGTAGATGAGGCCCGGCGTCGCTCCGCACGCAAGCGCGGTGGCGATGGTGACGTGATCTTTGTTGCACTGGAAGATGCAGCCGAGACGATCCCGGCCACCGATAAGGATTTGCTCGCGCTCGACGCGTCGATTCACGAGTTGGCGCTGCGTAGCCCGCGACAGGCGCACATGGTCGAATGCCGCTTTTTTGGCGGACTAAGCGTGACCGAGACGGCCGCCGTACTAGGGGTGTCGGAATCCGCCATCGAGCGCGATTGGCGCGCCGCGAAGGCTTGGTTAGCCAGCAGAATCCGTCCGCCGCAACAGACTTGAAAGCAGACGGGAACCCCAAGGAGTGAGTTCCAATGGAAAGCACGCAGTGGGAGCTCGCGCAGTCTCTCTTTCATCAAGCGGTTGAATTGCCTGAATGGGAGCGCCGGGCCTTTCTTCATTCGGCCTGCGGTGAAGACCTCGAGCTCTTCTCCGAAGTCGTCGCCATGCTACAGGGCGACGCCGAAGGTCATTCGATTCTCGATTCTGGATTGGAAGTCATTGCTCGTCACGTCATCTCCGCTCGTAACGATGTAGTTGGTCTTCGCGAGTTCGGCCCCTACAAACTGGTCCGCCTGCTCGGAGAAGGCGGCATGGGCGTTGTCTGGCTCGCCCAGCGCGAAGATACAGGGGCTTTCGTCGCAATCAAGTTCCTTCCCAACGCCAATCTGTCGCCTGCTCGCCGTGAACGCTTCGGCCGCGAGATCAAGACTCTGGCTAAGCTCAACCATCCTTATATAGCGCGGCTTTATGACGCCGGCACACTGTCAGACGGCACCCCGTGGTTCGTCATGGAATATGTCGACGGCAGGCTTTTTACCGACTTTGTCGGCGAACGTACGCATACGATCGGCGAGATTTTGGATCTCTTTTGCAAAGTCTGCGAAGCAGTGCAATACGCACACAGCCGGGAGATCATTCATCGCGACCTCAAACCATCCAACATAATGATTGAGAAAGACGGCAGCCCGCGCCTGCTCGACTTCGGTATCGCCAGGGAGTTGCAAAGTCTTGACGAGCCGTCTGAACAAACCAAACCGGGATTGCGTTTTCTCTCGCCCGACTACGCGGCCCCGGAGTGGATGAACGAGGGGACAGTTGGCTTCACTACGGATGTTTATTCATTAGGCATCATTCTCTACCAACTGCTGACCGGATCTCTTCCCTTCAATCGCGTTAAGAATGCCGACGAGGGAAATCGTAGCATCGTCGATCGGATTGCAGAATCTCCGTCGTCCAGATCAGGCAATCATTTCGACCTCGGCAAGGCGGCCTGGAGCGACCTCGACGTTCTCTGCTTAAAGGCCCTGCGGACGGATCCTAAGGAGCGCTATCAGTCTGTAGAAGGTTTATTGCGCGACCTCAGCCACTTCCAGAAAGGTGAACCCCTCGAAGCCCGGCCTGCCACTCTACGCTATCGGGTGGGCAAATTCCTTCGAAGAAATCGTCGGCCGGTCCTGGCGGCCTCGCTTGCTCTTGCGACGATCATCGGCCTCGTGATGTTCTTTACCGTTCGGCTCGCAGTGGCACGCAACGCTGCTCTGGCCGAGGCTGCCCGCACGCAGAGAGTACTCCAGTTTATGTTCGGACTCTTCAAGGGCAACGACAATGGCGCCGGCCCACCTGAAGATCTTCGCGTCGTCACGGTGCTCGATCGCGGCGTGGAGAGAGCTAACGCTCTGGGTCATGACCCGGAGATACAGGCCGAGCTTTATCGCACCTTGGGAGGGAGCTATGAGCAGTTGGGGAAGTATGAGCATGCAAAGCAGCTTCTCGATTCAGCGCTGAAACTCGATCAAGCGTCCGCTCACCCAAATGACTTGCGCATTGCAGACGACTTGCAGGCAAAAGCCCTCCTCGATTCCGATCAAGGCAATTACAAAGAGGCGGAAGCATTGGCGCGCGACTCGATGGAGATGGTTCAACGCCAACGCCCGCCGGATCCTGTCAGGCAGGCCAAAGCAATCGCGACGCTTGGCAGTGTGATGAATGACAGCGGCAACTATAAGGAAGCATCGCGGGTTCTCAACCAGGCGGTCGACTTACTATCGCAGCGCGACCCGTCCTCCGTGGAGTTATCCGATACGTTGAGCCTTCTGGCGGATGCTGAGCTGTCGCTGGGACATTACGAGATCGCGGATTCGTTGAGCCGTCGCGCTCTGACCATCGATCGCGGTATTTATGGCGAGCAACACCCTGCCGTCTCCGACGATCTCATCAACCTTGGGCAACTCCAGGAGCTGTGGGGGCACTATTCACAAGCAGAACAGTACGATCGGCAAGCGCTGGAAATGACCAGGAAGTGGTATGGCGCCGATCATCCTGATGTCGCCAGGAAGTCCGTAATTCTTGCCCAAACCCTGTCTTACGAAGGAAAGATCGACGAAGCCGAGGCTCTTCTACGGCAGGCTCTACCGATCGAACAAAAAGTCTATGGCGAAAACAGCCCCCACGTTGGGAACGCAATGAACATGATGGGCAAGCTCGCGCAGCAGAAGGGCGACCTTGACGGCGCAGAAAAGTATTTTCGAAGCGCCGCCAATATTTACCGGAGCAAGCTTGGCAACAACTACAAAGTCGCGGTCGCCATTTCAAATTTGGGCGGCGTGTATTTGCAACGCAAGGATTATCCCCGCGCCGAACAATTCTTCACAGAGGCCATGCAAGATTTTGCCGCTGTTCTTCCGGCCGACAATATCAACATTGGAATTGTGAAGACCAAACTTGGCAGGGCGCTGCTCGGAGAGCAGCGCTATCACGAGGCTGAAGCTCAATCGGCCGCTGGCTATGCGATCCTGATCAAGCAAACAAGCCCGACGACCGCCTTCGTCAGTGCCGCCCGCAAAGATCTCGTTGCCATTTACACGGCCCTGGGTCAACCCGATAAGGCACAGACCTACCGGTCAGAAAATGGTGTCGATTGAGCTTTCGCCAGATCCCTCGTCGTTCGCACTAAACTCTGGCGAAGGTCCCCCTCAGCGATCGTCCACAATCCAAAACGTGCCGCTAGGACTATTTTGTCGAAGCAAAGGTCCTGTTGCCAACCCCACCTTCCACGCATAGCGTCACTGCTGGTAACGGCATGCGCGAATAGCTGGGGCTTAGTGCCCCGAAAGCGTGTGAGCCATTGATCCTGTTATGCAAAGAGAGTGGGTTCGGTTTCTCGATCCATATTTAGAATGTGCAAATTGCTGATTCCACCTTGCCAAGGTTGCCAGCAATGCCATCAATGCCCTGGCGCATTGCCCGGTATTACCAGCCAGCCAACACGCCGAACGGGAGAACCACTTCCAAACGCTCTAGGGTTACGTCGCATGGATTCTTTCAACGGGTCGTGGAGTGGCGATGGCGGAGATGTTCTTTGCAAGCTTCTGCAAAGAACATCATTCACCAGAACCTTCTCCGCGTTGGCCGTTTAACAGCCGTCTCGGCGAATGAATCTCTCAGGGGCACTGGACACTCATTTCTTGTAACCCATTAGAGCTGGAGGCGTACGCGCGCCCTGGTCAAGACGGCGGAAATCAAAAGCATCACAGACGTGAAAATCATCGCCCGGACTACCCCGAACCCGCCCTCATTGTAGTGATGATCGAGATACGTGAAGCCGGTGAGAGCTGCCAAGTAGTAGTAGATATCGGGAAGCAGGTAGGTCAGCAACGTGTTCTCACCCGCCGATTCGACAAACCGGGCCCAGGCTGTCATCGCCCGCACGTCGCAGATCCAGTAAAGCAGCATGAAAGCGAGCACACTCGCGCCGACGCTCGCGAGACACCAGGTAGGAGTAGCGCGGATCTTCGAGATCCCGAGCGGTGCGAACAGCAACGCCGCCGCCAGTGTGGTCACCGCAAAGATCAATGCAAGCCACATCTTTCTCCGCAAGGTCGCATCACTGTTTCCGACCAGGATTCCCGAAGTCACGATACCTGCCATGGTGATCGAAGCCCACGCACCGGAGTTAAACGGCCAAAAGTAGAGAGGTAAAGTGCCCGCGATCGCGAGCAGGTGCGAAGTCTGCAATGCGCAAAGAGCAGTAAGCGCCGCAAACCATGCAAGCGACGCCCAGCGCCAGCGCCGCGTCGGAACATAAAGCAGAGCGACAGCGAGGTAGGTATAGCCGATGAGGCCAAGGATCTCCGGATAAGTACCATCGATCCAGGCGACATCGCCCCCTGTTGTTGTTCGCCGGAATATCGCGAAGACTGCTACCAACGTGAGCAGTCCGACGATGCGAAGTCCTCGATAAACGTTGTGAAAGCGAGCATCGCGGCTCGGTACCAGCCAGAACAGGATCGCGCCCGTCAGCCCAAGCAGTGTCCAGGCCGCTTGCGAGATGCCCATGCGAGTTGGATCGCCTTTCTCGCCGTTGGCGAGAATTAGTCCAAGAATGATCAGGCCGAGAGCGCGAAGTCCGATGTGCCGCCAGAGGGCGAGCTGCGACGGATTGCGCTCAAGCCGTCGTTCAATGGCGAGAGGCATCGACATGCCGACAATAAAGAGAAAGAACGGAAAGACCATGTCGACGTAAGTCATCACGTCTTGCTCTGCATGAGCGTGATAGGTCCACCAGGGCAAGCCATGTACCTCAGCCAGTTCGTTGACGAAGATCATGACCATCATCGTGAGTCCGCGAAAGACATCGATGGATGCAATGCGGCGGCCTCGAGATTGAGGAGGGTCTGGCATTGCGTCGGCGACAGTGGAGGCGGCACGCATGCTATCGCGTCTCAGCTCCGTGATAAGTATCGGCGCCATACTTGAGACCTGCGTTGATCACGCCCAGCAAAGCGCCCGATGGATCTCCCGCATAATCCCAGAACATGACACCCTTGAGATGTTGCTCGTTCACGTATTTGCATTTCAGAGCCAGCGATTCCGGATCCTCATAGGAGACAAATATCTGCTTTTCCGCGTTGTAAAGGTACGGCGCTGACGCCGGTGCATCCCAATAGCGGACGTATCCCTTCCCAAGCATCGAACTGGAGATAGCAGCATAATCTGCATAGGCATTCGGTACTGGCTGGCCGGGTTGAAACAGCCCATGATTGGTGGCTCGCACCTGCCCCCAGACGTGTCCGTAAAAAGGAACGCCCAGCACAATTTTGTCCGGCGGCACACCGGCTTTCTCGTATTCGCGCACCGATCTATCCGCGGAGATGCCGCGTGGGTCGGCTGAGTCGGTAAATAAAGGGGCGTGGTTCCCGGTGGTCGGCTGACCGCCCGGCTCGTAGTAGTCGTAAGCCATCAGATTCACGGTGTCGACATACTTGGCTACCTCACCCATCTCGGTATGTTCAAGAAAATCCGTAGTCGCGCCAACAGCGGTGGTCAGATAAAGGGGCCGGTGAAGCTTGCTGGCCATCTGATCGAATCGGCCGCGGAGTTCCTTCAGCAGCAAGGTGTAGGTCTGCTTGTCTTCAGGGCGAAAAACATGCCCAGCGCCGGTCTGACCAGGAAATTCCCAGTCGACGTCCAGGCCATCGAGTTTATAGCGGGTGATAAACGCCTCGACGCTGTCGACGAAAATTGCACGACTGGCCGGCGTCAAGGCTACGTCTGAGAATCCCCCCGACCACAGCCAACCCCCGACCGAAACCAGGACGGTGAGGTGCGGGTTGTTCTTCTTCAGTGCGTTGAGTGCGGCAAAGTTGGCTGCATCTGTCGGCAGCCCTTCGACAATGCGCCCATCCGCTATGTTGGCGAAGGCGTAGTTTATCCGCGTCAGTTTCTTCGCATCGATCTCGCCCGGCGTGAGCACCCGGGCTTGCGGAAAGACATATGCGGCAACAACCGTTTCAGCGGCTGCGAAGTGCTTGCTCCAGACAAGGCAGATGAGGGCGACGAAGATGAGAGTGATGGGTATGCTGGTTCTTTGGAGCATTCCAGCGAACTTCCTGTAGCGCAGCGAAGTGCAAGGCAGCGCGACGCTCTTGCACTCGAATGATATTTCCAACAACTGCCTCCGATATTGCCGGACACTTCCTGGCCCGCAATCCGAAGCGTATATGCGATGATTCAGATTCGCAAACAGGTAGCTCGCCGAGGGACTTAAGATCAAACGGATATTCACCAGAATGCTTCTTGTGTGGTGGTGCGTGGCGCTGACCGCCACCGGCGTCGCGCAGATGCGCGTGCTCGTCGACCACGTCGGTTATGAAACGACAGCCCCCAAACGAGCACTTGTCATGCAAGAGGACGCAGGTCCCGACTCACCCCAGACCTTTACGCTTGTCGACACTGTAACTCGGAAAATTGTGTCGAGCGGTCCGCTCACACCTGCCGGAGAGGTCTTCAATTGGGGAGAACGCAGGTTTTGGCTGGCGGATTTCTCCGCATGGCAGACGCCGGGCCACTATCAGTTGACAGCTCAGACCAAATCCGGCTCGGTCAGTTCCTGTGAGTTTTTGATTGACGACGATCTTTTGGAACGCGCGACGTTATCGAATGTGCTCTTCTACTTTAAGAGCCAGCGGTCGAGCGGGGACATCGATCGCGCCGATCAACGCCTCACCTTGCCCGACGGCAGCGGAGTCGTCGACCTGCGCGGCGGCTGGTATGACGCAACCGGCGACTACGGCATCCATCTCTCTCACCAGAACCCCACCTCCTATTTCAACCCGCAGCAGGTTCCGCTGGTTGCTTGGACGTTGCTTAAGACCTATCGCACCCTGCAAGGGCGCGGCGATGATAACTTCACCGAATACGAACGCCGTCTGCTCGATGAAGGTCTGTTCGGCGCGGACTACCTCGTCGCTCTGAAACGCCCTGGCGGTTCCTTTTTCGAATCGCATCACCGCGCCCGGCAAAGCGAAGCTTGCGAAGGATCGGGAGATCGGCAATCCCAACTGGCGAACTCAGATCAAGAAGAGCGCCTCTGATTCTACCGAACGCATCGGCGTTGCAGCGGGCCCGCATGCCTACGAGGCCAGCTTTCGCGCCGGAGGCGGCATGTCCATCGCCGCGCTGGCGCTTGCCAGTACTATGCCGATCGGTGGAGACATGCCCAGTTCTGCTTACCTGAAGGCGGCGGAAGAGGCATTCGCCTTTCTCGAAGCGCACAACACCGAACTGCTGAACGACGGTAAGGAGAATATTCTCGACGACTACTGCGCGCTGATGGCTGCGACTGAACTCTACCGCGCTACCAACAACGCGTCCTATAAGGCAGCAGCAGATCGCCGTGCCGACCATCTCATGGCGCCGTCTTATCATCGTCGGGCAAATACCGCGACTATTGGCGCGCAGACGATGGCACTCGGCCCTTCTTCCATCCCTCCGATGCCGGACTTCCAGTGATCAGCCTGCTCGAATATTCGAGCATCGCCGCTCCGGAGCAGCAGAAGCAGGTTCGCGACGCGGTCGCGCGTTCCTTGCAGCTTCGAGATGAGCGTCACCTCGGCGGTGAATAATCCCTTCGGCTACGCAAGGCAGTTAGTTCGTACGGGCGACGGCTCGGTGCGCACTGCGTTCTTCTTTCCGCACGACACCGAAGCCGCTCCCTGGTGGCAGGGGGAGAACGCCCGTCTAGCATCGCTCGCCGCAGCCGCGCGGCTGGCCGCTCCGCTTTTCAAGGACGACCCTGCATTTCAGTCGCACTGGAAAACTACGCCTGGGATCAGCTTCACTGGATACTCGGCCGCAATCCGTACGACGCCTCTATGCTGATGGGCAGCGGGCACGGCAACGCTCCATACATGTTCTTCCGCTCTTACAAATACACCAACGCGCCAGGCGGCATCATCAACGGAATTACCGCTGCCAGTCAGGACGAAGACGGCATCGCCTTCAATCAAGGCTACGCCGTGACGGGGGCCGACGAAGACTGGCGCTGGACCGAGGAGTGGCTGCCCCACGCAGCCTGGTATCTTTTCGCCGTTGCCCAGAATCACAATTGATCGCCGTCAAGCTCTGCTAACACAACGATGAACAGCTTGGCCTGTTGTTATATCTAGACAAAGCCTAGGTTTTGAGTGGTGAAGTTTCCCAGGTTTGGGAAGATGCTGCTGAGACCCGACGAGGGGACACCGAACCAGGACGCCAACGTCGCAGCATATTGAGAAGTAGAGATCGTCGGTATCCAACGTCCGTTCAGGCCAGAATCATTCGGCCCTCCTAGCGCAAGCGTTGGATAGCTGCCGTAAATCTTCCCGCCGTTGACCGCGCCACCCATCACCATATGATGACCTCCCCAGGCGTGATCGCTGCCGTTGTTAGAGTTCGGTTGCATGGCCCGGTTGAAGTCGGACATGGTGAACGTAGTGATCTGGTTGGCCAGTCCGAGTTCCTGCGTCGCCTGATAAAAGGCGCCCATAGCTGGGCTTAGTAACGAGAGCAAGCTGGCCTGGGTGCTCAGCTGCGCGCCATGGGTATCAAAGTTGCCGAGTCCGGCAAAGAAGATCTGCCGGGTAACACCGAGGGCCTGCCGCACCTGAATGATCTGGGCAATCTGCTGAAGCTGCGCCGCCAGGCTATTGTTGGCGGGAAAGGCAGTCTGGAGCGGCGTCACTGACTGCACCGCGCCGGCTAGCGTAGCCATGTATTTGTAGGAATTGCCGGTGATGGCGTGGTCGGCCTGCACCAGAGAGAGACCGCTGTTGAACTTGATAAGCTGCTGCGCGGCGTGGCTGCGGATGTCGCAGGCCGAGCCTTCCGAGCACTGGCCGCCAGCCAGATTGCCCGGGTCAACCGCAACTGGCGAGCTGGACGCTCCGTTGCAGAAGACCGTATCGCCGTAGACCGAAGTAATGAGCGGAATTTGCGCGCCCGGATTGTAGCTCGCTGACATCGAGTCGGCGATGCGTCCGGCCCAGCCGGTCGAGGAGCCCGGGCTCTGCGCCGCAGTCTGCCACTCCGACTGTTGGTCGGGATGGGAGAACAGGTTCACCGGTGTCGGCATGCCGCCGGCCTGGTACTGCGCCGCCGTCATCGGCTGCACCAGCGTTCCGACGTTGTCGACAAAGGCCAGGGTGCCATTGTTGAACAACGTCTGGATATCGGGCAAGCTGGGGTGCAGCCCATAGTTGCCATTGGCCTGCGCCCCCAGCGGCAGCAGAGTGTTGGCGGGCAGTGCGAGCGGCCCGCGAAGGCTGGCGTAGGTCGAATAGCCGTTGCTCCCGTTCGCCGTGGTGTCGAAAGGGATCAGGGTGTTGTTGGAGTCGTTCCCACCGTACATAAAGATGCATACCAGCGCCTTATAGCTGGAGGCCGACTCGGCCATCGCGTTGAGTGCGCCGAAGGGTCGGAGCCCAGCAGCGCTGCCAGCAGCGGCCAGCGAGGTGTAGCGGATAAAACTGCGTCGATTGATATTCATGATTGCCTCTTCTCCTGGTGCACATTGTTCTAGTTGATTGCCCCGCAGCCGCAAATCTTTTCATGCAACCGCACGAATCGCGCCTTAATGAAGGATTTTGTAAGGGTCGGAAGTAATCACCAGGTAGATGGCGATCCGCAGTTGTTGGCCTGGATCAGTCACCGAGCTGACCGCGTCGGTGATTGTCGCCGCCGATGCCGAGTCCATCGTGCCAGCCAGAAAAAGAGAGTTCAGTGACTGCACGAGTGCCGCTGGCCCTTGCGAAGCCAGCACCTGGCCCAGCGGGCTGGTTGTGCTGAGGTCAACATTGAAATGCCTGAGGTTGTTGCTCACCAGCGTGTCGGCCAGATTAAGCCGGTCGTTGACGCTGGCCGTGTTCTCCAGCGCGAATTCCGGCGCGTTTAGTGTCGTGCCCGGAATCACGTAACTCGGAGAAAAGAAGTTAAAGACATTCGGCGAGCGATAGGGCCATTCCCCAAGGGCGCCCGCATACGACGACAACCATTGGTAGTAGTTATTCGAATCGACATTCACATAGCCCAGACCGCGCATGACGCCGGTCGTCCACAGGATTGGCTCGCGAAGATGGCCATCGCTGGCCTGCATTGCGGAGTCTCCAGCGCGCGCCTCGGGGTCAGTGAAGATCGCCGTTAATACCGCCTGCATGTCGCCACGCACGCCGTTTCCGTTATCGGTGAAGATTGCCGCAACCCGCGAGACATAAGCCGGGCTGGGAGTGCTCTTCACGAGGTGCTGGATCAGTTGCAGGCTGACAAAGGGCGGTACGTTGGGATGATTAAAGACATTGGCGAGGGCCTGGGCGAGGTCCTGTTCGGCGCTCTGGCCTCCCGGCAGAGTTGCCCCGTTCAGCACGGCCTTCGAGGTGACGTCGTGATAGTTTTCGACTGCTACCAGCGGGTAGTAGTAGTTCACAGGGTTGTTGAGCACACTGGGACTAGATCCGTCACTGTTGGCGAAGGTCCAACCGGTGAAGACCCGGGCGAATGCTTGCACCTGCGCCTGCGTATAGGACGGGATTGGATTGCCGTTTCCATCCAGTTGCAGACTGCCATCCTGGTTCAGCAAAAACTCACCCATGTTGAACAACTGCATGTTCTCGCGGGCGAAGTTCTCGTTCGAGATTAGCCCGTTGCCAGGGGCGCGGCTGTTCACCATGTTCAGGTAAATGCCCATCGCCGGCGACAGCGTGACGTCGTTCATGATCGTGTACCAGTTCGTGAAGGCGTCGGCGGCCAGCATGTTGGCGTAATTGTTCATCCCCTGCCCGGTGATGTCCGTGCTTGAAGTGACGAATAGCTGGCTTAGGGCCCAGCTTACCCGCTGGCGAAGCTGGTCATTGCCGGTAAGCACTGTCTGCCACCACTCCGACTCATTGCAGAACGAAGCCGTCGCGCAATACGAGGGAGGATTGACCGGGATGATCGGCAATACAGTCTGGGGCGTGTTGAACTGCTCTGCAAGCCAGGCTGTCACTCCCTCCTGCTGTACGTGCTGGATGAGGGCCGTCGTCGGACCAAAGGTTGTCTGATCCAACAAACGGGCCGCTGCGGTCGCGCTGATTGGCGCGGAGACCGCAACGGGAATAAAGTCGCTCGTGCCGCCGGTGTAATCCGGAGTGTAGGCCTGTATCGAGAGGTCGCCTACGGCGGCAGGATCGACACTGATCTGGGCAGTGAGTGAGTTGTAGGAGTTGTAGGTGGTCGGTACCCCCGCACCGTTTACCTCTACGATTGTGGTCGGCTCAAAGCCGGCGCCGGTAAGGGTCATCGTCTGGGTCGATCCAGCGGCTAGTATCGTTGGGCTTACGATGCTGATAGACGGAACCGGGTTGATCGGCGTCAACGCGTAGGAAGCCGTGATCGAGGGGTTCGATACCAACGTTGCGGTGATAGTGACCACCCGCCTTGCCGGCATCTTGTTCAGCTTGTATCCGCCGTTGCTGGTCAGGGTTCCATTACCGACCAAGCTCCAGGTGACGGCCGTTTGCGCCGAGCCGGCGACGTTGGCGGTCATTGTCAATGGCACGCCCAACTCGGTGTAGCCGGTGTTAGTCCCATAAGAATCCGTTGCGGTAAGTGTGATCACATTCGGCTGGATAACGTCGGTGAAGGTGGAAGTTCCCCCTCCCGGCGCCGGGTTCGAGACACGGAAGGTTAAGGTACCGCTCGCGCTGGCCGGCACCGGCACCTGAACGCTGGCATCGTTGTAATCGATATAGGTGTAGGAGAGCGTTGCGCCATTAAGAGTCACAGTCGTTCCGGGCACAAATCCCGAGCCGGTGAGCGCAACCGTCTGCGTAGAACCGGTGAGCAACTGCGCAGGCGCGATTGTGGTTACGGCCGGTACGGGGTTAACCAACGTCATCGTGTAGGAAACAGTTGCGTTCGTCTGGGTTGTGAGGAAGACGGTAACGGTTGCCGTGGGACTGGAGGGCATCACCTGGGGTGGGGTGTACGTCGCGTTGGAATTATTGGTGCCGCTTGGTACGTTCGTTCCGGCGCCCTGTAGGCTCCAGCTTCTGCTGGAGTGGCCGGAATTCAAGAGTGTTGTCGCGAGATTCACCGGAACCCCAAGCCGCGCCGTACCGGTGTTGGTCCCATCCGGGCTGGTGGCGGTCATGGTTAGGTCGGCCGGGCTCATTTGCAGGGTGTTGGAGACTCCACCCCCGGGCGCTCCATTCTGCACCTGGATATTGATGTTGCTGCTCGTGTTCGCCGGAACCGTAATCTGGGCGAGAAGGCTAGTCGACGACTGATAGGTCGAGGGCATGGAAACCCCATTCACCAAGACTATGGAGGTCGGCAGGAAGCTGGATCCTGTGAGTGTGATTGGCACCGTCGCGCCGGCAATCACCGTTCCCCCATTGAAGCTGTTTAGGGTAGGAATTGGGTTGACGAGTGTAAACGCTATAAGAGGTGGTGACGGCGGAATTGCCGGAGACAGAGGCAGTAACGGTCACATTCCGATTCGCAGGCATCGTCGCCGGCCCGGTATAAATCGCCGAGCCGGCCACAGACCCCTGGGGCACCAGCGAACCGGCGCCGGACAATTGCCATACCCGGCTTGGATTGTTGGCGACGTGAACTAGACTCGAGGAAAGAGTAATCGGAATGCTCAGCCCATCTGTACCGTTGTTCGTCGAGCCATCTTTGTTTGTGACCGCCAGGCTAATCGACGACACGAGCAGCGAATAGGCTACCGGCGTCCCGATGCATGGTGCGGGATTTTGCGGCAGCAGCATGACACTCTGCGCCCCGGGCGCGGCAGAAACCTGCACCGTGACTGAAGTCGGTGAGTTATACGTGGTCGGCGCGGCAGCATTGTTCACCAGAACCACTACCCCCGGCTGGAAGCCCGCACCAGACAAGGTCATCGCAGTCGTTGCTCCCGCGATTGCATCGGTCGGAGTTGGAGACCCGATAGAGGGCACTGGAGTATTCAGGACCAACGCGAAGGTTCCCGTGATCGCAGTGTTCTGCTTGAGCGTCGCGACAATTGTGACGTGGTTGCTCGACGGCATCGTCGACGGCGCGGTATACGTTCCACCGCTCGAGATGGTCCCGCCTCCGATTACGCTCCAGGTAACGGCGGTTTGAGTAGTACCGGTCACTGTATCTGAAAATGTGGAGTGGGTACCCAGCGCCATAGGAGGGATGCTTCCGGTCAAACTACTGTTTGTCACGGTCACAGTTGGCGCGCTTTGCCCCTGCAGGGGTTGAGCTGCGAGCGAACCTACAAACAAGCCTAAGAAGAATAGAACTCGACGACGTACGCCTGCGGCGGCAAAGGATGCCCCCACATACTTAGAATGAAACATATAAGCCCCCCGGCTTTTAGCTTTCGACTGCAGCCTTACGTTTTATCGATCTATAGCTATCTCCAAGAAGGAAGACGCTGGTAAATTGCAGTTGTGCTAGTAGTACGCATAGTTTTCCGCGATAGAACTGCACCGTACTGTACTAGGCCCTTAATGACGGCAATGTCTTCGACTTTACGAGTCATAGGTCGAATTTCTAGTTTCCGCATCGGTGACGGTACTTATTACCGTCGCTCGTGATTACTATCAGCGCAACACCAACCAGGGGGAAGGGTACCTTAGTGTTTATCTGTGACGATGGTAATCGCCTTCTGAGGCGACACTCACATGAGCAATCCAGATCTCGCCAGCTTCTCTATATAGCCAGCACAATGCTTATGCAACCTTATCCCGCATGCCGAGAAGCCGTTTGGGGGGAATAACAAACTAAAGTAAGCGCCATAGCCGGGTTGCAAGGCGGTAGTTTCCAGACCTGGCTGACATGGGGCCGTATTACGAAAGTGGTTGGAACCCTCGGATCGCCGGCGCATCCGGTCTGAGCGGAATAATCACGGCGAAGACACGGAAACATAGGCCGTGTCGCGATTTCAACCGCTACTTCCTGCGAAATCTTTTAGTTGGTAACAACAACACATCGTCGTTTTCCAACGACCAGAAGGCGAGTGGACGATAAACCTGGATTCACCGATGAGGAGATTCTGACAATGGCAGAATCGAAGATGTCGAGCGCGGAGATTCTGGCTACGGTCGAAGCGGGCGCATCTATCGGCCAACCTCGAAACTAGCGGACTGGCTCATCATGCAATTGGGCGCAACGAATGGGTCGCTACACCCCGGAAGTGTTTGATCGAGACTGTCCTCCGTGTAAAAGTCGCCGATCACATCTCTAATGCGTAACGGACCCAACCGCAAGATAGGTGTCCAGGCGGCCGTGATCAACGGCACTGGAGATGTACTTCGCATTCGCAATCGCGTTCGCGGCTGCTGTGGGAGTCAAGGTTGGGTTCGCATTCAGCAGGAGTGCTGCCGCGCCGGCGACAAAGGGGGCACTGAACGAAGTGCCTGAGCTGGTTGCATAATTGTCGTAAGGGTAGGTCGTCACTATGTTTTCTCCCGGAGCGCCAACCCAAACAACTTGGGAGCCGTAGTTTGAGAAGCTTGACAGCGAGTCGCTATCGGAGGTCGAGGCCACTCCCATGACATGGTTGAGCGAGGCGGGGTAGACCTGGATCGCCTGGCCGCTGTTTCCCGCAGACGCGACACAGATCACCCCGTGACCATCGGCGTAATTGATTGCGTTAGACATCTCGGCGGAGGCACTGCTGAAGCTGAAGCTCATGCTGATGACATTGCTGTTTGCCGCCGTCGCATAATAAATCGCCCGTACCACATCCGATAGATAGCCTGTCCCGCTGGCAGAAAACGCCTTCAGGGGAAGTATGTTCGCGGTGGGCGCCACGAGATGAATGATGCCGGCAGTCATCGTCCCATGGCCAAACCCCGCGTATTGCGGGTTGCTCAGCACGGTAGCCGCCGCTTCGGTTACCGTCGACGCTAGCGAAGGCGTCACATAGACTGGGCTGTCACCATTGCTATCTAAGACGGCAATCACCGAGTGGTCGAGTCCCCCAGTTTCGCTCGCGCCGCTGCTGTTGCTGGTAAAGTCATAGCCGGGAAGCAGAACCAATGCCAGCGCAGGATGCGTTGGATCGACCCCGGTATCAATGTCAGCGACGATGCCCGCGCCGGAGACGTTGTAATGCTTCTGGGTTTCAGCAATTCGAACGATTGACGTGGCAGGCTGGCTAAGGTAGCCGTTCCATACCAAGCTTCCGTAATAATTCGTGGGAACATTGTCCTGAAGAGCCTGAGTTATGAAATTCAAAGGCGGAGCAGCTAGACTCAGCGACTGGTCCGGTTCCACGTGTGCAATCCCGACCTGACCGAGAAGGACATTCAGTAGTCCGCCGAGATCGAGCGGATTGGTAGGAGCTACGACAAACACCTGTTGCAACGGATCCCCTAGGCCACGCAGAACGTTGCACCCTAGAAGTGGGCAAAGCAAGCTCAGATGTCTTAAACCCAGCGTATCGCGGACGATCAGGCGTGGCTGTTGGGCGTTAGCGGCCGGAGCGACTGCAATCCCCAGAAGGAAAGTAGCAAAGAAAATGGAACGGCTTCTCATCATCAACCTCGCTTACACGTCGAACTGCGAGAACAGAACCGCAGAGAGAATCACAACAGCCGAACAGGTTTGCAAAATCGGGGACGCCAACTCAATGAATGATTGTTCCCGGGTCTATGCCGGGTAACGGCAGGACAAGCGCAGTCTCTTTCAGGCCGATAAGCAACTGTAAGTGTTCAGTATCCAAAAAAGATAGGCGGAATTCGCCAAGCTGATTCGTTGAAGTCTTCGAGATCGTCTCGCTCCCGCTTAGGAGGGAAATGGGTATCCCATCGACATTCGTTGCAGACGGTCTGGAATCGGTGACCTGCCCCACCAACGCAACCTGGTTAGTGGCGAGTTTTGGCTCAAGGCGCAGGTCGATAAAGACGTCGTCACACTGATACATGAGTTGTCGCGGCAATGGATCTGCCCCCCGCACGCCCACTTCCGCCCGGCGCATAAAGCTGTCATAGGTCATGCGGGCAATCCGCATACCCATGGCCTGCTTCGAGGCTAACCGAAAGGGGGCAAAGTAGGACTCGGCAACTCGCAGCGAGCTGGAAGGAGGATCGTAAGAGACCTCAAGCCGTGCGCATTCCGTGACGGACTTCCAAATGTGGGCCATTTCGGTGCAGTCACTGCAGCCTTCGTTCAGGTGCCTCTGCATTTCCGCGCTCTCGCGCTCGGTCGTCACATCGCGTGCAAAATCAGCCCATTCCGTGATCGAGAAGTGTTTCACTCGTTTCCTCCGTGGTCGCCGGTACCTTCAATTCCGGTTTCCGCATAATCGTCATTAAGTACTCTGTTATCAAGGGTTCACAGATGGCCAAAAAATATAGGCAAACTAGCCTTTTCTTTCCGATTATCCGCCCGCCTGACTTGGGCTGACGCCAAAACAATACTCCAAAACACAACAACTTACAGAAACTTTAACCATTTTAAGATTTAACAGGCAAAACCTAAGGGTCTGCGGCCCAGACCCCAAACCGATTCGGCTCTCCCGTGATGCCTGAGCTCGACTAATTGTGGGCGAAAGCTAAAGAGTGACGGCGGCGCATGAGAGGTTAGGAGCTTTCATTTTCTCAGAACGCCTCATAATAGCCGGGGTGGTCCGCGAATACCGATTACCGGCAACCGCCGCGGGCGCCTTAGCGCAGAATTCCACTTTTCTCTTTTTCTGTAATCGGCTTAAGTGCTCAGGAGAGATCGAAATCAGCTGGGCCAGTTCCATTTGTTTCAGCAAGGGTAGTGGGTCGAGAATCCCACCCGTCAGCAAGCTGGCCGCCCGCTCGCGCAACAACAGATTCAGGCGATCTTCGGCCCGGCTCGACATTAACTCAACCTGAAGACCCGAGAAAGAGGCCACTTCCCGACACAACCCGAGGATAAAGTGGCTCAACATTTCTGGGCTGCGGTGAATACAGCGGAGGAAATCGCTCGCAGCGATCTCCACAACGGTGCAGTCAGTAGAAGCGCAGACTGCATAAACGCTCGGAGCATTCAAAATCACCGCGGTAGAGCCCGCATACCAGCCATCCGATCGAAGCCCGATCAACGCCTCGCGTCCGTCCGAATTAACATTCGTGAGCTTGACGAGACCAGTTCGCACCAGCTGAACTTTTTTCACCTGCTCATCTTGAGCGATAAGGACCGTAGAAGCCTTTACGTGTCTGGCGGGAGGGAGAGTCCCGAGAAACGCGAGGCAGGAGGAAAGCGACGGCGCGAATACGGGCGCCGTGATTGGTGCTGCTTGCTCAACAGAAGTGCTGGTCATACCGCGCCTCTCGGTCTCTTTTTCAGTTCCAAGGTTATTCCCCTCGGTTGCTACCTACGGCAGAAGGAGTGGTCTGCGACGATAAGCTACTTGGGTGTTAGTAACGAGAGCATTCGCTCCGTCTCCAACCAGTGTGATCCATGTCTAGACCGCTCGAAACGATCAATTCTTGACATGAAGGGTACGCAGCGGCTTAGGAAATATAGGCTAGCGAAATTTTTTTTGAGGAACGTTCCGCCGCCACCGATTCAGCGCAACAAGCCACCGACCGTCGGGACCGGACGCTAGACCTTCCCGATCAAAATGAGCGGCGCCCAGTAGTATGGATGGGGATGCTCCGACTTCAACAGCAGCATCGCCTTCTGCAGCGCCTGCGCTTTGTTATCCGCCCTGCCAAGCTGACCGTAAAAATGCTTCATCAGTTGGGCGGTGGTACGATCCTGGACGTCCCAGAGAGTCAGCAGAGAGGTCTGCGCTCCCGCATGAATAATTCCTCGCGCCAGCCCGAGAAGCTCGTCGCCGGCTGCGACAACATTCAGCCCGGTCGAACAACCACTCAATGCCACCAGCTCCGCGGGTAGCCTCAATTGGTAGAGATCGTAAAGGCTCAGATAAGAGTCTCCGAGCCGTATCCCGGAGAACATCGGGCTATCCCGCCGGAAATAG
This sequence comes from uncultured Acidobacteriaceae bacterium, assembly GCA_963777685.1. GTDB lineage: Bacteria > Acidobacteriota > Terriglobia > Terriglobales > Acidobacteriaceae > Acidisarcina. Next base: position 55,993 of record CAVZRF010000010.1, on the reverse strand, counting down.
CCGTGAGTTGCTATGTGAATAAACCGGGAGCATTGCCCTATGTCATGGAGGCATTCCGCCGTAGCCTTAGCACCCAGGAAAAGCTCTGAATTCGGAAGACTTCCGGCGACCGCTCGCACCTCTTCCTCGACCAGGGGAACAGATTCGTCAGGAATTCCAAGAATCAGAGAACGGTTGGCTGTCGACGTAGAGCGCGCCTGACAGAACGCATAGACGCTGGCGCTTGGCGCGTAGGAGATAGTGAAATCGTCGATCAGATACCGCGCTCCATCAAAGAGCGCCTGAAATGGCAACGTATGCAGAATTCCGTGAGGAGCGATGATCACGTGGGCGGCGTTGAGCCATTCACGAATCGGAGCGATCAAGGCTTTGTAAAGGTTTTCGAGGTGAGCGCGGATCGACCGGAGGAGGTTATCGCCAAAAGTCCTGACATATTCGGCGCCCAAATGAGGTTTGGCCAATTGGAACTGCAATAGTTCCATAAGGGTTGAAACCTCGGATGAGTCCGCGAGCGAGACGAACTTCATTTGGGAATGGCTCAATAAAAGCACGACGATACGCCCATGGACCTGGAAGTACTCAAGTATGGCTGCGTCTGCTGGCAGCTTCTGTCTGATCTGCTCGACGGTCAGGGCAACGGCCGCCTGCTGGCTGGTCCCGTTCTTATCTTCAGGGGACTGTTCCCGTAACAACGCCAGGAGTTCTCGCTCCCGTTGCCGAGATTGTTTGCGCAAGTCAGCCACCGCTTGCTGTGACGCTTGGTCAAGCTGCGCCAATTCTATTTTGTGGAAATACCAGTTCAACTCCTCCCGCAGATCGCGGATTCTCGCTGCAAACTCGGTCTGATCCTGCGGCGCCAGCCACGACGCAGATCGCGAGGTAGACAAGACGTCCAGAAGACTGCGCGACTTGGCATGCTGAATGTAATCAAATGCCTCCGTCAGCGCGGCTCCAGTGTGCCCCCGCTTCAAGGAAAGAGCAACCAGGGCTTCATAGATCTCCACTCGATCTTTCATGAAGGAGATTTTTAGCTCCTCTCCATGAATGCTGTTGCGCAATTGTTCCAGAGATTCCCGCGCTCGTTGGTATGCCTGGTAGGAACGCCGATCGCGCCCGAGGATCCCCTCGATCTGTCCCATAAGGGCCTGCGCCTGGCAACTCAAGACCGGGGACTCCAAAGTCGCTGCGCTCTTAAGCGCTTGTGCGCACTGCATGCGAGCCCGTTTGATATCGTTGCCGCGAAGGTGGATACGCGCCAGCAGGAGCCGACAAGCGACCGCCTTATTTGCTAGCTTGAATCTTTGAAAAGATCGCAGGGCTGAAAGGCATAACCGGTGTGCTTCGGCTTCGCGCTTTTCATCCATCAGCACCACGGCACGGTATAAATCGATCAACGAGGGAATGACCTTGTTTCGCTCTCTCACCAGGATGCGGCGAGCCTGAAGGAAGAGCCGAAGCGAATCTCCGGACTTGCCCTGCTGCCCTAAGGCAATCGCCACGTTGGCGAGAGCCTTTCCCCGTTCGTATCGCATTCCCATGCGTTGAAAAGTAGCGCTTGCTTGCCTGGCGGTCTCTTCAGCCTCCTGACTGAGGTTAAGTTCGAGATATATCTCGGAAAGGTCAAGGCTGCAAAGGCCCAGGTGGTATTCGTCTCCGCTCGAGCGACAAGCCTCGCGGGCCCCCCGCAACATCGATATTGCACGGCTGTAGTCTCCGCGAAGGTAGTACAGCCACGCAATGTTGTAATCTGCCTGCGCGATCACAACGTGCATTTCGTGTTCGGCGGCGAAGCTTCGCGCTTGCTCGTAAGCAGTCGACGCCTTCCGAAAATCATTGAGGCGAATGCACGAAACAGCGATATTGTGCACCGCTGCGACGACCGCCTCCCGATCGGCGGCACTGTGTACGGAGAGATACCGATAGGCGCTCTCGTAGCATGCCAGCGCTTCCTCGAAACGGTCCTGGCGGTCGAAGATATTGCCAAAATTCAGTTCCAGGCGCGCGAGCCGCCACTGATCGCCTTGTCTTGAAAAAATCTCCCGCGCCTCGCGAGCAAAGGCCAGCGCCTGATCAAGGTGCCCCTGGAGAACCAAAGGCTGAATTGAAGTGCTAAGAGTTCGCGCGATCTGGTCGGGATTTCCGGCAATTCGAAAGAGTTCCAGCGCCTTCCGGTGATGTTCGACGGCGGCCTTATTCCGGCCGAGGCCGTGAAGCGCGTTTCCCTTGGCGCGGAAACCGTGGGCCTTCCCTCCTGCATCGCCAAGACGGCTTGCAATCATCACCGCAAGCTCGGCGACGCCCAGTGCCCTTCTTTTATCGGAACTGACTAGCCGGGGTACTGTGGCCGCGAGATCAGAGACAACTTCGGCCCGCAGCAACTCCGGATGGTCGAGCAGAGCTTTCGTCCTGGCCCGTCGGTTCGACAGGTCGGCATGCTCGATCGACAGGCCCCCGGCGGCCGCCGGCTCGGTACTTGCGTGCTTGCCTCCAACCGCATCTTTCACCCAAAACCCATCTCTTGCAGTTTTTGACCCAGCTTATTCAGGCAGCGCGCCCGGATAAATCCGATCGACCCTGTGGCCAGTCCGAGGGACTTCGCAACTTCCTTGTAAGGCCGGGCAGGCGATTCGAAAAATAGTATCTGCACGAGCTCTCGGCAGCGAGGCGCAAGCGACTCAATGGCGTCTCGAAGCACTTGCTCCTTCTGCAACTCGCGTACTTTATTCTCCGGGATCTCACCGGTAGATATCGTTAGCTCCACCGGGGTCGTCTCACTCGCGACGAATCGGCGATCCAGCTTCAGTTGATGAAGACACTTATGATGAGTGATTCGAATCAGCCAGCCAGCCAGGGCTTGCGACTCGCGCAGGCTCGGGAGATCGTGAAGGACATCCAGGCAAACCGACTGGAAGATGTCCGCTGCGTCTTCGCGCGAAAAGCCGTACTTGATCGGAATAGAGAAAATGAGGTTCTTATATTTCGACAACAACGCCGACCACGACGCATCATTACCCTGGAGGCATCCCTGAATCAGCTGCGCGTCATTCGCGGCACGACTCGATGAGGAATGCTCTTCGCTCGCCATCGGTTGGGAGGCTGTCATTTCCCTGCCTTCCGTTCCTCTCGAATAAAAAGTTGTTCCGAATTCCAAAGCGTTTGCGGATCGAGCACCGCTGGCTTAAAGTTGCCGATCCGGTGCCTCGCCCCGACGAGTACGTCCGGACTGACAAGGCAGACAAACGGCAGGTTTTCCATCTCGATTTCTTGCACTCGATCATAGAGGCGTTTCCGCTCACTCGTCGCCAGCGTCGACATCTGCTGCATCATGAGGCGGTCGATCTCCGCTTCCCAAGGCGTCGCTGGCTTGATTTGGCCCAAATTCCAAAGGTGATCGTCGCCCGAGGATAGCCAGACATTGAGTTGAGAATTCGGATCGATGTCTCCTCCGCCCAGACCCATCACGGCTGCTTCGTAATCGTGGGTCTGCAAAACCCGGTCCAGCAACGCCCGGAATTCCAAAGGCACAATCTGGACGCGAATTCCTATCTCTTTCAGGTCCTCCTGGATCATCGTTGCCATCTCAATCCGCTGATGGCTGGAAGCGCTGCTGATTATAGAGAACTCGACGGGCGTCCCGCGAGCATCGACGAGCGTGCCGTCAGACCGCCAGGAAAAACCGGCCGCTTTCAGCAGCTCGCGAGATCGGTCGAGCGAACGTGGAGGCCGGGCGATCGATGAGTTGAACCAAAGCTTGTTACCGGGGGTGGTATGGGTCCAAAGAGGTGTCCCCAAACCGAGGTAAACGATTCGGTTCATCGCCTCTCGATCAATCGCTGAGGAGATCGCCTGACGGAACTTCACCTCTCGGAACCACGTTTGTTTGCTCGCAACACCTCCGGCTTGCGCTGGCAGTATTGCATTCAGGTTGAAGAGCAAAAAGTTATATTCCGTGCTGGCGCCCAGGTCGTAGAGTTGCAGACTGCGCGAGATCTGTTCTTTCTTAAGCACCGCATAATTCTGGGCGCCGATCCGGCTCAGAATGTCGGTTTCGCCTGCCTCGAAACGAAGGACCTCGGCGTCCTCATTCCCCGTAAAGAGAAAAGTCATCTCCGCCAAATACGGGAGGCGCTTCCCTTGCGAATCGACCTTCCAATAATAAGGATTGCGCTGTAGCGTAATTCGCTGCCCCGGTACATACGCCTTCAGGCAGAACGGCCCCAGCCCTGCCATTTCCTGAGGCGAAGTGCTCAAGCTCCAGGCCCGTGTCAGCTTTCCCTCCAGGTAAGAGTTTGCAAGCAGATGCCGCGGCAGAATCGCAACGCTATCAAACAACCTCTCTGCCGAGGCATAAGGTTGAGCGAGGTCAAACGTGACAGTATAAGGGCCGATCTTTTTCACCAAAATCGGCTTCCCTCCAGGCATGAGGGAATCGCGCTGCGGTGCGTCCACTTTCTCGTCGAGATATACCTTGAAACTGAAGACGACGTCGTCGGCGTCGAACGGAACGCCATCGGAAAAGCGCAGTCCTTTCCGCAGTTCCACCGTGTAACGGAGTCCATTGGAAGAGACCTTCCACGAGCTGGCCAACGCCAGCTCTACCTGCTGGGAGCTCCGGTTGATATGGATGAGGTCAGCCGTTGTTTGCGCAATGACCTCACGCGAGGATGCGTCATTTGAGACCAAAGGGTTCATGGTTTTAGGTTCGGACCGCAAACCAACGACCAGGTTGCCGCCTGGAATTCCGGCGGGCGCGTCGACGCGCAAAAGCTCTTCTGCTTGCTGGGGCGACTCAAAAGCAATCGAGATTGCAGGCCGCCCAAGAAAGACGAGGAGAGAAAGAACGAAAGACCTGGCAGAAAATGCAGATTTCATTTCGTCTATTCTTCGGCCTTCCTCATGCCCTGTTGCAGAGCGTTTGACATCAACCCGTAGCTCAGAAATACGGGAATCAAAACTATTCCAGGGATAAACATCCACCACTTCGAAGCCAGTACATAATATTGCTGCAAAGATGTAAGCATGCTTCCCCAGCTTGGGACAGGCTCCCCGATTCCTAGGCCCAGGAACGACAGCGTGACCTCTGCCAAAATGTATTGTGGAATCAGCAGAGCTGCTTGTGTCAGTATGATATCTCGCGTTTCAGGAAGAATGTGGCGCCGTAGTAAGTAAAGATCGGGCGCTCCAAAAGACCTTGCGGCCAAAATATGGTTTCGCTCTTTGGCGCTCAGCACGACCCCGCGAACGAGTCGCGCGGGACGCGCCCAGCCAACCGTTCCTATGACAACAACCAGCAACAGGAAGGCCTCCGCAGGCCCGACATGTAATGGGAGAAATGCTCGCAAGGCCAACAGCACGGACAACCACGGGAGAGCCATGAAGATGTCGACACATCGCATCAATACCGCGTCGGGCCAGCCTCCGTAAAATCCCGCCAAGGTTCCCAGGCTTACGGCCAGCGTTAAGGTAACCAATGTAGCCAACAGCCCGACAAAGAGAGAGATTTGGCCTCCATACAAAACTCGCGTAAATAGGTCTCTTCCGTAGCCATCGGACCCCATCAGCCAGATATGAGCAGGTGCGTCCACGCCAAACAAATGCCGATTCCAACTCACAGCACTCGCGATCGTATACCGCGATCCCTGAGGCAAAAGATGAATCGGGTACGACCTCTGTGTATCCTCGCGATATGCTTGAAACTCTCCAGGCTGCTGAATCCAGCGATATATAAATGGATGCCAGAGTAACCGGCCTTCTGCACTCATCCAGTGAATTCGAACAGGGGGAGCGTAAGGAGCTTCCCGGTCCTGTTCGGCAAAATCATAGGGGGAGAAGAAGCCGGCCAGCAACACTACCAGGTGGACTGCCAAGAGACAAATCAGCGGGAGGATCAACCGGCCGCGGAGTTTCATCTCAAGCGCTCCATACGGATCCGTGGATCGGCCGCATATAGCAGAAGGTCGCCAGCCATCATGGCGCCGACCAGAAGCAGGGTTGAAAAAGTCACCGCGCCGATGATTACATAGACGTCATGCCCCATGGCCGCTTCAAGCAGAAAGGGACCAAGACCCGGCCAGCTCATGATGATCTCCGTCAGCATGGAAACGCTAAAAAGAGACGCCAGCGAGAATCCAAACAAGGACAACAGCGGATTGATGGCTGCCGGCAACGCATGTCGAAACAGTATCCGAAGACGACCAATCCCATGTCCCCGCGCACTACGGATGAAGGGGGAATCGATCACCCCTAACAACGCCGACCGTACATGCCTCAACAATAGCGGCAGGCTGCACAGGACTAAGACTGAGACGGGCAAAACAAGATGCGAAGCGACATCCGTGATCTGCTCCCAGGAACTCAAATCTTCGAACCCCGGCGAGACCATCCCACCGACGTGGAGCCAGCCAGTCCGCACCGCCAATGCCAAAAACGATAAGCCCAACAAGAGCTCGGGAATCGCCAACAACACGGAGGTGCCAAGCATACAGGCTCGATCCAGCAAACCTCCGGGGGATTCAGCGGATAAGACGCCAAGCACCAGAGCAGTTCCCCATGCGAAGAGTAACGAACACCCGGCAAGCAGCAGCGTATTGCGCGCTCTCACCCAAAGGAGCGGCGCTACAGGGCTGCCATACGCGAAGGAGTAACCGAAGTCGCCGCGCGCTACTGACGCCAGCCAACGGCTGTAGCGCACCGCCAGAGTCTGGTCCATTCCATACTCGGCCCGAAGCCTGGTCACAGTCTCTTGAGAAATCTGAGGGTTGAGCCTCATCTCTGCAAAAAAATCACCGGGGGCGAGTTCCAGGAAAATAAACGAAAGCAACGAAACACCGAACAGCAGAAACAACGCCTGAAGAAACCGCGCTGTCAGGTACTGCATCGACTCTCTCAACGCCGGCCCGGAGCCCTTGCTGTGTGAAACTGTTTGCCCGCTAACGCCGACAGGCATTCGAACCTGATCGCCTTCGCGAGCGAACGGGGCAGACGCCCACCCGCGAGCTACGACCTTGCCATGATCCAGCACCATGACATCGTCAGAAAAATGCCGAACCAAATCTGGATCATGCGATATGTATAGATAAGCAAGCGACCGCTCCGCCTGCAATTCCAGCAGCAAATTAACAAGTCGCCCTTGCGTGGAAAGGTCGAGACCGGTAAATGGCTCATCGAGAACCAGGAGGCTGGGCTGCAAGACGAGGGCGCGCGCAATCGCTAAGCGCTGTCGCTGCCCGCTGCTGAACTGGTGCGGACGCCTGTCTTTCGAGCCGGAGGGCAGTCCGACTTTCTCCATCAGCTCGGATATCAATTCCGAACGCACTTTGGGCGAATACCTGTTCTGGATTACTAAAGGCTCCGCGATGATTTCTGCCGCAGAGAAATGCGGAGGGAGCGCAGACGCGGACTCCTGGAAAACCATCTGCACACGCGGGCGCAACCGTGCAACGCTGCCTTTGGATAGACAGGAGACTTCGCAGCCCTCAAACCAAATCTTGCCGGATTCTGGTCTTTCCAAAAGCGCTACACACATTGCCAACGTGGTCTTGCCAGATCCGGATTCCCCGACAACCGCCAGTGTCTTTCCCCGATCCAGGGTCAGATCGACGCCATCAAGCGCGCGCACCTGAGACTGCCTCTCCCACCAACGCCCACGCGAGTATCTCTTGCGTAAGTCTGCTATCCGCAAGAGAGGCTCTGATTTGCTCGCGCTCGACATCAGAGATTCCGAAATCCAAAACAGGACACTGTATGCGCGTCTGCCGTCTCGACTTCTCTCGGAACCTCCATTGCGCAAATCTGCATACGATCGGGGCAAAGGCTTTCAAAGCTGCAATGACGCAAGGACCGCGCTCGATCCGTCCCGTCTCCCGGGATCGTAGGCACCGGAGACTTGGCGACCTGAAGATGGCTTGTCCTCTCCTCAGGAAGTGCGCAGCTTAATAGCGCGCGGGTATAGGGGTGCAGTGGCCCGTGCAAGATCGCCTGGCAGGGTCCCTGCTCGACGATCGAGCCCGCATACATCACCATGACGCGATCCGCGAGTCGCGCCAGAATCTTGATATCGTGACTGATGATTAGCAACGCGATCTTGAGCTGCCGGTTAAGCCGTCCCAAAAGCTCTACGACGGAAGCGGACGTCGCCGGATCTAGAGACGAGGTGGGCTCATCCGCGATCACTAATGCCGGGCGGCAAGCAAGCGCTTGAGCAATGACGATTCGTTGGCGCTGCCCCCCGCTCAACTGATGGGGATAGGAGGAAAACACCCGAGCGGCATCCTCGAGTTCTACTTCCTTCAGCAGCGACATCGCCTCTTCCCGGCAGCGTTGCTTGCTCCAATCGCGGTGGGCCCTCATGACCTCTACGACTTGATCGCCTACCCGAATCACAGGATTCAACACCGTCGAATCCTGATGGATCATCGAGATTCTCGCCCCGCGAATGTTTCGCATTTCGCCTTCGCGGATTGATTCCAGCGGGAGACCTTCAAAAGAAACCGCCCCTCTGACCATCTGGAAAGATGGTGGCAAGAGTCGCAGTAGCGCCAAAGCCAAGGTCGTCTTGCCCGCTCCCGACTCCCCCAAAAGGCCAACAACTTCTCCGCGTGCGATGTGAAACGTGATTCCTTGCAAGATAGACATGCGAACGGATGCCGTCGAGACGCGCACTTCAAGGTCGCGCACTTCGAGCAAGCGCCTCCGTAAAGACTGCCTATCAGCGATTCCAGACGTTAAGACAGCATCTGAGAGCGCCACAGTGGACATCCCCTCTAGGGCCGACATTGTAAACACTCACGTTGCGCACCCGCAGTCGTCGTTCACTCGTTTGCTTGATTCGAATCATTACATGGATGCGGATCATACGGAGCGTTACCAATGTAACGCAGCCATTTGCAGAAGTATGAAATATACGATCGGCTCGGAGGCATGGACAACTTAAGGCGACCTTAGGTGAGCGGCTGTAAGTCGAGTTAACGCTACCTTCCACTGAACACAGCTCAGCACTTCGCGACTCAGCACAACATCACGGAATAGGTGGGTCGATCCTCTCTACGACCGGGTGCCGGCTGCCCTCGGGCGCGATCCAAACCGTAGGATCGGACACTCGTTATGTTGGACCGTCAGCACGCATCCCAAGGGACTCATCCATGAATATCTCAATATTTCTTGGGCTGCTTATCTCGACATGGACAAGAACTCCTGTTAGAGGTGCAGCTTAGTGAGATCGCGGACACAATCGAAGAGGGTCGATCTGATAATAAAGAGCGCTATGGACTTCCCGAGATAGCCCTCGCCTTCTTTGTGTCCTGTCATTCACTCACACTCACTCGACAATAATGCTCGGGTGATCTTCGCAATATCTTCAGGCGCCCCACGAAATGCCCAGAGTTGGGATCGGTCTTCAATGAAGCCAAGCCCTGTTTCCCCGCCGATAGCAGGAACGTGATACTCCAACTCGCTGAACATTCCCCATTTGCTGTTGACGCTGCACGCCTGGGTGGAGTATCCCCTGTCATCAGGTTCCGTCCAGGGTACGTCTGCATATTCGCCGGATGGATTGACATAGAAATTGCGAACGATCAGGGCCTCCTTGCTGCCTGTGGAATACTTGTAGCCGATGCGACCCGTAGTGGCGAGGGCCCGTACTCCGATCTTGTGTTCGCCGGCTGCGCGCATTTTGAAGCGAATGAGATTCTCACTGACTACGAGCTCATCGGGAGGAGCATCCGCCAGGCCGAAGTAAATTCTCGGCTCGCTCCTGAAATAAGTCGGGATGAAAAGCTCTCCGCAATGGGGCATCTGCGTGAGGCTCCAGAGGCCGACCAGCGGAGCATCGTTCGGATTCGGATCGAGAATCCTTAGGGAGGTGAGCAGAGTGTGTCCTGCATATTCCACGGCGCCGGTCCGAATTGCGGCATCGTTGCGCAAAGGATTGAGTGCAGTGGAAACAGACTTCGTGATTTCCAGGTCCGCTTTCTTTTCAGACCGAAAACCGTGAACGCGAAGTCGATTTGTCAGCGTGATGCGGTGGTCCGTCCTGGCGATTTCATAGTTGCCGGGGTCGAGGGCACGGGGCTGCCAGTAGCCGGTAATATCGATGTTCGGAAAAGCGGGAAAGAAAAAGTCCAGTTCTGGTGCGAGCCAGGTTCGATCGCCGCCCGAATTTTGCCAGTCATCACTTGCATAGTAAGCTCGCGCGGACTCAACGCTATTGAGCGCGGTATTTGTCCAAAGGAAGTTTTCATCGCTACCTGGCGAGAAAGCTCCGAGAATTCTGCCGCCATAGGGCAGAATCAGCAGGCGTGTCCCATCGCCGGTTTCGTAAAGCTCTGTGGGCTTACCAGCCGCCGCCAACGTCGCTATGAGTTCCTGAAGCATAGTCTCCTGCGTGTCCTCTCACAGCCCTGGGATATAACCCTTGCCAAATGTGTTTGTCGACTCTTTCCTGAAATCGGAGACCAAAGACATGAGGGCTGTCGTTCCTCCGTCAGAAACGATCGTCTGCCCGATGATGAACGAGGCATCCTCTGAGCATAAGAAGGCCGCCAGCTTTGCGATATCTTGAGGCTCGCCACAGCGTGCGACGGGGATTGCTTTATATCCGGTGTCGGCGGCGATCTCCTCGGTGAATCCGGGGATGCATTTGAAATAGTTCTCGACGGTGATCCATCCAGGAGCGATCGCATTTACCCGGATACCTCTATGGGCCAACTCCACCGCTAACGATCGCGTATAGGCAATGATGGCTCCCTTCGTGGCCGCATACACGGAGTGCTCTGGCACACCTTGAAGTCCATGAACGGACGACATATTGCAAATGACGCCGCCTTTCTGGCTTTGCATGTTCTCCACAATTTTTTGCGTAAGAAAGTACTGTCCGCGAAAATTGATGTTGAACATCTTATCGAATTGCTCCGGGGTGACTTTGAGAAAAGGTCGATTCATGGTGACGCCAGCGTTGTTGACCAGACAATTGATGCCTCCGAGAAACTCAATAGCCTGATCTGCAAGGGCGGTGACTTGCCTCAGGTCATCGAAGTCCGCTTGGAATGCCGTTGCCCTGCGCCCGAGCGATTTCACTTCTTCAATGGCCACTTCCGGAAAAGCATCGCTTTGGACGTAGTGGAAAATAACATCCGCCCCCTGACGCGCGAGCTCCAACGCAACCTCGCGTCCGATTCCCGTATCGGAGCCGGTCACTAACGCCTTTCGTCCTTGCAACCTTAAGTTCTCAGACATGTTGTTGACCCTGCCTAGTTCTCCCGAGTGGGAAAGATCGCGGTGGCGTTCGTCCCGGTTCGGGCTTCGACACAGCTTCGCGTCAGGCTACGATATTATCCCAACTCTTTTTCTCGGTATTTGACCGCAGAGTAAGCTCGCGTGGCGCTGACTGTGGCACGGTCACGGTATCGCTCAGGCGCCATTATTGTCAACAGGACTGTTGACCACGATTGAGCAACTGCCAATAATGAAGAGTGGGTTTCTTGAATAGAGGTCAGCATGAGGCCGATTGCGATTATCGTCATGTTCCTTGGCCTTCAGGCACGGGCACAAACGACTTTTGACTTGTCTTCCGATTTCTCCTTTCGCGACAATCCCGGCAAAGTCTGGCAATACGGGTATTCTGCGACTAGCTCGTTAGCGCCAGACCAGTTTCGGATCGACATGCAGTCTGACCGAGTCGACATGCAATGTGACTCGACCGGTTCTATTGGTTTTTGGCACCCAACCGAAAATCACGGGCCAGGTCCTGGATATTATCCGTACGTCGCCTACAACACTACGAAACAGCCACAGGTGGGTTGCAAAGGATGGACCCTGCGGGCCGGCGAAGTCGCCATGGAAGCGAGTAGCAGCGGTCAATACAGTCTGGTAAGGCTTGTGGCGCCCATGGCCGGAATCTACAGGATTAGTGCCCGGTTCGCGGGCATCCACTATGGCTTATCTACGACTGACGTACATGTGCTGCACAATGCCACCTCTTTGTTCGACGCCGATATCGATGGCTATGGTGGCGACCCGGCCTTCCACGAGGTGCAAGGAAAGAGCCCGACGGCGAACTATTCAGGGCAGGTTGAATTGAAAGCTGGCGATACAGTGACCTTCGCTGTAGGCTATGGGGCAAACAAAACGAATTCTGGCGACACGACCGGCCTCTTCGCCCAGGTTACGTTGCTGAAATAGGAGGGAGGGATAGGTTGTATTTGCTCTCCATCCAATATTGTCAACAATAGTGTTGACCTTCTTATCGCTGCTCCTGAATAATGTGATGGCTCTTACTACTCTTCCATGAAAATCACCTCAATCGAAACAGTCTATCTGCCCAAGGGCGTTACGGTTCACGTCGGCGCCATTCAATACCTGTGGGTACGGATTCACACCGACGAAGGACTGATCGGCCTCGGGGAAAGTTATCCGAACGCCGAAGCGGAAGCCGCTATCGTCCATACCCGTTTGGCTTCGGTGCTGCTGGGGAGAGATCCGAGTGAGATCGATCGCCTTTGGGCGGACATGTTTCTTGCCGTCTCATACAGCGGCTGGGCGGGCGCCGAAATGCGCGCCATTAGTGCGGTGGACATCGCGCTGTGGGATCTGCTGGGCAAAGCCACGGGGCAACCTGTGTATAAGCTCCTCGGTGGCGCATCACGGCAATCCATCCGCATCTACAACACTTGCTACGACAGGGTGGATTTCCTTCGCGCCCCCGTCCAACTTGCCAGGGAACTTCTCAACAGTAACATCCGGGCGATGAAGATCTGGCCGTTTGATCCGATCGCTAAAGAGACTGGCGGAAATTACATTTCAGCGGAACAAATGAAGCGCGCGATCGAACCCCTGGCCCTGATACGCGAAGAATTCGGCGATAGCATCGACATTGCGGTGGAGTTTCACGGATTCTGGAACCTGCCCAGTGCGATCAAAATCGCCGCTGCCCTGAAACCATATCAGCCCATGTGGCTGGAGGAGATGCTGCCGCAAGATAACCCGCAATCGTATGCTGAGTTGGCGCGCTCTACTCCGCTACCGCTTTGTCTGAGTGAACGCCTGATGACGCGTTGGGGCTTTCGCGAGGTCCTGGAAAACCGTTCCGCTCAAATCATCATGCCCGACATCTCCTGGTGCGGGGGCATCTCTGAAGCAAAGAAAATCGCCACGATGGCGGAGACATATTATCTTCCCATCGCCCCGCACAACTGCGGCGGCCCTATATTGCATTTTGCTTCAGCGCATCTGGCGGCGAACGTGACCAACCTTTATATTCTTGAAACCGTCCGACGCCACTATTCAGAAGAATATGAAGGCATAGTCACTCGGTCGCTCGTGCCTGAAGCACACGGGGGGCTGCCCTTACCTCCCGGCCCGGGCCTTGGCGTAGAACTGAGCGAAGCAGTGCTCACTCGTTCGGACGCGGTAACGAAACGATCGTCTATCTAGCTGGCGCGAGGAATGTTTCCTTTCTTCGCAATGACCGGGTAGCGGGGATGGCAACCCACGGGTCACACTTACGGCTGGTATATTCAACCAACCGTCTCGGGCTCGTCATTCAACATTGCGATGAGAGTGCCAGTCGGCACTACTTGCCCAAGGGCAACTTGACTCTGTCCCAGGTAACCCTTTCCCATCGATTCGACCTCCATCTCGACCTTGTCGGTTTCAACGGTGAAGAGAGGATCGCCTTTCTCAACCCACTCACCCGGACTCTTCAGCCAACTTGTCACCGCACCTTCTTCCATGGTGAGACCCAGTTGAGGCATGACAATTTTGTACGCCATTGTGACGACTTCCTCTCCTATTGATTCATCATCAGATGAACTTCCTTGACGATGCGTTCGACTGACGGGATCATTTGATTTTCGAGAACAGGACTGAATGGATTCGGTACCGGTAATGAGCAGATTCGCTTCGGAGTGACGTGCATCTCGCCGAAGCAATCTTCCACTGCAATCGCTAGAAGCTCCGAAGCAAAACTACAGTACGATGGTGACTCATCGATCACCATGAGCCGCCCAGTTTTCTTGATGGACGCCACGATCTTTTCGCGATCCAGGGGAACGATGCTGCGTGGATCGATTACTTCTGCCGAAATGCCCTGCGCCCCCAACAAGTCCGCGGCCTTGACAGCGAGGTCGACCATGCGAGACATCGCGACGATGGTCAGGTCCTTGCCTTCGCGCACGGTATTGGCATCCCCGAAAGGAATTAGATACTCCTCTTCGGGCACAATCCCCTTGGTGTTATAGAGGGATTTGTGTTCGATGAAAACGACCGGGCCCGGATCTCGAAGAGCTGTCTTGAAAAGTCCTTTGACATCGTATGGCGTTGACGGAAGGACAACCTTCAGGCCCGGCGTATTCGCAAACCAGTTGTAAAACGTGTGCGAGTGATGCGCTCCTGCGCTACGCACAGATCCCATGGCTCCCCGGATCAGGACTGGCGCCTTGATCTTGCCGTTTGACATGTACGAAATGTTCGCGGCTTGCTGAATGATCTGAGTGATCGCTTCGAGGGCAAAATCAAGGAAGACTTCGTCGACGATTGTCCGGGTGCCGGCCATGGCGGCGCCGATCGCTACGCCGGTTGCCCCCAGTTCGCAGATGCCCGTATCCCGCAGGCGGTGATCGCCAAATTCCTTCCATAGTCCTCGTGTTTGCCGAAAATTTCCTCCGCGAGGGCCGATCCCTTGTCCTATGTAGACAATGCTTTCATCTCTCCGCATCTCTTCGCGTAGAGCTTCGACCCCAGCATCCGTATATGTGATCGTACGATCTTGCTGTGACATGCCTGGTTTCTCCTCGGTCAAAACACATGCTCATCTACAGAATCCGGCGATGGCTCTGGACTCTTCTCGGCGAACTCCACCGCTTGATCGATCAGGCGTTCCACTTCATCGTCCACCGCCTGCAATTCGCTTTCATCAGCGACCGCGGATTCAATTAGCAATCGGCGCGCGCGTTTGACTGGGTCTTGCTCTCTCCAATGCTGAACCTCGTCGCGAGTCCGATAGTCAGTGCCGGGATCGCCTTCGTGGTGGCCAACGTACCGATAGGTTTTGCACTCGATCAGGGTGGGGCCCTCTCCAGCGCGGGCGCGGTCGATCGCTATCTTCGCTACGCGGTGAACTTCAAGTACGTCCTGGCCGTCGACTTCTACTCCTGGAAGGCCGTAGGACTCCGCGCGCTTGGCCACGCTTGTGTTCTTGGTCGCCCGTGAAAATGCCATCTCCGTGGCGTACAGATTGTTCTCGCAGACATACACGACGGGCAGATCCCAGACGGTGCCCATATTCACGGCTTCGTGGAACGAGCCACTGTTTACCGCGCCTTCGCCAAAGAAAGTGATGACGACCTGATCGTTCTGGCGCAGCTTGGCGCTCAGAGCACCACCTGTTGCCAGAGGGATAGGAGCGCCAACTATTCCATTCGTGCCCATGAAGCCCCACTCGGGTGCATACATGTGCATACTGCCGCCGCGCCCACCAGAGCAGCCGGTTATCTTGCCCCACAGCTCGGCCAACACTACATCCGCCGGCACCCCTTTCGCCAGTGCGTGCCCGTGGCCGCGATGAGTGCTGAACACTAGGTCTTTGTCCACAAGATTCATGCATACGCCTACGGCCACGGCCTCTTCGCCAATGTACAAATGGACGAATCCGGGAAGTCGTGCGTTGCGATACAGCTCTTGCACCTTGAGCTCAAACAGTCTTAGCTCAAGCATTTTTCTGTAGGCGTTCAAAAGCACTTTTCCGTCGAGCTCTTTTGAAAGACTTGGTTTCGCCATAGGTAGCGCCTCCACAGAGATCATTGCGCCAGCGGCAAACGCTGGGACGCGTGTTCATGTTGGGAACGATAAACGGCAGTAAATAACTCAACTACTCGACGCCCATCTTCGGGCCCAACCAGTGGTTCGCGGTCTTCTGATACGGCATCCAGGAAGTCCGCCAACTGTAATTTGTGGTAGTGAGTCATTACATCCCAGGGCCGCGAACGATCTTCGCGATTCCACAACTCAAGCTTGTCTTCCTCTCCCGGTATGGTCCATATATCGTTGAAGGGAGGATCCGTGGTCGTCGAAACACCTGAAATGAAGGGCGACCCACTGTCGATCTCTGCTCCTACCGAACTTCCCGAAGAGCCATGAATGTGAACTTTTCCAAAGAGCCCGGGACGCTGCGAATTGCTGAGCACGACTGAACCCATTCCTCCATTTTGAAACCGGACGGAAGCCACCACAGTGTCATCCACTTCTATGCTGGGATGGTTGTAGTTGTCCCAATACCCATGCACTTCGATCGCCGGCCCCATGAAAAAACCGAGTAAATCCAGGTAGTGAGGAGCCTGACTTACCGCCACCCCACCCCCTTCGCCAGCCCAGGTGCCTCGCCAGGGATCGGAAAGATAGTAGGCAGGCTCGCGCCACCCAAGCATCTGCACGAGGATGAGGGCCGGCTTGCCCAGCTTTCCGGCATCAATGGCATCTTTCATCCTTCGAACAGGCTCATACCAGCGGCGCTGGCTGATAACCCCGAGCTTGACCTTGGCGCCGCGGGCCGCCGCGATCGCTCGATCACACGAAACAAGGTCGACGGCCAGTGGCTTTTCGACAATCGCATGAACGCCCGCCGCGGCGGCAATCTCGACTGCCGCGGGATGTTGCGGATGCGGCGTACAGACGGATAGCACATCCACTTTTTCACAGTCCAGCATCTGTGCGAGGTCTGTATAACCCGTCACCCCCCATTTCGCCGCGAATGCCTGTGCCCGGTGCGGAGAATTGCTGCATGCCGCAACGAACTCTGAGTTCGGCAGTTCGCGATAAGCGAGCGCGTGAGTATCAGCCACCTTTCCGCAGCCCACGATCGCGGTCCTGAATCGGTTTGAGTACGTCTTCTGCATGACCCTTTACAGTTAGGACTGAGTAGCCGGCACTTGAAGTCGCCGGAGTTTATAGAGCACGGATCAAGATACCGAGGCACCATCTGAGTCGCCGGGACGATGACGCAACTCCACGAGGAATCCCAGCATTTCTTGCGTATCCAGTAGGGCCCATCGCGTGCCAGGCCGAATTCCCGTTCCAGACTGCAGCACGCTCACCCCGGATTCCGCCAATGCCTCGAGAACGGAATCTATGTCCTTCACTTCGAACAACACATGGTGGATGCCGCCGCCCGTCTGATCGAGGAACTCTTTATACGCATTGCGTTCCCCTTCCAGAGGCTGAATTAGCTCAATCTCCACTTGTCCCAATTGCACAAACGCCTGACTTAACAGGATGTGCTGCTCTACGCCTCGATATTGATACTTTGACTCAGGGCGATTTGGCCACACCACTGATCGAAAGGGTCCAATACCAAGCAAAGAAGTGAGTAGTCCCGTGGTCTTATCAAGATCAGGCACAACAATTCCGATTTGTACGAGCCGCTCAAATTTGAGCGCACTAGACGAGGTCGACACCATGCATCTTCTCCCCAGTTCAGTTCGCCATCTTCCAGCGAACGGGCCGTTGGCCGCTTACTCTTGCTATCAACCCCTGCTGCTCCAAATACAGCAGATGGCCGTGCATTGGATACATCAAGAGCCATCGATTGTTAGCCGGCCAACTGCCTAACGCCGGACCGCACTCCTCGATACAAAGGCTTAGTGTTACGCCCTCCGCGTGCCGCTCAAGAGCACGCCATACCAATGAGGAGGCGCTATCGACAAATCTTCTACACTCCACCAGAAACTCCGACACCTGCGATGCGTGGAACGTAGGCCAATGGCCGGAATAGATCCATTCAATGTCCAATGCCTCCAGGAACTGTAGAGTGCCCAGGTAGGCGAGCACCGAATAGTACGCAGGTGGCAGTGACGCTTCGCCATTCGCCGCAGGGCAGTATCTGCCATGCAACGCATCTCCCACAAAGATGGCTTTATTGACAGAGTCATAAATGGCCAGGTGCCCATCGCTATGCCCTGGAACATGGAGCACTCGAAGCGAACGGTTTTCGTCGATAGCAATGTGTTCGCCGCCGGTAAATGTCAGATCGATCCGCTGCGGCCGCCCTACCATCTGTCTCACCCAGGCACTGGCTTCGGCATTCAAGCCAAGGCCCACGCCGTGATCGGGAATCCACTGGTCATAGCGAGTAGCGAAGAGCCGATCCGCATCTTCGATCAACACTCGGTCGCGCTCGCCGCACCCCAGCAATATTTCCTGTGCAGCCTCCTTCAGGGATGCATTTCCTCCGTGATGATCTGCGTCGGCGTGAGTATTGATCGCCATAGTCACTCGTGAGGGCTGAATGCCGGCTTGTCGAAGAAACGGCAGGATGGTTTCGCTTGGGGTATTCGCTGCGCCGGTATCCAGTAGCACAGTGCGTTCGCCGACAAACAAGTACTGGAATAGATTCCTATCCCCTACGAGCGACCGAATTTGGTAGGTATTGGGAAAGAGTTCCATAACGCGTTGCGGGTCTTCAGTGGTCAACGGCAGAACAGTCTTTACGACACAAGAACAATCTGTTCCTAACGCTGCACGCCAGATAGTAACGACTAACGTCGCCTAGAGTCAACATTATTGTCAACATTCATTCAACGAATCGGTACTTTGAAATACTGCCCAAGAGCTGCACATTGCGCCTTCATCAAAAGCAAGAGCGGTGACGAAAAGAACGGCGGACCTCAACCCGTTATTTGGCGCGCTGTCGGCCAGCAATCATTGAAGATTGCCGGAAGCTTCGCAGCGATCACCGGGCCAGGTAGCCTCCGTCGACGGGTAGAATCACGCCCGTCACCATGGAGGATGCGTCCGAAGCAAGGAATAATGTGGGCCCAACAATTTCTTCCGGCTCACCGACTCGCCCCAAGGGGATATTGGAAACCCAGGTCTGCATTAGCTTTTCCGCATCGAATTGCCTATCGGCCATCACATCGACTAGTCCGGGAGTTCGAAATTGACACGGGGCAATGGCGTTCACGCGAATTCCCCTGTCAGCCCACTCGAGCGCCAGTTGTTTGGTCAAGGAGTTTACGCCCCCCTTGCTGGCACAATAAGCATTTGCGCCCCGGCCTACTCCTACCACTCCAGCAATCGACGAGAAATTGACGATGACGCCGCCCCCCTTTTGCAGCATCACGCGAGCTGCAGCCTGGCAGCATAGGAATGTTCCTCTCAGGTTGATGTTCAGAACGCGATCCCAAGTGGCTAGTGGAGTATCCTCCGCGGGGTCATGTTGCGGAATGCCCGCACAATTGATGAGAATGTCTACGCCGCCGAGTTCGCGAACTGTCTCGTCTACCATTGCGGTGACGTCTTCAGGAACAGCGACGTTTGCCTTTATGGCAATGGCGCGCCTCCCCTTTTGGCGCACTTTGTCTGCTGTCCGCAACGGATTCTCGAGATTGAGGTCAGAGGCCGCGATATCGCATCCATAGTCCGCAAAACCGAGCGCGATCGCCTCGCCAAAGCCAACCCCAGCGCCGGTAATCAACGCGACGCGTCCGCTAAGATCAAATAGCTTATCCATGCCTTTGCGCTCAATTGTCATTGTTCAAAGCTCCGCCGATGAGAGGATTACCCGCCAGTTCGGACAACACGCCGGCCGGCTTCAGACGTTGGTTGCTCTCGCTTTTCGTCATATCGATATTGCCGGCATAGCTGAGAATTGCGATCGCGAGCACGACACAACTCACGCCAAGAACCATGATCTTGATCGGAGTCTTGCCGCTCTTTGACCATTCGCCAGTGGCCACTCCCAGCGCCGTACTCGATATAACGATGGCGCCAAGAAAGAGAGGCCACCCAATGACAGGCCCCAGAGCGCCGAGCTTTACAGTCGAGATGCTGTAAAGAATGATGCTGCCAAACCATAAGAGGCCCATGCTCGCGGAGACAGGCCAGTAATACCACGTCCCTGCCAGCGTAAGTGCGCTTAGCGTTTTCTTCTGCTTCATCAGGTAATAGCAGTAGATCGCTCCAGGAATCGCCCCCGCATACAGGCACGGAAGCCAGACGGCGTTGGACATCATGGCGACACTCGCTCCGTGCTGCTGGGCCGCGCGCTGAATGCTGCCACCGAAAGCGAGGCCAAGATTCAGCATCGAGCCCAAAATTCCCGAAAGAAAAGCCAGGACCAGCCCCTGTTGATAACCCTTGCGCGGAGGGAGACTATCCGACTGGGTCTCACGCTCTCTCCGGTAGCCGGCGAGCCCGCAAAATCCAACGCCAACGAGGATGATGAGAACGCCGATCACAATTAAGCCGCCTTGACCCGTCATCAGGCGATCGGAATGCTGGGTGGCCAATGGCGTCAGTGCGCCGACCGCCGCGGAAGTTCCCAGGCTTACGGCGAAGGTGATCGCCAGGCCGAGGCGTTTCAGGGCCAGACCGGTGAAGACCAACGCCACTCCCCAGCCGGCGCCGAACACTGCCATCAGGAACAGAATCTTGAAGGAAACCGCTGAGTATGTTGACCAAAGCTGCGGCACCGTGGCCATGGCGATCAGGGTAGGAACCAGAGCAACGCCCAGGATCGAGAAAGCGAACCAGGAGTGCTCCCATTGCCACTTTTTATTCAGCTTCATCGGCAACACGTAAGCGCCATTCATGATCGCGGCCATGACAACCAATACGAGGGCCTGCACGACAGGTGAATTCAAGATTATCTTCCCAACCTGGCCCGAAGACGTTCGACTTGCGGGATCGAGTCACTGCCAAGTATTCGTAAGTTGAACAGAAGCGACCGCCGCCATTGGAGCATTATGGCATTTGCTTTGTCAACAACCTTGTTTACACAGATCAACGACGCACCCTTTGAAGCCAAGAGTGACCGCCTTGACACCGCGAGCCGAGCACTGGCTCCACAAAAACGTTAAAGGCATATCCGGGAGAACCGTGACGCCGGAGCCGGCGCCCAGCACTACAGCACGCACAGGCTAAGGATTAAAGTGTCGCGATAACTCGCCATGCGCCCAGTGATCGTCGTCGAATGCCGGCGGCGAACTGGTCTTAAAGACTTTGATATAAAGCTTTTCGAAATAGCCTTCGACTTCCTTCTCGACACGCGATTTAGGAGTCTTCAGGACCAACCGAACATAATCTTCGTGATTGTCGCGACGGATAGAGAGAGGAATTCGAGATGAATAGGCGCGCGCAATAATAAAAATGTAAGGATTCATCATCGAATTAAGGGTCCGGTACAGCATCGGCTGACCGGACGCTTTCCAGATCGTGCGATGGAGCTCCATATCTGCGTGAAAAAACTGCTCTTCACTGCCCTTCGCGACCGCGGCCTTCAACTTCCTGAGTGGCTCCTTTAGCAACTCTTCCGGATCGATCGACATGTTCTCACGCATGTAGAGCACGCATAAACTCTCCAATTTGGCCCGCATCCTAAAAATGACGCCGATCTCAGCCGGGGCAATATCGCGTATAAACGTTCCGCGTCTCGAGGTGGTCACCACCAGACCATCGCGCTCCAAGCGCAGCAGGGCTTCCCGAACCGGCCCGCGGCTCATGCTCAATTCGTCCGCGAGATCTCCCTCGATGATTCTTTGCCTGGGCCGCAACTTACCGGCAAATATGGCCTTTCGCAGATGGGCCTCTACCCGCTGGGTTGCAGGAAGATCGCGGCTCCGCTTCTCCGGTTTTGACTTCAGGGTTGGCATTGAATCGTTGATTATACATACGACTTAGGGGACAGTGGGAACTTTTATCCCGCAGCTCGATCTAAGCCCAGGGCTAGCGGACCGCAGCGACTCCAACGGCAACTCGCAAGGCCGTCTGGGCACTGATTGGAACTCGGGGAACAGTAGTCCGCGCGACGCCGGGGCAACGCTCCCGAAATGATGGGCCGTCCTTTAGATGGAAAGGCAACATCGCACCCGAGCCGCTAATAATACGGAGTTTTCGAGCTAGACGATCTGGCCATAATCGGACACTGACACTATTGTTGACATCAGTGTTGACAAAATTCTGTTGACACTCGTCTGATTGCTGGAGTAAGTTTCGCGTCGCTGGGATGTTGCACCGCATCTGCCCCATTTGCTTCAACGTTTGTGACCTACTCAGTCCCTTAGAATGCCAGCGGCGCAAATATAGTGCGGGCACGACCAGCGGAAGTCCCACTCGAAAGAGCGTTTTCGAAAAAGGAGACCAATCGTGAAAGCGTCTGTATATCGACTCGCAGTCTTGATAGCGGTATTGATCGTCGCGTCCGTTGGCGCGTTGCACGCGCAAACGGCTGTCACTGGGGCCATAACAGGGTATGTGAAGGACCCCTCGGGTGCGGTACTCACTGACGCATCGGTGGAGGCAACAAATCTTGCCACCGCCGTCACCGATCGGACCACCACGAATATCGCGGGGCTCTATCGGTTTGCCAGCCTTCTGCCCGGCGCGTACTCGATCACCGTGACCAAAGATGGCTTCGAGAAATACATTCAACAGAATGTGACCGTCGAAGCTGGGACCGCTGTCTCGATCGACGCAAAGCTGGCGATCGGCGCAGCAACCGCCTCGGTAACGGTCAGCGATCAGCCTCCTATTCTGCAGACCGATTCTGTCGAAGTCAGCCTAACCATCCAGGCAGACCAGATTAATAACCTTCCTACAGTCGGAAACAACATCACTCGACTGACGCTTCTGGCCCCCGGAGCGTCCATGCCGTCTGGTCAACTCGATGTGCATCCGGAAAATTCGGGCTCAGACTTTAACGTCAATATCAACGGCGGGCAGCCGAACAACAACTCCCACATACTGGATGGGGTCGACAACACGGAAGTGATCCAGGGCTACTCGCTCCTCGTGCCGACGAATGCCTCGGTGCAGGAAGTGAAGTTCACAACGAGCAATTACGACGCTGAATATGGAAGTGTCAGCGGGGGTGTCTTTCAGACGACGACCAAGTCCGGCACGAATACCTTCCATGGATCGGCGTTTGAGTATTACCGCACGGCCGGTTTTTTCGCCGCAGATTCCTTTAGCCAGCCCAATGGTGTGCCCGGCAACGTCTGGAACCAGTTCGGCGGCAGCATTGGCGGCCCGATCGTAAAAGACAAGCTCTTCTTCTTCAGCGATTACCAGGGCATGCGGAATAATCTGTCTACCTCCAGCCTCTATACATCTCCGATCGCCCCATTTCGCGTCGGCGATTTTAGTTCGGTCGCAGCCACCAACCCAATTTACGACCCGACGACCGGAAATCCTGACGGAACCGGGCGGACGCAGTTCTCCTGCAACGGCGTTCTCAACGTGATTTGCCCCGATAGAATCAGTCCGGCTACGACAAATCTCCTCGCCTTGTTGCCGGCGCCGACAAACCCAAATGTGGCGGACAACAACTACACGATTTCGCGGCCAGGTATTTTCGATCAGAATCAGACTGATGGGCGTTTGGATTATTTCGTCTCGCCAAAGACCCTCATTTTTGGAAAGTTCAGCTACTTCCAGGCACACTTTCTGACCAACAACGTCTTCGGCGTTCTGGGAGGCGGTCCGCCGCTGGGCGGCATCCCCAATTCGGGAGATTCCTCCGACAACGTTTACAGCGGAATGGTCAATTATCAGCGCACCTTCTCTCCATCGCTACAGCAGGACTTCCGTTTCGCGTATTCGCGAATTGTCATCTCGGAACTACAACTGGACGCTGCTTTCGACACCGCGACTACGGTAGGCATTCCCGATATCAACCTCGGCACCGTCTACACAAGCGGACTGCCGACACTTGGGGTTGGCGGACCTACGAGCGGTTTCACCATGGGAGATATTGGCCTGCCGTTCTTTGAGCACGAAACGAACCTGGAGTTTTACGACACCTGGACGAAAACCATGGGCCGCCATGTATTCAAATTCGGCGGGGACTTCCATAAGTTCTACGGAATCCGGACAGACGTCAGCGGTCGCGGCAGTTTCGATTTCTCTCAGAACCTTACCGGCGATGCAGACGTGGCCAACTCCGGCCTGGGTATGGCGAGCTTTCTACTCGGCATCAGCGATAGCTTCGGGAGGGACATAACACTGGTTCAGCCGCAGGAAAAGCAGTGGAGACTTTCCTTTTACGGCGAGGACACCTGGAAGGTCACACCGAAGTTCAACATCATGATAGGGCTGCGGTGGGACTACACTACGCCGATCTACACGCCCAACGGGCAGAGTGTCGGAAACCTGAATTTGAATACCGGCAATGTTGAGCTGACCAATTTAGCCGGTAAGTATGCCGGTGTCACGACCTTGAAGACGGAGTTCTCGCCGCGCGTCGGAGCGTCGTATCGCTTGATGAACAACACCGTTATCCGCGGCGGATTTGGACGGAGCTACTTCCTCAACCCCTACGGAGCGTCCTTTGGCACTGAGGGTTGCTGCTGGCCAATCAAGCAGAGCCAGGCATTTAGCCCCGCGAACCCGTATACGCCGTTAGATTTCACACTTGATCAAGGACCCGGCCTGCCTGCCCCACTTCCAGCCTACCCGGCCAACGGGCTGATTCCTCTGCCAACCGGTTTCAGTCAAATCTTCCCCGGCACGGGAGACTACCCCCACAGCTATACCGACGGATGGAATGTGACGTTAGAGCAGGTATTTCCCCACGACTTCACCTTCACGCTTGCCTATATCGGTAATGTCGGTCGCAACCTTTGGGACAATGTCGACGTGAATGCCCCAATTCCCGGACCCGGGCCATTCGATCCGCGACGGCCCTATTTTGCCAAATACGGCTGGACAACGGGTGAAACGCAGCGGAACAACCAACTCAATGGCTATCCTGAGCTCAAAAGCAATTACAACTCATTACAAGCCTCCGTTCAAAAGCGATTCGGGAGTGACTTTAATCTGTTGAGCAATTTCACCTGGGCCAAATCTCTCGATGAAGGAACTTTTGGTCCTCCAAATATATTTAACTTTGCCAGCAACTACGGAAATTCGGATTTTGTCAGACCCTTTTCCTGGGTGAGCGCGGCGGTCTGGAATCTTCCATTCGGCAGAGGGAAGGCGTTTGCAAGCGATCTGAATCGGACGGAGGAGGCCTTACTCGGAGGCTGGATACTCAGTGGAATTTATAACTTCGAAGGCGGATTTTACTTTACCCCGACCCTCGCCAACAATGCTTCTCTGAATTCCACCATTGGCTTGCGGCCAGATATTATTGGGAACCCAAGAGTTGGCAACCCCAACCGGTCCCTTTGGTTCAATCCGCAAGCCTATGCGGTGCCTGCGTTGTACGTGTACGGCGATTCCGGTCGAAATACCCTGTTGGGGCCACGCTTTTCCTCTGGTGACTTGTCGCTGCAGAAGACCTTTAAATTCGGTGACAAGGCTAATCTGGCTCTCAAATGGGATGTGTTCAACGCGTTCAACCATACCAATCTCGGAAATCCCAATTCCAGTGTCGATACCAGTACGGCGGGGCAGATCACGGGCATTGTGGACTTCAAACGGCGTATGCAGATTGGAGCACAGTTGACCTTCTAAAAGTTTGCCCCTCCCCCTGCCTCGGAGACCCGCCTCGGCGAGGCTCCGAGGCAGGTCTCTTTGCCAGTCTGCAATGAAGTGCAATGACAATCCACGATGTCATTCGTTCTCATCACGCCCAATCCGTCGGTCAGTCAGCGAGTGCTGATGCGTCGGGTGGACCACCTTTCGCCCCTCCCGCACCCGGTGCCCAAAGCGTTGCAACACAGTTTAGGCTGCCACTGAGTTCGGAAACAAAAAACCTTGTACGGTGGAATAAATATGCCTAATCCCAAAAAACCAGACGGCATGGATCGGCGCGAGTTCCTGCAATTTGCAGGCAGCGGATTGCTATTCTCATTGCTTGACCCGCGGACGGCCTACGCGGGAACCGCCGAAGATGCAACAGTCGTCTCCGATGCGTTTTCCCTCGGTCTGCATTTCACACCTGGGGGCGGGGCTGTTCAAATCAGCTCGCTGCGCAACTCGAAAACCGGCTTTGAATGGGCCCGCGCGAGCACCCCGCTTGAGCCTGTGTTTGCCGCAGCTGGGACTCCTTCGCAGAAATGGTCTTCATCGCGCCCTGCCGTGGCACACCGTGTTGATGAGAGTCGCTTCGAACTCGCTGCTCACAGCGAAGATGGCCGCATTCGTTCGACGCTTGCTCTACAGCCCGTTAGCGGCAACCCGATTCTCGAGGTTCATTCTGAATTTCACAATGCTTCGAAAGCTCCGCTCGCGGGCGTCACGGCATTCGGTCCCTTGCGTTTCGCCTTACGGAACGACCTCGGACCCTTGGTGGTTCATGCTGTCCGCCGCAACGAGTATGCTTTGGAATCCATCCCCGTCAATGGTTCCGTCAAACTGTCAGGAGGGCGCTGGAACGCGCCGGAGTATGGTGGCCTGCTGTTGCTGGAAGCTGTCGGCAAAGACGAGTTTCTTCTCGTCGGAATCGAATGGGAGCGCGGTTGGCGTATCGCATCGAAAAAGACTCCGACGGAACATGGCTCAGCGTCGATGTTTCCGATCTTACTTACGATATCGCGCCAGGAGAGCGGTTGCCGACGCCTCGGCTATTTCTCGGCATTGTCTCATGGCGACCTCGATCAGGCATTCGTCACAACACGCCATTACATGCAGCAGAACGTCTTCCCTGCCCCGTTAGAGAAAGCGCCGTGGGTTGTGTACGATTTTTGGGCGACCGAGGCCGAGGGGGTCGAGGAAGCAGCCCTTCATGAAGTAGAGTTTGCCGCCACTCTCGGTGTGGACGTCTTTGTCATGGATGCGTCCTGGTACGTGGACTCGTCGAAGAAAGGAACCGGCGACTGGGGATGCGGGCTTGGAAACTACACGGACGACCGGGTGAAATATCCCATGGGACTCGCCGAGCATTTCGCATCGTGTGCACGAAGCGGGGATGAAGTTCGGCTTGTGGGTGGGACCAAACGTTGTTGACAGCCGCATTGTCGGCAAGGCGATTCCAAAGCTCTGGATTGCGCAGGTCGATGGGAAAGATCAGACACTCCAGCCATCCGGTTGGGAAAGCCCTGTATCTCAAGTGTGCCTCGGCTGCCGCGAGTATCTGGATTACTTGAAGAAGGAATTGATTCGCATCGTTCGAGGAGTTTCAGCTCGATTGGCTCAAATGGGATAACTCGGGCATTCCGGCTAGTCCGGCCAATTGCACTCGCGCCGACCACGGCCATCAAGCCGGCGACGGAAGCTACGCCGCCCTTGTCGGTCAGTACGAAATCTTCAATGACCTGCATGCCAAATTTCCGAATCTTGTACTCGAGCAATGCGGATATGGAAGTCGCCTCGACTATGGGTTGGCGCGAACGATACGGTCGAACTGGCTCAGTGATGCCAGCTATCCCTCAAATCATGTCCGCAATAACGCGGTCATTGCGAGCCATCTCTATCCAAGCGCGTATAACGGCGCCTGGATTGTCTCCGAGGACGAAGATCTTAAACGTTACGAGAACGATCCGGCAATGCTCGATACGATCTTCCGGAGCCGCATGATGAGCCTTTTCGGTTTCGGCACAATCAACGGACAACTGAAGGAGCGGGTTTCCCTCTATCCCGAGTCTGTACTCACAGCCGCACGGCGAAATGTCGAATTATATAAACGCTACCGTCATCTGCTACAGCATGATTGTCATCCACTATTGAAACCTGTCGATACAAAAAAGGGCGAAGGCGGGTGGTTGGCCGTCGAGTTCGCCTCGCCCACAGGGCAAGAGGCAGTCGTTTTGGCATTCAGGGCCGAAGACCCACAGGAGTCGGTCCAGTTGACGCTCCGGGGACTTCAAACCGATGCGAACTATGATGTTCATTTCGCAAATGGAAATCGCCCCGATCTCAAAGCAAAAGGCGGTGATCTTCTCTCCAAGGGAATCAGCATTTCGCTGGAGAAGGTTCACATGTCGGAAGTGGTTCTTTTACGGATGAGCTGATCTTTGTCTGGCATCTACCCCGTCGCCTAATGAAGGGCGGTAGTTGCTTCTGAAGGGTCTGAGCTTTGAAGGACGACCGATGGGTCCCACACAATTGGATCGGCACGATTCACTCCGTTGTGCTTCACAAGGAATCGTAGCTTGTCGCCTGGCAAGACGCGGAGATTCTGTGATCTCGTAGGAAGTCGGGACATCGTAGCGTGGACTAACCTCCGCCCATCCCTCAGCGGGCCAGACCTGCTTGGAATTGAGCAGTATCCGCACAGAAGCACGAAGCTTGATTTTCGGCACTCGGATCTTTGCGGACTGTGCCGGAGGCGCTCACCATGCCGGCAGTCGGCGCAATAAATGTCCGGGAGAGGTCGAACGATGCAGATGGCTGCATCCAGATTCTCCCGATGCGCCCCAATCCGGATCCGATCCAGCGCCCTTCGTAGCCTCCGCTGTTCCACGTCAACTCTCGGTAAGAGCCCTCGTCTGACTCTTCTTCATATGCCCATTGCTTCTCCGACTGAGCCGGAGAGAAATCGCCGAGGGCTTCGTAAATCTGTGTTTGGGTTCCGGCTTTCTCCGCAGTCACGGACTGACTTCGATTTCCATCTCCGTCCACAGTCCTGATCTCAAAGACTGCATTCATGTCGTCGCGTGCGGAGTTGGAGTGGTCAAAGAAAAACGTTCCCTTTGCGGCCTTACCGATCAACTTTCCATTCTTGAGAACCTCATAGTAGGAAATCCAATTGTCATCGCTGCCGGGAGACCAGGACACTTCGACTCCCTGTACGCCGAGATTCGTTCCCAATCTCTTCGTTACATTGGATGGCGGCTTAGGAGGAACGCGATCAGTCCCAGAACCGGGATACTTGGGCAGGTTCAAAAAGATCAACTCGCCGGCGGCAACTTTATCGAGAGTGATGCCTTCGGACATCAGCCTGGAGCCGGTTTGGCGAAGATGTAGCCCGGAACTGCCGGCCCGAACCTCGTACACTTCCTCAGGCAAGAGTCCGCGGGGATAGATGACCACGGGCTTGGAAGAAATTTGCAGCACTGCTGGATGAGGCAACGTGACGTATTTAAACCCCATTTCATCCACCGGGGCCCGGCTCATATCAAGGTCAGCGGTGGCCAGCACCGCGTTATCTTCAGCCCGGACGAGAGACAGAGTGTATGTTCCGTGACTGTGTCCACTATCGAATTGCCCGAGTTGGGTAATCGTCATGGGTTCGTCAAGCTGAAGCGCCATTCCGAAGAAACTGTCCTGCGCCTGCCGCTCTGCCCCGCGTTTCACGACCTTAGTGACAAGCGATTCGTCGGTGGTGCCCACTTGATACTTCACATTGAGTGGGCCAAACTCCTGCCCGGGCACGCCATAAAACCGAGGTGCCCCGTCCACGGGGTCTTCGTAAACTCCGGTTTCAAGACTCGCCGCTGTCGTGGTTGACACAGTATTCATTTCACCCGCTCCGCCAAGATATCGGTCGGGTGAATTGGGAGATTGTTTTGCCAGCCGGCTAGTTACGAAGTAGGTCGCACCATGCTTTGCATGCTTCGTAAGAATGACGCCCTTTGTACCATCTTTGTTCATCCTCTGGAAATACCAGATTTCGTTATCGTGATCGACCTTCGGACGGAATACGTGGCTCCAACGGCCAGCCACCCCTTGAGCAACGAGATAGTGATAAAGCTCCCAATCCTTCCGGATCGATTCCACATCCGGACCGTCGCCAGGGTCTCGGTACCAGGTGGGATTCATTGCAAGATGGATACGATCACTGGCAGCGTAGTAGGTCTGATCGTAATCCACGACGTTATGAAGCTTGTCGGGAGGAATAATCAGCGAAGTGTAGTAGGCGCTATACGGTCCGACGCCTCCATCGGTATACTCGCCCGATTCCGCGAAGCGGGCGAGGTCGTAGCTGATCCATCGCCCTCCTCCGTCACATGCATCGATTCCGCTTCGAGGATGACTGCTCTTGAATTGCTGAAGCAATTGCCGAAAGTTTTGATCGGCGCCGAGGGCATCCGTATCGTTGGCGCTTGCCGCCGGCGCGATATCGTAGCGCCACTGAAAATCTCCCCAGGCGCTCACTCCGTCGTTCAGCAATCGGCTTTGCCAGTCCGCTGTCGCTGGGATGGATTGTTCCAGAGTCTCTTGTCCTGGGATCAACCACTCCGGATGTTCCTGACCCACCTTCGACTCAGGGGTCGCGAGAAAGGTGGGGTACCATAACACCCATCGCATATCGTACTTGCGAAGATAATCGTTGGTGAGTCGCCAATCGGGCCCATTCCAGCTGCCCCACTTGTCGTACCAACCGGCATCATCCCATAAGATATCTGTACCTGTTTCCCTGAGAAGATCGACATATCGCAGGTCCAGCGCCAGGCGTCGTCCCCAATTATCGGCGCTTGGCGTGCCGCCCTCACCAACCCAGGGCTCGGGCCAATCGACAGCCCATCGTGTCTTGGCGAAGTATTCCGGATTTGTGAACTCCCACAAATAGGCATACTGCCAATCGAGCAGTTGATTCCCCAACTCGTCCACTCCGCCTGAAAACGGCGCCGTGAACACTTTTGGTGTTTCGATCTGGCCGCCAGGAGCCAGGTCCTTTTCGAATCCAGCCAGCTCCAGGCGTACGCTAAGCGGTCCGCCTTCCTGACTTGCGACCTCAAAGCGCCAGTGCCCTAGATAGTCCCAACCGATAGCCATACCGTCAGTCGCGTGTTGACCCAACAAGAACGCTAACGGCAAATACCCACTGTAGCTCCCCGGCTGAATACCTCCGTTCGAATCCAAAATGCGCTTATAACCAGGGCCAACAGACTCGGTTTTTAGAAGCTGGCTGCCGTTGTAGTTCCCCCCGCCCGTCAGGTAGTTGAATTGGACATCTCGTCCGGCGAAACCCAATCCACTGGCGTGGAGGAAATCTACATCGCTAATTCGAACTGATTTAGCCTGAGACGTTTTCCAGAACCAGCCATTCCCGAATGACCGGAGTTCCGGGATAAATAATATAGTGCTTAGTTACATTGATGACTGCGGATTCAAGATCGATATCAAGCTGGAGCTCTCCCTGCTCACCGCGAGTAGCTCGTTCCCCGCGCAGTTTCCAGTGCCAACTGACCAGGCTGACATCTTGGCCATTGGCAAGGAATTTGATTTCCGCAGAATCTTCTTCTGAGCCTTGATATTCACGGCCTGACTTCTTGTTGCGCAGCGACGCCATGGTAAATCGATCATTCGCAAGCCGGATCCTTTTCTCCACGAGAGATGTACCAATAATCCACTCGTTGCCTTCACGACGTACATAGCCGTCCCTGCTCTGGAGGCTGGACTCTGGATGCGCCAAATAGCTAGCCATGCACAGAATCAGCATCAAAATGGTGGAACGTCCGCCCGATAATAGATTCATGCCCGGCCTGGCCAACCAGCTAGAACTAACCCCGTTGTTTCCTCAATTTCAAGCAAACGGTTATATTTCGCCAAGCGCTCGGAATGTCGAATCGATCCGTTCTTAAACTGATCCACCTGCCAACCCACCGCCAAATCAGCCGCCCAATTGTCCTCGGTCTCTCCGCTGCGCACGCTGAGGGTGACCGACCAACCCGCAGCCCGAGCTTGCTGGCGAGCTTCAAGAGCTTCGCTAAGGGTCCCGATCTGGTTGACCTTCAGCAGCAAAGCGTCGCAGGCATTCGTTTCGACTGCTCGCCGTATACGATCAGGGTTAGTGCATAAGAGGTCGTCACCCAAAGTCAGGGCCCTACCGGCTATCGTCTCGCGAAGTCTCGGCCAGTTCTCCCAGTCATCCTCTGCAAGCCCGTCTTCCACACTTAAGATCGGATACTGATCTATCCATTTCGCAATCCTCTCGATCATTGCTGGGCTATCCAGTAGCTCCGAATCGAGCCGGTATTGGTGATCTTGATAAAAGTGAGTTGCGGCAACGTCAAGCCCCAGAAACACATCCTTGCCAGGTCCATATCCGGCCCGTTCAATCGCTTCCACCGCAAGATCGAGCATCTGTTCGGCGGAGGTGCACGGCGGAGCCAGACCGCCTTCGTCTGCGGTAAGGAGACGCATTCCATATTTCTGGAGTACAAGCTCGGCTGCCGACTGATAGATGTCAAAGGTTGACATCAACACTTCGTCAATGGTTCGTGGGGAGATCGGAATAAGCAAAACGTCTTGAATGGAAACCTGATTTCCCGCATGCTTTCCGCCGCTGAGCAGATTGATGGTGAGGCGAGGCAGTGTGCGAGCGGGTGAACTCACCATATCGGCAAAATGCTGATAAAGAGGCACTCTACGTTGTGCGGCACAGGCCCGCGCAAAGGCGACTGATACAGCCAGAATGGCGTTTGCGCCGATACGCGATTTTGTGGGGGTTCCATCGAGCGCGATCAGTGCCCTGTCTAATTCAGACTGGTCGGTGAAGACCCGGCCAGCAAGCGCGCCATGAAGCGCCCCGTCAATATTGGCCGCCGCACGACGGCAGCCTAGCCCCTGGTATCGGCGAGGATCTCCGTCGCGAAGTTCAAATGCCTCGGCCGTTCCGGTCGAAGCTCCTGAAGGAACAGAGGCAGAAGCACAAATTCCGCCCTCCAGAAGACAGGTGGCAAGAACCGTGGGTCTGCCACGGGAGTCAAGAATTTCGCGGCCGGAGAGTCGCTCAATTTTAGGCATAGGCATCCATCTTTCCAATGAATTCAGAGATCAGATCGTTCACGCTAGTAGGAGGGTCCGCAATAAGTTGCAATACAACCTCCATCTGCCTAGTTGCCTCCGATGGAGTCAAATACTCTAACGGTGACTTTCCGATCACTCTGGCAAGCAGGCAGGCGAGAGTATGGCGCACCGCTCGCGGCTCAAGGGTAGATGACCACTCAAGAGCCTCCGTCTCCATGCGATAGACCTTCCAGAAGAGCGCAGCAGCGGCCCCGATACGACAGCGCTCCAACTGTAGATGGTTTGCCTTACTCAGGAAATGGGTCAAGGCGAATCCTATATCGAATCCCGGGTCGCCGAAATGAACCACCTCGTAGTCGAGGAGAATTAATTTGTCGCGATAGATCAGAGTATTCTTCGGGCTGAAGTCGCCGTGAACGAGGCTGTCTCGGTGACGCATTGTTTCTTCGGCCAACGCGTTCAGAAATCGAGCGGCAACAGGGGCTTTTTCCGCCGCGTAAAGATAGTACGGATCAAGCCGCAGGCTCTTGAAGTAGGTGGTGTCTCCGAAAACCGTGGCGATTTCGGAGCCTGCCTCTGACGACCGCCGGTGAATGGTCCCAAGAAATTGGCCAAACTGCTCGAAGTGATTGGAAACGATCCTGCCCGAGAGCAGAACAGATTTCCAATTCTCGCTTTCTTCGGGTATTGCCTCCATGGCCATCAAATGATTCGCCATGTCTTCAAAGACAAACAACGGCGTAGTATCTTTTGGTGCCAGCACATTGAGCCAGCGCGCGGCCTTCGCTTCGACTCCGATCCTCTCCGGATCGCTGAACCAGTCAACATCGACTCGCAACTTCGCCAGAGCCTGCTTTAGAACCCATCCATGGCCATCCGGCCATCCAACCCTCACCGTCCGATTCGAGACTCCTCCAGACAGGCTCTTGAGTGAGATCGACTCGTCCGGCTTTATGTGTCCCCGTTCCAGAAGATATTGGCGTAGGGAATCGAACTCCTCGATGTCGATCTCCGCTTTCATTTATGAGGTGCTCCCCGAGACGGCGCGACGCCACGGATGGCGAGGCCACGTGGTACCACGATTCTCTCTTTTGCTCGGCTCCTGACACATTGGGTGATGCCCCTCAGCGGATTGCGGCGCGCCCATGAAGACATCGCCAGTCTATTGTGTTGACATTAGTGTTGACAATAGTCCAGACGATCTTTTAGCCTGCTCCGGCCGATAGTATGAGCGATTCAAGATGCCATTGCGGCGTTCCGGGGGATACTTCCACATGAAATACCTGCTGATTGTGGTCGCGTGCATCACCTGTTGCTCCAATCGGATTTGGTGCGCCGACAACGACAAGTCGTGGCGCCTGTCCACAGATGACACAACATTAACAGTAACGGTGAAACAGGGCGTGCCAACTGTGACGCAGCTCGGCTCCACAAAAGGTGGTTCAGAATGGCTGCTGGCGCCGGTGCCGGAGGCCCTACTATCCTCAGTCACGCAGCAGGGAACTTCGCTGGCAACCAAGTGGCACTACGAAGGTGGTGCTCTTGATCCGCAGAGCGGCAAGTTGGTTTTGCGCTTCACGAACTCCGCTCCGGCGATGGAGCTGCGAGTCCATCTGGCGAGCCCGTCCAGGGCGTGGACCGATAGAGCATTGGTTGACGATCGCCAACCAGTCCGGGGCGACGATCACGATTGGCCACCAGGACAGCCTGGTTCTCGATCACTTGGCGATTCCCGCGAACGACTCGATGGACGCCTGGTCAATCAAGCGCGGCGCGAGTAATGCCACGAAGGAAGGCGGCACGATTGTTAGAAGTGTTGGCCGAAACTCCGATGAGACTCTCGTTAGCGACCCGACGGATGGCGCAAGCCCGGTGCCGTGGCTGGCGCTTCAGGTAGGAAGCTCGCGCGGCCTCTATGTAGGTTGGGAGTTTTCGGGCATCGGGCGGATTCGCTTTCATAGTGTTACCGATGCTGCGGCCCCACCAGCCACAGGTCCGGCAGCCGGCCCTGCAATGTTAGGCATCGAGGTGGGAAACGTTCCGGCATTCAAGACAGATCTTCCGGCGGGTGAGACCTTCCTGGTTCCGCCGGCTTTCGTCGGTTGCTATACGGGCGATATCGACGATGGTAGCTACAGTTTGCATCGCTTCGTGATGGAGAAGCTGGTTCCAAAATTTCCTGAGGGGTATGTCTATCCCACACTGGCTTACAACCTCTATCTCGACAGCGGAGGCGCGGATGCAGAAGAGAAGGGTGTACTGAAGAGTGCTGCGCTCGCCAAGGAACTAGGCTTTGAAACTTTCGTTGTCGATGCGATGTGGTTTCCACAGTCCGGCGCCTGGTACTGGGACACAAAGCGTTTCCCGCACGGGCATAAACCGATCGAAGAATATCTGCATAGCCATGATATGAAGTTTGGGCTTTGGATGGCCTACACACACGGCTCCAGCCTATCGGACCCGCGGGCGTTGAATATCAAAGAGCATCCCGATTGGTTCAGTGCTCCACCAAAACTGGATCCAGAGGGCCATATCAATTGGGATGCTCTCATCGATTTGGGCTACGACCCGGCCAGGGACTGGGCGGAGCAATCCACGCAACGTGTTGTCGCTGAGTATGGAATTGACTATTTCAAGACCGACTACAGTCCGATCGTCACCCAATGCCAACAGACCAACCATCGGCATCACTACGGCGTGGACGTCAGCTACTGGTCCACGCTTGGCTACTATGCCGTGCAGGAAGCGCTGCTGCAGAAATTTCCCAATCTGATCAATGAGGGATGTTCCGGGTCCGGTCACATCAAGGATTTCGGGGACATCCAGCGAGTGCATACGATCGCGATCAACGACACGCTCTCATCCTTACCAAACCGCCAGGCCATCTATGATTCAACCTTTGCTTTTCCGCCGGCGGCGCTCATGGACTACACGTATGAGAATTTCTACGATACGGTTTCCGACGCGCCAGAACCCTATTTCTGGCGATCTTCCATGATGAACCAATGGCAGATCGATCCCACCCACAGCGCATCCTGGACGCCGGAACAACGCGCCAACGTGAAGAAAGCGACAGACGTTTACAAATCCTGGATTCGGCCGATCCTGCATGACGCCGAGGTGCATCATATTCTTCCCCGGCCAGACGGCTATCACTGGGACGGGATGTTCTATTGGAGTCCAAGTCTTAAGCGCGGCACCCTGTACATTTTCCGCCCAGACAGTGAGCAGAGTAAGGAACTCATCGTGCTGAAGGGGCTTGTCGCGGACACGAAGTACAAGGTACGTACAGAAGATCATTCAACGCCAGAGGCAACCTACTCCGGAAGCGAATTGATGAGTACCGGGCTAGCGATACAGTTGCCTGCCCGTTATACCAGCGACCTGGTCTATGTCGAGGAGGATCATTGATTGGCTCAACCCTCGGAACGGCAATATCGTCCGCTGCGCGATGGAAACAAGGAACAGCTGCGATGCCATCGAACAGGAAGGAGACGCGAACAAATGATGCCGGCGTCCAAACGAAGAGACGCGGTGGCCGCGCGCTAGCGTGGTTCGCGATTGTGACGTTCGCATTTTCTCTGCTCGCAAATGCTAAGCCAGGGAGCCGCAACGGGCAAGACGATGAACGTAGGCACAATTCCTGGCTGCAAGAACATCTACTGAATCCCAGCGCACAACCACCCTTCTCGTTTGTCTACGGCAGGAAGTCATCGGCGGCGCTCTTGAAACTGTGGCCGAAGACGACCGAAATCCAGAAACTTGACGCAGTCCGCACGCAATATACCGTCGTCTGGATCGATCCAAAGACGACCCTGCGTGTTCATTTGACCGCCGTTGAATTCGCGGATTCCCCGGCGGTGGAATGGACGGTATATTTCACAAATGACGGCAAAGCGGATACACCCGTACTCGAAGATATCCAGGCGCTCGATACTTCAGTTCCGCTCACTGGCGATGGCGTCCCATCGGTTCTCTATTCCAGGGGAGCCGGCGGTATGGACACCTATGCTCTGCGGAAGCAGCCGCTGAATCAACTTGAGTCGCTTCGCCTCTCGAATGATGGCGGAGGCAAGACGGTCGAGACCATCCCCTTTTTCGATATTCAGATGAACGGGCGCGGTATGATCGGCGCCGTTGGTTGGCCCGGAGCATGGGCCATTTCCATGTCACGGCCGACGGAGGGCAAGATAGCGGTCAGGGCCGGCATGGAGCGGACTCATCTCCTGCTACATCCCGGCGAGGAGATTCGGACTCCAGAGATCCTGCTGTTGCCCTGGGAAGGGGACGCTATCGATGCCCACAATATTCTGCGCAGGCACGTCCTGAAGTATCACATGCCGCAATACGACGGAAAGCCGGTCGTTCTGCCTGTCTCTCATTTGGGATGGGGCGGCATGAAGACAACGACAAGCCTTCGCCTTCTGGATCAGATTACAAAGGAAAACATCGGCTACGAAACCTTTTGGATGGATGCCGGGTGGTACGGCGCAGACCGCGAAGTAGAGGAATTCCAGGTCTTCGGCCGAGAAGACTGGTTTCTGCACGCTGGGAACTGGAGAGTCAATAAGGTTGCGCATCCAGATGGATTGAAGCCAATCAGCGATGCGGTCCACGCGAAGGGGATGAAGTTTCTTCTTTGGTTCGAACCGGAGCGCGCGGTTGTCGGAACGCCAATCACCATAGAGCATCCAGAATGGTTTATCGGAGAACAAGGCACCAACTTCGAAGGAAATGATGCCCGGCCGTTCGTCAAGTTCCGTCTCTTCGATTTCGGTAATCCTGCTGCCAGGCGATACATGATCGATACGATGTCAGACCTAATCACCAGTCAAGGCATCGATATCTTTCGGCAGGACTGCAACTTTGCTCTGGCTCCTTTCTGGGCGAAGGCGGATTCACTTGATCGTCAAGGAATCACAGAGATCCGCTACGTGGAAGGCCTGCTGGATTTCTGGGACGAACTACGCCAGCGGCACCCCCAGCTGATTCTGGATATTGTCCAGCGCGGAGATCTGGAAACCATCTCGCGCGCCGTGGACCTGAGCCGTGCGGACTATCCGGTTTCGCCAGACGCAGATCCGCTGGGCAATCAGCTCAGCACACTGGGCCTTTCCTACTGGAGGCCGCACTACGGAACATTGCTGCAGATACAGCCTCGTAATACTTACCACTTCCGAAGTGGATTTGCGCCCGGCCTGGGGTTCGCTCTTTTCAACGTAGCTGGAACGAAGGATCAAATCGGAAGCTTTATACCGCCAGACTTCCCTTTCGACTGGCTTCGATCCCAGGTCGAGCAGCTGAAACGAGTGAGGCCGTTCTATTACGGCGACTACTATCCACTCTTACCGTGCAGCTCAAATGCCGACTGCACCACCGGTTCTAGCCCTGAGCTTAGTGCGGCGTTTGAATGGACCGCCTGGCAGTTCAACCGTCCCGAACAAGGTGACGGCATGATTCAAGCCTTTCGCCAGGACGAGAATAATGTCGCAACGAAAGACGTGAGATTACGAGGCTTGGATCCGACAGCAACATATGAGCTCACCGATCTCGATGGCGGAGTGCCAAGCACTGTATCCGGCGCAGTTTTGATGCAGAGAGGCCTGCACGTTGAAATTCCGGGGAAGCCCGGGGCATCGATCATTGTGTATAAGAAAATCCACTAGTTCGTGTTGCAGACGAACACGTGACGTAGACTTGCAATTTACTGATCAGTTGTCGAGTTCATGAATTCCTCAGGTCGGGCAGAGAACCCGCTGAAGAAGGTGATAAGATGAGTGGAAGGCTTGAGGGAAAGGTTGCTCTCGTAACTGCGGCGGCCCAGGGAATCGGACGCGCCACCGCCATCGCCTTCGCCGACGAGGGAGCTTTAGTATGGGCCACCGATATCAACGAAGCGTCCCTCGCGACTCTACGCAGCGATCGCTCCAGCATTCGAACACGCAAGCTGGACGTCCGCGAGTCTCTCGACGTTGACAACATTGCCGCCGAGATTGGAACCCTTGATGTTCTGTTTAACTGTGCCGGTTTTGTTCATCACGGAACCATTCTCGACTGCGCCGAAACCGACTGGGACTTCTCGTTTGATCTCAACGTCAAGTCCATGTATCGCACCTGCCGCGCTTTTCTTCCAGCCATGCTGAAGGCTGGTAAGGGCAGCATCATTAATATGTCCTCGGCCGCATCCAGCGTCAAAGCCGCCCCTAACCGGTTCGTCTACGGGAGCACGAAGGCAGCCGTGATTGGGCTGACCAAGGCAATAGCCGCCGACTTCATTCGTCAAGGCATTCGATGCAACGCCATCTGTCCGGGCACAGTGCAGTCCCCTTCTCTGGAGCAAAGAATCGCGGCACAGGGAGATGTGGAGAAAGTCTACGCCGAGTTTGTGGCGCGGCAGCCGATGGGCCGATTGGGCCGCCCCGAAGAGATTGCAGCTCTCGCTGTCTATCTGGCTTCCGACGAATCGACCTTCACTACTGGCCAGATCCATATCATTGATGGTGGCTTCAGCGTTTGAGGTAGCCGAATGCCGAAACCACCTGTCCCGCAGCACCATGTCTCGGCGGCGAGAGAACGGGGATGTCACGTTTATGAGCGTCAGATAACCAAAACTCAGATGTTCGGCCTTAGCGAGAAAGGTTCATCAAGCAGTTTCTGCAGCTCTGGATCGCGATGGACAACGAGAAAATCCGAAGCCCCGCGAATCTTCGCCTCGAAAGGAACGAAACGTGGACTCTCCCATGTTATAGACTAAATATCATTTTTCGGGTGAGCCTTGAAAACGCACGAATACCGAAAACCCGCCGGTCAATTGACCATCAAAACCGTGCCACAGGCCGCGGCCCAGGTCTTGCGAGAAGCGATCATCTCTGGCGAGTTGAAAGGCGGGGACCGCGTTTTGGAACAAAAATGGTCTGCGCGTCTCGGCATAGGCCAGCCCACCTTGCGAGAGGCCTTGCGCGAACTCGAACATCAAGGGCTGTTGCGCAAAATACCCCAGCGCGGCACCTATGTCACCGAACTCAGCCCCGATGATTATCGAGGCATCCTTGAAGTCCGCATTCCGCTCGAAGCAATTGCTATCGGCAGAGCAGCCAAACGCCTCACACCGGAGTCGGACAAGGAGCTGACTGAGCTTGTCATGACCATGGCCGGAACCGGCCACGACGTTGACGTCAAGGGCTTCCACGACTGCGATGTGCTCTTCCATCGCAAAATCTGGGAGCTCGCGGACAATGAGTATCTTCACGACTTCCTCGAGAAGATTTCGTTTCGCCTCTTCATCTTTTCCGTAGTCGGAAGGTGGCCCGATGCTCCAAATGCCACGGGCGAGCGCATCGCCGCCGTCAAGCAGCATCTCGGCATTCTCGAGGGCATTCGAACCGGCAACTCTCAATTGGCTCGTCAGGCCTATGTCAGGCACACCGTGCAGTATTGGAACGTCCAGTATGGTCTCGACCTGATCGAAGAGGACATGCTCGTCGGTAAGTCTGTTGAAGAACTTGCCACCTAGCGCTGGAACGCCGTAAATCCTCGTTCATTCCTGTCACACACCTTGGGCCTCGATCTGTTTCATTGACACGAAAAGTATTTATAGTCTATAAACTCGCCTGACGCTTATTCATTCGATTGAGGTCTTCATGCGCTTGGCCCCTGCTGCGCCGAGTTTCACCGTTACGTCTCAAGTCCCATTAAACCGATTGGTTGTCGAGAGCACTATAACCGCAGCTTTAGGCGGACTCCTCTTCGGATTCGACACTGCGGTGATCGCTGGTGTCACGACAGCGTTGACGCAGCGCTTTCAATTGACAGCGACGACTCTGGGCGTTACGGTCGCAATCGCGCTTTGGGGCACGCTGTTAGGCGCGGCATCCGGTGGCTATTTCGGAGACCGCTATGGACGCCGCTTCAGCCTTAGAGTCCTGGCAGTCCTGTTTATCGTGTCATCGCTGGGCTGCGGGTTCTCCTGGAACTGGACTTCGTTCCTCATCTTTCGCTTCGTGGCCGGAGTAGCGATTGGCGCATCCTCGGTTGTCGGTCCGATGTATATCGCCGAGATAGCTCCGGCGCGGTGGCGTGGACGCATGGTGGGTTCCTTTCAACTCAACATCGTGTTCGGCATTCTGGTCGCTTACTTCTCGAATTACGTCATGGGTACTTTCAACCTGGGACCGGCAGAATGGCGCTGGAAGATCGGCGTTTCCGCCGTTCCTGCCGTGTTGTTTCTGCTCATGCTTTTCCGCATTCCGCGAAGTCCGCGCTGGCTCGTGGAGAAGGGATACGTCGGGGAAGCCGAGTCGGTGCTTCAGCGAATCTCGGGCGATGCCTGGGGACCGGAGCTTGCCGAGATCGCCGCTTCGCTGGCAAGTGACCGTGAGGCGGGAAGCCAGCCTTTATTTTCGCGCCGGTATCGTATTCCGGTCATGTTGGCGATCACGCTTGCATTGTTCAATCAATTCTCCGGTATCAATCCGATCCTCTATTACCTGAACGACATTTTCGCCAAGGCAGGCTTCAACAAGGTCTCTGGCGATCTACAGGCGGTCGCGATCGGTGCGACCAACCTCGATGTTCACTCTGGTTGCGATGTCCATCATCGATAAGGTGGGACGCAAAAAGCTCTTACTCGTCGGTTCAGTGGGGACGTTCGCATGTTTGGCAACGATCAGCGCTCTGTTCTACACCGGCTTACACCAAAATCTCTTGATTTTTCCCTTGATAGGATTCGTGGCATTCTTCGGCGTGTCGCAGGGTTCGGTGATCTGGGTATACATCAGTGAAATCTTCCCGAACTCAGTACGCGGCAAGGGCCAGAGCCTGGGCAGCTCGACGCACTGGCTTGCCGATGCCTCGCTTTCGACCTTCTTCCCGGTC
Source organism: uncultured Acidobacteriaceae bacterium (assembly GCA_963777685.1). Lineage (GTDB taxonomy): Bacteria > Acidobacteriota > Terriglobia > Terriglobales > Acidobacteriaceae > Acidisarcina. The sequence continues at coordinate 14,557 of CAVZRF010000010.1, read as the reverse complement.
ATTGCGCAGTACTCGGCAGCCGGTCCTTTCATCTTCTTTTCCGCAATGATGGCTCTGCAGTTCTTTGTGGTGCTGCGGTTTTTCCCGGAGACCAAGGGCTACACCCTTGAAGAGTTGCAACAGCGGTTGGAAACGAAGTAGCGCCATCGAGGCGGTATTACAGCGAAAGCGAGTTGATGATGCAGCGTAGAAGTTTCTTGAAGACCTCAGCGATGGCGACCGCCGCCATAGCTTTTTCCGGGAGACCTGGTTGGGCAAAGTCTGCGGACGCCCGCGTCGAGATATTTCTGACAGACTCCAAAGCGACGATCGACCCGAATATCTACGGCCATTTCACTGAGCACATTGGCGGAGTAATCTACGACGGTGTCTGGGTTGGCGAGCAGTCGAAGATCCCTAACCAGTACGGTATCCGCAGCGAGCTATTGGATAGGTTGAATCAGATTAAGGTTCCGATCCTGCGCTGGCCCGGTGGCTGCTTCGCTGATAGCTATGACTGGAAAGACGGCATCGGTCCTCGCCAGAAGCGGCCCCGGAGGACAAATTTCTGGGAGAACGAACCGGATGCGGCGCGCCTGCATGAAAAGGGTCGGCAGGTCTTCGAACCAAACGAATTCGGTACTCCCGAGTTCCTGCGGTTCTGCCAACTCGCCCATGCGCAGCCATACATCGCGGCCAATCTCCGCAGCTTGCCGGCGCTCGATTTCGATCACTGGGTGGAATACTGCAACTCCCCGGCTGGCTCCACGACCTTGGCCGACGTGCGCGCCGCAGACGGCTTTCCCTCACCCTTCGGCGTCAAATACTGGGGCGTCGGCAATGAAAGCTGGGGCTGCGGCGGCAACTTTACACCGGAGGAGTATGCGTCCGAGTTCCGCCGCTACACCAACTGGATTCCCAAATTTGGGGTCGAACTCGAGCTCATCGCGGCTGGCCCAAATGGCAACGACGCAGACTGGACGCACAAGTTCTTCGAAGAGATTTTCGGAGGTTCTCATCCCTACCACAATCCTGACTTCAAAGGCTGGTCGATCCACCACTATGCGTCGGACCTCGGCCGCGGCCTGACAGGGAACAACAATTTCCGAAACGCCGATGCTCTACAGTTCGATGAGGTCGGCTGGTACGAGGTCATGCGCGAGTGCGATCGGATCGAGCAGATCCTGTCCGACCAGTGGGCCATCATGGGGCAGTTTGATCCGCAGCACCACATCAAGATCGTCGTCGACGAATACGGGCCGTGGTATCGCACCGGCACAGAGGTCAACACCGAGCACATCTTCGGCCAGCAGGTCACGGTGCGTGATGCGCTCGCTACCGCACTCACTCTGGACGCCTTCAACCGCAATGCCGAAAAGGTCAGCGTCGCCGCCTGCGCGCAACTGGTCAACAACATCAACGCGCTCTTCCTCTGTCATGAAGATAAATTCCTGGTCGACACCGAACTTCTACGTCTTCGAGATGTACGCGGCGCATCAGGGAGCCCAGTTATTGCGCACAGAGTTTTCAGCCCCGGAGGTGCACTACGACCGCGACGGAAAGCCGGCGACTTTCTGGGGCCTGAATGGCTCAGCGTCGCGCAAGGGCAACATCGTCACGCTGACCATGGTAAATCCCGCGCTTTCTGGCCCCTCTGATACCCAGGTGATGCTGTCAGGTGGAAACATCACGGGCGCAAAGGGTGTTGTGCTGGCCTCAAGCGACATGCATGCGCATAACACGTTCGACCAGCCAGATGCAGTGCATTCTGGCCCCATCAATGTCACCGTTAGCGGAAGCATGTTGAATGTGACGCTTCCCCCGGCCTCGGTCACCAAGATCGAGATCACGCTACTGTAAATACGCCGAACTCGAAGCAAGAAAGTGCCCGACCAACCCGAGAGCGACGAAGGTGACCCTGGCAGATGATGAAGTGTGCGGCGAGGCTCAAACGGAAGACGTCAGACAAAATGCGCCGGGGTGTCCGCAGGCTGTGAAGGAACGATGAGGACCTTGCAGACGTTGCCCGAGACGAACTGCTCGAAGGCGATGCTGACGTCGCGCAATCCATAGGTGTGAGAGACGATGCGATCAAGCGGCAGGCGCATGGCTATATCGATCGCGTCTAGAAAATCCCGGCGCTCGTAGACCCGCGAACCAACAATGTTGAGCTCCTTGAAGTTGACGGTCTGCATGTCGATCTCAACCGGCTTCTTGAAGACGCTTAGATTGACGATGACGCCACGGGAGCGAACAAGCGTGGTCATCTCGCCGGCCGAGGATGGGTGACCGGCGCATTCGAAGAGAAGATCCGCGCCGTTGTTGTCTGATAGCTCCATCACCATCGCTTTCAGCTCTTCGCCTGCATGAACGGCCCTCAGGCCGAGGCTTTCGGCGAGTTCGAGCCGCGAAGGCAGCACGTCGCTGATCAGCAGGTTAGGTACTCCGCGTTCTTTGGCGACCAGTGCCGTAAGCAACCCAATTGGACCGGCGCCGAGGACGACCGCAAGGTTGACACCCTCAAGCTTGGCGCGGGAGACACCGTGGACCGTCACGGCAAGCGGTTCGATGAGCGCGCCAATATACGCGGGCATATCCTTAGGCAGTTTTATAAGCGAGTCCACCGGCGCCCTGACATATTCCGACATCCCTCCGTTGACGTCGAAGCCGAAGAGGCGAAGCTGACGGCAAACATGCGGAGTGCCGTGGGTGCATGCGTGGCAGTAGCCACACGAGATAAGCGGAAACATGGTGACCCGGTCGCCTATCTCCAAAGTGCTGTGCGAATGAGTTTATCTGCTCGATGCGACCGGAGAGCTCGTGGCCTAGGATCAGCGGAGCTTTTGCGCGGGGGTGAGTTCCGGCAACAATGTTGATGTCGGAGCCACAGAAACCACATGCCTCAACCCGAAGCAACGCTTCGCCATCACCGATGACCGGAACCGGCACCTCTCTAGCCTCAATGCGGTGCGGTCCCAGGTACTGTGCGGCGAGCATAGTCTTCATGGCTTCTCCACTACTGCGCGGTATAACCGCCATCCATCATGAGGATGGCGCCCGTAAAGAAGCTCGCCTGGTCTGTAGCCATGTAGGCGTAGAAGCTGGCTACCTCCTCAGCGCTCGCGATGCGGCCGATAGGGTGAGCATTGCGGAGCATCGCCCAATATTTATCGGGATCGCCTGAAGCCTCGGCCGACTTATGAACGATGGGCGTATCCACAGTGCCACAGGCTATCGTGTTAACGCGAATTCCGTACTGGGCGTACTCGACGGCCATCTGACGGGTCATTTGGTGCAAGGCGCCCTTGGACGGCGCATAAGCGCCCTGAGTCGGGATGCCGGCCTCGCCGGAGATCGACCCGCTGATCAAGATAAGTCCGGCCCTTTGCTTCATCATGACAGGAATCACATGGCGTGCAGACCAGTAGAGACTTTTCACGTTGGCATTCATAACGGTGTCCCACTCTTCCGGCGAATGGAGATGGATGGCCTTCACGATGCTAAGTGCTGCGTTCGAAACCAGAATGTCGACGCGGCCGAAGCTATCGAGGGCGGCCTTCGTAAAATCGATCGAGGTCTGCTCCTCCGCAACGTCACCGCGCACGATGACAAGCTTCCCCTCGTAAAGCTTTTGGGCTCGTTCAAGCTCTTCCGGGATCTCGGCTCTGCGAAACACGGCGACGACCCCAGCCGCGCCACAATCTAGGTAGGCGCGGGTCACGGCGAGACCGATGCCTGAAGATGCGCCTGTAACCACGGCCACTTTACCTGCAAGAGAGATTTCCATGCCACCATCCTGTCCTGGCTAAAGAGATACATCTGAGTCTTGCCGCTGGTAGAGCCATGGTTCGTAGTATTTGAGAAGGACAAAACTGGCGTCGGAACCTATGTGGTCCAGGGCCACTCGGAAGAGGTCAGGCGAGCCCACATTATTCACCATCATGTCGTAGTGGCAGGGGACGACGACGCGCGGCTGAAGCGCTTTGACAATTTTCGCGGCTTCGCTCGGCGCAAGATTATGGAAGCCTCCATTGATGCAGATGGCACAGATATCGACGTCCTGCGGCAACAGGGCGGGAAGCCTTTCTGCCCAGGCAGTGTCACCAGAGTTGTAAAAACGAATGCCATTCGAGAACTGAAACAACATACCCGTATGATTCAGATCGGTATCGTCGGTCGGCAGAGCGAAGGTGGCGGAGACGTTGGTTGTGTCACTCAGAGCGATGTTCTCGCCGGGATGGATGAGCTGGCAGATCGACTCTTCGATACCGCATTCGCGATAGACACGCATCGAATCGAACGGACCGACGAATCGGATCGCTCGACTTCTATCGAGGCGGCGGATCGTCTCTGGGTCGGCATGGTCGTCGTGGGAGTGGGTCGTGACGAAGACGTCAATATCAAGGTCTTCGGGCTCAATGAAAATGGGCAATTGACGATCGAGCCGGAATGGTAAGTGCGCAAAGGTCGTCGCGCAGCTGTCAGTCAGGTAGAGATCGATGCCGATGATGGGACTGTCAGCCGCCTTGAGAATGAAGCCATTCTGTCCCAGAAACCAGACAGCGAGTCCATTGATCGGCACCTGGTATTCCCGGATGCTCCGCATGTACTCACGGCTTTCGAAGATCCTTGGCACCACATGTTCAATGGGCCTGGTTCGGTCGTACGGATCGTTCCTGGTGAAAATGTATGGTTCGCCCGCGGCGTCGCTTGTGAAAGCTTCGGGTGGTAGCTGGTGGGACATAACGTCGAATTATAGATTATATTTATCTCCATGCGATAGCGACCTGTTGACGGCCCTCCACCACGCTGTTGGTCGCTTACTTGGCTTGTTCGTCACGCTCACGCGTGGATTAAGGAATACCCTTTACGAACTCTCTCGAAGACTAGTAGCGGGAAGTCCGCGTCCGTCTATGCCAACCGCCGCTTTCCATTGCGCCAACCGTTGTATGCCGATGGCGATGTCAGCGAGTCTCTGGTCGGGGTTTGGGACCTCGCGCTCAATACTGAGCAAGCCTTGGTAATTCATTTTCTTGAGTTGCATTAGGAATGCGGGAAAATCAACTTCGCCTTCTCCGAGAGCACATTCCTCTCCAAGCAGCCCGACAGTGCCGGCAAGAGGAGAGAGTGCATCCTTGCAATGCACGGAGAGCACGTGCGCGCCCAGGATTTCCAGTGCGATTAGCGGATCTCCAGAGCCGTACATGATCATGTTCGCGGGATCGAAGTTCACTTTTAGATTCTTGCGGTCGACGTCCGCGATAAATCCAAGCAGAACCTCCGCAGACTCCTGGCCTGTTTCCAGAACGAAGTCTTGATGATGTTCGCCGCAGCTCTCGCAAATAGACCTCGTCACATCGCGAAGCTCCTGATACAGCGCTTCCTTTCTGTCACCTGGAATGAAACCAATGTGGCAGGAAAGGGCGCGAATGCCCAAAGCAGCAGCGAATCGAGAAACTTCCTTTGTTCTCGCGATCCTGTCTGCCCTGAGCTCTTGATTCGTAAATCCCACGGTACGGTGAACTGTCTCCAGGCTTGAATAGTCTTCGCCGGAATATGAGCAGACGGCGCTCGTAACAGCCACCTGCCATTTCTTCAGGCCGAGTGCCCAATCATCGAGAGCCGCGTCGCAAGACATACCCGGAGGCACGCCCAATTGTCCGGCGTGGAGACTAAGGCTATCAAGCTGGCGCAAAGTGGACTCAGCATCCTGCTCGGCCCAGAAGACCAGCCCTATCTCCATCGGTTCAGGCGTCAGCATGGTATTTCCCTTCCATTTTCTCTTCTTGATGCACGAAGAAGATTCGCGATTCTCACTGCCTCTGCGGACTCAGCCGGAGGGCAGATCTCCGGATCGATTCGTTGTTGACAGCATTGGGTGAAGTAACGCATCTGCTCCGTGTACTCTTCCTCCGCAGGCATATCGACCAGTCGTTCTTCGCCAGAGACAGTGAGTCGAAGCTTTCCCGCTTCCAACGAGAGTTCTGCCCCTTAACCGCAGAATCTGGAAACCCGCGGAAAATGGCCTTCCTTCCTCGTACCAGCCACCTGCAAGCTGAACCTCGAGGCCATCGACATAGCGGAGATGTCCCTGCATAGTGTCGATCTGCCCATCACTCATTGCTCGCACGGTGTCAGGTTTGCCAAACAACTTGAGCGCCTGGTCAATGTCGTGAATCATTAAATCGAGAATCGCACCGCCGCTGCACTCTTCACGTCCTAACCATTCTCCCCACTTGGGATAACCGGTCTTCCGTTGCAACGTGCACGAGGTTACCGAGCCTTGCAGGGTGGAAGCAATAAAGGAAGCGGCATAACGATAGGAAGACACGAAGCGTAGTACATGCGCGACCATGAAGACGCAGCCACTCCTCTCCGCTGCCTCAAGCATCTCTTCACAATCGGCGAAGGAAAGCGCCATCGGTTTTTCACACAGAACATGCTTGCCATGCTCGAGCGCGCCTAAAGCCACCTCTTTGTGAAGGTGAGTCGGAAGGCAGATATCTACTGCCTCAACATCGGGGTCTGAGACCAGTTGCCGCCAATCTGCATACCACCTGGCATCGGGTGGCAGCGTGCCAGCTTTTAGATGAGGCAGGTTGCCCGCCGGCATTCCGTCGGACGTTGGCTGCGTACGCGACGATACTGCTGTCAGAGTCACGCCCTCTAGACTCTTGATCGCGGATAGATGCGCGCCGCCCATAAACCCGAGCCCGATTAGCCCAATCCTCATAGTTCTTCACTCGTGACTTTGGCGTTCGTCATTCATCGGCAAAGTTTAGTCACCAGTCGTTGTCTGGTGACTGAACTTTGCCGGAGCAGAAATTGCCTGCATTATTTGGAACGGTTGGAAAGATCTCTGATCCAGAGATCTTTGAATTCCATATTTCCCTGGCCGCCGGCATGAAGCTGCAAAGCGATCTTGCCATCCGAGGAGCTTGGCTTGGGATCGGTGAAATCGACCATCGTCACGCCATTCAGGCGAGAGATATAACGATTGCCGACAACCTCGACCAGATAGTCGTTCCAATCTCCCATGCGCACCACGCCTTCGTTCTCCGGAGCCGGCCAGACCACCCAACCCCGCCCATCTTCCCCATAGACGCCACCGGTGTGGTGCATCATGTTGCAGTCGATCTCAAACTGCATCCCTTGGGTCGTGTCCACGGATCCGGGCTTAAATCCCGTGTGAAAAAACACCCCACTGTTTCCATCGCCGACGCACTTGAACCGCAAGGTAAGTTGAAAGTCCTTATAGTTCTTGTCGGTTTCGAGGTAGCCGTATGCAGGGGTTAATCCCTTCCCATGAATTACCTTGTCCTCCACCGTCCAGCTTTCTGCTCCAACCTTGGTCCAGCCTGTCAGGTCCACACCGTCGAAGAGTGACACCCAATCCTCTCCTGGCAACTTGCTCTTTTGCTGGGCCATCGAGTGCATCCCAGCCGCGAACACTGCAACCACGCAGAGAGGCGGCAAATATCCGCACCCGGCGCGCCATCGGATTGAAGCGAGAGCGCATTCTGGAGCTACTCCTGAGCCAGGTCGAGATCAGTTCTCGATTTTGCATGCAGCGTATTCTCCTCTCGCCGAGAAAACAAACACTACGTAAAGTGCGATCGTCGACGCAGTGCTAGTACAACATGAAAGACCACACCTGGTTTCCACTCGCGCAGATCACATATTGATGGCCATCCAGCATGTATGTCTGCGGAGCATTCGTGACTTCGCCGATTCGCGTGTGCCACAACGGTTCCCCGCTGGCTGACGTCATGCGCCACCAGGTTGCCCGCGCGTATCGCCCGCAAAAACCAGCCCGCCGGCCGTCGTCAAGAACCGCCGCCGCCACGCCAGTCGCTGTAATAGCGATGCCGCCACGCGGCTTTGCCCGTCTTGTAATCGATCGCCGTCAGGTAGCTCCCTCCGTCCAACCTCGGCTTCTTCCTTCCCGCCCAGGCCCATCGATCCGCGCGGATCCACGTCCAGTCAGGTAGAAAATCGAAAAGCTGTTGTTCTCCGCGACATACAAAAGGCCAGTCTGCGGAGAAAACGCGGGCGGCTCCCAATTGACCGTGCCGTCCGAGTTCGGCGACACCAGCGAGCCCGGCACCGTCGCGTTTTTCGCCGGGTCGTGCTTGCGGGCCGCCAAACTTGTTCAGCCCTCCGCCCAGTTCGTCATCGAGTCCGTACTTGCTGGTCACCAGATGCTCGCCCGGTCACGCGGTCCAGCGCGAAATAATATCCGTTGCGGGCCGCCGTCAGCACCAGCTTCCGCATCTTCCCCTCGAACATCGCGTCCACCAGCACCGGCGTCTGCGCCGAATCGTAGTCGTGCATGTCGTGCGGCGAGGTCTGGAAATACCAGGCCATCTTGCCGGTGTCCACATTCACCGCGATCAGCGTGCAGGTAAAAAGGTTGTCTCCCTCGCCGCGCGTGCCGGTTGTAAAGGCCGGCGTCGGATTGCCGGTGCCGAAAATATAGAGCTTCGTTTCCGGATCGTACGCGCCCGGGATCCACGTCTGCGCGCCGCCGTGCCGCGCCGCATCCAGACTCGCCCAGGTGTCCAGACCCGGGATCGCCCTTCTCCATCGGAACCGTGTAGTGCTTCCACTGCAGTTCGCCCGTCTCCGGATCGAACGATTGCAGGAAACCCGGCGAATCGATGTCGTTGCCCGTTCCCACCAGACACGTGATTGCCCACCACGATCGGAGCCGGCGTCGAGAAATATCCCTGATCCAGATCCGCAATCACCTTGTGCCAGCGCTCCTTGCCGGTCTGCGCGTCCAGCGAAACCAGGTAGTCGTCCGGCGTCTCCATGAAGAGGTAGTCGTTCCACATCGCCAAAGCCGCGATTGCCGATGTGCGTGCCGCCCTTTGTTTTCCAGAAGTAATGCCACAACTCGCGCCCGTCCGCGCGCGTCCACGGCCCAGGCATTGTCCGGCATCGTGAAGTACAGCGTGCCATCCACTTCCAGCACCGAGCCTTGATCGGCTCCGCCGCGAATTTGACAGGTCGCCGGCGCCCTCGCCTCCCACGATCAGCTTGGTGGTTCCGCGCGCGCCGGCCATCTCCGGATTCGGAGCTCCTCGGTGCCAGGCGTGCACCTGCGTCATCCAGGCCAGCGTCAGGTGCTTGACCGTGCTCGCGGTCCACCTGCGTCAAGCGCGCTGTATCGCTTTCCCGGTGTAGTCGCCGTTATAGGTCGGCCAGGAATCCTTCGAGCGGCTGCAGCAAATCCTCCGGGTCACTCCGCCGCCCTGGCCCATCGTCAGGAGCGGCCACACAGAAACAGCGCGATACCAATAGTAGGTTCTTACGCATCATTTCAAGGTCACCAGATAGGCCGTAACATCGTGGATATCTTTATCCGTGTATGCGGCAGCATGTCTTCATGCGCCTTCAACGGATCGTGAACAAGTACCTCGGGCGTGCGTCCGGTGCGCGTGACGGTGCGGACCGACCCGTCGCTCAACCGCACGGTGACGAGGAAATCATCGATTTGAATCAGTTGACCCTCCACCTTCTCACCCGTGGGCCACGTTATTGCGACAGTAGGCGCCGTCTTCTGGCTCATTTTGGCCCCACCACGCACCCAGCCGCTTACCCACGTGTTCTGCAGAAGCTTCGGATCATTGATTCTCGATGCGATTCCCTGCAAGTCCCCGTCTGCAGAGTGGCAGCTCTTACACTTCGCGTCGAAGTACACTTTGCCATCCTCCGCATTTCCCACCACCACATTCAAAGCTTTCACCTCGCCTGGGGGCTTTCCCTGCTGCCCAATGGTCGAGATCACGCTGCGTACATACGCGGCCACGGCCTTCGCGTCTTCCGTATTGAGCCCGATATTCGGCATGCCCATCGCCTGTCGAGAGCCTTGAATGATCGGCACGATCAATTCTCCGTCAACATCGCGCAGGGCGACCTGCGATCGCAGGAGATTTGGGCCGCCGATATCGCCACCCCGCAAGTCTCGCCCATGACATCCCTGGCAACTCGCATCAAACAGTGCTTTGCCATGGGCCACCTGGACAGGATCGAACGTCGCCTGCGCCTTACCGGGGATGAAACCCCCTTGAGGTTCTTGTCCGGCCTCGACCGGCGACGATTGCGCCAGCCAACCGGACATCCCCCAAAGAACAAGATCGCTAGCGTTGTACAGATCAAGCGATTCCGGACGAGCATTGTTCTTTACCGCTCCTTTGCAATTTCAGTTCGCGCCACACTTCTATAGATACATGTCACCTGTGAAGGTTTGCCGGCGGCGGTTATTGCTAGCGGGCAACGCGACTCATTCGGAACTCAAGGCAGTGAATTCTTGCGCTCACCTCGTGAGCAACGGCTTCGGTTCGAGAGATCATGCTTCGCTTTAGACTTTCAGAGACTTCAGGTAAGGCACGCTCTGCGGCATCAGCGCCGGGTCCTCTTCAAGCTCGACGAAGTAGTTCTTCACGCCACCTGTTTTTGCGGCTGTAAATACTGCCTTCCAATCCACGACCCCTTTGCCCAAGGCAACCTGGCGAAAGCCGGACTTGGTCGAGGGGTCCTTCACCCAGTCCTGGCAGTGCATCGATAGAAAGCGCCCCGGATATTTGTTGAAGTAGACCACCGGATCGTAGCCCTGCTGCAAGGTAGAAACCTGGAACTGCAGGCTGGTGGTAGCGGGATTGAGCTCGGCGATCATCATGTCATAGACCGGTTTGCCATCGATATATTCGGAGACGAAGCCTTCATTGTGCAGCAATGCAACAATGCCCGCGGCGTGGGCTTTCTCTGCAAAGGCGTTGAAGGGCTCAACGTAGCGTTTCACGTCGTCGGCGGTCTCCGTAGTCCTCGCATGCCACGGCCCAAGCGCGGCGATCGCCATCTGCGTCATGCCAAACTCTTTTGCATACGCGATACTCTCGTCTGTTTTCTTAAAAAGCTCGTCCGCCGACCAGTGTGCGGAGATGCACCCCAGCCCCCAGTCGTTCAGAATGCGCCGCAATTCCTGTGGCTTGTATTGCCGAAGGCTCGAAAAATCGTCGTAGCCGTAAGGCGAGCAAAGCTCAATCTGAGTGAACCCCGCCGCGCTTAACCCCTTCATGGTGCCGGCGAAGTCCGAATGGATCGACTTGCGCACAGGATAGGTCTGACAACCTATCGGCAGACCAAGCGGATCAGCCGACAGATGACGTGTGCCAAAGAAAAGGGTCGAAGCAGCAGCCCCTCCCATGAGAAACATCCTGCGATTCATCGTGTGCATGAGCCCTCGTGATGCGAAGGAAAAGACTATAGCACCTACGGGGAGAATGCCAGTCGTCGCCGTGCGCTCTAGCACCGGCGCAGAGAGGGCATCACGAGCTCTCGACAGCGGAATGGTCTACGAGCGATAGCGTGCGTTCCAAAGTGCGCCAACACATGGATCCGCTGGAGCTGGAAGAACCACCACGCCCGGATACTTCAGCTGCAATGAGGCCGTCATCGCCCCGCGAACCGAGGGGACGTGTTTCAGGATGCTGCCCGCAACCGCAATATCTGGAACTCGAAATTGCGAATGATTTTCGGCAAATTCCTTGGCTTCTGCTTCCACGCTCCGAACGTTCTCAATCACTAAACTCACTAAATACGCCAGATCAACTCCCGCGGAGTCGAGTACCTCCCTCGCGATCGGGTCACCTTGCTCAGCCAGACGCACGACGAGTGGCACTAATTTGGAGAAATCGGGTGCAGGGTTCGCATTCGCGAACTCGATCAGTTCACCGAGCGAACTAAGTTTCCACTGGGCCCGCACGCTTTCCAGAAGAGCGGTAGTCCGTCGTTGATCGATGGCCAGAAACCCACGGCGCAGCCCTTCCAGGCCAATGAAATGCCCTGATCCCTGGTCGGCCATGGCCGGTCCCCATCCGCCTGCGGTGACGATCTTCCCGTTGGCCGTTCTCCCGGCAACATTGGACCCGGTGCCGGACAGAACAAGCACGCCCCGCTTCCCGAAGAATGACGCATCCAGGGCAATCTCGACATCGCCAAGCAGGATCAGCTCGCCGCCGACCTTTTGTCCAAATGCCTTACGCAGCCAATCGACGACGAGCGGAACGGTTTCGCCAGCTGTGCCGATGCAGCAACGAGAGATTGACTGCATGGGTACGCCAGTGATGGCGCTTAGCTCCGTGAGGGCGCCGGCGAGATTCGACTCTGTCTCTGCCTCGCTGGCTTTCATGCGCTTGATCGTGCCGGCCCGCACTCTCGCTAACTCGGTAGTCTCGTCGCCCAGGAGAAAATCGGTTTTTGTTCCGCCAGCATCGACGCCAAGATAATATTTCATGCAGACTTTCTATCGATCGGTCTCGGTGGGAACACCCTGCAACGTCGATCTGACCCTTCGAACATCTTCCTCAGTCACAACGAAATGCGCGAACTCATCTTCGTCAGTCCCGATCTTAACGTGTGCTCCCGCATGCCGCACTTGGCCATCCCGTGCACTGTTCGTCGCCCGCAGCGAAGTATGGACCTCACGAATCCTCGTCTGCTCAACCAAGGCGCGAACATTGGTCTCGCGAACCCCGCCCCCCGCCATAATGCGAATCCGATCTCCGGCGGCTTTGCGAAGCTGCGCAATCTTTTCTGTTCCCCGTATGGCATCCGGTTCGCCGCCCGAGGTCAATAAGCGATCCGCTCCGCAGGCAATGACATCTTCCAAAGCACGGTCTAAATCAATCGAAACATCGAAGGCGCGATGGAAGGTCGCCTCCAGCGGACGGGCGAGCTCGATCAAGCTACGAGTCCGCTCCACGTCCACTCGGCCATCGATGGTCAACAAACCGAGCACCACGCCGTTCGCTCCGCCGTTCTTGGCCGCGCGGATGTCCTCCCGCATCACTTTGAACTCATGATCGGTATAGACAAAGTCGCCGCCGCGAGGACGAATGAGAACAAACAAGTCAATCGAGATTACGCTGCGCACTTCAGAAATGAGCCCAATACTAGGAGTGATTCCACCTTCGCGCAACGCGCTGCAGAGTTCCACTCTATCGGCGCCTCCCAGGTCAGAGCCAATCGCCGACTCCACAGAGTCCACGCAGATTTCGAGGATCATGGTTGCTCGTTCTTAATCGCTGACGATGTTAAAGCAGGACCAAAGTTAACTCTACTTCACATAGACCTCGGGCTCGTTTCCCTCCGACTGCCGCGCATGAAACATGCCCAGGGTGTTCGAGCTCCAGATCGGTTCGCCGCTCGGCGTCATCACAATGACTCCGCCTTCTCCGCCCTTCAACGCCGGAAGTTCCGAGTGAATCATTTGATCGGCCGCCTGCTGCGCCGGCTTGCCTTCCTGTACCAGCGTGCAGACCTCTCTCGCCAGGGTGAGCCGGATGAAATATTCGCCGACGCCCGTGCCTGAGACCGCGCAGGACTTATCGCTCGCATAGGTCCCGGCGCCGATCAACGGAGAATCTCCCACCCGTCCGGGAAGCTTGCCCTGCATGCCTCCCGTGGATGTGGCGGCAGCCAGATGACCGTCGCTGTCACGAGCCACCGCGCCCACCGTGCCGAACCGATGCGAAAAGTAGGGCGGCGACAACGTCCCCAACTCATTTCCCGACTCGCTTCGCGCCCCGCCTGCAGCCGGAACCCCGGCAGGTCGCGGAGGAGCCGTTCGCCCGCTGGCCTTCATGACCGCCACAAATTCCTCCCAGCGCATCTCCGTGAAGAAAAACGAGGGTGGCTCCTGCTCTAAACCCTGGGCCTTCGAGAACTCGTCCGCTCCTGGGCCAACCATCATCACATAAGGTGTGTGCTCCATCACCGCCCGCGCCAGGTCGATTGGATGCCGCGTAAACCGCACACTCGCGACCGAACCGGCAGAGAGCGTCGCACCATCCATCAGTGCCGCATCCATCTCATTTTTTCCATCCGCATCGAACGCCGAGCCTCGGCCCGCATTGAACAACGGATCGTCCTCCAGCACCTTCACCGCCGCAGCGACCGCGTCCAGCGCCTTGCCGTGTTTCTGGAGCACTGCCGACCCTGCCGCCAGCGCCTTCGCCAGGGAATCGTGATACGCCGCAGCGGTCGCGGCATCCATGTGCTCCCACTCACTCTCGCCCGCACCGCCATGGATCGCGATGGCCCAACCTGGATCGGATTGAGTATGTTCGGGATGGGCAGCCTGAGCTGCTTCGCTTTGATTGGGCCCGATTCGCGCAGTGCAGCACGCAAGTCCGGCCGTCGTGCAGAGCGTGGCAAAGAGAAGAGCAACACAAAGCCGATTCAAAAGACAAGAAGTCATGCACCAAATCTTAAACTCACACCATATTCATGTAGCCGCTGCCCGCGAGATGTTCCCTCTCGCGTTGAGAACATTGCAGGATCAACTTGGCTCTCGAAGGGGGCACGGCGGCTGGAATTTGCGCCATAGGTAGCGTAAATACGGGCGAAAATCCCCGTGTTCGAGCAGAGACCCTGGGTAAGGCTCGCCATGGATGCTATCCGAAAAATCGCGAGTCCAGCGGTCTGCGGTTTTGCCATACTTCGAGCCACCTATCGGCGACTCTTCATATTTTCAATAAAGTATATTGTGCAAATGTTGAACGTAGAGGAT
>CAVZRF010000009.1:0-116434 GCA_963777685.1 uncultured Acidobacteriaceae bacterium | reverse complement strand
CGGAGAAGCATCGGCCGCGAAAACGCCGCTAGCTTTTGAGCAATTTGCTTTGATGAACGGCGCTGGATTCGACTCCCGGTAGAACCGCCGAATGCTTGATCTGGAGAGAGTACTTAACCACGCGGATGGGTGCGCTTCAGACGGGTTGCGCGATATTGCTCGTAAGGACCGCCCTTTTCCTTGCGGCGTGACTCGGAAACGAAACCGTCCCAGAAGTCTTCCCAAATGGCTCCGTGTTTTTTTAGGTCGATCAAAACACCAACCTTGCGGCCCTTCTCATCGGTGACAAACTGTATTCCGCTCATGCGTTTATTGTCCCATAGGGACAATAAACGCATTCCGTTCCTCCCCTCTGAATGCTCCACCGGATTTCCGTTATCCGAAGTGTCACAGGCAGTCGTGGGCATTTCACCCACCTGCGGAAATACCTCTCTTTGTTGTGCGGCCCACAATGGAACGCCTGCATTGTTGCCCAATACAATTCCTCGCTATTCATCGCTCTACACGCTGTGCGCGGAGAGTACCTTCGCGATGGGAGCAATCCATTTCAGACCACGCTCCGTACTTTCACCGTAGGAAAGAAATTCAGTGTCACATCCGAAAGGCAATCCAATGAAGAAGATTTTCGCAGCATCGCTACTTGCTATCGCCCTTGGCTTCACCGCCGTAACCGCCCAGGCACAGAAAGACCCTATGGTCGGCGGCTCCGCCATGTATCCCACCAAGAACATCATCCAGAACGCAGTTGAATCGAAAGATCACACCACCCTCGTCGCTGCAGTCAAAGCCGGCGGACTCGTCGAAACCCTCGAAGGCCCCGGTCCCTTCACCGTCTTCGCGCCCACCAACGAAGCCTTTGCCAAGCTCCCGGCCGGCACCGTCGATAACCTGCTCAAGCCGGAAAATAAAGATACCCTCGTCAAGGTCCTCACCTATCACGTCGTCCCCGGCCGCGTCAGCTCTAAAGACCTGATGAAGCTGATCAAGGCTGGTGGCGGCAAGGCCATGCTCAAGACGGTGGAAGGCGAAGATCTGACTGCGGCAGTCGTTGACCACAAGATCGTCCTCACCGATGCAAAGGGTGGAACCTCGACCGTGACCATCGCCGACGTCTTCCAATCGAACGGCGTGATCCACGTTGTCGATGCCGTTCTGATGCCCTAATTGGTTGCATGTTTTTGGCCAATTTGAGCACATCACAACCAATCCCGAAAGGCGCTCAACCAACGAGCGCCTTTCGCTCGTCAAGCCTTTAGTTCGTCACGGACTTTTAGGTTCATCAATTGACACATGCGACATTCCTTCCAAACCGCGCAGTGGGTGCCGTACCCGATCACCAAGGTCTTCGCGTTCTTTGCCGATCCCGCCAACCTGCCCCGGCTTATGCCCGCCTGGCAGAAAGCGCATGTGGATCGGCAGACCCTCGTCACCCCACCCGACCCCGTTCGAGAGGTGCTGCAGTTTACGCGGCCCGCGGCCGGAACCGGGTCGGCGATCAGCATCCTCTTCCGCCCGTTTCCACTCTCTCCAATCCTCATGCGCTGGGACGCCCGCATCGTCGAGTTCGAGTGGGACCACCACTTCTGCGACGAACAGGTGCAAGGCCCCTTCGCCTACTGGCGTCATTGCCACCGCGTGACCGGCGAGGACCGCGACGGTATCGAAGGCACGCAAATCGTCGACGACCTCATCTACGAGTTACCGCTCGGAATCCTCTCCGAACCCGCCCACGCGTTCATCATTCGCCGACAAATCAAGGGAATCTTTCGCTATCGACAGCAACGGCTCCTGCAGTTGTTGTAGATTTCTTTTCGGCAACACCACCCGAATTCAGCCAGGGCCGGCCTTAGCCATAATCTTCCTGGTCGCCCAATTCCGATTCTCGCAATAGCAGCGCCTCCGCGAGATCGGGTTTATGCAGAGTTGCAGCTTGCGTGTACGCTGGATACCGAGCCGGCACAATCCCCCATGCAGAGGTGTTTCCAATGCCACCAAAAGACACGTCCCCCGTCGTCGTCAGAACTGGCGCACCCGAGGATGTCGCAGCCTGCGGACAGATTTGTTACGACGCATTCACCACCATCAACACGGCTCACGGTTTCCCGCCCGACTTCCCCAACGCCGAGATCGCGACAGGTCTGATCGCGTCGATGTTTTCAGACCCTGATTTTTATTGCGTCGTCGCAGAGATCGACGGCCGCATCGTCGGCAGCAACTGCCTTGACGAGCGCTCCGCCATTCGCGGCGTTGGACCGATCACCATCGACCCTGCGGCGCAGAATATGGGCGTCGGCCGCCTGCTGATGCAGGCGGTGATGGACCGCGCTCGCGACCGGGGCGCTCCTGGATCACGTTTGGTGCAGGCGGCCTTTCACAATCGCTCGCTCTCGCTCTATACCTCGTTCGGCTTTGATATCCGCGAGCCGCTCTCCTGCCTGCAGGGGCAGACCCGCGAACGCAGCGTTCACGGATGCGAAGTGCGCCCCGCTACACCGGCCGACGCGGATGCCTGCAACTTCCTCTCTCGCCGCGTTCACGGCTTCGACCGCGCCATCGAACTGGCCCAGGCCATCTCCGATGGCACCGCCCTTGTCGTCGAACGAGGCGGCCGTGTCACCGGATACACCACGCATCTCGCCTTCTTTGGCCACTCCACGTCAGAGACCAACCTGGACATGCAAGCATTACTGGCGTCGGTAGATTCCTTCGCGGGCCCCGGAATCCTGGTTCCCTCTCGCAACAGCGTTTTGCTGCGGTGGTGCTTGCACAATGGACTCCGCGTCGTACAGCCCATGACGCTGATGAGCGCCGGACTGTATAACGATCCTGCCGGCGCCTGGCTGCCATCCGTAACGTTCTAGTTTTCGGCAGCCCAGCTTATCGGTGCAGAATCACCGCGCGACTAACTTCACGCGCTTGGTCCGCTTGAGATACGGAGCCAACTTTTCCATCGCCGCCTCGACACTTACTCCGTAACGCGCACGAAGCTGCTCCACTTTGCCATGTTCGATAAAGCGGTCAGGCCAGCCGACTCGGACTACCGGAACATTCAAATTCATCTCGCTAAGCGCCTCGAGCACCACGCTCCCAAAGCCGCCCATCAGCACATGGTCTTCAAATGTAACAATGGCTGATACTTTTTTGGCGTAGGCCTCGAGCAGCTCGCGATCGAGCGGTTTAACGAAGCGCGGATTGATGACCGCTGCCGAATATCCCTCGCGATCGAGCAGCGCGCTCAGCTCCTCGGCCATCGGCAACAGCGCGCCGAGTCCAAAGATCGCTACGTCGTCACCGTCCGCAATGACTTCCGCTTTCCCAATCGGCACCGCCACCGGATGCGCCTTCACCACTGCACCCGTGCCAACCCCACGCGGATACCGAATCGCCGAAGGCCCATCATGCACCATCGCCGTATACATCATGTCCGCAAGTTCGTCTTCGTCTTTCGGAACCATGTGAATGATGTTCGGAATGCCGCGCAGATAGCTGATGTCAAAAAGTCCATGATGCGTCGCGCCATCGTCGCCGCTCAAGCCGCCCCGGTCCATGCAAAAGACCACCGGCAGCTTCTGCAGGCAGACATCGTGAACGATCGGATCAAACGCGCGCTGCAAAAACGTCGAGTAAATCGCGCAGAAGGGCTTGAACCCCTGCGTCGCCAACCCGGCCGCAAAGATCACCGCATGCTCCTCGGCAATGCCGACGTCGAAATACCGCTTCGGATGATGCGGCTTGAAAAGATCAAGCGCCGTGCCGTTCGGCATCGCCGCCGTGATCCCGACGACCTTCTCGTTGTCATCGGCAAGCTTGACCAGCGTCTCCGCAAATATCTCGGAATACGTCTTCTGCCCAACCGGCTTGGTCTCGCCCGTCTCAGCGTCATACGGCCCAAGCCCATGAAATTTCTTCTGCTTATCCAGCGCCGGCTGAAAGCCGCGGCCCTTCTGCGTAATCGCATGAAGCACGACCGGCTTCTCCTGCGTCTTGAGAAACTTGAAAGTCTCGATCAACTCGCCCAGATTATGCCCATCGAGCGGACCATAATAGGTAAGCCCAAACTCCTCAAAAAACACCGACGGCCACAACATCCCCTTGGCCGCTTCCTCGGCTTTGCGAACCAGATCCACCGCCGTCTTGCCCGCCAGCCGCTCCAGCACGCGCGCCGCGCTGCCATGCAGATGGCTCACATGTTCGTTGGTGACGATCTTATGCAGGTATCGCGCAATCGCGCCGACATTGCGGTCGATCGACCACTCATTGTCGTTCAGCACCACGATCATCCGGTTCGTCTGGTCGGCGATATTGTTCAGCGCCTCAAACGAAATCCCGTTCGTAAACGCAGCGTCGCCGGCCAGCGCGATCACATGTTCTTTAGAACCCGCGCAGGTCGCGCGCAACCGCCATGCCCAATGCCGCCGACAGCGCCGTCCCGGCATGGCCCGCGCCATAAGCGTCATGCTCGCTTTCGGTGCGCAGCATGAAGCCGTTCAGCCCGCCCGGCTGCCGCATCGTGTCGAATCGCCCAACCCGGCCCGTCAGCAGCTTGTGAACGTAAGCCTGGTGGCTCACATCGAAGACAAATTTGTCCGTAGGCGTATCGAAGACGTAGTGCAGCGCGATGGTCAGCTCCACCACGCCAAGGTTCGGCCCCAGGTGCCCACCCGTCCGCGAGAGGGTTTGAATCAGCCGTTCCCGGACCTCGGTCGCCAGCGCGCTCCAGCTCGACCAGCGAGAAACCCTTGATATCTGCCGGCGATTGGATCGCGTCGAGTAATTTCCCCATGAATTCTTCCGCCAGCTCTTTCGTCGGCTCGCCGTCAAACCTCGCCGGCTGCCGAAGCTCTGAGCATACAACCGCACAAACCTTTCTCAGAAGCCGCAGTCTCTGAGTATATCGTCCCGCCGGCTTATGGTTAGGATGCACCGCCCGGCCTCTGTTTCCAAACCGGTCCCATTTCGGATGCAATCAGCCATTCGCTATCCTTACCACAGCGCCGATCTCGCGCGAGGATAGCACTCGAATGAAACTGCCAACCCCAACCGCCATCTTCCTGCTCGCCTCGGCGTTGTTCATAGGCCCCGCAGCTCCGGCGCAAATCCCATTCAATCCCCTCGCCAAGCCCTCAGCCAACCCGCTCACCGACCCCACGCTCTCTCCCGGAACCGCCTTCCTCTTCAATCTCGAAGCCAAATTCGCCGCATGACACCGCAACCGGCGGCGGCAAGGCCTTCGCCTCCTGGTTCGCCGAAGATGCCATGACCCTCAGCAACAAGCAAGCCGCCGTCATCGGCAAAGCCGAAGATCGCCGCCGACGCCAACTGGGACCCCAGACAATACCAGCTCACCTGGACCCCAGAAAACGGCCAGATGTCCCCAGCCGGAGACATGGGCTTCACCTGGGGCCACTACGAAGGCACCTCCAAAGACCACAACGGCAACCCAGTCAAAACCACCGGCCGCTACATGACCATCTGGAAGAAACTACCCGACGGAAGCTGGAAGGTCGCGCTCGACTCCAGCAACGAAGAGCCTCCCTCCGCCGGAGACTGCTGCAAGATCCAATAGGCGGTCCGCCACCTCTCTATGCCAGACCATGCATTTTCGAAGATTGAAAAGACGACTTTCGAGGAATAAGCCGCTGGCAAGAAACGGATACTAGACCCTGCCGGATCAGGGGGGGCGGGTCTTCGGAGAATTGTTGTGAAGCTTACAAATCTCGGCCCAGCGTTATCTTCACTCGCTTCGACACTTGGAAATTCCGGAACCAGATGGCGTAGCCAGCGCAAATCCCACCCCTTCGCCAATCAACGCCGCAGCCGGTCCGGCTGAGCCGGGAGAGGAAGTCAGCAGCGCTGCCCCAGTCAGCCACGATGAATGCTCCCTGGATACCGCCGACGGTTATTTGAATGAAGATCATCCGTAGGGCGGATGGAGCACGTCGCATGAGGCTAATCGCCGTGGCCAGATTCCACACGGCATTCCAAGCTGAAGATTGAGAACCCCACATGTCGCTGCTGATGCCTCCGCGCATGAAAGAGCCAACCGTATTTCGTTGAACATTCCGCCAAATAAACCGAGACAGTACTCACGCCAACCAGCCCCCCACACCATCGAGGGGATCCTTTGCCAAAGCTGGCATTTCGACTTGAGGCGACCCGTGCTCGGCTGGGGCTGGTCTACGCGCAATCTCGGCGTAGAGTGCCTCGCGTGAATCGGGAACAATTCGTTTTGTGGGCCGCAAGTTGGCCACCCTGTATCAGGCATATTCCGATGTCGCTTTGCAACATCCGTCACGGAACCTGGCATCCGCATCGGCGAACCGTAATTTCAGTTGGTAATTTGCTTTCGCCTCAACAGTCTAAAATCGGGGCTTCCCACGTCCTAAAACGGGCGGCGTTATCGGAAACTTCGATTTCCAATAACGCACTCCAGCGCAGATTGGAGTTCGTGCAGAAACCCTGGCACGTGACCACCCGCCATACGGAGCTTCGTCAATGACGCCTTATAGGGCGAGCACCCGCAAAAAGAGTTGAACAAATCCCCCAAAAGGGGCGCATCTCTTTCCAGAGAGCAGCATCTTTCTGATTGCCGATCGAACAACGATCCAGCAACCCGCCAGGAGAAACAATCATGCCATCCGTCCAGGGACGCGCCGTTCAAGTAACATCCGCCAAAGGCCCCTTTGAATTAGTCCAGAAAGAATTTCCCGAGCCCGGCCCCGGCCACGTCCGCATTCGCGTTCAGGCCTGCGGCATCTGCCACAGCGACGTGCTCACCAAGGAAGGCCTCTGGCCCGGCATCGAATATCCCCGCAGCCCCGGTCATGAGGTCGCCGGAATCGTCGACGCCGTCGGCCCCGACGTCCCTGTCTTCAAAGTTGGTCAGAAAGTCGGCCTCGGCTGGCATGGCGGCCACTGTAACTACTGCGAACCCTGCCGCCGCGGCGACTTCATCCTCTGCCAGAACGCCCAGGTCGCCGGAATCTCCTACGACGGCGGCTACGCCGACTACGTCATCGCCCCGGCCAACGCCCTCGCCTTCATGCCCGACGGCCTGTCGCCCGTCGAGGCCGGCCCGCTCATGTGCGCCGGAGTCACCACCTTCAACGCCCTCCGCAATAGCGGAGCCCGCACCGGCGACACCGTCGCCATCGTCGGAATCGGTGGTCTCGGCCATCTCGCCGTCCAGTTCGCCGCCAAGTCTGGCTATCGCACCGTTGCCATCGGCCGCGGCAGCGGAGCCGACAAAGCCGGACTCGCCAGCCAACTCGGCGCTCACGTCTACATCGACAACGAAGCCCAGGATCCCGCAGCCGAACTCCAAAAGCTCGGCGGCGCCAAGATCATTCTCTCCACCGTCACCGCCGCCGCAGCCATCGAATCCGTCGCCGGCGGACTCAAAGAGGGCGGCAAGCTGATCGTCGTCGGCGTCCCCGAACGCCCGCTCTCCATCGATACACTCCCGCTCATCCTCGGCGAACGCTCCATCGCCGGCTGGCCCTCCGGCACCGGCATGGACTCCGAAGACACCCTCAACTTCAGCGCCCTCACCGGAATCCGCCCCCAAACCGAAGTCTTCCCGTTAGAGAAAGCCGCCGAAGGCTTCGAACGCATGATGAGCGGAAAAGCCCGCTTCCGCGCCGTAATCACCACCGGCGCGTAGGGATTCAGCGAAGAAAACCCGGTGCGGTCAAACCAATCGCACCGGGCACGGATACTTCGCCAGGATCTTGTCTGCGGTCAGAAGCGTAGTCCCTTCAACGATCGCCTGAGCCACCAGCATTCTGTCGAAGGGGTCTCTGTGAAGCAGCGGTAAGCTGTCGACCATCAGGGTATGCGCAGCGGTAATATCGAGTTCCTCGTAACCACGATCGACTAGTTCGCGCCTGAGTACATGAGGATCGGTCCGAAAAGTGATGTCCTTACCCCTACGCTTGATCGCAACTTCCCACAAACTTACGACACTGAAGACCAGATGATTTTCTGGATCAGCGATCATCGCCTTCGCCTTGCGCGACAGCTCGGCAGATAACTCGGAGGCCCAAAGCAGCACGTGAGTATCCAGGAGTAGTCTCATTCCTTGCCATAGAACATCTCTTCGATTTCATCGCTCATCATCGTGTCAAAGTCTTTGGGCACGGAAATTTGCCCCTTCATGAACCCCATTCGACGCTTTGGATCATCTGCCTGCAAGGAAGTTACCTTCACCATCGGCTTGCCCGCCTTCGCGATGATGAATGCTTCGCCCTTCGCGGCCTTTTCGATCAACCGTGACAAATGCGTTTTCGCCTCGTGGATATTTATCGTCTCCATCTCAGCCTCCGATCAACTTAGTCTATAAACTTAGTTTACTCGAGATGTACCGACCCTGAGAGAGTCGCTCGCGTAGTCTAAATTCCAGGAGCGAGTTGCCGAGCAAATCCGATGACCACCAAATCTCTAAGCATTCTGCGCTGCATTCTCTGCATCTTCATCCTCACCCCCTGGGTGGCCGCAGCCCACGCCCAGCAGTCCCCCGTAATCGACACCAACCGCCCCGCCAACACCCCATCCCAGCAAGCCAAACACTACGTCGTCCTCGTCTCCCTCGACGGATTCCGCTACGACTACGCCCAGAAATACGACGCCAAAAACCTCCTCGCCTTCGCCAAGCAAGGAGCATCCGCCCCCGACGGCATGATCCCCTCCTACCCCTCGATCACCTTCCCCAACCACTACACCCTCGTCACCGGACTCTACCCCGAGCACCACGGCATCGTCGCCAACACCTTCTACGACCCCGTCCGCAAGGCGCGCTACTCCTACACCGACCCCGCCAGCGACACCGACGGCTCTTTCTACGGAGGCACCCCGCTATGGGTCCTCGCCGAGCAACAAGGCATGCGCGCCGCCTGCTTCTTCTGGCCCGGATCGGAAGCCACGATTCAGGGCATCCGCCCCAGCTACTACCTCCACTTCGACACCCACTTCCCCGACGAAAAGCGCATCGACCAGGTCGTCGAATGGCTCAAGCTCCCACCCGAACAGCGCCCCCACTTCATCACCCTCTACTACTACGAGCCCGACCATAGCGGCCATCAGTTCGGCCCCGACAGCCCTGAAGTTCGCGCCGCGGTTCTTCACGTCGATGGACTTGTGGGTAAGCTCAAGGCCGACCTCGATACCCTCCACCTGCCCATCGATCTCATCGTCGTCTCCGACCACGGCATGGAAAAAGTCCAGGGCGCCTGGATCAACCTCGACCAATACGCCGACCTCAGCAACTTCGACACCGACGGTCCGCTCCTCTACCCCAAAGGAGACACCCCTGCTGAGATCGAGGCCACCGCCGAAAAGGCGTACAACCAGCTCAAGAAAGCCGACAGCCGCTTCACCGTCTATCGCCGCGCCAAGGTCCCCGCCGCCCTCGACTTCAACCAAAACCCCCGCGAAGGCGATCCCGTCATCGTCCCCACCGGCCCATACATCATCCGCGCCCACGCTCCCACGCCGACCCCACCAAGCCCGAACGCCCCGCTCCAAAAGGAATGCACGGCTACGACCCCGCAACCATGAAAGACATGCGCGCCATCTTCTACGCCGTCGGCCCCGATATCCGCCCCAACTCCACCGTCAGGCCCTTCGAAAACGTGAACGTCTACCCGCTAATAGCCCAAATCCTCGGCCTCGACCCACCCAAAGTCGACGGCAGTCTGAATGTCTTGTCAGGAATACTAGTAGAACCTCCAGCCCCATAACTCCGTCCCTAGCATCGTCAGCTTTCCACTTGCAGACCTATGACCTTCGTGCTAGCGTACGGAAATGCTTTATCCCACCTTGCATCACTCACGTCTACGCGCTCACTGCGGTTGTTGACCCTCATCTTCTTACTTCAAATCAAACAACTCTGAATTCAACCATCACTCTGGCTTAATAGCAGGATAGATGCCCCTCTGCGTCTCGCTCGCAGTGTCGCCTCCATCCGGATTCCGCCAATCGTGTTGCGCAGGAAGTTGCACGTCGAGATTCCTGCGAACGAAGTTACGTCTCAACAACCGGCCACAATTTGTAGTCCGCATCAAGCAGAAACAAGCTCCGCGAAGATTGTCGCCCGATGACAGCAGTGGGCGAAATCTTCCGGATAGCTCGTCTCTGGTTGATGCAAGACAATGTACGCCGCAAAAAAAACGAGGAGAAATAATGAAGTTATCGAACTTGACTCCTAAGACTACGCTCGCCCTGCTTGCGGTTTCCGCACTGGGGGCACACCAGGCCAACGCACTCTCCGCTAAAGTTTCTCCAGGCTTGCAGCTCGCTGCCGACCGTGGCCCTGTTGCCGCCGAAAGGGAGCAGACACTCACAATCTTCCTGAAAATCCCCAACCAGGCTGCTTTTGATGCTGCGGTCAACGAACGGTACGACCCCGAATCAGCCAACTACCATAAGTGGTTTACCGACGCAGACTTCGCAAAATACGCGCCGTCGACGGCCGCCTTGAAAACCGTCCGCGACGAACTCACCAAGCAGGGCCTCACCGTGGTCTCTGTCGATCCACAAAATTTCTCCATCCGCGTGCGTGGCAACACCAGCACCGTGGAGAAAGCATTTCAGACCGAACTACACACCTTCAGTTACAAGCAAACAACCTTCCAGGCCCATATCCGCGACGCGCAACTGCCCGGTGCTGCCGGGGAGTTAGTGGACACCGTCGTGGGCCTCGAGCGCCATCAGGTGCTGCCACAGTTGGCGGTTGCCAAAAATCCGAAGACCAATCTGCCGCTGGCGAAGAAGAAAATAACCAAACCAGCGGACATCGGTTCGACCCTGCTCGGCGAAATTAACGGTACGCCGACAACCGCAGCCACCCTGGCGACCTACACGACTCCAGGGGCTTCTCTCCCGATTGGCGTCTACTACGGCACCACCTACAATCAAAACCCCACCAAGGTCATTTCTTACGCGCCCGCGGTGCTGCAAAGCCAGTACGGCCTGAAGCCGTTGATCGCCCAGGGGTATGACGGCACCGGGCAGACCATCGCTTTGGTGGAAGCCTACGGCTACGACGCTGCTCAGAGCGATGCGAATGCAGCGGCAAAAGCATGGGGTCTGCCCGCGCTGACTTCGGCAAACTTTTCGGTCATCTATCCGGAAGGCAAACCGCTCAATTCCGAGGCGGCTGACCTGACGGGCTGGACCGGTGAGATCGCTCTCGACATTCAATCCGCGCACGCCATCGCTCCGGGTGCAAAGATTTTGGTCGTCGCCTCTGCCGGCCAGGATAACGAGGACCAGATCGCTTCCCTGCAGTACATCATCACCAACAAGCTGGCCAGCGCCGTTTCGAGCAGTTGGGAAAATGACGACGAAATCATCGCCGGGTCCGCGGAAGAGAATGCCTTCAACAGCGTGCTCAAGCGTGGCGCGGCTGCCGGCATCTCCTTCCAGTTCTCGAGCGGTGATGCTGGCGACTTGGGCCTCGGCTCGCCGCTCGGCGCGGTCGGAGTTCCCTCCAACGCACCCTACGCAACCGCGGTCGGTGGAACCAGCATTCTGACCAACCCGGCCGGTGGCAGGCGGATCGTCACAGGTTGGGGCAACGACCTCGACTATGTCAACCTCGGCGGTCCGACCGATCCTCCAACCGAGTTCAGCTTCTTCGTATACGGAGCGGGCGGCGGCGAAAGCGCCTTCTTCGCCAAGCCAGCATGGCAGAAGGCGTTGCCAGGCACCGGGCGCCAGGTACCCGACGTCTCGGCTTTGGCTGATCCCTTCACCGGATTCGGCATCGTCGTCACCGAGGAAGGTACCCAGTATGCCGAAGCCGGCATCGGCGGCACCAGCCTTGCCAGCCCTATCTTCACCGCCATCTGGGCGATTGCCCAGCAGTACAACGGCGGCCCACTCGGACACGCGGGCGAGGCAGTAGCCAAACTGAAGACCGGTCAGATCACCGACGTGGTCGGCACTTCGGTGCTGAACGCGTCGAATGTCAGCGGCACGGTCTATGACTCGGATGGCGCGACCTTCTACTCCACGGACGCACTCTTTGCCGATGCCGCGTTCAACCAAACCCAGACTGACTTCGTCAGCGCCCTCTGGCCCATTGAAAGTGACGAAGCCATCGCCATCAGCTTTGGCACCGACTCGTCGCTGACTGTGACCCCAGGTTGGGACAACGTTACCGGTTACGGCGAGCCAAACGGCCTGCCCTTCATCCAGGGCGTAAGCGGCAAAACGACGGGAGCGCCTCTAGTGAAGTAGATCTCGCTAGACCTAGCTTCAACTTTGCGAGCGCACTGGAACATGGTTTCCAGTGCGCTCGCTTTTCATGACAGGCCCAACTTCGCAATCGTAGATGTCTTGCCATCGTGACTGCGAGTTGCATCGGCCAATTTCGTTGCCGTCACGAGACGACAGTCGAGCCCTGTTGGCCTCTGAAGATCAGGCGGACGCCCACTCCTTCTTGATTCTCTGGCGTCACCGAGAAATAGCCGGTCCAGGATGCTTTCGCACCCTCGGCAATAATGGACACCCTCAGTCCAAACCGAGGCAATGGAAGTTTTTCTTGCGCGTTCCATCGCGCCCAATGGCGTTCTACAGATGGGCCCGCTTGAATGAGGGCCATGTGAAACAACGAACCCGCGTAAACATCGCGAATCGTGGCGATCAGGATCTGCCTGGTCTCTCCCTTTGGAATCGAGACCCACACCTCGCGATCGCGTCCCCATCCCAACGGGTAGACGCCGGTTAATGCGGAATTGGTGTTTTCGGAGGAAACGATCTGACCTGTCGCGTGGAAGATAGCTTCTTTCCCTGGATTGCTAACATTGAGAAACTGGATACGACTCGGCCCATCGGCTGGCGTCACTTCCATGTTCGCTTGGACCGGGACTAAAGCTGCCGCGGGCGTCGCTTCCATCTCGGGTCTCCGCCTCGTGAACGAAGTCCGAAGCCCTCGAAAGATTCCGGGCCCAACGCCTTCGCTTCTCATGGCAGCACCACTTCCGCCTTAACACCAGCTAGGACAGCTCGATCGTCTTGGGCTTCTCTTTGTACCAATGACTTCCACATCGTAAACACCCCTCTAGCAATAGCCGTTCCAGCTACAGTAACCAGCTCAAGACTTAACCTTATGGCGGACCATCGATGGATCGGACGACATTCAGCAACTCCTCCATCGAGACAGCGCGAGAGTAATAGAAACCCTGGGCTTCGTCGCAACCCTTGTCAACGAGAATGTCGCAGATATCGGAGGTTTCTACCCCTTCAGCGATAACGTTGATTTTCAGGCCATGAGCGAGGGCAATGATTGCATGCGCGATCGCACCGCTATTGAGATCGCAATTGATATTCGAAATAAACGACCTGTCTATCTTGATTCGGTCAACCTTGAAACGCAGGATGTAAGACATACTCGAAAATCCCGTGCCAAAGTCGTCGATGGAAACTCGAACGCCAAGGTCACGAATGCGGTGTAGGACCCTGATCGTCTTTGGGGAATCGCTGACTAGAATGCCTTCCGTGATCTCCAGCTCCAGAAGAGACGGTTCGAGACCGCTTTCCATCAATGCCTCTTCTATGACCTGGTCTAGTCCATCCTGCTGAAATTGGCGGGGAGACAGGTTGACGGCAATGATGATCGAACGTCCCAATTTCGAATTGAAGTGCGCAGCCTGACGGCAGGCAGTACGGATCACCCATTCCCCAATAGGCACGATGAGGCCGGTTTCCTCGGCAACTGGTATGAAGTCGTTGGGCGGCACCGGGCCTATTTTATGGCTGTGCCATCGGAGGAGCGCCTCCATACCGATCACCTCGCCGCTGTTCAGCGATATTTGAGGCTGATAGACGAGCTCGAACTCATTTAGCGCAAGAGCGCAATCCAGAGCATTCTGCATCACCCGCTTCTTGTCGTCGGCCAGGGCCATCGACTCGGAGAAGACCCGATAGGAATTCCGTCCGTCGGATTTGGCGCAATACATTGCGGCGTCGGCGTTGCGGAGGAGGGTGTCTTCGTCTTCCGCGCGTTCCGGATAAATACACACGCCGACGCTGGCTGTGATGAAATGGGTATCGCTATGGATCGTCATGGGTTGCCGGATCGCGTCAAGAACTTTCTGAGTGATCAGCTCGGCTTCCTGCACGGCGTATATGTCTTGAAGCATCACGACAAATTCGTCGCCACCCATGCGTGCAACCGTATCTGAACGGCGAAGCGAGGCCCGAAGGCGGTTTGCAATGGAAATAAGTACTGCATCTCCGGCATGGTGACCTATGGTGTCGTTAATGCGCTTGAAATTGTCCAGATCCACCATCAACAGCGCGACGCTGCTTTGGTTATACCGGGCTTGACCGAGCGCCACATGCAGGCGATTGCGAAGCAGCGTGCGGGTGGGCAGCCCAGTGAGCGCGTCGTGGTGTTCCACATGGGAGATGTGCTCCTCGACACGTTTTCGCTCCGTAATGTCATACGCGACGCTCAAGATCCCAAACATGTTCCCGGCCTCGTCTGTGAGCGGGGAGACGATGAGCTGGACATCGAGCCGCGAGCCGTCCTTGCGGACATAGGTCCATTCGGTGTCCTCGGTAAGGCCGTGGCCGGCAATGATCTTGAACACTTCCATGCCGGGGCTGATATGGCTGGCATATTCCAGACTGAGCTCGGCAGCCCGTTGTGCCAGTTCCTGGGGATCGTGAAAGAGGAAGAGACTCTTGCGTCCGACCACTTCCTCTTTGTCGTACCAAAGCATTCGCTCGGCCGCGGGGTTCATCTCAGACACGATGCCGTCAAGATCGACAGCGATAATCGCGAACGGCGAACTAATCGTGAAAGCCTTATCGAAGGCCAGATTTCTCGTGGTGGCGGCTTCCGCTTTCCTTGCACCTGCTTTGGATCGAGGCAAAAATGCGGCCACTGCGGTAGTCATCGATGCGAGGGCTATTCCAAAGGTAAAGGCCCTGATCAGCCAGGGCTGGGCAGCCGAAGTGAGCGTTACGCCCATGAGGGCCGAGCCACATGCCAGGGCGAACAGCCCGAAAGCAACCTTCAGGTGAAGCGGCGGACGGGCGTGTCGGTCCCCTGACGCGATTCGGGCCAAGTTGACTGACATTCCCATACACTGCTACCAACTCGACGCGGAAGAATATTGAATAGTCAAAGCCCGGACAAGCCATAACACGGCTACGTCGAAAGACTCGCTGCGATGAGAAGGTGGTTGCCGAAGAGCGTGCAAAACCAGGAGGGTGCCTGGCATCAAGGGGAGCTACAGAAGGCACTTCCGTAAGGTCAGGACTACGTGATCCAGCATTGTCTTCCAACGTGGCCGCGTTGAACGATGAGAGCAGGCTGTGCGGTCAATGGCGCTGCGCCCGTCGTGTCCTGGAACTATTTAAACGAAACGCTAACACCTCTAGGCCAGCGATGGAAGAAGAGTGTGCGGATCTGGGCCACGCGCATATTACTTTGGTTACAAATAATCTAGCGGCAATAAGGCTTACTACCACGACGTCCGGCGTCTGCCCCCGAAAGCTGTCAGGTCAGTTGCTTTTCGATGCCTCGCTATCGGAGCCCCGCATGCTTCAGATCGTAATCCGCCTGCGCGGCCTGAAACTTCCCAACATTCCCCGCCGCCCATCTCCAAAGCGGATGCACCAGCTCCAGCATCTCCAGCGCCAGCTCCGTGATCGCGTACTCCACCCGTCGGCGGCACCTCCGCAAACACCGCCCGCGTCACCAGACCATCGCGCTCCAACTGCCGCAGCACCTTCGTCAGCGACTTCTGGCTCACCCCCTCCACCCGCTCCATCAACGCGCGAAAACCGCATCGGAGCGCTCCGCCTCCGCCAGCTCCGCCATCGTCCAAAGCGTCCACTTCTCCGCCAGCCGAGTCACAATATCCCGCGTCAACGAATCCTCGTTTTCAGTCAACGCCTCACACGCCGCGTTCGCTTCCGACCAATCGATCCCAATTTTCTTGATTTTGCTTTTCATAGTTACCTCAAGGTAAGTACACGCCAAAAAGGTGCCTTATTGCCATTGGATACTAATGGAAGCATACTGCATTCATGACCACGAAAACGACCCCCTTCACCGCAACCGATATTCCCTCCCAGACCGGACGCCGCGTCCTCATCACCGGCGCCAATTCAGGCATCGGCTATGAAGCCGCCCTCGAACTCGCCCGCCGTGGCGCGGAGGTCATCCTCCCCGCCCGCTCCCTCGACAAAGCCAATGACGCCATCGCCCGCATCCGCCGCGAAGTCCCCGAACGCCAAACTCACTCCCGGCGTCCTCGATCTCGCGTCGCTCGCCAGCGTCCGTAGCCTTCGCCGCATCCATCACCGCAAACTTTCCCGGTCGCTCGCTCGACCTGCTCATCAACAACGCCGGCGTCATGGCCGTTCCCCAGCGCGAGCTCACCGTCGATGGCTACGAACGCCAGTTCGCCACCAACTATCTCGGCCCCTTCCTGCTCACCGCGCTGCTCTACCCGCACCTCAAACCGCAGCCCGGCACGCGCATCGTCACCGTCTCCAGCGGAGTCGCCAACCAGGCCAAGATCGAATTCGACAACCTGCAGTCCGAGCGCCTCTACAAGCCCCATGTTCGGAGCCTACTCGCAGTCCAAGCTCGCCGACCTCATCTTCCAGCAGGAACTCCAGCGCCGCCTCACCGCCGCCGGCTCGCCCATCCTCAGCACCGGCGCCCATCCCGGCTACGCCATCACCAATCTCCAGACCAGCGGCCCCGCCGGCGTCGTCCCGTTAAGCTTTCGCATCGTGACCACGATCCTCAAACCCTTCGCCTCACAAGACGCCGCCCACGGCGCCCTGCCCACCCTCTACGCCGCCGCCTCGCCCGCAGTCACCCCCGGAGGCTACTACGGCCCCAACGGTTTCCAGGAGCTCAAAGGCCATCCAGTCCCCGCAAAAATCGCCCCGCTCGCCCAGGATCTCAACCTCGCAAAGCGCCTCTGGACCGAAACCGAACGCCTCACCAACATCACCTTCACCCTATAACCGCACTCGCGGGATGGCAGAGCTGGAAATCCCAAAAGAGTGAAGAAACCGCCAAACGCAGAAAAGGGGGACAACGGCTCAGCCGCGTCCCCCTTTAGTGCTTGCTGCGATGACTTATTGCTTCACAACATCCAGGTCGATCGTCAGCGAAACATCGTCGCCCACAATCGTAGCCGGATATCCTGTAGCAATCCCAAAGTCCGTCCGCTTGATCTTCGCCGACGCCGAGAAACCCGAATGCGGCTTCTTGTCCATCCCAGTCACCGGCCCCGTCGGAGCCTCGACATCCAGCGTCACCGGCTTGGTCACGCCATGCAGCGTCAAATTCCCGTTGACCTTCAGCCCGCTGCCGGCCTTCTCCACGCTCGTGCTGACAAAGGTCGCCGTCGGAAACTGCGCCGCGTCAAACATCTTCGCACTCTTCAGGTCCTCATCGCGCTTCGCCACGCCCGTGTCCACGGTCGTAACGTCGATCGTGACATTGACCGTCGATTTGGTGATATCGGCCTCGTTCCAAACGACCGTGCCGCCAATATTCCCAAAGTGTCCGCGGACCTTCGACAAGCTCATATGCAGAATCGAAAAATCGACTCCGCTATGGGCCTTGTCCGGAACCCAGGTCGAGGTTTGCGCAAGCGCCATCGGAGCCGCAAGCGCCAGAATTCCCAGCATTGATACCAAACGTCTGTTCATTCAAAAATCCTTTCAGCGATAGGTCGTGAATTCGAGAAATGGTGAAATTCGGCCGCACACGCCCACAAAGCGCTGCTGTACCGCATAGGTCGCAAAGGAAACCCGCCCCTCAGTTATACACTCCACCCACCCCAACAATTGTCATCCCCCCGAACAACCGCCATCCTCTCCGCCCCCACCACCGAGGGCGCCCCATCCTTCCGCGCTTTTTGCGGAAGGCTGGGTGAATCAAATCTCCCGACCTCAGCATGGTCATCCCGACCGCAGCGCAGCGCAGTCGAGGGACCTGCAGTTCCAACGAAGATCGAATTCCAGACAGATCATCGCTCCACCACAACAGTGTCATCCTGAGGCGAAGCCGAAGGACCTGCGTCGTCCCGAATGCCCGCCTTCAAAACCCTCACTCCTATTCCCTAGTCCCTAGT
Source organism: uncultured Acidobacteriaceae bacterium (assembly GCA_963777685.1). Classification (GTDB taxonomy): domain Bacteria; phylum Acidobacteriota; class Terriglobia; order Terriglobales; family Acidobacteriaceae; genus Acidisarcina. Next base: position 98,318 of record CAVZRF010000009.1, on the reverse strand, counting down.
CCCTATTCCCTAGTCCCTAGTCTCTAGTCCCTAGCCCAAAACCCTTGCCATCTCCCCAGAAGCCATGTAGATTGGCCCAAACCTCTTCCCCGGCGCCACAAGGAGCCGCACCCGATGCTCAAATCCATCGCCATCGTGATCGGAAGCTATCTGCTCTCGATCGTGCTCGTCTTCGCCACCAATCCGCTCCTCTCCCTCCTCTTCCCTGGCGAATTCGCCAAAGACCACGTCCCCTCCAACCCCGCCCTCATGGCCAGCACCGCATGCTTCGTCGTCGCTCCATCATCTGCGCGTGGGTCTGCGCCCGCTTCGCCCCCGCGCCCGCCGCAAAGCACGTCCTCTGGTTCTTCATCCTCGGAGAAGTCCTCGGCCTCGCCGCCATCATTCCCAACTGGAGCAAGCCCTGGCCCCACTGGTACTGGATATCCTGGCTCGTCGCCTGGCCAATCGGCTGCTACATAGGCCTCCTCCTCGCCAAACGCCGCGCCTGAAGCGGCACGGCTTCAACCCACTCAGCAATTGCCATTTTCAGAACAAATGTCATCCTGGAGCGCAGCGAAGGATCTGCGGTTCAACAGTTGAAGGGGGCACGGCGTCAGCTGTGCAATCCAAATCTCAGAGGAAGTCGGGGTGCCCCATTCAAGCCTTGTTTCGGCTTGAGTGGGATAGCGACTCCCACCCGCTCAACCATCGCCATTCCAGGAACAAATGTCATCCTGAGGCGAAGCCGAAGGACCTGCGGTTCGCCTAAAACCGCGCCGCAGGCGCATCCTAAAAGCTTTCGGGGACACGCCATCAACCCCTCCGGCAATTGCCATTTAAAGAACAAATGTCATCCTGAGGCGAAGCCGAAGGATCTGCAGTTCCAGCGATCTCAAAATCCGAACTCCCCCCCACCCCCTAAAATTGTCATCCCGACCGGAGCGCAGCGCAGTGGAGGGACCTGCACTTTCTTCTTCGCCCCGCACCGGGAACTTCCTCCCGACCGGACCACGCCCCTCAAGATTTGTCATTTCGACCGGAGCGCGCAGCGCGGAGTGGAGAAATCTGCGGTTCCAGCGATGCTGGAATGAGCACCACTACAGATGGCGAAAAGGGACACAGCTGCACCCGCGCCATCACGAAGCGCCTGAACCATCGCCATTCCAAAAACAAATGTCATCCTGAGAGCGCAGCGAAGGATCTGCGGTTCAACAGTTGAAGGGGGCACGGCGTCAGCCGTGCAATCCAAATCTCAGAGGAAGTCGGGGTGCCCCATTCAAGCCTTGTTTCGGCTTGAGTGGGATAGCGACTCCCACCCGCTCAACCATCGCCATTCCAGGAACAAATGTCATCCTGAGGCGAAGCCGAAGGAACCTGCCGTCCCAAATCGCCCCCCGCACGCGAAGCGGTGGAAGCGTGGGGCTTCAGCCCCACGAAAACAGACAGGAAAGAGAGGCCTTTAGGCCCGGGCTTTATACCGCCAGCAAACCCATACCCAATCAGGGATTGGTGAACGTCCAGGAAAGGATCTGCTGGACCGAACTCAGCTCCCCGGTCCCACCCGTAAACCCGATGTACGCTTCATTGCCGCCTACGACAGTCGGAATATCGACTCCAAACCGCTCCGACCAAGCTGCGTTTGTCATCGTATCGACGAGGCTGAGTTCCAGTACCGTGCCGTTGTAAGTCAGAGTTGCCGCGAAGATGTGGCCGCTGTGCAGATCGATATCTGTTCCTTCGAGGCTGACAGCTGGGACGGTTGGGGCCACGCCGTCTACATACAATCCGGTTGATCGTGCGCCCTCGCCAGCGTCATTGTGGGAATCGAATTTGATCGCCATGCTCTTCGAAATACCCTTGTAGCCTAGCGAACCGCCGACACCGCCGAGGGCCGTAGGACCCGAGTTCTGGATCGTGAATGTGATCCCGTCGCCATAGGGTTTGCCAGCTACCTCGGTAAGTTGAAAGGTAAAGCTCGTCGTGAATTTTTGCACGTTCAACGGAGCATCATGGAAGGCGCTTCCCGCTTCATACTGGCCTCCGTCGCTAAGCTGCAGCAACCCGCCTGTCGAAGTTGCACTTCCGTTGAACTGAAGATCGGTCGCCGCTATTGCTCCTGTGCCGTAAATCAAAGTACTGCCCAGCAAATTGCCGCTTGCATCTAGAAATTGCACCATGCCCTGACGCAGCCCTTGCGCTGTTGGGGTAAAAGTCACATTCAAGGAGCAGGCTGTCTCCCCCTTGTAGGTCTGTGATTTGCATAAGGTCGTGCCGCCGGCATGGGCTTTGAAGTCCTGATTGGCCGGATCGGCATTGACGACATTCACGCTGCCGATGGTCGTTCCCGCCGCAACGCCATAGCTTAGGGTCACTGTCTCGCTGCACTGGGGGCAGACTACGACGCTGCCAAAGTTGACTTTGGGGGCCACGCTAACCTCCCTGAGCGCCTCGCCACCGCTGACAAAAACATTTCCAGACGAATCCACCGCCAGGCCCGAGGGTTGATCAAAGGCCGCGTACCAGATTCCGGCCAAGCTAAGGACGGCCGGATTAGTGGCTGGGATGCTGCCGTCGACAGCTAGTATCTCCTGAACAGTAAAACCTTCGTTATTGGCAACGAAAACGTCCCCGGCCTTATCCACCGCCACGCCAATCGGCGAATTGAAGCCTCTGCTTAAGGTCAAGATGGTGGGGCTGGCTGGAATAACGCCGTCTACGGCCACAATCTCGTCTACCGAATTGTTCCCTTCATCGGCAACGAAGACATTTCCAGCGAAATCGACTGCCAAGCCTGCGGGCGCAACGAAATTGCTGCCTAAAGTGAGGATCATCGGGTTAGTAGGAACACTCCCATTCACTGCAACCATCTCTTTCACGCTGCCGTGGTCGTCGAAAACGTTGTTTTGGGCGTCCGCGACGAAGACGTCTCCCGCTCTATCGACAGCTAGACCAAAAGGGCGATAGAAGCCGCTACCTAGCGAAAGGATGGTCGGATTGGTAGGGATCCCCCCGTTCACCGCCACGATCTCTTTTATTACGGTGTGATAAGCGTCGGCGACGAAGACATCTCCGGCGGCGTCCACGGCCACACCGGTCGGTCGAAGGAAATCGCCAGCCAGGACACGGATAGTAGGAATCGCGGGAACACTGCCGTTCACCGCCACGATTTCCTCAATTTGGTTCAATCCGGCATCGGCGACAAAGATGTCTCCTGCCGCGTCTACAGCCACCCCGTAGGGGTGGTTGTAGACCATAGCCAACTTCACCGGTGCCGTGCCGGTGAAATAGACCTGCGCACGGCCTGATACCGGGGATAGACAGAGGAGCAAGGTCGCGGCTAATGGCCCGGCAGAGAAAACAAATGTGTTCAGAGACAAATGCAATCTGGCGAGCATCGGCTGAATCCTTCGGTACGGTAACTCTGGTCTAAAACCATTAAATAACAGAACAGGGTCAACTAACTGGATTCCTGACCGCCTCTCGTTCCTCCCTTCCCAAATCCTGTCAAGTGCTAAGAAAGTAAACACACCCACTAACCCCAACCAATCCAACAACATAAATCTCAACTAACTTGGCGTAGTCATACCCCTCAACCTGATAAACTAGAGATAGAGATCAAGTAATCCAAACCAAGGCGGCGAAAGCCGCCTTTTTCCATGCCCAAAAGACGGAGGAAGGTCATGTCCCAGCTATGTGGTCGTGCAAAGTCCGGAGGCGGCAACTGTGGTTCGCCCGCCCTCAAAGGGAAATCCTACTGTTACAGCCATGATCCGGAGCGCCTGCGCGAGGCCCGGGAGGTAAGGTACTTTCTCGAGGTCCCGCTCTTGGAACATCGCGGAGCGATCCAGGCGGCCATCTCCGAAGTGACCCGAGCGCTCGGCTATAGAGAAATCGACTGCCAGCTCGGCGGACGCCTGCTCTACGCCCTGCAACTTGCCTCGTCGGGAAAACAACTGGGAACGCCGCCCGTAGAAAAGTCCTCGCCCCGCCGCCTGAAGATCGCGCCCGTCCCCGGTTTCGAGAAAATCTTCGCCACCGGCCGCCCGCCCGCAAACCCGGAAACGCTCACCCCAAAACCGGCGAAACGGAAGTTCTTCCCCGCCGCGCGCCCAACAACCACGCCTATTCGCGCGAAACAGGCTTATTTTCAATAGTTTGCGGTTAAATGCCGCATCGCACTGAAAATACACCACTTAACCGGACGGGGGGTCCTCGGGGATCCCCTGGACGCTCGAAGGGCCTGGCTTCAGCCAGGCCCTGATCCGATCGGAGCAAAGCGGCTTCAGCCGCGGGAGAGAAATCGGGAGGTGACCAGCTACCCAGCCAGGCGTTCGCCGCCGAGCACCGTCTCCCGCAAGACCCCATCCTCACCCAGCACCACAAAGTCCGCCCTCCGCCCAACCGCGAGCGAGCCGAACCGGTCGTCCAGCCCCAGCATCCGCGCCGGATTCCGCGCCGCCAGACCCACCGCCTCGCCCAGCCCGGCCCCCGTAAACTCCCGAAAATTGCTCACCGCAACATCCATCGTCAACGTGCTTCCGGCGATCACGCCATCGTGCAGGCATTTTCCATCCTTCACTTCCACGTCGAGCTCGCCGAGCTTGTACCGTCCATCGGGCATTCCAGTCGCGCTCATTCCATCCGTCACCAGGATCGCGCGCTCCGCGCCTTTCGCCTTCCAGAACAGCCTCACCGCGCTCGGATCGACATGGAATCCATCGCTGATGATCTCGGCATAAAGCTGCTCGTCGTCGAGCACCACACCCAGGATTCCCGGCTCGCGCTGGCTGAAGCTGCGCATCGCGTTGAAGGTGTGAGTCGCGCTCACCGCTCCCGCAGCAATCCCCAACCTCGCCGGATCGGCGGTCGCATTGCTGTGCCCAATGCTCACCCGAACTCCAAGCTGCGTCGCATGAGCGATCACTTCCTCCGCATTCGGCAGCTCCGGAGCGATCGTCATCAGCCGGATCTGCCCCTCAGCTGCCTGCCAGAACCGGTCGAAGAGCGCCACGGTCGGAGTCAGCAGCAACTCCGGCGGATGAACTCCACGCTTCTCATGGGACAGAAATGGTCCCTCCAGATGAATGCCAACCGGAACCGCTTCCCCAGCGAGCCTCACGCCCAATCAGCCTCGCCAGCCCACAGAGCGAGGCCAAAGTCGCCTCAACCGAAGCCGTTACGGTCGTCGCCAGATATCCACCAACTCCATGCCCCGCCAGAAACCGCCCAACGCCGGAGAGAGCTGCATCGGTCGCCTCCATGGCGTCGAAGCCCCCACCACCATGAATATGCTGGTCAAAGTACGCCGGAGCCAGAGCAGCATCGCCGAAGTCGACCACCGCGCCGGCGGGAAGCTCCTTGCTATCCTGCGACAAGATGGCGGAAATCACTCCACCCTCGACAACCACGACGGCCCGGTCAACCGTCTCATCCGAGGCAAATAACGTTCTGGCCTTAAAGACTTTCTTCACATCTACCCTTTAGGAACTCTCAAGCGGAGCATCCGCAAGTCTACCATCGAGAATATGTCTCAATTGGAATTGAAGCCAGAACCAAAGCCGAAACGGATCGGCATGCACCTCTCGACAGCCGGCGGCGTCTTCACCGCCGCCGACCGCGCCCAGGCAATGGGCGCGAACACCTTCCAGATATTCTCGTCGAGCCCGCGCATGTGGAGACCGTCGAAGATCTCCGCCGACCACTGCGAGCAGATGAAGAGGCTGCGTGTCGAATACGACTGCTCGCCGCTGGTCATCCACGCAAGCTACCTGATCAATCTCTGCAGCCAGACCGAAGAGGTACGCCGCAACTCGATAGCCGCCTTTCGCGGCGAGGTTGACCGCGCTCTCGCGCTCGGCGCCGAGTACCTCGTGCTCCATCCGGGCTCGTGGAAAGGCATGACTCGCGAGCAAGGGTTGGAGCTGGCTGCAGAATCGATCGAAGCCGCCATTGCGGGAGTCACCTTCGACAACTGCGACTTCCGCATCCTCATCGAGAACACGGCGGGAGCGGAGTTCTCTCTCGGCGGCTCGTTCGATCAGGTCGGCGAACTGGTCCGCCGCCTTGAGAGCGTCGCGCCGGTCGGAGTCTGTCTCGACACATGCCACACCCACGTGGCTGGATATGACCTCGTAACGGTCGATGGCTACGAATCGACCGTGTCGCAGATCGATGCGCTGATCGGATTGGAGAAGATTCACGTCTGGCATATGAATGACGCGAAAGCGGCGATGGGTTCCAAGCTCGACCGTCACGAACACATCGGCGAAGGCACCATCGGGCGGGAGCCGTTTCGTCGCCTTCTCAACGACGCCCGGTTTAGTCACTGCGCATTTATCGCCGAGACCCCAGTCGACGAAGAAGGCGACCAGGAGCGGGATTTGCTGGCATTGAGATCGTTAGCGGCGCGAAAGATTCCGATCTAGCTGCACCAGTGAAGGCCGCCGATCACTCGTACACTTCCCAAGGTTTGAAGGTGTGTTCGAAGCGGTCCATGTCCACTCTTTCCCCTTTGAACCGGACACCCTCGAGCTTGAGGCGCGCTCGCTGCTCTTTGGCGGCGTCTTCGCGCAGCTTGATCTCGCCGCCCGCGCCCAGAACGCGATGCCAGGGCAGTTGATCCACCGGGTCTGTCCGAAGAAGCTTGGCCACCGCACGGTGATATTGAGGATATCCAGCAGCGGCGGCAACTCTGCCATAGGTGCTGACTTTGCCTGCCGGAATCGAGAGGATCATGCGGCGAAACGCGAGATCGCGCTGTTCGTTTGGCCTCAGTGCATCTCGCAGCAAGCTTCGCTTTGCTCGCTGTATTGATAGCTGGTCGCTGGCGACGGATCTGTTCAGATTTCGGCTTGATTTCGCTGCGGATCTCATCCGTTCAGTCTAATTATCAGCCGGAGCAAAGCCGTCCCCGGCGAACTTCGGAATGCCGAAGTGTCCGCGCAGGTGGAGCAGATCGATCGGGCTCAAGTCGCCAGTGAGCGCGACCACGTTCAGATTGCGCGGGCTGGCTTGCATTACCACCATTCCGGTCACATCCGTGCCCTGAAACTTGAGGAACAGATCGGTATGTCCGTCGCTTCCCACGGCATATGGTCCGGGCGCGGTTGGTTGGGGATGGCTCTGAGTGCTGACCAGGTGCTTCCATCCGGCAGCGTGATATTGCTGCCGAATGAGATCGAGCTGGCGCGGGTCGTACATTCCGGGCTGAGCGTAGCGATAGAGGTGCACCGTCACTCCATCGAGCTTCGCGATTGCTTTCTGGGTATCGGCGTCACCTCCGTCGATGAGGCCGCTGGCCATCTGCAGCATGGTGCGGTCAAAGGTGAAGTCGGTATGGAAGGCCGCCGTCCGGCCGAGCTGCTCGACACCGGATGGAATCCAATCGGAGGTCGTCGCGGGCGGCGCATCGGAGGCTATAGCGAAGGAAGGCATCAGCAGGGCGACCGCTAGCAGGCCACTCTTCAGTTTTGAAGACAGGAAAGTCATAGAATCGACCTCGGAACAGAATCTTAAACCCGTCCCGCCACAAAAAGACGCGAATATGCCCATCGCTGCTCTCACCATTGAACTCCGCATCGAGCACGCACAATCACTCAAAGACCGCAGGCAGGTCGTGCGCAGCCTGAAAGAAAAGCTGGCGCACGGCTTCAACATCTCCATCGCGGAGATGGATGAAGCGATCACCTGGCGGAGCGCGACCATCGGCGTCGTTGCAATCTCCGGTTCCAGAGACTATCTCACCGGCCTGATGCGTCAGGTGGAAGATGCCGCCACTCGCATCGCTAACGATCTGGGCGCGACGATCGCCGATTGCTGGTGGGATTTTGTCGATGGCGAACACGAAAGCAGCTGAAGCCGCCATGTGAACGGGCTGCTTACGTGGCGCTACTGCGAAGGTGCGACGGCGTAGTAGCCCTTGCGCGACTGAACCTTCAAGCCATCTCCCTGGCACTCGATGTCGAGTTTCCGGTAGCTGCCGTCGAGCTTGGTGTTGGTCGGCGTGTAGCTGGCCACGTACTGAGTGCGAAGTTCATCTTCAATCTGCTTGAACGCCGCTTCCAGCTTAGGGCCATTATTGCCCACGTCGATCATGCGTCCGCCAGTCTGTTCGGAAAGCTTCTTCATATCCATCGGCCCGCTGTAGCCGAAGCTCATGCCGCCATAGAATCCACGATCGGCGATCAGGATTACATAAATGATCGAATTCGCCTTCTGCGCTGCGGCGATCGCATCCTGCAGCTTGTAGTGGCTGCCCTGGTCGCCGCCGTCGGTGAGCAGGATCATCGCTTTGCGCTCGTTCTCGACGCGCATCTTGTCATTGGCAGCCAGCACGACGGCGTCATAAAGGAGGGTCCCCTTGGGCGCGCCGTGGGTTGGGACGGGGCCTTGTCCGATACCTGGAACTCCGCCGGCTCCATTGCCGCCGGCAGTGTTGATCTCAGCCTTGTTCATAGCGCGCGACAGCTCATTGGCGCTGCTGGTGAAGTCCTGCAGCAAATCGACGTCGACATCGAACGAAACCAGAAAGGCCTCGTCTTTCGAGCGCAACACCCGATGAAGAAAGGCGCTCCCAGTCTCCTGCTCGAGGGGAAGCACGTTCTGCTGGCTGCCGCTGGTATCGAGCAGGATGCCAAGAGTCAGCGGCTGGTCGGTCTCGGCGCCCCAGTTCTTGATGGTCTGGGGGACCTTGTCCTCAAGGATTGTGCAATCTTTCTTGGTGAGCGTCGAAACTAATCCGTTGTGCTTATCGCGCACCGAGAAGTAATTGCTGACCAGGTTGACGTTGACCTTGAGAGTAGTCGTCGGTTGCTGGTCGTCCTGCTGTGTGGTGTCAGGGGCAGTGCTCACCGGAGGAGCATCGGCGGAGGGAGCTGCTTGCGCGACGGCCCGGCCGGCGCCCAGCGCCAGAATCCCGGCACCGGCAAAAAGCCCAACTAGAGTGGCAAAACGTAGTTGCATAACTGTTTAGACGAGAAACCGAATCAGAATGGCATCAACAGTGTACGGCAGTTGTGCGTGGCGAATCCGGATGCGGTCGCTATCGGCCTTGATCTGGTAGTCTCACATTTAGGATTGAGCGGTTTTCGCGGCAGTTCGCATCCAAGCAGAAGATGCCGTTTCGTGGGAACGCGAGTCTACTAAGAGCGGCCCGGTTAGGGTCGCAAAGAAAGTCACACGCACCGGTTTTAAGCGTCAGTACAACCGGATTGCCGACTTGGGAGCTTTTGTAATGCAAGGTGCTTTAGGGATTGTTCTGGCATTGCTGATGTCAGGTCCACAACAACAGCAGCAGCAACCTGTGCCCGACACTCCTGTACCGCAGGCCCCTCAGGGACTCACCGATCTAAAGAATGAAGTAACTCCCGGAAGAGCGCCCGTCCCGGACGCTCCGAATCCGGACCAGCCACAAGCAACGCCGCCGGCCGCTCAAGCGCCTGCCGCGCCGACGGACGACCAGCCCCAGGAAGAAGCGCCGGAATTGGGCTCCAAGGGGTCGAATGCCTATATTCTGCCACCCGCCGGGGTCAACATTGTCGTCGTTCCGGTCACTGTGCGAGACTCCAAAGGCAAGAGCGTTCCCGGCCTGACCTATCGCGATTTTCGCGTCTACGAGAATAAGGAACGGCAGAGGATCACCTACTTCAGCACCGACGCGGTGCCGCTTTCGGTTGCTTTCGTGATCGATCAGAGTGTCTCCGCCGGCACGATGCAAAAGGTCAACCAATCCTTGAGCGCCGTCACGGGGGCGTTCACTCCCTATGACGAGGTCGCCGTCTACACCTACAACAACGGGCCGAAGAAGGTCACTGATTTCACCGGCGCGCAAGGCAACCGGCTTTCCGCCGCGCTCGAAGCGGCGAAGCGTCCCGGCCGCGATATGGGTGTTCCCGTTCTCGGTGGTCCGCTTGCGACTGGCCCAACGATCAATGGAAAGGACGTCGATCCAAATCTCGATCGTGGTGCGGCGGGTGGCATTGACGGCTTCCTGACGCCGCCAAAGGAAATCCACACTCTCAATGACGCGATTCTCTTCGCAGCCAAAGATTTGGCCCAACGTCCGAAAGGCCGGCGCCGGATCATCTACGTCGTCAGCGACGGCAAAGAGTCAGGCAGCAAGGCGACAATGAAAGAGGTCATCCGCTTCCTTCAGACCAATAACATCAGTGTCTACGCGACGCTGGTTGGGGACTCAGCTACCTGGGGTTACGGCTACCTCGACCGGATCAAGCTGCCGCTGCTGCCGGCCAACAACGTTCTTCCCAAATACGCAGTTGCGACTGGCGGGTCGCTCGATGCCGAATTCCAAACTAACGGAATGGAGCTGAGCTTTTCCAAGATCGCCAATGAGGTCCGCACCCAGTACACCATCGAGTACCACACCAAGTACGGGGAGCTGGACAGCAGGTTCCGCAGCATCGAGGTTACGATGCCGGGACGCCCAGGGTACGACATCACCGCGAAACAGGGCTACTTCCCGACCGCAACCACGCCGCCCACCCACTAGACGCGGTTCGCTGAAATTCGGCGCCCGAACAGGGCCTCCGTCAACTCCGCCTTCGCTCAAACAGATACGCAGCCATTCCGCTTCGGGACAAAACCCGAAATCGAGGATGGCTGCGTATCTTTAGAACCCGTAATTGAAGAACGCTTAAGCTGGGAAGCTCTGCCTACTTCACTTCGGTGACTTCAGTCTTCGTCGCGGGTGTCTCGGGCTTGGCAGCTTCGGGTGTGCCCTTGATCCCATCCTTGAAACCGCGGAAGCCCTCGCCCAGTCCCTTACCAAGCTCGGGAAGCTTTCTAGGTCCGAAGATGAGCAGGGCGATAACTAGGACGACGATCAGGTGTGTCGGTGTGAGCAAATTATCTAACATTGGTTGAATCCCTCCCGATAGTCCACGGTTTGAGCGCTGCCCAACCGATCCAGACTCGGAGCTTGCTCCCATCATTGTCGCACAACGTGCCTATGGCGAAATGATTCGTCTAAGAGGAGAACGGCTTCGAGAGCAAAACGGATGCGTGGCTACTTTTCGTCAGTTCTCAAGCCGGTGCCGATGTGTTCTGCCGAGTGCGCCGCTCGGTTGTGTTGACAGCGTTCACGACAGTGTCGGGCTCTGACAGAACTCGCTCCGCAATGTAATCTTGAATGGTTGCGGAGTTTTTTCAACGCGAGGCTGGTTGAGCCAGTCAGGCATTGCAGCTTCAGGGGGTTGGTCTGGAAAACGGTAAGTTAGTTTCTGTGGGTCGTTGGGTTGTTCGTTCAATCGTAGCGAACTCATTTTTTCTCCTCATGGCGTGGATGGTGGCGGGTGCCGGAAGCGCTCATGCCCAAGTTCCGGTGTACACTCCACCTCCAGTGGCGCCGAACACGTCCCTTTCGAATGTCAAGTACGACTATCGTTGGGAGGTCTACGGCGGTATCGCGTACTCGCACTTCAATGCCGGTCCGAATCTATTGCAGGGCGCGAATCTGGGCGGTTACGACATCCAGGGCGCACACTGGTTTCGTCAGCACTACGCGTTGGCGGCCAATGCTCGCGGATATTTCGGTACATCGGGAGTCGTCCCGAATATTTACGGCATTCGCGGACCGGCGGTCAGCGAGCAGATGTTCATGGTTGGGCCCGAGTTTCGCGGACCGAGCAATCCCCACGTGTCGATGACCTTCCACGCGCTGGTGGGCGGCGCTTACGGCCATTTCAGCTCGGCGCTGCAAGACCAGCAGGGAAATCCTGTTCCGCCTAATGCGCTTGGCCTCTTCAACAATCAATGGACTTTTGGGAGTGCCTTCGGCGGCTCGATCGATATCAACCGCTCGCAAAACCTGGCCTTGCGGATTTCCCCCGATGCGACCTTCACCGACTTTGGCGGGGCCGGACTCCATGACCAGTTCGCCCTATCCGTCGGGCTCGTCTATCGACTGGATCAGGTCGGGCACAAAAAGCATAAGTGATTTCGGTTAGCGAGCGGAGACTTCAGGGTCATCCGCTCCGCCACTGCACTTAAGTGCTATTGCGCGGAACCAGACTCCTCAGGTAATCGTAGAGTTGAGTGGCGGGTCGCCGATGAACCTCACTGCAATCAAACTAAGATTTGCTCGTTTCGGCTCGCAGAAGTCTGACGGGTTACCGCGCCTGTACGAATATGGACACTTGAGGCTCGATTTTGCGCTTGGATCAGCAGGGGCTTCGCAAACCGTGAATCACCCGGGTTCCCGGTTGTGAAGAATAATTGAACATTTGCTCACCGCTCGATCGAAAATGCGTCTGTTGGACAAGTAATAGAAAGCACCAGCAGTAGAAAACTCCAGGGCCCGTGACGTAATGAGGCAGTTCGCCTGTTTTCAACTCGACACTCAGAATGAGTGCCTATGGCGCAATGGGGAGCGCATCCCGTTGACTCCCAAGCCCTTCGCGGTGCTGCGCTACTTGGTAGAGAATCCGCAACGGCTCGTGACCCACGACGAGCTGCTCGAAGCGCTCTGGCCGGAAACCTACGTCCAGCCTCAGGTGCTGCGCACGTATGTGCTGGAACTGCGCAAGATGCTGGGCGATGACGCCGGCAACGCGCGCTTCATCGAGACAGTCCCGAAGAGGGGTTATCGTTTTATCGCCGCGCTCGCCGAAAGCTCGCAATCGGTAGCCGGCTTCGAGCAGAAGGCCGGAGCACCCCCACCCTCGGGATTGGTCGGTCGCGGCGCCGAAATGGGCGAGTTCCACCGTGCGATGGCCGACGTGCTGCGAGGCGACCGGCAGGTGCTCTTTGTCACCGGCGAAGTGGGCATTGGCAAGACCTCGATCGTCGACGCATTCTGCCGCCAGTTCAGCACCGATGGGCAGGCACGCATGGCCCGGGGCCAGAGCGTCGAGGGCTTCGGCGGCAAAGAGCCGTATTACCCGGTGATGGAGGCGCTCACTCAGCTCTGCACCGAGTCCGGGGACGGCAAGAGCCTTCGCATCCTGCAACAGAAGGCGCCTAATTGGCACGCCAAGCTGGCCGTAGTCATGACCTCCGAGGCACGCCCTGTACCCGCGTCTTCGCTTCCCAGTGAACGACTCCTCGGGGAAATCTGCGATGCTCTCGAGGCCATGGCAGCGGAAACTCCACTGATCCTGGTCTTTGAAGATCTGCATTGGGCCGATCATTCGACGCTCGACCTTATCTCCGCGCTCGCCAGACGCCGCGCTCAGGCGAAGCTAATGTTAATCGCGACCTACCGTCCGGCCGACATCAGCGAGGCTCAGCATCCCCTCAAGGGGTTAAAACAAGACCTGGTCACGCGCAAGCTATGCGTCGAGATCGCACTTCGGCCGCTCACCAAGGCAGCAGTTGCCGAATATCTGGTGCGGGAGCTCGACCAGCCGAAACCACCCTCAGGACTGAGCAGCTTTGTACATCAGCATTCCGAGGGAAATCCGCTATTCATGATCGCGGTGCTCGAGCATCTGATCTCGGAAAGCTACCTGCGCAAGGAAAACGATGCGTGGCAGCTTGCTTCTCCGCTCGCCGATATCGACATGGGTGTACCTACGGCGCTGTCGGAACTCATCGAGTTGCAGATCGAACGACTCGACCCGGCCGACCAACGCCTTCTCGAAGCCGCCAGCCTGATCGGCGTGGTCTTCCCTGCGTGGGCTGCCGCGGCGGCGCTCAATGGCGACATCGAAGAGATCGAAGATCAATATGAAAAGCTGACTCGTCGGCTGCACTTCCTCAACCCCGCAGGCCACGACGAGCTGCCCGACGGCACGCGATCGGCCTTCTACGTCTTTGCCCACGGCCTCTATCGCGAAGTGCTATACACGCGGCAGTCCTCATCGCGGCGGGCGCGCCGCCATCGTCGGGTTGCGGAAAGGCTGCTGCAACTCTTCGCGGGCCGCGAGCAGGATGTGGCAGCCGAAGTCGCCAACCACTTCCGGGCCGCAGGAGATTGGCCGCTCGCCGCCGACGCGCTGCTAACCTCCGCACACGGCTACCTTGCCCGCGGCGATCAGGAAGAGGCGCTCTTGCTGATGCGCCAGGCCGCTGCGCTAGTCGAGAATTTGCCCGAGCGCGAGCGAGTTGAGGCTTTGCGCAAGATTGAGAAGCAGATTTCGTCGATCGAAAAGAGACGTGTAGCCGCGTTGTCCGCCTGATTCTCAATTTTGTAACAATCCCAGTATCTTTTTATCCAACGGCTTCCCAGATGCCTGTGCGGCGCTCGTCGTGCGCCATCACTCCCCTACTCACATGAATGCGCTTGAATTCGCATGAATCCCCCATCGTCTCTCTTGGCGGCGGCGACTTATACCCGCTGTTGCAAATTCCACCCGTCAGGAAAAGTTTGACAACAACTAGACAGTAATTTGACACCAGAGTTCTACGGGCCGGGGTATCGTTCTCTTCGTTGGAGGACATGAATATGCAAGTCAACTTCAAGTCGATCGCAGTTTCTTCCGTTGTTTTCTGCGCCACTGCCGCTTTTGCAGCCAACCAAGCCAAGGTGAATGTCCCGTTTGGTTTCACCGCCCAGGGCCAGTCTTATCCGGCAGGGTCGTATGAAGTCGGCCTGGATGCAAACCAAAATGTCGTGACCTTGACCAGCAAGACGGATGCGACCAAGCACATCAGCTGGACTGTAGGGTCCGCAGATGCGGCAAATACTCCGGCGGTCATCAAGTTCGACCACGTTGGCGCCGATTACGACTTGAAGACGATCCAGCTCGGTGAACGTGTGACGCCGGTTTTGGACAAGAACGTCCAGCAGAGCGTGAGCGCCACTACCTCGATTTCTGGTCAGTAACTGTCAACGCTCAATAACCCGTAATAACGAACTTGCTGCAGAGGAAATGTTATGAAATTCACGTTGAAGACTCTCGTTGTTCCCGCCGTAGCTCTTTGCGCAACTGCCGCTTTTGCAGCCAACACCGCACGTGTCGATGTGCCCTTCGGTTTCACAGCCCAGGGCCAGTCGTATCCTGCGGGACGCTATGAGGTCACGACCGATACAAACCAGAGTTTCGTCACGTTGGCCAACGCGGCTGACACCAGCAAGCATCTGACATGGCTGGTCGAACCCGCAGAGGCGGCCAAGACGCCTGCCGTGGTCACATTTGATCAGGCCGGCAACGCCTTCTATCTGAAGACCGTGCAGATGGGCGACAAGATCACTCCAAACCTCGACAAGATGTCGAAACCCGGCATCAGCGCGACCACCTCAATCGGCGGTCAGTAAACCAAGCTTGCCAGCTGCGGCTGGCGCAATTTCCAAGCAGGGAGCCTGCGGGCGAAAGGCGCTTTCGGAACTACTTCACGAAGCGCCTCGTGGGCTCTCATTTTTATCAAAGAGAAGCGCCAGCGACCCTGGCGCTTTTTCTTTTGTGTGCGAGACCGAAAGGACCCGAGTTTGGTCAGCGCGGCCTAGACGCCGCGGCGAGCCGGAGTCAGGTATTCGGGGCCGACCGGATCGAGCACCGTCTCTTTTACGATTCGCGTCGATCGTCAGCATCGCCGCATCATCCAGGTTCCAGCCAAGAACCGCGTCGATCGCTTCGAGCTGCTCTGGGCGCTTTGCTCCCCACAACGCAGCGCTGACTCCGGGCCGGTCGAGCACCCAACGCAAGGCCAGATGCAGGACGCGTTTTCCGTAATGCTCCTGGGCGAAGGCATCCAGCTTCGCAACTGCTGCGAGATACTGAGCGAATCGCGGCTGCTGGAACTTCGGATCGACGCTGCGGATGTCGCCTTTGGGAAATTCGGTATCAATTGTGAGCCGGCCGCCGAGCATGCTGCGGCAGAGCGAGCTGTACGTAAGCACCGCTATGGAATTCTGCTCGCAATATGGAAGCACTTCTGCATCGATCGCACGTTCGAAGAGGTTGTAAGGCGGCTGATTGGAGTGGAGGGGCGCGATGGCGCGGAACGCGTCCATCTGCTCGGCGGAGAAGTTGCTGACCCCGATGGCGCGGATCTTGCCTTCTTCGTAGAACTTCAGGACCTCGGCGGCGGCGGTTTCTATTGGTAGCGCGGTGTCAGGCCAGTGGATCTGGTAAAGGTCGATGTATTCGGTGCCAAGGCGCCTTAGCGAGTCTTCCAACTCCTGCCGGAGTCGCGCTGGTTCAGAGTTGGCGAAGACGCCGTCGCCGTTCCACTCGAGCCCTGCCTTGGTGGCGATGTAGAAGTCTTCGCGCTTGCCGTGTTGGCGGAGGGCCTTGCCGACGATCTCTTCGGCGCGGCCGTGGCCGTAGATCGGCGCGGTGTCGATCAGGTTGATGCCGTGGTCGAAGATGGAGAGGCAGGTGGCAACGCCATCGTCGTCGGTGACGTTGCCCCATTCGAGTCCGCCGATCGCCCAGGTTCCGAGGCCGATGCGGGAGACTTTGCTGCCGTTGAGCTGGAAGAACTCCATTAGACGAGCTCGAGTCCGGCGAAGAAGTAGCCGATCTCGAAGGCCGCGGTTTCGGGAGCGTCGGAGCCGTGGATGGCGTTCTCCTCGATCGAGCCGGCGAACTTCTTGCGGATGGTGCCTTCTTCGGCGTTGGCGGGATTGGTCGCGCCCATGAGCTTGCGCAGGTCGGCGATGGCGTTGTCCTTCTCGAGGACGAGCGGAACGATCGAGCCGGACGACATGAAGGTGGTGAGGGAGTCGAAGAAGGGACGCGCGCTGTGGACGGCGTAGAAGCCTTCGGCCTGGGATTTGGAGATCGCGATCTTCTTGATGCCAACGATCTTGAATCCGGCTTTTTCGATTTCGGCGAGGATTGCTGCGGTGTAGCCCTTGCGGACGGCGTCGGGCTTGATGATGCTAAAGGTACGTTCGGACACTGACTTCTCCTGGATATTTTGGACTATATCCAGTGTAGTCGAGCTGGTGTTGCGGGGATGTAACTCTAGCGGCGTAAGCTCATCTAATAGACCGAGGAGACATAAAAAATGGCAGAGACGAAAGTAGAGAAGGTCGAGAAGACCGATGCGGAGTGGCGGGCGCAGTTGACCCCGGAGCAGTACCATATCGTCCGCGAGAAAGGGACCGAGCGGCCCTTTACCGGGGCGCTGTACCAGAACCACGACGACGGCATGTACCACTGCGTCGCGTGCGGGGCGAAGCTGTTCCCGTCCGACACCAAGTTTGAGTCGGGCAGCGGCTGGCCGAGCTTTTATCTTCCGGTCGATAACACGGCGGTTGAGACGCATGAGGACAATTCCCTAGGGATGCGGCGGATCGAGGCGACTTGCGCGCGCTGCGGAGCGCACCTGGGGCACGTCTTCCCGGATGGGCCCGAAGCCGACGGGGTTGCGGTACTGCATCAATTCGGCTTCGCTGGACTTCGAGAAGGCAAAGTAAGGGGCTTCTGCAATGGCGCCAGGAGGATACTCCCCCATCCTACCGTCTCTGTAGAGAAACCTTTTGTTTTGTTCGGTTTAACCTGTCTAGACAACCGCCAAGTATGTCATTTCATTCGACTTGCGTGCAGAGATCAGAAAACAATGGAGTTACGGTAGATTCGGGTAGGATTCGCTTCTCCGAATCGAGGTCGATCCCTTCGTCGGTGCTTGGTTTTCACATCGTGCTTCTGGGGCAGCAAAAGAGGGCGGCTTTTGGCCGCCCTCTTCCTTTTATCTCTCTATTTCTAGTTTACCAAAACGTACCCTTTCACTACGCCAACTTCGCGCAGCTTTCTTCGCAATGGAATGAGTGAGTTGCAAGATATTTTCCGTGAGCCCTATTGACAAGTTTTGGGGTGAAGCGAACTTCCGATCCTACTACTGTGTTTGTTGTGAGGGCTCCAGCTTCGCCCCTTGCCCGCCACGGTGTGCTGTGGCATGATTGAGGCGTTTTGCAGCGCACGCTCGGTGGCGCCTGCCGACAGATTCAGCCGAACGTGCCTTCAGCCCAGAGCCTCTGCCCCAATGGTGGATGCCGGGTTCGCAATTTTCCGCCCGACGCAGTAGTTCGTTGCAAGCCCATCACTTTCCCCAGGGAGAATCCAGCGTGCGCCATTTCGTCTTGTCCTCCACTCGTACGATCAGAGCACTATCCGCCTGGATGGTTGTCGCTACTTCCATTCTTTTCACTGGTAGCTTGCACGCCCAGTCCACTTACTCTCTTGCCGCCCAGTTGACAGCTTCCGATGGTAAGCACGGTGACGGTCTGGGAATGACTCTCGCGGCCAGCGGGGACACGGTTGTCATGGGGCGAGGTTGCAATATCGGCGGGAATATTTACTGCAGTCAACATCTGACAGGAGCCGTCTACGTTTATCAAAAATCTGCCGGCGGATGGGCAGACATGACTCAGGTCGCTAAACTCACCGCTTCCGATGGTTATCTCGGCGACTCATTCGGAGACGGGGCAGTTGCAGTCAGCGGAAACACCATTGTCGTGAGCGCAGCAAAAGGCAAGATATACGTCTTCGTGAAGCCGGCGAGCGGCCGCTGGGCCAACATGACGGAAACGGCGGAACTCAACAACGGGACGGCAAATAGTTCGGCGGTGGCGATTGACGGAGATACGATCGTTGCCTCCGCTGCGAACGCACATTCCGCAAAGG
This sequence comes from uncultured Acidobacteriaceae bacterium, assembly GCA_963777685.1. GTDB lineage: Bacteria > Acidobacteriota > Terriglobia > Terriglobales > Acidobacteriaceae > Acidisarcina. Next base: position 79,806 of record CAVZRF010000009.1, on the reverse strand, counting down.
CTTTCGTATTCGTCAAGCCACCGAGTGGCTGGACCTCCGGGCGAACGTTCGATGCAGTGCTCACGAATTCGAGCTCTTCGTCTCCGTACCTATTCGGTATCTCCGCCTCGATAAGCGGGGACACGATCGTCATCGGTAGTTGGGGCTCCGGAGCTTATGTCTATCGAAAGCCCGCAGCAGGATGGAAAAACGCGACGCAGACTGCGAGATTGACCCGATTGAGCTCCATCCCCGCCCCTGACTCTCAATTTGGAATATCTGTTGCGATCGATGGATTCACGATCGTGGCCGGCGATCCTCAAGCCCCCGTTCAGACCGGATTGTACGGGGCAATAGACGTCTTCAGAATGCCCGCGACTGGCTGGGTCGACGCAACGCAGAATGCGGGAGCTCATCGCTCCGACAAATGCCGGCGATCCGCAGAACTTCGGTTTCTCCGTTGCCGTTCACGATCTTAAGGTGTTGGTGGGAACTTTCACCGATCCTGGGCAAGCTTTTGTTTACCAAATGCCGAAAACGGGTTGGCAATCGACATCGGTGGCTGATGACGTCCTGAGCGAGGGCGACCTTCTTTCCTACTTCGGTTTCACGGTCGCATTTGCAAATGATGCTGTTATCGCAGGCGCTCCGTATCAGACCGTCGACGGTAATCAATACCAGGGCCAGGGTTATGTTTTCACGCAGACTCCCGCGATCGACTTCAGTTCCGGATTTTCCGCTACCAGCGGGATGACGTTGAATGGGAACGCCACCGTGTCTGATGGCTCTCTTGTGTTGACCGACGGGGGAGTGAATGAAGCGGGAAGCGCCTTCTATCCAACGGATATTCGTTCGTTCAGCACTGACTTCCAGTTTCAAATCACGAAGTCGCACGGCGACGGCTTCACATTTGCGATACAAAATACTGGCCCGTCCGCTCTTGGCTCTGGTGGTGGCTCGCTGGGATATCGGCACATTCACAAGAGCATGGCGATCAAGTTCGACCTTTATAACAACGATGGTGAGGGGAGCAATTCCACCGGCATCTATACCGACGGGGAAGCTCCGTTTGTCCCTGCGATCGATCTCACCGGCACGGGTATCGATCTGCACAGCAGTCACCAAATGGATGTTCATTTGGTCTACGACGGAGTTCACCTCACGCTAAGGATCACCGATATGAAGACCTACGCGACCTGGTCACACTCGTTCGTCATCAACATACCCGATGCGGTAGAAGGTAATTCTGCGTATGTGGGATTCACCGGTGGAAGTGGCGGCTCAGTCGCCATTCAGCGGATTCTCAACTGGACATTTGACTAGGCCCCTGGTTTCACAGGCGATTGCAGTTGCCTGTGAAGGGCGCGCCCGAATGCTCACAAGGTGCGTGACGACCGCCATTTTCTACGAAGCCCTGCTGGCTGGGGGCGGGGCCGGCGGAGCAGTTGGGAACGGCGCCTGGTTTCCTAGCAATGGCGCCAGCTTGTCATAGCCCAAGTTGCGGCATTCGCTGACGATGTCGAAGACCATGGTCTGAGGGTCGGCGGCGGTGAAGGGCTTCCACTCCAGGCCGGGCTGCGATGGATTGCCGGTGCGGGCGAAGTTGATCCACGCGTGCGAGACCTTGTCCTGCAGCGCATAGCCTGCAGGCGCATCTCCGGTTGCGATGCGGATCTGCGGTTCGGTGAGGTTGTGAAAGACGAAGGCGATCTCGGAAGTAATGGAACGCAGTGATGCCGCCGTTGACCGGGTACTCGTAGACGAAGAGGTAGTTGTAGACCGGAGCCTTGCCGGCCTGCGCTTGGCGGCAATCATTCGGGTGTTGGGCATGGCGAAGTAGAGCACGTCCTGCATCTTCTTGCGCGGGAAGGCTTCTTGAACGCGGCGACGACGGCGTCTTTCTTATCGCCGTACGCGGCAGTCAGATGCGTCATCAATTTCCTGCGGGCTCCATTCGTTCTTTTGGCGCCGGTTACGAGGTTGCCGCGGAACTCGCTGAAGACGCTGCCGCTGATCACAGGAATGTCGGCTGACCAGTCGCAGAACTCGCGAGTGATGTACTCGTCGTCGGCGATCGGATTCCACCCGAGCCTGCGCGTGCCGGTTTGCTGGGCGACCGACTTGAGCGCAGCCTCGCCGGCGGCGAGCAGCTCGAGGTAAGGAACCTTCTTGAGCTTGTCGATCTGGTCGCCGGTGAGGTTGAGGTTCGCGAGCGTCGCGGCGGCGATCGTTTGCTGCGGTCTTGATGTTCTTCGCGGCATCCTGGTCGGTCAGGACTTCGCCGCCGCCGCTCTCGCTGATCACCTTGTGGAAGAGGCCTTTCGCGGAAGGGGTATGCATCATGCGGGCGGCCTTGCTTCCGCCGCCGGACTGGCCGAAGAGCGTCACATTGCCGGGGTCGCCGCCGAATTTTGCGATGTTGTTCTGCACCCACTGCAGCGCGGCGATCAGATCGACGGTGCCGGTGTAGCGCGACTGCGCGTACTCCGCGCCATAGGCCGAGAGATCGAGCGTGCCGATGATATTGAGGCGGTGGTTGACGCTGACGACTACGACGTCGCCGAACTCGCTGAGATTCTTGCCGTCATAGGCGTAGGCTTCCATCGACGAGCCGTTGGTGAATCCGCCGCCGTGCATCCAGACCATGACCGGCTTTTTGGTGGCGGGTGAAAGGTCCTGCGTCCAGATGTTGAGCACCTGGCATTGCTCGTTCTCGACCCAGTAGCGGTGGGGGAAGACGAACTCGTCGCCGCCGGGCGCGGTCATCTGCGGAATCGGAGCACACCGGACCCCAGGCCTGGGCGCTCTTGACGCCTTGCCAGGGCTTCACCGGTTCGGCAGCTCGAAGCGCTCCGCCTCAGCGTAAGGGATGCCGAGAAATACCGTCGTCTTGCCGTCGCGGAAGCCGCGAAGTTTCCCCGCCTGCACCTGAACTACCGGCGGGTCGAGGTTAGGCAGCGCTGAGGGATTCGAGGGCTTGGCATCGAGTGTCGATCAGGGGTAGTGATATTCGGGCGCATCTCTGCGGCGGCGATGGGTGAGGGCAGAGCGGCGCCGGCGACCGCAGCTCCCATGAGGGCCGCACCTCTGCCGAGCAGTTGGCGCCGGCTCATCTCTGTAGGTTGCGCATCGGAAGTACGATCGGGCATGGTTTCGCTCCTTGAATTCGCTTTCCTCAGGACGTTGCATATGGTCTCGAAGACGCGGCCATTCTATAAGTAGCCATCGCTGGCGAGCGAATTCGCGCTCTGACTCTGTGGGGTTTCTCCGGTAAGAAGGGCGGACCGAGCATCGGCGGACGCCCGGTGCTGCGCAGTAGCATCCGCCCTCTATGCCTTAGATTGTCTGGCTTCGTTTACTCCACGCGCAGCGATTCCATGGGATCTAGTTTTGAGGCCCGGGTGGCGGGGAGCCATACGGCGAAGAGCGCGACGACACTTAATATCACCGGCACGGCTACGAAGACGATCGGGTCGTAGGGCTTGACTCCGAAGAGGAAGCTGGCGATGAAGCGGGTGACGGCCAAAGCTGCGCCGATGCCGATGATCGTGCCGGCGATGGCGAGTCGCATGCCCTGCCACACGACGAGATTGCGAATGCGTCGCCCGGTCGGCGCCGAGCGCCATGCGGATGCCCATCTCCTGGGTGCGCTGCTGCACGGAGTAGGCCATGAGGCCGTAGATGCCGATGGCGGCGAGGATGAGCGCGGACGCTCCGAAGATGGTGAGCAGCAGCATGTTGAAGTCCTCGCGCGCGGTGGAGTGGACGACGACTTCGTCCATGGAACGGACGCGGGCGACGGGAAATCCGCCGCTGGCCTGACGGAGCTGCTCGGTGCACGCTGGTGAAGAACTGGTGCGGGTCGGTGTGGGTGCGGACGAGCCAGACCACCGGACCGATGCTGGCGTTGAGCGCGGTCATGCCGTCGGTGCACCTGCGCCTGCGGGACGATCATGAGCGGGCGGGGATCGCGGTTGAGGCCGCCGTCGTGGATGTCGCCGACGACGCCGATGATCTGGCGGGCGGGCTCGTCAAACTGCGGGCCGACGCCTTTGCCGATGACGATCTGCTGGCCTACGGGATTTTCCTTAGGCCAGAACTTCTTCGCCATGGCGTCGTTGATGAGGACGACGCCGGGTGCTCCGGCATTGTCGCTGTCTTTGAAGTCACGTCCGCGGAGGATGGGAATCTTGAAGACATCGAAGTAGCCGGGTGAGGTGTTCATCCAGCCTGCTCCGCCGGTGTTGGGATCTTTGCCGTGCGGGCGGCCCACGACGTCGAAGGGCAAGCCGAAGCCGCCTTCGAGAGGCAGGCAGCAGGTGGAGGCCGAGGCTTCGACTCCGGGAATGGCGTTGATGCGTTCGCGGCCGATTTGCACCAGTTGAGCGACGCCGATGGTCTTTTGAAAGCGGTCGCCGGTGAGCGACATTTCCATGGTGAGGACGTTGTGCGCGTTGAAGCCGGGGTCGACATTGCGCAACGCCACGAAAGTGCGAATGAGCAGAGCGGCCCCGATGAGCAGAACGATCGAGAGCGACACTTCCGTGACAACCAGCAGGGAGCGGACCTTGCTCTGGCGGAATCCGGTGCCGGAGCGGTTGCTGCTTTCCTTGAGCGTCGTGTTGAGGTCGGGGCGTGAGGCTCCAATGGCGGGGAACAATCCGAAAAGAACGCCGGTGATGAGAGACACGCCGATGGTGAAGGCGAGGACGCGCCAGTCGATGCCAACGGAAGCTCCGTTTTCGCCGATGCGTGGGATGTCGCCGGGACTGAGAGCGAGCAGGCCGCGCACGCCGAGGTAACCGAGGATGAGACCGAGCGCGCCGCCGGTGAAGGCGAGCAGAACGCTTTCGGTCAGGAGCTGACGAATGATGCGGCCGCGCGTCGCTCCCATGGAGACGCGGATGGCGAACTCACGCTTGCGGCCAGAGGCGCGGACGAGGAGCAGGCTCGCCACATTGGCGCAAGCGATGAGCAGGACGAGGCTGACGGCTCCGAGCAGGATAAAGAGCGAGGAGCGCACATCGCTGACGATGCTGTCACGGAGGGGCTCGACGGCGAAGCCGTCCTTTGGCCCTAAAGCGCCTTCAGGATATTTGCGGCGAAACTGGTCGGCGGCAACGCCGAGCTGTGCGTTAGCTTGGGCGAGCGTGACGCCGGGTTTAAGCCGCGCGGCGCCGAGAAAGAAGTGGCCCTGGTTGGTGCTGTTGGGGTCGATCTGGAAGGGCAGCCAGATGTCGGCTTCAGGATCAAAGACGAAGGACTGCCCAAGAACTCCGACGATGGTGTAAGGCTCGTTCCCGAGCGAAAGGGCGCTGCCAACGATGTTGGGATTGCCTCCGAACTTGCGCTGCCAGAGCCCGTAGCTGATGACGACAACCTTGCCGCCGTTGGGCGAATCTTCCTGCTGGGTAAAGGTGCGGCCGAGGATGACGGGCGCGCCAAAGAGGCGGAAATAGCCTTCGCTGACGTGGATGCCGTGGACTTGCTCGGGATGATCGCCAGTGAGGTTGAATCCGGGACCGCCGAAGTCGTAGGCGGTGACGTCCTGAAAGACGCTGGTCTGCTGCCGCCAGTTGTTGAACTTGGTGGGTGAAGCTCCGGGGCCTTTGCCGTCGGGAGAGGTGAGTAGGAATTGAACGATGCGGTCGGCGTCAGGATAAGTCAGCGGCTTGAGCAGCACCGTGTTGACTACAGTGAAGATGGCGGTATTGGTTCCGATGCCGAGGGCCAGGGCTGCGACGGCGGCTAGCGTAAAGCCTGGATTCTTAAACAGACTGCGCAAGGACTGCTTGAGGTCATGCCACAGATTGGCCAAGGGGGGTTCCTTTTCTGCTCTCGGTTCTAATTGCTTATACGGAGACGCACGCGAATCCGTTCTTGTTAGCCGAAAATTTGTACCGAATCCAAGAGGAACTGCCCGGCGTTGGAAGGCGGAGTATCGCTTTGTGCTGAGCGTGTGCTTCGCCAACTGGCGTAGGAAAGCCATTCGTCCGGCTTTGCCCACGCTCGGGAGAAAGGTAGTAGAGAAATTCCGGCCCCTTGATCGCGTGCGCCGAAGCTATCTCATTGCAATACCGTGGGGACGGGCGGGGCCGGTTTTGAAGGCCGTGTTGAAATCCAGTTTGAAGCGTGTGTCCTCTGTGAGAGTATCGTGCGTGACTTTGAGGACGTGGACTTTATGGTCACCTTCAAAGTGAATAATGCCCGCAGCGTCTTCATTCAAGAAGTAGTCAGTCACGACAAGGCGGCTATCATCGTCGTTGAGCACAAGATTGTGCGGTCCAGTGTTCGCGCCGAAGCTAACAACCGACTTCTGTACGGGATTGAAGCGGTCAGTCACGTCTAACATGACGATCTGACCGGCCATGAATGTACCTACAATCAGCCGGTCGCCGGATTGCGGCGTCGCCATGATCTGACCCATTCCGCCGGGTACCGGTGTGTCGACATGGGGCTTCACCGTCGAGAGATCGAATACGGGAGTGCCTGTATCGCGGTCGGGATTGATCAGATAGATGTGGCCGTCGAACATGCCAGTGGTATATCCGTAGCCATGCGGATCATGAGGAAGCATCTTGACGTCCATCGTGCCCTGCGCGGGTGTGCCGTCAGGCGCGAAGAGGTCCACGGTTTTGATGATCTTGCGTTCTTTGTAGTTCCAGATGCGCACGGAGCCCCGCAAGACAGGCCCCATCGAGCCCATCAGCGTACTGCTGGGCAGGATGAAGTCAGAGGTCATCATCAAATTGAGATCTGGACGCGCGGAGATGCCGTGGGGGTTGAAGCCATCCATCGGTGGCGTGGTGGGCCATTCCTCAAATGACGATAATGTGCCGAAGTGGTTTGCGACGAAGTGCATATTGCCGTCGAACTCAGCAATGCGACCAGGCGCCATGCCGGTCGCCGAGCCCATTTGTGAGATGAGAAAGCCGCCAGACTCCGTCGGCAGAAAGTCGTCAGTCATGGCCGATTCCACGGCCTTGGCTGAAAACATGAACCGCGGTTTGGCCGGGCTGCTTACGTCGAAGAAGAAGATCCCATTCTGATTCTTGAGCAGGCTGAGCAGACCCTCCGCAGCCCAGGATTGTCTTCGTCGAATTCAGATGGCAGTGGTGGGGTTCGTTGCCGATGTTGCCCGGCGGTGGCAGCGGTACAACGTTGATGACATGTCCGTATGTTGGGGAGTCTTCGTCGAAATCGACCACGGCAAGAAAATCCGGCGCGACGTGAGCCTCGTCCTGCGCCCAGATATAGAGGACTTTGAGTGGCACCTGGAATCCGGATTTGACGCTCCCGACCGGGTCTTGCTTTGCGGCCACGCTGCTTTGAGCCCAAAGAGGGCACGATGCCCCGAGCGCTAGTACCGCTGTAAAGAACAACCTCGCGGCCGTACCCACAATTCCATTCGATTTCGTCATCTCACACTACTTTCACAGGCAGAGATAGGCAGGATCGCCGAAGATCAACGTTCGACGTTTACTTTTTAGTAATCGCGCAGACCCATCATATGCGCGAAACCTCGAGCGCCTCAATCACACGAAGGTGGGAGTCGCAAAACGCCACAACGTCGGCTTGGGCCGTAGATTAGCCTCGACCGGCAAAGGCCGGCTCGGCTGTTAGAACCGAGCTAGGGCTGCTTACTCGCCGCGAGATCTTTATTCGGGCTCCAGTTGATGACGTGATAGGTGGCTGGCGTCGTGCCGATGTTGCGAAACCCATGCAGGCTGTTCGAGGCATTGAAGACCACATCTCCCGGGCCGACCTTGATCCACTTGCCATCGGAGAGCGTCTCGCATTCGCCCTTGTCCATGATGATCAGTTCTTCGTTGACATGACGGTGCGGAGGATGCGACATCATGCCGGGGTTGAGCGTGGTCACGTGCATCTCGAGCTGGTCCACCGTGGCAGTGGGTTGCTGGACGAGCGACCGCACTTCGCCGGTGGGGGTCTTGGTCACCTTTATCTCGTCCAACTTGAAGACAGTCGGCCCTAGAATGGGCTTGGTATCCGCTGCCGATTGGGGCGCGGGCGCGGCTTGGGCCATCGATTTGGCCACGGTTCCAGAGGCTGCGACGATGCCGAGACTTGCAGCCGCTCCGAAAAGTCCTACCATCACATCGCGTTTGGTGATCATTTCAGCTCCATGAGCAACATAGAAGGCTTCTGCATAACATCAGGCTTTCAGCGTCACGTGGGTTGCATTCATCTGCGCCTTGATTGAAAGTTCCGCGGCGAGCAGGCACTGAGTTTGGTCTTGTGCGGTGTGCGTCCGGTTGACGATGTCCGCGACAAACTGAGGCCCGAAGGGCAGCGGCATGTTGTTGCAATCGATATACCGGGCTCTCCTTGTCGTTGACTAGAAACAGATTGTTTCCGTCCTTCTTCACCGCAACGTCGACATATTTGCGAATCTCGATGTAGCCGTCGGTGCCGAGGATGAACAAGCGTCCATCGCCCCAGGTTCCGAGGCCGAAAGGCGTGAACCAATCTAAGCGAACGTAACCCAGGCCTGCGTCGCCGCGCAGCATCATGTCGCCAAAATCCTGAAAGTGGGGGAAGTCCGGATGGCGCACGTTCGCGACCTGCGACGCGACCACTTCGGCCGACTTCGACCCCGTATAGAAGAGGAACTGGTCGAGCTGATGCGATCCAATATCGCAGAGAATTCCGCCGTACTGAGCGTCGTTGTAAAACCACGCCGGCCGGCTTCCCAGCCCTCCGCCCCAATCTCCGGGGCGCTGATTCACCTGGTGCGGCGCGATGTTGATCGTCTGAATCACCTTACCGATCGCGCCCTTCTGTACGAGTTCGCCGGCGTAGACCGCGGCCTTCACCTCGAGGCGCTCGCTGTACATGATGGCGTAGATTTTGTTCGTCTTCGCGATCGTCGCGCGCACCTGGGCGAGTTGCTCGAGGGTTGTGATTCCGGGCTTGTCGGAGAGGAAATCCTTGCCGGCTTCCATCGCGCGAATCCCGATGCCAGCGCGCTCGTTGGCTTTCTCCGAGCTGAGCACGAGTTGAATCGATGGGTCGTGAATGATCTCATCCTGGGTCTTCACGATCTTGACGCCGGGATAGCGCTTGGCGAAGGCTGCGAGCTTATCGTCCTCGTCGCCCCACGCCGCGACCAGCTCGCCGCCGCCTCGGGTTACTGCGCCGATCATTCCATAAATATGGTCGTGGCTCATGCCGCAGACGGCGAACTTGATGTGATACTTCGGCGCTTCACTTTCCTGCGCCTGCACTGCGTCTTCGACGATTGGGTGTTCGGTCGACTCTCCGAGCGCGAGCCCACCTTGTGCCATCGCAGCCATCAATGCCGCTGAACCCATTCGCCCCGCCTGCTTCAAGAAATCTCGCCGATCCGTTGCTTGTTTGCCCATGTATCCTCTGTCGTATTTCCTTTGTTGACTGGTGTGGTCGAGCGGTAGTCATTGCTTCGCCAAGTCCACTCAGCGGCAAGCGTAACAGATGGCCGAGAGTGTAGTCGTCGTCTGGGTGAAGAATGATTCGATGTTCGAACTAAAAACCCATTTTAGCTTCGTTTGCCGGGCGAAGGTGCTGTTAGAAAAAGTCCGTTGAGGTTTTTGGGAAGAGGAAGCGGATCTGGTGGTCGAGGAGTTCCCTGCCCTGGTAGTCGGGGAAGTCTTCGATGAGGCGCTTCTTGAAATCCTCTGCGTTGCCGGCGTCGAGGTAAGCTTCGCGGGCGACGGCGAGGTAGTCGCGCATATCGTCGTAGAGATCGCGACCGCCGGGTTCTCCGTGACCGGGTAGGACTTTTTGGTAGTGCAGCCTCTGTGTCTTGTTCAAGGCATCATGCCAGTCGGCGAAGGCCTTCTCTCCGACGAAGGCATGCACGTGGTTGTAGATCAGATCCTGAGCGATCAGGATGCTGTGGTTCGGCAGACCGATCATCAGCGCGTTCTCGGTCTCGGCGTCAGTCAAACGGATGAAGTCGATGGGCACTCCGTCGATCGTCTCGATGCCGGGCTCGACGATATGAGTAGCGCGCTCGGCGTGGTCGGGAACGGCGTCCCCGTGCTTCTCCCGCTCAGCAGCGGCGATGCGATCTCCGACTGCTTCGATTTTGGCTTTCACTTCGGCGAGGGCGTAGATCGAGATAGTGGATGCGGCGGAGAACGCGGCTGCGCCAAGAATGTGATCGGGATGATAGTGCGTGAGGTAAAGCCGGGTGATGGGTTTAGCGAGTTGTTCCGCATAAGCCACGACCTCGCGCGCGTAGGGCAGCAGATACTGGGCGTCGACGACGAGGAGCTGCGACGGCAGCTCGATGATGTGGGAGTTGACGCACCAGCTGTCGTCCGGAGCGGTGTAGGTATGGACGGTGACGCCTTCGCTTTGAGTTAAGGACAGCTTACCGAGCATCGAGTCTCCTCTGCGGGGAATAGACGCTGGAGAGAAGAGCGAAGATTCGCAGAATCTTGACTTCAGATAGGGGCGTAACGTAGGTTTTGGAGCGTCTTCCAATCTGGTCGCGGGCCGCGCCCACGGATTATCCTCATCTCCTTGGCGGTATGCGAGGGAAAGTCAGGCCTGCATGGCATTCTGCGAGAAATGCGGTTCGGCGGTTTCGGAAGGAGTTGCCTTCTGCCCCCAGTGTGGTGCTCCGGTAGGCACGGCCGTTCCTCCACCAATTGCCCCAGCGGCTCCGAGTTGGTCAGCTACGCCACCTCCGCCGCAACCGGCTCAAGCCTGGTCAGCTGCACCTCCGCCGCCACAACCAGCGCAGGGATGGTCATCTTCACCGCCACCACCGCCTCAGCCGCCAGCGGCGGGCTGGGCGCCGGCGCAGGGAATACCGATGGCGCCGGCGAGCGGCCTTCAGGAGAACGTGGCGGCCTGCCTGTGCTATGCACTGGGCTGGCTCACGGGCATCGTCTTCCTGCTGATCGACAGGAGGCCGTTTGTGCGCTTCCATGCGGCGCAGTCGATCGTGGTTTTTGGAGCGCTCAATATTGTCCGGTTTCTGCTGCTGTTTGGTTTCTTTGGCGGCCGGTATTCCGGATTTTTCTCGTTTGCCGGACTGCTCTCGCTGCTAGTGTCCCTGGCCACACTGATCGCGTGGCTGGTGCTGATGGTCTTTGCCTATCAGGGCAAGCGGTATGAGGTGCCGGTCGCGGCGGGGATTGCTAAGAGCATCGCGGGGAATCCCACAATCTAGAAACGTTTTGATAAATCGACTCGCATTGGCGCCAAGATCAGTTCCTCCCCTTCACGACGAGAACTGGTTTGAACAAGGCACTCCGGCGACCTGAATCGCGGGAGGATGGACTGTCGCTTTGGAACCGCGTACATTTGGATTTCGCCTTGGCATATCAATATATGTGGGCGATTCCGATTCTTGTTTGGGAAGGTGACGGCGGACTCTAGTGAATCTGACATTCATCGATTGGCTGATCATGCTGTTGTATTTCGTCTTTGTGCTGGGCATCGGCTTTGCGCTGAAGCGGTTCATGAAGACGAGCAAGGACTTCTTCCAGGCGGGGCGGGCGCTGCCGGCGTGGATATGCGGGCTGGCGTTTATCTCGGCCAACCTGGGCGCGCAGGAAGTGATCGGGATGGGCGCGTCGGGGGCCAAGTATGGCATTGCGACGAGCCATTTCTACTGGATGGGCGCGATTCCGGCGATGATTTTTGTGGGCGTCTTCATGATGCCGTTCTATTACGGGTCGAAGGCGCGATCGGTGCCGGAGTTTCTGCGGCTGCGCTTTGACGAGAAGACGCGGGCCTACAACGCGTGCTCGTTTGCGGTGATGACGGTGTTTTCGTCGGGCATCTCGATGTATGCGATGGCGCGGCTGATCCAGACGCTGCATGTGTTCGATGGGCTCTTCATCAAGCTGGGGCTGCCGCTGGGGTGGATCTTCCATTTCGCCATCGCGATCTCGGCGGTCATTGTGCTGGGGTACATCTTCCTGGGCGGGCTGACGTCGCGCGATCTATAACGAAGTGCTGCAGTTCTTCCTGATCGTGGCGGGATTTTTGCCGCTGGTCTGGGTCGGGTTGCGGAATGTTGGTGGATGGGATGGGTTGAAGCAGCGGCTTCCGGAGGCTTATTCGCATGCATGGCAGGGAATGACGCATGCGAATACGAATCCGCTGGGGGTTGAGGTTTTTGGCCTGGCGATGGGGCTGGGGTTTGTGCTGAGTTTTGGGTATTGGTGCACGGATTTCCTGGTGATCCAGACGGCGATGGCGACCGACTCGGAGGAGAACGCGCGGCGGGTGCCGCTGATTGCGGCGATTCCGAAGATGTTCTTTCCGTTCCTGGTGATCTTGCCGGGGCTGCTGGCGATTGCGACTCCGATGACGGGTAGCTCGCCGAAGATTGTGAACGGCGTTGCGGTGGTGAATACGGCGCGATGGACAGGTGGTTCCGGCGGGCAAGGGGCTGATCCCGGTGAAGGTGGACCCGGTGAATGGCAAGGTGCTGTACGACCAGAAGGGGCAGCCGCTGCTGGACTATGACCTGGCGATTCCGAATATGCTGCTGCACTACTTCCCTACCGGCATTCTGGGGCTGGGGCTGACGGCGCTGCTGGCGAGCTTCATGTCGGGGATGGCGGGGAATGTGACCGCGTTCAACACGGTTGGACTTATGACTTCTATCAGGGCTATATCAATAAGAACGCGTCGGATGCGCATTACCTAAAGATGGGGCGATGGGCGACGGTCGGGGGGATATTGCTGTCGATTGCGGCGGCGTATGCGGCGACTCAGTTCAACAATATTATGGATACGCTGCAGCTGGTGTTCTCGTTTGTGAATGCGCCGCTGTTTGCGACGTTCCTGCTGGGGATGTTCTGGAAGCGGACGACGGGCCACGCGGCGTTTACCGGGCTGGTGAGCGGGACTCTGGCGGCGATCATTCATCATGGGCTGACCCTGCCGATGGATGCGCATCCGGGCATTCATGGCGGATGGATTGCGGTGGTGCACAGCTATCCGAGCGACATGGCGCAGAATTTCTGGACGGCGATCTGGGCGTTCTCGGTGAACTTTATTTTGACGGTGATCATTAGCTTGTTCACCAAGCCGCATGACGGAGAAGGATCTGGTGGGGCTGGTCTATTCGCTGACTCCGAAGCCGGTCGAACATACGATGAACTGGTGGTCGCGTCCTACGACGATGGCGATTGGGTTGATTGTGCTTTTGGCGGGGTTGAATTTTATCTTTAGGTAGCGACTAGGGACGTAAGGAGTAGAAGCTTAGGGACTCGTCAGAATTGGGCGATTGAGCAGGTCCTTCGGCTCGCGCCTGTGGCGCTTCGCTCAGGATGACAAGTTTGGTTGGAAGACTTCGCTGCGGATGAAGGGTTTGTTGGAAGGCTAGGAGTTGGGATGAATCTGGATCTTCGTATTCCGATGGGTTTGATGTTCTTGATTGTGGGCGGGCTCTTGTCTGTCTATGGGCTGGTGACGATGGGCAGCCCGATCTATGCGAAGTCAGTAGGGATGAACATCAACCTGATCTGGGGCATTGTGATGCTGGTCTTTGGCGGGATTATGTTTGCTGCTGGGGCGGCGTGGGCAGAGTCGTCCGGTGAAGCAGGTTGAGGGGACGACGCGGCCGCTCGGGCACGGCGGCCACTAAGAGCGAATTAGAGAATTGCCTGCGCGGCGGCAGCCCGTATCGGTCTCCAGAATTTCCAGGGCAATACTGAAGGCACGCCCCTTCTCAAGATTTGAATTCCTAACCAAAGTATTCCAAATGCGCACACCATCCGTGCGCATTTCCTTTGTCTACGTGATAAATCCTAAGGTATAGTGGGGGCCTTGCTAGCGGGAGCCCTATGAGCAACATCAACGGCAAAGTCTACGCGATGAACGCCATCACTCCCATGAAGCCGTGGAAGACGTGGATGCTGCGCGGTTTCTTCTTCATCCTGGGCCACGTGAAGCCGCTGCAGCAGGACCTGATCAATCTCTCCTTTATTGAGTTTGCGCGCTGGGTGGTTTTGCCGAGGCGGCAGTTCCCTTTCCTGGGCAACGGCCAGCAGCAGGAGGAGCTGCAGTATGACTACCTGCTCTTCTTCAGCAATTTCAATGGGACGTGGAACCAATATATCGATGCATTTTCGGCCGTGCTGAGTAATGGACTGAACCTGATCTGGCGGTGGAGCGAGAAGTTTCCGGGGTCGGTTCCGGTGACGCCTTTCAAGAACTACATCACGAATTGCCAGTTCGACACCGATTATTACTACACCTCTTATCCTCATGCGGCGGCGAACGATTTGAAGTCAGCGCATATTGTGCAGGCTTCGTTTGACAGCCTCAGCGGGAAGGCCGCCAACTGCACTCCGGAACAGTTTGAGGAGGCTTACCAGCAGTTTGTGTTGCAGGTGCAGGCGCATTTGGGTGAGACGGGCGAGCCTCCGGTTGTGTTCTAGGAAGAGGAAGCATGCCGAATGAGAGTGGCAAGGTCTACGGGCTGACGATTCTTTCGCCGATCATTGACGATGATCGCGCGACGCCGTCGCATGACCTGCAGATTCGCAAATATCTGGCGGACCTGCCGACGGATGAGCGAGAGTCCGTTTGCCATTGCGCCGGGCACGCACCTTGCGCGGCTGGTGGTGATGGATGATGTGATCTATGTCGGCATGCCGGCTTGCGAAGAGCATTTGAAATCGAAGTACCTGGTCTTCGAGTCGAACTGCGACGGCGATCTGGACGGCTATCTGCGCGGGCTTGCGACCCATGCGCCCGAGCAGCTCGACGCGATTTGGAGTCATTGCGTCGGGTATCCGGGCGCGCGCGATGTGGCTGCGTTTCTTGCTTATATGAAGGCGTGCCAGATCGAGACGACGTTCTTCTTTGCGCCGATCAATGACAAGTCGGTGCCGGAAACGCTGATCGCTTTGCGGACGCAGCGAGCGGTGGCGGATTTTGTGGCGACGCACCAGGGTATGGAGCCGGCGCGCGTGCAGAGAGAGTTTGCGCAACTGGCGGCCGTGCTGAGGTCGGAGGCGCTTCCAAAGCCAGCTTCGGTCGGACGGCGCAGAGAGATCAAGACTGGCGGTCGCAATGAGTAAGTTGAACGAGACCGACATCCAGGGCTTTACTCTGCGCGGCTATAACCTGCCCGTTGCCCGTTACTATTTTCCTTGAATTCGACCAGCGCCGAGCGGCGCCCGCAAGCTGATCGGGACGGCTGCTGGGCGAGATCACCACCGGGCAGAAATGGGACGGCGGAAAGCCGGAGAGCACGGTGAACATCGCCTTCACTCATCGGGGTCTGGCTGCCCTTGAATTGCCGACTGCAACGCTGATCAGCTTCCCGGTCGAGTTTCAGCAGGGCATGCGGAATCGGGCTGACATCCTCGGAGACACGGGCCTGAATGATCCGAAGCATTGGGACCCGGTCTGGCTCGATGGCCGGGTGCATGCGTGGCTGGGCGTCAACGCAGTTTCGGCCGAGGCGCTAGAGACTCGATGTGCGCAGATGCTCGCGATCGCGCAGGAGAGTGGCGGGGCGACGGTGCTCGCCGCACAGGATGCGTCGGCAGCGATCGTCAATGGGAAGCCGACGACGAAAGAGCATTTCGGGTTTACGGATGGTTTTGGGAATCCAGACTACCTGGGCGTGGAGCGAAACGCGCAGCCGGGCCAGGGCAAGCTGATGCCCGATGGAAGCTGGGCTCCGCTGGCCACGGGCGAGCTGTTGCTTGGCTACGCCGATGAAGCGGGTGAGCTACCGGTCGCGCCTGTGCCACATTTGCTGGCGAGCAATGGGACGTTCATGGTGTATCGCAAACTGCACCAGAATGTCGCGACCTTTCGAAAATACCTCGACGAGCACGCGCCAAAGTACGGCGGCGGCAAAGAGAAACTGGCGGCAAAGTTTATCGGGCGATGGCGGGATGGAACTCCGATTGAGCTTGCTCCGGACCGGGCCGACCCGGGGATTGCGCAGGACCCGGCGCAGAGCACGAACTTCAAGTACGGAGGCGATCTCGACGGGACGCGGTGCCCGATTGGAGCGCATATTCGGCGAGTTCATCCTCGGGATGCGTTTGGATTCAACGGCAGGCTGGTCAACCGCCGACGCATCACGCGGCGCGGACTGCTTTACGGGCGGTTTGCCACGGACCAGGAGCCGGTCTCAGACAGCGATGATCGCGGAGTAGTCTTCATGGCGCTCAATGCCAGCATCTCGCGCCAGTTTGAGTTTGTGCAGCAGCAGTGGATCGAGTACGGCAATGACGCGCACCTGGGGAATGACAAAGACATCCTGATGGGCAACCATGGCGGCCATGGGAAATTCGTGGTCCAGGGAGATGCCACGGCGTCTAATCCGCCGCTCGTCTGTAGCGGGTTGCCGAACTTTGTCGAGCTTCGCGGGGGAGATTATTTCTTCATTCCCAGCATCACCGCGCTGGGGATGCTGGCGCTTGGATTGGTGGATCCACGGTAAAGCTTTTCTTCGGGTTCGTCAGCATGTGAGTGAACGCTTCTGCGAGGTTGGGTCGCGGCCACTAGAAAATATTCACGGCTCGGGACGGGGATTCTAGTTGTGGATGAGCGGATAGCGTGGAAGGATACATTGAACCCTTCTTATGCTGACTGCCGTCCGCCTGCCGATGACCACCCCTCGCTTACCAATTCGAGCGCTGCGCGTGCTTGGGGCCTTTGTGCTTGCTGGAGTCGTGGGCTGGTATAGCCCCTGGATCACGGCTTCGCTGTGGCGCGTTTTTCATCCCCAGGGCGAGGTCAGGTACCGAGGATTGTTGGTGAGGGTGCCGTGGCCGTGGGTTGCGGACACAGACGCCATTCGCGAAGACCCGACGGTGACCCCGCAGGGGTTGGCGTTGAAGAAGATGCCGCCTACGATGACCCGCCGCATGCCTCCACAGTCCCTGTTCGTCACGGTGATTTCCCCCGACCCTGGCGTGACGGCGGAAGAGCAAACCGCACAGTGGTTGAAGATGTTTCGCGACTCTCATCCCGGCGCGGAGTTTGCAGCGGCGACGCCGGCGAAAATCCCTGCCGGGGCAAGCTGCCTGAGCGCCGATCTGCCCGCGAAGCCTGAAAACGTAGTGTGGACATGCATTTCGGTGAAGGAAGGCTGGGTAGCGACTTTTGAGGGCCATGACCGCGATGAGCCAGTATTTTTCGAGGTGATTGGCGGGTTGAAGCGGTAGCAAAAACCAGGGGTCAGGGATGTAGGGACCAGGGAGTTCGGATTGCTATCGAATCTCGCCTGATGCCCGTCCAAACGTTACGGTAATATCATTAGATAGGGTCCCTGAGGGACTTTGAGCGGTGCTATGTCCAAAGGTTTTCGGCGTTCGATCTTCGGTGTTTCGGTGGTGTTGGTTCTGGTCGTTTTCCTGGGCGGCCTCGGGCTGCGGGGTGTGCGCGCGAATACGCAAGGCGACGATGGCGCATACCGCGAGATGGGCGTCTATGAGGAAGTGCTGAAGAAAGTCCAGACCGACTACGTGGTCGAGCCGAATGTCGACAAGGTGACCGACGGCGCGCTGCATGGGCTGCTCGAAGGTCTCGACGCGGACTCAAGCTATCTTTCGCCGGCCGAATATGCGGTCTACAAGCAGCACCAGGAGAGTTTGGGCAAGTCGTCGGCCGTGGGCGTGACGGGATTGAATGTGTCCAAGCGTTACGGGTATGCGACCGTCGTTTCGGTGATTCCGGGCTCGCCAGCGGACAAGAATCAGATCGAAGACGGCGACATTATCGAGTCCGTTGAAGGGCAGTCGACGCGGGAGATGTCGGTAGCGCTGGTGCGGCTGCTGTTGGAGGGCGCGCCGGGTACGAATGCGACGTTCTCAGTGGTGCGGCCGCGCAAGGCGGAGCCGGACAAAGTGACGCTGACGCGCGTGAAGCAGGCGGACGAGATTCCGGCGCTGGGTCAGCAAGAGTATGAGAACGCGACCATCCTGTATCTGAAGCCAGTTGTGCTCACCAAGCCGCGCGTGGATGAGGTCATCAGCAAGCTTAAGGCTGCGCCGAAGAACCGCAAGGTGCTGCTCGATCTTCGCGATATCGCCGTGGGTGATGACCAGCAGGCGATCCGGCTGGCGAATGCGTTCCTGGAGACAGGGACGATCGCCACGCTGAAGGGGCAGAAGTTTCCCGAGCAGACATTTACGGCGCAGAAGCCGGATTTTGTTACCTCGGCTCCGCTGGTAGTGCTGGTGAACCACGGCACGTCGGGGCCGGCCGAACTGGTTGCCGGCGCGGTGCTCGATGACAAGCGCGGCGATGTGGTGGGCGACCGCACCTTTGGCGACGGATCGGTACAGAAGACGCTGGAATTGCCGGGCGGCGGCGCGGTGATTCTCTCGATAGCGAAGTATGCTTCGCCCTCGGGCAAGAAGATTCAGGACGACGCGGTAACTCCGAACGTGATCGTTGTTCCGACCCTCGATGAGCAGATCGCGGCGGAGAATGAAGAAAAGACGGCGGGGCCTCCTCCTGCCGATGATCAGTTGAATAAGGGTCTGGCTTTGTTGAAGGCGAAGAATAGCTAGCTGGAGAGCGGTTGGCTGAGAAGCTGATAACTAAGTCCAGTTAGCGAGGAAAGTCTCCGGCTCTTGCCCATTGCGAGACGAGAGCCCAGGCCTAAAGGCCTTCTAGTCTGAACAGCCAATTTCGTGGGCTGAAGCCCACGGCTTCCACCAAATCTTCGAGCTAGTTCTCTTACGCACCCATTCTTCCCACTCCAATCGGATTGCGGATACTATGGTTGTTCTGTGTTGCTTTATGAAATAACCGGAGCGTCCATTGAACCGTAGAAAATTTCTTCAGGCCGGCGCGAGTCTGGCTGCTGCTCGCACCTTGCTGCCTTCCTCGTTTGCTCATGCAGACGCCTCCTTACTTTCCGACGCAGGCGCACAGTCTGGTTCGCCTACCGCGCCTGGACTGCGTTCTTTTCCCGAGGGATTTCTGTGGGGGTCGGCGACGGCTTCGTATCAGGTGGAAGGCGCGGTGAAGGAAGACGGGCGCGGTGCTTCGATCTGGGATACGTTCTCGCACACGCCGGGCAAGACGCATGAGGGCGACACCGGCGACGTGGCCGACGACTACTACCATCGCTACAAGGAAGACATCGGGCTGATGAAGGCGCTGGGGCTCAAGGGCTGCCGGTTTTCGATTGCGTGGCCGCGGATTTTTCCAACTGGGACCGGCACGCCGAATCAGAAGGGACTCGATTTCTACAAGCGGATGGTCGATGCGCTGCTGGAGGCGGGTGTCGCTCCGTATTGCACGCTCTATCACTGGGACCTGCCGCAGGCGCTGGAAGACAAGGGCGGCTGGCAGAACATCGATACCTGCAAGGCCTTCGCCGACTATTGCGCTTATACGAGCAAGGCGCTCAACGATCGCATTTCGCATTTCATGACGATGAACGAGCTGGATACCTTTATCGAGCTCGGCTATGGCAATGGAAGTTTTGCTCCGGGGCTGAAGCTGGAGCAAGCGAAGCTGGCGCAGGCGCGGCACTATTCGGTGCTGGGGCATGGGATGGCGGTGCAGGCGATCCGCGCCGCGACCAAGGCTGGCACCAAGATCGGCCTGGCGCAGGATGCCACGGCGACGACGCCGGTGATCGAGGACGACGAAGAACATCGCC
Source organism: uncultured Acidobacteriaceae bacterium (assembly GCA_963777685.1). GTDB lineage: Bacteria > Acidobacteriota > Terriglobia > Terriglobales > Acidobacteriaceae > Acidisarcina. The sequence continues at coordinate 60,206 of CAVZRF010000009.1, read as the reverse complement.
GCAGCCAGGGTCGCAATGCGTGAGGAGAACGCCGCCTATCTGACCGTGATCATGGATGGCAAATATACCGACGCCTATCTGAAGAAGCTGGGTGCGGACGCGCCGAAGTTCACGCCGGAAGAGCTGAAGATCATCTCGAGCCCGATCGACTTCCTGGGGCTCAATATCTATCGTCCTGAATTCGTTCGGGCCGCCGACAACGCTCTGGGCTATGCGGTGGTGAAGGACCCGTCGTCGTATCCGCATATGTATTCGCCCTGGCTCGACGTGGGTCCGGAGGCGATGTACTGGCTGCCGAAGCTGGTGTTCGACCTCTGGGGGACAAAGGAGATGTACATCACCGAGAACGGCTGCTCGTCGGACGATAAAGTGGCGGAGGATGGCCATATCTATGACTCGGACCGGGTGATGTATCTACGAAATTATCTGACCCAGCTACAGCGCGCGACGGCGGATGGCGTTCCGGTGAAGGGATACTTCCTGTGGAGCCTGCTCGATAACTACGAGTGGGCAGACGGCTATAGCAAGCGGTTCGGGATTACCTATGTCGATTTCAAGACGCAAAAGCGGACTCCGAAGATGAGCTCGGATTTTTACAAGGCAGTGATTGCGCGGAATGCTTTGGCTTAACGCCAGGCGGGGCATACCGATCCTCGTATCGCTCTATTTGAGGCGAAGTGCGAACTCGAGGATGAGGGCTTGAGTGCCGATGGTGAGATGGCTGTTGCTGTATTCGCCGGCGAGCAGGCCGCTGGTTCCGACGCTGGCCGATTGATTCAGATTGATCGCGTAGGCGGCAGCCGCCCGGATGCGATCGTCATGAAACTCGATGCCGGTGGATAGGCCATTCTTCATGATCGCGGCGTTCAGCGGTGTCAATGTTCCGTTGGGGACGAGACTGCTGTGCCGCGTGTAGCCACCGCCCACTTGATAATGCTCCCCGAGAGCGCGGTCAAAAGCGAGGCGCAGGGTGTATTGGTCGCTCCAGTTGAGCGGAACCTCGTCGTGAATCGAGCTCGATCCCAGGAAGGCGTTGATGTCGGCGTTGTTGCCGTGGGTCAGATGGATGGGCAGATTCCGAAAGGCGTGGTGGAAGCCGGCGTAGTCCCCTTGCAGGCTAAGGCCGAGGCTGTGCGTGGCCTGCCACCGCCCGCCGAGAAAGAAGGACTGGGGAAGCTCAACTCGTACCCTGGCGCGGTAGATGAAGTCGGGCTGGAATGGAATGTCGAGCACGGCAAACTGTTCTCCCAGATCGCCCGAGGCGTGGCCCTTGCCGTTGACGACGATGGGCGAGCTCCAGGCTGCGCCGATTTCGAGTTTTCGTGTCGGTCTGGTAGCGATGCCGATACTCCCGCCCCAGCCGAGCCCTCTGGTATGCAGGGCGAGCAAGGTCTTGAGACCGGCGAGGCTGGGATTTTCCTGAAAGATATATGGCGCGACCAGAGCGTTCTGGTTGTAGACGAGGCCCAACGTCGCGCCCAGTGATAGGCGAGGCGATGGCGCGAAGGCGACGCCAGCGGCGACGCGGTAGGCGCTGATCTCCGACTCTTCGGCCGGCGCGCCGTAATCTGCGCCGCCGGTTCCGGGAGAGTCGGAGTAATGCCAGTAGACCCGCGAGAGGAAGTCGGGCGTAACCCCGAGACCGGCGCTCCATCGACTGCGACCGATAGGCATCGCCCACCGCGCCGGCGGGAACGAAGCCTGGGCGAAGGCGCATTCGGGAGTCTTCGTTGGCGGCGTTGGAGAAGCTGCCACGGGCAAGTCCGGCGACGAGTGCAACGTCTCCGACCGGGGAGGCGAGTGAGGACAAGCCGGCGGGGTTGAGAGTGATGGCGTCGATGGCATTCGTCGCGCCGGGGGTGTAGATTCCCGCGCGCGCGAGCGTCTGGGCGGAGACGCCGCCATGATAAAAGTCCTGCGCGAAAACGAACTTCGGAAATAGCGCCCACAGGAGCAGGACGAAGAGCGGCGAACGAACCAGCGAAGAATGGGTGAGCGAAGAGTGCGGCCCGGGCGCGGCGAAAACCCGCCCCGTGAGAAACGTCGATTGGACGATCAGGCGAAAACGTTGAGAGGAAGTGGTCATCTCAATGAGCCTTATCGTCCCTAAGCGAGAAGAGCTTAATTCGCAATCACGGCGATGGGTTACCGCGGGCAGCCGTTTTTTTGGGGCCTACATCTGTTCGGCGTACTTGAATGGCCGGAGGTGGCCGCTGGTCCAGAAGTAGCCAAGGATGATGATGCTGGCGACAGCGGCGTAGGCGCACCATACCGAGGTGAAGGCATATCTGCGTACCGCCATGACGATGAGCAGGATCGCCAGATTGGCCACGCCAAAGAGCACCATGGGCTTGACTTTGGAAAAGAAGAGCGAGCCGCAGGTGGAGATGACGTACAAGACGGCGAGAAATGTGTGGTTGGTGGCGTCGTTGACGTAGACGATGCTGTTTTGCTCGACGTAGATCCGCAGCGGCTGCGCTGCTAGTCCCCAGAGCATATAGAGCGTGGTGAGGCCGCCGATGATGGCGAAGGGCAGCATGCGCCGGCGGCTGGGCGCGTCGGGCTCGAAGAGCAGGACGCTGAGCGGCATTAGAAATGGAAGCAGTCCCTGGGCGTAGAGGACGAAGGCCGCGCCCATGTTGTGGGCGACGGAGGCGGGCAGGATTCCGTCGAGGCCGAGCCAAACGAAGCCCTCGATCAACTGATGAGCGGCGAAGAGTGTAGGCAGCGAGGCGAAGAGGAGTTCGCGGCGGTGCTTCACTTTGGTGAGGGTTGCGACGCCGATGGCGCCGAGAACTCCGCTGCCGACAAAGTTTGCGGTTGCTGAGAAGCACATGTCGTTGGCCTTTGGTGTCGTGGAAGATTCAGGGTCTCACAGAAGCTGGCAATTCGGGAGTTCCCTGAGATATCGCTGCTGGCATGGTAAGAATATCCGAGAGAGTTATCGCCTTATGAGACGAACTTTGAAGGTCGCGGTAGGCAAGTATCGTTCCGAGATACTGATGCTGGCCTTCGTTGCGGAGATACTAGTCTCGCCGCTGGCGGACGGTCATCCGCGCGTTGGAGGTATTCTTGCCCTGACGTTGATGGTGCTGATCTTCGCCGGCGCCAGTTACATGGCGAACCGGAAAATCCTGAAGTATGTGGCAGTTCCGGTGGCCGGCGTTTGGCTCGTGGCGCGATTGCTGGAAGCCTTCGCCGATGGCCGCCACGTCTACGCACACCTTGCTCCGGTCGCTGGGTTCGTCTTGTCGTGTTCGGTGCTGTGGGCGATCCTCGACCGCTTCGACCGCGTCTCGAAGATCACGAGGAGCGTGATCTCGGAGGCGTTCATCTGCTATCTGGTGATCGCGACTGCATTTTCTCAGCTTTACTGGGTGCTGAACCGGTTGATCGCCAGCCCCTTTAACCAAGTCATTCCGGAAGAGAAGATCGGGACTCTGATGTACTTCAGCATGATTACGTTGAGCGGAGTGGGTTATGGCGGAATCATCCCTGTGAATCCCTACGTGCGGATGATTGCTGCACTCGAGAACATGATCGGCATCTTCTATATCGCGGTGATCGTGGCGCGGCTGGTTTCATCGTACCGCGCCAGGAGCCAGCACAAGGCTGACGACTCAGACCACCGCTGACGCTGTGTTTGTCTTCATGCACCCCATTGTGGGACGCTGTGGGCCATGTTCCACATCATTTGATCGAGGGCGGCGTCGATGTCGCCGGAAGGCTGGGTGCGAGTGTTGGTGAGCGCGGCCCAGCACAGTCCGGTCGCGGTGCGCACCATAATAGTCGTCGTTCCGGGAAGGCTTCCGCTATGCCACCAGTTTCCCGCGCCGTTGTTGCGGACCATCCAGCCTCGTGCATACGCTGCGCCGTTGGCGTTGGGATAGACCGGAGACGGCGTGGTCATAATGCGGATGGTCTCGGGCTTGAGCAGGCTGGGCATGTTGCCGAATCCGTTGACGTGATCGAGGAACTGGACGAGGCTCGAGGGCGAGGCGATCCAGCCGCCGTGCGAGTCCATGCGGGTGACGTTCATGTTATATGGGTTTTCGTTGTACTGGCCGTAGTAGACGACTTCGCTGGGCGCGCGTTGACGCAGGGTGTTGCCAGCAATGCGCATATCGGTTATGCCGCAAGGCGCGAGAATATTGGCCTGTACGTAGCTTTCATAAGGCTGGCCGGTGACCTTCTCAATGACGCGGCCAAGCACGCAATATCCGAAGTTGGAATAGGCCCAGTGCGTGCCGGGCGGGTAGGTGAGCGGCAAGTTGGCGATCGTCCAGGTGATGAGCTTGTCGTGGTCCCAACCGTTGTGCTGAAACATCGGATCGGTCGAGTCGTTGGGCCAGCCTCCCGAAGTGTGAGTGAGCAGGTTATCGACGGTGATGTCGGTGACGTATTGCTTGTACGGCGATTTGCCGTATTTGTCTCCGAGAACGCCGGAGGGGCCGAAGACTTTGTCCGTGAGGTTGAGCTTGCCCTTCTCGATCAAGGAAAAGACTGTGACCGATGTGATGGGCTTGGTGACGCTGGCGATGCGGAAGAGGCTCCCGTTACTTACCTGTTCGGCGTGTTCCTTATCGGCCATCCCCCCGGCGTCGTTGTAGACGAACTGGCCGTTGCGGGAGATGGCGACGGAGAGCGCGGGTACGGAAAACTGTCTGCGAAAAGCGCCGGAGATGCGGCCCATTTCGCCGCGCTGCTGACCGGTGGTTTGATCGCCTCGAGCTTGCGGAGACAGAGCCGCGTGGATCGGGTGGGTCACGATTCCGGCGGCGGCGGTGGCCATGCTTTGAAGGACGACGCGCCGGTTTAGTTCCCTGGGCATGCTTCTCTCTCCCCTGACGGACGTATTCCGTTTATCTTTAGATGGAAATTATCTCGCGGTTCTGCCGATGCTTTGGAGTAACCATGAAGAAATATAACAAGACAACACTGTTTGTCCTCTTAGCATTCGTGACGCTCCTGCTCAGCAGGGGTGGAGTTGCGCAGCAGCCGCCGAGCGACCGGCCTCCGGCGAATGTTGCTGGCAACTGGACCTTCTACACCAAGGGCGACGATGGGAAGACGGGCACGCACTACCTGCAGATCATCCAAAACGGCGAGACCCTGACCGGGCACTTCAAAGGCCCGAATCAATCCGGCGGGATTCAGGGCACGATCAACCTGCAGCACGTCGTGATCAAAACCAAGACGCTGCACGTCTTTACCTTCCGCGGGAGGGCCCAGGGCGATTCCATACAAGGGGATTGCGGCATTATGGGGCACCACTGCACGTTTCAGGGCGTGCGGACGTCGGGGCAGGGTTCGTCTGCTGGGCCGGATTGATCGCTGCCGGAAAAGGTCAGCAGATGGATCTATCCAATGGACACGAATCTGTCTCGGAAAAGCGTTCGGGTAGCGCAAAGCTCTACCGTCACTCCGCGGTGGTGGGATCGATGACCATGCGTATCTGCGAGACGCGGTTAGCGGGGAAGCCTCCCTGCTGGGCGTGCTTGCGGACTGTCTCTTCGTCCGGCGCGATGTAGACGCAGTAGATCTTGTCATCGGTGACGTAGCTGTGCAGCCACTGGATCTGTGGCCCCATCTCGCGCAGGACTCCGCACGACGTCTGCGAGATCGCCTGCAACTGCTCGGGTGAAAATTTGCCGGCTTCGGGAATCTCTCTTTCGATGACGAACTTGGGCATGGGCCTGCCTTTCTTGCTGGGCATTGAGTAAGCGAAATTCTATCCCATCTTGCGCAGGTCGCGATCTTTCCTGCTGCCCACTGTAAGAATTGCCAATTTGCGGGATACGGCGGAGTTACTATGCTTCGGGTGTTGACGGGAGCAAAGGGTCTACTTCTCCCGGCATGAAACGCCCCGGATGTCGCGGTCGTCCATGCTCGCCTGGGTCCCTTGCGCCTCGCGCAGAGGCGCCGGGAGGCCGGCTGGACGCCTACTGGAGTTACCACCACTGTCGATAGCCGGGCCATCGAGTACACATCAATCCGAGGAGCAATGGGTCATGAAGAAAACCTTAGTTACATTAGTAGCGATACTCGTCACTCTGGCGGGCTGTCTGGCGGCACACGCGCAAGCCTCGATGAGAGTCGAGTTTTCGACAACGTTCAGCTTCTACGTGGGAAAAACAAAATTGCCCGCAGGAAGCTACGTCATCACACAGTCGCAGGAAGACCCGTCACTCTTTAAGGTCAAGAGCGCGTCCAGCTCCAAGTCGGTGATGATTACCGGCCGGCAGTCGACGAAACCGACAACCGACTCCACGCAGGTCCTCTTTAACCGCTACGCATCGTCGGAGTACATCGGGGGAGTGTTGACCTCAACGGGGACCGCGATCACTCTGGACAACGGCGCTCCAGAGCAAGCCGAGGCCAAGAAGGGCGCTCCCACGCCGCACACCGTGGCAGCGAAGTAGAGCCCTTACTCGCCGCGAAGGCAACTTCAGGTCGCAACCTTGGTGTTCGGCTTGATTCTGTTTGAGCAACAACAGCGACCTGGGTTGCGCTCCTTCAAATCGGCTAAGCTCGAAGGAGTGATGGTGGGCATCGGGCTTGGCTTTGAGTTCTAAACAATCTCCTTCGGGTGCGGGCGATGGGACGGCGTTTCGTCCGCCGCACGCCCGGCAGCCCCGGCGTGGGCAGAAGAAGGTTGTAGGGCGGCTGGCGTTGCTGGTGCTGGTTTTGCTGGCGGCGGCAGCGGGTTCGCTGGTCGGCCTGATGCTGGTGTATTCGGTGCATCTGCCGCAGATCGATGACCTGGAGCGGTATCGTCCGAGCACGACGACGGAGCTCTATGACGTGAAGGGGCGGGTCTTTGGCTCCTTTGCGTTGGAGCGGCGGGTGGTGGTGGGGTATGAGGATTTTTCTCCGCTGCTGCGCCAGGCGGTGATCTCCATTGAAGACAAGAATTTTGAGAGTCACTGGGGCGTGAATGTCTTTCGCGTGGCGGGGGCGGTATATCACGACTTGACCTCGGGAGCGCGGGCGCAGGGCGCGTCGACGCTGACGATGCAGCTGGCGCGGAACCTCTTTCTCTCCAGCCAGCGGACGTTCGGGCGCAAGCTGCAGGAGGCGTTTCTTTCGATCCAGATCGAGCGTGCGTTTACCAAGCAGCAGATCTTCACGCTCTATGGGAACCAGATTTATCTGGGACATGGCGTGTATGGATTTGAGGCGGGATCGGAGTATTACTTCAGCAAACACGCGAAGGAGCTGACGCTGCCCGAGGCGGCGCTGCTGGCTGGTCTGCCAAAGGGGCCTTCGGCGTATTCGCCTATCTCAAATCCGGACAAGGCGTTGCGGCGGCGCAACCTGGTGATCAACGCCATGCTTGAGGATGGCAAGATTACGGCCGAGCAGGCGGCCGAGGCGCGTGAGGCTCCGCTGGGTTTGCAGGTTGAGACGGACCCGAACGCGGTTGCTCCTTATTTTGTGGAGGAGGTGCGGCGAGAGCTGGACCGGAAGCTGGGCGAGGATGAGGTGCATTCGGCGGGGCTGAAGGTGTATACGACGCTCGACCTTGACCTGCAGCGGACCGCGAACCGCGCGGTGCTGGATGGCCTCGCAGCGTATGAGCGGCGGCACGGGTGGAAGGGGCATCTGCTGAATGCGATTGCCGGGCGCGTGGGGCTGGCGGAGTTTAAGCATCCGGATTGGATCTTACCGCCGGAGCCGGGAGACTACGTTCATGCGATGGTGACGGGCGTATTGCCTTACAGCGTGACGGCGCGTGTTGGCGAAAAGCAACTGGTGCTCAACGAAGAGGACTGGGCGTGGACGGGACAAAAGTCCGGAGAGACATTTCTGGTTCCGGGAGACATCATTTATGTGCATCTGAAGGCGCCTGAAGCCGGCGAGGAAAATTCGCCGGTGCTGCATGCAACGCTCGAGCAGGACTCGGGCGCGGAGGGAGCGCTGCTGGCGATCGATAATACTTCGGGCGATGTGCTGGCGATGGTGGGCGGACGCGATTTCAACCTGTCGCAGTTCAATCGAGCGACGCAGGCGGAGCGGCAGACTGGATCGTCGTTCAAACCTTATGTGTATACGGCGGCGGTCGAGGAGGGCGCCACTCCGGAAGAGCGGATTGTGGATGCTCCGTTCTCGGTGGGTTCGTATGCGCCCCATAACTATGAAGGAAACTATCTGGGAAATATTTCGCTGCTCAAGGCATTTGCGGATTCGCGAAATATTCCGGCGCTGAAGCTGGCGGAGCGAGTTGGGATGAAGAAGGTGATCGAGGTCGCGCACCAGTTTGGGATCACGTCGAGTATTCCCGCCTATCTGCCGGTAGCGCTGGGCGCGGTTGAGGTGACGCTGAAGGAGCAGGTAGCGGCGTATGCGGCTTTTCCGAACGATGGATTGCGGATCGCGCCGAGGCTGGTGCGCCGGGTGACGGATGCGGATGGTTCGGTGATTGCGGAAGACAAGTCCGAGGTGAGTGAGGCGACAAGCCAAAAGACGGCGCGAACGATGATGGTCTTTCTGCGCGAGGTGACGAGCAGCGGGACGGGCGCGGCTGCGAAGGCGTTGCATCACGACCTGGGCGGGAAGACGGGGACGACGAGCGACTTCACGGACGCGTGGTTTGTCGGGTTTTCTCCTTCGGTGACTTGCGGGGTTTGGATGGGTTATGACAATCGCCAGTCGTTGGGAGAAAAAGAGACAGGCGCAAAGGCGGCGCTGCCGATCTGGATGGATTTTATGAAGGAAGCGATTATGGGCAAGGATGGGGAGAGGTTTATTGGGGATCGTTCGGATTTGAAACGGTAGTTTGCTAGATGGTGAGAAGTTAGTTGCGGTGGGTCGCTGTGGGCGATATTCTATGTGTGACTTTCGGCGGGCTCATACCGCCGAAAGGTTGTTACAGCCTTACCTGAAGAAAAGGTAAAGCAGCACAGCAATCCACCGCAAAGGGATGCGGATTGCAAGGTTGAATCCCATGTTCATTTCGAGCATGAATTCCTCCTCCTTCCAGCAAGAGATGACGGCCCTGTTCGCGCAGGGCCGTGTTGCTTTTGGCAACTTCGGTAGCTTCCCTGCTTGTCCAATCGCGCATCTATGAGTCCTCGCTGAAAGCACGCTCCAGCTAGTTTGCGTGGCGCTTCCACATCTCGCCATTGCCGAATCATGCTCTTCGCTGAATCCTGTGGCCTTCGCGTCCCATTTCGGGAACAATCGTTTCTGACGACATATCGAAGCAACTTAGAAACAGACGCGATGGCCCGCAGATGAACTTCCGTCTCCAAATAGAGCCGTTGACCGCAGAGCATTGGCCTGCGGTCCGTTCGATTTATACGGAGGGTATCGCCACGGGCGACGCGACCTTCCAGCTGGCCGCGCCGGAGTGGCGGGAGTGGGATGAGACGCATCTACAGCTTTGTAGAATGGTAGCGACGGAAGGCACGGAAGTCGTCGGCTGGGCCGCGCTTGCTCCGATTTCTCGAAGACCGGTTTATGCCGGAGTTGCGGAAGTCAGCATCTACGTTGCGGAAAGCGCGAGGGGCCGCGGCGTCGGTAAAAATCTGATGATCAAATTGATCGCCGACTCCGAGGCGGCCGGAATCTGGACTTTGCAGGCCGGAATATTTCCTGAGAACGAAGCGAGCATGCGGCTGCATATCGCGGCGGGGTTTCGCATGGTCGGTACTCGTACGCGGCTTGGGAATTTGCGTGGACGTTGGCGGGATGTTGTGCTGCTGGAGCGCCGAAGTTCGATCGCAGGCGTATGAAGGCAACGGCATGCCCGACTTCAGCGAAAGAAGGAATTCCTCCAATGTATAAGGAGCTATGGAGTCTTTTTCTCGCGATCTGAATATCGCCATCCGGCAATTGTTGAAGACGCCTGGATTCACTTTGATCGCGGTGCTGATGCTGGCGCTGGGGATTGGGGCGACGACGGCGATCTTTTCGATTGTCGAGGGCGTGCTGCTGCGTCCGCTGCCGTTCCCTGAGCCGGAGCGGCTGATGGCGGTGGGCGAGAGCCTGGACGGAACGAACAGAGACGCACCTGGTGAAGTAGGTGGAGTGACTGCCCCGGACGTCCGTAACTACGCGGCGGGGACGCATTCTTTCACCAGCGTGGGAGGCTACCGGACGGAGAAGTTCGAGCTGTCGGGAGTGGGGGAACCAGCGGTGATCATTGCCGGCCGGATGACCTATGGGGTCTTTCCGGCGTTGGGTGCGTCTCCGCTACTTGGGCGTGTCTTTACCCAACAAGAGGACGAGCAGCAACAACTGGTCGCGGTACTCAGCTATGAAACCTGGCGGAGCCGCTTTCACGGCGACCCTCGTATCTTGGGGACGAAGATCTTGCTTGATCGCAAGCCCTATGTGGTGATCGGTGTGATGCCGGCGGACTTCGAATTCCCACTGACGCCTGGCCATCTGGATAGGAGCGAGCTCTGGGTGCCGATGAGCTTTAAGCCCGAGCAATTCGTCAATGAAGCTTCGAGCTGGAGTTACCAGATGGTGGGGCGGCTACGGCGCGGCCTTACTCCGGAGGAAGCCACGAGCGATGCCGAACGGGTGGCCGAGGAAACGATGCGCAACTATCCGTCCTATATGCGCAGCCTGCATATCACGGCGCGGGTAAGGCCGCTGCGCGAACAAACAGTTCTGGAGGCTCGGTCGCAGGTAACGATTTTGTTTCTGGCGGTCTGCGTGGTGCTCTTGATTGCCTGTGCGAACCTGGCCGGGTTGCTGCTGGTGCGAGCCATCCGAAAGCGCAAAGACGCAGCAATCCGCATCGCTCTGGGAGCGAACACGGCAACGATGCTGCGGCAGACGATCATGGAGAGCCTGGTGCTCAGCGTCACCGGCGCGTTGATCGGATTGGTGCTCGCCGGGGGTGCGCTCCGAGTGGGCTTGAGTCTGCTGCCGGAGACGCTGCCGCGGGTGAATGAGATTGGGCTGGACTGGGGAGTCGTAGCATTTGCGCTGCTGCTCGCTTTGTTCACCGGAGTAGTTTGCGGATTGGTTCCGGCGTTTGCCGCGATCCGCACCAGCGTGAGCGACACGCTCAAGGAGGGCGGCCGAACTGGAAGTGCAGGCGGCGGACATGCTCTGCTGCGATCGGCGCTGGTGATCGTGGAGATTGCTGTGGCGATGGTGCTGCTCACGGCTTCGGGACTGCTATTGCGCAGCTTTGCGAAGATGCGCGCAGTTGAACTCGGTTTTCGTCCCGATCACACCGTGGCGGCGAGGTATTCCCTGCCGAAGAAACAATATCCGACTCAGACGGCGGCGGACGGGTTCAACGACGAACTACTGCGCCTGCTGGGCCAGCTGCCGGGTGTGAGCGCGGTGGGCTTAACGACGAGGCTGCCTGCTTCGGACATTCATAGCAACAGCGCCTTTGTGGTGGAAGGATTCGTTCCGCCCAAGGGCACCAGCCTGATGCTGGGCACTCCCTCGCTGGTCGAGGGAGACTACTTCAAAGCGATGGGAATTTCGCTCCTGGCCGGGCGCTTCTTTACTCCGGAAGACAAGCTCGGCTCACAGATGGTGGTGATTGTGAACCACAAACTGGCCGAGCACTATTGGCCGGGGCAGAATCCTGTGGGCAAGCGGATGCGAATGGGCCTACAGGAGACGCCGACTCCATGGCTGATGGTGGTGGGCGAGGTGAGCGATGTGAAGCTTGGATCACCCGACGAAGAAACGACCGAAGAGATCTATGAGCCGACGTCTCAGGGCATCTCTGCTTATGGATCGCTCGCCCCCACGGATGCCGTGGTCGACACAGGATATATTGCGCTGCGGACGGAACTTGCTCCCGGAACAGATAGAAAACGCGATGCGGGCAACCGTACAGAAGATCGATCCGCAACTACCGCTGACACAGATGCAATCGATGGAACATGCCATCTCCGCGACCGAAGCGCCGCGACGGTTCAATACCGCGCTGATTTCATCGTTTGCTGCGGCGGCGGTGTTGCTGGCGGTGTCGGGCATCTATAGCGTGATTGCATTCTCGGTTGCGCTGCGAGTGCATGAGATTGCGATTCGTATGGCGCTGGGCTCGCCGCGATCGGCGATCTTCCGGCTGGTGCTGATTTCGGGCGTGAAGCTGGCGCTGGCCGGATGCGCGATTGGAATTCTGGGGGCATGGGCGGTCTCGCGCCTGCTGCAGTCATTTCTGTTTCAGGTGACCGGACTCGATCCGCTGGTCCTTGGGTCGTCGTCGATTCTTGTGCTGCTCCTGACGTTGGTGGCATGCCTGTTGCCGGCGATGCGGGCGGCTTCGGTCGATCCGATGGAAGCCTTGCGGGCGGATTGACGATATAACGGTAAGCCTTCGCCGTCCTGTTCGGGATTGGCAATTGCCACTCAGCGAATACCACTCGCTGTTGAGCTCACAAAACTCAGACCCTGCCGAAAACATATTGAGAGGCAACGCTATGAGATGGCCCTTTAGAAGAAAGCGAGATGAAACCGACCTCAGGATTTTCAAGGACCCTAAATCCGGCGAGTTGACTCTACGCATGGACGGGAGCGCTGGCTGGCCGCCCTCATGGGAGCAGCCCATCGTTCAGGTTCAAGTTCGACTCACCACATCTTTAACCGCCGCTGTTGCGCGCCAGCTAAGAGATCAACTCAATGCGCTCCTGTTGGACGGCTAGATGGTGCCCAGCGCATTGCGCTTACTTCGCGCGGGGATGGGTGCGGTCGTAGACCTGGGTGATCTGTGCCGTGGTGAGCTGGGTGTAGCGCTGGGTGGTGGAGAGGCGCTCGTGGCCGAGCAGTTCCTGGATGGCGCGGAGGTCGGCGCCTTCTTCGAGCATGTGGGTGCCGAAGGCGTGGCGCAGGGTGTGGGGATGGACGTCGGACGGAAGGCCGCTGGCGACGGCGAGTGCTTTGACGATGCGGCCGACGCTGCGGGTGGTGAGGCGGCGGCTCCTCGACTGCGCAGCGCTGAGGAGCAGGGCATGCGTGCTGGAGTTTCTTCGGCGGTGAGGCGAGCCTGGCTTCGCGTGCGGCAAGTAGGCTGCGGATGGCTTCGGCGGCGGCGTCGCCTAGCGGAACGTAGCGCTGCTTGCGGCCTTTGCCGCGAACCAGGATGGCTTCGTTGGCCCAGTGAAGTCGGCGAGATCGAGGCCGGTGAGCTCGGCGTTGCGGATGCCGCAGCCGTAAAGAAGTTCGAAGATGACGCGGTCGCGCTCGGGCCAGCGGTGTCTGGATGAGTTCCCTTGGACTCTCTTTTAGCGCGCTACTGCTCGTCCCTCCACAGCTGAAGCCGCTTCGCTCTCATTCGCGGCAATGTCACGGCTCAAGCGCGCCCCTTCAACTGCCCCCTCATCATGGCTAGCGAATCTACCGTTCGGTTCATCTGCTCGATGGAGGGAACTCGGGGCAGGTGTTTGGGGAGCTTGGGTGTGGCGACGAGGGAGGCGGCGTTCTGCTCGACGTGGCCGTGGCGGGCGAGCCACTTGAACCAGGAGCGCAGGGCGGCGAGGGCGCGGGCGACGGAGGCCTTGGAGAGCCCGCGGTCGTAGAGGGTCCGAGGTAGGCGCGGATGTGGGTGTGGTCGATGGCGCGTTGGGATTGGTCGTGGGCCGAGTTTCTCGATGCTGTAGTCGGCGAAGTTGTGGAGTTCGCGATCGTAGGCGCGGAGGGTGTGGGGAGACGCGGCGCGTTCGTGGGCGAGCACCGCGAGGAAGTCTTCGACCAGCTGGGTGAGCTTGGGTTTCGTGCTCATGATTTTTGTTCAGCTGTGCGCCGGGCGCGGGGGTGGTGGGCGCGGTGGACGGCTTTGAGATGGCCGAGGGCGAGGTGGGTGTAGACCTGGGTGGTGGCGATGTCGGCGTGGCCGAGCAGGATTTGGACGGTGCGGAGGTCGGCGCCATGTTCGACCATGTGGGTGGCGCAGCTGTGGCGGAGCTTGTGCGGGCTGGCGTGGCGAGTCGCTGACTTTGACCAGATGCCAGATCCATTGGCGGGTGAGGGCTTGCCGCGTACGGAGAGGAAGAGCCAGGAGTCGCGCGGGCTGGCTGGCGAGCTGGGACCGGCGCGCTGGCAAGATAAGCTGCGAGGGCGCGAATGGCGGGTTCGCCGAGGGGGACGATGCGTTCCTTGTCGCCTTTGCCGCGGAGCAGGATACGGCCCTCGTCGAGCGAGAGATCTTCGACGCGGAGGTCGGTGAGCTCGGAGACGCGGAGGCCGCCGGCGTAGAGCAGCTCGAGGATCGCGCGGTCGCGGAGATCGGTCGGCGTCGGCCTGAGGATGCTTCGGCTGTGATCGAGGCGCGATCCAGCATGGACGCGACTTCGGATTCGGCAAGGGATTTGGGCAGGACCTTCCACTGCGAGAGCGATTCGAGATTGACGGTGGGGTCGTGGTGGATGCGCTTGTCGAGCAGCAGCCAGCGATAGAAGTCCGCGCAGGCAGGAGAGCTTGCGGGCGGCGGAGCGGGACTCGACTCCGTGGGTCTGGAGATGTTCGAGAAAGCCGGAGACCTGCTTTGCGCGGTGCGGTGACGAGGGTGGCGTTTTCAGATTCGAGGATATTCGGCAAACTGCGTGAGGTCGCGTTCGTAGGCCTCGCAGGTGAGCGGCCGCAGGCCCTTTTCGACGCGAAGGTAGAGGAGATATTCGCGGAGGAGCGCGGCGTTGCTGAGCATAGTCTCATTATCGGATACCAATTGGCCGACCACCCGATGGAAGCGCGGGGGAATCGAGTTGGTCATTGGTTAGGGACTGGGACAGGGACTAGGCTAGGGACTAGGGACTAGGGTCAGGGACTAGGGACTAGGGACTAGGGACTAGAAAAAACATACACAGTAGTTCCAGAATGAACAAACGATCAAATTTGGGCATCCCTGTTGATAACCGTGAGGCTGTTGTCGCTTTGAATTAATGCAAATTCATCTTTGATCAGAGACAATAGAGACGTAGCCAGAGATCGGCACATTGGGGTTATAAGTTTTGACGATTCTTCAAACATCGCCGGTGGTCCGGCTGACAACTCCTGAGTTTTTCGCAGCGGTGCTGGCTCCGCGCCCGGCAATTGCGGTCTTCGACTGCGATGGCACCTTATGGTCTGGCGATGCGGGCTATGGATTTATGGTGTGGTCGATGGAATCGGGGCTGGTCTCGCGCAATGCCAGCGACTGGATCGACTCGCAATACCGGCTCTACCGCAGCGGCGAGGTGAGCGAGGCGGAGATGTGCGGCGAGATGGTGCAGGTATATGCCGGGTTGCGTGAAGATGAATTGCGCAAGGCGACCGCTGAATACTTTCATGCTGAAATTGAAGCCCATATTTTCCCCGAGATGCGCGAGTTGGTGTCGCAGCTGCAGGCCGGGGGGACGGAGATCTGGGCAGTGAGCTCGACGAACAACTGGCTGATCGAAGAGGCCGTTCGCGAATTTGGAATTCCCGCGGAACGCGTGCTGGCGGCCAAGGTGCGGGTGAAAGACGGCGCGATTACCAGCCAACTGATCGATGTGCCGACCGATGAAGGCAAGGCGATTTCGCTCGAACGCGGTTGGCGTACCGTCTCCGGATGCGGTTTTCGGCAACTCGATCCACGATGCGGCGATGCTGGCGACCGCGAAGCGGGCCTTTCCCGTGAATGCGACACCGGCACTGTTACAAATTGCCGGCGACAAGGGATGGCCGGTGTTTTATCCGGCGTCGGTGAGCGAGTAAATCTTCGCCTGACAGAGGCCGCCTCGGCTGAGGCGCTTCGTTACTGCGCCGCTCGCGCGGCCCGGCTATGATGGCTCTATGCACCTGCCCCGCCTCTTTCACTTCAATGAGATCGCAACGTTGGCGAGCGGCCTGGTCGTCGTCCTGTCTTATGGCTGGATGAAGTTGAAGGTGCCGGACTATCGTCTGGCTCATCTCAATTCCCCGGCGCCGCTTCTGGGCCTGGTCGACGCCTATCGGCAATCGCTGCGACCCGAAGCGGAGAAAGCCTGGGTGTGTCGCGTCTTTCGAGCGGCATTGGCCGTGTTTCTCTTTTGTGCAGTCATCAGTTTCGCAGCAGGCTTTGTCGCGGCGGTACGCGGTCCTGCAAAACTGATCCAGTTCTAGCTCCGCTACGACGGATCGTCGGCATAGCCCTCGCTGAAAAAAGAAAGGGATGGCAGCGAAGCGAACTTCGCTGCCATCCCTCTTTAGTCTGATTCAAGATCTCAATCAGTCAGTCCAGTTACACCAAGCTCTCCGAATCAATGCGGTTTCGGCGCATTTTCGTGCTGCGGTGGCGGAGCCTGGTGCTGCGGCGCCTGGTGTTGCTGCACCTGTTGTTGCTGGTTCGCGTGCTTCTGCTCGAGCTGCTGACTTTGCTGAGCGTGGCGTTCCTCCATTTGTTCTTTTTGCTGGTCGTTGTAGTTTTTCTGCATGGCCTGCTGGTGTTCTTTTTCCTGCTGCTGCTGCAGTTGCTGATGTTCCTGCGCCTGCTTTGCGGCGAGCTGCTCTTGCTGCTGTTGATTTCTCTTATCGGCATCGGCGTTCCCGGTGTTCGGAGCCTGGTAATTATGTGGCTGTAGTTCCGTCGCCTCCTTCGGAGGGTTCGAGGCCGGTGGCCTGTATTCGCCGCCTGCTTCCTTGGTGGGCACGACTCCGGTCTTGAAGTCACCCGGCTTCGCGGTAGCAGCGATCGGCGGCACGCCGTGGTTCGCGGCAGCGCGAAGCTCCGGATTGCTGCGAGCTGCCTGAAGGTGCTGCGTCTGTTCGGCTACCGGAGGAACACGATGCTGGTTGGCCCAAGCCTGTTCTTGCGATGTGGGGCGTGCTTCGATACCGCCCGTGCCACCGTTATAGCTGACGTGGTTCACCGTAACGTTGTTCACGACAGTCGTGTTGTAGGTGTTGTGGATGACCGTGGTGTTTACGCGGTTCACGTAGGTGTTGTAAGCGAAGTGACCGTGGTCCCAACGTCCGCCCTCATAACCATTTCCGCCGTAGCCGTAGCCGTAGTTGATCCCTCCGTAGAAACCAACATGCTGGCCCCAGTAGCCTTCATGGAAGAAGAACGCGCCCCCACCCCATCCCCAATAGCCAGGAGTCCACAGATAGCCGACCTGCGGAGCCATCACCCACGTCCCAGGCACCCAGTAGTAGCCATAGAGCGGATCGTAGGCCCAGTAGCCGGGCGTCCAAATGTAACCGTCAGCGGGACAAATGGGCTGCTCATAGACGGGAAGCGGTGGAGGGCCAAAATTTACGGAGATGCCAATGCCGATTTGCGCGAATGCGCTGTGGGAAAGAATCAGCAAGACCAGTGAGAACAACAACGAGCGAATAGCGAGCTTCGTGCGCATATTTCCTCTTTCTCCCCTGCAACTCGATTCACTGCCGGCAGGCCTCGAACGGCCCGCACGCAATCCCCAGAGCAGAGGTACCGCCAAAAAACAACACAAGGGATTCGACCCATTTTGCAGAAAAAGTTTCTACCGTTGAAATCTTCGGAGCGGTCTGAATTCCACACTGGCTCAACATCCAACGGGCAATCTCGCATACACCTGCGCTTGGAGGCAGGAAGTTCGAGGTCCATTCTCCCAGCGGCGTCGATATTTCGCGAGATGGTTACGGACTAGCCTTGTCGACAGGAATTTGCGCAAGATTCATTTCCCGCGTCAACGCAAAACAGCCCCGGCAGTCGCCGAGGCCGTTCTTATTTGCTAATTCTCGAAAAGTCACTTAAACGCTGAATGAAGATCCGCAGCCGCAAGTGCTCTTGGTGTTCGGGTTCTCGAACTTGAAGCCTGCCGCTTCGAGCGTCTCGACGTAGTCGACCACGCAACCGTTGAGGTACATCAACGAGGTCGCATCCACGAAGACCTTGAGCGCGCCGAAGGTGAAGATCTTGTCCATCATGCCGGCCTGGTTCTCAAACGACATCGAGTATTGGAAGCCCGAGCAGCCGCCGCCGACGACGCCAATGCGCAATCCCGCGGGAAGCGGATCCTGGGTTGCCATGATCTCGCGAACCTTGGCAACGGCCGCATCGCTAAGGGTAACCGGCGGAACAGTCTTGAAGGTGTCGCCAACTGGGGGCGCAATCGTTGAAGGCTGAACGGTTGAGGTTGCCATGGTAGAGTTCTCCTGAATTCTTAATCAATCTAAGTGTAAACCCAGCCGCCGCGCGTCACAACGCTTTGCAGTGAACCGCGCCGTTTCCCACTTGAGATGCGATTTTCCTCGCTACAGTGTTCGATGCACGAGGCTTAGCCGAGGACTCGAAATGGCCAGGAGACGGCTACGGGGCTGTCACCTTGGCGGAGATCTTGTCGAACTGGTCCTGGCTTAAAACGTTCCGGCTTACCAAGTCGCTGGGTGCGGTATATGGCCGTCCGGCTATGATTTTATGGGCTTTAGCCGGAGTGACTCCGGGCAGCGTTTCGAGTTGTTGACTGCTGGCGGTGTTCAGATTGATCGCCGTGGCGGGTGATCCGTTTTGAAGGCCCTGTTTCACGCCTGCGGCGACCGCATTGATCTTGTCTTCAGCGGTGGCGGCGGCGGTGCGGGCCTGGCTTGCTGCCTGCTGCGCGCCCTGTTTCACCTGCTGGGTCGTTTCCGCCGCCTTTTGCTGGACCTGCTGGTCGCTCGGCGGGTTATTGCAGCCGACCGCCAAAATGAGCGCACCGGCGGCGACGAACGGCTGAAATTTCTTTATCAAGGCGAATCCATCGGTCATTTCTTCCTCTTCTCGCAGACGGCGGCCTTTATTTCGCGGTCAGGCCATCGATCGTTCCCTGTGCCACCACGTCGACATTTACTTCTTTTCCGACGCGCAGCAGAAAGGTGCTTGGGTCCTTCATTCCCCAAGCCACATAAGGGACGCTGAAATGGGTCGTCGCGGTTGCCCGGCTGCCATCCACCTTGACCTGAATTTCAACCTTGAGGGGATGATCGGCACCGTGAATCGTAAAAGTACCTTCAGCGGTCACCGTCTCCGTCGCTCCGGACTTCACGGCTCCAGTAATCTTTGTGGGATGAAAGATGGCCTGCGGATATTTGGCCGATTCGAGAACGTCGGTCTGCATTTTGGAGTCACGGCTCGCGTCGCCGCTCTTGCCGGTGACAAGATCGACCAGCAACTCCCCTTGCGCTTCCCCTGTTGCCGGATCGAACGTAAGCTGGCCGCCTTTGAGCCGGAAGGTGCCATGAGTATCATGGGCGTTTCCAGTCAGTTTCCAGCGGATCTCGCTCGCCGCGGGATCGAGGTTCACTGTTACCTTCGGCGACTGAGCATGAGCCCCAGCGGAAGCACACAGGACCGTCAGAAAGACGGCTGCGCAGAGTGACCGAGTCCGAAATGAACGCCGACAGTATTCCAAACTCATCTGATTATTCTATTTCCTCGTCTTTCAGGCGGTACGACCGCAATCCTCGACTGGAGCGGACTTCCAGGATGCGAGAGGGCCGCCATCCCGGAACCAGTAACCGAAATCCGAGTTGGAGGCCTTGCGTCGCTGCAAGATGCAGCAATGACTCCTCACCGAGGTGCACGGCCAAGCAATCTCGCGAAGAGATCCGGGCTGCCGGAGAGCATCCGCAACACGCGATCGCGCCACCACGGGTGGCTGTCCATCGCGACCATGATGGACGCCATTGCCTGTGGCAATCGCAAGATGGCGCTGTGGCCACGCTCATAGTCCGACGATCGCATCACGGCTGAGTGAGTCGGCGAGCAACTCGGCCTGACGAAAAGCCGAGGCGAGTCCGGTGCCGGTAATCGCGTCCGCAGACCCCGATGCATCGCCGATCAGGGCAACATTCCCGGAGCTTACTCGATGCAGCTTGCGGGTGGTGGTTACGGCGCCCCGTTCTCGACCGCTAATTGCCTGCCCCTGTAGCTTGCCTCTCAGATATGGCAGACCAGCGAGAATGGCATCAAAGTGTAGCCCGCGCCGGCCCGTAATCGCTGCCACGCAGACCTCATCGTCCGCGACCGGCGTAACGTACGCCTCACCCAGATCACCCCAGTGGACCTCGACCTCGTCGCTCCACGGGGCAACGCGGTAATGCCGCCGGAAGCCAAAACGCCGGCTACGCAGCGAACTCCGCTCTAACCCGGCCCATCGGCGCACTCGGGAGGCTTCCCCGTCCGCGCCCACCAGATAACGATAGGAGATCCCTTCGCTCCCAACGACCGCTCGATTCCCGCTTGTTTTCTGGTTGCCGAGTTCGACGCGGCAACCCCACTTCATGCGAACCCCAATCGAAGCCGCGTACTCCGTCAACTGACGGTGCAGTTCCACGCGCCGCACTCCAAGGCCCTGTCCTGAGGAAAATTGAGCCGTGGCGAGGTCTTCGCGGCCAGGTCTTCGATTGGCAAAATGAATTCCCGTAAATCGATGGCCGCCACTGAGCTGAACGCCCAGCCGAAGCAGATCCCGGAGTGCATCCGGCGTCAGCCCTTCGCCACACGACTTGTCGATTGGAGGAACGAGCGCGTCCGCGACCACAACGTCCAGGCCGCGCTGGCGCAGAGCAATGCCCGCTGCCAGCCCCGCAGGGCCGCCTCCAACGATCAAGGCGTCGCATATCGCTGGGGTGGCACGGCTAATAGGGATTCGCGCGGCGGGCACCAAGGTCAACCACCTCTTCTACCCTCAGCGTAGCCCTCTTCTAAACGCTTTGGGGGCGTCAACGTCCAAATGACAGAGACATGACGCCCGCTAGACATTGCAGTGACATTCCGTCGAATCGGGCGGGTTCGAACGATTGTCGCGGAGAAACCCCTACCACTCCAGCAGTGACATTTCCGCGCAGAAGCCCGGACCCATCGCCGCCAAAATGCTCTTCGTTCCCGGAGCCGGACGGCGGTTCTTCATCACCTCATCCAGGACCACCAATACCGATCCGGACGAGAGATTGCCGACCCGCTTCAGCGCCTGCCAGGAGACATCCAGCTCGCCGTTCTTCAAACCCAGCGCCTCGGCCGTCGCTTCAAGCACCTTCGGGCCGCCCGTGTGCATAATCCAGGAGCCAATATCGGCGCGCGTCAAATTCCGGGTAGCGAGAAAATCGTCAACATTCTTGCCCAGGTTTTTGAGGACGACATTCGGAACCTCCGGCGAAAGGATCACCTGAAAGCCCTTTTCGGAGATCTTCCAGCCCATCACATCCTGAGTGTCCGGATAGAAAACCTGAGTGCTGGCAACGAGATTCGGCCCGGACAACTTCACATTTTCGCCCGCAACCAACACCGCAACCGCGCCATCGCCAAAGAGCCCCGACGCGATCAACGCGGCCGGATTGGTGTCGCCCGCGCTGCCAGGTCAAGGAGCAGAGCTCGACCGACAAAAGCACGGCAATCTGGTCGGGAAAGGCGCGAACATAGTCGGCGGCCCGCGCCAGACCGGCGGCTCCCGCCACGCAACCGAGTCCGAAGATCGGATTGCGCTTCAGATTTGGATTGAGCTTCATTTTGTTGACCAGCCGCGCGTCGATCGAGGGGCTGGAAACTCCGGTCACAGAAACGAAGAAAAGGGCGCCGATCTCGTCGCGGCCAACCCCGGCGGTCTTCAGAACGCAATCGATCGCCCGTTCGCCAAGCTGCTCGGCGACTTCGATCCAGACGTCGTTCATCTTGCCCCAGGTGTCCAGCTTCTGGTACTCCTCCAGCGGACGACAGTAGTACCGTCCATCCACGCCGGTCCGGAAGTGGAGCCGTTCCAGATATATGGGCGCACTCTTCGCCCTTGTCCCAATAACTTCTTAAAGCATCGACCACTTCCCGCTGGGTAAAGTAGTACTGCGGGAACGCGGTGGCTGTGTTGGCAATCCGCATAGTTAGGTTTCTCGGTTCTCCCTGGCTCTGTTCTTGAATTAGAGCAGCAGGTCAAAACGCCTTCGCTCACACAGCCATGTACATAGAGTGTCTTATGGAGTATTCCACGCCATACCCCTTATTGGGAATCATCTTCCGTACGCAAACACAAGTTTTGTAACCTACAGGGTAATAAATGCATCACTTGCGGCCCGATCATCGGTTAGCGTTAAGGCATGGTCAGCCTGCCCAATCCGCGACCAAAAATCGCCGAATCGATGCGGGCCGGAGAGGCCACTCCGGTCACGATCGATTGGCTGGAGCGACATCTTGGGGCCGTCTCTGCACGAAATGCCGACCCTCGAGCCGGAATCTTCGGTCCGGACTCGGCCAGTTGGAAGGTGCACCGGGAATCAGGCCTCTTTCTTGCCGCCGGACGGGCCGCGCTGTTGCAACTGGCGCACCCCTGGGTTGCGACCGCGATCGCGCATCACTCTAACGTTCTCCACGACCCGATAGCGCGCTTTCACAACACGTTTCGCGTCGTCTTCACCATGTTTTTTGGCAGCCTCGACCAGGTGCTTGCTTCGTCACGCTATCTGTACCAGCTTCACACCGGGATTCAAGGGGAGCTTCCCGAATCGATCGCCGCGTATTCCAAGGGATCCCGATATCAGGCGAACGAAGTGAATGCCCTGCTTTGGGTCTTTGCCACGCTCATCGAGAGCGCCATGTTCGCCTATGAATGCGTTCTTCCGCCGCTTAGCGGCGAGGAGCGCGAGCGCTACTATGCCGAAACAAAGACCTTTGCGGCGCTCTTCGGCATTCCGAGCGAAGCGTTGCCAGCCGACTGGGACGCTTTCGAGGCTTACAACCGCGAGATGCACGCATCGAACGCTCTCGGCGTGAATGATCTTTCCCGCGAGTTGGCCCACGGAGTCTTGCGCGGCACTTCCCGCGTTCCCGTGCCTCACTGGTACCGGGCGCTCACCGCGCAATGGATGCCGGAGCGGTTTCGCGCAGAGTTTGGCCTTGACTACGGCGAAGCGGACCGGGCGGCGGCAACCCGTGCTCTTCGCTGGCTGCCGCGCGTCTATCGAACTTTTCCGTCTTCGCTGCGCTTCGTCGGCCCTTATCAGGAAGCGCAAGCCCGGTTACGGGGACAAAAAGCTGGTCTGCTCGTTCGCGCCAGCAACCGTTTTTGGATGGGCCAGCCGCACACCATGTTTGCCGAGCCAATCCCCTGATCGTCCTCGTTGCGGCTATTCGGCCGCTGCTATGCTGATGGGAGCGAATCGCTTCTTGCTTTCAAGCACTTCCGAGGAGGCTGCAACGCGTGAGATTTCTTTGGGTGGCACTGGGCGGCGCACTCGGATCGCTGGCCCGTTACACGCTCGGCGCCTGGATCTTCAACCGCATGGGCACGCGGTTCCCCTTCGGCACGTTCGTTATCAATATCACCGGCTGCTTCATCATCGGGATGGCGCTGACCATCCTCGACACCCACATGGAGTTGCCCAGCGCCTGGCGGCTCGCCGTTCCCATTGGATTCGTCGGCGCGTACACGACCTTTTCTACGTTTGAATTCGAAACCTATCGCCTAGCCCAGGACAGGCCGGCAATCGCCCTGCTTTATGTCGGTTCGAGCGTTGTCCTGGGCTATCTGGCCGTCTATCTCGGCATTCAGACCAGCAAGCTTTTTCTCTAGAGGCTCGTATTCCTCGGGAACGCCACGTACCGCCAGATCACGCCCATCGCCTTAAGCAGCGTGCTGGGTCATCTTATGGCGGTTCCCGACTGGGCAGAGCGTCATCGGTTGCTCTGCCCAGTCGTGCGGTCTCTTACGGCGTCCCGGGAGCATACGTCCACCCGAGGATTGTGGCAGCCGATACCCTGCCGCCGGTGCCGCCGGTGAAGCCCACATATGCGGTCGTCCCTCCCACGACGGTTGGGATATCAATCGGCCATGAATCCGAGAATGTGTCCTGCGTATCCTGGTCGGTGATTGTGAGCGACAAGTTGACCCCGTCGTAGGTGACATGGGCAGCAAAGATATCTCCCTCTTTCGCTGCTACGTAGCGAAGGTTGTGCAGGTTGATGCCGCTAGGCGTCAAGTCGACAGCGGGCACCGTCGGGGCGACCCCGTTCACGTAAAGTCCGGTGGAGTTATCTCCCTCTCCACCATTGTTGTAGAGGTCAAACTTGACGGCCACACTATTCGAAATACCTTTGTACCCGAGCCCCCCTCCTCTGCTGCCGAGCGCCTCAGGCCCATCGTTTTGAATGGTGAATGTCATTCCATCGGCCGTGTTGACCCCGAAGAACTCAAACCAGAAATCCGTCGTGAAAGCTTGCACGTTCTGGGGAGCGCCGTAAAAAACACTACCGGCTTGATTCGGCAGCCCCGTCGTCAGGTAGGGGAAACTGTCGTTGGGGAAACTTTGTGCGACGGCGCTACCATTCAACTGAAGGCTCGATAGGTCGAACTCGCCCCCCTCTGGGAAATTCGGAGGAGGCGTTCCATTCGGGGACAACTTGACCGCGTTCGAAATACTGTCTCCGGAGGTAGTATCGCCCGTATATGCCGCCTTGACCGTTGTCGTACCCGGACCCAATTCTTGTTTCGCAAGCAGCAAGCTTGTCGTCTGCCCGTTGAGAATCGTGTTAACCGTGTTCTGTTCATTGTTCGTCTCTGCCAGGTCGGGTCGGCCATCCCCGTTAAAATCGCCCGTAACAATGGGCGCTACAGGTGTAGCGGGAAAATAGGCGACTGCGGGTTGAAACGTCCCATCACCATTTCCGGGGAACAACTGCATACTGTTGTTCACTAGGTATCCGGCAGCGTTCACGTCTACCACAATGTCCAATTTTCCATCCTGATTGATATCCGCAACGACCGGTTTATACGGAGTAATCGCAAGCGAATAGATCTGAGGCGTATTGAAACTCCCGGCTCCGTTTCCAAGAGACACGCGGAGCGTGTTGTCTGAGCCGTTCGTTAAGACGACGTCCAGTATTCCATCGCCATTGACGTCGCCCACTGTGGGATAAAGCCCCGCGAGTGCCGGGTACACCGTCAGGGGCAGGAACGTCCCGTTGCCCTTGCCAAGCAACACTTTTGCTCCATCAGGAGTAGTCACGATCAAATCGGGATTGCCATCCCCGTTGAGATCTCCCCCGGTCACGTCGTAGATGCCGTAGCCAACCGAATTGAGCGATTGCGAGTGAAATGTACCGTCACCATTTCCAAGCAGCAGGACGACACTGTGGCCGCTAGTATCATTCCCTTGCACTGCGATGTCCAAATTTCCATCGCGGTTGAAGTCGGCAATAAAAAAGTTTTGTGCTCCCGCCACAGCGCTATATTCGACAAGTGGCTGGAAGGTACCGTCACCATTTCCAAGTAGAATGTCTGCCTCGCCGTTGGTACCGTTCGCCACCGCCAGGTCTAGCTTTCCGTCATTGTTGAAGTCGGCGGCATAGATAGACACAGCGACTCCGCCCGATACCGGATACGTCACTTGAGGCTTGAAGGTCCCGTCTCCGTTTCCTAACAGGACGCTGATATCCGAGCTCGTCGAGTTTCCTGTGTTAGCCGTCGCTAGGTCCAGAAATCCATCTCCGTTGAAGTCTCCGGTCGCAATGCCTATCGGATCCTGGCTGACCGCCGTCGTGCTGGAGATACTCAGGTCGGTCTTCCACGCCGCACCACTCAGAGATTTCGTTCCAATGGTCCCAACGGGGACGCCCCCCGAGATATGCTCGAAGTCAATGCTGCCCGTCGGAGTACCCGTTCCAAAGGCGTGCAGCGTCGCCGGCAACCAGAAGTCCGTCCCAGTGACAAAGCCCTTTAGCGTAGTCGTCGTCGGGTTCAACCCCGTCACCGTCACCGTCTTCGCCGTCGAGGTGCTGGCCGAATCATTCTTTGTCCCGGTGAAAACCGCAGTGATGCTGTTTGCCCCGAGCGAGAACGACGCCGTTTTGAGGTTCGCCGTCCCCTGCGGGTAAGCCCCCGACGTACCGCTCACGATCTGAGCCGAGCCCAGGGAGCGGGTTCCGTCATAAAACGTCACAGTGCCTGCGTGGACGCTGTGGCTGGCCGCGTCCGACACGGTAGCTGTTAACAGTGTCGGAACCGCCACCGCAACGCTGGGCGTAGAAACAGTGAGTTGCGTCGTCGTAGCCACCTGGGCACGAACGACCGGCACAAAGCACAACGTCAGAGCTGCGGTGAACAGAGCTTTGTTCGTCGACTTCGACCAGACTTGAGTTGCTGACAAGAAGTAGTTACGCACGAGAGATTCTCCTGGAGAGAGCGATGTGACTTGCAACGAGCTGCCGCCGAACTTTCGAAACATCAGTTACTTCCCGGTGTGAACGTCCAGCGGCTAATCTGCTGGGTGGAGGACTGTCCTCCCGTCGCGCCGGTAAAGCCGACGTAGGCGAATTGACCGCCGACCGTCGAGGGAATATCAATTGGCCAGGAATGCTTCCAATTGATCTTGGTAGTGATGTCGGTGAGGCTGAGGGTCAAGAGAGTGCCGTTATAGTTCAGGCGGCCCTCAAACGGATGCCCGCTATGGAGATCGAGGCCGGTTCCAGTGAGGTTAATCGCAGGGACGTCCGGCATGTCGCCATCGGTATACAGGCCCGTAGAGTTCGGCCCCTCGCCCGCGTTGTCGTAGATGTCGAACTTGACGGCAACACTGTTGGAAATGCCCTTATAGCCCAACCCGCCACCGATGCTCCCCAGCGCGAAGGATCCCTGGTTCTGAATGGTGAATGTTAGGCCATCGCCCATAGGCTGGGTGATCTGAAAGGCGAAAGTAGTGGCGAACGAGTGGATATTCTGCGGAACCGAGTAGAAAATGCTTCCGGCCGCGTTCGTTCCTCCCGCCGGCTCAAGGGCGGCGCCGGTACGCGCGGCGCCGCTGAAATTCAGGTTTCCCGTTCCAGCTCCGAGGAAAAAGCCTGTTGGGTAATTGGGTGCAGGCGCTCCCGAGGTATAGGTCCACGAAGTCACGGTTTCGGTTGAGGTCGCGGTCCCCGTGCTCGCGGTGAACCCGACATAGGCGGTCGGCCCCCCTACAATCGAAGTTATGTTGTAGAGCCCCCAGGTTTGGGAGTAGGTTTTAAGCGTGACCGTGTCCTTCATCGTCCAGGTGATGTCGTTGCCGTCGTAGGTCATGTGCACTTGAATCGGATGCTGACTGTGAAGGTCGATCGTGCTGGTGGGGATGCTGACGGCATAAGTGCCAGGGAACGCTCCGTTAAGAAACAGGCCCGTAGAATTGGAACCCTCCCCGACATTGTTATTGATGTCGAACTTGATAGCGGCACTCTTTGGAATCTGGTAATAACCCAGGCCGCCTGCGGCGCCACCGAGTGCGGTGGGGCTGTCATTCTGAATCGCGAAAGTAAGACCCTCGGCGACCGGGTTCAGAATTTGAAACGTGAAGTCGGTGGTGAATGCCTCGATGTTCACGGGGTTTTTCGTGAAAGCGCTCCCGGCCTGCTGGGTTCCACCAGTCGTCAGCTTCAAAGTCGCGCCGTCGAGGACTGCGCTCCCATTTCTCTGGAAGACCGCCGAGGACCCGGCAAAGCCATCGCTGAAATCGACGCTCGCGAGATTAGCGACATTGGAGACGCTCGGTTGGAATTTGTCATCGCCCGCGTAGCTGGCCTGAACCATTCCCGGGAAAGGGGTTGAAAGTGGCAACTGCACTGTAGCCGTCTGGTGATTCAGCATAACCAGAAAGGTCGTTGGCGCATCAAAGCTCCCGATCTCCCCGATCAGATCGGGGCGGCCATCGCCATTCATGTCGGCCTCGACGAGAATATTCCAAAATTGCTCATAGCCGGCCGAACGGTAAAGGACGGGCGGACGAAAGCTGCCATCCGTCTTGCCGAAGAGAACGTCGATGTCGCTGTCGCTAGGGTCGCCAGGATTCGAAGCCGGCACGACAATATCGAGCTTTCCGTCCTGATCGAAGTCGGTAAGGATCGGCTGGCCCACAGCGGCTACGCCGTACACAACTGGAGCACTGAATGTTCCATCGCCCTTGCCCAGGGCTTCGATTATGCCACCGCCGGTTAAGAAGAGGTCGAGCTTGCCATCTCCGTTGGCATCGACAAGTGTCGGATACTGAGAGTAGCTGCCGGAACCGCCGTCACCAGGAGGAAGAAGTTCAAATTCCTTGAAGGGCTGGAAGCTTCCGTCTCCGTTTCCAAGCAGCACATTGATCGGGCCATAAGCAGAGGTTGCAACCACGTCGGGAATTCCGTCCCCATTCAGGTCCCCTACGGCAAGCTGGTTTACCCCATTGGAAGCGGCAAAGATCTTACGGTATTGGAAGGTCCCGTCCCCGTTGCCGAGCAGCACGATGACTTCACCCGTGCTTCCTTGTTGGGTCACAACAGTCGCGAGATCCAGATTGCCGTCGCCGTTGAGGTCGGCAACCTTCATGTCGGCAAAGTACTCCTCCGGGGCGACCCTGACCCGTGGTTGAAAGGTTCCGTCGCCGTTGCCGAGGGAGACAAACACGCCGCAGAGACTTGCTCCGCTCTCGCAGCCGATGAAAACCGCATCCAGCTTGCCGTCGTTGTTGAAGTCGGCTGCGGCGACCTCCCTGGGGCACCGCGAATCGCTTACGTTGTCGGTTGGGGCCGCCGGCCCAAGGGTTCCGTCTCCATTCCCCAGGCTGATGGTGACTCCGCAGTTCACGCTCGGAGTGATCAGGTCAAGATGCCCATCGCCATTAAAGTCGCCGGCAGCGGGCGTCCCGGGGAGTAGCCCCGCCGGACTGGACACGTCCAAAAGTCCGCCCGACCAGGCAGCCGAGCCCAACGCAATGCTTCCCAGGCTTGTATCGCTGGAAACGTCCGTGAATCCTACAGTTGCCGGAAGGCTTGCCGGGACCAAAGAAACGCATTGGGCGGTCAACGCCGATTGGCCTTGGCTCGGCGGTCCGATGAGGGTCAAGATCGTCCCGTTTTTGCCGGTCACGGTGATCGTCTTCGCCGCAGACGTGCTGGCTGCGTCGGTAGCGGTGCCGGAAAACACGGCAGTGATGCTGTTCGTTCCACGCGCAAAAGAAGCTGTCTTCACCCGCGCAGTGCCTTGAGCAAAGCTCCCGCCTGCCAGGGCCACGAGCTGCGCGGAGCCCAGCGAGCGCGTCCCGTCATAAAACGTCACCGTGCCCGAATGCACACTGTGGCTGGCTGCGTCCGTCACCGTCGCTGTCAGTAGCGCCGGAACCCCCACGGCCACCGTCGCAACAGGAATCGTGAGTTGCGTCGACGTAGCCACCTGGGCCTGAACGGCAGTGGTCAAACCAAGCGCCAGGGAAAACACGAAACCAAATCTCCGGAGAGACGTGGAATAGCTATGAGATGGAGACAAGGCAAAGTTGCGCACGCGAAATTCTCCTGGGAAGTGTGTAGGGCTTGCGACGGAGTAAATCGGAAATCGATAACCCAGCATCCGCCACGTAGGCAGAAGCTCTGGGCTGAGGGCACGTTCGCGAATTTGTGGGCAGGCGCCGCCGAACATGCGCTGCAAAACGAAGCAATGATGACACACGACGTTGCGGCGGGCAAGAGGCGGGTTGAAGGCTGTCGTCTGAAAAGCCGCATTGAGACGCAGATTAGTGGGACAGAAGTGATCGACATCGCCGCTCGCCGACGACTGGAATTCCATGAGAATGTTTGCTTGAGGAAGTCCGGCTCGTTTCCTCTGTGCGACACGAAGGGGACGTATCATTGGGTTTCATGGTCGCTCGATCTATGCATGGATCGCGCGCCGAAACCGTCTTGCGAGCGTCCATGCAAAAATCGGGAGGAGGCGGATGATGAATATCCTGTTGTGGGCACTACAGATCTTCGCCGCGCTCCTTTATGGGGCGTCGGGCGTCATGAAGGCTTTCCTGTTCGACAAGGTAAGCGAGGGGGTACCGTCCTTTGGTGCGTTGCCTCGGGGAGCCTGGAAGGCCCTTGGCATCCTGGAGCTCGTCTGCGCGGTCGGACTGATCGTCCCCACTGCCCTCCACTGGCACCCCACGCTCACTATAGTCGCCGCCGCGGTCCTGACGATCGAGAGCCTCGTGTTCATCTGGGTGCACGTCAAGTATCGCGAGGTCACGACCATCGTCTTAAGCGCCGTGCTGGGTCTCCTCATGGCGTTCCTTGTGTACGGCAGGATGGCGCTGAAACCGATCTTTTGAGCGGCGGGCCTAAAGGCTGAGGGACCAATAACTCAGGGATGACGCCGGATATATCGATCCAGGGCAGCCCCAACAACCATTGCGAGCCAATAGGCAAGGATATCCGAGACGGAGAAAAAGCGGCCCAGCAAAAGCACGCCCGGTTCTGTTCTCCGGAAGGAATCAAGCCAAGGCGCGTGATAGAGCTTCAGGAACTCAACGGACGTGGCGAGCGATCCCGCGAGGAGAGCCACGGCCACCACACGCCACCATGGCAATAGAGTTGAGACGATCCAATAGATCATCAAAGCCCACAGTATCGAGCCGCCGTACTTGACCACAAAGCGCGGCAAGCCCAGCGGCCCGAACCTGATGAGCAGGCCGCCGGCAATCGTTACCACCACCAGCGTGATGGACACCCGGATGGAGCGAGGCTCCTGCATTCGGGCCCTCATGAAGTCGCAGTCGGCATAAGCACGCGATCTCAATGCTCCGCTTTCCGCGAGATGTTTATTCAAGCCACGATTCGTGCGCGGGCCCACCGGAAGGAGCGTTGGCCGGTCTCGAAGGCGGAGCCGCGTTTCCGTACCAGTCGATGTCGCGCGTGATGTACATCGCGGCGGCAACGGCAGCAAAACTGGCTATTGCGCCAACGAGAAGAGCATAGGCATCGACACGCAAGAGCACATAAATGAAGGCGTATAGAAGCGTGAAGACCGCAAACGCTCTGAGAGCAAGCTTCCGGCTGCGAAAGATCCAGTCGGTATTGAACGAAAGGAGTGCGACCGTACATGTACCAGCGATCAAAAAGCTGAGATCGAAGCCCAGGTGCTCGGCCAGCGACAGCAAGAGGAGATAGAAGATGGTTTGAGCAACCCCGACGAGCGCGTACTGGGCGGGATGGACGCTTTTCCCTGTTAGGACCTCGAACAGGAAGTAGGTAAGAAAGACAAGCCCCAGGAAAAGTGTGATGTAGTGCAACGAGCGATGGATCGAGCGATAGGAGTCCGCCAGCCGCATTCCGAGGATCGAGTTTGTTTGTTGGGGAGCATTCTCCGAGGAGGCAGCGGGGAAGCCGTGATTGCTGGCTCGCTCCGTGGTCAGTCCTTCAACGAAGAAGCCTGAGATGCTCATGGCGAAAGCCAGCATAAGGATGATGAAAAACTTCGCGCCCATGGACCGGGTGCGGAGGCTGATTAGGGAAGGCTGAGGCGCGGCGAAGCTGCTCATTGCTGGGATTCTCCTTTAGATTTACTTTGCAATACAAAGTTGACGCGCGTACGACGCCCTCATGGCTAGTGAAAGTACTTTCTAGGCCTTGAGGGGTGAAAGTTCGAGAGGTCGATCTTCTTCGCGGATGCTGCAGAGACGCCGCGTCGCTGACAACCTGTTCGAGGATGGCGAGGTAGTCCAGATAACGCTTGCGACCGGAAACAGTGATGCGAGCCATCGTTTGGGACCGGCCCGCACCACCCTCCTTGGTAAGGCGAACCATTCCATCTTCTTCCAACACCTGCAGGTGCCGGGCAAGGTTGCCGTCAGTCAGGGCGCATAGACGCTTGAGCTCGACGAAACCGAGGCCGCCTGGGTGAGTAATGAGCGAAGTCAGAACGCTCAGGCGGGCGCGCTCGTGGATAACGCGATCCAGGCCTTCGTAGGCAAACGGGGCCTCCGACCTAGCCTTCTTTGTCTTCATGAAGTGATCCTTTCTTCGCCGAGAGGTAATGCACGATGGCGACGAATCCCATACCGACGGCATAGGGAACAGCCATCATGGCTGGAGCGAGAGCGCGGGTGTCTCCGAGGTAAACACACGCGAGGCCGGTGAGGAGGAACCACATCCCGGCAAGGAGCATCGGCCGCGGCAAACAACGACAAGAGGCAAACACGCCGAGACTAAAGATAATTTGCCAGAGACCAGGCAGCATCCAGAATACGTCGCGATTCACATGCAGCAGGACAAACGGCAGAATGGCGCCCGCGATAGCTGCGGGCAGGAATTGCGCGACGGCCATGCGGATCATTTCGTCCGCCATGCCTGAGTGGAGGCGGTCGGCCCGCGTCAGCATTTGCGTTACTATGAGTGCCGCCGACAGGATGCCGGTTGTGAGCCATAGGGCCACATACTGTGCCGGATGCATCGCCGGCTCGGGCAGCCACCGATACTGAGCAGCACCCCCGAGCAGGGCGAAGACAGCGGTCGCCGAAAGCGTCAGCGGACCGTAGCCGCGAAACTCGGTCGCGTTCGCTACCTGACGGCGAATGCTGCGAATGTCGATGAGCGCTTGATTGAGATCGGTCATGGTTTTACTTTATAGTGCAAAGTATAAACTTTGTTCTGCAAAGTGTAAAGAGCCTAACGGTGCAAGGAAGCCTAAGAACGCTCCCTGATAAACGGCATCCGCTGTTGGATCGGCAGGGCAGGTTTCCGGAAAACGGGGATAGCAGCCGTTATACTTCTTCACAGCCCGGTCATGAAGCGCCACGTCCTCATCTTCGGTCTCGTTGGCGGCCTGCTTATCGCCATCCTGCAATACACCGAATACCGCTTTGTCGTCATCGAGCACTCCGTCGAGCTCTATGGCGCGCTCGTCGCCATCCTCTTCGCGAGCTTCGGCATCTGGCTCGGCCTCCGCATCACGCGCAGCCGCGAGACAATCCGGGAAACGGTGCGGGAAACTGTCCGCGAGACGATCGTGGTGAAGGAAGTTTTTGTCCCCGCGGATGCCCCCGCCCGCCGCCCTTCGCTCCAAATATGGCCCAGCAGCAGACCCTCGGCATCACGGCACGCGAACTCGAAGTCCTCACCCTCGTCTCCCGCGGCCTCAGCAATCGCGAGATCGCCACGCAGCTATTTGTCTCTGAAAACACCGTCAAGACGCATTGTGCCCGCGCCTTCGACAAGCTCGGAGCCGCACGCCGCACCCAGGCCGTCCAGCGCGGCAAAGAACTAGGCCTGCTGCCGTGAACGCCTCACCCGAAAGAACGATTTCCCGCCATTCCTGCAAAATCATTAGAAAGAATGACGACATCCGGCCCGGTTACCCCGCATTGTGACTTAGTTCTCACTCGCACCAGGAGCCTCCATGAAGAAAATCGTCCTCACCTTCGGCCTGATCGCCGGCCTCATCATCTCCGTCCTGATGGACTGCTCGCTTCTGCTCGCCAACAAGATCGGCTCCGGCCACAGCATGATGCTCGGCTACACCATCATGGTGGCGTCGTTCATGCTCGTTTACTTTGGCATCCGCAGCTACCGCGACAACAACCTCGCCGGGCAGATCTCCTTCGGCCGCGCCTTCGCCTGCGGCATCCTGATTACCCTTATTACTACGGTCTGCTACGTCGCCACGTGGGAGGTCCTCTACTTCAACTTCATGCCCCACTTCATGGACAGCTACTTCGCCGCGCAGATCCACAAGGTGCAGTCCTCGGGACTCGACCCTGCCACCACCGCCGCGAAGGTCGCTGCTATCCAACACTCCCAGCAGCTCTACCAGAACCCATTCGTCAACATGGCCTACACCTTCATCGAGCCACTGCCGGTCGGCCTGATCATTACTCTCATCTCCGCTGCCGTCCTTCGCCGCAAAGCTCCTGTCGAACGCACCGCCGCTCCCGCAGTTGTGGCCACATAAATCAAAAGGCCGGAGCGTAAGCCCCGGCCCTCCGTATTGCCATATTCACCAGGCCCTATTTCTTCCGCGCTTGGAATCGAGCGAGCACGCGATCATCTACCTTCAGTTGCAAGGCGGTATCCGATATCTGGTAGCTGGTCACCAGCTTCAGCGCATTGAGGAACTCTGCCTCGCGAGCGGTGAAGCTACCTTGGCAAGCCATCATGGTTTGCGCAACGGAGTGGAATTCGAGCGAAGTACCGCTCAAATCGTAAGAGCCGAAGAACCGGTTGCATCCGTCGGTGCCGCTGAGTTTGTCCCCCTCCTGCTGCAGATAGATATAGACCTGACCTTCCGAGGCTGGAATATTGATGGTGCTGCCGTTGAGTTCGACCAGGTTCCACTGCGTCTCGACCACGCTCGGCTGCGGTCCACCAGCCGCTGCTTCCTGGCGACTCTCGCCCGCCGTGGATGGCGCCTGGGAGAAGGCCGGGGCGGCCCACAAGAGGCCGAGAATGCCGGCTATCCAGCACGTCCGCGCCATTACAAGCCCTGGTAACCGCATGACCGTCCTCCGAAATCACTTGAATTCAAAAATGATATCGCAGCGCACGCCGCCGGGCGGTGACAGCCCAGGCAAGCGTTGCGGTGGAACTCCGAATGCTTCTGTTCCAATTTGGGTCTGACCACGGCTCAACATCCCAGAAAGTTCGGCTGACACCTCCCGCAGTCTCCTCGAACTCGGTACTATCGCTTCAACATCATCTCTTGAGTTTGGACGACGGGGACGCGTTCCCACCCTCGAAGCGTTGAGCGCATTCGATTCACTCCTGCACGTCATTGCGACAGAGTGAACGGGCGGGCTGCGCCCCGCGGCGGGAGCGGGCCTCATTGCGCAAACACCGATCCGAGGATTTTATGCAGAGTTTCAACACTGGTAGCGTCGCTATCCTCGGAGTTCCGATCGACAACGTCACGATGCAGCAGACGCTGGGCGCCATTGAAGCGAGCATCGACGAGGGCGGCTTCCATCAAATCGCCACTGCGAATGTGGATTTTCTGATCAATTCCCTTCACGACCTCGAGCTCAAGGAGATCCTCAGCACTTGTTTTCTGGTGCTGCCCGACGGCATGCCCCTGGTTTGGGCCTCGCGGCTGATGGGTGCTTCTCTGCAAGAGCGAGTCAGCGGCGCCGACCTTGTGCCTCGACTCGTCGAGATGGCCGCGATCCATGACTACAGCATCTTTCTATTAGGTTCGTGCGAAGCTTCCTCGGTCGGTGCGAGTCGATGGATCGACCATCATTATCCGAGCGTGCGAGTCGTGGGCCGTTATTGCCCGGCTTTGGCCAATCTCGAAGAGATGGACCACGAAGACATCCTGCTCCAGATCGAAGCCGCGCGGCCAGACATCCTGCTCGTCGCTTTCGGCAGTCCCAAACAGGAAAAATGGCTGGCGATGCATCGCCATCGCCTTCGTGTACCGGTATGTATCGGAGTTGGCGGCTCGCTCGACCTGCTCTCGGGACGGTTGTCGCGGGCTCCCCTGTGGATGCAAGAGCACGGTCTCGAATGGTTTTACCGCGCCTGCCATGAACCTGCGCGGCTCGGATGGCGCTACGCCCGCGACGCTTCCGGCCTGGCCCGCTACCTCACCGCGCAGCTTGCCGCCACCGCAGCCCAACACAAGCGGCTTTCCCGCAATTCCCTTACCGAAGAAAACATCGGCGCAGCGACCGTTCTGCACGTGGGGGGGAGTCTAACCGGCGCGCCGGTAGGCGACTTCGAGCGCGAGGGCCGTCTGGCTGTAGACACGGGCCGCCACCTGGTGCTCGATCTGGCAAGCACGACTTACCTCGGCGCGGACGCCCTCGGAGCCTTCATTCATCTCGGCAGCGTCGCCAGACGGCATAACCGGGAGCTTTGGCTCACCGGCCTGCGGCCTTTCCTGTCCAGGCTGATTCAGGCGACGCAGCTAGAGGCCAGCTTCCGCATCGCACCTAAGGTGACCGACGCCCTGCGCCGCATGGCCCCGGCGGAGACGCAATTGTGTATCGAAGCGGGTTCGAACTGGGCGGTGTGTCGCATCGGCGGTCGATTCATTCCGCTCGATCGCGAAGAGGCCGAGGGAATCTGCCGGCAGATTCTTGAAATGATCGAACACCACGCCTTTGACCCATCGCATCCGCCATCCGAACTCGCCGCCCACAACACTGTGGTCTGAAGAGCCCAGAAAAATGCTCACCCCGCGGATTGCAGGTAGGTGCGATATGCCTCGTCGCCGATGGCGGTAAACGGACTGAACTTCACCGTACTCGCGCCGCTCTCAACCAGCCATCGCGAATCGCCTACACGCCTCGCGGCGAGCAATTGCTTCGCGGTCGGTGTGATCTGGTTGTCTCCTAGAGCGAACAGTACCAGTGGGCCATTCATCAGCGCTACCGTATCTGGATGCCGCGGGCCGATCGCCTCTAAGCGAAGGTTCATCGGCAATGTGAGCGCAATCTCATCTCCGTTGCGCCATTTCCGCTCCAAACGCAAAAAACTCCCCGTAGGGATTGCACCTGCCCGGTGTTTTCCGTTAACGGATACAGAAGCGCCCTCCGCCCAGGCCGGAATCCGCAGTGAGAGCGCAAATTTTGCTGATTGATTCACCGTCAACTTCATCCGAACCGTCTCGTCCATCGGATACGCGGTCGTCTGCGACAGCGAAACGCTCTTGCCATCGACCGTCCATCGCAGCGTCGACGGGAGGTAGAGGTTCACATAAACATCGTTGCCATCGTGGAAGTAGCCGCTGATGCGATAGTCGGCGGCAATCTGCGGCAGCGTACCGGAGCAACACGGCCAAATGTGGTTCGAGTAGACGCGCTTGCCGTTGACGTTATAGTCCGCGTAATAAAACGCCTGCCCATCGGGCTCCAATGGCCGGGCCCCAAGCACGGTGTTGTACATCACGCGTTCCATGCTGTCGCCGTAGCGCGAGTCGCGAGTCACCCGCAATAGATAGCGAGTCAGCTTGAAATGAGCATAGGCTCCGCAGGGAGTCTCAAAGCTCTGATGCGTTTTGGTCAGGCTTTCGAAAAGCGCGTCGCTGTCCGGGCGCGCGAAGCTGTTCATCGGGACCCCATCCCCCGGTCGCGTAACTCTGCGCCAGCAACATCGCGTATGCGTTCTTCACCGCGAGCAGATGTTTCTCGCTGCCGATCGCGAGGTAGGCCTGCATGCCCGAGCTCAGCGAGTTCACGGTGCTGTATGCGTGACGGCCGGCCAGTACGTTTTCATTTCGCGCAAGCGGATCGAAGAAGGTGGAATCCATCAGATATCTCGTCGCCATCTCGCGATACCGGTCGCCCGCGCCGCGCTCCCAGGCGAGATACAGGTTCTCCGGCATGGTGTAGGACTCGTCCCAGCCGAAGCTCGAATCTTTGCCAGGACGCCATTGCATCTCGCGCTCGATGGCTTTGCCCGGTAGATGGGGGTTGGCAATATCTGTGACTTTGCCGAGTATCGCGAACGCTTCAGGATCTCCGGCAAACTTCTGCGCGTCGATCAGCCCGCAAACCAGCTTGTCGTAGGAGTACGCAGGAAATCGTGTCAGTTCGAAATAATCACCGGAGATCGACTCGCCAAGCAGCCGATTCAGTCGCAGCACCCTGTCCCGAGTCTCTGGCGAGCCGGTGATCGCATAGGCACGCGACAGCGCCGAAACCCACTGGCCAAAGCTGTGGCCGGGCGCAAATCCCGCCTCGGTTTTGCCAATTACATAGTCCGGGTCGTAGCGATACCAGCCCCCGATGTCCCGGCCGGGAGCAGACCTGCCGGCCATCAAGCGGAAGGGCTTCAAAAGAGCATCGTCATCCAGCCCCATCAGGATTGCTTGCGTCTCCTCTAGCTGGCTCTCCGGCAGGCCCGCAGCGAGGGTCACATCGCCATAACCGAACTCGGCGAGCGGCTCTGACGCCTGGCCAACTGCAAGCGCTCCAGCCCACCTCGGCGAGACCGCGGTACCAGCCAGAAGAGCGCCGCCGCGCACAAATTCCCGGCGAGAGATATTACCGCTGACAGTCACCCGATCAGCTTACACCCGGGAAAATCCCGCGCTTCTATCGCTCGGACGGCCGCCCGGTTTTGCATACCATCGAAACGGCCAATGAGTGGATCGCGCACGCCACTATGCGCCCCTCCATGCCGGGAGTAGAATTCAGTCGGCGACAGAAAGCCGATCCGGGCTGGTTCTTCTTCGCTGCCGGCAAGCAATGCTCAAGTCAGCTCCGGCAGTGACGATCAAGTAAACAGCCCCGCGACTGCGTTAAGTCGCCCCTGAGACCCTTTGCTCTCTCAGGCGAGGAGGCGGCTATGACGCTTGTTTCGCGCGTTTTTCGCTACTGCAGCCTGGCTGCTGTGTTCCCTGTTCTCGCGATCCCGTCGGCCCGATGCCAGTCGTCTTCGTCGACTGTTCCCTCTACCATAGAAATCAGCGAAGTACGCCAGCCAACGCCGCTGCCGAAGATCCAGCTCTCCCCCGAAATGCAGGGCGACCTGCTTGCCGCCCGCCAGCACTACCTCGACGCGATCGCCGCCTACAAAGAGGCCCCGCAAGACTCGGCCTCTGTCGCCAACAAGATCGGCGTGGCCTATCACCACATGTTCGACCTGAACGACGCGAAGCTCTACTATGAGCGCGCCATCAAACTCGATCCGAACTACGCGCAGGCGGTCAATAACCTAGCTGCCATCTATCATTCGCAAAAAGACTATAAGAAGGCGGAACGGCTCTATCGCAAGGCGATCAAACTCAGCCCGAATTCTCCTATGTTCTACTCGAACCTCGGGACCGCCTATTTCTTCGAAGGAAATGCCAAGAAAGGCGCTGAAGCTTACAGCCACGCATTTGCTCTCGACCCTAACGTCTTCGATCACGCCGGCACCTCGAAGATCGAGGAATTGAGTTCGTCCAAAGACATGGCGGCGGTGAATTACGAATTGGCAAGGACCTACGCCAAAGCAGGGATGAGCGAGCGGGCGCTGGACTATCTTCGCAAAGCGCTGGCGGAAGGCTTCAACGACCGCAGGAAGCTGATGAATGACCCCGAGCTGGCCTCGATCCGCGAAACTCCCGAGTTCATGCAGATGCTAACTCCGCGACACCAATAGCCGACCTCATCAAGCGGGGATCAAGAAAACGGCCAGCCACATAGGTGGCTGGCCGTTTTGTCGCGTGTACGCTACCCGTCACAAAGACAATCTTCCTGCCCACAATACGAACAGCACTTGCAGGGGGCGAAGCGCAGTTGCCCGTGCGGCGAGCACCCGCCGGCGATCGAAGGGATCACCAGCACCTCGTCGCCATCCTTGAACGAATACTTCTCATTGCCCAGAAAGCGGATGTCTTCATCGTTCACATAAAAGTTGATGAACCGCCGCACCTGGCCATCTTTATCGCGCAGGTGCTGCTTGAGCGCCGGGAAGCTGACCTCGATCTCC
This sequence comes from uncultured Acidobacteriaceae bacterium, assembly GCA_963777685.1. Lineage (GTDB taxonomy): Bacteria > Acidobacteriota > Terriglobia > Terriglobales > Acidobacteriaceae > Acidisarcina. The sequence goes on along the minus strand of CAVZRF010000009.1, from coordinate 21,169 downwards.
TCGATCAGCTGCGGCAAGTTTTCCGCCTTCGACTCGATCTCTTTCGCGCCGTTGGTGTGTTTCTGAAACGCATTTGGCAAAAGTACTTTAACCGACATACTTATCTCCCGCTGATTTCTACCGCTTGATCATCTACGGCCACGCCATGCACCTCGTGCTGCGCGACAAACTCTTCGAAATCGGCCATGCGCGGACGAATCGCCCGCTCCGCCTCATACCTGCCGGCTAGCGCATCGGTCGTCTTCAAGCCATTGCCGGTAATGCACGAAACGGTCAGTTCATCCGGAGAGATGCGCCCATGCGCATACAGCCGAGCCGTCACCGCGGTCGTCACGCCGCCGGCGGTCTCGGTAAAGATGCCTTCGGTCTCCGCCAGCTCCTGGATCGCCGAGACAATCTCGACGTCGGAAACATCCTCCGCCCATCCGCCGCTCTGCTGGATCGCTCGCGCCGCATAAGGCCCATCGGCGGGGTTGCCGATCGCCAGCGAACGCGCGATCGTATTCGGCCGCTGCGGCTCGATCTGCATCCGTTCCCGCCTTCACCGCCTTCGCGATCGGCGAGCATCCCGTCGCCTGCGCGCCAAAGAAACGCACCTGCTTCTCCGCGACCAGGCCCAGCTCGATCAATTCGTTGAATGCCTTGCGGATCTTGGTGATCAGCGAGCCGCCGGCCATCGGCACGACGACGTTGTCCGGCAGCTTCCAGCCCAGTTGCTCGGCGATCTCGTAACCAACCGTCTTCGATCCCTCGGCGTAGTAGGGGCGCAGATTCACGTTGACGAATCCCCACTTGTAGCGCTCGGCAATCTGCGAGCTCAGCCGGTTGACGTGGTCGTAGTTACCCTCGACCCGCACCAGCGTCGCGCCATAGACCTGGGTATTGAGGATCTTCGCCGGCTCCAGATCGGCGGGCACCAGGATGTAAGTCTTGAAGCCCATCCGCGCCGCCTGCGCCGCCACCGCGTTCGCCAGGTTGCCGGTCGAGGAGCAGCCGACCGTGTCGAAACCAAAGATCTTCGCATTCGCCAGCGCCACCGAAACCACGCGGTCCTTGAAGCTCAAGGTCGGCAGGCAGACCGCGTCATTTTTAAGGTACAGGTTCTTCGCGCCGATGCGCTTCGCCAGACGGGGCGCTTCGAGCAGCGGAGTCCATCCCGCCGGAGTCGGCGCGACATAGTCGCTGCGGCACCGGAAGCAACGCCTGATAACGCCACATGCTCGACGGCCCGTTCGCGATCAGCTGGCGCGTGAAGGTACGCCTCGCAGCGTCCATGTCATAGACGACTTCAAGCGGCGAAAAACACTCGTCGCAGCTCGACAGCGGCTCGTTGGCGAAACGCTTGCCGCAATCCCGACAACGCAACTCGTAAGCTACAGCCATGTCACCCTCGTATCCGAGAGGGACTAAGTCCACGGGCATTACGTGACGTAACTCAACACTTCAATACAACTACTGGAAATAGCGAGATGCGATCCGACCTCGGTTAATTCGACAATGCCGAAGTCAGGCACCCCGAATCTCATGTTCCCCACTACTGGGAGAGAGTTGACACCGCTTCCTGAATTGCTCAGACCGGTTGTCGTGGCGTCACAGGGCCCGTCCCTCAGCCACTCTTCATGAAATTCAGGCCCGCTCACAAGGAGCAAACTTGAATGTTTCAACATTAGCACGGCTTCGTTCAGGACTTCAAGTGCCTCCAACCCAGTTCCGAAAACTCAAGCCAACACTCTCTTCCCCGGCACGCCGATCCAACGTGATATCTTTCGATAAACCTAGAATTCAAAAAACAGCCTTGGAATTTCATGTCAGCATTTTTTCGAACGGCCGCCAGGCCGCTCTTTGCCAAAGACGCACAACAGATCGATCCAGCACTGAGTATCATCCAGTACGCATTTCTCGCACTACTGTTTCTATCCGTGCTCCGTCCTCTCTCCTATGCGGAGTCCTTCAAAAACCCTCAATGGATCAGAACTAGCTCCACTCCGTTCTCGCTCGTGGAGGGTGACATCAATGGCGACGGCAAGGCTGACTTGGTCTATGCATACATAGACTCGAGCTTCAATGAGTTTGCTCAGGTTCTTATCAATAACGGACAGGGCTCTTTCACGCCTGGACAGGCAATTTCGTTTCCGGCGGCCTACCACGGCATTATTCAGATTGGCGATGTAAACACCGATGGCCATCTCGATGTCATCTTTGCAACCGACGGGAATGGATCGCCTGAGATCGTCGTAGCTTTGGGGAACGGCGACGGTACCTTCCGGCCGCTCATTGCTTCTGCGATTCCCCCTTATTCGCCCGGTATCGGCGTGGATGCGGCAGCCAAGACCATGCAGATCATCGATTTGAAGGGTGACGGCGTTCCCGGCATTGTCCTCTCATCGGGGCAAGACGGTAACATCCTCGTTTGTTCTGGGGATACCACGGGCCACTTCACTTCGACTGCGACAATCTATAACGGTGACGGGCCAGGCCTCATCTACCCCGGCGACTATAACGGCGACGGCAAGACTGACTTGATTGTTCAAGAGGGCCTCGGAGCAGCCGCCACGGTTTACCTCAACAAGGGCGATGGAACGTTTCTTCCCGGCGCCCGCTACACGGGCGTGAATCACATTAGCAGCATTTTCGTCCGCGACGTTGACGGAGATGGTCGCGCCGACATGGTCGTCACCGATTTTTCGAACCAATTGGATATCCTTCACGGAAACCCTGACGGCACATTTACTGCTACCAAATCTATACCCATCACGGTCGGCGCCTATGAAATGTTCCCGGCTTTGATCGACATCGAGGACTACAACGCGGACGATATCCTTGATGTAGCGCTACAGTCGCTCGATGGCGTCCATGTCCTTCTCGGCAAGGGGGATTTCAGCTTTCAGCCTCTCGCCCCCGCACCCGTGGCCACCTTTCCCGGGCCTCCAGCGATCGGCGATCTCAATCAGGACGGACAGATAGATTTCGCATTTCCCATCTATGGCGGCATTGCCATTCTCTACGGGCAACCTGGAGGCTCGCTCCACTCCGCCGACGCTTACGATGTCGGCTACGTCGTATCCAGCGCCGTCCTTTCGGATTTTAACGGCGACCATAATGCAGACCTCGCCGTAGCGGTCGACTCGCTCAATCCCCGAATCCTGCTGGCAAATGCCGACGGCACCTTTGCATTGCAACCCGACACCAATACCTCTGCCGGAGGCGAAAATGCTGGCACTTTTGTCGATGCCGGCGACTTCAATGGAGACGGCCATCCCGATTTATTGGTTAACGGTTCGAAGATCTTCTTCCCCGGAATCCCCGGCCTTGCCTATCAATTCGGCGCAGGCAATGGCACCTTCGGCACACTTGCCGGAATTCCCGGTTACTCCGGCGCCGACGATTCCGGCTCCGGCGGATTTGTTGCCGGAGATGTTAACAACGATGGACGCTCCGATATTTTGGCTGGCCAGGATGTGCTTCTAAGTACTGGGGACGGGACATTCCACAAATCTTTCACATTGCCAATGCCTAGCGGGTTCCCTACCGGATTCCGCTCCGTCTTCGCCGACTTCAATCACGACGGCAAGCTCGACGCGGCGTTCGTCGGCAACCAGGCGATCCAGATCGAAAACGGTACCGGGAGTGGAACCTTTGAGACGGGCTTCAGCTATCTTGAGAGCAACCCGACTGATCCCAGCCCTAACGATGTCGTCGCCGCAGACCTCGACGGCGACGGCAACATCGATATCGCCGCCAGCCTCGACAATCAGATGGAGATCTTCTATGGCCACGGGGACGGGACCTTCGACGAACCGCAGTTTATCCCTATAAGCGTGTCCACGCTGGGCATCTCCACCTGCTGCGTCTATGGCATCGGGGTGGCGGACTTCAACAAAGATGGTTTTCAGGACCTTGCCCTCACCACTAGCCAGGGTATCTCGATTTTGCACGGCATGGGCAGCCGCGCTTTTAGCCCGCAAAGCGATTATCTTGCCGGACAAAGTCCAGCCGAGCCACTCATCGGTGATTTTAACCACGACGGATACCCCGATATCGCCGTCGCAAACGACGATGTCAACAGGGCCTCAACCGTCACCGTCTTGCTCAACATCCCCAGGGCCTCCGCCATCGGCGTCACCCTCGCCCTCACCTCGACGCCAAATCCTTCCGTCGTCTCAGAGCCTGTGACGTTCACTGCCAACATCAGCTCTCCAGTTGGCATCCCTCCGGGAAGCATCCAGTTCAGCTTCGATGGCTCCCCATTAGGCTCCGCGCCTATAGATGTGATGGGGGTTGCGACCTTCATCACCAGTTCGCTCCCCATCAGCCATGGAGCATCGATCGACACAGTCGTTGCCACGTATCCCGGTGACTCGAGCTACGACTCCGCCACAGCCAGCGTCAACCAGCAAGTGCTCGAGAATACGCCGGTCGCAGTCGGAATCTACTCCTCGCTCAACCCCGCCAACTTCAGCCAATCCGTCACCTTCATTGCTTCCGTGACCTCAACCTCAGGCACACCAACCGGCAACATCGTCTTCACCGACGGAAGCACCACGCTCGCCACCATACCCCTGAACGCCGCAACGTCGTCCGCCTCGTACGCAACGAACTCGCTTTCGGCCGGCAGCCATGTCATCACCGCCAACTTCCAGGGCAACGGAGGCTTCGCGAATGGCAATGCGAGCCTAACCCAAACCATCAATGCCATCTCTACCTCGACCGCTGTTTCCGTCACTCCAACGACCGTGTATGCGCTGGAACCGGCCACCATCTCCGCCACGGTTATAGGCGCGGGGGGAGTCTCCGCGGGCACCGTCACCTTCACCGCGAATGGCAGCAGCATCGGGACGGCCGCCGTGAACTCTGCCGGGGTAGCTACCCTTACTTATCCGTTTTCAACGCCCGGAACGGAGAGCGTCGCCGCGGCCTTCGGCGGAAGCGGCAACTTCGGCGGCAGTATCTCGCCGCCCGCCCAGGTGAACGTGCTCATCAACACCTCTGCCACCAGCCTCTCCGCCACACCAAATCCGGCTCTGGCATTCCAATCGACCATGCTCGTCGCCCACGTTTCCTCGCCGAGTGGAGCGCCATTTGGTGCAATAGCACGCGGCGCCGTGACCTTCTACGACGGAACCACCACTCTTGGCATGGCATCCCTGGATTCAACCGCCACCGCAACCCTCTCAATCGGTACTTTCCTGGCCGGACTCCACTCTCTCTCCGCTGTTTACGGAGGCAACGCCGCATTTGACTCGAGCACGTCCCCCGGCTACGGGCTTACCGTAAATCCGCTGCCGACGACCACGACAGCTAGCGCCAGCCCCAATCCTGCTGCCCTCGGCGCTCCGGTGACGTTCGTCGCGTCTGTCTCCGCGTTGGTCACTCCAACTGGAACGGTGGCCTTCTTCGATGGGGGCACCGAACTCGGAACAGGTTCGCTGGACGCCAAAGGGAACGCCACTTTCACCACAAGTTCCCTTGCGCTCGGGAACCACGCCATCATGGCCTTATATTCTGCTTCGCAGAACTTTGCCGCCAGCGCATCATCAGTGCTCAATGAGACCATCGTGGCTTTCATCGGCGACTTCTCGATCGTCGCCGGCCCGGGCGCTCGAACCCTCTATACCGGCGAGGCCGCGTCGTACGCCGTCGCTCTCGCATCCAGCGGCGGCTGGAATCAGCCTGTTACGTTAACCTGCGCCGGTCTGCCCGCAAACACGACATGCGCCTTCGCCCCGTCCACCATTCCAAATGCGAATGGCGGCTCCGAGATGACGATTCAAACGACTGCCCCTGCACATGTCGGGTCAAAGCAATCCAGCCGTATGAGGTGGCCCGAACAAACAGGAATGGCAGTCGCCGTCGCCGCTCTGCTTGTCTTTCCCTTCCGCCGCCGGCGATTCAGGGCGTGCTCGATGTTGGCTCTGCTGATAGCGTTCGGTGTGATGAGCGGTTGCGGAGCTGGGCCGGTCGCAGGCGGCACTCCGCCCGGCGTCTACACCATTACGATCAACGCCACCTTTTCCGGATATGGCCAAACGCTCGTACACAGTTCGAGTGTGAAGCTGACCGTAAAGTCGCTCTTCTAAGGAAAAACCTGTTCGTCGGACCTTATTGATGATGAAGATGCCCACAGCAAGACGAGAGCTTCGCACGACGCCAACCAGCCCGCTGCCTGCCTGTTCGTGGGCCGCTCTGGCCATCTTGTTGGTATGGGCGTTACTTTCACCCCAGCATCTCGCTGCGCAGGCCGCTCCCGCCGTGCTCGGTGGCGACCACACCCTCTGGGCCGGCGTGGAATACTCCAACTTCACTCCAGACTTCGGCCCTCCCCAGCGGCTGATCGGTGTCGGTGGCTACGTCGACCTCAACTGGAACAGCCGCTACGCCATCGAGGGCGAGGCGCGCTTTCTTCGCTTCAATGGCTTCAATGCTGAGTATGAGGACAGCTACCTCGCCGGCCCAAAGATCAATGTCTTTCGCCACGGAAAATTTCGACCCTACGCCAAGGTCCTCTTCGGAGTAGGAAAAATTAACTTCCCCTACGAGATCGGAAACGGTAGCTACTTCGCCATCGCGCCAGGGGGCGGGCTCGACTACCGGCTCACTCGCCTGCTCATTCTCCGTGCCGAGTATGAGTATCAGTACTGGCCTGCAGCGCCGGGCATTGTCGGGGAACCAAGCAATGGTCTGCACCCCAACGGTTTCAGCGCTGGCGTTGCCTACCGATTCCACTGATGGGCCGTGTGGCTATATTATTCGGTTCTCAACGCTTGCATCGGATCAAGCCGTGAAGCACGCCATGCCGGCAGCAGGCAGGCGATCCCGCCACCACCAGCAGGGTCCCGCTCACTGCGATAAAGACGGCTGGATCGAGCGGCTGCGTATCATAAAGCATTGAGCGAATCAGTCGCACCGAAGCAGCACTTGCTCCAAGCCCGAGGACGAGGCCCAGGAGGGCAGGACGCAGTCCATCGAACAGCATCACTCGCAACACGCGGCCCCGCTGCGCGCCAAGCGCGATCCGGATGCCGATCTCGCTGGTTCGCTGGGTCACGAGATACGCCAGCACTCCGTAGAGCCCGGCAGCGGCGAGCAGCAGCGCGATCACCGCGAAGGCCAGCACCAGAATGGAATCGAATTGCGAGTCGATTGTCGATTTGCCGATCGTCTCGCGCAATGTCATCACGTTCCCAACCGGCAAATCCGGGTCCATCTCGCCGATGATCTTTTGCATCGGTACGGCAAGCGTCTCGACATTGCGCTCGGAACGGATGACAATCGTCGCCGAGCTATAGCCGTTGCTGTAAATCGGCATATAAAACGTGGGTTTCATCGGCTGCGAAATACTCCAACGCGTATCGCCGACGATACCGACCACCTCAAGGATCTGATCTATGGAATTGTCCTTCAGGTGTTTGCCAATCGGGTCCTCGTTTGGAAATAAGAGCTCCGCAGCGGACTGGCTGATGACCGCAACATGGGCGCGTCCGAGGCGCTCGTCCAATGTGAAGAGGCGGCCCCGCACCAGCGGAATCTGGATCGCAGAAAAATATCCCGGGATCCGCCGCGCGCCGCAACAGGTCGAATCCTTCTCCCTTGGGCAACGGCGGATGCTCGACCACACTCATGATACTGTCGCCGTTCCAGCCTTGTCCCGGCGCCGCGCTGACCAGACCCTGCCGCTTGCACCCCAGGCAGAGCGCGGACGCGCCCGATCAGCCGTTCCAAGAAAGCAACGACCTGCGCGGGATCTTTGTAGCGCGCGTCGGGCAAGCCGAAATGCATGGTCAACACGTTATCGACGGGCACACCCAGGTCGGTGTTGCGCAGCCGCTCGTAGCTCTTCAGCAATAGGCCGGCCCCGACCAGCAACACCACCGTTAGACCCACTTCGAGGACCAGCAGCACTTTGCGCAAGCCGGCGCGCGCACGCCCTGCGCTGTTCGCCCGCGACGACTCCTGCAGCGAGGCGAGTATCTCTTTTCCGCTCCGCTGCCGCGCGAGATCAGTCCGGAAAATAGCGCACAGAAGAGGATCGCGCCAGCGTCGCAGACGACCACGACTGCCATCGATGTGAATGGCTTCGACGCGGTTCATGTCGTGCCGCGTGCGCACCAGCCACGCGAGTGCGCCCCATGCCAGCAGCAATCCTAAGCCGCCACCGGCGGCCGACAGCAGAAAGCTCTCCATCAACCGCTCGCCCAGCAGGCGCATCCGTCCGCCGCCCAATGCTGCACGGATGGCCAGCTCCTTGCTCCGCGCAGCGGTGCGCGCCACCAGCAGGCCCGCCACGTTGAGGCAGGCGATCAGCAGCACGCAGCCGGTAGCGGCGAGCAGCGCATAGAGCGACGTCTTATAGCCCTCGACCGCATCGTCCAGCATCGATCGGCCGCTGACCGCATCGTGAACGCCGGGCTCGGGATGAGCCGCCTGGATCTGCCTTGCACGGCATTCAACTGGCTGACCAACCCAGCAAGCGTCGCGCCCGGCAGCAGCCGCGCGACGACCAGGAATTCATGATCCTCATACGTGCGCATCAGCCACGACGGAGCCTCGTGGGCGACGGGGGTCCACACCTGCACATTGCTGCCGCCAAATGAGCTCGACTAGACAAACGAAGACGGCATGACACCGATCACCGTGTAGGGATTCGCGTCGAGCCAGATCTTCTTGCCCACGATCGCCGGATCGCTGCTATATCGCCGCTTCCAGAAAGCCGACGAGAGAATCACGCGTAGCCTCGGCGCCGGGCCGGTCGTCGTCCGCGGTAAAGCTGCGCCCGATGGCCGGCGCTACCCCCAGCGTCGGAGAAGAAATTCCACGAGCACCACGCCGCCTCGATCTGTTCGGGAAGCTTTCCGCCTCGGACGAGACGTTGTATCGCTGCCAGGGCGAAACCATGGCCATCTCCGCCATGCTCTGCCGCGGACCTCTTGCCACTCGCGCGAAGCTGCCTGCATCTACAGGCGCATAAGTGGTTAACCGTCCTTGCGGATTCTTGACGATCGCTCAAAGATCGAGAACAGCCGCCGCGATCGCGATACGGCAGCGGATTCAACAGCACGCTGCGCACCACGGTGAACAACGCGATGTTCGCGCCGATGCCGAGCGCCATCACCAGGATCGCAATGACCGCGAATCCCGGCGCTTTGGTCAGCGTTCGGGCTGCATATTTCAAATCACGCCAGAGATTGTCGATCAAGGTGAATGTGTTTTTCTGCTCGCACGCTTTCGCGCACCTGCTGCGGATTCCCAAATTTCAAATAGGCCTGCGCCTCGCTTCGCCGGCAGACATGCCTCGCGCGAGATTTTCCTCAATCTCGGCTGCAAGGTAAAGATCGATCTCCTGCGCCAGTTCGGCGTCAGCCCGCTTCCGGCGAAAAAACCTGCGCCAGCTCATTGCTCCCCTTCCGCGAACGTCTTCTCGCCCATCACCAACCCGATCGCGCGGGCCATCTGACGCCACCGGTTCGTCTCGCGAACGAGCTGCCTCTTGCCCGCTGCCGTCAGCCGGTAAAACTTCGCTTTGCGATTGTTTTCGCTCGCGCCCCAATACGAGGAAACCCAGCCCCGGTCCTCAAGCCTGTGAAGCGCGGGATAGAGCGACCCCTGCTCAACTTCCAGAACATCTTCGGAAGTCCGCTCGATCACTTTGGCGATGGTGTGCCCGTGCGCATCGCCAGTGACCAGCGTTCGCAACACCATCATGTCGAGGGTGCCCTTCATCATCTCCGCGTTGGGCTCGTTCTTCTTTGCCAAGGAGACTCCTCCAATAGAACTTCTATGGGAGTCGAGCCTACACCACTAGAAGTTCTATGTAAAGAGCCGAGACGCTCGCCGCGCTTCAGGGCAAGGCCGTTTATGGTTTGGCGGGAGTGATGTTCGAAACCGGCAGGTCCCAATGCGCCAGCAGAATCTCAAACCGGCGCTGCTCTTCTTTCTTGTACGTGACCTGATCGGGATAGAGCTCCTTGATAAGAGCCTCTTCGGCGGGGTTCGAGGTCGTCGCCAGTGTCGAGTTCTTGAAGACGATCGTGACCCGGTAATCCCAGCGCTGGTCTTCGGTCATGTGGTTGGCGGGAGTCTCGATCTTGACCGAGACCATGCGTCCCGAGGCGACGATCTTCTTCAGCAGTGGGTAATGGTTCTTGAGGAAGAGGTCGAGAAATTCCTGCTGATGTCCCCACTGGGTTTTGTAGTAGTACTCGACGGCATAGGGAGCGTCGGCAGCGCCCTGCGGCGGCGCGCCTTGGGCAAACACGGGAATCGCGGCAACAGCAAGAAGCAGCACAACGATCAGACGTCGCATCAGGATGGTTCCTCCGGACAGAGTCTAAAGCATACTGCGACTCTGCCCAGCGGAAACCGCACGCTAAGGCGCGATGTAGTCGAAGAGGCTTCCCTTCTCGAGCGTCGCGATCACGTCATAGAGGGCCGTCTGCTGCGTCTCCGCCGCGCTGAGCTGGGTGGACACTTTACCGAAGTCGGCCTGCAACAACGTCGTTTGCGCCGAGAGCAGCTCCGCCGACTCACTCTGGGTATAGGAGGCCGCGTTTTGGAGCGCGGTGATGCTGCCGTCGAGCGTCACGCGCTGTTCGCTGACGTTGCTCAGCGAAGTAGTCAGACTTTCGGTATCGGTGATCGCGGTCGCCGAGGGTACGCCGGTCGCGAAGTCGGCGATCAGGTTATTTAGCGTCTGAAAGACATCGGTGCCCGCGACGCCGGTTGAAAATATTTGCGCTCCCGGAACATTCAGTTGAATCGATTGCCCGTTCGGCGTCTGTAACGAGGTGGTGATCGCAGTCGCCGTTATAGGTCACGGTCGCCGCCGCGCCCGCCGTTGCCGGGGCAACCAACGTGAACGGGGCAGTCCCGCCCTGACTGCCGGAGAAGAGATACGTCCCAAGATAGCTGGTGTTGGCCAACGACAGGACCTCGTTGCGAATACCAACTAATTGATTCGAGATTCCGGTCACGTTCGCGGTGCTGAGCGTGCCGTTATTGGCCTCGGTCGCGAGAGTGATTGCCGCGTTGAGCTGACTGACCACCGAGCCGAGCGCCGAGTCGCCCACCTGAAGACGGCTTTCGGTGGTCGCTGCCAGTCTGGGTAAAGGTATCGTCCTGCGCGATCTGCGCGGTGAGCACGACATTGTCCGCCGCCGCGCCGGGATCATCGGAAAGGGCGGTGACGCGAGATCCGCTCGAAAGCTCCTGGGACAAGGTTTGCTCGGTCGCCGCGACGCTGTCGAGCGAACCAACCAGATTCGGAACATATAAGGGATCGACACGCATACTCTTGCTCCTGATCTTGATCCTGAAGGTAAAGACAGATTCCGCAACGATCCCGGCTGACCGGGTTCGCGGCTTAACTCACCGAAGTCTCTTCCCCCAAATTGATCGCCGAGGCAAAGATCTGGTCGAGGATGGTGAAGACCTTCGACGAAGCCTCATAGGAGCGTTCCAGCAGCGAGAGTGCCGAGGCCTCATCGTTGGTATTCACCGCCGAGAGCGAGTTGCGCTGGGTTTGGGTTTGAGTGAGCGACGCTTGCTGTGCGGAGTTCAACGAAGACGTCTGCGCCACCTGACTGCCCAACGTCGCAACGAAGTCCGCCAGAAAGTTGGTGGGTGACACCGGCGAAGAGACGTTATAAGGATTGCTCGCCTGGTTGAGCGTGATGAGCGGACTGTTCTGGACGTTCGCCAGCAATACCGCATTCGAGGCGTCGGACGATCCAGCGCCTACCGCCGATGCCGCCACGAGCGACGGATCGGTAATCGCGACCGTGATACCGCCAGCCACCGAACCCGGAACTCCGCCGCTTGCGGGGACATGGAAGAGCGGAATGCCGACCGAGGAAGCGCCCGAGGCCGTCGAGCCGGATTCCTGGATCGAGTTCAACTTCGTCGCCAAGCCACCGGCGAGTGCATCGAGCGCGCTCTCCACTTGGGGAATGTCCTGATCGCGAGTGGCTAAGAACCCGCCAAGCTGACCGCCGCCCGAGGCCAACGATGTCGTAATGTCATTGCCGAGCGCATCGGAGTAGTGCGTCACGCCGCCCGAGGGCGCGCTGGTTAACGCATAAGCTTTGCTCTCCGAGACCAGCAACGCACCACTGGTCGTGGTGATGGTTAGACCGTTATTCTCAGTCGTAATCTGGTTGATGCCGATCAACTGCGAGAGCTGGCTTAGATCGTATTGGCGCTGATCTTCGAGCGTTCCGGCGTCGGTCTTCGGATCGAGCGTCTGGATCTGCTGGTTCAACCCGGCAATCGAGGAAGTGAGCGCGTTGACTTGAGTGACTACGCTTTGGCTCTCGGCATCGAGCGAGGCCTGCTGCTGCCGTAAAGCATCGATCGCGCCGGAGAAACTTGCCACCAAACTAGTCGCCGCGCTCAATACCCCTTCGCGCAACGAGGTGTTGCTGGGATCTCCCTCAAGCGACGTCACGGCAGTAAAGAACCCGCTCAGCGACGAATTGATGCCTCCGTTCGCGGTCGCGGTGCTGGTTGAGGTGGCGGAAGAGAAGACCCCTTCGAGATTCTGTAGCGCCGTCAGCCGGGTCGCACTCGCCGCTTCCGCCTGGCTCTGCTGATCGACGCTCTGCTCGAGCACCCGGTCGCGCTGCGATTGGACGTCGGTAACACTCGCACCTGTCCCAAAGGTCAGACCATTGATCGATACCGGATGTTCTCGTCGAAGACCGCGACCTCGCGCGTGTAGCCCGGAGTATTCACGTTGGCCATGTTCTCGCGCCGTCAGCTTTAGCTCGGCGCTGGAGAGATCGAGATACTGCGCCAGTTCTCCACTCAGTGGTGTCGAGATATGCATGCTGTCTCACTTCCGGTCATATTCAAGTTGAGCCGGGGTCGGTCGATCAATGTTGAAGCAAGAACGACGCCATCGAAGCCGAGGGCGGATAAGGGAACTCTCAAGAAGCGACGCGACGCTCAAGAAATGCCCCGATTCTCAAGAAGCTCCGATAGACTCCTCGAGCCCGTCGCCGAACTCGATTTCTTCGCGGACGGATCTCGGCCCGGTCCTCGGCCAGAATGTAGCCCCGCTCGATCACATGCTCGAGTTCCGCGCACGTTGCCCGGCCAATGAGTGGCCCATCAGCCGTGCCACCGCCTGCGGATGCAGATGTTTCGCCGGCCCGTCGATCCCGAGGCGAGCCAGAAAGTGGCTTGCCAGCGGCGGCAGATCGTCCAGATGCGACAGCAGCGCCGGGGTCTGAATGATGAAGACCGACAACCGGTAATAGAGGTCGGCGCGAAAGCCGCCCGTCGCCGCCAGCCTGGCCAGCGCCTGGTGGGTCGCGGCGACAATCCGCACGTCGACCCGCACCGGCTCATTGTCCCCGATCCGTTGCAGCTCGCCGCATTCGACAAAGCGCAGCAGCTTCGCCTGCAGCGGCAGCGGCATCTCGCCGATCTCGTCGAGAAACAGCGTCCCGCCGTGCGCCGTCTCGATGCGTCCCACCCGGCCCTGCACCGCGCCGGTGAACGCGCCCCGCGTATGGCCGAACAACTCCGCCTCAAGCAACGACTCAGGAATCGCGGCACAATTCAACACAACAAACGGGCGCAGCGCCCGGGCGCTCAGCCGGTGCAGCGCCTTGGCCACCAGTTCCTTGCCCGTCCCGGTCGGCCCCTGAATCAGCACCGGCGTCGAGCGCGGCGCAACCAGCCGGATCCGCCGCGAGACCTCGAGCAGCCGGGGATGGTCGCCCACAAACTCGGGCAGCCGATGCGCCACACCGGCCCGCACCACGGACGACGCCGGAGATCCAAGATCCCTTGCGCGACCCTGGCTGGGACTCCCGACACCACCGCCGGCGCGATCTTGCGGAACTCCCCCCGGCGTCATTGCGAATTCTCCGGCCACCGCCCCGCTCGCGCATTCCCCAGCGGCAGGTTGCGAGCATCTCGCCATCCTGACCCGAACGCAGCGCATGCAACAACTCATTCCGCCTCGGGCTGCGCGCGAGTCCGGGCGATGCGTTCACCGCCCCATCGACGCTCACCAGATCGACCTGCGGATAGCGCCGCTCAAACTCGCGCACAAACTCGCGGATCTCGAGGTCGGGGAGCCACGAGTCGAGGATCAGCGCCTCGGCCGGCGCAGCCCTCGAGCAGAGCCAGCGCCTCCGCACCTCCCGAGGCCTCGCGTACCTGCCAACGCAGGCCGGAGAGAGTCTCCCGCACGCGCTGCCGGAACGACAGATCGGAGCTGGCCAGAATCGCGCTGCGCGCGGCTGCTGCGACAGGAATCGGGTAAGTATTGACCGGACGAGAGGAGTTGAAAGCCGATGCGGGCGAGGAGGCCATAAAGGTGAACCTTTCCAGAGCAGTGAAACGTCAATGGGCGTGCGGAGCCGCACTCGCATGAGGAGGCTTAAAGAAGGCTCGACTGAGCGCCTCAGCAAAGAGGAGGGCTTTCGGGCGTGCCCCGAATCGGGCCACGTTGGGAAAAGGTCTCGGCCCGTTCGAAGGCCAGGGGCGCCGACCGGCTAAGGTCCAAACTCGGCGGCCCCGGCAAAGTCAGATGCCACCGGCGTCGCGAGCGGCCGTGCCGGAATGCAGTATCCCCGCCCGCGCACCGTCTGAATAATCGAGTCCGGAGGGCTGTCGTGCAGCTTGCGGCGAAGATAATTTACGTAGACATCGACGACATTGGTCCCCATCTGCGCCTCCGACTTCCACACCCGGTCAAGCAGCGTCACCCGCGAGATGCAACTGCCGCGATGCAGCAGTAGAAACTCAAGCAGGGCGAATTCCTTATTGGTCAGCGCGATCGCTTCGCCGTCGCGGCGAACGCTGTGGTCGATCCGGTTCATCTCCAGACCCGAATGGCGCAGCACCAGATTGGTCTCTGGACGCCGCCGCATGAGCGCCCGGCACCGCGCCCGCAACTCCTCGAGCGAAAATGGTTTGATCATGAAATCGTCGGCGCCGGCGTCGAGGCAGTGGATCTTTACCTCGAGCTCTTGCCGCGCCGTCAGCACCAGGATCGGATGCTCGTCGCCCATCGACCGCAGCAGCCGCAACACCTCGCCGCCGTCGCGCCGGGGAAGGCTCAAGTCGAGAATCGTTAGGTCGGGAATCTCGAGCACAAACGCCTCGACCGCCGCATCGCCGTCCGTCGTCCACCGCACCTCGTGCCCATCGGCAGTCAGCCCGCGTTTCAGGAACAAGCCTAACGCCGCATCGTCTTCCGCGATCAGTATCCGCATTCAGCCTCGTCTTTCCGAGACCTGCAATTTCCGGTCTCGCCATTCCTTGAGGAAGTCGTAACCAAAAGCCCGTTCTCACAAGATGGGCTGTCCGCGGGTGAAACACAATGGAATGTAGAGGAACTTATTCGGTAGGAGTTCGATAATGGGAATCCTGCCGGGGATGCGTCTCGAAACGGGAGCGACGACCTCTCCTCCGTTCCATGGAAGACTCGCGATATCCTTCAAACTAGCAAGCCGCCGGGCAGCCGCCCTCGCTCGTTGCCATCGGAGACATCTTCAGAATGCATATTCCCGCGCAGACCTTGATCTACCTCGTGACCATCTTCGGACTTCTGGTCATCCCGCGCGCCTTGCAGCGCTTTCGCCTGCCCGCTCCGCTCACCTGCTTCGCCTTTGGCATCATCGTCTCGCTCCTCTTCAAGTCGCAGATCGGTGACCGGGTCACCGCCGTCGTGGCCACTCTCGGCATCGCCTCGCTTTTCCTTCTCGCCGGCCTTGAAGTCGACCTGGTCGAGATCCGCAGGCAGCTCCCGCGCCTCATGGGCCATCTCGGCATTCGAGCACTCTTCCTCATCGCCGCAGCCTGGCTCGCCATCCGCTACCTGCACATGGCCTGGCCGGCGGCGGCGCTGCTCGGGCTCGGCCTCTTCACTCCATCCACGGGATTCATCCTCGATACCCTCCCCCATTCGGGCCTCGCGCTCGACGAGCAGACCGAAGTCTCGATCAGCGCCATCGCCGGCGAAATCACCGCCCTCCTGGTGCTGTTTGTCCTCTCCCACGCTGACTCGATGCGGTCGCTTGGCATCTCCAGCGCGATTCTGGGTTTGCTGATCGTCCTGACTCCCTTCGTCTTTCTGGCCCTGGGGAAATATGTCGTTCCCTTTGCCCCCGGCTCGGAGTTCTCACTTCTGCTCATGGTCGGTATCATCTGCGCCGTCATCACCCAGGCCATCGGCGTCCACGTCCTAATCGGAGCCTTCGTCGCCGGTCTCGTCGCCGGACTTCTCAGCAAACGCCTGACCACGCTCGCTTCCCACGACAACATGAAGGCGGTGCGCCTCTTCGCGTCGTTTTTCGTCCCGTTCTACTTCTTCCATGAGGGCCTCGACGTGCCATCGAGCGCTCTTGTTCTCAAGGCGCTCCTCTATGGTCTCGCCATGTCCGTCGTCGTGATTCCCATCCGTATCCTCAAGAACTGGCTGGAGTGCCGCTACTTCTCTCGCCGCTCCGCCGTGGGCGGGTTCCGCGTCGCCGTCGCGCTTACTCCGACGCTCATCTTCACCCTCGTCATCGCCGGAATCCTGCACGAGTCCTTCCACATCGACGACGCCCTCTACGGAGGACTCCTCGTCTACGCAGCCATCTCGACGATGCTTCCCTCGCTGGTTCTCCCCAAATTGACCGAGCAAGCTCTCACCGCGCTGCCCGCCGAGGCCGGAGCCTGAGGCGTCAACACCGAACCAGAAATCGACTCCGTTGGAACGACGATTGCGGCAGAACAAGGAGAATCCCATCATGGCCAGCAGACGAAGCATCCTCAAGGCCCTAGCCGGAAGCGCCGCGGCTGCGCCTCTTTCCGCAGCAACTTGGGCAGCCGCGCAAACATCCGGAAACGACCCAAAGACCCTGGCCCCAAAGATCCTCAGCCTCTTCGACTCGCTGCCCGGCGATAAAGCCGTAAGCATTCTCGCGCCAGCCTCCGCCGGCAGGCCTGAGCTCTCCGTAACCATGAACGCCGACAAGCAGCTCTTCGTCGGCAGCGCCATCAAGACCTTTGTTCTAGCGGAAGCCCTGCGCCAGGCCGACTCCCCGGCGGTCGTCGCAACCCTCACGGCGAAACAGCTAACCCTCGACGCCAGCGTCTGGAACCTCGACAGCGCCACCTTCAATCCGCCGAATCTCATCGGCACCGTCTCCGAAAGAACCACGCTCGAAGCGATGATCGAGCACAGCGACAACACCGCAACCGACATGCTCCTCAAACTCGTCGGCCCCGACAAAGTCCGCGACCTGATCGCCACAGCCCAGTTGAAAAACACCGCGATCCCCGACAGCCTGCGCGGCTTCTTCGGCTATCTTCTCAACGCGAAAAACTACCAGACCTTTTCCTGGGCCGACCTCTGCGCGGCGGCAAACAGCCCCTTGGTGAACCCGCCGCTCAACAAGACGGCGACCCTCGCCTCTTCGGCAGCGGACTTCGTCTCCTACTACTCCCGCGCGCTCCAGGGCGAATTCTTCAAGAACGCCGCCACCCTCACCGAGTACCGCAGAATCCTCTCCACCGGCGACGCCATCTGGCTCGTGCCCCTGCCGCTCGGCGCCAGCGCCTTCTGCAAAGGCGGCAGCATCGACGTCCCCGGCCACCACGCCATCTGCGCCCCCGGTGGAATGCTCTTCGGCGACCGCTGGGTCTACTTCGCCTTCATCCTCAATTGGTCAGCGGCGGCCGAAACTGACCCAGCCACCGTAGCAGTCTTCGCCAAGGCAATTAGTCAGGCCATGGGGATGGTCAAAGACTATCTGTCGCCAGCGTAAAGAAGAGACGGACTTGGGGACTGTGCAACGAACGCATACGCTTTGACTGCTGACCATGAAGAGACTAACTGGATTGGCGAGAACCCTCATCGCGGCATCTCTAAGCGCCCCATTGCTCGCCGGACAACAACAGCCGTTCCAAGTCCTATCGACAGTGGACGAGCCAACGATCGCCGGCCGCCCCGTCGCGCTCGACAGCGAAGGAAAGCTTCTTCCCTGGCCCATGCCGGACAACACCGGCTACTCCTACTCCGCATACTTCCTCTCGCAGTGGACGATCCTCTGGGACCAATACAATCGCCAGCGCTCCCCTACTTCTACTGCTGCTTCGACTTCGATCGCACCACCTTCGAATTGCAGCCCGACCCGCACTGGGCCAATTCCACCGGCTACCTGCGCGCCATGATGGAGGGCTTCATCGAGCGGCTCTATCCCTACACCGGCGACCCACACACCCTCGAGTTCCTCCAGAACTTCGTCGATTATGAACTCGAAAACGGTCACGACCCGAAAGACTACGCCTGGTCCGCAGGTACCATATCCTTCCGCAAATCCCGGCGCAGCAAATACACCGGCTGGAGCCAGCACGGCGAAGATTACGTCGAGCCCCATGTCGTCGGCGAAGACGGCTACGCCTATCTGCGGCTCTACGAAATGACCGGCAACACGAAGTATCTTCGCGCGGCGATTCGCTGCGCCGATGCGCTCGCGAAAAACTTCAAGCCCGGCGACGCAAAACAACTCGCCCTGGCCCTATCGCGTGCCACGCCCGCGACGGCAGCCTGCAAAACGGCACAGGGATGTTTCCGTACTCCGCCAATGTCGTCGAGCCCATCATGCTGTTCGACGAGCTGATGCGCATCGATCAGGGCGACATCGCGTCCTACAGCACGTTCGCGAGGGCGCATGGTCTGGCTGATGAAATACCCGATGCAGAACAACGTCTGGGTTGGCTACTTCGAAGACGTGCAGGGCAACATGGACAACATGAACCAGGTCATTCCGCTTGAGTTTGCGCGTTACGTGCTTCTGCATCCCGGAGAAGGACCCCGAATGGCGCGAGCATTCGCGCCAGCTGATCGAATGGGTGAAGACCACGCCCAAATGGCCCAAATACATGGTTCACGGCGCGATCATCACCACCGAACAGGGCAGACGGCAAGCAGTTCTGCTGCAACCTGCCCAACCAGTGCTGCGATAGCCACAGCGCCAGGCTCGCCGCAGTCGAAGCCCTCTACTACTGCGCGCACCGGCGACTGCGACTACAAAGAAGCAGCCTATCGCACCTATAACTGGGTGACATATTTTCAGGGACTTCCCGCCGCGGCCCACGCGCCCTTCAGCAATCAATGGTGGTTCACCGATGAGTTCGCCGATGGCCCGCGCCGAATGATGGATGCATTCTGGGCCGTCCCCGAGTGGGCTCCCGCCGACGAATCACACCTGCTCGGCTCACTCTCCGTGGTCACAAAAATTGCCTACGGCGCAGGGCCGAGTCACCTACTCAACCTTCGACGCGACTCGACGGATGTCCTTCGCCTCAATTTCGTCCCTGACTCCATCAACGTCGGAGGACGCCCGATCACTCGGCGCAACGATTTGCAGCACGAAGGATACACCTTCGACGAAAACACCCACATGCTCCGCATTCGTCACTCCACTTCCGAGATGTAGATGTCCAGGGAAGAGCGGTCAGATACCTCCTTCATTCATCACTTTTGACGATCCGCACGTTCCGGCGGGAACACCGTTGAAGGGCCAATATCCCTCTGGCGTCATCGATTGGGGCGCGGAGGGTGGCAGATCGGCACGCCCTTGGGAAAATTCGGGACCTTTACCCTCGTCCTGTCCGATCCCAACGCAAAGCAGGCAGAATTTCATTTCTACGCGCCGCGCATCTTTCAGGGCTTCGACGTTTATAACGACGCCGACCGCGACGCAACGTTAACGATTCGCTCGCCCGAAACCCACGAGGTGTCCTACACGATCAAGCCCAAGGAACTCTTGCGGGTAAGAACTGGCTGGCGCAGCCCAAGCTCAAAAGTTGCCTTCAACCTTACCAAGGGTGAAGCGCTGCGCTTCGACAACCTGGCCTACAGCCACCCGTGATTTGGTAAAGTTTCTTCCGCTCACGCATTCGTAACGTTAAGTCAGCTCCCATCTTAGGAGCGCTCTTTGATCAGGACGCCGAGCGCGGGTGACAAGGTAGCGCCGGCGCGCAGACGACGAATCAAGGCTCACTCGATGGCAGACGCTCAGCCCAAACTCCGTCACTTAACTGCCCGCTGGCTTTCCGGTCTCGCTATTTGAACTCGCACAAAGACCTCGCTGCCACAAGGGTGAGGGGAACCGAAGGGCGCACCCAATATTTGTCAATAGCGCGAGCCAAAAATAATTCGCAACTCCTTCATTCTATTGGCAAGAAAGTCCGCGCAATTTGGCGTAGTCAACTCATCCAATTTGATAAACTAAGAATAGACATCAGAGAAACAGAAGAGGGCGGCCAAAAGCCGTCCTTCGTTATGCGCAAAATCATGATGCGGAAGGAAACTCGCCGAAATACCCGCAAGTCCTTTATTAACTGATCTCTGCAAGCAAGCCGTTTAGAATGAGATTGTTAAGGCTGTCTAGACAACTCTAAGCCTAACAAAATAAAGATGTTGCCTACAAGGACCGGGGGCTGAAGGGGGGAGGGGGATTAGCTAGACAGTAACGAGGTGAAAACCACCCTGGTAGAAATAGGTGTTGCCATTCGCTTTTTCTTCCCTATAATTTCTGCATGGCTGTTACACGCAGGCAAAAAGAAGTACTCGACTTCCTCACCGACTTCGTGCGGAAGAACGAATACTCTCCCTCGTACGATGAGATCGCTCGCGGACTGGGCCTGAAATCGCTCGCCACCGTCCACAAACACATCACCAATCTGACCAACAAAGGTATCCTGCAGCGCGAGCACAACCGCAGCCGGTCGATTGACGTTTCCCCACGAACCGCCGCAATAGGGTCGTCGAGCGCTTGCCGCTGATGGGCCGCATCGCCGCCGGTCAGCCCGTCGAGACCACCGAGAACGCAGAAACCCTTCGCTGGGCGACATTGTCGGCAGCAAAGAGGCCTTCGCGCTGCGAGTGCGCGGCGATTCCATGCGCGACGAGCATATTGTCGATGGGGATTATGTCCTGGTCGAGCGCACCAGCGTTGCCCGCCAGGGAGAGATCATCGTCGCCCTCGTGAAGGGCTCCGAGACGACGCTCAAGCGCTACTTCATTGAGGGGTCGATGGTGCGACTGCAACCCTCAAACACCGAGATGGATCCGATCTATGTGCCCATCCAGAATGTCGCCATCCAAGGACGAGTCCTCGGCATTATGCGCAAGTATTAGTGAGCAGACACACGAAAGGCCCGG
>CAVZRF010000008.1:0-377046 GCA_963777685.1 uncultured Acidobacteriaceae bacterium | reverse complement strand
GGCAACACCGAGATTTATCTCGGAGGCGATCTCATCGTCGGTCTCGACGACCAGCCTGTCAGCAACCCGCAAGACCTCGCCGAAATCATGAACCGGCACGAGGTGGGCGACTCCGTTGTCGTGACCTTCCTGCGTGGTCAGAAGACCCTAACGGCCAAAGTAGTCCTCGGCGACGCCGCCGGCTCGCAGAACGATTAGGGTTCTGTCTTCGTCTGGGAATTTGCCGGCCTCAGACGTGTCATCTTGGTCGAAGCGAAGGATCCGCTGTTCGTCTGACTCTGCGCCGAGGGCGCATCCCAAGCGAGCCTTTCACCTCAGCGGGTAACCGCTCCCGCAGGCGGCATGGGATGCTTCGGCGGCTTCTCTGCTTTGGCCGCGGCGTTTCTTGACCGGCGGCGCGGAGGTTGGCGGCTTCTCGCGCTGACCATTCGCCTTCACCGGGCGCGCAGCATCACCCGAAGGTTCGATCACCGCCCTCATCCAGTAGTCGCCGTCCGCGTCGACCTCGATGCCATGCACCTCGCGCTCGAAGCCAGGAAATCGCTTGCCAAACTCCTCCAGCGCCAGAATCAGCCTGATCACCGGGCTGTCGGCGGCCACCCAGCCGCTCGCCCGGCATGCGCACCGGAATCCCCGGAGGATACGGCACCAGCATCACCGCCGGTCACTCGCCCCGCCATCTCGGTGAACTTCATCTTCTCCGTCCCATTTCGTAACAGCTTCTGATACGTTCTGCGCCGGCGTCAGCACCGGGTCGGGATCCACATCGCAAGCCTCGTGCAGCAGGCTCGTCAGATTCAACTCGATCATCGCCGCGTGCATCTCGTCGCTCAGGTCTTTCAGCGTCACGTTGCGATACCGCTGCGGGATACTTCGCCACCAGCTCCGGCAACGCCTCTTCGAGCGGCGCCTCGGTGTCGTAGAGCCGCTTGAACTCAAAGAGATTCTCCAGCAGGCTGCCCCACTTGCCCTTACTGGTGCCCACCGAGAACAGCACCAGCACGGTGTAGTCGCCAGTGCGCGCAATCTCCACGCGCCGCGCATCGAGGAACTCCGTAAGGATCGCCGCAGGAATTCCCCACTCTCCAATCACGCCCTGCGCATTCACGCCCGGCGTCAGAATCGTCACCTTTGTCGGATCCAGCATGCAGTAGTCATCGCGCGATATCCTCATCCTGAAAGCCATGCCAGTCTTCGCCCGGCTTCAGCGTCCAGCAGCTCGAAGTCTCGGAGCAGCAACTCATCCGGAGCCTCCTCGAACAGATACACCTCGCCATCCTCGGGATCGGCCACCTGCTCCGGCTGGTACAATCTTGAAGAACCAGCCATCCTCCGCCTGCGCGCAAGCCGATGCGCGATCGACGACATCGCCTTGCGGAAAGCTGATCGCATCTTCAATCGTCTCGCCATCAGCGTCGGGCCGGCAGGCTCGTCCATCATCGCCGCCGCCACATCCAGCGAGGCAATCAACGGATAAAACGGCGAAGTCGTCCCATGCATCATGAACGACTCGTTGAACTGGTCATAGTCCAGCGGCGCTCGTCGGGCTCAGCTTCACATGCATCATCGAAGCCATCGAGAAGGCCGCCAGCATCTTGTGCGTCGACTGCACTGCAAATAGCGCCGGCCGGTCCGGCATCTCATCCGGCACATCCATCGCAAACCGGCCGCGATAGATCGGATGAAACTTCGCATACGCATACCACGCTTCGTCAAAGTGAATCCGCGGCACGCTCTTCGATAACTCCGTCACCACTCGTTCACGTCATAGCAAAGCCCGTCATAAGTCGAGTTAGTCACCACTGCATAAGTCGGCTTGCTGCGAGAGCCCCCGCCGAAAAGGACTCTTCTCAATCAACTCCTGAATTGACTCCGGTGTGAACCGCTTCAACGGCACCAGCCCAATCATGCCGTATCCATTCCGCGTCGGCTTGAAGTACACCGGCCGCGCGCCGGTGACCGTCAGCGAGTGACAGATCGACTTGTGGCAGTTCGCATCGGCCAGCACGATGTCGTCCTTGCCCGATCACCCCATGCCCAACGATCTGGTTCGAAGTCGACGAGCCACCAAGCACATAAAACGTCCAGTCCGCCCCAAAGATCCGCGCGGCATTCCGCTCCGACTCTCCCGGAGGCCCGACATGGTCCAGCCACGAACCCAGCGGCGAAGTCGAAATCCCCAGGTCCGAGCGCATCAGGTTCTCGCCGAAGAACCGGTGAAACTCCATCCCCACCGGATGCTTCAGGAACGCCACGCCGCCCATGTGGCCCGGCGCATCCCAGCGAGTACGCGCCCTGGTCGTTGTACTTCTTCAGCTCGCGGAAATAAGGCGGCAGCAACCGCTCGTGGTAGCGCTCGACCGCGAAATCCACGCGATTCGCGATGAACGCCGGCGTGTCGCCAAACAGGTGGATGTATTCGTGGACTTGCCTTGACCACCTCGAGCGGCAGCTCGCTCACCAGCGTGCGGTCGGCGATCAGGAAGATCGGGATCTTCTTGTTGCGCCGGCGCACCGCGCGAATGATCTTCAGCGCAGCGCGTTCATCGAACTGGTTGTCCTCTGGCAGGTCCCAGTCCAGCAGAATCGCCGAGTGAGATGGATCGCTCTTCACCAGCGACAGGCCATCGTCCGGGGTCGAGGTGCGCACCACCTCATAGCCTTCTTTGCTGATCGCATCGACCAGCCGCTCCATCGCGCGGTCGGAAACAGAATCGGTATCGCCGGCGTCGCTGGCAATCAGTAAAACCCAACGTCCTTCGCTTATGTCCATCGATACTTCAGTCTCTTTCATTCATATTACAGTCCGGTTGCAACGGCGCTCCTTGCGCGAAGAATCTGATTCCAAGCGACGAAGCCGTTCGGGAAGGCGGTCGGCCCCTGCAAGGCTGCCGCGTTCTAGACTAAGGAGATGCCAGACCCGGCCATCGCCAACCGGAGCAATGCCACGATTGCCGACGCCCCACCTCGATTGGGCTTCTCCGGCAAAGGCGTCTGGCCGATCTTCTGGACGGCGCTCTTTGTCCGCGTGCTTTACATGACGCTGGCGCACACCTGGCGCATTCGCCCTTATGAAGACCACTTCGACTTCGGTTGGGAGATGGCGCGCATCGCCCGCTCACTGGTCACCGGACACGGCTACGCCGACCCATTTATCACCGGCCATACCGGCCCCACCGCCTGGCTGCCTCCGGCGTATACGCTAATCATCGCAACCGCGTTTAAGCTCTTTGGCGTGTACACGCCCCTCTCGGCGTGGGTACTGCTTACCATCAACAGCATCTTCTCGGCGGCCACCGTACCGGCAATTTACGAGATTGCCCAACGCTGCTTCAACCGCCGCGTGGCTATTTGGTCAGCGTGGATTTGGGCGCTCTATCCCGCGGCGATGCAATTCGCCGTTCGCTGGGTTTGGGAGATGTCGCTCACCACCATGCTCTTCGCCTGGGTGCTGGTGATCGCCTTACGCGTGCGCGGCATCGGCGAACCGGCAACCGCAAATCCGCAGACAACGCGACGCTGGCTGCTCTTCGGCTTGCTGTGGGGACTCATCGCCCTTTCGAATCCCTCCCTGCTACTATTCCTGCCTGTCTGCGGACTCTGGATGCTATTGGGAGCTAAGCAAAAGTCCGCAGCCTTTGGCAAGGCCGTCCTCGCAGGCCTCGTCTTCCTTGCCTGCCTCGCGCCGTGGGCGTGGCGCAACTGGACCGTCTTCCACGCCTTCATTCCCATTCGCGGCAACTTCGGCGCGGAGCTTTATCTCGGCAACGCGCCCGAATCCATCGCCATGCCCTGGGGAACTTCAGTGACCTCAGAAAACGATCTCGACCAATACGCCCGGCTCGGAGAAGTCCAGTATGTAAAGCAGCGCGGTGAAATGGCGAAAGCCTATATCGCGACCCATCCCCACCGCTTCGTCGAACTGTCGTTGAAGCGCCTTTATTTCTTTTGGTCCGGTGTCCCGCACCCCCTCGACCGCGCACCATGGGTCGAGTACTTCCGCGAACTGAACTACAGCCTCTTCAGCGTCACTGGACTGATGGGGTTAGCGCTCGCGATGAAGCGTCGAGTTCCCGCCGCTGGCTTGTTCGCCTGTGCTTTTCTGCTGCTCCCGCTCACGTATTACTTCATCACCGTGCAAGCCCGCTTCCGCCATCCTCTGGAACCGCTGATCGCAATCCTCACAGTGTACGTCTTTCAGTCTGCGGAGCAACGCCGTAGGCAGCGACCATCTCTTTGACGCCTCGTAATCGCTCGATTACACTACATTCATGTTCTCGATCAGGCCTCTGCCCGAGTTCACGGCATGGCTCGATGGCCTAAAGGACAATACGGTGCGAGGCGTGATTGTTGCCAGGATTAAACGCCTTGAACTTGGATTAGCGGGAGACGTCAAATCGATCGGTGAGGGCGTTTCTGAGTTGCGCATTCACCTCGGCGCGGGATGGCGACTGTATTTCACGCAGCATGGCTCGCAGATCATCGTGTTGCTCATCGGCGGCTCGAAGCGAACGCAAAAGAACGACATCGAGCGCGCCAAGAGGTTGGCCGCTTTGCTGGATTGAGATCAGACGGAATCAATAGAAGGGGACATGATGGGCAAACGAATCAAGGTCGCAGAGCTACCCCAGTTCGACGCGGCGCGTTACCTCGACAGTGAAACTTCCGTCGCTGCTTACCTTACCGACATTCTTGAAGCAAACGATGCGGCCTTGTTGGCGGCGGCACTAGGGGATATTGCCCGCGCTCGCGGTATGACCGAGATCGCCAAAAAAGCTGGAATTACTCGTGAGGCGCTTTACAAAGCTCTGCGCCCAGACAGCGCTCCACGATTCGATACCGTCAGTCGTGTATGCGCGGCGCTAGGGGTGCGGCTGGTTGCACAGGCCGTTCAGCCATCTTCAGAGGCGGTTAGCGTCTAGTGCCAGAAATCATGCCAGAAGTTCTCATCACCGGAGGCTCCGGCTTCTTCGGTGGAGTGCTCAAACGCCGCCTTCTCACCGAAGGCTTCCGTTGCGTCAATCTCGATCTCGTTCCCGACCCCGACCTGCATGAAAACCTCGAAAGCATAAAAGGCGACCTTCGCGATCCCGCGCTACTCAATCAGATCTTCGGCGCCCACAAATTCGCCGCCGTCTTCCACTGTGCGGCCATGCTCGCCCACGGCGAGATGGACGAAAAGCTTCTCTGGAGCTGCAACGTCGACGGCACGCGCAACATCGCCGAGGCCTGCCGCAGCTTCGGAGTTCCAACCCTCGTCTTCACTTCCACCAATTGCCTATGGGGCAGCAATCTCGGCCACGCGGTCGCCGAGGACGAGCCGCCCTCAGCCAATCGAAATCTACGGCACGCTCCAAACTCGCCGCCGAAGAAGCGCTTGCCGAATATCGCGATGCCCTGAATCGTCATCATTCTCCGCTGCCCCACGATCATCGACAGCGGCAGACTCGGCCTGCTCGCGATCCTCTTTGAGTTCATTCAGGACGGGAAAAAGGTCTGGGTCGTCGGCGGCGGCGCCAATCGATATCAGTTCATCTACGCGCAAGACCTCGCGACCGCATGTCTGCTAGCGATCGAAGCACCCTCATTCCGACATCTTCCATATCGGCTCCGACGACGTGAAGCCGCTCCGCGCCGTCTACGAAGCCGTCATCGCCGAAGCGAAAAGCAAATCGCGCGTCGCCTCGCTGCCCAAAGGCCCGGCGATCGCCGCGATGAAGCTCGCCCACAAGCTGGGCATCTCTCCGCTCGGCCCCTACCACTACCAGCATGATCGCCGAAGACTTTCTTCTTCGACACCACGCAGATCCAGCCAAGACTCGGCTGGCGGCCCACTCTTACGAACGAACAAATGATCGTCGAGGCCTATCAGTACTATGCTCGCAGCGCGCGGAAATCCACGCCCGGCAAGATGTCTCCGCCCACTCCAAACCCGCCTCGATGGGCGTGATCCGTCTCCTGAAGTGGATCTCCTGATTCTCAGACTTCACTTCGCGAACTTAGGGCCACTCGCGATGCAGCGCATCAGGGCTTCACCGTAACTCCGCTCACAAACGCGTTCTGCTTTATTTGACTTAGTTGTAGCGGCCGACCACCCACCGTGACATCCAGAATTTGGACATCACGAACCTCATGCTGTGTGTGCACGCCAGCAAAGTCCACCATGTCGGTCTCGTCTTCTGGCGTGGCCGATTGGATGTTGCTGAAGGTGATCCCTTCGATCTGGCCTGGATCTTTATCCGTGCTCCACTTCGTCTTGCCGATCCACAATGACATCAGCCGCCGCGACTCTTCGATCCGGATATTTTCAAACGTCACATGACTGACCGTTCCCGCGTCGGTGTTGAAGATGCGCAAGAGCCATTCCCGTCCCTTGTCATGAATAATGTCGCAGTCGGAAAAATGGACATCCTCAACGTTCGCACGAACCTCCGCGCCTATGCTGAGCGCGTGCGCAACCTCGTTCCAGAGCACCATGTGCTTGACCTTGATATCGCTCGACTCAGCTCCCTGAAACAGCGTCTTGACGACAACAAGATCGTCAAACGTCCGGATAAACCCATCGCTGATTGTCACGCCTTGGCTATTAACAATGTCGATGCCATCGGAATTATCACGCGACCCAACTATTTTTACGTTCTCAATTTCAACTTGCCGCGACTGAACAATTGGCAGGTTCCAATTACTTGAATCGCGAAGAATCACGCCCTCAACGCGAATATTGCTGCCAGTGACTTTGACGAGATTGCCGGCTCGATTGTCCTTCGTAAACAGACTGCCATCGATAACGCCGCGGCCGCGCAGGGTGATATTCGAGCCGTTCAGCCAAATCACCGGCCCTTCGGTCTGAGTCGGCCCGAGCTTCCCGTAGACGAAGGCTCCTTCGGCAACATAGACCGTCTTACCCGAGCCCACTTGTAACGGGGGAATAATATGGACTCCCGGGCCAAAGTAAATCACGTTGGGGTCGTCCGCGCGCGGAACGTCCTCCTCCAATTGATTAGCGAAGAGATGCAGCGAATTCATCCAGTCGCCGTTGACTTCCAGGGTCAATTGCGATGGCTTTGAAATCGTGAAGCTGATCCGATTGCCCGAGATGACCGGCTTGATGCCGCTGCTAGAGGGCAAAATCTTCGCCGACCGTGCTCCTCCCTCCACGGCTACGGAGACGGTGACTGGCCCTTTGATATCGAAGGAGACAAACGAGGCCTCTCCCGGCCGGGTGATCCCCAGGTAGGGCAAGCGACGCAATCACCGTCGCTTTTGCGATGTATACGGGTTTGTTTTCCTTGCCGACCGTTACTGAAAAGCGGGTCGATAGCCCCTCGCCGGAAGATGTTGAATGGCCCCCGGCTTGCCCTACATCAAGCCTCGTTGCGCCGCTCGCACCGGTGCACAGTGCCATCGGAGCAAGCATCAAGGCCACGCACCACATCCGCATCCTTCCGAGTCCTCCCTCAATCATCGGCTTGCGTTGCTCCTGAGGAATTGCGGATGACCACTAGCATGGGCCGTCAGCCAGATTCCACTATCTTAAGCGTCGGCTCGACTGGAGCCCATTTCGCCACAAGGGATTCCGAGAGTATCGTTTTTTCTATGAAGCGCAGTGTCAAATTCGTTATTGCTCTTTGCAGCGGCGCCCTCGCCGGAGCTGGCTTAGTCGCCGGCGCACAGCCTACGCCCAGATCCGCACTCCTCGCGCTCTCCAAGCGTGACCAAACGCTCGCGATCGTCGATCCCGCCACGCTCAAGGTCGTCGCCCGCGTCCCCGTGCTCGAAGAGCCGCACGAGGTCATCGCCTCCTCCGATGGCAAAACCGCCTATGTCTCCAATTACGGTGGCGGGCGCTATCACACCCTCTCCGTCGTCGATCTCGTCGCGCAGAAAGCGCTGCCACCCGTCGATCTCGGGCCGCTGAACGGCCCTCACGGCCTGACCTTCGTCGCCGGGGAGACCTGGTTTACTGCCGAAGGCGCAAAGGTCATCGGCAGATACGATCCCGCAACCAAGAAAGTCGATTGGGTCATGGGCACGGGGCAAAACCGCACCCACATGATCTATGTCTCTCCCGACCTGAAGCGCATTATCACGACGAACGTCAGCTCGGGAACGGTGAGCATTATTGAGAAGACCCTCCGGCAAGGCGGCCCTCCTCCAGGACCACCGCCCAATCGTCCCGGCGCCGGCACACGCCCAGGTGGAGGCAAGATGCCTCCCGGGCCGCCGCCAGGCGGAGGAGGTCCTCCAACTCCCGATTGGAACCAGACGGTAATCAAGGTTGGCAATGGCTCCGAAGGCTTCGACGTCTCGCCCGATGGCAAGGAAGTCTGGGTCGGCAACGCGCAGGACGGCACCATCTCAATCATCGATCCCAACACCAAGGTCGTGACCCAGACTCTCGCCGCGAATGTTCAGAGCGTCAACCGCCTCAAGTTCACCCTCGATGGCAAACTCGTTCTTGTATCGACACTGGGGGGCCCGAATCTCACCATCATCGACGCCGCAACCCGCAAGACAGTCAAGACTGTGCCCATGGGCGACGGAGCCGCCGGCATCCTCATGGAGCCCGGTGGAGCACGCGCCTTCGTCGCCTGCTCGCCCAACGACTACATCGCCGTCGTCGATCTCAAGACGCTGGCTGTCGTAGGAAAGATCGAAGTCGGCCCGGAGCCCGACGGAATGGCCTGGGCAACGTCAAACTAGCGAACTGGGCGCCCATACTACCGATTATCGGCAGGGTGAGTTGGAGAGGATTCGTCGAGGGATCTTTAGTTCCAGCGATCTCCCGCTGGCGCCGATGTCTAAGATCGGCAAACCTCACACTGGCAATGCCGCCGGAGATAATCCCACGAATAAATCCCACTCCCATGCCCATCGTTCCAGGCAAAGCTGATCGCATATCGCCCGATCGGAGTCACATTGTCCGGCAACGGAGGTGCCTTGTACAAGGCGAACAGCTCCTTCGGAGCAGGCTTCGGCTCGCCCGGCCTGCGGCCATCATGATCGCGCTCTTCATTGCAGGTCGCGCAAGGGCAGGCGTCGCGCAGCCAGCGAAAGCTCCACGAGCTGTGATGACCGTCCTTCCAGTCGATCTCCATGCCCGTGCCTTCGGTCTTGTGCACCTTCACCCGGACCGGGTCGATGGCTTCTTTCGGCAACTCGTGCGCGAGTTGCGCACGCTTCGCCTCCTCCTCGTTCACAAACCGAATTCCCTCGTGGCTCATAGTTCTATTCTCGCCCACCTCGCAGCCGCGTGACCAGGCGACTTCAGGCTGCCCCGAGGCGGTCGTTCAGAGGTCGGCTTTCTCCAAAATGAGCTGTGCCGCAAACGGAAACAGCAGGGCCACCGCTGCGCGAATCGCCACGAAGGCTCCAAGGTGGTCTGCAAACTGAGGCAACTCTGAGCCAGACGGGCCGAACTCCGACAGAATCGGACTGGGGAAGCTGATCGATGGCCAGTAATGGTTGACTATCGCTCCGAGGATGAAGTACCCGAGCATGATCCCGACAGCAAGCATTACCCCCTTACTGTGTCTCACCAACACTGTCGAAAAATAGCTGACGCCAAAGATCAGTGCAGCCAGCAGGAAGGCCGCCACGCAATTCAGGGCGACAAAAGCGACGAGGCTGACTGGGCCGCTGGCCAGCGGCAGCTTGCCGTGAAGAGGGTCGCCCCCTGCCAGCAGAATTCGGTAGATCTGGAGCCCAATCACCGCATTCAACAGCACAACGATGACCAACAACTGTAGAGCGCCGTAGCCCCAGTCCCGCCAGATGAAGGACCGGCGAGCGGCCGGCCGGGTGAAAAGATAAGCACCGCTCTTTTCGCCCAGGTCGCGCCCCACGCCGAAACTGCCATAGAGCCAGGCGACGAAGGCCAATGGAAAAGCCTGAATCACCAGAGCGATGGAAAACATCCCAGTCAGCATCCCGAGCGGCGGCGGTCCCTGTGTCGCGAGGGTCGGCTCCCCGAGCACCATCGCGAACAGGATCGCGATACAGGCCACGCTCACACAGAAAGCGATACGCGATTCACGCCAATACTTCCACAGGTACATTCGCTTCCCCCTTTCCAACCACTTCAAGAAATATTTCGGGCAGATTCATTGGCGAAACGTCGAGCACGGTCGCGCCCTGGCTGTGCAACTCGGCGAGGAAGGCGTCAGCATTGGCGCGCACGACATATTCGGTCGTTCCTTCAACAGTTTTCGCTCGGAATATCTCGCTACGCGCGTCGAGCGGCAGATTCTCCCCCGTAACGCGTACCCGGCGGAAGTTGGCGCGCATGTCGTCGACCTGCGCTTCCAGCAGCAATTTGCCATGGTCGATGATGCCGGCCCAGTCGGCTATTCGTTCGATCTCCGAGAGATGATGCGACGAGAGAAACAGAGTACGCCCCTCGTTGGCGAAGTCGTCCACGAGCACCCGGAGAAGCTGGTCGGTAACCACGGGATCAAGCCCCGCCGTGGGTTCGTCGAGGATGAGCAGCTCCGCCCCCTGCGCCAGCGCCAGCAGCAGGCAGAGTTTCGTCTGGTTGCCGGTGGAGAGCTTGCGGAACTTCTGCCGCATCGGAATCTCCAGCGCGTCGGCATACTTGCTTGCCAAAGCGTCATTCCAGTGGGGAAAAAATCCGCGATTGAATCGCACCAGCTCGTTGCCGGTCATCGATGGCAGCGGCATGCGGTCGATCATGAATCCAGTGCGTTCGAGCATGGCGACCCGTTGCGTCTGCGGGCTGAGATTGAGTACGCGCATCTCACCGCCGGTCGGGTGAACGAGACCGGCAAGCATGCGGATCGTCGTCGTCTTGCCCGCGCCGTTCCGGCCGAGAAATCCATAAATGGAGCCTCGCGGGACGCGCAGATCCAGGCCATCCACGGCATGAAGCCCGCCATAGTGTTTGTGCAGCGAATGCGTTTCGATCGCGAGATCGCTCATTGCACCTCTCCAACGCTCTTCATATCTAGTTCGTCGTAAGAAATCTCAAGTAGTTGCAACAGCTCTTTTCGTCCGAGCCGAAGCTGCTTCGCCTCTACCGCGAGTTGTGTCGCGAGCGGAGTGAGCCGGCGCAGCTTTTCCGACTTCAGCAAGCCGGGGCTTTGCGCATTGACGTAAGAACCGCCGCCGGGTACCGTTCGCAGCACGCCGTCTCGCTCGAGGTTCTGGTAGGCGCGGGCCACAGTGTTTGGGTTGATGCGCAGCTCGGCTGCCAACTTCCGCACGGGGGGCAACGCGTCGTCGATACGAAGCGCCCCGGCCGCGATCGCGTGCTTCACCTGGGACTCAATCTGCAGGTAAATTGGCGTACCCAGACCGGGTTGGACGCGAATCATCATCTGTATTAGTACAGTAATACAATCGTCGGAATTGTCAAGGGAAGGTTGAAGAAGACAGCGGGTCGTTCTGAGACCATAGGGAGGAAGAATCCCGAGGATCTCACCAAGCGATGTCACTTTCTGGCAAAGACACTCATCCAATCGTTGGGAGGCAATCATGTCACAAGGAGTCGTCACCAGCCAAAGCCGTTACTCCTTCACAGAGACAGCGGACAAACTCGAAGCAATGCTCGAGGAGAAAGGCATTCACCTCTTCACAATCGTCGACCACTCTGGAGAAGCGGCATCGGCGGGGCTCACGATGCCACCAACCAAGGTCTTCCTCTTCGGCAACCCCAAGGGCGGAACGCCGCTCATGCTTGCCGCGCCCAGCCTCGCCATCGACCTGCCGCTGAAAATCCTTATCGCGGAAGATGCGCAGGGCGAAGTCTGGCTTTCTTGGAACGACCCAGCCTACCTTCAGCAGCGCCACAGCTTTCCGAAGGAACTGATGGCCAATATCGGCGCCGCTGGAATGCTCGCTTCCCAGCTATCGCTATGAGCGGAAAGCTACAGCAGCGGAGAAGGCATCCTGCGCCCTGTAACCTACGCCCTATGCTTTAAGCCCTGTACTGCTTCCAGAAGAAATACCCCGCCATCCCCAACCCGACAGCCACCACCACAGCTCGCATGACACGCGCGTCGACTCGCCGGGCGTAGCGGCCGCCTAAGTAGCCGCCAATCGCTGCCGTAATCATCATCAACAGGCAATATTGCCAAACCACCTGCTTTTCGACGATGAAGGTGACCACGGCAATGCCGTTTGCCAGGCAGGTTGTGACCACCTTGAGCGCGTTGATCTGGTTGATGTCTTCCACGCCAAAGATGGCCAGGACCGACATCACCAGAAACCCTGCTCCAGCGCCGAAATAGCCGATATAAAAGCAAACCAACACCATCCCCACGACTAAAGGCGCCACCGAAGGATGCGCCTCGGCAGCAACGGCGCCGCCAGCCAACCGCGCCGCCACCCGTGCGGCTGCGCGGCGCTGCAGCCACTTTGAGATTGGGGTGCTCACCGCAAAGAGCAACGCCGCAGCCAGCAGCAGCCAGGGAATCAGCGCCAGAAATGTAGTTTGCCGGGTGTGCAGCAAAACAATTCCTCCGGCAAGGCCGCCGCCGAGCGCCGCGGCGCCCAGCGGCAAAATCAGGCGAAGGTTGTGTTTAAGGTCTTCCCAATAGGCCGCGATCGAGGCAAACTGCCCCGGCCACAGGGCCACCGTGTTGGTCGCGTTGGCCTGGATCGGAAGAATTCCGGCTCCCAAGACCGCCGGAAACGAGAGGAACGACCCGCCACCGGCCATCGCATTCAGCGCACCGGCCAACAGCGACGCAATGAGCAGCCACGCATGGGGCCAGGTTGGACTGAGATGCATGCTCCGCTCATTCTACAGGGGTGAAATCGGGCCCTCCGGAAGCGCTGGCGGTAGAATAAAGGTGATCTTCCTTCATTGGCGCTATCCCCCTTGGTTTAAGTCCGCATCCATATCCATTCAACGGCGTTCTACAAGAACAGCCTGCGCGACATGTAAATCGAGGTGCTCAAAATGAAATCTAAGACGGTATTGCTGAGTGCGGCCATCGTACTGCTCTCATACCTTCCCCTACACGCCCAATTGACCGCCGCGATTCCGCTTACTGTACCGCCTGCATCTGCATGCGCTAGTGGTGCTCAAAACTTTGGCGTGATTGCCAGTTATCTCAACAACGGCAACGTCTATAAGTCATCGGTTCTGGCGCCGGCAATCTCAAAATCCACAACGTATACGGAATTCGAATACTACCTCGGCCAAGCCCTCGCCGTAGAACAACAGCAACTGGATTTCCTCAATGCATGCAAGTTTGGCACGACTCCATTTTGCCAACCCGGAACCGAGACGCTCGCCGAGACAACACCGGCCGACGTAGCGTCGATGCTGGAAGCCTTCGACGCGGACGAAGGACTTACCGCCATCCAAGGTTTCTTCAGCATCCCGGCACCACCGGCGCATTTCAGCCCAGCCGCCGCGCTCAACAACTTTTTCACGATTACCGAGGGCAGTGCTTGTCTCTTGCACCCCTACCTTGTGCATCCCATCTTTATAAAAGGGCTCAAACCGCCAAAATTGTCCTAGGAGTTCAGGCGAAGCAACCGAATGCCCTGCTCAAGACGCTCAAGCTGTCTCATTCCTAATCTGTAACCAGCATTGCTACAGATTAGGGCGACTTGAAAACACTGATAGGACTGAGGTTAGAGAACCGCAGGAGTAGCCGAGATCAACGACCTGGTGTATTTGTCACCAGGACTGTGACAAATAGCTTCGCTGTCACCGAGTTCTACCAGTCGCCCT
The DNA here is from genome assembly GCA_963777685.1 of uncultured Acidobacteriaceae bacterium. GTDB lineage: Bacteria > Acidobacteriota > Terriglobia > Terriglobales > Acidobacteriaceae > Acidisarcina. The sequence continues at coordinate 363,341 of CAVZRF010000008.1, read as the reverse complement.
TGTCGCATCACCGCAATCCTGGTCGAGAGATACCTCACCAGCGGCATGGAGTGGGAGATGAAGAGGTAGGTGAGATGAAAGTCGCGCTGAAGATCGCGCAGCAGATTCACGACCTGCGCGCCTACACTGACGTCGAGGGCGGAGACCGGCTCATCGAGTACCAGCAGTTCGGGACGCAAGGCCAGCGCTCGCGCGATATTGATGCGCTGCCGCTGCCCGCCGGAAAACTCATGCGGATAGCGGCCCAGCGCGGACTCATCCAGACCCACGGACCGCATCAACTCCGATGCCTGACGCCGCAGCCCCGTCCGCGTCGCATCGATTCCCTCCTCTCGGCGAAAAATCTTTAGTGGCTCGGTCACGATCTCCGCAACGCGCATCCGCGGATTGAGCGCCGCAAAGGGGTCCTGAAAGACCGGCTGCATGCGCCGCCGTATCTTTCGCATGGCGGAAGCCGACGCCATCTGCCGACCATCGAAGACCGGTACGCCGTCGAAGAAGACGCCGCCCGAATCCGGCAAAATCAGACCCAAAAGGATCCGCGCCACGGTGCTCTTTCCGGAACCCGATTCGCCTACCAGGCCCAGCGTTTCGCCGCGCGCGATCGAGAACGTTACCGACTCGACGACGGTGGTTCGGCTGCCGCCTTCTCTGGGATAGCTCTTCGAGACTTCACGCAATTCCACCAAGGCCATCGCCAAATCCTAGCATTCGCCGAAGGCTGCGCCAGGCCGACCGGCGCAAATTGCGTTTAACCCGCAAGCATCTCGAGCAGCGTGTCAAAGTCTTCCAGCCGCGCATACTCGATGATCACCTGGCCGCGGCCATTCTTGTCGAGGATTCGCACCTTGAGGCCGAGCGCCCGCTGTAGCTTCTCCTGCGCCTCGCGAACATTTGGGTCGACCGGCTCGGGCTTGGCGTTTTCATCGGATTTCGCCTTCGACTCCGGATGAAGCAGCCCCTGCACCAACGTCTCCGTCTGCCGGACAGACATGGAGAGCGCAACGACCTTGTGCGCCGCCTTCAAAATCGACTCCGGAGACTCTAGCGCCAGCAGCGCTCGCGCATGCCCAAAGCTTAGCTCGCCCGCCTCGACCTTTTCCTGGATCTCCGCCGGCAAGCGCAACAGACGCAGGAAATTGGTGATCGACGTCCGGTTCTTGCCTGTGCGCTGTGCGATCTGTTCCTGGGTCATCTTGAAGTCGCGACCCAAGCGGTCAAAGGCCCGGGCCTGCTCCATCGGATTGAGGTCGGCGCGTTGCAGGTTCTCGACGATGGTGATCTCCATCGCCTGCTCGTCAGAGACGTTGCGGACAATTGCCGGGATTGTCGGCTTGCCGACCAGTTCCGAGGCCAGCCACCGCCGTTCGCCGGCGATCAATTGATAACGATCCCCAGGCAGAGGTCGCACCAGGATCGGCTGCACCACGCCGCTCGCGGCAATCGACGCACCCAGCTCCATAAGTTGTTGATTGTCAAAGTGCTTCCGCGTCTGGAATGGATTGCGTTCTATGTGGTCCAGCGGAATCTCGCGCGGTTTCCCGGTCTCCATTACCTCTGCTTTGGGAATCGGCGCGGATGGGGCCGCAGGTCTGGATGGAAGCAAAGATTCGAGGCCCTTGCCCAAGGCACGTCGTTTGGCGGGTTCAGCTATGGTACTCATGGTCCGAATGTCCCCATCATTATGAATATCAATAAGATACAGATTTCGACTGCAAGAAAACTCTACCCATACGGCCAAAACTTTACGCTCACTTCACTCTTCGGCGCCAATCTGCGCGCCTTCGCCTTGGGGCTTTCGACATCATGCCGCTGCAACAGTTCGTGTGTCAGCGCAGTGTAGCTCTCCGCGCCCCGTGACTTTGGATCGTAGAGAAGCACTGGTTTCCCATAGCTAGGCGCCTCAGCGAGCCGCACATTGCGTGGAATAACCGTCTTCAGCAGCTTTTCCTTGAAGAACTCGCGCAGGTTTTCGGTCACTTGCTGGGCGAGGTTGGTGCGATCGTCATACATGGTCAACAGTACGCCTTCGATCTCAAGCCCCGGATTGAAGGCCTCGCGGACCCGTTCGAGGGTGTTCATCAGCTCGCTGATCCCCTCAAGGGCAAAGTATTCGGCCTGCATCGGAACGAGCAGCCGATCGGCAGCCACCAAAGAGTTCAGAGTCAGCAAGTCGAGAGCCGGCGGACAATCGAGCAAAATATAGTCATAGTCGGCGCGAACCACATCGACGGCATCTTTGAGCCGGTAGGCGCGGCGCTCGACCTGGATGAGCTCGACATTCGCGCCGATCAAATTCTTGCTCGACGGCACAAGCCTGAGCGTTTCAATCTCGGTTTGGAGCGCCGCGCTGGCGATCGTCGCCTCACCCAGCAATACGTCATAGGTGGAGTCCCGCTCTTCGTCGCGGGCGAAGCCGTACCCACCGGTGGAGTTGGCCTGGGGATCGCAATCGATCAGAAGGCAACGCAGGCCCTCGATCGCCAATCCCGCCGAAAGGTTAATGGCGGTAGTGGTCTTGCCCACGCCACCTTTCTGGTTCACAACCGCTAGTACTCGGGACATCTTGCAAGCCTATCGAGTGCAACGGGACGAAGCAATCGAAGGCGGCTGTGAAGAAGTAGTCCCAGTCTGTGGAGAACCTCCGGCGAGCAGTCGAGGCGCACAGGAGTAACCCCTTGCAATGCTTGGGGATGCAGGGCTGGACAGGGTGCGGCGAGACTTTGCCTCCAAAAATTAGAAGCGGTGGAAAACTCACTGTTTCACGTGGAACATTGAGGGGTGATCAAGCAAGGAAAGACGGTGCGTTCCGCCTACAAAAGCCGGGTGGGGTGACTCAGGGCCGCCCTTCAATCGAAAGGAAATTCTCAAACGTCTCGAATCCAAATGTCCCAGGCATTTCGCCTGTGCCCTCGTTCCGCATCATTGTTCCACGTGGAACGTTAGCCCTTCGTCGCAAGAATCACTACCCCGCTCAGAGAACCGGGAATGGGGAGATCCTTCGCAACGAAGTCCGCAGGCAACTCGACGCTTCCCGCGCTAGCCATTAAAACCAGCCAGCCTCCAGGCATAACGCGCTCCGCTGCATCCTTGATTGCCGTCTGCATCTTGTCCACGGCCCGCAAAGAAACCGCGTCAAAGTTCCGGTTGACAGGTAAGTCCTCAACCCGCCCGGCATAGATCTCGGCGTTGACCCCCAACGAACGGACCGCCTCACGCAGGAAGCTTGCCTTCTTCCCCTGCGACTCCGCTAGCGTGACGCGGATCTCGGACCGGCACAGCGCAATCGGAATTCCCGGAAATCCAGCTCCAGATCCGTAATCGAGCAGGGTCTCGATCATAGGCGGCAGATGCTGGGCGCAGAAGATGCACTCCACAAAATGCCGGTGAAGCGCCTCCTCGGGCTCTCGAATTGCGGTGAGATTGAGTTTGGAGTTCCAAAGCTGGAGCAAGGCGTAGTAGTGAGAGAATTTCTCGGCCACGCCCGCTTCGAGAGCACTAAGTCCAGCTTGCTCAACAGCCTGTGCAATCCGCTCGGCCGAGAGACCCGCGCCTGGCAAACTCACGCCACCGACTCGACCACCACTCGGGGCCGATACTTCACCGCCGCCTCGACGAACGCGCGGAAGAGATGCCGGGAGGCGGCACTCGCATCGAAACTACGCTCAGGATGCCACTGCACCCCAAGCACAAAATGGTCATCGGAGGTTCCCTCCAAGGCTTCAATCGTCTCGTCTTCGGAGCAGCGAGCTGTGACCCGCAGCCCTTCCCCCAACACCGAAACTGCCTGGTGGTGACTCGAATTCACGATGGTTGCAGCTGGTTCAGTGATCGAGACCAGATCGTGGTCGGCGCCGACGATTCCAGCCAGGTTCGAACTCGGCGTTAAGTGCACCGAGTGTGCACTCAAGATTCCGGGGCCAGGATCATGGTCGACCGAGGTGACCTTCGGAAGATGCTGAATCAAGGACCCGCCCTTCCATACGTTCAGCGATTGCACGCCATAGCAAATGCCAAACAGCGGCTTGCCGAGGTGAAAGGCGTCCTGGAGCAGGAGTTCGTCGACGGCCTCACGGGCTGGGTCCGGCGCGGCGCACTCCGGAACCGGCGCTTCGCCATATTTCTGCGGGTTCAGGTCAGCCGGACTTCCCGGCAGCAAGACTCCCGAACACGAAGCCACCAGCTTCGCGATGGTCGCCGCAGAAGCGTCTAACGGAATCGGCACGCCGACCGCGCCCGAGGAGAGTAGCGCATGAAAATACGGAGCCCAGGCGCGCTGATTGTATGCCGCGTCAGTCGAGGTTGGTTCCGGCAACGCAATGCGTACCGCTAATCCGTTCAACCGCTCCTGCAATCCATTCATAGTTAATCCTGAAAACCCCTTATGCGAGCGTCTTCTCTTCGGAGTTCAACGCCTCGCCCGCGACCAAATGAGAATGAGCATAATACAAATGGCCGATCTCTTTCTTGAGCCGTTCCGTCAGCTCCTCGACCTGGCGCGAGGTATAGCCCGCCGTCTCGATCGGCTCACCGACTACCAGTTTCACCTTTTGCGGAAAGAACTGGCGCGTGTGCATTGGCAGCAGCTCATAAGTCCCCACAATCGCTATCGGAACCAAGGGCACCCGCGCCTGAATCGCCATAAACGCTGGCCCGCTCATAAATTGGGCGAGATGTCCGTCTTTGGTGCGACCGCCCTCGGGAAAGACGATCAAGGGCATTCCCGACTTCAGCGCCTTAACCCCGGCTTTTAAGGTCGAGGCTTTCGGATTGTCGGTATCGACCGGGATCTGCCCGGAGCGGTTCAGGTGCCAGCCGATGAAGGGGATGGACCACAACGACTGCCGCGCCAGAATCCGAAACTGAAACGGAACTGAGCTGAAGAGTACTGGCGTGTCCATGTAGGAGAGGTGATTGGCAGCATAGACAGCGACCGAATGCCGCCGCAGATTCTCCTCACCGATCACCGTCACGGGCGAAAGGGCGATCCGCATCGAGACTGAGGCCCAGGTTCGCGCGATTTGATGCTGGAGGCGGCCGTCCTTCTCGAAAAGCGAGGCGGTGAGCGAAAGCGTGCCGAAGAAAGCGGTCAACGAAAAGAACAGCGGCGCCTGGAGGAAGTTCGCCAGGACGCGATTTGTAAGCGGCAGAGGGTCGGGACGCGGCACAGGAGCTGCGGTTTTCAAATTGCCCCTCCGGCTAAGAGTCCGCGAACCTTGCCAACCAGATACACAGACCCAGCTACGACCACGAGCCCATTAGGAGGCGTAACGCGCCAAGCCTGAGATAAGGCTTCCGAAGCATCGTCCGCAGCGATCGCCTGGCACCCGGTCACGGCGGCTGCCGCAAGCAAGTCATTCTTTGACGCGCTTCGCGGAGAATCCACAGGCGTCACCACCACTTGATCGAATAAGGGAAAGAGGATTTGCGCCATATCGAGGATGGCCTTATCACGAAGACAGCCGAAGACCAGCGTCGTGGGTCGCGCCGGCTGCGCCTCCAGAATCGCCGAGACCGCAGAGCGAAGCGCCCAAGCGCCTGCGGGATTGTGGGCCACGTCGAGCAAGACGTCCGCGCGATCGCCATCGCCAGGAAGCAACTCCAGCCGGCCCGGCCAACGCGTATTCGTCACGCCGAGGGCCACATCCGCTGCGGATATATTGTAACCATGGCTGTTACGTAATTCGGTAGCGGCGGCAATGGCGAGCGCGATGTTGCGTTGTTGGTGGTGGCCGGCGAGCGGCGAATCGATCTCGATCGCCTCGCCCATCACCCACGCTGTATAGCGATTCCGGCCCAAGCCGTGAGACCCGCCGGGCGCCGGAATATACTCCGCCGCATTCACACCCCGAACTCCCAAACTCACTGCAATCTCGCCGAGCGCCTCGTTGGCTTCGCGATGCTGCGGCAAGGTGACCATAACGCCATTCGGCCTCAGGATTCCCGCCTTCTCTCGAGCAATTGCGTCGATCGTCGATCCCAGCCACTCGGTGTGGTCGAGAGAGATGTCGGTAATCACCGAGATCAATGGCTCGACAACGTTGGTTGCATCGAGCCTGCCTCCCATACCTACTTCGAGAACGGCGATGTCTACCGCCTCGGCGGCAAAGTGCAGAAACGCCAGCGCGGTGATCGCCTCAAAGAAGCTGGAGTGATCGGGGAGTCGCCCGTCAGCCGCCAGACGCGCTGCGGCCTCATCCACCTTGAAGTACAGCGACGCAAAGGCGTCGTCCGCGATCTCTTCGCTTGCCGGCACGCCCTCTGTGAATGGGGAGTTGCGATCGGGATTGAGAATCCGGAGGCGCTCATTCACCCGCGCCAGATGTGGCGAGGTATACAAGCCAACCTTGTAACCTGCTGCCGCGAGAATGCTGGCCAGCGTCGCCGAGGTCGAACCCTTACCATTTGTGCCGGCAATGAGTACCGAAGGAAAGCGAAGGTGCGGGTCGCCAAGTTCGGCCAGGAGCACCCGCATATCCTCAAGACGGAACTTCCGCCGCAGGGCGCCCGGCGTTGTCGCGAGCTCGCCGGCGAGAGCCTGCAATCCGTCGATGGCGGCTGAATAACTCATTTGCTTTCTATGCTGTAACCCTTGTGCCCTGCTCCATGAAATCGAGCGCCCTGCTAAGGTAGCCTTTCAACTCGCGCCGATCGACGACCGCATCGAGCATACCGTGCTCCAGCAGAAACTCCGACCGCTGAAAACCCTCGGGCAGCTTCTGCCTGATCGTTTGTTCAACGACGCGGGGCCCGGCAAAGGCGATGAGCGCTCCCGGCTCGGCGATATTCAGATCGCCCAGCATCCCAAAGCTCGCCGTCACACCGCCGGTGGTCGGGTCAGTCAACACCGAAAGATACGGCACCTTCGCATCGTCCAGCAGCGCCAGCGAACTGGATATTTTAGCCAGCTGCATCAGGCTCACGATGCCTTCCATCATCCGTGCGCCCCCTGAAGCCGCGACAATGATCAGCGGATGCCGCGTCGCCAGAGACCGATCCACGGCGCGAGCGATCGTCTCGCCTACTACCGCACCCATGCTGCCTCCGATAAATGCGTACTCCATGACGCTCAGCACCACCGCGTGAGCGTTGAGGAAGCCGACAGCATTCACGATGGCGTCATTCAATCCGGTCTCGTCCTGGGCCTTTCGCAGGCGCGCCTTGTACGGCTTCAGGTCGACGAAATTCAGCGGGTCGGTCGACCTCAGCTCGAGATCGACAAGCTCGAATCCTGGTTCGAGCAGACTGGCGATACGCTCCCGTGCACCCAATCGAAAGTGTTTCCCGCACTTAAGACAAACTTGAAGATTCGCCTCCAGATCGGCCTTCCACAAGACAGCCTTGCAGCTCTCGCATTTCGTCCAGAGGCCTTCGGTCTTGACGCGCTTTTCTGCTGCCGCGCCCGAAGACACGCCTGGAGCCTCGTCCGGCAGTTGTGTGCCGTTCTCTTCGTTATCGCCGTTTTCGTTCGGCTGCCGTTTAAACCACGCCATTCCTGTTCCCTAATCCCTAGTATTCAATTCCGCGCTGCGCCAGCACGCCGCCTTCGTAGGCGTGCTTCACCTGGCGCATCTCCGTCACCGTGTCGGCGACCTCCACCAGCGACGGATGCGCATTCCGTCCGGTCAGGATCACATGCACCATCTCAGGACGAGCCTTCAACGTCTCAGCTACCTTGGCCGGGTCTAGCATTCCGTAGCCTATGGCGTAGTTGATCTCGTCCAGCACCACCATGTCCCAATCGCCGGAGAGGATAGCCTCCCGCGCCTCATCCCACGCAGCCTCAACCAATCGCACATCCTCGGGATCGGTCTCCGCGCCGCCTACCTTCACAAATCCTCGGCCCATCTGCTTCAACACGAAGTTGTCGCCAAAAGCCTTCACAGCATCCAGTTCCCCATAATGCCACGAGCCTTTCAGGAACTGCAGCATCAGCACCTTCATCCCGTTGCCGACCGCACGCAGCGCGGTCCCCATTGCCGCCGTGGTCTTGCCCTTGCCTGGGCCCGTGTTGATCAGGACCAGTCCCCGCCGCGCTTCCGCCATAAGTACTTAGTCTAATTGATGGATTGGCCCCTTGAATCGGCCAGGAAACGCTCCGCTGTCGCCCCACTCAATGCCCACCATGATAAGGATGTCCAGCCAAAATCGTGAACGCACGGTACACCTGTTCCGCCAACACCAACCGGGCCATCTCGTGAGGAAGCGTGATCGCTCCGAGCGAAAGGAACAGTCCGGTCCCGGCGCTTGCTTCGGCCTTTGCCCTTGAGAGCACAGCCGCCGACCAGCCATCGGCCGGCCCTATGGCGAAGACGATGTTTTGCGCACCGCCGTCCCGGTGCTTGCGGATCCAGGTTGCCAATTCCTCCGACGTCATCGCCTTGCCTCGGCTATCGAGGAGCGCGATGACCGGCGCGGTCCGCCCGCGGAGCTTCTCGATGGCGGCAAGCAGCGCTTCTTCCGAGGCAAAGTCGATGGCTTCGGTTGATTCGTATTTCTCAATGCGTTCCAGGTAAAACCCAGCCGCACGCGAGAGCGACCGGGCAGGCTCCGCCTCGGGCCCGCCCTTTCGAACCGCTACTAGCAGAATGCGCATACCGTCGAGTTTAGCTGCTTAAAACAAACGGCTTACCCTCGACTCCATTTTTTCAAGAGACGTTTTGCATTGGCGCAACGTCAAAAAGGGAACAGAATTCGCTCCACTCTCGTACAAAATGGCGGATAGTTCTGTAAAGAAGGCCTGCGGCAGTCGGGCCTGAAGTCTTCGAAAGTTCTTTGCTTGGACACGGAAGTGCGAAGTCAGCGAACAAGCTGGCCCAGAAAGCAAACAGAACGCAGAAACACCTTCAGGAGCCCATCATGCGTAATCTTTGCAGGCATACCCTTGCCTTCTATCTCGCAGCAATCTTCACCTTCACATTCTTCTTATCCGGAAGCTTGGCCCTCGGCCAGGGAATCACCACCGGCACCATCTCCGGAAGCGTGACCGATCCCTCGGGAGCCGTCGTCTCCGGGGCGACGATCACCGCTCTCGACGCCACCCACGGCACAACCCTGACTACGCAGTCCGGCGGGGATGGGGCATTCAATCTCCGGCAAGTCCCCCTCGGAAGCTACAACATCACGGTTTCAGCCAGCGGGTTCTCCGCGACTCAAGCCGAAAACCTGGTCGTCCGTGCGGGAGCAACGACCGATCTCGGCGCTCTGGCCCTTAAGATTGGCGCTTCCGAGCAGGTACAGGTCAACGCCTCTGACGCGACTCTACTCGAGACCAGCGACTCTCAGGTCACCACGACCTTCAGTACCGAGCAGATACAAAGCTTGCCTTTCAACAATGGCTTCGACACTGCAACCGAGCTCATTCCCGGAGTCGTCAGCACGCACGGCGACAACTTCTCCAACACCAATGGAGATAATTTCTCGGTCAACGGTCAGAGCGGTCGCTACAACAACTTCGAGTTGGATGGGCAATCCAACAACGACAACACCATTGGCGGACCGCAGATCTTTTTCGGAAGCCAGGACGCGATCGCCCAGTTGCAGGTCATCACGAACGACTACAGCGCCCAATATGGCCGCAACGCCGGAGCGGTGGTGAACTACATCACCAAATCGGGCAGCAACGCTTTTCACGGGAGCGCCTTCGAGTTTTATCAGGGCTCATTTATGAGCTCGCTGCAGAATGAACAGAAGAACCCCCTCCTCGGCTACTGCGCTGGCGGCGAAGACCCAGCGGCAACCGGCTGCAGCGTGCCCCAGGTTCCTCGCTTTGTTGAAAATCGTTATGGCGGCACTATTGGCGGGCCGATTTTCAAGGACAAACTTTTCTTCTTTGGCAGCACTTTCTGGGACCGCGTCCGCACCGGAGCGTCGCCGGCAATCTCGTTACCGAGCCTGACGCCCGACCCCACCGGCATCCAACAACTGGAATCAGCTTTCCCGGGCAATTCCTCGGTAGCAGCCCTCGCGGCCTACGGCCCATACGGGGTGAAGGCGGGCAATCCGCAGCCGGTTCCAAACAGCCAGGTGATCGAGAACATCACCGGACCCAATGGACAAAGCCGTTCCCGTTGAGTTTGCCGGCGTGCAGCGGCTCATTCCGTCGCTTTTCAATGACGAGGAAGTGCTCGCGCGAGTCGACTGGCAACCCACCCAAAAAGATCACCTCTTTGTCCGCTACTTTTACCAGAACGACTTGAATACCGGAGTTGCAGGTACCAGCATCGCCGCCGGAGACTTCGTCGACGTACCCGCGATCTCGCACTCCGTTGGCGCCGACTGGTCGCATACCTTCTCCTCAAACTGGGTCGATCAGTTGCGCTACAGCTTCCAGGAGAGCAAGGTCTATTTCGAAGGCGGCGCCTATCCGAATTGCGTCGTCACTACTCTTGAGGATTGCCCGGCACAGGTCGGCTTTAACGGCGGCAACAACGATCTGGGCTTTGGCGTCGAGAGCGTTTTCCCGCAGGGCCGCACGGTGAAGGTCACGCAAGTCCAGAACAATGCAGTCTGGAGCCACGGAAAGCACACAATTCTCTTCGGCGGCGAGTTCGACTACCAGAACTCTCCTATTACGGGGCTCTTTAATTACAACGGACTTTACAATTTTGGCACTTTCAATAACTTCCTCCAGAATGGGCCCGCCGGCCAACAGGCGTTCATCACCATTGCGAATGGCTTCGCGACAGTTCCGTTCACTGAGCCGGACGTTGCGGGTTACGTTCAGGACGACTGGAAAGTATCGCCCTCCTTCACGGCGCATATCGGGCTGCGGTGGGAGTTCTTCAGCCAGGGCCTGAACAAATTGCACGACGAGACCGTGGCCACAGAGTCGAACCCCAACACCGCGATCTGGGACCAGAGCCTTCCGCTTTCGGTTCGCACCTTCCCTTCGGTCAATCAGTTTTACAAGGGGTTTGAACCTCGCTTAGGGTTTGCATGGAATCCGGCCTTCGACAAGAAGCTGGTGGTAAGCGCCGGATATGCCATCAATGGCAACCCCGCGTATTACAACCTGTACATTCTCGCCTCAGCGGCCTCGCCGGTAGCGAATGCCAACTCGATCATCTGCGGGAACACCGCCTGTCTTCCCACGAATGGAACCATCTCGGGCGCAGCTGTCCGCGAAACCGCGTTGCCGTTTCTCCCGGCTGGCGATCCACGGCAGGCGACGGAACAGGCCTTTCCCAAGAACTTCCGCAACCCCTACGTGCAGACCTATACGCTGGGCATTCAACATCAGTTAGGCAGAGCGGCGGTCGCCGAAGTCCGCTACGTCGGCGCCAAAACCACGAAGGATTTCCAATCGACTGACGGCAATCCGTACTTGCTCCCCGTGCAGCAGGCGCTCCCCAGCTACGCGCCGGTTGCACTTTGTGCCGACCCGGACGCCACTGGATATGGCCGGCCCAACTGCGACTACGGAAATGTCTCTAACATTACCAACGGAGGCTGGGCGAACTACAACAGCCTACAGTTGAACCTGACTACCCAGGCCTATCACGGCCTGACTTTCACCGCCTCTTATACCCACAGCAAATCCATCAACAACGCGACCGACGGCTTCGTCAGCACTGGCGGCGCAGGCGTTTCCATCGCCTTCCCGCAGAACCCGCTGAACACCAGCGAAGGCGAACGCGGCCTGAGCGGCAATGACTTCCCCAATGTCGTTGGCATTAGCTTCCTTTACCAGGTACCGAACTTCGTCAAAGGCAACAGCCTGCTCGCACGGGCCACCAGCGGCTTCCAGTTCAGCGGAATCTACCGCTTCAACAGTGGTCAGGTTTACACCCCGTATCAGTTCCTGGCAGTCGACAGCAATACCGGCGATTCGAGCTTTTGCGATGCTGCATTCAATGGCGCGGTTCTGGGCGTCGATACCTGCCGGCTCGTCCAATCCAACAAGAAAGCCCCCGTCAACACTGTTGCCTACCTGAATCCCTACACCGGGCCGCAGGACGAGGACGGGAACCCCACTCTGGGAGTGCCGCAGTATGTTGTCTACAACTCCGATGGCTTCGATCAAAATGGTGTGTACAGCCCGGGAACGCCCATCGATCCCGCTTCAACCCACTGGATCATCAACAACCAGGCCTATGCCAGCGCGGTCGGAAACGCCTATCCGGGCAGCGCGCGCAGTCTTCTACGTGGGCAGTCGTTCAACGAATTCGATGCGACCATCACAAAGAACACTCCCCTCACCGAGCGAGTCAATCTCCAACTCTCGCTCGCAGCCTATAACGTCTTGAACCAGATGTATCTCGGAACCGGCATCGCGCCAGTTGCATCGAGCGCGTTTACCTCCAACGACTTCAACAACTCTGGATCGGCTTCCGGCAATACTTCCGGGAATCGATTCTTTCTTCTGGGCGGCAAGATTACTTTTTAGACGGAACTCCTGAGAGAAAAGAAAAAGGGCCGGGGAGAAACGCCGGCCCTTTTCTTGAAGGAGTATGACTTCAGCTTTTTTTCGCTCTTTTCGCGGCCTTTTTCGGCGCGGCGACTTTTTTCGCTGCAACTACTTTCTTCGCCGCTGACTTCTTCACGACCGTCGTCTTTACGGCGGGAGCAGCTTTCTTTGTTGCGGGCTTCGCCTTCGTCGTGGCTGCCTTCTTACGCGCCGTAGCCACCTTCTCTTTCAACGCAGTCTTCAGTTGTTCGACATCTACACTGGTCGCTGACTTCCTCAGCCGCTCAATGTCGTAGTACGCGCGCTTCTCCGCGACAAAGATGTGAACCACGAAGTCGACATAGTCCATCAACACCCACTCGCCCAGCCGCCGGCCTTCGACGGCGTTCGGATAAGTGCCGAACTCGCGCTTCATGCGCAGCTCGATCTCGTCGGAGATCGCGACCACCTGGCGCGTGTTCGTGCCGCTCATGATCACAAAGAAATCGGTGAACGCCGATTCGCTCTGATCGAGCTCCAGGATGCGGGTATCCTCCGCCTTCTTCTCTTCACCGGCCGCGGCTGCGGCCAGGACCATCTTTCTCGTTTCCGCTGATGCCATCAAGTCTCGACGACTCTCCTTAAGTCAAACTCCATCGTATCTTGCGCTTTACGAAGAACGCCAATCCCCGATGGCGACCCACACTTAGTGGTACAGGCCTTTCTCGCGAATGTAGCGTAGCACCGCCGGAGACAACACGCCTTCTTCCGATTCCCTGCCTGCCAGAGCGGCGCGAATGTGGGTCGCGGAGATGTCTTCGTGCAGATCGGGCATTAAGTAGAGGTGGGACTGCGCTCCACTCTGATTCTTGAGCGACCACGTCGCTACGCCGGCTAATCTGTCGTTGCCAATTTCTCGCTCTGCCCGGATTGATGCAGGGAGTGCTTCCGGCACTGCCTCGATAGAGAACCCCGGCCGGCCGGCAACGATGAAGTCGCAGAGAAAGGGAAGCTGCTCCGCGCCGTGCCACTGTTTCAGAGACAGGAAGGCGTCCGCGCCCAACAGGAAGAAAAGCTGATCGCCGGGGGAGAGACTGGCTCTGATCGCGGAGAGCACATCGATAGTGTAATTCGGCTTTCCATCGCTTCGCGGCGCGTCGATTGTTGACGCGACAATTCCAGGGTCGCAGGCAACCGCCAGCTCCACCATCGCGAGCCGATCGGCATAGCTGGTGGAAAATCCGCCCGGTTTAAGCGGCTGCGCGCCCACGGGCGCCATCCACACTGTATCGAGCGAAAGCCGCTCCATCGCCGCCCGTGCTATCGCCAGATGGCCGCGATGGGGAGGGTCGAAACTTCCACCGAAAAATGCGATGCGCATCAAGCCTCATACTAATGGTTGTTACGCCGTGATATGGCCATCGAGACCGCATATATCGGACTGGGTTCCAATCTACCGTCGCTCGCCGGCAATCCGAAAGCGACGCTGATTGCCGCCGTCGAACGGCTCGGATCGCTTGGGCCAGTAACTGCTCAGTCTTCGTTCTACGAGACGGAGCCGGTGGGCAATACCGATCAGCCACGATTCCTCAATGCAGCGGTCGCTGTGCAAACTGAACTCGACCCAATCGAACTGCTCGACCGGTTATTTGCGATCGAGCGTGAGTTCGGCCGCGATCGTTCTCACACGGAGCCGAAGGGTCCGCGAACCCTCGATCTCGATCTGTTGCTGGTAGGTGACTACATCCTCAACGAACAGCGGCTAACACTGCCTCATCCTGAAATGGCAATGCGGCGCTTCGTCCTCGCCCCCCTAGCCGAGATCGCCGCGGACGCTGTTCATCCCGTCCTGGGAAAGACGATTTCGACTTTGCTGGATGAGCTTCGAGACGAAGGCCAAAACCGCGTCGCCGCCGTCTACATTTCGTAACCGTCTACTGTTGTGGCGGTTATCCTAAGGTCACATGACTCAACTTGGAAGAGCATTGAGCGTCCTGTGCGCGGTCCTCGCCCTGGTTGAGGCTTCGTCCACCGCGCGCCCTCAGCAGGCGAAGCCGGCTACTGAGCAAGTGAGGGGCGGGCACGTCGTCGATGCCCAGAGCCAGCCGATTGCGGGAGCGCGGATCACGGCGCAAGACGGCAGAGTGCTCGCGGTCACCGACCTGGCCGGACAATTCAGCATTCCCGCGGATACAGCCGCTATTGAAGTAGACGCAACGGGCTTTACTCCAGTGACAGTTACAACTAGCGGATCACTCCCGCAAGAGATCACACTGAAGCCGGTCGCCGAGACCCAATCCGTCACAGTAACGGCGTATCTCTCTCCGGTCACGTTGCTAGACAGCCCCGCCAGCACTCGCGATCTCACGACAACGGAATTGAACGAGGCGGCCTCGCCGGTGCTTGATGACAAGATCCGGCAAATCCCCGGTGCGGAGCTCTTTCGCCGCTCCAGCTCGCTGGTCGCCAACCCGACATCGCAGGGCATCTCGCTGCGCGGCCTCGGTTCTACTGCAGCGAGCCGGACGCTCGTCCTAAGCGACGACATTCCAGTGCTCGACCCTTACGGCGCGTGGATCCACTGGGAAGAGTTTCCTGAGCTGAGCATCAAGTCGGTCGATGTCGTTCGCGGTGGCGTCTCAGATCTTTATGGATCGAGTGCCATCGGCGGCGTGATCAACATCGTTCCGGTGCGCCCCTCGGGCAACACGCTTGATCTTCTCGGCAGTTACGGGGGGCAAAACACGACCGATGACGGCTTTCTCGGCTCGCTGCAACGGGATAAGTGGAGCGGCCTTGCCGCCGCTGGTATTGTCCGCACGAACGGCTACATCCTGACGGCACCCTATGAGCGCGGGACGGTCGATGTTCCTTCGAATGTCCACGCCGCGAATGGCCTGGTGGAGATTGACCGCGCCTTTCTCTCCACCGGGCGGGCCTTCCTGCGCGGCAGCGGCTTTAACGAGGCGCGCACCAACGGCACCGTGATTCAGAACAATGCGACGAGACTTTGGCGATACTCCACCGGAGCCGACTGGACGGCCTCGACGGGTGGCACCCTGGTCGTTCGCGTCTTTGGCGACAACGAACACTACCGGCAGAGCTTTTCGATCATCGCCGCCGATCGCGACTCGGAGGCGCTGAACCGCATCGGCTACGCGCCCGCCGACGAACTTGGCGCAGCCGGGCACTGGACCCAACCGATCGGAGCAAAACTTGTCGTGGTCGGCGGAGCTGACACCCACGATGTCCGCGCCACCGATTTCGAAACGAACTACAAATTGAATGTCCCCACCAGCACTCTCGACACCAGCGCCCGCCAGCGTCAGACCGGCGTCTATGCCGAAGCCCTGTGGACGCCGGCTAAATGGACGATCAGCGCCGGCGGCCGCATCGACCACTTCTCCAACTTCGACGCAAATCAATGGACCAGCCCGCCGACGAAGCTGACTCCCTGCCAGATTTCTCTGAGACCGTTTTCGATCCGAGGCTCGGGATTGCGCGGCGTCTTACCAGCAACTTCTCGCTGACGGCGTCCGCATTCCGCGCCTATCGCGCACCGACACAGAACGAGCTCTATCGCACCGGGCAGGTGGGGCAGGAGTTGACCAAGGCGAACCCAAACCTCCGCTCCGAACGCGCGACGGGCTGGGAAACCGGCGTCGTTTGGATGACCCGCTACAACACTTATCTGCGCGCCAGCTATTTCTGGACGCAGGTCAATCGCCCGATCACCGCGCTCACGATCAGCACCACACCAACGCTGATCACCGAGATGCGCGAGAACCTGGGTCAGATCGAGAGCCGCGGAGTTTCGCTCGATATTGAAACTGCCCCACTCCACTGGCTCTCGCTGATTGGCGGATATCAATATGCCGACGCCACGGTGACCAAGTTCTCGCAGCAACCGCTCACCGTCGCCTGCGGAAATCCCGACACAACGCTGATCGGCTGCCGCATCCCCCAGGTCGCTCAGAATATGGGGACACTGCAGGCGAGATTCAGTCATCCGAAGATTGGTGTGCTTAGTCTGCAAGGCCGCATGAGTGGAAGCCAGTATGACAACGATCTCAATACCTATCTGCTACATAGCTACTTCCGGCTGGACGCTTACGCGTCGCACCAGATAGGCAAGCGGTTTGAGGTCTTTGCGACGGGCGAGAATTTGTTCGATCGCGCAGATCGAGGTTGGTCGGACTCCTACGCTGACGCTTGGTACTCCGATTGTGGGGAGGTTTGGGGTGCGGATTCGGTTGGGCGACTAGAAGCTCGCTTACTGGCGACGCAGGATGCTTTCAACCTATTGCTCGGAAGCGCTCACGTCCTCGGTTAGCTCCTTCACCAATTCATCCGTGAAGGTTTTTCCGGCGACCCAGTCGCCCCTCGCCAAAGAATCCACTCCGGCTTGTATCTTCTCGCGGAGGAACGCGAGGGCAGCTTGCCGCTCCTCAAGCCCGAGTGGTCGCTGATCATCCCGCCCTCCAATCGACCTTACAAGTAAACTACTCTCTGACCACCTTGAACTTCCAGATACAAACAACCTCCGGAACCGCCCGCCGTTCCGCCATGGTTCTACCTCACGCAACGGTGCAAACACCGGTCTTCATGCCTGTCGGCACGCAGGCGACCGTCAAGGCGATCCCCCAGCATCTTTTGGAAGAACTCGGCGCACAAATCATTCTCGGCAATACCTATCACCTCTATCTCCGTCCCGGACATGAGCTCATCCGCAAACTTGGCGGGCTGCATCGCTTCATGAGCTGGCCGCGCGCCCTGCTCACCGACTCCGGAGGCTTTCAGGTCTTCAGCCTTAGCGACCTGCGCAAAGTGAGCGAAGAGGGAGTGCAGTTCCGCTCGCACCTCGACGGCTCATCGCATTTCTTCTCGCCGGAACACTCGATTGATGTCCAGATCGCGCTCGGCGCGGACATCATCATGGCCTTCGATGAATGCACCGAGTATCCGGCGGACTATGCCCGCGCCCGCAAGTCTCTCGACCTGACCCTGCGCTGGGCGCAGCGCAGCAAAGACCATTTCGCCGCCCACCAGAACGAAAGGCCTTGGCCCGAAGACTTGGCCGGGCAAACCCAGAACCTCTTCGGAATCGTGCAGGGCGGCATGTTTGCCGATCTTCGCCGCGAAGCCGCGGAGCGCCTCGTCGAAATGGAATTTCCCGGTTACGCCATCGGCGGCCTGAGCGTCGGCGAGCCTCGCGCGCTGACTCGCGAGATGATCGAGGCGACGCTCCCTCTATTGCCCGCCGACAAGCCACGCTATGTCATGGGGGTCGGCTATCCCGAAGAGATCGTTGAATATGCGGCGATGGGCGTGGACATGATGGACTGCGTTCTACCGACGCGCGCCGCCCGCCACGGGCTGCTCTTCACCTCCGAAGGACGGCTCAATATCAAGAACCGGCGCTTTGCCGAAGACCAGGGACCGCTCGATCCGGAGTGCCGCTGCATGGTCTGCGCACGGTACAGCCGCGCCTACTTGCGCCATCTTTTTGTCACCCAGGAGCTGCTGGGATCGGTGCTAAACACCCTTCACAACCTGGCCTTCTACCTTGACACGATGGAATCGGTACGCGATGCTATTGAGTTAGGAGTCCTTCCGGCTCTGCTCGCCCGGGTGCGCGCCCGCAACAGTGACGCCGCAACCAGACAGCCTTAACCGGTCGGATTATTTAGGAAGCAGCAGGCAGACGGGTCCAGCGGTTTTCCGGTATTTCCGGGGAATGGCGCCCTCCTCCGAGCCTTGAAGACTGCCAGCCCTCCGCACCGTGGTCTGATCGTTGATTCGATCCTCCAACGTGCCTGCATTCGCTGGAAAAGTTCAGGGCCTTCCGCGCTACAAACGACTTTATGAGCAGGAGGGGAGAGGCCATGGACCAAGGGCACCCTTCCGATAGAAAGAATGTGTCTTGATGTTGCTCCTCGCTTTCGCCCTCCCTTCTTTGCCGCCCGGCATGGTGTCGTTTCTGTACATCCCGTTGATCATCGCGGTCTTTTATTTTCTGATGATCCGGCCGCAGCAGACCAAACAGAAGGCATGGCAGCAGATGCTGAATGATCTGAAGCCCGGCGACAAGGTCACCACGACTGGCGGCATGCGTGGCACTATCATCGCCCTGCGCGACGATGCCGTGCAGCTCCGCCTGCCCCCCGACAACATCAAGATCGAGGTCGCGAAGAGCGCGATCGCTTCCGTCACCACTCCAGAGGAAGGCAAATAAGCCCGTCCGCGAAAATCCATGCGTAAGAATCTCAATACCAAAATCATCATCATCCTGGCGACCGTAGCCATCTGCGTCTTCGGCATGATCGGCGTACCGCACGGCGTCACGCCTGCGGCCCTCAAGAGCGCTATCGCCAGCCGCATCAACCTCGGCCTCGATCTTCGCGGCGGCACCCATCTCGTTCTCCAGGTGCATGTCGAGGAGGCAGTTGGCGCAACCACCGACTCCGACGCGGCGCGCATCCAGAGCCAGCTGCAGACTGCCGGCATTACCGTCGGATCGGTCACCAAGCCGGATCCGGCGCATCCTGAGATGATCCAGATTCAGGGCGCCCCGGCTGATCGCGTTGGCGATATCCGCACGACCCTGAACAACAGCTACAGCTCGACCTACACGATCAGCTCGACCAGCGGCACGTCCTGGACGCTGACCATGACGCCCAGCGCGATCAAGGACCTTGAGCAGCGCACGCTCCAGCAGGCGATCGAGGTGATTCGTACCCGCATCGATTCGCTGGGCGTAAGCGAGCCGGTCATCCAGGAATACAACCTGGGCAGCAATCAGATCCTTGTCGAGCTCCCCGGAGTCGACGACCTGGCCCGCGTCCACGACATTATCCAGTCGACGGCGCGGCTTGAGATTCACGCCGTCGAAGGCGGTCCCATGGCCTGATGAGGCATCCGCGCTCCAGGCGCTCGGCGGCGCCGTCCCCAGCGATTCGGTGCTGCTCCACGAGCCCGCGGGAACTGCCGCCGCCAATAGTCCTGACCAGGTTTACCAGATCAAGAAGGTGGCGGAAGTCGGCGGCACCGATATTCGCGACGCGCAGACTGGACGCAACCCGAACACCAACGAGCCGCAGGTCGTCTTCTATCTGACCACCACCGCTGGCGACCGCTTTGCGCAGTTTACCGGCGCGAACAAGGGCAAGGGCCTGGCCGTCGTGCTCGACAACAAGATCAAGGAAGTCGCCAACATTCGTGACCAGATTCGCGACACCGGCACCATCTCCGGCGGCAACATGGGCGAGCAGCAGGCCAAGGACCTCTCCATGCTGCTGCGCACCGGCGCGCTGCCTGCCTCGATCAGCTATCTGCAAGAGAGCACCATCGGCCCGTCGCTCGGTGCGGACTCGATCCGCCAGGGCGTGATGGCATCCGTAATCGGGATGCTCGTCGTCATGGCCTTCATGCTGGTCTATTACCGGGGCGCAGGAATCAATGCCGACCTGGCGCTCTTCCTGAATCTCATTATCTTGCTCGGCTTTATGGGCTATACCGGATCGACCCTGACGCTACCCGGCATCGCCGGAGTCATTCTCACCATCGGTATGGGCGTGGATTCCAACGTGCTGATCTTTGAGCGTATTCGTGAGGAATTGCACGCCGGCAAGTCGCCCGGGGCTGCAGTCGATCAGGGATTTGCCCACGCCTGGACGACGATCATCGATACCCACGTAACAACAATCGTCTCGGCGGCGATCTTGTTCATCTTTGGCACCGGCCCGGTTCGCGGCTTTGCCGTGACCCTGACAATCGGTCTGTTGGCCAACTTGTTCACTGCGGTCTTTGTGTCAAGAGTGATATTCGATGCCAACCTCAACCGCAAGCAGCGCGGAGAGGCGCTCTCCATATGAGCGTTGAACTCAGGAAGCAAGGCAACGATGCGCAAGGCGAGGGCCTGCGGCGCGGCGGTCTCGGTTTTCTCACTGGTCTCGTCCTTTGCGGCGTTGCTTTAGTGGCACAGGCAGCCTTGATACAGGCCATCGCCGGCTCGACCAGAAAGACGGCCTAAGTAGCCTGGTAGTACCGGGGCTTTCGCCTCGGCTTAGGAATCTATACGTTGGGCCTTCAGGCCCAGGGCTCTTGCCGGTTTGCAATGGCCCCAATTCAAGTAAGTAGGCGGAATTCGTGGAACTGTTTCGTGGCGTAAATATCGACTGGTTGGGCAAGAAGTGGTATTTCCTCGCCTTCTCACTGCTCTTTAGCGTGTCTGGCGTGCTCAGCCTTCTCTTCTGGCATCACCTGCCGCTGGATGTGGACTTCCAGGGCGGCACTCAGGTTCGGGTCCGGTTTGAGCATAAGCCGGACATCGACCGCATCCGCGTCGCCGCCGACCGCGCCGGCCTTCGCGATAGCCGCATCACAACCTTCAGCGCAGCCGGTTCGACCTCGGCGGGCAGCAATGAAGTCATCATCGCATTGCCGCAGCGGGACACTAAGGAGATCAGCCTCGATGCCGGTCGCGCGGCGATCGTCAACGCCCTCACGGCTAACTACCCCGAGAATACGGCTGAAGTCCGCAGCGTCGAGATCGTCGGCCCCCAGGTAGGCGCTGCGCTGCGCAACCAGGCGCTGCTGGCGACCGGCTATTCGCTGGCGGGCATGCTGGTCTACCTCTGGTTCCGCTTTGAGTTGATCTACGGCGTGGCCGCTGTCGTCGCCGTCTTTCACGACACCCTGATCACCGTGGGCTTCTTCAGTCTTTTCAATTACGAGATTTCGCTGACCGTCATCGCCGCAATCCTCACACTGATCGGCTACTCGATGAACGACACCATCGTCGTCTTCGACCGCATTCGAGAAAATCTTGCGACCTCCCGCCGCGAGGGCCTGGCGGATGTCGTCAACCGCAGCATCAACCAAACGCTGAGCCGGACCGTGCTCACGTCGGGACTGACCCTGCTCACCGTTCTTGCGCTGTTTTTCTTCGGCGGCGAAGTGCTGCACCCATTCTCCTTTGCTCTGGTCGTTGGAATCCTCATCGGCACCTACTCTTCGATCGCCGTGGCCGCCCCCATGCTGGTTGCCTGGCAGCAATCCCGCGCGCCCAAGGGCCGCACGGCAGCCCTTCCCGCCGCCCGAAGGAGTCGCGCCTAAATACAACTCACATTCGGAATTTGACATCTTGCTTGGGTAATATAAAATCCACTTTCTACAACTTCTGTGGGATTCCTGCTTTCGGGATCAAAATGTTCTCTCGTGGTGTCTACAAGATTCAGCATTGATCGTTTCTCTTGTGAGGTAGGCGATGTTTGAAGATAGCCTGGTGGAATCGGGCGGCAAGCTAAAGACAAACACCAAGTGGTTCGTGTTGCCTGTGCTCGTGTTCGTGAGCAGCATTCTCATTTTCTTTATCCTCTTGCCCCTGCTTTCTCCCGAGACGCTGCCGAAGGGGGCCCAGGCGATGCTACTTGTAGCGCCACCACCGCCGCCTCCCCCACCACCGCCGCCGCCGCCGGAGGTGCACGTCGTCAAGATCCAGTCGGAAATGATGAACAATCAGCTGACGGCGCCGAGCAAGATCCCCAAAGTCATTAAGCAGATCACCGAATCTGCGGCTCCTCCTCCGTCCGCGGGCGGCGTTGCTGGCATGGGCGGTGACTCTGGCGGCGCGGCCGGTGGCGTCATGGGTGGAATTCTAGGCGGCATCGGCACGGCCGCTCCGGTGGTCAAAGCCGCACCGCCAAAGAAGATCAACGTCTCCGGCGGTGTCATCGCCGGCAACATCCTGGTGAAGACCACGCCTCAGTACCCGGCCATCGCCAAGGCGGCCCGCATTCAGGGCACGGTGGTTCTCCAGGCCAGCATCTCCAAAACCGGCACAATTGAAGGTCTGCAAGTGCTCAGTGGTCCGCCCATGCTTCAACAGGCGGCTATGGACGCGGTGCGTTCCTGGCGGTATAAACCTTACTTGCTCAATGGTGAGCCGGTCGAGGTGGGAACCACGATCAACGTAGTCTTCAGTCTTGGCGGCTGAGGCAACTTTTACCTGCCGCTGAGGTGCGCTTCGCCGCAACGGTTTTTATTCCATCGCAGTAGGTCAGATTCGGAAAGTAACATCCAGGAGGAAAGATTCAGTGATTCTCGCTCACCTAACTCACATCGCATTTCACCCGGCAACTCTCGGCTTCTTTCAGGAAGAGGCTCCAACAGACTTCAGCTTATTGGGTATGTGGCACACGATGGGATGGGACGCAAAGACGATCGTTATCATCCTCTTGCTGATGTCGGTTTGGTCTCTGGCCGTCATTATCGATCGCGCCCTGTACTTCGCCGCCGCCAAGAAGCAGTCCCGCGAGTTCGCTCCGCGGGTCGCCGGCGCTCTGAAGGAAGGCAAGCTTGACGAAGCCATCAAGGTCGCAGATCGCAACAAGAAGTCCCACCTTGCCGAAGTGGTCACTGCCGGCCTGCAGGAGTTTCGCAGCTTCGGTAGTGGCGGCGGCATCAGCGACGAGCAAATCGAGTCCAGCCAACGTGCCTTGGAGCGGTCCGAAGCCATCGTGCACTCGAAGCTGAAACGCGGACTCAGCGGTTTGGCCACCATCGGATCGACGGCGCCATTTGTCGGGCTTCTCGGCACCGTGCTCGGTATTCTCGCCGCCTTCCAAAAGAT
This sequence comes from uncultured Acidobacteriaceae bacterium, assembly GCA_963777685.1. GTDB lineage: Bacteria > Acidobacteriota > Terriglobia > Terriglobales > Acidobacteriaceae > Acidisarcina. The sequence continues at coordinate 340,320 of CAVZRF010000008.1, read as the reverse complement.
CGCTACTTCCAAGTCGTCCGGCATCGGACAGGTGGCTGGCGGTATTTCCGAGGCGCTGGTTACTACTGCTCTGGGACTCTTTGTCGCCATCCCGGCAGTTATGACCTTCAACTACTTCACCGGCAAAGTGGAGTCGTTCGACGTGGAAATGGACAACTCGTCCAGCGAACTCGTCGACTACTTCATCAAGCAGTCGAAGCGCTAAGCTTCTTCCGCGGCACAGGCTTGGGCGAGAAATATTGCGCGGAGTGGGATTGCTCCATGGGTCACCCGCTCCGCTCCTTTCAACCACCCGATCCTTCGCTGGCCGGCAGCATTCACGCAGAGACCGACAACAACGTATGGGGCGCAGTACATGTCAATCGCTAAACGGGACGAAGGCAAGAAGGTCAACTCCAATATCAACGTGACGCCGATGGTCGACGTCATGCTCGTGCTATTGATCGTTTTCATGGTCATTACGCCCATGCTGCAAAATAAGGTCAACGTTGACCTGGCCAAGACCGACAACCCTACCGCCATGCCGGACGCCGACAAAGAAGACGCGGTGTTGATCGCGGTCACCCGCGATGGGCGGGTCTTCCTGGGTCAAAATCAGGTTTCGGACGCAAATCTTGCGTCCAAGGTAAAAGATGCGCTTGAGAATAGAACCAGCAAGCAGATCTACATTCGCGCCGACGCCCGCGCCAAGTATGGCACCGTGACCGATGCGATTGACGAGGTCCGCACCGCTGGGGTGGATGAGGTTGGCCTCCTCACCGAACAGCGCCGCACCCTCACCAAGCCCCCCGCCGCTGGCGGCCAGTAGCACCGATTCAGCTTTAAACGATTTTGGAAACGAGGACTTCGACTTATGGCAATGGGCGGTGGTTCAGGACCGGGAGGCGTATCATCCGATATCAATGTCACGCCTCTGATCGACGTTTTGCTGGTGCTCCTGATTGTTTTCATGGTCATCGTGCCGGTAACCCCGAAAGGGTTGGACGCGCTGGTGCCCCAGCCTCCAAAGCACCCGCAGCAGGATAACCCTAATGACCGCACCATCGTCGTTCAGGTGACCTCTCGCCCCGGCGGCGGCGATCCGGGCTATAAGATCAATCAGGACGACGTAGCCAAGGGAGATCTGCTCACCAAGTTGACCACCATTTTCGCCACCCGCGCCGAACGCGTGATGTTTGTGAAGGGTGACGATAAGCTCAATTTCGGCGACATCGCGGAAGTAATAGACATAGGTCACGCTGCGGGTGTAGACCATATTGGTCTGATTACTCCAAAGATTGAGGCCGGGCAGTAGGATTTCATTGGCCGACCCTCCAATGCATTTGGAGAGAAAGCACTAGGAACCAGAGAATTGCTGGGATGTGAAAACCAGTTACAATCGCAGCGCGGATGCTTTCGCTGGCGAATGTCCGGCAATCTTTTAGGAAGGCCAGCCCGAAGCCTGGAACCAACAGGGCGATCGAAGGAGATGACAAGCAGAATGAATCGAATCGCACGTTTTCCGGTGTTGGCAGCGACCCTCGCTCTCTCGCTCCTGCCCCTCATGACCGGGTGTCAGAAACTGGAAGCCCGTGATCAGCTCAACAAGGGTGTCCAAGCCTACAAGAGTCAGAAGTATGAAGACGCCATTCAACACTTTCAGGAGGCGGTGCGGCTGGACCCCACCTACCCCTCGGCCCAGCTTTATCTAGCGACCGCCTACGCTCAATCGGTCGTACCCGACCTGCAGACACCGGAGAACCTGAAGCGCGCCCAATTGGCCATTGACGGATTCAAGCAGGTCTACGATAAAGACAATAAGGACGTTGGCGCCATCAAGGGTATTGCAGCCCTCTATCTCAATATCGGCAAGTTCGACGATGCAAAAGCATGGCAGTTGAAGGCCATCGCCGCCGATCCGCAGGATGCCGAGGCCTATTACACGGTGGGCTACATCGATTGGCGGCAGGCCTACAGAAACGCCGTCGAACAGCTCGGAACCCAGGGCATGACCGATGCCGGCGACGGCAATCCCAAGATGAGCAAGGATGTCTGCGCCAAGATCCAGCAGCTCAACACGCCTCTGGTCACAGAAGGTTTGCAGTACATGCAGAAGGCGATCGATGTTCGCCCGAACTATGACGACGCGATGTCTTACATGAACCTGCTGAATCGCCGCAAAGCCGATCTGGAGTGCGGCCCAGCTAACGATGCCGCCCGCAAGGCCGATGTCCAAGCCGCCGCCGACTGGAACACCAAGGCCATGGGCACCCGCAAAGCCAACGAGGAGAAGAAAGCCTCCGCGACTCCCGGCGGCGTAACCATGGATGGCTCCAAATAAAGCAGCGCGCGTTCCAACCTGAAAGCCCCCGTTCGCGGGGGCTTTCTTTATTCGCAGATTCTTCAGGGCAAGGGAGCCGGTTTCCCGCGATGAGAAACATCCGCAAGATCTTGATTGCGAATCGTGGCGAGATCGCGCTGCGGATCATCCGCGCCTGCCGTGAACTGGAGATCGGTTCCGTCGCAGTCTATTCCGACGCCGACCGCGGCGCACCGCATGTTCTTGCCGCAACTGAGGCCTACCGTCTCGGTCCTGCACCCTCGGTCGACTCCTACCTCCGCGGCGACCTGGTGCTGGAGATCGCCCGCAAGAGCGGCGCCGACGCGCTTCACCCCGGCTACGGCTTCCTCTCTGAGAACGCTGACTTCGCTGAGGCGTGTGAAGCGGCAGGGATCAAGTTCATCGGCCCTCCCGCCTCGGCGATGCGTGCGCTTGGCTCGAAGACCCGCGCCCGGCAGGCAGCTGACGCCGTCGGAATGCCATGTGTGCCAGGATCGACAACCGGTTTGGCGAGTCTCGATGAGGCCAATCTGGTCGCCGCGGATATCGGCTATCCCGTGATGTTGAAAGCCGCGGCCGGAGGAGGAGGCAAGGGCATGCGAGCCATCTTCGCTCCCGGCGAAATGGAGAGCGCCTACCAGGGAGCCCGCAGCGAGGCCGAGCGGGCATTTGGTTCGAGCGAAGTCTATCTTGAGAAACTGATTCAGCGACCGCGCCACGTTGAGATTCAGATCCTCGCGGATGAGCATGGCAACTGCATTCATCTTGGAGAGCGCGACTGCTCCGTACAACGCCGCCATCAAAAGGTAATCGAAGAAGCTCCATGCCCGGTGGTCACTGCAAAGCTTCGCCAGCGTATGGGCGCAGCCGCAGTCCGTCTGGCCAAGTCCGCCGGGTACACCAACGCGGGTACGGTCGAGTTCCTGCTCGAGAGCGATGCTGACGGAACCCCCGGCAACTTCTACTTCTTGGAGATGAACACCCGCCTCCAGGTCGAACACCCGGTCACCGAGCTGGTCACCGGTCTCGACCTTGTGCACCTCCAGATCGCCATAGCACAAGGCGAACCCCTCCCGATCACGCAAGAGGATGTAACCATTCGCGGCCACGCCATGGAGTGCCGTATCTACGCGGAGGACCACGAGAACGGCTTCATGCCGTCGCCGGGCAAGATCACACGCCTGCTCCAGCCGGCGGGGCCAGGAATCAGGGAAGACTCGGGTATCTACGAGGGCTGGACCGTTCCGATGGACTACGACCCCATGCTCTCCAAACTCATCGCCTATGCTCCGACCCGTGCGCTAGCCATCGCTCGCCTGCGCCGGGCCCTAGAGGAATATGCGATCGGCGGTATTCGCACCAACATCGGCCTCTTCCGCAGGATCCTCGACGACCCCGACTTCCGGGAAGGACGTCTCGACACCGGCTACCTCGATCGCCTGCTGACGAACAACGCGACATTGGCGGCGGCAACTGCGCCGTCTGAAGAGCGCCCAGCGAATGATCAAATCGCTGCACTCGCAGCAGGGATATTCAGAAAGCTTAACGCCTCAATCCAGAGCGGTGCGCCGGCCCATCAATCAACCACGGCCTCCGCATGGAAACAGGCAGGGCGTCGCGAGGGCCTGCGGTCATGAGCGGTAGGGAGAAATCTACGCCCGGTATTCAGATAGAGCTGGATGGCAAGCTCCGCCGTCTGGATCTCTCCCCGGGCGCCACAGACGGCGCCTGGCTGGCAACGCTCGATGGAGATCCAATTGAGATCGATGCACGGCTCATACAGCCCGGAGTCTTGAGCTTGATCGTTCAGGGAGATTCCTTCCGCTGTGTACTCGATGAAGGACCACTCGAAACCGCGATTCAAACTGGCGGTCAGCGCATTCTTGTTTTGATCGAAGATCCCCGGTCTCTAACAACGCAACGCCGCAAGGCAGGCGCGTCCAGCGGGCAGCAGGTCATCAAAGCTCCCATGCCGGGAAGGATCGTTCGGCTGCTCGTTCAGCCCGGCGACGGAGGTCGCCGCGCACCAAGGCGTCGTTGTCATCGAAGCGATGAAGATGCAGAACGAACTGAAGGCCCTGCGGACTGGAAAAGTCGCGGAGATCAAGATCGAAGCCGGCGCGACCGTAGCCGCGGGCGAAGTTCTATTGCTGATCGAGTAAGCCCGCACCAAGCGTTAATGCAGATACTGCTAATGCTTGATGGAGGCCGTCGTCGCGTGCGTCTGCGCCGGCTTGGTTGATGCCAGGGCCTGGTCGATGATGTCGTAGAGCTTGGTCCGGTCCACGATCTCAACAAACGGTGGCGCATTGCCGCCCGTCCTATTGGTTACGACCCAGATCGTCGGCGTGTGCTCAATGCCGATGCGCTGACCGAGGGCATAATCCGCCTTCACATCAGCGGCAAGCTTCCCCTGCGGATCGACAACGAATGGGAACGCGACCTTGTGATCGTTGGAGAATTTCTCCGTGAAGCTGCGGAGGTCGTCGAGGGTCGCGATGCTGGGCTGGCTGGCAAAAACCGCCTCGCGATAGTCGTCGCCCAGCTTCTTCGATTTGGATTCGAACCAGCGCGCATTCACCGCCGCCTGAAAGCTCCAGACGTGAAAGGGCAGCGGAAAATCGTGCTTCACCCACGGAATGTCGTACTTGGCAGCGGCCTCTTTGAGCAGCGGATAGGCGCGCGCGCAGTCAGGGCATTCGAGGTCTTCAAATTCAAAGATCGCGACTCGGGCCCCGGCCGGCGGCCGCAGCAGAGATTTGTCGCCGACGGGGGTTGTGTTGTTCCCGGAGAACTGCGCCAGCGCCAGTGTGGGCGAGATGGCCGCCAAAGTAACTCCAAGCGTGGCGACCGCAACATAAAGGCGAATTCTGGGGGCGCGAATTCGTGGCAATGCGAACATAAACGTTAGACTCCGCTAATTCTTAAATTGTACCGAATCGTAACCGGCAAGAGCGACAACAACGGCCCCTGGTCGAAACGTTCCTCCCAAACGAGCCCGGCAAAATGATTCGGAAGATAGAATGCAGGTGAGGGCGGAGATGCGCTATCTGAAGGTCCTTCTCTGGGTCGCCGTCGCTGTCGTCGTCTTGACGGCTGCGCAGTATGGCAGCGTCCATCTCCTGACGGCGCGACCGTCTTCCTGGCTCTTCGAGGCCTCGCTCGACCTGGGCCCGCCGCTGCTCTTTTTCGGCGACATGGTCCAGTTGTCCTTCAACCATAACTCGCAAGCGCCGCTCCGCGATCAGCCCACGGCGCTAACCGCCGGCGTGCTGGCGAACATTCTGCTTTACGGCTTTATCGCGCTGATTGTGACCTGGCTCTTCTTTCCGCCGCGGCGCATCACTCGCAGCTAGCGGAGCGAGGCAAATGAAATAACCGCGCCGCCGGCGACGATCAATGCGCCCCCGAGCAGGATTGGGCCCGTCGGCCTCTGGTGAAAGAACATCCAGTTCATCAATTGGGCCACGACGAAAAAGAAGACCACGTACACGCCGAGCAGCTTGCCAAAGTCCCACGGCGGGGAATTCACGACATAGCCATAGCCAAACAAGACTGCCGCGCCGAGCGCGAAGAAGAGCACTCTGGTCGCGAGGGCCTGGGCGTGAAGCCCGGAGCGGACGAGAGCGTCTCCGCCAGCCTCGAGGACAGCGGCAAAAAACAAGATCGCTAACGCGATGCGCATGCTCATGAGCTGGATTCTACCGTCCGGCAATCAAGAAAAGTGATGGTTCTGCGTCAGTGCTTGAATTTCATCAGGGTCTGAATTCATCGGGGCCGTGTTCGCGCTGTTCACGCTGTTTGGCCATCCAGCGCTTCCACCGGTAGTCGGCATAGAAAGAGCCGGCGACGACCAATACCACTACGAGAGTGAGCAAGAGCTTCAATAGGGTCAACCTGTCCATTAGCGGGTTAAGGCCTAGTCCAGGCAGGCAAAGATTTCCCGATAGAACTCGGGGTGCGATTGCCAGGTCTGGCCGGTGACCATGCGCCCGTCGCGAACGGCCTGCTGGTCGACAAAGGTTCCTCCAGCCTGCTCTGCTTCGAAGCGGACATGTTCATAGCAGGTAATGCGCTTGCCTTGGGTAAGGCCGGCGGCGGCTAGCACCTGGATGCCATGGCAGATGGCGAAGATCCATTTTTGCCGCGCGTCGAATTCGCGGACAATGTCGAGCAAGCGCCGGTCATTGCGGAGGTACTCCGGAGCGCGTCCGCCCAGAACGAGGACGGCGTCGTACTTACTGACATCTACCTGGTCGAAGGAGAGGTCGGCCTCGAAACCATAGCCGGGGCGCTCGACATAGGTATCCCACCCTGGCTCAAAGTCGTGCATGACGAGGTGGAGGCGCCGCACCGAAGGAGCAGCAACCGCGACGCCCCACTGTTCCTCGCGAAAGCGATGAACCGCGTAGAGCGTTTCGTAAGATTCGCCGGCATCTCCGGTGATGAGCAATATCTGTGGCATATTTCCGTGGTCAGTTTAGCACCGAGGACTCGGGGAAGGCTGCTTAACCGAACGAAGGGTCTCTCTCTCCGAAAATGCGACCTTGCGGGAGCTATCGGCATGCGCGCCCATTTCGGCTGGCGGCTTAGCAAAGACTGCGGCCAGCGTGGTAAACATAATGTTCATGGGAACCGCAACCGCCAACCTGCGCCTTAGCAAAATCGCCCCGAACCTCGTGCAATCGGAAATCCGCGCCATGACCATGGAATGCGACCGCGTAGGCGGCGTAAACCTGGCCCAGGGAGTCTGCGACACGGAGCTGCCGGCGGCCGTCGCTGAGGGCGCGATCCGGGCGATTCAGGATGGGTTCAACATCTATACGCGGTTGGATGGCGTGGCTCCGCTGCGTGAGGCCATTGCGGAGAAGTTAAGCCGCGACAATCACCTGATAGTAGATCCAAATTCCGAGGTCCTGGTGACCTCGGGCGCGACGGCGGGGCTTTATGCGGCGGCGCTGGCGCTGCTCGATCCGGGCGATGAGGTGGTGCTCTTCGAGCCTTTTTACGGCTATCACCTGAATACGCTTGCCGCTCTGCGCGTGCAGCCAGTGGTGGTTCCGCTGGCGTGGGGAAGCTGGGCCGTCGATCTCGACCGGTTGCGGGCCGCGATCACGCCGAAGACGCGGGCCATTGTGGTGAATTCGCCATCGAACCCCAGTGGCAAGGTGTTTTCCCGCGCCGAACTAGAAGCTATCGCCGCCATCGCCGAAGAACACGATCTCTTCATCTTTACGGATGAGATTTATGAGTACTTCGTCTATGACGGGACCGAGCACATCAGCCCCGCCACGCTGCCTGGCATGGCCGAGCGCACGATCTCCATCTCGGGGCTCTCGAAAACCTTCAGCATTACCGGATGGCGTATCGGTTATCTCACTGCCAGCGCCCGCTGGATGCCCTCCATCGCCTATTTCCACGACCTGACCTACGTCTGCGCGCCGTCCCCGTTTCAATATGGCGCAGCAGCAGGGTTACTCAAGCTTCCCGCCTCGTTCTACACCGATCTGGCTGCCGAATATCAGGCCAAGCGCGACCTGCTCTGTTCGGCGCTAGCCGCCGCGGGATTGACCCCGCACATCCCCGCCGGAGCCTACTATGTGCTCGCCGACGTCTCGTCGTTGCCCGGCAGCTCGGCAAAAGAACGGGCCAGAACGCTGCTACGAGAACGCGGCGTCGCCGCCGTCGCCGGGACTGCATTCTTTCACGAGGGCCGCGGCGAAGACCTACTTCGCTTCTGTTTCGCCAAGAGGGATGAGGAGCTGCAACGGGCCTGCGACCTGCTCGAAGGCAGCTAACAAATCCTCAGGCAGGTGGTTTCACTCAATTTTTGGCAACCTCAGCCGCCCGATCCGATCTAATCGAGTAGGAACAAGTAATCTTGAGACAGATGAGAATCGGCAAAACGGCGCATCTGGGGTATTTTCTTGCGTTTACAGCGGCCGCAACGGGCCTGCTGCAGGCCCAGACTGGCAATCAAAGTTCGGCGACGAATCAATACTATGGCAGCGTCACCACCGTCCCGGTGACGGACTCGGTGTTGCCGCTTACCCTCGACGATGCTATCCGTCTCGGGCTTGAGCACAACCTCGCGCTCACCATCGCCCGTTACCAGCAGAAGACGGCCAGCGGCCAGCGGCTTGAAGCCATGCAAGGCCTGCTGCCCGTTGTCACACTCGAGGGCCAGAATGGCGTCCATCAGTACAACCTCGCCGCAGAAGGCTTCCGCGGCCAGTTGATTTCGAGCTTCCCGGGGCTTCCTCCGGGCGGGATAACGATCGATTACGTCCCCACCGTCACCGTCACCCAGGGCCAGGGCAATCTCAACTGGACGCTGCTAAGCCTGCCAGCGATTGAGCAATATCGCGCCGCGAAACAAGGCGAGTCTGCTGCGTTCTACAACATGCAGTCCTCGCGGGGCCTGGTGGTGCTCAACGTCGCGACGGCATACCTGCAGGCGCTCGCAGCCAACTCCCAGCTCGACTACGCCCGCGAGCTGCTCAAAACCGATCAGGTGGCCCTCAATCAGGCCGTCGCCCAGCACGAAGCCGGCACCACCGCCCAGCTCGACGAGCTACGCGCCCGCGTCGAATACCAGACTCAGCAGCAGGTGGTCATCGCGCAGGAGAACAGCTTCGAGAAGTCCAAGATCGCTCTGGAGCGCGAGATTGGCCTCTCGGTGCTGCAGAAGATCCAGCTCACCGACACATCGCCCTACGCCGAGCTCGAAGCCACGACCGTCGATCAGGCCAAACAGGAAGCCTACGCCAACCGGCAGGACTATCAATCGATGATCCACCAGATTCGCCAGTCGCAGCTCCAGCTCGGCGCGGCCAAGCATGAACGCCTGCCCAGCCTGAACTTCGGCGGGTTTTACGGAGTGCAGGGCATCACCGGCGGCATCTATCACGGAGTCTTCGCCGCCCAGGGCGAGCTTTCCGTGCCGCTCTTCCAGGAAGCCAAGTTCCGAGGCGACCGCCAGACCGCCAGCGCTCAGCTGAACAGCCTCTATTCGCAGATGGCCGACCTGAAATCAAAGATCGACCAGCAGCTCCGCGACAGCCTGTTCGATCTCGTCACGCAGGAGCAGTTGGTGAAGGTCGCGCACAGTAATCTCGACCTCGCCACGACTGAGCTCGATCAGGCCTCCCAGCGCTACCGCGCCGGAATCGACGACAACCTGCCGCTCGTCCAGGCGCAATCCACACTCGCGAACGCACAATCGCAATACGTCAACACCGTCTACAACTACAACCAGGCCAAACTGGGGCTGGCGCGCAATCTCGGCATCATCGACACCCAGTATCAGGCGTATCTTAAGGACGCCCCACCGCAAGGCACACCGCCTTTGCCAGTGCAACCGCAGCCGGTACAGTAGACAAACTTGGTGCGCGTCGCAGAACTCTTTCTCATTTTGAGCTGATCTGCGTGGCGGACGCGGAGCGTGGTGTTAGCTTGAATGCACTGGCCCTCCATGCTTGCCTCTCTCCGCTCCGATCTTCACTTCGCTCTGCGCCAGTTGCGCAAATCTCCGGGCTTTGCGGCGGCTGCGGTACTCACCCTCGCGCTCGGAATCGGCGCTACGACCGCCGTCTACAGCCTGGTCGATGGCGTCTTGCTCAAGCCCTTGCCGCTCCCGCATCCCGAAACCCTGCTAGCTATTCATACCCAGGTCCAACAACCAGTCGGGGGACCGTGGGACGACCAGACCTCATATCCTGACTACCTCGACTGGGTCGCGAAAAACCATACCTTCACCGGGCTCGCGGCAGTTGATATTTCCAGCCGCCTGATTAACCTGCCGAATGGAGTCGCCGGCGCCGTGTTGCCGATGAATTTCGTCACGGCGAACTATTTCAACGTGCTCGGTGTGCAGCCCATCGCGGGGCGCAACTTTACTCCGGATGAGGATGAGCCCGGTCGCCGCGTTGCCATTATTGGCTATGACTATTGGCAGCGCGTCTTTGGGCTCGATCCGAAGGCGATTGGCTCGACAATCTATGTGAGCGACCGCGCTTACATCATCGTTGGCGTGATGCCGAAGGGATTTATCGACCCGAGCGGGACGGAGGTGCCTCAGGTGTGGACTTCCTTTTCCTACCACTTCGATGCAAACCCCGACGGCAAAGACCGCAAGGCCGGCATCGCATCGATCATCGGGAGGCTCAAACCCGGCGTCACCGCGGAGCAGGCCCGCGCCGATCTCTCCGCAATCCAATCCGCGCTCGCGCAAAGTTATCCCGAGATTCGCTACCGCAACGCCGCAACGGTGCGCTCGCAGCTTGCGGACATGACCGGAGACATTCGCCCGGCGCTTCTGATGCTCATGGCGGCAGTATTCGCCGTCTTGCTGATCGTCTGCACCAACGTTACCGGACTCATGCTTAGCCGCACCATGAAGCGGCGCGGCGAGATGGCCCTGCGCACCGCCCTTGGAGCCTCGCAATGGCGGGTCTGGCGTCAATTGCTGATCGAATCCGCCTTACTCGGCCTGCTCGGCGGAGTCGCCGGGGCCGCGCTCGCCTATCTTCTGCTGCACCTCACCCTGCCTGTCGTGCCCAAGGACATCCCTCGCATCGGCGAGGTCGCCATCAACGGGCGCGTCCTAGGCTTCACAATCGCCGTCTCCTTAGCCTGCGCGATCTTGAGCAGCCTCTTTCCGGCGTCGAAGCTAGCCTCGGCTCAGCCCATTGACGCCATGCGCGAGCAGAGCAAAGGGGCGACCGCAGGGCGTCGCGCACACGGATTTCAGAGCGGTCTCGTGATCGTGCAGACCGCGCTGGGGTTCGCTCTATTGCTTGCCTCCGGGCTGCTGATCCGGGGATTTCTCAATGTTCGCCACGCCGACACCGGATTCAACGCCGATCATCTCTTCGCCTTCGACGTGCCGCTGACGATGACGCGGTATCCCTACGATAAGAAGATCGCCTTCTACAACGAGCTGCTGCCCAAACTTGCGGCGCTGCCAGGGGTGCGCAGCGTCTCGGGCGGCTACCCGATGCCGTTTTGGGGTTATTACCACGAGGTTCCACTGGAGATCGATGGCCAGCCCGCTCCTGCGGACCAATCTCTGACCATTCGAGTAGGCCAGGCCGAACCAGGGTTCTTTGAGACGCTGGGGATTCCGTTGCTGCGAGGTCGCACCTTCACCGCAGCCGACAATGATGCGAAGGCGCCTTACGTGGCGGTCGTAAACAGGGCATTCATAAAGCGATATTTCCCGAACGAGAATCCGATCGGACGGCATATCTGGGCCGACCTCTGCTGAAGCAGAGAACGACCTTAACGCGGTCAATGCGAAGGTCCGTTCGGAGCGCGAAATCGTTGGGGTGGTCGGCAACACGCCGACGGATAACGTGATGGATCCACCAGCCGCCGATGGCGATCTTTCCCTATGCACAGGCAGCCACGTTCATGCGGCCTCGGGTCGTGATGCGAGTCGCGGGCGATCCGATGGCCTATGAAAAGTCAGCCGAAGCAGCAGTGAAGTCGATCGATCCGTTGCTCTTTCTCATTAGCGAGGGGAGCGTCACGATGCATATCGAAGACGTCTCCGGAAGCCAACGCTTTGAGACGGTCTTGGTGAGCGCCTTCGCCGCGATGGCCCTATGCCTGACCGCGATGGGCCTCTACGCCTCGCTAGCCGCCATGGTCGCCGCCCGAACCCGAGAGATAGGTCTGCGCATGGCCTTGGGATCAGACCGCAGCGGCGTCGCGATGCTCGTGCTTGGCCGCGCCGCGGCCCTGCTGTTGGTCGGCTTGATTCTTGGCGGAGCAACCACGCTCCTTGCGTCGCGGCTGCTGGCCGCATCGGACTGGTCCCGTCCGCTGTTATTCGGCGTCACCTGGTTCGAACCGGGGACCTACTCCATCATTCTGGGCGTTCTCGCAACCACTTCGATAGCCGCATGCCTGCTGCCAACCTGGAATGCAGTGCGCGTTGACCCGATGCGCGTACTTCGCGACGAATAGACGATGACATCGCTCCGCAACGCCATGCGGAAAAGCGCCTCGCTCCGCTCTTGGTGGCGGAGAGCCATCCCCCCGAAAGTGGCGATAGCGGATTGACGAAGCCAAGCTATGATTATTCCCACGAAGCAAAATCCACCGCAGGGAGCGGCCTCGAATTTGCAGGCGAAACGAATACAGATGCGATGGTTGGCTGGCTTGAGCGGACTGCTCTTGGCGCCCTCCGCATTCTGTCAACAGGCCCCACCCGCCCCCGAAAAGATATGGCAGGTTCCGGGCAATTGGACTCCCGGCAAGATGGATCATCCGGCGCCCTCGAATCAGCCCGATCCCACTACGGTTTATTCCCTCGCCGAGCTCGTCGATTTTGCGGAGCGGAACAACCCCGAAACACGAGTGGCCTGGGAAAATGCGAAGCAGCGCGCCGCCGACCTCGGAATTTCAAAGTCGACACTTTACCCGACGCTGGCTGCTATGGCGATCGCGGACAGTAGCCGGGTGGACATCTTCTTTTCGCCAAACTGGATTCGCCAGACGACCGGGACCTTTTCTCCGACCATGAGTCTCGACTACACAATCTTTGACTTTGGACGGCGGTTCGATGAAATCGCGATCAGCCGCAGCAATCTGCTGTCCGCCAATTTTCTTTTCAACGACACCCACCGCAAGGTCATCTTCTCGGTCATGGATGCCTATTACCGCGTGCTCAATAGCAAAGGGCAAGAGGACGCGCAGGAGGCGAACCTGAAAAACGCGCAAACAGTTCAGGATGCGGCTGAAGCGCGGCTCCACGAGGGTCTCGCAACCTTGCCGGATGTGCTCGAAGCTCGCAGCGCCACGGCGCAAGCCGACTACGATCTGCAGGCTGCCATCGGCGCGACCGAGATCGCTCACGGCGACCTTGCCAATGCCCTCGGCGTTTCCCCGACCAGTCAGTTTCAAGTCCAGAGCATTCAGGATCTGCACATTCCCACAGAGCTCGACGACACGGTGGAAAAATCGATCGACCGCGCGCTTTCGCAACGACCAGACTTGATGCAGCAGGTAGAGCAAGTGCGCGCCGCCGGCGCGGAAATTAAGTCGGCCAAGACCGCATATCTTCCCACGTTGACCTTCAATGGCTACGGCGGCCTCGCTCGCATCAACGGCCAACAAAAACAAGACCCGGCAGTTTACTCCCCAAATCAGGAAACCTGGGACGCGCGACTGAGCCTCACCTGGAACCTCTTTGACGGATTTGCGCGAGAGAGTCGGCTGGCACGCGCCAAGGCAGATCAGAAACAGGCGCAGGCGCAGGTCGATTCGCTTCGCGATCAAATCGAGAACCAGGTGTGGGCTGCATATTCGACCGCGCGCACGGCGCTGCGTCAGCAAAGGGCAGCAGCGGCGCTGCTTACCGCCGCGACGGAGTCCTATAACGCCGCGCTCCAGTCCTACAACTACGGCGTGCGCAGTCAGATCGACGTGGTAGCGGCACAACGCGCACTTGCCACGGCGCGCACCGCAGACGTGACCGCACGGACACAATTGTTGACCGGAATCGCCGCTTTAGCCTTTCAGACGGGAGATCTGCTTCATGCGAAAGCGCCCTGATATCGCACCGAAGGATTACTCATCACGGCTTCGCAACGCCAGATGGGTCGCGAGCAGCGCGGTGATTTTTCTCGCTCTGCAATTCGTTGCCGGATGCTCGCGGGCTCCCACCTTCAACATTCTTGGTTCGTTTTTTCCATCGTGGATTCTGTGCGGCTTGCTCGGCATATTGCTCACTGTTGTAGCTCGATTGGCGTTAGTGAAGACCGGGATCGAGCAGCACTTGTCGCCTTTGGTGATCGTGTATCCGTGCTTGACTCTGTTTTTCACCTTCACTCTTTGGCTGCTGTTCTTTAGCTGACCCGGAAAGGAGTTGCCGTGACCGATACCACCACCGCTCCAAGCCCGACCGCTCCGCCGCATCAGCGACTGGGAAGAATCCTGAGCATCGCCATCATCGCTGCCGCAGTTATCACCGGCCTTCTGGTCATTGAGCAGACCAATAATCACCCGCGCACCGACGACGCCGAGATCTTCGCGAACTTCATCGGCATCGCTCCACAGGTGGATGGCCCCATCACCCAACTGCCAGTGCAGGATAACCAATTCATGAAGCAGGGCGAGCTACTCTTTCAAATCGATCCTCGCCCTTACGAATACGCGCTGCAGAAAGCAAAGTCCGACTTGGATACGTTGGAAGGTCAGATCACCGACCAAAGCAGAACGATCGCCTCCCAGGTAAGCGCAGTGGGAGCAGCGCGCGCCAACACCGATAGCGCGGCGGCAAACGTTGCACGAGCCGCTGCAGCAGTCGACGAAGCAAAGGCCAATGTAGCAAATGCCAAGGCTGCATTAGATAGCGCCAACGCCGAACTGCTCTACACCACGAACAACTATCACCGCATCGAGCCGCTTTTAGCGAAGCAGTTTGTGACCGTCGATCAGGTAGAGCAGGCAAAGACCGCAGTCACCTCAAGGCAGCAGACCGTTGAACAGCAACGATCTCAGGTCCTGCTCGCCGAGGCCCAGGTGCAATCCGCGCTGGCCCAATATGAGCAGGCAAAGGCGGTGGTCGAGCAAAGCCACGCCCAGCTCGGCCAGTCACAGCACAGCGTGCTCACCCTCGATCCGCTGACCGCGCAACGGGAAGGCCGTGCGTCGGCAATCCGCACCGCCGAATACAACCTCAACAATTGCAAGATTGTCTCGCCGTTTGACGCGCGCGTCACGAACATGACCATCTCGCAAGGCGCCTACGCTCATACCGGGCAGCAAGTCTTCACTTTGATTGACACGCGAGTATGGTGGGCGGTCGCTAACTTCCGCGAGACCCAGCTGCGCCACATTCAGCCCGGCATGCAAGCCGATGTCTATGTTCTTTCGAGGCCTTGGATCAAATATCACGGCGTCGTCGACAGCGTCGGCTTCGGCGTAAGGCCCGATTCAACTCTGGTGGGAAGCTTTGAGACATCGGGGCTGCCCGACACGCAGCGTTCTCTGAACTGGGTCCATCTTGCCACCCGCTATCCAGTAAGGGTCCGAATCGAGGCGCCGGAGACCGAGCCGTTCCGAATCAGCGAGTCCGCGGTCGTCATCGTTCGCGGAGACGAGAAGGCAAAGTAGCGATGGCCACCCAGACCAGCGCGCTGCCGGCGATACAGCCGAGTGAGCACGATCGACCAGGCAAGCGCATGGTTCTGGAATTTTCTCAAACAGGAATTAACGCCCTATCCGGGCCGGGCCTGGGTGGTCGGCAGAGTCACCATCTCCGCAACGATCGTCATGCTGATCGTCATGACGTTTCGGATTCCCACCGGCTTTTTGGGAGCCATCTTCGCCGTCTTTATCTCCCGCGAAAACCCTACGGCCACCTTTGTTTCCGGTTTCAAGGCGATCCTCGCCTTCGTTGCGGCTTTAGTTTACGGAACAATCGGCCTGATGTTGCTGGTTGACGACCCGCTCACTCATTTCCTTTGGGTTGCGTCGAGCCTCTTCGTTTCCTTCTACCTGATTCGGATTCTGGCCGACTACGGCACCGCCGCCGCCTTTGGCTTCATGATCGCCGGCGTCATCCCGCTGTGGGATGAAACTACCCTCAGCGTGGAAGACCGCATGGAGAATACGCTGTGGATCGCGTTTGTGGTCGTCATCGGCATTGTGGTCTCGATCATCGTAGAGTATGTCTTCCGCCGAGTTCACCCGACCACCGACCTTACCGAGGGGATTGAAGCTCGTCTGAAGACCGTGGAAATTGTTCTCCGCGATGCAGCGGAACAACGTCCGCTCGACCCGGAGACCGAGAAGAAGATCACGTTGTATTCAACCGTGGGAACATCGCGGCTGCGCAGGCTCATTCTGCGCTCCGACTACGGTCCCCATTTCAAATCTCAGATGACCGCCGCGATCGCCTTGCTGGGCCGGCTAGTGGATACCGCGGGCAGCTTTCGACTTGCGCTCGCAGAGCACAGTACGGTTGCCGCGATTGACGCAGCCGACCGCGACCGCTGCTCCCATCTTGCCGATCAAATCGCGCAGCTCGCCAAAGACTTGGTGGTCCGTCAAAATCCTGCCCCGCTCGATTTTCCCAGCGATCCCAAGCCCTCAGGTCTGCCTTTTCTCGCGTCGATGGAAAGGACCGTTGCGATGGTTCCCAAGGTCTTCAACGGCTCGGGAACGATGGATTTTTTTGTGGTCGCGCCTCTTGAGGAAGAGAAGCCCTCGCGATTGTTCGTGGCTGACTCCTTTACCAATCCAGCCCATGCACAGTTCGCGCTGCGCGGCACTCTCGCCGCGATGGCCTGCTATGTCATCTATACGGCGATCTCCTGGCCGGGCCTTAGCACTTCGGTGGTGACGTGTTTCATTACCGCGCTCTCGACGATCGGCTCCTCAAGACAGAAGCAGATCCTGCGTCTTGCCGGCACAGCGATTGGCGGAATTATCTTTGGCATGGGCGCGCAGGTCTTCGTACTGCCATACATCGACACGATCTTTGGCTTTACGATCCTCTTTGCCGCTGTTACCGCAATCTCTTCGTGGATTGCGACCGCATCGGCAAGACTCTCCTATCTCGGCGTCCAACTCGCCCTGGCGTTCTACCTGATCAATCTGCAGGAATTCACGATCCAAACTTCGCTCTCCGTCGCCCGGGATCGCGTCGTCGGCGTACTGCTCGGACTTGTGTGCATGTGGCTGCTCTTCGATCGTCTTTGGGTGCACAATGCGCTTGACGAAATGCAGCGGATCTTCGCGCGCAATCTGGAGATGTTCGCGGAGCTCACGGAACAGTTGCTAGTCGAGGACCAGATCGCGGCCATCAAGCGAATGCGCGCGCTTCGGGACCAGCTCAACGCAGGCTTCGAAGCCGTCCGGGCCCAGTCCGACGCCATCCTCTTTGAGTTTGGCGCCTCACGCCAACGGAAGATGGCGATCCGCGACGATATCCGGCGGTGGCAGCCGGTGATGCGCACCTTGCTACTGGTGCAAATCACCTCGGCGCAATACATCGCGCAAAATCCACTCAAACGGCTTCCAGCGCCGATCGCCGACGCCGGCGTTGCACTGGAAGAAGCGATTGCCCGAGCCATGCGTGCACTCGCGAACGAAGTAAGCGGAAAGCCGTCGCAACCTGTGCCAGACCTTCGCAACGCGGCGCAACGGCTCGACGAGTCTGTTCACACCTGGTATCAGCAACGCGGGGTGTCGATTCCTCCAGAGGCGGCGGACATCGTCGGACTAGCGGACAGCCTTACCACCATCCTCGCGCCGCTCTATGACGAGATTCACGGAGCCTTCACCGATCAGCAATCGCCTTTGACCACAGCCTGACAGGGGCCTGCTTGCCGAGGCGGAGAGTGGCGATGCGACACGACTCAGGCTCCAACGTTGCCTTGGCCACGCATTGAAGATAGGTCAGCGGTTACCCTCTCTATGGCTGATCGATGGGAGAAGTAAGGAATGCCTGAATACCGCGAAGACGGTCGCGCAGAAGAATCCATGCTGCACCCAGCACACCGCCAAAAATCAAACCACCCAACGCCATGAGTGTCCGGTAGGGCGAGGATTTAATGTCGGGGTAAGAGGCGGGATCAATCACCTGCACGAGTGGAGCATTGTGAGCTTCGTCGATGCGAGCTTGCACATAAAGCTTGGAAAGCATTTCGAACAGGGCTTCATGATATTTGACTTCCCGCTCTTTTCGCACGTAGTCCAACTGCAATTCCGGGACCTGCGAGGTAGGAATGACTGCCCCGTTGCGTTTGCCGGTTCCGGATTGCATTTTCGAAAACTGGTCTTGCAGCCCCTGGATCTCGCTTTCCAGCCGGATGAGGTCGGGATTTTCCTGGGTCGCCGATAAACGGAGCGCGGCCAGTTCCACTTGCTTTGCGGAAATTAGCCCCTGGGTCTGCGCAATCATTTGAATCTCAGAAGCCGTTTGACCGGCCGGAGCAATCAATCCGGTCTTTTCTTCCGTCTCCTTCAAGGCGACCTCGGCGTTTTCCAGATCGTCCTTTTCCTTTGCCAGTTGTTGGGCAAAAAATAGCCGTCGCTGCGACGACTCGGTCAGGGCAAGTTGACCATTCTTTTCCGTGAGGGCATCCAGGTACGCGCTGGCGAGATCATGAGCTCGCGCGGGACTCGGATCGGTAACCGTGATCGTGACGATGGAGCTTTTGGAATCGATCTCAAACGCGCTATGGGAAGCGAGGACCCTCTCCGCCTGACTTTCCTTCTTCACCTTGTAGAGGTTCATCAAGTCGAAGCGTTTGACGAGTTCGCTTTTCACCGATCTGCTTTTCAGAATTCCGATGTAGAGATCGCCCGAGCCCTTTGCGCCGCCCAAGCCGGCGCCGCTCAATCCGGAAAGCGCAGAGAGTTGCCCCGCGAGAGCCGCGGTGGCCGAGCTCGCGCCAGAACTTGGCGGTAGAAAGGATGCTATCGACGTGTACGAAGGCCGCATGATGAAGGCGGCGGCTATCGCCAGGGCACATGTGGCAGCCATGAAAACGAACAGCGTTTTTCGCCCATGGTAGAGAGTCCTGACAACAGCCCCTACGTCAACTAGATCTTCATTCTCCTGGTGCACTTGACGAGCGCCGGCCTCTCTAACTCCCGATTCATATTGCGCTTGTTCCAGCATAAATCCTCAAGTGCCCCGGTTTAGCGGCGTTCCGATTGACCACGATGGCGTGATTTACAGCAACAGCATCTTCCGATAATTAAGCAATCGGTCAAATACGCTTTAAACCGGTAATTCCCGTTAAACCCTGCTTTCCAGTATTTTAAGCCCACCCAATTGTCAGGCGGCGAAAACGACCCGCGGGCTAAAAAGTGAGAGCATGACACGGATGCGCTTGCGACTGCATAATCGCTTCAATGGACTTAGCCTTGTATCGATTCAGCCGGCGTACTGGACAAATCTTAGGTTTGTTCGGCGTGCTTCTCTTGTTTCTGCCCAAGCTGAACGTTTTGGGGCTCCAGACTGGAGCGGCGGGCCTGCGCATTGACGACCTCCTCTTGCTTTCCTGTTTCCTGCTCTTTACCTCAATACTTCTTTACTACTCGACGTTCCGGCCCAGAAAGATTGAAGTGGCTTTTTTGTGCTGGTTGATTGCCCTGCTGATATCTAATGCCGTCAATGTAACTCTTTATGGACGATCCAGCTATCTGTATTCCTTGCGCTTCATCGAGTACTTCTTATTCTTCTACTTCGGATACTATTTCGCGCAAAAGTACGAACTGCGGACGCTGGCGAAATCCATACTTTGGATCAACGGTCCCATCATGGTGCTTCAGATGTTTCATCTGGTCGGCGGCTTCGCGTCCGCAGGGTATTCTCGATATCCCGACCGCCCCCTCGGATTGACGGGAGGCCCTTGGGAAATCGGCGTACTCATTAATTTTTGTTTCGCAATCTTCCTCTTTGATGGAAATGTGAATCGGAAGGCAGCCGTGCAAGCCTTCCTCATCACAACTCCTCTGGTGCTGATCACAGCCTCCAGAATGTCGATGCTGGCTCAACTCGCAATCGTCGTTGCCTACTACCGCCATCGAGGCCATCACGTCCTCTCCGTTCTGTGGAAGTCAAGCATCGCCATCGCAATTCTCGCCGTGGTCGTTTGGTTCACCCCCAACCCTCTGCAAGAGAGGTCTCAACAGCTTTTTAGTGTCCGAAATCTTGACTACCTGCAAGAGATGTACGAGCGAACGCCTGATAATCCGTCACTAGACCAGTTCTATGACTTTGAAAACCAGGACGATAGCGACATGAGTTGGGTGATGCGAGTTTCAAAATGGAGCGTGGCCATTAAGCTCTGGTCGCGGGACTCAACCAGCCCGATGTTCGGACTCGGCCCCGGGGGTATAGGCGCCGCCTTGGATGGCGGATGGCTGAGGATCGTGATTGAAACGGGGATGCTGGGTTTGATCACGCTTCTCGTGCTGGCCCGAAGCATTGGGCGTATTTCGCCCACTCTCCGAACCATGCTTATGACGATTGCCATTAACATGTTGATGGTTGACATTTATCTTGCCTACAAAGTGATGGCATTCTTACTATTTACGGCCGGGTACTTTACCTTTCGAAACGAGAGTGCCTCACCAAGGCTTGTCCCTCGTGAGTTGCCCGGCAGAATTGTTTGACCTGAAATGGAAAGTCTCAGGCGTCATCCTTTCCTCCCATTCAGTATCGCGGTTTGGTTCTCTCGAGTCACCTTCCTCTATACGCCCTGAACTGTTGCGTGGCAAAGGAAATTGGGCCGTCTAGGAATAGCTAGCTCACATGCGTTCAGGGCAGCAACCATTTGCTTTTCATTGGTTTACGTCGCTTTTGGATAAATACCTCAGCCGGACATTTCTGCCCCGGGTCGATTTGAGATCAAATTCCGGCACAGGTATAGTCAATTTAGTGCGAAAGGGAGCGCGAGAGCCGTAAATTCTCCTTGGGCGGAAACGCGTGCACAGCGTGAAGTATTGTCTCTTGCATCTTAAAGAAATCGAAGGAGGACCTACAGCCATGAGGAAAATCATCCTATTCGAACTAAATGAGGTCCCCTATCGAATTCTGGACAACTATGTCTCGAACCATCCCGAGTCTTATCTAGCGCGTTTTCTTGGGCAATGCCAGCAGTATGAAACGTTCACCGAAGATACGATTGCCCTAGATCCCTGGATTAGCTGGCCCACTTTCCACCGCGGGGTCAACGACAACCAGCATGGCATTCTTCATCTGGGACAGGTCGCGGACCGTGAAATCGACGACCGCTATCCGCCCGTATGGACCCGGTTGCGCAAAGCCGGCGCCAAGGTCGGCGTGTTTGGATCGCTGAACACCGCGATTACCGACGAGAGCCTTCGCGATTACGCATTTTATCTGCCGGATTACTTTGCCGGAGATGCCTCAGCTTACCCCGAGACGCTGCTGAACTTTCACCGCTTTAACCTCGAGTTGACGCGAAAGTCAGCTCGAAATGTTTCCCGTGGCATTCCCTGGAAGGGCAGCTTCGGCTTCCTCGAAGCCACCATTCGTGGCGGCCTCAGCGCTGACACCGTCGTCGAATTGTCATCTCAGTTGCTGAGCGAATTGGCCGACAAGAAAAAGCGTGTTCGCCGCCGCGCCATGCAGCCTCTCATCATGTGTGACCTATTTCTAAAACAGTTGGAGGAAACTAGGCCCGATTTCTCGACGTTCTACACCAACCACGTTGCTGCCGCCATGCACCGCTACTGGGCGGCTCTGCTCCCCCAGGATTACAAAGAGGGGGAGTTGGATTCCACCTGGGTCTCTTCCTACCATGACGAAATCCCGTTCGCCCTCCAAAAGCTGGAGCGGATGCTCGACAAGATTGCGCGATTTACCGCGAGGAATCCTGAGTTCCGGCTCATCGTCGCTAGCAGCATGGGTCAAGCTGCTATCGCCTTCCAGAAGACCTACGAATTCCTCACCATCACCGATGTGGGCAAGTTCATGACGGCAATCGGCGTTCCCGCCGAAAGCTACGACATCGCTCCGGCCATGGTCCCTTGCATCTCGTTGCACCTCAAGGGCGGTGACTCGACAGACCTCCGGAGGAAGTTGGAAAGCGTTCGCATCGGAAACGTGCAGATGGTCTTTTCCAAACGACCCGACAGCAAAGCGTGCTTTGAGCTGCGCGAAGGCTACCTTCATCTCTTCGTGCAATTCGATAATTATGATGGGCCCCTCTCGTTCACTTGTGGAGGGATAGAAAAGAGTTTTCACGATGCTGGACTTAGCATGATGGCCCATGAGGACGGCGTCAACTGCACAGCGCAGCATATTCCACAGGGAACCCTGCTCGTCTACACACCGGACCGTCCAGACGCTAACCGCACGTCGATCTCGACCAGAGACTTCGTTCCCAGCATGCTTGCGAATTTCGGGATACCTCAGGACTCGGAACTCCCCGGAGTAGCCTCTATCCGGCTTTGAGAGTTTGTATCGTGCAAACCTGCCGGCCCCTGAGGTCGAATCTCAGAAGGATTCTCTGGCTTGTGGGTCCGGCGCCGGAGCGGCAGTCATGGAGAGCGGATCCCAAGCCCCCACGCCAACTAACCTGATCCGGCTCATAATCTCGCGTCGCTTCGACAACATTTTGGGAAGCAGACGGACAACCTCGGGAATGGCCGAGAGCGTATCGGGCATGAAAACGAGGATAAACAGAAACATCGCGATTTCTCGTAGCACAATCAAGGGGAGATCCCGATAGAAGCTCCAGCCGCAATCGTTCTTGACGATCGCGAACAAGTGGTTGCGCCAGCTCCATTTGCGAACTTGCAATGGCTGAGATCGATGGTGTCGCGCGAGCCCGCGAAGATTGAGAACTCCGTCTTCGCTCATACCTACCGCGCGAGCATGCTCCACGATCGCTTCAGGCACATAGACGCACTCATAGCCGCGAAGCCGAAGACGCCATGACAAATCCAGATCTTCCCAATAAGCAAAGAAATCCGGATCGAAATATTCCGAGCCGCTTAACTTCACCGCCTCCAGCGCCGATTTCCGGTATACGGCGGCGGTTCCGGATACACCGAACACACGGGGCTGATGGTCGTACTGACCATGATCGACTTCGAGTTGGCCGCGTTCCCGGCCCCTGCGATTGTGTGAGAGAACGATGCCCGTTCCATCCAGGATTCTCTCTCCGTTCGAATTCGGCTGAGGCTTCAGCATCTTTCCCGTGACCGCTCCGATGTTTGGATCGGCAAAGGGTCGAACGATATGGGCGAGAAAGCCTGGATGCAAAATGGCATCCGGATTCAAGACCATGAGAAGTTCGGTGCCGGTCTCTGCGAAAAAGCGATTGTGGCCGCCCGCAAAACCCAGATTGTTGTCCGTCGTGACAATCCGCAGTCGAGAATCGGCGCCGAAACGATCACGAACCTGATCGACTAAGGAGGCGCAGGCCGGGTTGTAGTTCTCCATGTAGATCAGTTCAAAACTGTCATATTCCGACAGCAGAACTGCCTCGATACAAGAGTGAATTTCTTCCCAGGGAGAGTTCCAGCGCAGCAGGTTGATGGTAATGGAAGTGGTTGTCATGAGCTTTGGGCCGAGCCAGCTATCCGCCGGCGCTTTTGGTGAAACTGTCCAGGCGCGCTCGTTGACCGACCTGCCCTAAAACACCGAAAAGCCCATCTTCATCGAGCTTCATGGACAGTTTACCAGCACCGCAGCGACCGATACAGAGTGATAAAACCAGCAAGTCTTTCCGGCCACGCCGTACCGAATGTCATAGTATTCGGAGGTATGGCAGCTCCGCTGATTCAGTGCGTCGTCGTTTTATACAAGCAGAGCCCAGCGCGGGCACTCTCCCTCTCCTCACTCCTGCAAATATGCGCGGACGATCCGGCTATTCGAGCAAAGCTCAGGATTTTGGTCCAGGATAATTCCCCCGGAGATCCCGCTTCCAACCTCAGTCTTGATTCAGGTCGCTTCGAATACTTCCACGCCCCCGCGAATCCCGGCCTCGCCGATGCATACAACCGGGCTCTGTCCACCGCTCAAGGCGACCAAATTCCATGGCTCCTCACGCTGGATCAGGACACCCTGCTGGACCGGCACTTTGTTGTTCAGCTTCTAGCTGCTTTGGAATCCGGGGAGGTTGAGCGGGTTTGCGCCTGTGTTCCCGAACTCGTTCAAGACGAACTCGTATTATCTCCGCAAATTGTCGGCCGGGTCTTCTACAGTCGAGTCCCGTTGGGCTTCTCCGGCTTTTCGGCAAAGCCGCTCATAGCTTTCAATTCTGCAGCATGCCTCAGTGTTCCCGCACTCGTGGCCATTGGAGGATTCCCACAGGAATATTGGCTGGATTATCTCGACCACATCGTTTTCTATCGCCTCCAGGCGGCGGGAGGGCGCGTTTACGTCCTTAACTCACAGTTGGCACACCGTCTCTCGATGCAACATATCGAATCGGAAGTCTCGATCGAGCGTTACTGCAACGTGTTGGCCGCCGAGTGGCGATTCGTTCGAGATTCAAGTTCTGCCCTCGGCTCAATAGTCCATCGGGTGCGACTCCTAAAACGCGCGCTGCTACATGGTCTCAAGTTGAAAGACAAAGCCTACGCAATTCACACAATACGCGCTGCAATCGAATGAATCGGTTTCTGGATTCAGAGCGCATCCAGGCTGGCTGGGCCTATGGAACGTGGTCCTTTGATGAAGCCGTAGATGGCGCCATAAACATGAGCCACGATATAGCAGGAACTGGCCGTCAGACTCAGGAAGACGGCTTGGCGGGTATTTCGCACGCCTATAAATGTCACGAAGGCAATCTGCGTGACGACCAGAAGTCCAATTTCCACGAGGGTCCCGCTCCAGAAAACCCACTTGCGGGCTCGGTTCATGATCCACATGAGTCCCGCCACAAAAGTCATGCAGGAAGAAAGAATTAGGTATCCCAACACGCCTCTTAACTCCTTATATTTAGGCCCGAGCAGCCACAAGAACGCCTGGGGCCAGGTGAAGGCGACCCATACGACAGGTATACACGCCAGAATTGCAAGGAAAGTCATACCCAAATATGTGGGTAACAAGCGTGGACGGCTGAGCTGAGCTATATAGGGTTCAACGACGATCATATTGAAGGTCATGAGGACCGTGAACAGTTGAGCTATTCTTCCGAGCGCCGCGACTTGGGCAATATAGGCGCTCCCCGCTCCGAAAATGCTGATCAGGAAGAGCGTGACCTGGGGTTGAAAGGCGGAAAAGATCATTGCCGGCGCTGCGGGCATGACGTATCGCACCAGCTCTCTGTCGGTCGCAGGATCGTCCTTCACCGGCCACTTCAGGAATGGCTGGCTCTTCCGGGAAAGCCACATACCGCATACACTTACATTGATCGCCCCCAGACAGGCGGCAGTCGCCGCATTCAAACCTCCTGCAAATCCGAGCACAACATAAATGGCGAGCCGGCCGGCTCCGGTTAGGACCTGGGGAACGTAGTAGTCCCGTAACCTGCCAAAGAGAAGGAGAGGGGCTGAATAACAGGAAACCTTGCCACCGGAGTAAAGAGCGAGCAGCACCGAACCTAAAAGGGCTAGCTGTACTCCCCACCCCCAGTGCTGCCTGTACATCATGGGGAGGAAAGCCAATGACGCCACGGGCGCGAGGATCCAGAAGGCGCGGTCCCTGAGATGTTTTGCGGAGCGCACATATCGGCCCACGAGGCTGTGATCGTCTCTTCGTTCTCCCACCATTGGGATGATGGTGCTGGTCAATCCCAGGTCCATCAAATTCGCAAATACCGCCTGAAAACCCATGGCAAGGCCAAATTGCGCGAAAGCTTGCACGCTCAAGTGGCGAACGAGGAAAAGCCCCGCTACGATGCTCACTGCCTGCGTGGCTCCCTGGCCGACAAAGTAGCCGGCTACCACCTGGAACAACCGCTTGCCCCGCTTTGCGAGACCGCCTCGCGACAGCGGGATGTCACCAACCGGAATCGACTCGAGCGGCGAGAGTTCGCCGCTTAAGTCCCCGACTTCCTCCGGCACCATCGGCATGATCCTAGTTTAGGACACTCGTTCGCCCAAGGGCGAACCCTTCTCAATTCGTGAGCCTGGCGCTAAACTAGGGATACCCTCTCAACTCGTGCAAACCCGAGATGCCTCAACCAACCCCCCACCAAAGCGCGCCGCACGTCTTCAGCCAACGCAACAAAAGACGCCGATGAAACGGAGCCTTTAGTGCATTCGATTCCATTGAAGAGAGGTGCTTTTGCTTAACCGCGCTGCTCGATACTTTCCAATTCTCAAAATCCTTGGCGAAAATAGCTTGAGCAGCTCTCCTTCGCTGCTCGAAGTGGGATCGGGGCCCACCGGACTTGGGCAGTTCCGCAAGGTAGCCTTTACGGGTTGCGACATTCACTTTCCCACACCGCCTGAGCCACCCATGAAGGCGATCGTTGGATCCGCCGCTGATCTGCCATTTGAGGACAAGTCATTCGATGTGGTCCTAGCTTCCGACGTACTCGAGCATGTTCCACCTGAAGCGAGGACCAAGGTGGTTCATGAATGTCTTCGAGTCTGCACGACTTTAGCAATCTTTGGCTTTCCCTGTGGTCCCTTAGCCTGGGAGATAGACCATGAGTTATACCAAAGTTATCTCGCTTCAGGGCGCCCCGCTCCCGTTTGGCTACAGGAGCACATGGAGCATCCATTCCCAACTCCAGCGATCTTCGACACAGTTAGCGGCTGGTCGATCCAGGAGATACCGAACGAGCATCTCCGGTTTCATCTATTCATGATGAAGCTCGAAAGCCATAACAGAGTGAATCAAGCGTTTTGTATCTTGCTCAAATCGGTTCCCTGGTTACTTCGCCCGATTCTCAACCTGGCCAACAGGCGTCCCTCTTATAGAAGCATCTTTGTGCTCAAGAGGCTGGCCGGGTCGCCTGCTGTCTAGATGGAATCAACATCTCTAGCTTTCGGTCGTGATAACCGGAACGCTGGTAACTATCCAGCAGCTGCCGTGTAAGCCGGGCATTACAGTAGAAGCTCTCCACAGAGGAAAGCACGCGGGTCAATGCACCTCGGAACGAGGCATGGTCCAGGATCTGCCCGGCAAGTCTCCTCCAACCCAGCAGAGGCTGGATAAACGGAGCCGCCTCGGGCCAACACTCTTCGAAGAGATGAATCGACCGTCCGATCGTGACATTTCTTAGGCAAGCCTGCCGCAACGAGGTCGGATGATAGTGAGATGCGACTGCGTGGGGCAAGAAAACGATCTTCAGTGTCTCCGATCGGCTGATCCTATAGGCGAGCTCAACGTCTTCCATTGCTGCCTTCGGAAACCGTTCATTGAAGGGGTAACGGCGGAACAACTCCGTCTTGACGGACAAGTTGCTGGTGTAGAAATGCCTGTAGTCCGCTGGCGCGCCCGAGATCAAATCGGCATATGCGAATTGCACTTGCTCGAAATATCTCATAAACGGAGTGAGCTGCTGTCGCTTGCTCTCCCATCGTGTAAGGCCAAGGCCGCAAGCGGCGAGTTCATGCTCCGCCCGATGAAAGTCGAGGTGCCGCTCCACCAACTCTGGCGAAGCCAGTATGTCATCACCGATCAATAGACACACTGGAGAACGGGCGACGCGTACCGCTGCATTTCTAGCCCTCGCGGGACCCCCGTTTTTCTGGCGAATGTAGGCTATCTCCAGAGCGGAATGCTCCTTGTACGCGGCCACCACGTCAGAAGTATCATCGCTGGAGCCGTCATCCACAATGATGACGTCGAAGTCCCGAAATGTCTGGTTCTCAAGATGCTCGAGGCACCATATCAACGCAGAGGAGCGATTGTAAGTTGGGATTATTACAGATATGGCCCGCTGATTGTTGTCACGCATCACATCACGCAAGGAGATCTCAGGGGCCTTTCCAAGAAAATGATACAAGGAGGGCGCGGCGTGTGGCAACGATTCCGCGCGCGACAGGGATTTGCCCTCTGAACCGCGGATTACCGAAACGGCAGCCGCTACAGTTCCGGCTTGCGGTGAAATTCGTTACCCTGGCAAGGGCCGTACCGTAGGTCCAGGACGAGGAGAAACAGGCTGAGGTAGATGGTCGAAAGGTCATGAGGAGCAACGCCCCAGAGATCGAGATCTTGCTTGCCACCTGCAATGGAGAGCAGTTCCTGCGCGAACAGATCGATTCCATCCTTGGGCAGGACTATGAGCATTTCCGCGTGCTCGCCCGGGATGATGGATCCAGCGATCTGACCAACGAAATACTGAACGATTATGCCGCCCGCTTTCCCAACCGTTTTCGAGTTCTCCCCTCGGGCAGCGCCTCGGGCAGCGCTAAAGAGAACTTCCTGCGGCTCATGAAGGCGTCTACAGCGGACTACATCTGTCTTTCCGATCAAGACGACGTCTGGCTACCGGACAAGGTTAGGCGGACAAAAGAAGCCATGGACCGGCTCGAGTCAGAGTGTGGAGTGAATCTCCCTCTGCTGGTCTTTACGGATCTGCGGGTGGTGGACGATAAGCTCGGCCTTCAGCATCCGTCGTTTTGGGCCTTTATGAGCATTGACCCCGACCGCGTTCAGCGTCTAAACAAGCTACTGGTGCAGGGTGTTGTGACCGGCTGCACGGCGATGCTCAATCGCCAACTCCTCGAGCTTTCCTTAAGCATGCCGGAAGAAGCCTCGATGCACGATCGGTGGATTGCGTTGCTGGCCTCCACGTTAGGGCGGCACGCTGCCGTCAGAGCCCCGACCGTCCTGTATCGTCAACATGGCGGCAACGTTCTTGGCACCGGCGCGCTGCAGCAACCGAGGACGTTGCTGCAGCGTATTCTGCGCCCAGACACCCAGAAGTACCTCGAGGAATGGGGAACCAACCAGCGGCAGGCGGCGGCCCTTCTCAGAATCCACTCCGCAGAAATGGCTCCGGGAAAACGCCGCGTGATCGTGGCTTTTCTAAGGTGCGGCTCGAGTAAGAACCGCATCATCCGGGTGGTCACCTTCCTGCGCTATGGCTTCTACCGCGCAGGAATACTGCCAAACCTGATATTGATGGTGAACTTATCAACTAAGCGTCTGGGTGTGCACCAGGTGAGTTGACAGCGGTCACCCTGTTGAGAGAGTTCCGGCCGACGTAGAAGACGCTTCACGGAAGGCATACACTCGCTCTAGAATAAAGCAACACCTACGGAAGCGGGCTTTTTCCTTTGCATCGAATTCAGTGGAGCAAATTCTCCAGCCATGCATCGGCTCAAGAAAAAAGTACTCACTGGAGTATCAGCAGATCGATGTTCGCAGCCTTAAAACAGATTAGCCTTTACCCGAGCATCGTGGCCTGGCTAACCTTCCCTTCGTCCATTGTCGGCGGCCTAAAATCTGAAGAAGCTCTGCGCCGCAAGGCCCTCTGTCGCCGGGTGACGCAAGCAACAGCGAGCGTGCTGATAGCGGGCGCGATGCTTGTTGTCGCTGGCTGTGGGGCGTCTTCGCTGCCCAAGGGGGCCGTCGGTAAGGGCGGGGTCTATAACTACTCCCCCTCGATCATCGAAACAGGAAATGTGCGGCAGTTCTGGTGGTGCAGTCAGGGCGTCAACCCGAATGACCCGTCGCAGAACACAGATGCAATCTATTACGCATCCGTCAACAAGAAAACGTTGGCTGAAGTTGGCCCCACGCTGGTTCTGGCCGAAACTCCGGGAGCATGGGATTCAGCATACACTTGCAATCCGAAGGTCATCGAAGGTCTTTTCACCAACCCTCTCGGGGATGGCCAAAACTATACTTACGCTATGTACTATGTGGCTACTGCCGCGCTGAGTGGAACCAATAACAGTATCGGCGCCGCGTTTTCCAATGACGGCAAAACCTGGAAGAAATACCCTCAGCCGGTTATATTATCGAGCTCGGCCGTTGAGTACGGAGTCGGTCAACCTTCGCTCTACAATGCAGATCATAAGTCGGCGATATACATGTTTTACGAAGACTCCTCTCAAGGCCACTTATTGGCCGTATCGACCGACGGGATTCATTTCTCCGTGCAGGGAACGCTAACTACAAGGGGCCTGGACCCCGATGACCCGCAGGCAACCTGGGGCGACGTTTCGTACGACTCTGCGAAGGGCGAATGGTACGCGCTCTTTTGTCGACCGTTCAGGGCGCCGTCGACGACTGGAAACGTGGTTGAGCGTGGCCAATATGGCGTAGAGCTCTATAAGATCCCGAAGGATTCTCTCTTGACCGGGACGACTCCCTGGCAGCAACTCTTCATTGAGGACACGAACGCAACGGGCTACGAATCGAACTTTATTGGCGGCTTCGTCCATGACGCTTACGGCAACATCAACCTGGCCGCCTATCCTGAGGTCGATTTTTATACATCATCTTCCTACCCCGCCCCGAGTTGGGATGCAACGCCGGCGGACGCGGGGACTTCCGCGAGAATTAATACATGGATTCTATTGCCCATGAAATGGAACCCTGCCACCGATGTATTATTGCCGTTCACTCTGTATTACAACGGCACTCAACATGAAACCACGTCGGGTTGGATCAGTCCGGATGGCGGATTTCGACCGCAACTGACCCTCGGTCATATCTACGCAAATCCCCTTCAGGGCGCCACTGTTCCGCTTTATGGCTGCAAAGGCGGTCAAACCGAGTATTTTGTTTCCTTGGATCCGGCTTGTGAAGGGCAGCGGATTCTCGGCAAAGATGGTTATGTCTATGCAAAGCCGGTCTCTGGGATGAGCCTGGTCCCGATCTACCGCTGCAGCTCGGGAAAGGACCACTTTGTCAGCACGTCTTCCAGTTGCGGAGGCAAGTCGATGGACGAGTTTCTCGGGTATCTCGCTCCCTGAGCATCCTACTCCGCATGCTTCTCCTGCACATGGATCATCCTCGCCTGACAGCGGGAAGAATCTGCTCGCTGCACCTTGGAGCAAGGCAACCGCGTCTCATAGCCAAAGCGGGGACGCAACCTGGCACAAGCAGCACCTCGCTCTAAGGACTTGATAATGTTAACGCCATCGGCACAAGATCAAAATTATTTCGTTATTGTCCCCACACTCAACGCAGCTTCGGACTGGTCGCGCTTTGCTCCGGCTTTGCTGGCGTGCGTCCCACCGGACCGCGTCTTGATAGTCGACTCCGAGTCGACGGACGGAACTCCCGAACTCGCTCGAGCGGCAGGTTTTGGATTTGCCGCCATAGCGCGCCGGGAATTTAACCATGGAGGTACCCGTCAGTGGGCATCCAAATTTTCGGGCGACGCCGAGTTCCTGGTGTTTCTCACCCAGGATGCTGTGCTGGCCGCTCCCGACGCGGTAATACAACTGCTTGCCGCCTTTCAAGATCCGACAGTGGCTGCCGCCTACGGCCGCCAGCTACCCAGACCGCAGGCTGGAGCGATCGAGGCGCACGCTCGACACTTCAATTACCCGACGTCGTCGGATGTTCGCGACCTGCCAAGCCGGGAAAGGCTCGGCATCAAGTCCATCTTCATTTCTAATTCCTTTGCCGCCTACCGGCGGTCGGCGTTGATGGCAGTCGGAGGCTTTCCGGCCAATGTAATCATCGGCGAAGACACAGCGACAGCCGGCCGGCTTTTGCTTTCCGGCCATAAAGTGGCCTACGTTGCGGAGGCCCTCGTTTATCATTCCCACTCTCACTCTTGGATCCAGGAGTTTCGACGCTACTTTGATATCGGCGCCCTCCATAGCCGCGAAAGCTGGCTGCTCGACCAGTTCGGGAGGGCGAACGGCGAGGGCAAGCGATTTGTGCTTTCCGAGCTGAATTACCTCTTCAAGCACGATGCGCTGAAGATTCCCTCCGCCATGTCGCGCACCGTGTGGAAGCTTGTGGGATACCGGCTCGGCAAAATGGAAGCACGGTTATCTCCCACGATCAAGCGCCGGTTAAGCGGTCAATCCAATTTTTGGTTAGAGACGGAAGCCCCAAAACACGAGATCGAAATAAAGACGAACCATTGACGGCAACACCCTCTACTTCCCAATGCAAAACGTCGAGAAAATCTGGTTGAGGATATCGTCCGGCGTGGTTTGTCCGGTAAGCACGTCGAGATTCCGGAGAGCCGCGTAAAGATCAAGCATCACCATCTCATGCGGGATGCGCTGCGCGGTCGATTGCGCCGCCGCGTCCAGTGATTTCAGCGCCTCGGCGATGGCTTGGTGTTGGCGCAGGTTGGTGATCATGCCGGATTGATCAGAGCTGCCGGGGCCGCGAGCCACCGCAAGAATTGCTTCTCGCAAGGCCTCAATTCCGGCGCCCGTCTTCGCAGACACGGAAATCGGTTTGGCGAGACTCCCCGCGAGCAGCGTGTCCAGACCGGAAGGCGGGGCGGGAAGCAAGTCGATCTTGTTGAAGACGGGAATGTGTTGACGCCCTTCGAGAGTGCGGATGATCTGTTCTTCGTAGCGAAAAGCGTGAGCCGTAGCGTCAAGCACGACGAGCACGATGTCCGCTTCTGCCAGCGCTTCACGAGACTTTTGAATGCCGATGGCTTCGGCCTCATCCGTGGCCTCGCGCAGGCCGGCGGTGTCGATCAGGTTGACGGGAATGCCGCCGATTGCGACCTGTTCGGTTACAAGGTCGCGGGTGGTTCCCGGGGTCGCAGTGACGATGGCGCGCTCGCGTTCGACGAGGCAATTGAAGAGCGAGGATTTGCCCACGTTGGGCCGGCCGACGATGGCGAGCGTGAGTCCGCTGCGCACGATTCGTCCGTGTGCAAAGGACGCCTCCATTGGCGCGAGTTGCGCGCGCAGCGCCTCGATGCGCGAGAGAATATCGGCGTTGGGCATGACGTCGATGTCGTCCTCGGCAAAGTCGATACCCGCCTCGAGTGTGGCGATGAGCGTGACCAATGCGTCTTTCACGGGCTGGATGCGACGCGAGAGAGCGCCGCCAAGCTGACTCGCGGCGACCCGAGCCTGATAGAGCGTTTGCGCGTCGATCAGGTCGCGGACTGCCTCCGCCTGGGTGAGATCGATGCGTCCGGCGAGAAATGCGCGTTGCGTGAACTCACCCGGCTCGGCAAGGCGTGCGCCGCTTGCGAGTGCCTGACGAACGAGCATATCGAGCACCACCGGGGAGCCGTGTGCCGCGATCTCGACGATGTCTTCGGCGGTGTAGGAGTTGGGCGCCGCGAAGAAGGTGACGATCGCCTCGTCGATTTTATTCGGGGCACAGGGCTCCAAGCTCAGGGCACGAACCCCGGTGTGCGGGGAACCGTCCAAAATCTCCGCGTATCTCGCTTGGGCGTGCGCGAGTGGACTCTTGAGCCGCAGCATGGGCGCGGCGATCGCTACGGCATCGGGCCCTGAAAGGCGAACGATGCCGATGCCTCCGCGGCCGGGCGGGGTCGAGACGGCAACGATAGTCTCAGTGCCTGACTGAAATTGCTGCACAGCTCTTAGTTTAGGGGATGGGAGACTAGTGAAGCTGGTTGGACCGCTTCCTGGCGACGGCCGCTTTCATTGCAGGCACGAGCTCAGAGGCGGCGTCCATTTTCGAGACGTAACCTCGCGCACCCACTCTCGCAGCCTCGTTCAGCAACTCCTCATCGCGGGATTGGGCAAGGAAGATGATGTTCACGGCTGGAGACACTTTTAGAATCTCGCGAGCGGCCTCGAAGCCGTTCAGGTCGGGAAGCCCGACATCCAGGAGGACGATGTCAGGGTGTAGTTCCGCGCTCATTTCAATGGCGTCGAGGCCATCCGACCCTTCGCCTACAATCTCGAACTCGGGATAGTCCCTCAACATCGAGACCACGCAATACCGCCAAAACTCATAATCATCCACGATCAAAATCCGTACAGATGCCAATTACTCCAACTCCCTCCACCGAAGTCATGTTCGACCTGCGAGATTGTTCGCAGCTCGAACTACACCATCTTTAAGAATGACAGCGACTCGGGCCCGCGTCGTTGCTCCGGCGCAATGAAGAAAAGATTGAGAAATCGGATTGTGGCGGGGATCAGGGTCGGCGCAGCAAACCTTTGGGCGAGCGGAGGATGACCTTACCCCGAGTCTTTACCAAAACTCCATCGCGTTGCCACTCACTCAAGAGGCGGCTCGCCGTAAAGATTGTGACGTTTGCTTCGCTGGCCAACTCTTCATTGCGAATGGTCACTTCGACGCCTTCGTCCACTTTGTGCCCTATTCCGGTGGCGAGATCACCCAGAACCAGCGCGAGCCTCTCGCGCGCGGTCTTCCCCACGGCGGAGATGTGAGCGGTCCGATACCAGCGGCCGTAGTCATGCGCAAAGAGCAAGGCATTGTCGAGCAGACGAGGGCATCTCATCACAAAAGACCTGATCGCCGCGCGACGCCACATTAACGCAACGGTTGGTTTTATCGTCTCCGCGTTTAAGAGATACTCAACCGGTTCTGCCAGAATCGCCGCGACGCCACAAACTTCCCCGGGGTGAATGCGGCGAAGGAAGACGGTGCTGCCATCAATTGTTGTGCAGGAAAAGCGAGCGAGCCCCTGGACCAAAATGGCGAGAGAATCGGCAGGAAATCCCTCCCGCGTAATCAGCGAACCGGGCTCAAATCTCTTTACCGTCGCTGAATCGAGGAGCGCAGTACGCTCGGAAGGCGTCAGCCCCTCCAGAAATTTCGGCTCCAGTCCTCTCAGCAGAACCACTGTCTCAGGCATCGTCGAACCTCGCCACAGCACTCTAACACTTGGGAGCGACGATGTTTGCCCGCCAGCGACCACGATGCTTATAAGTCTCGCACCGAAACTGCAACTCTACTCTAATCGCGGCGCGATGGGCGCCGGTCGGGGCGATTGCCATAGCGGGGCGTGAGTCCGCGACTGGGGCGGCGGTCGCCGTAGCCTCCAGGCGAGCGCCGGCCCGCTTCGGCGGCAGCGCGAGCCAGTGGCGAGCCTTTGGGGTAGGCAACAACATAGCGGCCGAGGCCCTCACCGCTGCTGGCCGTCTCAATTTCGTCGAAGGCCTTGAGCGCGAGATGCAGCATGCGCCGCTCGCGCGAGCTCATCGGCGCGAAGCTGAATGGCTGGCCGGTGCGGGTGACACTTTCTGCCGCAGTCTCGGCGGTGAGCTTTAGCTCGCGGGCACGCAATGCTTTGAACTGGTTGGCGTCGAAGGAGACCTTGTCGTGCTCTTCAGGCTCAAGGCGGATGATCTTCGCGGCCACGTGCTCGAGAGCGCGAAGCACTTCGCCTCCGCGTTCGGTGATCAGCTCAGCATCGGGGCCGGCGAGTTCAACATAGATTTCGCGGGCTTCAAGGCCGTCCGGATCGGCAGCACCGCTGCCGGCGGTGATGCGGTACTTCACGCGAAGTCCCCCTGTCTTTACCAGGGTCTGGAGGAAGCTGGCTATCTTCGTGGCTGCGGCGGCGTGGTCTTCAATTGGCATCGTTCCTGTGGTCCTTTTCGCGGGTTTGTTGCTCCCACATCGTTCCGGTCTTATCTCGGGGATCCCGCAACCGTCATCCATCAAATCGTTGCGGACACTCGCCCTATCCTCGTCTTGTTGAGACGCTGATCGGGTTAGGAAAGTTCACCGTCTCGCCGTCGCGGGTTTGCCCAGCCGTTTGGCGGCGCGTTTGGCGGCAATATCGTGCATCTCGCGTCCTAGCTTGGTGCGATTCATGACTGTCTGTTGGACGATATTAACGATGTTGCCGCAAGCCCAGTAGAGCGCGAGCCCTGAGGCAACGCTCCAGGTCATGAAGCCGAAAACCGCCGGCATGGTAAAGGCCATCATGCGCTGCTGCGCCGGATCGACGCCCGGCGAAGGCGTGAGGTACTGCACCAGAAACATCGAAACAATGAAGAAAACCGGCAGAATGTGCAGCGGGTCCGGCGAGGCCAGGTCGGGCAGCCAAAGCCAGTGCGCCTGGCGCAACTCGAATACATTCGACAGCATGTTGTAGAAGCCGTAGAGCAGCGGCCATTGGATCAACATCGGCAGGCAGCCGCCGAACATATTCGCGCCCTCCTTCTTCTGGAGGGCGAAGATCTCCTGGTTCATCTCTGCGCGGCGAGGATCTGTGGTCTTGTACTTCTTGTAGCGCTCCTTGATGGCATCCATCTGCGGCTGGATGCGCTGCATCTTGAGCGCCGACTTCATCATCGTGATGCGCGTCGGCAGCATGGCGATGTTGATGATCAATGTGAGCAGCAGGATCGACCATCCCCAGTTGGAGACCACATGCTCATGCATCCAATGCAGGATGAGGAAGAGCGGCTCGGAGATGATTTTCATCCAGCCGAAGCTTACGATTGGCTCGATGTCCGCGCCATTGGCCTTGCCGTCCGGGCCGGTGGCTTTGACGCTCTTGAGCACGTCGATGAGCTTGGGACCGGCATAGAGCCGCGTCGACGTCGTGCCGCCAGCCCCGCCAATGGCCGCGCCAAGTACCGGAGCGCGATCGGTCGCGTTCGGATCGGGCTTCTTCAGGTTGCGCGGAATCGTGACTTCTCCGTGCATCTGCACGACGGAGGCCTGCTGTGGCGCGTCGGGCAGGAAAATCGCGGCGAAGTACAGGTCGCTGACTCCGACCCAATCGAATGGGCCGTGGCAGCGTCTGTCCGCCGACGACCTTCTTGTATGCGTCCGAATTGGACTTGCCGGACTGCATCGAGTTGAAGGTACCTTTGGCATACTGGGGCAGCGTGTCCTGATCGCCGAAGCCCGAGGGCCACGAGAGCAGCGCGGTCACCGGCGCGCCATTCTGCTCGACCGAAGTCTCCGCATGGATCACATAGCTGGTGTCGAAGGAGAAAGTCTTGCGGGCCGTCACGCCGCCACTCGACCAGGTGAAGGTCAATGTGGAGGGAGCGATCACATCGCCGGTCGCCGATGGCACGAAGAGCGCCTGGGCTAGCTTGTCGCGCATTCCTGCGTCGTAGGTGTAAAGCGAGAGCGGATAACCGAACTGCGCCGCAGCCTGCTTATTCACCAGGTCGAGCGGCTTGCCGTCGGCGTCTTTGTATTTCTTGAGTATCCAGGAAGTGACCTGGGCGCCACGATTGGAGAACTGGATGCGATAGAGCTCGTTCTCAACGATCGTCGGCGATTCGGTCGACGCCTGCACCGCGTTTGCTTGAGCGGAACCTGCGCTACCAGGAACTGAGGCGGCAGCGGAGCTAATCGAACTTGCGGGTGGCGGGTTGGATTGTTGTTGCTGCTGGGGCTTGGCTTCCGGCGTCGTCTTGGGCTTGAAGTACTGCAAGCCAAAAAACATCAGGATGAAGATAGCCGTGAAGGCGAGCATGGTCCTCGAGTCGCCACCACCGCCCTGCTGATTCGGGTTCTTAATTTCTGGCAAAAGATATTCCTATCGACGTTCGTCAGGGAGGTCCGCCGCTGGCGAGTGTGAAGCCACACGGTCTCGAAACACTCCTACTTCTATCGTAACTGGCGGGGGCGAACTCTGCATGGGCGTAGCCGCCGAGAGTGACAGCGCAAAAGACGGAGGAACGGGCACGGGATCGAACCCCGGCGCATGAAACGGATGACACTTCGAAATGCGGCGCAGCGCCAGCCATGTTCCGCGAACGACGCCGTGATACTCCAGGGCCAACGCTGCGTACTCCGAGCAAGTAGGCTGGAAGCGGCATGCGCCCGCGCTTCCGCTTACTGCGTGCAGCACCGGCGAGAGCGCTCTCTTGTAGAGAAATAAGAGAGCGCGGCCCACGTCGCCACGTGCGGAGCGGGACTGGTCGACCGCGTCGATCACGACGTGACCTGCGATTCTTTTGATGTGAGCTTCGCCTTGATTTGGCCCTTGTCGATTGCACCTTGAATCATGGTGAAGATGCGGACCACTTCGCTTTCTAGCTTGGCGAACTCAATAGTCAGCACCGGGCGGCGCGGATGCAGCACGATGTCCACGTCGGCCCGAACGAGCGCCTTGTTCCGCCGCACGATGTCACGCATCCGGCGCTTGATGCGATTGCGCTCGACTGCCTTGCCCACCACCTTGCCGGCGGTGAGGCCGATACGCGGACCTTTTGCCGGTGGCGCTTCGACCGCACGCAGCGCGTAGAAGTAGCTCATCGAAGCAGAGAAGTTCTTGCGCCCGTCGCGGTACACGCGCTGGTAGTCGGCGTGTTTGCGCAGCCGGTGGTCGGCTAAAGGCGGCACGACTACGATGCTGGGTGAGGTCTTAGGCACATCTTTATTGTGCCGCAAGAGCGACATGAAGTGCAGACACACCACCGCGCACTCAGGCCAGGCGGCGTGAGTGCGCCGATTGTGAAAAAGCCAGGATGTATGAGATGAAGGTCGAATCGACGACGATCACGCCACCAAAAAAAAC
Source organism: uncultured Acidobacteriaceae bacterium (assembly GCA_963777685.1). GTDB lineage: Bacteria > Acidobacteriota > Terriglobia > Terriglobales > Acidobacteriaceae > Acidisarcina. The sequence continues at coordinate 302,211 of CAVZRF010000008.1, read as the reverse complement.
GGCGGCAGAATGCTTTAGTCGCGGTATCCGGCGCTGACGGAAACGCGATGGCGGCCCTTGGCCCGACGACGGGACAACACGGCTGCGCCGCTCTTGGTCTTCATACGGATCCGGAAGCCGTGGGTCTTGGACCGGTGACGGCGGTTAGGTTGAAATGTGCGCTTCGGCATGGAAGTGCGCTCCTCTTAGTAACTCTCTTGGGGTAATGTGTCGCGGCTGTGTGCCTGCGACTTTTTTCACTCTTAATCGAGAACTTCAGTATAAACGATCACCCTCTGTTGCCGCAAAAATCCGGCCGCATTTCGAGTTTTCACTACTACTGGTGCAACTAAGAAATAAAACAATTTTTTCGATGAAAGAGACGTTACGACCGCTGGTGAATCGTGCTAGCATCGGTTTCGTTCAAGAGAGAAATCTGCACGTCAGGCTGTCTCTTTGCCGATCGATTGAAAGCAACTCGACCTCAGCAGTCGAGTGCAAGCTCCGAGCACACGAGAGAACCACGGCACACCCGGCGGGTATTTTCGCCAGGCGTTTTGTCGCATCTGCTCTCGTTTTTTTCGTAAGGGGAACCGACCGGCGGCGGCCCGAACTAAGGAAGTGTAATGTCATTCGCACCTACGCCCGCAGTCGCACCGAACCCTTGGGTCAGAATCCTCGGGGCCCTCGAGAAAAAAGTCACTCGCCACTCGTTCGACGCCTGCTTGAAGCCGACGCGCTTTAGCCACGCCAATGGCACGACACTCTTTGTCCGCGTACCGAACGCGGATATCCAGCAAGACTGCGACCGCTACTGCGACATCATCCAGGAAGCGATGGAGTCGCTCGAGATGGAGTTCGAAGAAGTCAAGTTCGTGACCCCCGAACAAGACCCTGCCGCGCCGCGAGTGCGCGAAGATGGAGGTTTTGCGCCGCAGCCTGCCCACGCAGGGAATGGGTCGCAAAACGGCCATCAGCCCGGACATGCCAATGGACATCTCAATGGCGGCCAGCGCAATTACAACTCGCGCTCCGGTGTGCCCGCGCAACAGGCGCGCTTCGATTGGACCTCGGCTGCGCAACTCAACCCGCGCTACACGTTTGACGCTTTTGTGATCGGCAACGGAAACCAGTTTGCCCGCGCCGCGGCCGGCGCCGTCGCCGAGCGGCCGTCAAAGGCTTATAACCCGCTCTTTCTTTACAGCGGCACCGGCATGGGCAAGACCCACCTCATGCACGCCATCGGTCATGAGATGAAGCGCCGCGAGCCTCAAGCGTCCATCTGCTACGTCTCGAGCGAGAAATTCACCAACGAGATGATCAACTCGCTGCGCAACGACCGCATGACCAGCTTCCGCGACAAGTTCCGGTCCGTTGATCTGCTTTTGATTGACGATATTCAGTTTCTCGCGCAGAAGGAGCGCACCCAGGAAGAGTTCTTCCATACCTTCAACGCGCTGCACGAGAGCATGAAGCAGATCGTCATCGCCTCGGACCGGCCTCCCAAGGAGCTGCCCGAGATTGAAGACCGTCTGCGCAGCCGCTTCGAGTGGGGACTGATCGCCGACATCCAGCCACCGGACCTCGAGACCAAGGTCGCGATCCTGCAAAAGAAGGCGGAGAGCGAGCAGACGACTCTGCCCATCGATGTAGCGCTCTTCATCGCCTCGAATGTTCGGACGAATGTCCGCGAGCTTGAAGGCGCGCTGGTGCGCCTGATCGCCTGGTGCGGATTGAACGGCATGGAGATCACCCTGCCGACGACGCAGCAGTGCCTCAAGGCCTTCATCGACACCCAGGTGCGCAAGATCACCATCGAGTCGATCCAGCGCGCCGTTGCCGAACAATTCGGCATGAGGGTGGCGGAGTTGAAGCAGAAGAACAACTCCCGCTCAGTCGTCGTGCCGCGCCAGATCGCGATGTACCTCGCCAAGCAGATGACCGAAGCCTCACTCCCCGAGATCGGACGCCAGTTCGGCGGCAAGCACCACACCACCGTGATGCACTCGATCGGGAAGATCGATGAGATGAAGCGGAACGACAAGGACCTGAACCGGACGCTGACCAAGTTGACGGAGACGCTGAACGGGTAGGACCGACGCCATGGTATCTCGGTCGGCGACAGACCATAAGGGGCGCTGCGGGCTTTTTAACGTCCAATCAACCCTATGGCCCACGCGGCGATCAATAGGGAAGCCACGCCGGCGGCAACGCTGAGATAAAACGCTCTCAGAAGTCGGCCATTTGGACAGAGTCGTTTGTACGCTTGGTACAGCCGAAAAGTTTTCGGGGCGTACCACCACATTGGATCAAAGCGGGCGTCTTCGGGAAGCGTAGCATTGACCTCTTCCACCATTTCTTGCCAAGTCAGCGACGACAATAGCCCAGAGATCGACATCAGGATGACCGCGGTCACTCCGACTACCGTACGAATCGCCATTCCGCCTTTGACCTTGTTTCTAAGTTTAATTCCTTGGCTCAGCGGACTTCCCGATTCTCAGCCACATCTTCCGCTCCTCCACCGAAAACCGCTCAATCGCATACCGCAGCGTCGTCCGCGGCATCTTGGCTGAGTATTTCTCCAGAAACCGCTCCAACTCCGGCCGCGAAACCTTCCCCGCCTCCCGCAGAAGCCAACCCACCGCTTTATGAATCAGCGGCTCTTTGTCGCCGAGCAGTTTTCGCGCAATTCGGAACGTGTCCTTCGTCTCGCCAACGGCCAGGAACGCAAATGTGGAGACGATAGCAATGCGCCGCTCCCAGAGCATCGAGGACGAAGCCAGCTCGTCCAGAAGACCCCGTGGACGCGTCACAAGGTGCCTCCCAACGATGTAGCGGCAGGAGGTGTCCACCAAGTCCCAGTTGTTGGCGCGGTGGGTGTTCTGGAGGTAAAAGTCAAAGATTTCCTGACGACGCTGCTCGTCGCCACGATCATATTGCGCCACCAGAATCTCAAAAGCCGCAAAACGATGCTCATGGATCGGCGAGGCGAGCACCTTGGCCAACTCCGGCAGCGGCAAATGGACATAGCGCATGGCGATCTTTCGGCACACGGGGACCGTGATGCCGAGAAACGCGTCGCCTTCTCCGTACTCGCCCGGCCCAGTCTTGAAGAACCAGGCGAGATTCCTGGCCTTGCGTTCGTCAGCGACGGACTCAAGCTCTCGCAGCAGTTCGAGCCGCGTAGCCTTCTTGACCGCAATCTTTTTGGCAACCGCCATAGCTTCGCTCCAGCGTCATTTCTCTTGTCTCACGAGTCTAGAGTCGGCGTTGAGGAAAGTTCGGAAAAGGCGTCTTCTGTGCAAACCGGCACTCTCTAAAGTGGCTGTCAATCAAGGCTGGGGCCAGCCTTTCCACTTCTACCCGATCGCTTTCCACATGGGTCGTCGCGTGGCGGCTGTGCGGATTGCGGCAAACCGGGGACTCAGGCCAACGCTCCCCCCTCATTTTCCTGTTTGTGCAATTTCATGGGACAGGTTTTCTAAAACGCGGACGTAGTGAAAACCCCGCTCCGGAATGGCCCGGGGCGCTCTTTCCACATATCCACGCCGAACTACTACTGCTACTGAGTTCAATAAGAAATTAATCAGTCTTAGAAGTAGTCGCAGTCTGCCGCTCTCCACGTCCACCGCATGACCCGCGACGACCACCCGGCCTCAATTACATATTCCACTGGATTGCCTAGTTTTCCGCAGCGCGGACGGTGCAAATTCTCACTAGAATGAATGCCAGACGACATCCGCCGCAAACAGCGCTGTGCCTTAAGGCATCCAGTGGTGTACATTGTGGCAAAACGACCAGGTAGTCAACCAGAGTTAGTCAAACAAGGGGAGGGCGAAGCGATATGCCAGGCTTAGAGGTGGAGCAGGAGAAGCCGGTGGGGACCAGCGGAGCCACGGGAGCGATGGAGATCACCGTCAGCCGCGCCGACTTGTTGCGCGAGCTGACCGCAACGCAAAGCGTCGTCGAGCGCAAGACGACCATCCCGATCTTGTCGAACTTCCTCATCGAGGCGGCCGACGACAAGCTCACCATCACCGCGACCGATCTCGACCAGAGCATCAAGACCTCCTGTGCGGCCAAGGTCAAGAAGCCCGGCGCCTGCACGATTCCCGCGCGCAAGCTTTACGACTACATCAAGCTGCTCGGCGATGGCGACATCTCGATCAAGCTCATGGACAACCACTGGGTGCAGATCCGCTCCGGCCGGTCCAACACCAAGATGGTCGGCATGGCGCGCGCCAACTTCCCTCAGGTTCCAGCCTTTCCTGAAGCCGGCCTGACAAAGCTGTCGTCGGCGTCGTTGAAGAACATGATAGGCAAGACCATCTTCGCGATCTCAAACGAAGAGTCGCGGTATACCCTCAACGGCGCTTTGCTGATCCTCAAGGCCGAGAGCCTGGCGATGGTCGCGACCGACGGTCACCGGCTTGCGCATGTCGAGAAATCCGGCGAGACACTGACGAATATCAGCGGCGAGAAAAAGACCCTCATCCCGCGCAAAGCCCTGTCTGAACTTCAGTCGCTGCTATCGAACAGCGACGCCGAGCAGATCGACTTTGCCGACGACGATCACACGCTGTTCTTCCGCATCGGCCATCGCACCCTGACCTCGCGCAAGCTGACCGGCCAATTCCCCAACTACGAAGCAGTGCTGCCGCGGGACAACAACAAATTCGTCGTCGTCCGCAGCGAAGACCTGATGGGATCGATCCAGCGCGTCGCCCAGTTCGCCGACGAACGCTCGGGCGCGGTCAAGATGCGCCTGGAGCAGAACGAGCTGAAGATCTCGTCGTCCTCGACAGACTCCGGCGAGTCCGAAGACACCATCGAAACCCCTTACAACTTCGACGCAATCGTGGTCGGCTTCAACTCCGCCTACCTGATCGATTTCCTCAAGGCAGTCGGCAGCGCTGGTGAGGTCCGGCTTGAATTCAAGGACGCGCAGTCCGCCGGACAAGTCCGCCCAGAAGACGCCGACGATGAGTACCGCTACCGCTACATCATTATGCCAATGAGGATCTGAGGGCACGCACTAACTACAGAGCAAAAGAGGGGCCTGTTTCCAGGCCCCTCTTTTTGCTTTTGCAGCCTTCTATTGATGCCTACTTCTAGTGCACGGTAAAGGTAGCGCTATTCGCCCCAATGCCGTTGACATGCGGGTGGATCGGCCCGGTCGTCGCGCCGGTCGGCACTTTCACGGTGATGCTGGTGCTCGATTGAGTGAGAATCGGCGTCATCACCCCGTTGTAAAAGGAAACCGTTCCCTTACCCTGGCCGTCTTGCAGATTGGTTCCGTTAATGGTGACTGTGGTCCCGACCGAACCGCTCGTGGGCGATATGCTGGTGATCGTCAGGGGGGGGTAATAAGTGAACGGAATGGCATTGCTCCCTACTCCTCCCACTGTCACAACAACATGTCCTACGCCACTCAAAGGCGCGGTCGGCGGTACCTGCACCACGATCTTGCTGCTTGACCATGAGGATATAGGCGCCTTGATAGCGCTGAAGACAACCGTGCTGCTGCCCTGCGAGGCACCGAACCGCGTCCCGGTGATCGTGATGGTGGCCCCGCGCGCCCCATAATCCGCGCTAACGTTAGTGATCTGCGGAGCGGAATTTGCCGCAGTCACGGTGAAAGTGGCGCTGTCGTACCCAATGCCGTTGGTATGGACATGGATCGGCCCAGTCTTGGCGCCTGCCGGCACGTCGACCTGAATGTTGGTCGGCGATTGGATCAGGATTGGGGTCACCACTCCGTTATAGAAAGACACCGAACCCTTGCCTTGCGCGTCTTGCAGGTTGGTTCCGTTGATGACCACCAGGTTCCCAACCGCTCCGCTTGTGGGGGAGATGCTGGTGATCTTCAGCGCCGGGTAGTAGGTGATCGAGATCCCGTTGCTGGCGATCCCTCCCACCGTAACGATCAGGTTGCCCGTCGTTCCCGTGGTGACCGTTGACGGGACCATAGCTGCGACCTTCGTGCTCGACCAGGAGGAAATTGTGGCCTTGATGCCACTGAAGGTGACCGTGCTGCTTCCCTGCGAAGCGCCAAAGTTGGTTCCGGTGATGGTGATGGCGGCCCCCGGCGCGCCATAGTTGGCACTGACGCCGCTGATCGACGGCGCCGTTCCCACAGTTACGGTCACGGCCGAAGACGTGGAGCCCGAGTACGTCGAGTCACCGCTGTAGACGGCCGTGATCGAATTGGTCCCCGCCGGCAGACTCGTGGTCGAGAACGTAGCCACACCCGAACTATTGAGCGTCGCGCTGCCCAGACTTGTGGAGCCATTGCTAAAGGTAACGCTGCCCGTCGGCGTTCCAGAGCCTCCGGTGACCGTCGCAGTGAAGGTCTCCTTCGCGCCGGGGGCTATCGTGCTTGCCGACGCTGTGAGCTTGGTGGTCGAGTCGACCAGCGGCGGCAGCACCTGGATCGCCGCCATCATCCCCAGGTCCTCGTGCGACAGGATGTGGCAGTGATAAACAAACGTCCCGACAATACCTGGATCGGAGAAGTCCATCAACAGAGTGACGCTCGGGTACGGGTCAGACGAGTTCCCGCTCCAGTGCGGCACATTGATCGTGTCGCGCTCGGTATAGTCGGTGACCGGCGAACCATTGATCGCAAGCGTCCGGAAGTGGATTTGGTGGATGTGAAATGCATGGTCCATCTCCGATTGGTTCTGGATCGTCCATTGTTCCACTGTGCCGGCATGGACAACAATGCTCGGAGGCGCATCCATGTTGAACGCAGTCGGCGTCTGTCCCGCAACCGTAATGTAGAACTGGCTGAAATCCGGCTTGATCGAAAAATAAAGCGTCCTCTGCACCGTTGCCGCCGCGGCAGCATTCCCGTTGAGCGCTTTGAAGCGGAGTGGCGGAAGTGCCTCGCTGACCGCAGGGATTTTGGAAACCGGAACCGCGCTTGCGACCGGCAGGCCGCCGTCGGAGTTCGTTGTGCTGGCAAGAATGTTCGCCAGGGGCCGTTTTGGGTCGGCGTCGCCGTCGGGTCCGTTGTTCCAGTTTTCCGTGATCACCTGCGCCGTGTCACCCTGCTTCGGGGTCGTGTAGATGAACTCGACTCGAGCTCCCGGCGGAAGCACCACGTTTGTCACGGAAGTGGTCGTGGGGTTCCCGCTGCTGTCCGTGAGCGGAACGCCGTCGACCGCAACGATTTGCAGTGTTTGTGCGACGTTGTTGTCGAGGATCTGTAGATCGATGAGCGAGTTCGCGGCGGTATTGGCCACTCGCCAGAACTCCTTTGTACTCACCGGCGTCGAGATGTTCCCCGGAACATAATTCGGATAGGTCACCGGAACGTAGTTTAGCGAGAGATCGTCACCCGGCTGATTTCCGGCGATGGACTGTTCCGCCGAGGTCAAGGCCTGATCGCGGATGATCATGACGCGTTCCGGCAGCCCAGCCACGATGGAGTTGAAGTTTTGGATGCCCTCCACAATGATCGCGCCCGTCGCGCCGCCCAGCACCTGATTCTGGCTGAAGCCATGCGGATGAGGGTGGTACCAATACATCCCCGACGGCTCGTTCGACGGAATCTGCACGGTGTAAGTGAACGTTTGTTGCGGCTGAATGATGGTGTGAAGCACCTCATCCTGGTGGCAGGCAGGCGAGACGTTCAGGCCGTGGAAATGCAGATTGGTCGATGTGCTCGAGACCGAAGTCGCATTGCAATCGCTGCTCGCCGCCGCCGCATCGGGCTTCATCACCATGCCGGGCATCGCACTCGCCGCCGCGCTGGCGGAAATGGTGTTGGTCAAATTGATGACCAGTTGATCGCCAGGATTGACTCGAAGTGTCGGCGCCAGGTAAAAGGTCTTGCCGTCGGACGAGGCGTAAATGTAGCAATACCGCGTGAGTCCCTGTTGGTCGACTGCCGTGTTGAAATTGAAATTCACGGTGAGCACGCCGTTCGAGCTAAAGAGGTCCGGCGGCGATACGACGTTCGCTCCGGCAACCTGCTTTTGGCAAACCGAGTCAGCCGGGTCCGACGCAGGGCTCGCTACAAAGTTTGAGAACTGTTCCTCAAACGTTGCAGGCATGGAAGCCATTTCTTCGTGGTCTTGTAGGGAAGTCTGGGCCACGAGGGCGCTGGAGGCGGAAATCGCCAGACACAAAAAGAGGGCTCTTCGTGCGATCGAAGGAAAGAGGCGCAAGGGTAATCTCCTAAAATTTTGCTGGCAGCTCAGGGAAGGCGATGTCAAGTTTGTGGCGCGCGTTACTATGCGTGCCTGGTTACTTGCTTCTTGATTCGCCAAATTTGATGAAGATCGAACGCCTGCGAGCCGGCCTAAAAATCGGGGCTTTCATCGACAATCGAGCGGGAATGTCGACTCTCTTCAAGAGAGAACAAGTGTTTCATAATTGTACAATAGGGTTAGCCGGAAGGGTATCCTCTCCGGCCGATGGTCCGCGAATTCTAGCAGGCGCGCGCCGCCTGCGAATCGGCCGCGAACAGCCTTTCCATTGGTCGCCTCTGCTCATTGCTCCCGACGAAGATACAATACAGTCTAAGTATCGAAAGCGCGACAGCATGAGAGTTGTCCGTCCCCCGGATAGAATTGGCAGGCGGGGCGACCTTTGCGTTCGGCATTCAGTTTGAGGGATGGATTTGAAGTCAAGCAGCTTAAAGTTTTCCAGGCATCAGGCGAGCCTGGTTCCAGATTTGGTTTTACGCAAGGGGTCGGAAGTCAATCTTTCCGCAAGCCGCGTCCGCAGCGCCTTCCCCATCTCCGTTGTACGGTCGATGCTCCTGACCATTCTTGTTCTCACGTCTCTCCAGGCCGCACACGGCCAGCCGGCGGAGAAGATTGCTACGCATATTGCTCTAAGTACCTCGGGTGCCCAAGGCGAGGCTCGGAACAGCGCGACCTTCACTGTGCAGGTAAATGTCGCGGGTCAAAAAGGCTCTGAGGCTGTTTCAGCGCCTACGGGCAGCGTGAGCTTCATGAATGGGGAACACTCGATCGGCTCCGCGTTCCTTGACGACCAGGGCCGGGCAACACTGAGCGTAGATGCTTTGCCCGCCGGCGAACAAAAGATCACGGCAGTCTACCAGGGCGACGATAATTTCGAGGCGGCTAGCTCCGAGCCCGCCGCGGTGACCGCGGCAGCCACCGGCGTCCCCGGCTTCACGCTGAGCGCGAGCAACAGCTCACTCTCGGTCGTGGCGGGTAATACCGTGTCGACGGTCATCACCGCGACACCCCAGAATGGCTTTCACCAGGCAGTCTCTCTCTCCTGTTCTGGTGTTCAGTACGCGACGACAACCTGCGTCTTTGCTCCAGCTCAGGTCACGCCGGGCGCCCAGACAGCTCGAGTCCCAATGGAGTACCGGTGATCAGCACGCTGAGCATTCAGACGACCGCTTACTCCGGCGGCGAACTCCGCGAACCCGGGTTCCGCCGTCCAGGCCTCAACTCAGGTGACGATACCGTCTACGCTGTCGCGTTCCCCGGCGTTTTGGCGCTAGCCGGGCTTGGCCTTACTCGCAAACGCAAAGGCTACGGCAAAGGCGCGAAGATGATCGCAATTCTCTTCCTGCTGGTTTCAAGTGGTATTGGATTGAGCTCCTGCTCGCAACGATACGGTTATTTCCATCACCCCCCCGAAGGCAATCCCGGAACCCTGGCAGGCACTTATACCGTGACGATCACAGGAATTACTGGAACGGGAAGCAGTTTAACGACGGCAACGGTGCCGTTGACGTTGGTGGTCAAGGCCAACTAAGCAAGGAATTTTGCGTGGCCCATCCTTTCGGTGCAATTTAAGGAGAGGATGGGATGGCGCGTTAGTCTTCGGAATCGCCGTTGTGGGGGCGCGTTGCAGATGCTTTCTTCGCCAGATCTTCCAACTGGTTCCTCCAGTCCAGCGTCGCCAGAAACCCCTGCGATTCACGCCAGTTTTCCTGAACCACGACAAACAGCTCCAGAAAAACCCGCGTCCCCAGCAACGACTCGATCTCCTTGCGGGCGGCGGTGCCGATGGCCTTGAGCTTGACGCCGCCCTTGCCGATGAGGATCGCTTTCTGCCCCTCGCGTTCGCAGTAGATGGCAGCGGCGATCTTCGTCACCGGCAGTTTCGGCGGCAACTGTCCGCGCCTTCAGCGGCCTGGGATTCTTCGGCTGGCGGCGGCGGTTCCTCGAACTTCTCGACGACCACAGCTGCGGCGTAAGGCACCTCTTCGCCAGTCTCGAGCAGGATCTTCTCGCGAATCAGCTCGGCAACCATGAAGCGCTCCGGCTGGTCGGTGAACTGGTCTTTGGGAAAGTAGCGCTCGCCGACGGGCAGATGCTCGATCAGCTTCTCAACGAGAATGTCGAGCCTTTGCGCTTGGTCGCCGAGATCGGAATGACTTCCGTGAAGGTGTGCTGCGCGGATAACTGCGCAATGAGCGGCGCGAGCTTTTCGCTGGTAATCTGGTCGATCTTGTTGATGAGCAAAAAGACCGGGCAGTCGAGCTTGCGGACGAGGCGAAAGACAAACTCATCCTCTTCGCGCTCTTTCTGCGATTTGCTGAACTGGCTCTTGTTTTCCTCGACCGGGGCGGACCCCGGCGTGGCGAGATGGAAGTTCCGGGTCGCGTCGACGATCAGCACGACGATGTCGCGGGTCTCGAGCGCGTCGTGGACCTCCTGCATCATGCGCTTATCGAGCAGCGTGCCGGGAGTATGTACTCCGGGGGTATCGACAAAGACGATCTGCGCGCCTGGTGCTTGCCCTTCTTCGCGGGCACATCATAAATTCCGTGAATGCGGGTCCGCGTGGTCTGCGCCTTGGGCGTGACAATGGCTACTTTTTCGCCGATGAGGGCGTTGAGCAGTGTCGATTTGCCGGCGTTGGGCCGGCCGAGGATAGATACGAAACCTGATTTCAAAAGAAAAGCCTCATTAGGAAAGATCGCAAAACCAGAGCGTTCAAGAAATTAAGAAAGCGCCGGGGACCCTGCGGTCGAATGTAGCCAGAATTGCGTCATTCGCCGCCGCCAGCTGTGCAAGGTGTCCGTCGGTTGTCTGCTTCGAAGTCTCGACCCAGGATGGAAGATGTGAGATGTCGTGGCCGTCCTGGAGAAAGGTGAGAAAAGGAGTGGCCCCGGTCTTCATTTGGACCAGCAGCTCCCGCGCATGAGTCATTGTCAGTCCGTACGTTGAGACCTGACTGAGGACCCGAACAAAGCCGAGTTCCGTGATCGAACAGCTTGCAAACCTTGCAGAACGCTCACCGGACACCCAGGTGGCGACGCGCGTGTGAAAACAATGGCGCCGAAAGCCAAGAGCCACTAGTGCGTTCACATCGAGAAGATATTTCATGGAAAATCTGCGAGTATCTCTTCAACCGCTTCGCTGGTCAGGTCGGGCACGTCGCCATCCACGTCGAGAACAGGCAAGCCGGTCAACGGATCGGTGATGATCCTTACCCCAGTGGCCCGCTTGCGTTGGGGAGTCAGAACAATGCTCGTTCCGTCAATGCGTGCTTCCATCGGGTCCCCCGCACGCAGATCGAGCTGGCGACGGAACGATGCCGGAAGCACGACTTGCCCCTTGCTGGAGACTCTGGTTTCCATGGTAAGACTATCTTACGCCTGAAACCGCATCCCTTCTCGTAAGACGTTCACCGAAGACACAAAACAGAGGTGTAAATGCCATTGCTCCCGAAATATCGTTCCCTCCTGCTCTCGGCGCTGCTCCTGGGCTTGATCCCGTCTTCCATCCAGCAAACATGGAGCCAGCAAACCTCGAGTCGGCCACCATCCGCGCAACCAGAGGCGGCTGTAATGTGCAAACCCATGTCGCAGCGAACCGGCGAACTGGGCTGCTGGATTCTGGCCGATCAACCTGTCGGCTCGCTTACGAAATCGCAGGTCTACTGGCACCTTGATACTTATCCCACTCCGGAGGCTGCCAACGCCGCGAAAGGGCCTAGGGGAACCGTGGCCAACTCGTTCGGCAAGAACTGGCTGCTAACCATCGAAACCGCTGATTGGCAGGCGCCCGCAGCGGGAGAGCACGTCGCCACCATCGGGCCGCTGCCGCTTCCTCTTCCCATTGCGGAGAGTTATACGGCCAGCTTTATGGAAGCTGCCTTTACTCCGGGTATGAAATCGGCGATCCACGATCATCCCGGCCCAGAAGCCTTCTTCACCCTGACCGGCGAGACCTGTCTCGAGACGCCGGAAGGCATGTCCGTCGAACGCCCCGGCGGATCGCCGGTGATCGTGGCTGCGGGTATACCCATGCAACTCACCGCCATCGGCAAAGAGAAGCGCCAGGGATTTGCACTTGTCCTGCACGATTCAACCCAACCCGGCGGGCACCCGGTGCATAACTGGATGCCGAAAGAACTCTGCAAGTACTGACTCTCGGCGCGGCTTCTCCTCAAATTGCATATACAATATGAGGGGTGGCGATCACCTTCGATCCGGCCAAGAATGCACGCAATATTCGAGAGCGAGGGCTTTCTTTCGAGCGGGTTCAGGACTTCGATTTTGAGACCGCCTCGTTCCGGGTAGATGACCGGCGTGACTATGGCGAGTTGCGGATTCGAGCCCTGGGTTTTCTTGATGGAAAGCTTCACTTGCTTGTCTTCACTGAGCGCGGCGAAGATCTCAGGGTGATCAGTCTGCGTAGGGCCAACCGCGCGGAAGTGAGGAGATATGCCAAAGATCAAGCCTGATACTCCGGACGCTGAAAACCCGGAATGGACGGAAAATGATATGCGAAACGCCATTCCGTTCTCGGCACTTCCGGACTCGGTGAAGAATGCCATCTTGAAGATCAAGCGCGGCCCTCAGAAGGCGGCCAAAAAAGTGCCGGTCTCCATTCGGCTCTCTCCCGACGTCGTTGCCGGATTGCGAGCGACCGGCGAGGGCTGGCAAGGGCGCGCTGACGAGGCGCTCAGATCGTGGCTGAGACGACAGGAGCCGTCGGCAAACCGCTGAGCCAAGAGATCCAAATCAAGTTTCAACAGACGGCACTTCTTGCGCCAGCTTAGTCGCGATCTCAGAAATGCGTCTCTTAGGTCACAAACCGCTGCGAGCTGCACGAGGATGGATATCACCACAAGAAATATCGTGAATGCATTCAAAAACGTTCCCAAAATCTCAAGAGGGTCATTCACTGGGGGAAGGTGAGTTGCAATGCGCTCAATTCTGTCGCCAAAGTACCAAGCAAACGGAAAGATCGCTGTGAGCAGCCAGAAGACGCTCGCTAACGCTTGAACACGGCAAACTAGCAAGAGAAGGAAAAGTGGAAGGCCAAGCGCGGGCAGGAGGTACGGATAAATACCCAGGCCCCAAGGCAGCTGCGTATCCATACCCCACGCTGCGGCAGCAAGGACAAACAGCGCCATCAAGCCGCTAGCTAGCCCGGCCATCCAAAATAGAAGGGTCCGCGTTGCCCGCAGAACACCTGGCCTAATCGGCGGTCCCGCGGCAAGGCGTAAAGGATGAAGTTCCGCTAAGACCGCAATGATTGACGCAAGCCATAAGACAAACACGATCCGCTCTCGCTCTCATCGGCTGGCATAGATCTTAGCTCGCCGCCCTCTTCGACACCCGCACCCGCTCAATCCGCCGGTCCGTCGACGCCAGCACCTCAAACCGCAAATGCTCATCCTCAACCACCTCGCCCGCCGAGGGAATCCGCCCCGCCGTCTCGCTTACCAACCCGGCCACAGTCGTCGCCTCATAGTCTTCCGGGACCTGCCAGGTCTCGCCCATCAGCTCTTCCAACCGCCCGACATCGAGGCTTCCGGGGACAATCCACGATCCTCCGGGCTCGGGGATTGGTTCGTCTTTTTCGGCGTCCTGCTCGTGCTCGTCGGTGATGTTGCCAACGATCTCTTCGAGCAGGTCTTCGATCGTCACCAGCCCGGCGACGCCGCCGTATTCGTCGATCACGATGCGCATGTGGTGCTTGGCCCGCTGCATCTCGCGCAGCAACTCATTGACCTTCTTCACCTCCGGCACAAAGGCCGCCGGGCGCTGGATGCTGGCCACCGTCCGGGTAGCGGCAACGCTGTCGGCGATCTGCAGCAAGTCGTGCGAGTACGCGATTCCGGTGACCTGATCGATCGTCTCGCGATAGACAGGCACACGTGAATAAGGGTTCTTCACAAGCTGCTGAAGGAACTCCTCAAGCGTGGTCGTCTCCGCAACGGCAAACAGCTTCGGCCGCGGAGTCATCACTTCGCGCACGACCTTGTCGCCGAACTCGACCGCTGAGCGCACCAGGTCGCGGTCGCCCTTCTCGATGATGCCTTCCTCCTCGCCGGCCTCGATCAGCGCATCGACTGCTTCGGAGCTGTCATCGTCCTCCTCGGCTTCCGGGGTTTCCGCCAGCGCGGCGATCGAGAGCAGGAAGCTGAGCAGGAAGGTCACCGGCAGCACGAGCAAAAACAGGAACCGCAGCACAATCCGGAAACGCACTACCCAAACGCCCCGCGTTCGGGTGAAAAACACAAACGGCAGCAGCCGGTTGAAGATCACGATCACCAGCACTACGCCGAAAACCACCTGCGCGATCTCACCAAAGGTCGGCCGGTCGGAGTGGTGACCGGTCAAAGAGCATCGCACCGAATAGCAGCGTCACGCAAGCCAGCGACAGCTGGGTGAGAACGGCGGCCGAGAGCGCGATACGCTCGCGGTTAGTGCCGAGGCGCGGCTCGACCTTCTGTTCCCAGGCGTCGATGTTCTCCTGAAATTCGCGCGCCAGAAACTTGCCCATCTCGAAGTAAAGCCGGTCAACGTAAGAGGCCAGCGTCAGCGTGAAGAGAAGCGCGGCGATTGCCACGCCAAAGATGATAGTCATGAGCGACCACCCACAGTCTTCCGGCGCTCATTCGCGGCAGCTTTTTTCGGCGCGGTCATCTTCTTCGCCGACCGGGCTGATCGCGGGCGCCTCGCATTCCGCTCAATCAAGCCGGAGGGCAACCCCAACTGCCTGCGTAGCCGAGTCTCCTTGGCGGCCATCTCTCCAGCATCGTTCTCATGGTCAAGTCCAGCCAGATGCAATGATCCGTGCAGAATGAGCACCTTCACTTCGGTGGCGAGCGAATGGCCAAGGCTCTCCGCCTGTCGCGCCGCAGTCTCGAGCGAGATTGCCAGATCTCCAGCGGTCTTGGTCTTATGACCGTTGCCGCCTTCGAACTCCCACGTAACCGCAGGAAACGAAAGTACGTCTGTCGGAGTATTCTTCCCGCGAAATTCGCGGTTCAGTTCTCGAATGCGCTCATCGTTGGTGAGCAGCACCGAAACCTGTCCCGAGGCATCCGGCAGCCTTCACCGCAAGCCCGGCAAACCGCGCCAATTCCCGCCTGTTCAGCGGTTCGCGACGGGCGGCAATCGTGGATCGAGGAGGTTCGATAAGGATCATCTTGCGAAGAGAGTCAGCGAGTCCTGAAGGGCAATGATCTCAGTCCTGCCATCAAGGACAATAACGGCGAACCTGAAGCGAAAGTGACGCGGACCGCTCTAGAAAGCAATAGGAGGGCAGAAGCCCTCCCATTGCGTATGGTATCGCACCCTATCCGTCACGCCGCGTTTACTGCGGCTTGGAGTTCGGTGGATCGCCCCGCCGTTCGTCCATCCGCGGTTCGGTCATAGTTAGCGGCAGTTCCTGCTGCGCCCTTCCGAAGTTGTCGTAGGCCAGGATGATGCGCTGCACCAGGTGGTGGCGGACGACGTCGCCGGTCTCGAAGTCGCACGAAGCTGAATGCCATCCACGCCGTTGAGGATGTTCATCGCCTCGATCAGCCCGGACTTCTTCGGGTTGGGCAGGTCGATCTGGGTCATGTCGCCGGTGATGACGGCCTTGGCGTTGTTGCCCAGCCGCGTCAGGAACATCTTCATCTGCTCGCTGGTGGTGTTCTGCGCCTCGTCCATGATGATGAAGGCGTCGTTCAGCGTGCGGCCGCGCATGAAGGCAAGCGGTGCGACCTCGATGACGTTGCGCTCGAGCATCTTGTCGACGCGCTCCTGTTCGAGCAGGTCGTAGAGCGCGTCGTAGAGCGGACGCAGGTAGGGGTCGACCTTCTCCTGCAGAGCTGCCCGGGCAGGAAGCCAAGCCGCTCCCCTGCCTCGACCGCCGGGCGCACCAGCATGATCCGGCTGATCTTCTTTGGCCAGCAGCGCCGAGGCCGCCATGGCTACGGCAAGATAGGTCTTGCCGGTGCCGGCCGGGCCGATGCCGAAGACCATGTCGTTCTGCTCGATCGCCTCGACGTAGCGCCGCTGGTTGATCGAGCGCGGCTGCACCATGCGCTTGATGCCGGCCGAGCGCTGCTTGCCGCGTCTCGGCCAGGCTGCGCAGGGTGACCGCCGGGTCGGCGACGACCAGCTTCAACATGCCGTGCAGCTCGCCGTTCTGCAGGTGGACGCCGTTGCGCCTTCGCAAATGCTCGTAGTCCGCGAAAATCTGCTCTACCTGGGCACGCTTTCCGGAGACCCTCGACATGCACGCGCATCGGACCGAAGGTCGATGCGCACGTTGAGGCTGTCTTCCATGAGCCTGAGGTTTTCATCGCGGGTCCCGAACAGGGGCTCAAGGTTGGGCGTGATTTCCAGCGCTTTTTTCATCAAGCGGAGAGATTCCCTCCAAACAGTGAATGGTTCGTTGAATTGGATGTCGCACGGAAGGTCAACAGAGGGCCCAAGACGGAAAAATCCCCGACACATTGCATACAGCCCACATGGATTGTCGGGGAGAGTCGGGCCGGATTGGCGATAAGCACCAAATATTTCCCGTTGATGCGCTCAGAGTAGCGCTCGGGGAGTGGATCGTCAACAGCTATTCGATGAATAAGCAGCAAATGCCAGCCAACAGTCATATTTGGGAATCTGACTGTTTAATGGCAGCACGAAAGTCTATGCCGGATGAATCGCATCAAGCTCGGGTAACAGGATGACGCTTTCCTGCTCATTTGGGTCGGTGCGGGCAATGATTGCCGTCACCGGCTCGGTCAAGCTGGGGTTGTAAGGCAGATGCGGCACGTCAGCCGGAATGTAAAAGAAATCTCCCGGTTCGACAATCGAGTGATGCTCTAGCCGCTCGCCATGCCAGACATGAGAGACGCCGCTGATGGCGTAGATCGCCGTCTCGTGCGTGGCATGTTTGTGCGCGAAGGCGCGGCCGCCCGGCGGAATAGTGAGCAATTGCATATGAATCGCCCGAGCGCCAACCGACTCGGCAGAGATGCCCACGGCATACTGTAGCCCCTGCTTGCCGATAAAGGGTTTGCCCGAGCGCATCTGGCGGCAGCCCTCAACTGCCCGATCTGGAGTCGAATCAGCCACGGCAATCCCTCCTATGCCAAATATTCTTCAGTGCAAAGACGCGGCCATTTCAACTACTTGCTGTACTCATCCCGCAATTTCGTCTGCCGCGACTCCATAGGAATCGCGTGACCCTCGATATAAATCTGCTTCACGTCGGTGCGGACATCCAGCGGGTCGCCGTTAGCGATTACGACATTGGCGGTCTTGCCCTCGTCCAGCGACCCAAGCTTGCCGGCCACCCCCCAAATTTCGGCAGCGTTGAGAGTGATGGCCTTTAGCGCCTCGTCATATGGCAGGCCATAGGCGACCGCATATCCGGCGGCGTAGGGGAGGTTGCGCTCAAAGCCGCCCGGATTTCCGCTCTCGTCGCCAGCCGTCGAGAATGCTATCTTCACCCCGCGTTTCTGCAGCTCCGCGGGCAACGTGAAAACTGCGTCATACCTCTCGTTGGCAGAAGGGAAAGCATAGATAGGACCAACGATCACCGGAACCTTGTAAGACGCAATCTTGTCCAGAATCTCCTGCCCGTGGGTGACGTGATTGAGCACCACCTTGAGCTTGAACTCCTGTGCGATCTGCATCGCAACCTCGATCTCATAGCCTTCGTAAGCAGCAAGAACGACCGGCCGCTCGCCGCGAAGGTAAGGCTGTAACGCCTCCATCTTCAGGTCAACCTTAGGCGCACTCGGCGCAGGATCTTTCTTGTCGCCCTTCTGCCACTTCTCGAGCTTCGCCTGAAACTCAGCCTTCGTCACCGCGTAAGCCTGCGCATCGATGAAAGTCTGTCGCAGCTGCGATGCCAGGCCCATGCGCGTGCTGGGGAATTTGCGATCTTTACCTCTGCGGCGCTGCTCGCCAGAGAAGTTCATCGCCAGCGCTACGTCCCGCCCCAGAATCATCTGGTCCCGATCGCGTCCCGCAAGCTGGATAAAGATGTCCTGCCCCGGCAGCGTATCTCCCGATGCTGGCGCAACAATCGCATTGGTGATGCCGTTCAGACGTGTGATTGGAATGTGCTCCGTCTCGGCATGAAAGGCGTCGTAAACGTGCATGTTCGGAAAGATCTCGTCGCTCGTCTCGACTAGATCGTTGCTCGCCTCGTCCGCCTCAATCTCGCTCAGGCCGAGGTTGGTTTCGGAATCGATCAGCCCCGGATAAACGGTCATCCCTTTAGCATCGACAATCGTCGCACCGGCAGGAATTTTCACTGCGCCGGCCGCACCTACCGCGGCAATCTTGCCTCCCGAAAGCACGATCGTGCCGTTCTCAATCACTCCGTGAGTGATCGTCAGCAGCTTGCCCCCGGTAATCGCGATCGTCGGCGCCGGCGTGCTTAGGTCGGTAGGCGCAACCGCCTGTGCGAAAACAGCGCCACTAAAAGACATCCCCGAATAAGCCACAGCCGCGGCAGCAAATCCCAAAAGAGGCTTCTTCATTAGTTGCCCCCTTCATTGCCGTCTTCTCCGCCGAAGCCGCCCGCGTCATGCATCACCCCGTTGAAATGAGTGGTCCCAAATCCCGGCAGGCTGCTGTCAAAGAAGAGATCGCCATCGATATACACCTTCTCGGTGCGCGCATAAGTCGAGAGCGGATCCATATTCCAGATCACCAGGTCGGCATCCTTGCCCACATCGATCGACCCGACCTTGTCGTCAACGCCGATGATCCACGCCGGATTCAGCGTAATCATCCGCAGCGCTTCTTCCTCGGTCGCACCGCCGTAGCGGACCATCTTGCCCGCCTCTTGATTGAGCCTGCGAATGTAATCGTTCGAATCGCTCTTCAGCGCGACCTTCACGCCCGCCCGCATCGACATCACCGCGTTCCACGGAATCGCGTCCCACGCCTCGTCCTTATATCCCCACCAATCGGCAAACGTCGCGATCGCTGTGTCGTCGGCAGCGATCTTCGGCGCAACTTTATACATCTCAAGCGCGTGGTGGAAGGCGCGAATCTTATAGCCGTACTCCTTAGCGATCGCCTCTTCGGTGAGGAACTCGTCGGCGCGGTAGCAATGAATCTGCACATAGAGCTTGCCGCGCAGCACATCCGCCAGCGCCTCAAGCTTCAGATCGACCGCCGGCTTCTCCACATCTTTATCGCCCTTCGCGATCTTGGCGTTATAAGCGTCCCACTTCGCCATGTAGACCTTGGCGTCTTCAAACGATTGCCGCATCACCTCGAAGTTGCCCATGCGCGTCGAGGGCAGCTGGTCGCGGCTGCCATAAACCCGCTTCGGATTCTCGCCACTCGCAAACTTGATCGATCGCGGAGCATTCGGAAACAACATCGCGTCACGCTCGAAACCGAACTTGTTCTTGATCACCACCGCCTGGCCGCCAATCATGTTCGCGGAGCCATGCAGCAGCAGCTCGGTCGTCACGCCGCCCGCCAGTGCCTGATAGAGCGCCTTATCGCGATTGTCAAAAGCGTCAATCATCATCATGCTCGGTGTCACCGGGCTCGTCGCCTCGTTCACATCGCTATCCAAAGCGGAGTGCGAGTGCGGATCGATGATCCCCGGTGTCAGAAACTTCCCCGTCGCATCCACCTTCATCGCATCGGCGGGAGCATTAACCGTAGAACCGAACCCTGCGATCTTGCCATCGTGTACCCACACACTTGCATGCTCGAGCGTGCCGTGGGTGACCGTCATCACCGTAGCATTCGAAATCACGATGTCGTGCGGCGGCGAGGTCTGCGCCTGGACGGATGCGGCAATGCCGAGTGCGGCGCCAAAGGGGAATAAAGCTCTTCGCGAAAGCATAAGTTCGGACCTCGGTCAGAAGCGCTCAGGAGTGAATCGGAAAGCTAAGTGTAGCGGAAAACTGTATCCAGGCGTCGCCGCGCGGCCCTGAGAGAGTGCGCTATTGCAAAAATAAAGCGTGCCACAATTCGCCCGAGAGAATAAACAGATTTGTAAGCGTCTCTATCTCGTGTGCACACATCAGGAAACTCGAGGCGAAAAACATGCGGCCAGATGTCGTCCCCGGTGCAATCTTTCTCGACTATGAGCTCACCGATCACACCGCCAAGCGCCGCAAGCTCTCTGATCTTCAGGCAATCCATCCAATAGTCCTTGTGCTGAGCCGCGGAGGCTTCTGCCCCAAAGACCGCCGCCAGGCCGAGGGCCTGGTGGAGCTGCATCGCGAACTTGAAGTGGCCTGTTGCCCAATTGGAGAGCAAGATTAACGTTCGGTTCGACTGCGGGAGGGGCCCCTCGTGCTTCCTTGTCACACTCTCGCGGTCTTCCGCTTGGAACGGGTTGCCGAAGTATATTGCTCCACGATGATGGCTTGAGCATTGCGGAGGATGTCGCGCTGAGTCGCCCCGTCCGGTGCGATGTCTGCCAACGTAACCGCTCCTACCATGGTGTTCACAATACCGCTCGCATTCAGCAAAGCCTCGCTTTTTGTCAGCCCAGGGTAATGACTTGCGATGAGCTGGATCAAGTGCCGGTATCCGTTCATGGCAACTTCGCGCACTTGCGGATCGGCATGGCTGAGCTCTGCTCCGAGCGTTGACAGGGGACACAGGTAGGGCTTCTGCTCTCGCAGGGACTGGTGAAGGTAGAGCCAGACAATTCTCTCCAGAGCCTCGGAAGCAGACTTGCCCTCTGTCTCGGATTCGAACATGGCGATCAACCGATCGAATGCGGCGCCTATCGCTTCGGCGATGAGCTGGTCTTTCGATGCGAAATGCCGGTAGAAACCCCCCGGGGTCAAGTCCGCACCGGCCATGACTTCGCGTGTACCCACGGCGGCGATGCCGTGGTCTAAAAACATCTTCGAGGCGGTCGAGACGATTCGCGCTCTCGTTTCCGCGGCCTCGCTCCGCGATTTCCGCATTTGTTTGCCCTCTTAGAAAATAACGTGCACCATTTAGATTCCATCTGCACTCTAAGCGTGTATGGAAGAGAAATTCATTCCCATCTTGCAGCTTAAGCGCGATCAGAGGAGATCCAATGAGTGAAAGAAAGATACTGGTCACCGGTTCGACCGGCGACACCGGAGAAGAGACCGTAAGGCTGCTGCTCGAGCGTGGCCAGGCGGTAAGGGCCATGGTCCGCCGTGAAGACGAACGCGCGGAGGCTCTTCGCAAGTCAGGTGCGGAGGTATTTCTTGGAGATGTGAGGAACTTCGAGTCTGTCCGTGCCGCGCTTGAGGGCATACGCAGCGCATACTTCGTCTTTCCCATCGAGCCCGGCATTCTGCAAGGGACAGCCTACTTTGCCCAGGCGGCGAAGGAAGCCGGCGTGGAAGCGATCGTGAACATGTCGCAGGCCACGGCGCGGCGCATCGCAAAGAGTCACGCGGCACAGGACCACTGGATCGCCGAGAGGGTTTTCGACTGGTCGGGTGTGCCGGTGACGCACCTTCGCCCTACCTTCTTCGCGGAATGGATTCTTTACTGGGCGGGCTTCATCAAGGCGGGCATTCTTCCCCTTCCGTTCGGAACCGGCCGGCACGCGCCGATCGCAGCGGAAGATCAGGCTCGGGTCATTGCGAGCATCCTCATTGCGCCTGAGGCGCATGCGGGCAAGACCTATCCGCTCTTTGGGGCGAAAGAGATGACGTTTCCGGAGATGGCGGAGGAGGTCGGCCAACTGCTGGGCAAGCCGGTCCACTATCAGCAGACCGATGTGTCTTCACTAAAGAAGCTGGCGAAGGAGAATGGCAAGGAGTTCGGCGACTTTTTCTGGCAACATCTCACCGAGATCGCCATTGACCACCAGAACGGCGTCTTTGCCGGGACGAATGATTTTGTCGAGAAGATTGGCGGGCGGCCGCCATTGACCCTAAGCGAATTCGTCGAAAAGCATCGTGGCGAACTTACCGCCTGAGTTCCTATACTTTTCGTCCCAACAAGCGCGCATCAACTCTTGACCAGGAGAAATCGACTGTGAAAGTGCTCATCCGTTTGACGGTTCTATTTGCGATTCTCATTCCCATCCCCGGCCACGCCCAAGCGCCCGCTGCGTCTCCACTGCCACCGGTGCCCACCACAAGAATTCTGGCGATCGGCAGGCTCAACGCTCCTCCAACGCCGGAGCAACTCAAGCTACTCGGCAGCAGAGAGGTTCCTGACACCCTGCGGCTCTATCTTGCCGGGAAGATCGACCAGTGGTACTCCCTCAAGGAGGGTAACGGTGTTGTGTTCATCCTCAACGCCACCTCAGTCGAAGAAGCTCGCAACGTGCTGGATCAACTGCCGCTGGGCCAGGCAAAGTTGATGACCTTTGAGCTGCTGCCACTTGGTCCGCTCAGCCCGTTGGGTCTGCTCCTCCCTCAACCGGACAAACAGGCGCAGTAACCTGCACTCCGCTTACGCAGCGAGCTGTGCGACGCACCGGGCAGGCGGAGGGAGCAATCGGGGGGCGAAGCTACATCTCTCTGGGTAAATTTTGTTTGGGGCAGGCTTGTGCGGTATCGTGCAGCCGAAAACTGCCCACTGTCTCATTGACCCCACCTCGGAAATCCAATAAACTTAAGGTTTGCGTGGCATGAAGGGAAGAAGTCTGCCTGCCCGCCTCTTTCCACAAAGAGTCCCAGACCAAATTTCAGTTCCAGATAAGGATTTTCAAGATGGCGAACCATGTTTCTTCGCTCAAGCGCGCCCGTCAGACCGAGAAGAAAACCGCAGTCAACCGTGCCAACCGGAGCCGCGTCCGCGGCAGCCTCCGCAGCCTGCGCGAGGCCATCGCCAAGGGTGACCACACCGCTGCTCAAGAGCAGCTGCGGCTGACCACGTCTGCGCTCGATAAGAGCGTCCAGAAGGGCATTCTGCACGACAACACCGCTTCGCGCTACAAGAGCCGGCTGAACGCGCGCGTCAAGGCGCTCGCGACCAAGGCTGCTTAACGTAGGCGACTGCTTGAGGGTAAGCTTGATGTAAGAGCGGTTCGAGGTGAGTGATGTCGGATATCGTCACCGCCGTTCGGCAGTTGATTCAGGATTTGATCGCGCCCGATCTGAAGGCTATTTCGGCGAAGCAGGATGGGCTAGCCGCCAGGCTGGATGGCCTAGAGAAGCACATGGCCCTTCAGCATGATGTGCTGGTCAAGGTTCTGGATGCATTTCGCGCCGAAATGCGGTCTGAGTTCTTATCCTTGCGCGCGGGAAATCGGCTTGAGGTTCAACGGCAAGTAGCTCCGTTGTCGGAGCGGGTCGCCGTGTTAGAGACTCAGCGGGCGCGCCATTAGGGCGTAGATATCTTGAAATAATCCTGAAGAGCCTAGCTCTGCTCGCCTTCGTCTTTCTTCTCAAAATGATCGGCGATGGCTCCTGCGCCCTCAAAGCCAGCTACCGCTGCGGCAGCTTCGGTCAGGAACCCTGCATCCGGGTCCAGCTTCTTAGCGGCTTCAACGGCAACTACCGCTCCCGCGATCTTCTCCGCATCTTCCAGAAATCCCATGACAATCTCCTTGCAGTCGATTGATTTTTCGCCCTTGAGGTGAAGGGAAACTCAGAGTATCACTCGCGGTTCTGAACGCACAATCGGAAGACGTACGGTTCCGTTCGGGCCCCGGCGCAGTTGTTGAGGCCGACGCAGTCGCCGCGATTCTCTTCCTCCCCCTTCGGCTTCGCTCGGGTCGTTAGAATGACGCTCGTTTACGCAATAAAAAGGCGGCCACTTGGGCCGCCCTCTCGCGCTCGAATCTTCTCTGTTGGTTTAGCTTTTGCCGCCTGCACTGGCTAGCTTGGATTCGGCGTCGGCGATGACTTCGTTGGCCTCGGCGTATTTGTCTTCGCTGTCGCCGGCTTCGTTCCACAGCTTGTGGCCTTCGTCGAGCTCCTGCTGCGCCGCAGAGGTGTCGATCTCCTCCGGCTTCTGGGCTTCGTCGGCGAGGATGGTCACGCGCTCCGGGAGCACTTCCACGAATCCCCAGGAGACGTGGTATTTCTGCTCGCCGGCCTCGCCGCCGTGAATGCGGACTTCGCCGGAACCTAGTTCGGAGAGCAGCGGAGCGTGGCCGGGCAGCACTTCCATGTAGCCGCAGAGCCCCGGAAGCTCGACCGCCGCCGCTCCCTGGTCGATGAGGATGCGGTCGGGAGTGACGAGCCTTACTTGAATTTGATTTGTGTCAGCCATAGTTACAATCCGTACTCTAGAAACATTGAAGTGTCATTCTGACGACCAGCGGGAGGAAGAATCCCGAGACAGTTTCCGAAGCTACGATCTCTGGCAAGTTTTGAGTTCCAATACTCTTCCTCAAAATTTGCTGAAATTCTGGCAGGGATACCTCGCCGGGATTCTTCGGTCTTCGACCTTCAGCATGACGCTCTTGTGGTGCTGCAAACAACTACGAATTCTTCATCTTCTCGGCGGCTTCGAGAACTTCCTCGATCGCGCCCTTCATGTAAAACGCCTGCTCGGGGATCGTAGTCGTGCTTGCCCTCGATGATCTCCTTGAAGCTGCGCACGGTATCGGCGACGTTGACATAACGGCCCGGCGCGCCGGTGAAGACTCTCGGCAACGTGGAACGGCTGCGAGAGGAAGCGCTGCACTTTACGCGCGCGGTTGACGGTCAGCTTGTCGTCATCTGAAAGCTCGTCGATACCGAGAATGGCGATGATGTCCTGCAGATCTTTGTAGCGCTGCAGGATGCGCTTCACGCC
Source organism: uncultured Acidobacteriaceae bacterium (assembly GCA_963777685.1). Classification (GTDB taxonomy): domain Bacteria; phylum Acidobacteriota; class Terriglobia; order Terriglobales; family Acidobacteriaceae; genus Acidisarcina. Next base: position 277,322 of record CAVZRF010000008.1, on the reverse strand, counting down.
CTGCGCGACGTCGTAGTGCTCCTGCGCCAACGATGCGCGGAGTAAGAATGCGCGAGGTCGAAGCCAGAGGATCGACGGCCGGATAGATACCCAGCTCCGACAGCGGACGCGAAAGCACGGTAGTCGCATCAAGGTGGGCAAAGGTCGTCGCCGGCGCCGGGATCGGTCAAATCGTCGGCGGGCACGTAGACGGCCTGCACCGAAGTGACGGAACCCTTCTTGGTCGAGGTGATGCGCTCCTGCAGTTCGCCCATTTCAGTGGCGAGGTTTGGCTGGTAGCCGACGGCGGAGGGCATACGGCCGAGCAGCGTCGAGACTTCAGAACCCGCCTGGGTGAAGCGGAAGATGTTGTCGATGAAGAGCAGCGTGTCGGCGCCCTCTTCGTCGCGGAAATATTCGGCAACGGTGAGGCGCGGTCAGCGCCACGCGCAGACGCGCCCCTGGAGGCTCGGTCATCTGGCCGTAGATCAGCGCGGCCTTTGATTTCTGGAAGTCCTTGAGGTCGATAACGCCGGACTCCTGGAATTCGCGCCAGAGATCGTTGCCCTCGCGGGTACGCTCGCCGACGCCGGCGAAGACCGAGAAGCCGCCGTGCTTCGATGGCGACGTTGTTGATCAGCTCCTGGATGACGACGGTCTTGCCCACGCCCGCGCCGCCGAAGAGGCCGATCTTGCCGCCCTTCAGAAATGGCTGGATGAGGTCGATGACCTTGACGCCGGTCTCGAACATCTCTTCGCTGGTCGACTGCTCATCGAACGCAGGCGCCAGGCGATGGATGGGGCGATATTCGGTCGCGTTCACGGGGCCGAGCTCGTCGACCGGCTCGCCGATGACGTTGAGCACGCGGCCGAGCGTCGCGCGGCCGACGGGCGCCATGATGTAGCTGCCGGTGTCGATGGCTTTCATGCCGCGCACCATGCCCTCGGTCGCTTCCATCGCGACGCATGCGGACGCGGCCCTCGCCGAGATGCTGCTGCACTTCGAGGATGACGTTGACCGGCGTCGGCACATCGAAGCCTTCGCTGGTGACGCGGAGCGCCTGGTAGATGGGCGGCATGGTGGCTTCGTCGAACTGCACGTCCACGGCCGGGCCCGAGATCTGAATTACTTTTCCTATGTTCTCTGCCATAAACTCTCTTTCGAAAAAATGGCCTTAGAGTCTGAGCAGCTACGACAAGCGCCGCCGCTCCGCTCACAATTTCAATAATTTCCTTGGTGATCGCCGCCTGGCGCACCCGGTTCATCTTCAGCGTCAGCGAATCGATCATGTCGATGGCGTTGTTCGAGGCTGAATCCATCGCCGTCATGCGCGCTGCCTGTTCCGCCGCGACCGACTCGAGCATCGCGTGATAGAGCTGCGTGGTGACGTACTTTGGCAGCAGACCAGCGAACAACTCAGCTGGCGGCTGCTCGTAGATGTAGTCGACCTCAGAGGTGCCGAATTTCTTGGCCTCGTCTTCGGCTTCCTTGGCATCAGCCTCGGATTCCTCCGTTAGCCCGGTAATCGTGATTCCGGCCGAGCTCGCTGCCTCGGCGGCGCGCTGCCGCGCTTCCTTGGTCATCTCTTCCGACTGGGTCACGTCATGACGGCCGATCTCGACGATGGGCAAAATCCGTTCTACGACGACGCGCTGCGCAATCACAGACTTGAACTCGTTATAGACAACGTACGCACCGTCTATCTCTTTATGCGAATAGCGGCGAACGATGTCGCGGGCCAGTTCATCCACGCGCTTGTACTCGACTTTGTCGAGGATGCCTGGATGATCACCCGTCACCTGCACTTGACCAGCGCGCTGAACCGGCTCCTCGGCCGCATCCTCGGGCTGACCAAACTCGTCCCGGTTTCGTTGCTCGGTGGCGTGGTGGTCTTTGGGAATGATCGCCAGCGGATAGCGCTTGCTAAAGAAATCCCGCGCCTTTCGACCCACCGGCTCGATATCGATCTGCCGCTCTTTCATGAAGCTCAGAAACTGGTTCGAAGCCTTCAAGATGTTGGCGTTGAAAGCGCCGGCAAACCCTTTGTCGCCAGAGACAACGACCAGCAGGACATTCTTCTGCTCACGGGTTTCGAGCAGCGGATGCCGGATCTCTCCGGTTTCCGGATCAATCAGCTCAATGCGCCGCTTCAGCGACTGCAGCATGCTGATCAGCATCTGCTCGTAGGGCCGTGCGTTCAGCGCCCTTTCCTGGGCGCGGCGCAGTTTGGCCGCCGCGACCATCTTCATGGCCTTGGTGATCTGGCGCGTGTTTTTCACGCTGCGGATTCGCCGTTTTAAGTCGAGGACGTTCGCCATGGTGTCTTCTGGTTGCCCTTACTTCGCCGCACTCACGGGCTGTTTCGCGGCATTCTGGTCGGCGACGAAATTCTGCTTGTACTCTTTCAGGGCACGCGTCGATGCGCGCCTTGAGGTCGTCGTCCAGGGTCTTCTTGGTGATGATGTCGCTCAGCAGCGCCGATTGCGCGGAATCGAGGTACTTATATAGGCCATCTTCGAAGCCGCGAATCTGCTCGACCTTCAGATCATCGAGGAAGCCGTTGTTGCCGGCATAAATGATGATGACCTGCTTCTCGGTGGGCAGCGGCGAAAACTGCGGCTGCTTGAGCAGTTCGGTGAGGCGCTTGCCGCGGTTGAGCTGTTTCTGCGTGACCTTGTCGAGATCGCTGCCGAACTGGGAGAACGCCGCAAGTTCGCGATACTGCGCGAGGTCGAGCTTCAGTGTTCCGGCCACCTGCCGCATCGCCTTGATCTGCGCGCTGCCGCCGACGCGGCTTACCGAGAGACCGACGTTCACCGCGGGGCGCACGCCGGAGTTGAACAGGTCGGTTTCGAGATAAATCTGGCCGTCGGTGATCGAAATCACGTTAGTCGGAATGTAGGCCGACACGTCGCCAGCCTGGGTTTCGATGATCGGCAGCGCCGTCAGCGAACCGCCGCCCTTTTCGTCGTTCAGCTTCGAGGAGCGCTCGAGCAGACGGGAGTGGAGATAGAACACGTCGCCGGGATACGCTTCGCGGCCCGGGGGGCGGCGCAGCAGCAGCGAAAGTTCGCGGTAAGCGACGGCGTGCTTGGAGAGATCGTCATAGATCATCAGCGCGTGCTTGCCCTTATCGCGGAAATATTCGCCAATGGCGGTAGCGGCAAAAGGCGAAATGTAAAGCATCGGCGCGGGCTCGGAAGCCGTCGCAGCGACAACGACGGTGTAATCCATCGCGCCGTATTCGGTAAGGGTCTGGACGACCTGGGCAACGGAAGAACGCTTCTGCCCGATCGCGCAATAGATGCAGATCAGGTTGTTCTTGGCGCTGTTGATGATGGTGTCGAGTGCGACGGCGGTCTTCCCGGTCTGGCGGTCGCCAATGATGAGCTCGCGCTGGCCGCGGCCAATCGGAATCATGCTGTCGATTGCCTTGAGCCCAGTGGTCATCGGCTCGCGAACCGGCTGACGGTCGACGACGCCGGGAGCGAGGCGCTCGACGGGGTAGTTATCGCTCGAAGCAATGGGACCCTTGTCGTCGATGGGCTGGCCGAGCGCGTTGACCACGCGGCCGATCATGGCGTCGCCGACCGGCACGCTCAGAATCTTGCCTGTGCGCTTGACTTGATCGCCTTCGCGCAGGTGGGTGTAGTCGCCCAGCAGCACCGAGCCGACCTGGTCCTCTTCGAGGTTCATGGCCAGGCCCGCGATCCCATGGGGGAACTCGAGCAGCTCGCCGTACATGACCTTGTCCAGGCCATGCAGTCGCGCGATTCCGTCGCCGAGCGAGAGGATCGTGCCTACCTCGTCGACCTTGACCTTCGCGTCGTAATTTTCAATTTGCTGCCGCAGCAGCTGGGTTATTTCGTCTGCCTTGATCTGAGCCATTCGTCACTTTCCCAACTAAATCTTGTGTTTGGGTTCGCGGGGAACTTTAACTCAACGTCTGAGAGTCTACACAACCCCGGCTTCCCGTGAATAAAGCGGTTAGTCTAGCCTGCCACCAACTGCTCTTTGAGCCGGTCCAGGCGACCGCGTACCGAACCGTCGTATACGGTGCTGCCAATCGTCACGATTGCACCGCCCAGCAGACTCTTGTCTTCCCGATAATTCGCTTTCACCCTGCCTCCAGCGACCTGGCCAACCTGGGCCTCGAGCTGCCGGCGTTCGCCATCGTCCAGTGGGCGGGCTGAGACGATTTCCGCCTCAAAGATCCCCTGTCGCTCGTCCATGTCGCGTCGATACGCGTCGACAACCTCGCTTACCGCGCCGATCCGGTCGTGGTCAATAAGGACGGCAAGAAAATTCCGGACCAGAGGCGTAAGCCCGAGCTTCTCGTTGAGCTTGTCAAGGAAAGCGACCTTCTGGGCCGGCGGAAAGGCCGGGCTTTCAAAGAACTGGCGCAACTCAGAGCTTTCTTTCCAGGCGGACGAGAAGTCGTCTAACTGGCTGCTGACCGCGGCCGGATCGATCTTCGAAGCTTCGACGGATTCGGCAAAGGCGCGCGCATATCTTGCGGCGAAGAGCGACATCAGTTTCGCCCTCCCTTACCGAAGTTGGAGCTCAAGTCTTTACCAAAACGCTCCACGAGCGCTTTGTCAGAGTCGTAATTAAGCTGAATGCGCCTAGCCGCGTTGTCGACGGCCAACTCGGCGGCGAATCGCTTCAGTTCCCGCTTTGCCGCGTCGCCCGCGGATTCGATCTCTCGCTCGGCGGACTGGACGATCCGCTGCCGCTCGTCCTCGAGCGACTGCTTGATGCGTTTCTCATCCTGCACCAGGTCGCGTTCGGTCTGCTGGCGGATCGCTTCGATGTCCTCGCCGATTCGCGCCAGCTTGGCTTCAACTTCGCCAAGTCGTTCATTGGCCGACTTCGTCTCGAGACGCGCCTCATCCAGTCTCTTTTGGATATTCGCCGTCCGGTTGCGAATCGCCTTAGGGACAATCTTGATCAGAAAAAAGAGAATCGTGAAGATCAGGATTGCGGAGTTGATGATTTCAAAGAGCCGTGCAGCAGTCTCCGTGTCGATCCCGAAAGTGTGCGCGAGCGTCTGGACTATTGGCGCGTGGCGGAACTCGTTAGTTTCTTCGGAGTCTGCTTTTTGCTCGTGCGGAGTTTCTGCGGAAGCATTTTGCGTTGTCGCAGGATCAGTGAAAGCGAAGGCCACCTGACCACCCTGCCATCCAAGGCAGGCAGTCATGCAAAGAAGTGTGAGCCACTTAGCGATAGAAATTTTCAACGGGAACCCTCGGCCAAAGCAGCGGCGGTTTCCGCCGGAAGTACAGCTTTCAGGATGTCGGCCACCAGGGTATCCGCGCCACGCTCAATCTCTTGTCTGGAGACCTCTGTTTGGGCACTCAGCTCCGTCTTGGCGGCATGAATGCGCCCATGAGCGGCCTGCCGGGCCTCGGCAAGGGCGCTGTCTCGCTCTGCATTCCAGGCCTTCACGCGAGCTTCCCGAGCCTGAAAGATCTCGGCGCGCGCTGCGCGCAGCCGCGCCTCATACTCCTGGGCCTTGGCTTCTGCTGCGGCGATGGCCGCATGGGCCCGCTCGACGGCGCCCTCGGTCCTGGACCGGCGCTCCGCCAGCGTCTTCACCAGCGGATCAAGCAGGATGAACTTGTAACCCAGAACAAGCGCCAGAAAGATCAGGATCGTCGGGATCGAGCCGATCAGAAGCGGTACGAGTTGTTGCAGTATTTCGTCCATGGCCTTCACCGGCAACCGGTGGATATTTCGCTTGTTGTTTGCCGGAATACTAGGTTCTTATAAAGATCGGCGGAGTGTCAATGAAGCCAGCGACCGCCCACTCGAAACAAACCGCTGCCCGAGCCGCAAAAGCGGCTTGACGGAGAACATTTCAGGCGTAAGCTAGAGGATAACATCCCGACCCGGTTCAGGGTCAGGCGGGTTGCCGGCCGGGGAATCGACACCGCTCCCCGGCTGGCAACCCGCTACTAAATCCGCAATTTATTCGGAATTCCAGAATCGGCGATAGCGCCCCAGCAGCGAAGCGGGTCCGGAGACTTCCAGGCGGACGTTTTGTTCGATGAACTCGCGTTCGTGGATAATCCCGCCCGCCTCAAGCGCCGCCAGGACTCCACCTTCATCCTGCGGAACAATCAACTCCCTGCGCACGATGGGATCGAGCAGGAGTGCGGCGTCAATCCTGTGGAGAAGATCGTCAAGGCCTTCGCCAGTTTTGGCGGAGATCGCTACACCTCGGTCGCCGGGGATGGATCGCTCCGACTCCGGAAGCAGGTCGACTTTGTTGAGGACCTCGATGTGCGGTTTGTCTTCGACGCCGAGTTCCTTCAGGACCTTTTCAACTTCGGCTTTGTGTTCGTCCCGGCTAGTACTGGAGGCGTCCTGCACATGCAGCAAGACTTCCGCCTTTTGCACTTCTTCGAGGGTCGCCCGGAACGAGGTAATCAGCGTGTGGGGAAGATTGCGGATGAATCCTACGGTATCGGAGAGCAGGATCTTGCGCCGCGAAGGCAGCGTCAATGCCCTGAGTTTCGGATCAAGAGTGGCGAACATCCGCGACGACTCCAGCACTCCGGCATGGGTCAACGCATTGAAAAGAGTGCTCTTACCCGCGTTGGTGTAGCCGACTAGCGCAACCGTTGGCACCGGGACGGCCTCGCGCCGGTGCCGCTGCTGGCCCCGAACCTTTCGCACCGACTCCAGATCGCTCTTGAGCTGAAGCACGCGGCGCTGGATCTTCCGCCGGTCTGTCTCCAGTTGCGTCTCGCCCGGTCCCCTGGTGCCGATGCCGCCGCCCAACTGCGACATCGAACTTCCGCGCCCAGCCAGCCTCGGCAGCGCATACTCCAGCTGTGCAAGCTCGACTTGGAGCTGTCCCTCACGAGTTCGGGCGTGCCGGGCGAAGATGTCGAGAATGAGCTGAGTCCGATCGACCACCCGGCAAGGCAATGCATCTTCCAGGTTCCGCAGCTGGGTCGGGGTGAGGTCGTGATCGAAAAGAATGACGGTCGCGTTAGTAGAGGCGGCAATCGCGGCAATCTCTTCGACCTTCCCACTGCCGAGTAGAGTGGCCGGGTCCGCTTTGGCTCGTTTTTGACTCACCTCGCCGGCGATCTCTGCTCCGGCACTGAGCACCAGCTCGCGAAACTCCGCGAGCGAGGTCTCAAAATCCATATCGCGATTCGGTTCGGCCAGAAGGTCCGAGCTACCAGGCTCGGCGGTTTCAGACTCTCTTCGTAGGGCAGCGGCATTTCGAGCGAGCGCCGCCGAATGGGACAAAGTCTGTTTCCGCGAGCCGATGTCTACGGACACCAGGAGCGCTCGCTCCGTGCCCGTCCGGGTGCTTTCGAGGCGAGCTCCACCCTTCGAAGCACGATCGAAATGCTCCGCGTCTTCGAAAACGCTAGTCTTCGCGGTCGTAACCGGGTCCTCAGGAATGTGGGATTCCCGGGGTTAGATCCGGGGCCCCAGTCGCTGGCGGCGCCGAACCAGCCACAGCCCCAGTGCTCGATCCTGCGCTGATCGGGAGCCGGTGCTCACTATGAATCACAGACCGGTTGCTGACAACGGTGGAAATCGCGTGTTTGAAGATCAACTGCTCTTGGCTGTTGTTCTCCAGCAACACCGAGTATTTGTCGAAGGAGCGGATCTTGCCCGTCAGCTTCACACCGCTGACAAGGTAGATGGTGATAGGAGTCTTATCTTTGCGGACCGTATTAAGAAACGTGTCCTGAATGTTTTGTGCCGGCTTGTTATCCATGTGCCGATCTCCCCGCGTCGGTTTTTGTTGGTTGAAGCAAACTTCCTAAGAAATACAGAGACTGAAACAGCTGCGATACGACACAGCCTAACTAGAGAATTGCTAACAACATAAACGGCTGTCACCAGTTTGATCAACCGTCCTCGTAGCGAAACTATCTTGCGGCCCGAAAATGTGGCTCAAAACTGGGATGCAGCAACCCGCGACAGGGCCGTACCCCCAGTCAATTTTCGGCGTTTCTGCCGGTGCCGATGGAACCCCAATCCCCTATCGGGAATGGTGATGTTGAGTTTTCGCAGTTTTCTTTCTCGTGGCGTGCCGCCCCGCTTTGCTTGGGTTTGCCCCGGGCGTGCTCGTTGCGGCCGGAACCGCCGGGCCGACTCTCTTGATCCGGTCATCCTCAAGAACGTAAGTCGAAACCTGCGTGGATGCCGGTCTGGCGACTCCAGTATCGGGATCGATCGCCACTGAATCTCCGATGCCCTGAGTGATTTGAAAGGTCGGCTCCGGCCCCGCTGCGTCTCCGGTTTGCGAGGCGACGATCACCGGCAGATAACCCTGTAGGTTCCGCTGACGAAATGCCGTTTCATATCGATGTTTCCGGGTATTCCAGGTAAAGACCCTGACCTGGCTGAAGTCGTATGGCAGGCCATCCTGGTAAGGATTCAGTACCGTGACGTATTCCGGCGCCTGCTTATCGGCGAAGCTCGAATCCGGGTCGTAGACCTTGCGCAACAGGTAAGCAGCGACCATTTTCTGCCCCTCCGCGTATTGGGCGATTTCGTCGGGCACGTCGACATCGATGCGCCGGGCCATCATCCAGCCCACGCGTCCCTGGCTGTCGCGAACCATCCACCAGTCCTCCATGGCCGGCGGCAGTGGCGGCGCCACCAGTGCGGGAACTGGACTCGCCGTAGCACCGCTCGAAACCGATTCGGGATTTTCCAGCCCTTCGGGCGGCGGTGGCGGCGGTGGAGGCTTAAAGGCTACAGCAGGGGGATTCTTGTTCTCCGCCTTCTCTGCCGCCGCCTTCTGGCGAGCTGCGTGGGTCTTCTCTGCGGCCTTTTTCTCCGACGTAGCGTAGGCGCCGGCAATCGAGGAAGCCGTCCCGGAAGCCTGGGGTCCAACAGCCTTTGGTACTGAGGCCCGCAACAGAAGTTGCAGTTTAGCGGCCTCGGGAAGCAGGTAATACCGGTCCGTGTCGCGCCCTGGCTTCAGATGCAGGTAGCCGTCATCTCGCAAGACACCGGTCGCTACGACGGGATCACGCTCCTGGGCCTTCTTAAGTTGATCGAATCCGCTGACGACTTCCGGGATTGACCACCGCATGTTCTTCGATCCAGCCGATCTGGCCCTTTTCGGTCTTGACTCGAAGAAAGCGGCGGTCGCGCTCGAGCAGTTCCAGCCGGTCGCCGTTTTGCACCATCGCCACGCGATTGGAGACGGCGGCGACGCGGTCGCGAAGAAAGGTCTGCTTGGCCAAAACGTAGACGATTTCCGTCTTCGGCTGCGGACGCAGGCGGTTACAGCCGGAGAGCCCCCAACACACCAGCAGTGCGACGGATAGCGAGAAAGTGGCGGTCTTCGCCGGAAACCAGGCTGACCTTCGAAAGAGACGCAGGAACTGCATGGGATGGCGACGGGGCAATGCGATCAGTTTGCCGACAGCTTGAGCATAGCACCGCCGCCGAATGGGCTTAGTGGGTCGCCGCAATCGCGATCGGCAGCGTCGGATCGGTGCCGGTGGTGGCGCTCGCAGCCGCATCGAGCTTGCCGAGCGTCGTGGCATCGAAGCTATAGACTTCGAGGTCCTGGCCACCCCCATTGCAGACCACGCCCACATACTTCCCGCTCGCGTCCTCAGCGATGTCGACGGGCGTAGTCCCGGTGGAGAATGGTGATCCACTGATCGCGGTGAGAGTTCCGTTGGCGGCCAAAACAAAGCCGCTCACCGTGTTGTCTGTCCGGTTGGTGACGTAGACGTAGCTTCCAGAAGCGTCGACCACGACGCCGGTCGGCCCGGTCCCCGCGGCGAAAGGCGATCCGGCTACTTCTGTCAGACCTCCGTTCGTCCCGATTGTAAGCACCCGCACGCCGCCTGTTCCCGTCTCGGTCACAAAAGCGAAGGTCCCGCTCGGATTCGTGGCGACAGCCTGGTCGGCATTGGTCGCCGCAAGGACCGGAAGGTTGCCGACATCCGTCAGGGTGCCTTTGGTCGCATTGAAAGTAAATGCCTCGGTACCACCGGTGCCTAGAGTCAGAAAGACATTCACGTTGTTGGCGGCGATCGTCATCCGGTTACTGGCGCCGGGTTTGCTCACAGTGAGGTTACCCAGCGAGGTCAGCAAGCCGGTCGTACTGGCGATCGAGTAGACGGTCACCACCGCATTGGTCGTACTCAGGCTGGCGCTCGAGACGATCAAATACGCGCCGGTGGTGTCCACTTGGAGCGCGGACGCAATGAAGCCGCTGGCGACCGCTGTCCCATTGTTCTGAACGGTGATCGATCCGTTGGTGTTGATCGCGTAGACGTAGATTCCGCCAGTCAGGCTGGCAACATATAGGAATTTGTTGCCTGGGGTCACGACCATGGCAGACGGAATATATCCAAGGGAATAGGCCGAGTTCGGGGTCGCCGCCAGAGTAAGGGTCGATGTCGCTGCAGTTGTAGCTGTGGCTGCGACCGTAGTCGTGGTCAGCGAGAAACCAGCTACGCTCGGCGGGCTCGCCGCTGAGTTGCTGGAATTGGCGACGTACATAAAATCGGTGGTCGTTGTGCAATCGGTAGTGCACGAGTTGATCGGCGGGAAAAACCCGCACCCGGTCGACACTGCCGCCAGACACGGCGTCATCACCAGGGTCACCGCACGAAACTTCTTCCAGAAATTCAGCATGATGGGTTGTATTCCGGCTACCTTTCGGCGAAACCACGCCCTAGCTGCAAGCTTAATCCCTATTCTCGCGCTGGCGTAGGGTCAGAGTCCTCGCGGCGCGGGCCCTCTGGCCCGTTTCCGTTCGGACTGGTTCCAAAAAGGGTAGACGCAGAAAGTTGCCGGGATGCTCACAGGCGGGCATTGATTGGGAAATAAAGCCGGCAAGCTCAGCGCATCAGCTCGGAAAGATGACACGCCGACGTTCCTCGAGCCTAAACCGAGGAACGTCGGTCTGGTTTCCTCCACTCCTCACAGAAAGTCTTTCTTCCTCGACTGCACCAGGAACGTGCCGCCGAGCATCAACGCGATCGTTGCATACTCGGCGACGAGCAGGCCTGTCGACATCGGCGTCCATCGCACCGCCGGGCCGAACATGTAGCGGGAAACGCCGTCGATGTGCGCGACCAGAAATCCCATGACGTTGAAGGCCACGTTGCCGATCATGACTGCTGTGATCGTCCAGCCTTGCGATTCCGTGATGAGGCCCACGGCGGCGATGAAACAGGTGCTCACCAGGATTTCTGTTCCCATGATGGCCACGTAAGGAATCAGCCCTTGCGAATGAGTTGGCGAAAGCTCGAGCACCGCAAAGCTCGCGCCCATAAGCAACGTCCATGGTAAGAGGAATACCGTTAAGATCGCGATCAGCTTGGCGGTGGTGTATTCGCGAAACGAGATCGGTAGCGACATCACAAAGGGTAGTGTTTGCTCCCTGCGTTCCAGCACTGTCATGTTGGTGGTCGATATCGCGGTAGATGCTATCAGCACGGTGACCAGGAGAATCAGGCCCAACGTAAATCCAGCCTTCCCGCCTAAAATGAGGATCGCCATTGCGACGCCGCCGCCCAGCAACGAGAGCGCGATCGGCAAACGTTGCAGATACCAATCCTTCAGGATGAGACATTTGACCATTGCGAAGTTCATACGGTTACCTCTTCCCTCTCTTCTTGTGACCTCTTGCTGTGTACGTTGGCGACGAAGATTTCTTCGAGCGTCATGGTGTCGACGGCCTGGACGGTTGCGCCGAGTTCGTTGCAGGCATAGACCATCGCCGGTTCGAAGCGATTCGTCGTCAGCACCGGCAGTCGGCTGCTTCCACCGACATCGATGACGCCGGGCAGCTTGGGCACGGCCCCATCGGGCGGAAGCTGCAGCCGCAGCCGCCGCCAGCGGTCGAGGAAGATCTCCTTGTCATCGGAATCGATGATCCGTCCGCGATCGATAAAAGTGATCTGGTCGGAGATCTGCTCCACGTCGAGGGTGTTGTGCGACGAGAAGAGGATGGTGCGGTCTTCGTCGGCGAGCACTGCCATCAGCTCGGCCAGAACCTCATGGCGGGCCACCGGATCAAGCCCGGTCGTCGGCTCGTCGAGGATGAGCAGGCGCGGACGACGCGCCAGCGCGAGCAGCAGCGCGGCCTTGACGCGTTGTCCGTGCGAGAGCCCTTTGATCTTCTGCTCCGGCTTGAGGTCGAAGCGGCGCAGCAGTTCTTCGGCGTAGGGCTGGTCCCAGCGGGGATAGATGGGGCGAAGAAATTCCATGTGCCAGCGAAGCGGTGCCGCCCCGTACAGGCGCATGTCTTCGGAGACGAATCCGATATCCATTTTGGCGGCGGCCTGTTCGTCTGGCATGGTCTGCCCAAGAACGCGAACCGAACCTGAATCCTGGTGGACAAGGCCCATCAGAATGCGGATGGTCGTCGACTTACCCGCGCCGTTCGCACCGATGAACCCCATGATGCTTCCGGTGGGCAGTTCGAGGTCGATGTTCTCGAGCGCGAAGTGGCGGTAGCGCTTGCTCACCCCTCGAAGTGCACTGCTGATTCGTTTTGGATTTCAACGGCGTTCATACCCGCTCCTTGGTGTTTCCTGCCGCGGTCGCGCCTTGCGAGGCGAGCCTTGCGGCGATGAATTGGTCGGTCGCTTCCTGCACTCGTGAGGAGAGCTCTTCGGGCCCCAGGCCGAGCAGCGCTCCCAACCGGGCGACCTGCTCGATATGCGCGGCCAGCTCTTCGTCGTACAGCCGCTGACCCAGGCCGGGGTCCGGGGCAACGATCGATCCCTTGCCGTGCTGGGTGAGGATGACTCCCTCGCGTTCCAGCTCAAGATAGGCGCGCTTCACCGTGATCACGCTCACCTGGAGCGCGACCGCCAGTTGCCGGATCGAGGGGATTTCTTCTCCCCGCGCCCACTCGCCGACCGCAACCCGCTGCTTGATCTGCTCCATGATCTGCTGGTACATCGGCCGGCCATCGGATTGGGAAATAACGATGTCGCTGTGCATCTCTATATACTGAGTATACACAGTAGGAAATGATTTACAAGGGAGATTCAAGAAACATTTCGTGATGAACCTAACCGGAAGGATTTTCGTAGGTCTGTAGTGAAGAACGCAGGCGTCAAAGCCATTGCGGCTTCAGGAGGAGGTCCCTATGCTGAGCTTCCTGCTCTGGTGTCTACTGCTGGTTATTTGCTGGCCGCTGGCGCTGATTGCCGCGGTGCTCTATCCGATCGTGTGGCTGCTCTTGCTGCCGTTTCGATTGGTGGGAATCGCGGTCCACGGCGCGCTGGACCTGGTTGCGGCGATAGTCTTCTTGCCGGTGCGGGTGCTGCGGGCGATATAGGGCTAGTTGGGCTTCTCCGGCTTGCTTCGCCTCGCGCGCCCCTCGAACCGCTCATCCAAAGGCTGGCGCCCCGCAAATCCGGATTCCATCGTGTGCCAATGAGTGATCCTGGTTTCGCCCATCTTCCAGCAGAGAAGTACAACGTCATCTTCTACTTTGCAGGGAAAATCCAGCAATCCGATGTCGAGGTCTTTCACCTGGACGCCAATCGCGTCGATCTCCTGCACGGCGTCTTTGGCGCGCTGAATATGGGCCTCCAACTCGGTGCGCTGGCGTGCGACCTTGGCTACGTCGACATGCATTCCGCCCGAGACGGAGATGCGTTGAGCAAGACTTTGCAGCTCGTTGTTGATCTGCTCCGCAGCTTGCTTGGCTTCGATGCCGCGCTTGAGCAGCGACTCCAGCACCGGAACGAGTGCCTGTGCTTCCTCGAGGGTAAATAGCTTCATAAAGGCAGGGGCCAGGACGAGGCCCCAATCTCAAGCATACGATCAAGCGCCACGCTCGCCTAATAGCTCCATTTATCGGACGCTTGAGTTGGGTCGGCTGCCGATTACATCCGTCTGCCGACGGAGACCGTTCCAGAGATGCTCAAGACCGACGCGCCGCGCGGAGTAGCGTCCGGCTTCTTGATATGAGACCGCCGTTACCCTTGGTCATTTGTGACGGACCCATAAGGCATTTATCATGAGGGGCAATGCACGTAGGCGATACCATCTTTATCTTTTGTCTGGCGCTGATCATCTTCGGCCCCAAGAAACTGCCCGAGATCGGCCGCCAGATCGGCAAGCTGATGGTCGAGTTTCGCCGCGCCTCGAATGAGTTCAAGATGCAGATAGAAGAGGAGTTGCGGGCTTCCGACGAGGCGGAACGGCAAAAAGAGATCACTGCCGCGACGACAATGCTCCCCGCTGCCGCGCCTGCGCTTGAGGCGACGGTACCCGCAAGTGACGGCAACGCGGCGGCAGTCCCGGTCATAGCGCCTCCGAGCACGGGCGTGCCGGTGAACCGGTCCTTCGATCCTGCTAACAGCACGGCCGGGACATGCGCCTACGAAGCGCTTCCCGCCGCAGTAGCCGAGACCGACGCTTATCCCGAACAGGAACATGGCTTTAACCCTGGCTTGAATACTGCTTCCAATGGAGAGATTGCCGAGGTCCCGGCAGCCGAGTTAGCACAATTTATGCCATCCCTGCCCCATCCGGAAGCATTCGTTGAAGATCTGAGCGGCCCGGGCATCGAAAAGACCGAACCAGCGGTCCACCATGGTTGATCTAGTAGACCGCGCGCGCGCGGCGCTTACCGAACGCAAAGACCAGACCGAGCTCCCAGGCATGAGCCTGATCGAGCACCTCAACGAGCTGCGCCAACGGCTCGTGCGCTCGGCGATCGCCCTGGTAATCGGTTTCTTTGTCGCATACGCCTTCCACGAAAAAATCTTCGGCTACATGCAGGCTCCGGTCGTCGAGGCCCTCAGGAAAAACCATCTCGACACGCAGCTGGTGATTCACAACCCGATCGACGGCTTCAATATGTACCTGAAGATCAGCTTCACCGCCGGGGTGATACTGGCTGCGCCGTACATTCTGTATCAGCTCTGGCTGTTCATCTCGCCGGGCTTATATGCGAGTGAGAAGAAATACGTCACGCCGTTCATGATCGCCACGGTGGGGTTATTTTTGGCCGGCGCCTACTTTGGCTACCGTTTCGTCTTTCCGGGCTCGTTGGGCTTCCTCTTCGATTATTCGAAGCAGTTTAAGCCGCTGATTGAAATCAGTGAGTACACCGACCTCTTCAACACCGTAATCCTGGGGTTGGGCGTTACCTTTGAGCTGCCGATCCTGGTGATGTTTCTCTCGCTCTTTGGAATCGTCAGTCCAAAGTTCCTGTGGAAGAACATCCGCTACGCGATCCTGATTATCTTTATCATCGCGGCAATTATTACGCCCACTCCGGATGTGTTGACGATGTGTGTCTTTGCCAGCCCCATGCTGGTGCTCTACCTGATCAGTATTGGTGTCTCGTTCATGGTGCATCCGGCGCGCCGCCGCAAGAAGCTGGAGAACGCTGCGTGACCGTGACGCCGCGAGAAATCTTGAGGCGGCGAGAGACCAGGGCGAAAGCATCGGCCCACCGCATCGTCGTCGCCATTCTTTTCGCTGCAGCGACAGTTTTAGTGGCTCAGTCGGCTGTCCACTTCGACGGTGCGCGCGCCCTCCAGTATGCCCGCGAAATTGTCGCCTTTGGCCCCCGTTATAACGGCAGCCAGGCCCTCACTAACGTGCAGGCGTATCTGAAGAAGCAGTTCGCGAAAGACGATCTCACCGAAGACACCTTCGTCGTCGACACTCCGGCCGGCCCGCAGGCGCTGCACAATTTCATCGTCAAGTTTCCCGGAAAGAAAGACGGCATCATCGTCCTCGCCAGCCACTACGAGACGAACTACTGGCTGAAGGACACCAGCTTCGTGGGCGCGAACGATGGTGCGGCGACCACAGGGTTGTTGATCGAGATCGCCAACCGGCTGAGAGCGGGAGGCAAGCCCCGCGACGGCTATAGCGTCTGGATGGTCTTCTTCGATGGCGAAGAGGCGGTCAAGAGCTGGTCCCACAGCGATTCCCTCTATGGCAGTCGTCATGCCGCCGCTAAGTGGGCCAACGATGGAACACTTAAGAAGATCAAGGCCCTTCTGCTCGCCGACATGATCGGCGACAAGGACCTCGACATCCTGCGCGAAACCTCTGCGCCTTCCTGGCTTGCGGATTTGGTGAAACAGGCCGCAACTCACGAGGGCGACCAGCGCTACTTCTTTCGCACCGAAGGCGCAATGGAAGACGATCACTTGCCGTTCATTCAACGCGGCGTGCCGGCGATCGACCTGATCGACGACGACTATGGCCCCCACGATTCCGCCCACCCCGACGGCTACCATCACACCCCAGAAGACACGCTCGACAAAATTAGCGCCAAGAGCCTGACGATTGATGGGGATGTCTTTCTTGAGTCCATCCGCCTCATCGATCAGCGCTGACCTGCGTCGCAGCTACGTTGGCGGCATAGATTAGCATCGAAGGATGCTTGCCAGCGCGCCCACCAGCTATTGGATTGGTTTCCACGCGCTTGTCCTGGTGCTGCTGGCCATCGATCTTTTCTTTCTGGGTCACAAGAACGAGAAGACCGCGCAAAAGATGGCTGTGGCTTGGACGATCGTCCTCGCCTGCTTTGCGGGTTGCTTCGCGCTGTGGCTGCTGCGCGTGGATGGCCGCCAGCACGCACTTGAGTTTTTCTCCGGCTATCTGATCGAGACATCTCTGAGCGTGGACAATCTCTTCGTCTTCCTCATCATGTTTCGTTCGCTTCACCTGAGCCGGCACCAGCAGCGCAATATTCTGCTATGGGGCGTGGCCGGCGCAATCGTCATGCGCGCTGTTTTTATTGCCGCGGGCGTGAGTCTGCTGGCACGTTTCAGCTGGATCGAATATGTCTTTGGCGTCATTCTGCTGATCGCCGCGATTCGCCTGATGAAGCCGGAGGAGTCGCATGGGAAACCCTCGGCTTTGGTGAAGTGGATCCAGCGCCAGTCATTCAGTAAGCAGGGAAATAAGCCTGGCAGCAAGCCCGGAGCTGATGCCGGACAGGAGGCGGCTTCGAGCAAGACTGGCTTGCATCACATTTCTTTGACGCCGAAGACCTTCTTCATGATCGTTTTGGCGGTCGAGGCGACGGACCTTGTTTTTGCCCTCGACTCGATCCCCGCGGTGCTGGCGATTACGCGGGATCCTTTCATCGCTTACACGTCAAACATCTTTGCGGTGCTTGGACTTCGCTCGCTCTTCTTTGCGTTGTCGG
This sequence comes from uncultured Acidobacteriaceae bacterium, assembly GCA_963777685.1. Lineage (GTDB taxonomy): Bacteria > Acidobacteriota > Terriglobia > Terriglobales > Acidobacteriaceae > Acidisarcina. The sequence continues at coordinate 260,190 of CAVZRF010000008.1, read as the reverse complement.
GGATGCTCGACCGCTTCCGTCTGCTGCATTACGGGCTTGGCGTGATCCTGGCTTTCGTCGCTTTGAAGATGCTGCTTTCGCACTGGATGCATGTGAATGTGGGTGTTTCGCTGGCGGTGATCGTTGGGATTCTGGCGATATTTATTGTGGCTTCGCTGGTGGATGAGAAGAAGCGCAGTCGAATGCTGCCTCGCAATTAGTTCACGAGTAAGGCGCATCGCTGGCGACATACATAGATTAAAGGTTCTTACCTTTGCTGGGATGTAAGAATGAAGAATCAACTGACTACAGTCAGCAGCAAGGGCCAGCTTGTTATCCCAGCTGAGATGCGTGCGTCTCTGGGAATCTCTGCGGGCACCCGAATCGCCATCACGCTTGATGGCGATCGGCTGGTTCTGCGGCCAGTCACTGAAAAATTCATCGACGAGATGATGGGAAGGTTCGCAGGTGGCCCTTCCATGGCCGATGAACTGCAAAGAGAACGGCGGACCGAGGACGAAAAATGGTGACGTTCGTTCTCGACGCTTCCGCAGTCTTTCGCTATCTCGAAGCGGAAGAGGGCAGGTTCAGGGTTACAGAAGTTCTCAAGGGTTGTTTGGCGGGAAAGCACTCCGCAGCTATTTCCTGCGTGCAATGGGGAGAAATAGCTTACCTGCTCTACAAGCGCCATGGAGCGCTACAGGCGGAAGCCACTCTCGAGGATCTCCTTGCCTCCGGAATCGAAGTGGTGACCGCAAGTGCAGACAGAGCAGTAAAAGCCGGAATCATTAAGGCAAGAAGAAGGATCCCCTATGCCGATGCCTTCGGCGTAGAGCTTGCCGGTGACTCTCCAGACCACGTGCTCATGACTGCGGACTTCGAAGTCAAGCCTGCCGAGAACGACGTTCGGATCGAATTCCTGCCTGCCGAATTGAAGCCGAACTAGGCTTCTGCTCCAACCCACTCTTCCGCCAGCGCTGCGATAATTCGATGCGCTGCGAATGCGATACGATGAAGCCAGTGTGCGGACGATTCAAGTAAAGACCGGTAGCGCGAATTATCCCGTCTTCGTGGGCAGCGGTCTCCTTTCTAGCCTCGGTCGCAAAATCCCGAAGATCACCGGTCGCAAAAACCAGCGTATCTTCGTGCTGACTTCCCCTGAAATCTGGTCTCTCTGGGCGGATGCCTTTCTTGAATCCTTCCCTCATGACGCGGCGCCAACCGTGCTCTTTCTGCAGCCCGGCGAAGAGCACAAGCGCCTGCGCAGCGTGGAGCGCCTCGCCGAACAGCTTGCCGACTGCCACGCCGACCGTTCCTCGCTGCTCATCGCCTTTGGCGGCGGCATCGTCGGCGATCTCGGCGGATTTCTCGCCGCAATCTTTATGCGCGGCATCGATTACATCCAGGTGCCGACCACGCTGCTCGCGCAGGTGGATTCGTCGGTGGGAGGCAAGACCGGGGTCAACCTGCAATCGGGCAAAAATCTGGTGGGAAGCTTCCATCATCCGCTGGCAGTCTTTGCGGACATCGACGTCCTGCAGACGTTGCCAGGCCGCGAGCTGCGTGCCGGCCTCTTCGAAAGCATCAAGGCCGGAATTATCCGTGACGCAAAGCTCTTCACCTTTATGGAGCGCAATGTCGAGGCTGTGCTCGCGCGTGATCCGAAGGCAATCGAATATGTGGTTGCCACGTCAGTACGCATGAAAGCCGACGTTGTTGGGATCGACGAGATGGAAAACGGCCTGCGCATGATTTTGAATTACGGCCACACCCTCGGCCACGCCATTGAAGCCGCCACAAGATATAAGAAGCTGCTGCACGGCGAGGCCGTAGCCTGGGGAATGATCGCCGCTACTCGCCTGGGACTTGCACGCGGCACGATCAATGAGGTTCAGGCCAGCCGCATTGAAAAGGTAATCTCCGCGTACGGCCCGCTACCCGCGCTGCGTCTTCCCGTTGACCGACTGCTCGACGCGGCCACTCGCGATAAGAAAAATCGAAGCGGCGTACGGCGATTTATTCTGCCATCAGGCATCGGCAATGCGGTCGTAGTTGAAAATGTCACCGACACGGAGCTTTATTACGCCGCCGAGTCGATGCTGCGGACCGCGCGCGAAATCATCGAGCCCACTCCGGCAGAGGCATGATGGCGATATCCCCGAGCTCGCCTTCTCTGGGCGCAAAGCCTGCAGGTACGGTCGATGAAGCGACCGCGGCTGCCGCGGTCCGCGAGATGTTCGACGGCATCGCGCCGCGCTATGACCTGCTCAACCATGTTCTCTCGCTGAATGTCGACCGCTGGTGGTGGTGGCGCACCGCGCGGCGATTTCGTGAGGTGCTCACGCGGCCCGATGCTGTGGTTCTCGACGTGTGTTGCGGCACGGGAGATATGACCTGGCGTTGCTTCGGCGCCGTCCGGCGAATTCGCGCCCGGTGATTGCCGCGGATTTTTCCCATCAGATGCTGGTGCGCGGTGCGGCCAAGTTCAGCGCACGGCCGGCCGGCGCGGCCAAAGCGATTGCGATCGAGGCCGACGCGCTGCATTTGCCGCTCGCCGACAACTCCGTCGACCTGATCACGACTGCTTTTGGATTTCGGAATCTGGCCAACTACCGCGCCGGTCTCGAAGAGTTTCATCGTGTTCTGCGACCTGGGGGAGAACTCGGCATTCTCGACTTCAGCGAACCCGGCGGCTTGCTCGGCAAGCTCTATGCTTTTTACTTTCGCCGCATCCTGCCGTCGATCGGTTCAAGACTTTCTGGAGTGACTGGGCCTTACGCGTATCTGCCCAACTCCGTCCACAACTTCCCGCCTCCGGCGCAGATGCGGGAGATTATGTTGGGGGCGGGATTCGGGGATGTTTCTTGGACGCCGTATACGTTCGGTGTGGCTGGGCTCTACCGCGCGGTGAAGTAGCTCTGCGATAAACTGGGTGTAAGCCATGGCTCTCGACGATTACAAAGTCGTGCTCTATCGCAACCAGCCAGATGGATGGGTTGCCGAGGTGCCATCGATTCCTGGTTGCTATGCTCTAATGCCCACTCGGGCAGAGGCCCTCTCAGAGCTCGAGCTGGTCTTCCGGATGCTGGAAGCTGAATATCGCGACCGGCGCCTCGCCTTACCTCTGGATACGACCGAAATCGTTCATGCCTAGCGCGCGTGCCGACGAGTTTCGCCGGGCAGCTGGACGGCTTGGCTTCGTCAGGACGCGGCAAACTGGAAGCCACGAGCGGTGGACCCACGCAGATGGCCGAGCAACCACTATACCGATCCACGGAGCGTCGTGAAATTGGCCCTCCACTCTATAACAAAATATTGGATCAGCTCGGGGTTAGCACGGATGAGTTCCGTCGATTGACGTAGCACGTTGGACTATCTGTACTCCATCAGCACACTCAAGCGCTAAGCGCCACCTTCTTCAATCCTGGCGCAAGCACCCGCATAATTAATAGTGCAAGCAGGTAAACGGTGGATGCCAGAACGAACAACACCGAGTAGCTGTGCGTGCGCTGCAGGATGTGCCCGGTAAAATAAGCCAGCATCGCGCCACCTACCGAACCGGCCATGCCGCCAATCCCCACCACTGCACCGACCGCACTTTTGGGAAACATGTCCGATGGCGTGGTGAAGAGGTTCGCCGACCAGCCCTGATGCGCCGCTGCGGCCAGTCCCAGAAGGCCAATGGCGACCCACTCCGAAGTGACATTGCCGAGGGTAAAGACGGGCACAACCAGGCAGGCGCAGAAAAGCATCGCAGTCATCCGCGCTGCCGAAATCGAGAGCCCAAGCTTTCGGAACGGCGATGGCAGCCAACCCCCGGCCACGCTACCGACAGAAGACAGCGTGTAGACGATGACCAACGGCTTACCCAGATGGGAGAGATCAAGATGGAATCTTGCATTGAAGTAGGACGGTAGCCAGAAAAGGTAGAACCACCAGATCGGGTCAGTGAGGAACTTGGCGATGGCAAAGGCCCATGTCTGCCGGTAGCCGACCAACTTGAGCCAGGGCATCTGCGGCCCCATCTGGGCTGCGGCCTCTTCGTATATGTGGCGTAGCTCTGTGCCGGTCAGCGTCGGGTGGTCGGCCGGCTTACGGTAGTTGCGCCACCACCAGGCGATCCAGAGCATGCTGAAGAAACCGGTGGCCAGGAATGCCGCACGCCATCCGAAACGCGCGGTGATCAGCGGAACCAGCCACGGCGCGAGAATTGCTCCGACATTCGTGCCGGAGTTGAAGATACCGGTGGCCAGCGAGCGCTCCCTCTGCGGAAACCACTCGGCAACTGTCTTCAGCGCAGCCGGAAAATTGCCCGATTCGCCCAGACCCAGGCAAAATCTCGCGATACCGAATTCAAAGGCTGTGCTGGCGAGGGCATGGCCCATGGCGGAGAGGCTCCACACGCCCATGATGAGGACGTAGCCGATCCGGGTCCCGATCTTATCGACTACCCGCCCGGCAAGCAGCAGCCCGAGGCCGTAAGCGACCTGAAATGCAACCACGACCTGGCCGTAGCTGATCTCGTTCATCATGCCCGACGCAATCAGCGTCGGCTTTAGTAGCGCGATGACCTGCCGGTCCATGTAATTGATAGAGGTCGCAAAGAACAGCATGGCGCAGACCGTCCAGCGGACCCGCCCCATCGGCGCGCCGCCGCCATCCTCCTCGATATGAAGTGGCTTGTCGGCATCAACTTTGCTGATCGCGGACTTAATGGCGCCGGCTTTATCGATCGAATTCATGCACCCGCCTGTAGACCTCAAACTCTAGGAAATGGGCATTCGTCACAGTTTGTACGCACTTCGCACTAATTTGTCAGTAAGTTCCGCCGCCAATTCGAAGGCCTCATCCTCGTCGATGCGGTGCTCGACCACCAACTTGCCGAGAAACGCGGCATCCATCCGCCGTGCCACATCATGCCGCGCCGGAATCGAGAGAAACGCCCGAGTATCGTCGTTGAAGCCGACCGTGTTGTAAAAGCCCGCCGTCTCGGTGACCAGCTCGCGAAAACGCTGCATACCCTCGGGGCTGTCGTGAAACCACCACGGAGGCCCAAGCCGCAGGCAGGGATAATGTCCCGCAAGCGGCGCGAGCTCCCGGCTGTAGGTCGACTCATCGAGCGTAAACAGGATCAACGTAAACCCGCTCTCATTGCCATAACGATCCAGCAACGGGCGAAGCGCGTGCACATAGTCCGTCGCCGTCGGAATGTCTGCCCCGGTGTCGCGCCCGTACTTCTCAAAAATCTGCCGGTTGTGGTTGCGCGCGCTGCCGGGATGGATCTGCATCACCAGGCCGTCGGCAACGCTCATACCAGCCATCTCGGTGAGCATTTGTGCGCGGAAGAGTTCTTTCTGCTCCGCGTCAGCTGTCTGGGAGAGAATCCGGCTGAAAAGTGCCGCAGCTTCGGTGGAGGAAAGGTCAGCGGTGCGGGCCGTGGGGTGTCCGTGATCGGTCGCCGTCCCGCCCAATTCTTTGAAACGCACCCGTATCGTTCTCAATGCCTGTAAATATCCACCGAAAGAATCGGTATCTTCTCCGGTGATCTCTCCCAGCCTGGTGATATTCGCACGAAAGCCGGCGAACTCTGGGTCGACAACGGAGTCGGGCCGGAAAGTCGGAATAATGCGCGCCTTCCATCCAGAATTGCGGATCGCCTCATGATCGCTCAGCGAATCGAGAGGCGAGTCGGTCGTTGCCAGCACCTCGAGGCGGAAGCTCTCGTAAAGCGCCCGGGGCAGGAACTCCGGGGTCGAGAGCTTTTCATCGATGGTGTCGTAGTAGTGGTCGGCGGTCTTTGGCGAGAGCCGCTCGGTCAGTCCAAACTGCTCCTGAAAGGCGTAGTCGAGCCACATGCGCGTCGGCGTTCCGCGAAAGAGATAGTAGTGCTCGGCAAAGATGCGCCAGACGCGGCGAGGGTCTTTCATCTCCGCAATGCCGATCTCCAGATCGTCCATCGAGACGCCCTGGCTGTAGAGCATTCGATAGACATAATGGTCGGGCTGCACGAAGAGCTTCGCTGGGTTTGGAAATGGCTGGTTATGAGCGAACCATCCGGCCTGCGTATGTCCGTGGGGACTGACGATGGGGAGATCGCGGATGCTCTCATAGAGCCGGCGCGCGATGCCGCGCGTCTCAGGGTCGGCGGGAAAGAGTCGATCTTCGTGAAGCAGAGTCAAGGTCGTTGCTCGCTCTCTTGAAGGTTGGACCGTCCGGGTATCAAGCGCCGCAAAGCTTTCAAGAGGTCCGACCGCTAGAATACACGCTCAATGCCGCTCGACGATAACCGGTCATGATTCGGTCCCACGCTCAATCAAGATGAAAGACCTCTTCGAGTGGAATCATGTTGTCATCTGCACCGCCTTCGCCGATGGCTTCGAAGAAGGGAGACATCTCCGCCTGCCATTTTGCGTTAATCGGATGTTCTTTCATCTGGGCGCAAGCCCGAACAAAATCCGGAGTTTCGAGATAGCCGACCAGCAGACCGTCCGGCCGCAGAAAGAGGGAGTAATTGTGCCATCCTGCGTCGCGCAGGGCCTCCAGCATCTCCGGCCAGACATGCGCGTGGCGCTCTTTATACTCCTCCAGACGTTCGGCGCGGACCTTCAGCAGGAAACAAACTCGCATCGCTCCACCGTATTGCCTGGGAGCCACGATGTCCACAGGCCATCGCTGCAGGTATTCCAAAACTGGCCCGAAATCCCATCAGCCGTCCGCCCCGGACTGTGTATAGTTCGGGGTATGCCTGTCAAGATGAAGGACATTGCACGCGACCTCGGCGTCTCCGTCGTCACGATCTCCAAGGCTCTGCGCGACCACCCCGACATCAGTAAGGCTACCCGCGAGCGTATCCTGCTCAAGGTCAAGGAGCTGGGCTATCGCCCCAACCTCACCGCTCGCAGCCTGGTTACGGGGCGATCGTCGCTGATAGGTCTCATCGTTCCCGACCTCCACCACCCGTTCTTCACTGACATCGCTAGAGGCCTCTCGCTTGCGATGCGCAGGCAAGGCTACTTCCTGGTGCTCTCGTCGTCCGAGGAAGACGCCGATCTGGAACGCGAAGAGATCGAGCAGATGCTGGCGCACCGTCTCGATGCGTTAATCGTCGCTTCCTGCCAGTCGAGTCCCGAGTCGCTTGCGTACGATCCAAAAAGGCGATACGCCGCTCGTCCTGCTCGACCGCTCCTTCAAGGAGCTGCCCTACCCATTTTGTAGGCTCCGACGACTACACCGTCGGAAAACTCGCAACGGAGCACCTGCTCGAGATCGGCTGCCGGCGCGTCGCCCACATTCGCGGCCCGGAAAACAGCGTCGGCCAGCGCCGCCTCAAGGGCTTCCTCGACACTCTGAAAAAGCGCGGCATCGAGATGCCGGCCGAATATCTCATCCAGGCGCCTCGAGCTGATGTGGACGGCCATCAAAATGGGGTCGCTGCGCTGCGCTTGCTGCTGAAGTTGAATCAGCCGCCGGACGGGATCTTTTGCTACAACGATGTGGTCGCGATAGGCGTAATCGCCGAGGCCCTGAGCCAGGGAATCGCTGTGCCCAAGGATCTTGCGGTCATCGGCTGCGGCAATCTGCACTACGACAGCGAGATTCGCGTGCCACTCTCCAGCATCGACCAACGAAGCGCCGAAATTGGCCAGCGCGCGGCCCGGCTCATCCTCGACATTCTCGCTACCAAAGCCGATAAGAAGACTCTCGATTACCGGGAGATCATCCTGCAGCCGCGCTTAGCGGCTCGAGCTTCCACGGCGCGAACCCCCGCCGACCCGAAGCCGATGCCGGCCCGGCGCAACCGGGCCGGCATCTCCTATTAAGTCAAGTCTGAGAAGAGCCGGCGCCGACCTGAAACCTGAAGATACTTGGGATCCGGCTCCGGAAATGAATCTTGAGCCTTCGACGCGTCTGGCAGCTGATCATGAGTATCCATACCTTAAGGATGGTCCATACCAATATGGTAGGATGAGTTGCTCCATTCGGCTTGAGGTGCTCCTTATGCCCTCCACGCAAACTCCAAAGACCGCTTTCATCTCCTACAGTTCGTCCGACCGTAAGGAAGCCTTTTCCATCAAGGAATTGTTGGAGGCCAGCGAGATCGAGGTTTGGATGGACTTCTTCGACATCCAAACGACGGCTGAGCTGCGCCAGGAATTGAAGAGCAAAGTGGAGCAGGCGGAAATCTTCTGCCTGTTGTTGTCGCCCACCGCGGTCAAATCTCCATGGGTAAACCAGGAAATTGAAACCGCGATTCTGGCGGCCAACAAGGGATTGCGTATCCTGCCCATCATTCTGCGGCCATGCCGTATACCCGCTCAGCTATCCGGGATCGTCGGTTTCGACGCGTCCGACGGATTAGAGCACGAAGCCGTGCGTCTTCGCCTGACGCGCGCGATGAGCGGCAAGACAGCGGTAAACGACGAGGTGTTGCTGGATGCCGCCAACCGGCTGCTGATCGCCAACCGGGAGATTGTCGCGCGGGCGGAGGAAGAGTTGCCCAGAGTCGATGAACAGATCACCGCAATCGCCACATCGCCGGTTCGCCGTGCGGAACTTGTGGTCGTTTCCGATACGCTACAAGATCCCGACATCGTTCTTGAACTCCAGTTGAAGCTGGATAGCCTGTTTCATGGCACGATGTCGTTCTATGTCGCCCACTATCGGGAGGGCCGCACATGGCCCGAGGAATTCGGTTTGGAAGAACCTGATTACACGGAATTCTTCCTCAAAGACCGACCTCGGCTGAGCGTGCAATTCAGGTGGTTTGACCGAGCAGTCGCGTTGGAGCCACAAATCGACGGCACCGACCTGAGGGACTCTCCAGCGACATTCTCGCTGCAATTCGATGGCTCGGAGTTCAAGCCGAGGGGGGAGTTTGCCCTTCCCCAGACGTTTGAAATCCCGAGCCTCGAGACACTGGAGAAACAGCAGAGCAACTTCCGATTGATTGCGCACGACACCCTGCACAAAGAGGCGCAAGAGATCGGCGCCGATACAGACATCGATATTTATCTCTCCGGTATTACGGCTGAGGGAGAACGGTTTTGTCTATACTCGAGCCGCACGACGCAGACACAGCGCGTCATCCAGCGTAGCGAGTACCTGGGACACGTCAGTAGCCCCATCCGCCGTGCGGCGCTGTTGCAGCGATATTCCTACACTCCTCGCGAGGACCGGCGACCGGAGATCGTCGAGGCACTGGAGAGAGGCAGATTTGACAGCGAGGAACAACGCCGGCTGGCAGCGCAGTTCCGTTTTGGCGAGGCCATTCTAGCGCGGGCACGAGCACAGCACCGCGACGCCTATGTCAAGTTCCAGCAAGCGGCGGAGCTAATGCAACCGCTCGTGCTGGAGCGAGAGAAGCCTCCCTTGCCAGATGCCACGCTAATCTATAGGGCCTGCCGGGCAATGGTGGACATCTGGGTGAGGCAGGACAGCTTCGAGCAGGCCGGCCAGATCGTCGAAACCCTGGGAGGCATAGCGCAGGCGATCCGTGACTCCAACCCCGAGGACTCAGACTTCCAACGCATCTGGGCAGACGCGGTGCACGTCAGTGCCTTCGTGCACGCGCGGCTTGGAGACAGTGTTCGCGCTGCGGGCGAACTCCGGGAAAACGTCGACACTCTCGAACGCTTGTACAAAGCCCTGCCATCCTCGGCCCGGCAACGCGCGTACCTTGAGGCGCTGACGTATGCGGTGCAAACTTCGCGAGAATGGAAAATCGAAGAGTCTCTTCCAATACAAAAATGGAAAGCAACTCTGGCTGCGGAATTAGGAGATAGCAACGCTGAGAAAATCATCGCTCCGCCCGCGGAAATTCCTCGTTGGTTGGAGCCTTGCAATCCTCCAGGCTGGGCCACGGCGCCTTTGAAGAGTGCCACGCTGCGTTATTCCCTGCGAATCCCCAAGCGGTGGAGTTCCACGGCCGAGGTCCGCGGGACCGACCGGGAGATCGAGCATATTTATACGGGAACCCGCAAGGCCGAGTGGTTGATTGTCAGCTTTATGGAGAAGGCCACCGCAACGTCGGACATGACCAACTGGGTCGAGACCTTCATCGCGATTAGCGGATTTCCGGTACTTCTCGATCAGGATCCGAAACCCACGCTGCGAAGCTGGCGCTACCTTGGGAAACTTTCCGGGTTGGCAAAGAAGCTGGGAGCGGAGGAAGCCCACGCCTACACCGGCCTGGCCAATTATTCCGAGGACTCCAGAACTGTGCTGGGACGACTGTACATCCTCATGGCGCGCCGCAAGAGCTTTGCCTGGAAAGTCGCCCTTTCCTTTGAGACCGCGTGCTTTGAAGGTATGCCAGAAGAGAAGATATACGCCAACGATCACGTGAGGGCGGGCGCTATCCTGGGCAACTTGCGCCTCGGCGGCGCGCAGAGGGCGAAGCCGGGAGCAGGTTAAGTGCGAACTCGGGGGGCCCTGGAATCGAAAAGGGCACGTTGAGGTATGGCCCAAATCACTTAACAATCAAATCGTACGGGGATACTTGGTGCCGAAGGGGGGACTCGAACCCCCACACCCTTGCGAGTACATGGACCTGAACCATGCGCGTCTGCCAATTCCACCACTTCGGCAATGCTTTGTGGTATCCAGCGCGAACTTCGCGGATACGGCAGCAACCTCTAGTGTCCCAAACTGCCGTCCTCAAGTCAAACCGCGCCAATCCTGATCCGCAGCCGATCACGGCAACGTCGCGAGCCACGCCAGCACTGTCTCCTGCAAGCCGATTCGCTTGTCGGAGTAGGAATGATCGGTGGTGAAATGCTTCTCGATGACGCTCTTGTTCCCAGCTTGCTTAAGCGCGTCGGCGAGTGCCTTCCCGGTAGGCTCGAGTCCATCGTCCGAGGTAACGATCAGGACGGGGCGCATACCCAGTCCAGGCGCAAAGGCGGGGAATTGCCAATCGGAGCGATTTGTCCACACCTCTTTGGCAAGACCCTCGGGAGTGCAGCCGCTGAGCGGCGCCATTCCCTCTTCCGCCAGCCTCGGAGCCAGCTTTGAGACTACCTGCGCCTCGGTCATCTCGGAATGAGCGGCAAACGTGCCAGCGCCAAAGTCTGCGCCGGAGATGATTCCCGCACCCAGCACCGCAGGGTCATGGGCCGTACCGTATGCCGTCATAAACCCGCCCATGCTATGCCCGATCAGGACGATTCGCTTGGGGTCGGCGTGGAGCTTGGCGGCATTCGCCGGGTCGCGCAGATAGGCGAGAGCCGAGGCGACATCTTCGGTGCTGTGGGTGAAGGAGAAATCCCCCGGTGAGCCCCATGACCCGCGATAGTCGAAATAGAGAACATCCCAACCCGCGCGGCGGATCGCCTGCGCCAGATCGAGGTTCTTCTCATTGCCGGGGAAGCCATGCAGCAGGACGACAACCGGATGCGGCCCCGCTCCGGCGGCGATGTAGGCCAGGGCATTCAGCTGGGCGCCGTGGCTGGGGAGCTGAAATGCCGCCATTGCGGCCGGATGTTGCGCGTCAGCTGGCGGATCGGCATCGATCGCGGCCGGAACAGTCTGGGCGGAGAGGCTGAGGCAGGCAAAGCCGAATACAAGGGCGCCGAGGGCGAAAGACTTTCTCGCTACAAACTTTCTCATAAATGAGATTGTTCATCACGGCAGGGGCGGCGTCCACAAAGAACCGACTGCGGGACGCCGCCCATCTTGCCTTACCGTCGTCTAGGCGGGCGTGGCCTTCAATAGGAAGAGCAGCAGAGACCGGTTGGTGACTTTGTATACCTCGCCGGTTTTGAAGGTTCCCGACTCCGTGTTATCGATGACGTTGGTATCGATCAGCAACGACCATTCCGTTCCCCCGACCGCTTCCGGCAACGTGAAATTAACCACGTCGTGGTGATCGTTGATCACGATCAGCAGCGTCGCTTCCTTCCCGCGTTGACGCACGCCGCTTACCTGGGCCCGGCCATCGATCAGCATGCCGAAACAGCGCATCCCTGTGTCGCCCCAGTTGTGGTCTTCCATCTCGTGACCGTTGGCGTTGATCCACGTCACGTCTTTTACGCCGAGCTCTTCGTTGTAATCGCCGTTGAGAAAGAGATTGCGCCGCAGGATTGGATATTTATGGCGGAAGCCGGTGAGCTTCTTCGTGAACTCGACCAGATGCTGCCCTTTTTCCTTCAGGTCCCAGTTGAGCCAGCTGATCTCATCGTCCTGGCAATAGGCGTTGTTGTTCCCTCCCTGAGTGCGGCCAAATTCATCGCCGGCAAGCACCATCGGAGTTCCCTGCGACAACAAGAGCGTGGCGAGCATGTTGCGTATCTGCCGCGAGCGAAGCTGATTCACTTCCTCATCGTCGGTCGGCCCCTCGACCCCGCAGTTCCACGAATGGTTGTCAGAGCTACCGTCTTTGTTGTCTTCGCCGTTTGCCTCGTTGTGCTTGTCGTTGTAGGTCACGATGTCGTTCAGAGTGAAGCCGTCGTGCGCAGTGATGAAGTTGATCGAGGCCCACGGGCGGCGGCCTTGATAATCGAAAATTTCCCGTGAGGCGCAGAGCCGTCTCGTCAGGTCTGCTGCGGTCGATCCGCCTTTCCAAAACTCGCGCACCGTGTCGCGGAACTTGTCGTTCCATTCCGCCCAACCCGGCGGGAATCCGCCTACCTGATAGCCGCCTGGGCCGCAATCCCACGGCTCGGCGATGAGCTTTACCGCCGGAAAGGCATGGGTCCTGGCTGACCGCCTTGAGGAAGCCGCTGCGATTGTCGAAGCCGTTGGGCTCTCTCGCGAGGATCGTTCCCAGGTCAAAGCGGAATCCATCGACCCGGGTTTGCTCGACCCAGTAACGCAGGCTATCGGTCACCATCTGAATCACACGCGGATGGCTGAGGTTGACCGTGTTCCCCGTTCCCGTGTCGTTGATGTAATAACGCTTGTTATCGGGCATGAGCCGGTAATAACTGGAGTTGTCGATACCTTTGAAGGAGAGCGTCGGGCCGAGTTCGTTGCCCTCGGCGGTGTGGTTGTAGACCACGTCGAGAATGACCCCCAGGCCAGCGTCATGCAGCGCGGCGACCGTGTTCTTAAACTCCTTCAAACAGTCATTGCAGTCGGCCGCGTAGCGCGGGTCGGCCGCGAAAAACCCGATAGTGTTGTAGCCCCAATAGTTGGTGAGTCCCTTATCGAGGAGGTTGCTATCGTTGACGAACGTATGAATGGGCAGCAGCTCGACGGAAGTCACGCCCAGCGATTTGATGTACTCGATCACTTCAGGTTGGGCCAACCCTGCATACGTGCCGCGCAGATTCTCCGGAACGCTGGGGTGCAACTTGGTGAACCCCTTCACGTGCATTTCGTAGATGATCGTATCGTCGAAGGGAACACGGAACTTGCCCAGCCGGCCCTGCCCATGCCAATCGAATTCAGGATCGACCACAATACACTTGGGCATGAACGGAGCGCTGTCGCGCTCATCGAAGGTGGTATCGTCCCCCGTTTCCATCTGGTAGCCGAAGAGCGCGGGGTCCCACTTGAGTTCGCCGATATGAGCGCAGGCATAGGGGTCGAGCAGTAGCTTGTTGGGGTTGAAACGATGGCCGTTTTCAGGCTCATATGGCCCATAGACCCGCAACCCATAGCGGGTGCCGGGACGTACGTTCGGGATATACCCATGCCATATCTGGTTGGTGTATTCCGGCAATTCCTGGCGGTCTATCTCTTTTTCGCCGCTTTCGTCATAAAAACACACCTCCACTTTGGTCGCGTGCTCCGAAAACACCGCAAAGTTCGTACCTTTTCCATCCCACGTTGCACCGCATGGGTGCGGGACACCTTCGCGCATCTGAACTGCCATTTTCTTAGGTCCTTCCTCGGTGGCCTCTCTTCATGCAGTACCACCGGGTGAGAGACTCTTACCCGCTGGTGGACCGCATGAATCGATTGAAATGCTAAAAGCACAGGTTGCCGGCTTCCGCAGAGACTGCAGGTTGGCCATGTTAGAAAGCTGGTTAATCCTTAGGGCGTATGATGCAAATCTCCGCCTGGAGGGCTGAAGGGTCGTATCAAAATGCGAACAAAATGAGTCACGTTATTGTGCGCCGCGAAAGCGGCATTGCATCGCGCCGACATCTCTTCTACTCTCCAATGCACCAGGTTTCTTCGATGACTAACGCCACTGAACAGAATAATCCGCCCAGCGATACGGAGCCCCGCAAGACCATCCGCGAGCTCGCCCATGATTTAAGCAACGCCCTCGAGATCATCATGCAGAGCAGCTTCCTGCTCGGCACCCTCGATCTGGGTGAGAACGGAAAGCAGTGGCATCGGCTTCTCGATGGCGGAGTCGAGAAAGCCACGGCAATCAACCGCCAGCTGCGCGACGCCCTTCGCGCCGATGCTGGCGAGACTCACTAAGGCGGTACCGCTCAGCGATGTCGAATCGGCTTGGAATACTCCAGAGCCAGCCGTAGACAACTTGCGAGCACGAAAACGGGGCCGGTTGATAAGACCAGCCCCGCTCCCGATATCGCCGATTCTGTTCGTACTCTAGAGCAAAGTCGCGTCGAGGGTAATCTCAGCGTTGCCGTGGAAAAGCTTCGAGATGGGGCAACCCGCCTTGGCATTCGCAGCCGCAGTGTCAAAAGCCGCTTTGTCCGCGCCGGGAACCTTGGCCTTGGTGACGAGGTGAATGGCGGTGATGGCGAATCCACCTTCAACCTTTTCAAGCTTCACGCTGGCGGTGGTCTCGAGCGACTCCGGGGGCAAGCCTGCAGCGGTCAACTGACCGCTGAGCGCCATGGTGAAGCAGCCTGCGTGCGCGGCCGCGATCAGCTCTTCGGGGTTGGTGCCGACACCGCTTTCAAAGCGAGAGCTAAAAGAATATTGGGTGTCTTTGAGCGTCGTGCTCTGGGTGGTGATGCTGCCTTTGCCGTCTTTGATTCCGCCATGCCAAACGGCGCTTGCTGTGCGTTCCATGAGAACTCCTTTGGTCGTGCGTGGTGATCTTACGATTGAAAAAACACTACTTCACTAGGATGCCCTATCTACGTTGACGGGTTCGGTTAAGATTTGGCGCATGTCGGCGAGCACTTAGTGCATTGCCGTCAGTTTCAGGCTGATCGTCTTGTTCTGGGTTGTCTTTTGCACGTCGTCGTGAGTGGTCAGCGTGCCGTCCATCAGGTAGTAGCCGTCCGCAGCGGCACTCGCCGCTGCTCCCCGAAAGACCTTCCCGTCGAACGTGTACCAGACGCCGTGCACCTGCCTGGTAGTAAAGGTGAAGTGGCCGTTGCCGCTCGGGTTGCCGCCCTCGACTTCGCTGAGGAAATACGTCTGCAGCTTGCCGTGGCTCTTCGATCCGGCCGAGACGGAAAAATATCCTGAAACCTCGCCGAACTGCTGGTTGATCTGCAGCCCCTCGCCAAACTCGCCCTCGCGGTCGGCATAGCGGTAGAGGCCAAAGGCGTCATCGGGTAGAACGGTCTTGCCGCCCTCGAGCGTGACTTTGACGCTCTGGTCGGCGGGAGCTCCGGCAGGCCGGTGTTGCAATCCGGGAGTTTCGGATTGCTGTGCGCCTCCGCCCACCAGGGCCATCGTTAACGCGAGAGTTGGAAGAAAATTCGTGGTCATGAGGTGGTCTCTCGGGGTTACTCCGCCGGATTAGTGTGGTCCCTCGTATCGCAGCCGGATCGCGGCGCTTTGGGTGGTTTGCTGCGCCTCGTCGTGTTCCGTCAAAGTTCCCTGAAGGATGTAATTCGCCTGGTCGTCGTGGTTCAAGCCCCGGTGCTGGACGACCTTCCCTTCAAATCCGTACCAGATGCCATGCACTTGCCGGGTGGTGAAATACAGCTGGTTCCGGGCTCCGGCGACTTCGCTGAAGTCGTATCCCAGCACCATATCTTTGTCGATATTCCCCTTGCCAAGCTTCAGCAGGTAGCCCGAGATCTCGCCGTCGTGAGAGATGATCCTGACCCCTTGCGCATCATCACGAAAACGGTAGAATCCCGTAGCTTCGGAGGGAAAGTCGGTCGCCCCGCGCTTCCAAGTTGCGACGATGCGGCCGTCTTCCAATGCAAGGATTGGTCTCTGATGCAGGATCGGAGGGACGGTCGCCTCTGCCTCTTGGCTCAGAAATGCGACCGCCATTGCAAACAGAATGGCCATGGCGACTTTCACGATCAGTTCTCGCTCTTCTTGCGGGCGGCCTCAAACTCATCTCCGGGCTGCCAACTCACGGTTGAGGCCTGTGACGAAGCCTCCCAACCGAGGATAAACCCGAAGCGCGCCAGTTTGGCGTTGCCGCGAAAATCCATCGAGTCATGGTACTCGTCGGACGGCTGGTGGTAGTGGTGGGCGACATAATCCTCCTCCTGCGCTTTGCCCCATTCCGGAGTCTGACCCTCAAAGAGCGTGCCCTGATCGATCGAGAACGCCGGGATGCCGACCCGCGCAAAGCTGAAGTGATCGGAGCGGTAGTAATGCCCGGCCATCGGCTGTTGGTCGGGCTGGATGGTGAAGCCAAAGGCCTTGGCCGTCGATTCGACGACCGGGTAGAAGCTCGTGCGCTCCGATCCAGCGGCGCCGATGGCCGTCGGAATCCCAACCGGTAGAAGCATGTCATAGTTCAGGTCCAGGCTGATCTGAGAGGCTGGAACTGGCGGATGCATTCCCAGATATTGCGACCCCAGCAGGCCCTGTTCCTCGGCGGTCACGGCTGCAAAATAGATCGAGTGCGGAGGCTTCACCTCGGTCCAGGCCCGCGCCATCTCGATCAGAATGCCGCAGCCGGTGCCGTTGTCGGCGGCGCCGTTATAGATGCCATCGCCCTTGGCGTCCGGGTCGATGCCGAGATGATCGTAGTGCGCGGAGTAGATCACCGCCTGATCGTGCCCGGGCGTGACACTGGCTCCTGGGACCATCGCGATCACGTTGTCCGATTCATAGCGTCGCACTTTGCTGACGATGTGGCCCTTGAGGTGTACAGGGAGGTCGATGGCCTTGAACCCGCGTTTGCCGGCAGCATCGATCGCCTGGTCGGCGGTCATGTGGATCGAGGCGAGCAGCTTGTCGGCGACGTCGTGCTGGATCCACGCAGCAGCTTTCAGCTTGGCCGCAGGATCGCCCTGGAGGTAAGACTTCTCGATGGCCTGCGAGTTGCGAACCACATCCCACGGATAGCTGGCCAGGTCGGTGCGATGAATGATCAGCACGCCTACCGCGCCCAGTCGTGCGGCCTGCTCGTATTTGTAGGTCCAGCGGCCGTAGTAGGTCAGCGCCTCGGCCTTGAAGAAATTTGGATCGGTGGAGGGCGGCTCGTTCACGATCGACGAGCAGCACCTTGCCTTTGAGGTCGGCGCCGGCGTAGTCATTCCATTTGTATTCGGGAGCGTCGATGCCGTAGCCGACGAAGACGATCGGCGCGTCGATGTCGGCGGAGTCCTCGCCCGTCGTGTCTTTCGCGACGATCTCGTCGCTGTATTTCAAATTGATCGGCGTGCCTGAGCTGGGAACAAAGCTGAAAGTCGTCTGGTCTTCCACCGTATGCACGGCATAAAGAGGAACTTTCTGGAAATAAGTGCCATTATCACCCGCAGGTTTCAGTCCATTCACGGCGAACTGCGTTGCAATATATTTCGCGGCAACCTCTGCGCCCCGTTTGCCCGGCCCGCGCCCCTCCAGCAGATCGTCGGCGAGAAACTTCACGTGAGCGCGGATTTTTTCCGGGTCGATGCTTTCTGCCGCTTGCTGAACGTTGGGAGGGACACCGGTGATCGATGGCACCGTCGCTTGCTGAGCGTTCGCGCTGGTGAAGCTAGCGGCAAGGGCTAAGGAAAGTGGCGCAATGCGGAGAACGTGGTTCATTCAGGCTCCTGACAGCTTCTTCCATTCTAGACAAGCTAGCCTTCACACATCCTCTCTACTTGGCCGCCGCCGCGCCACCCAGCAATCCACTCACGTTATCGATCAGCGCGGCCTCGTCCTCGATCACCTTAGCGACGATCGGAATTTCCGCTTCCGCAACCTTCCAGTCTTCCTGATCCATTGCCTCGCGAACTCCCGGCAGAGTCTTCACCCCGTAACCCGTGTAAGCGCCCGGCGCATAGATCTGGTTCTTGTACCACTGTCGGCCGGGCAGGCCCGTAGGCAGAATAAGCTTGCGCTCGCTCTGCATGAGCAGCGCGTTGACCTCGGCCAGCGTTTGTGGATCGATCGTCAAATCGCCCTTTGCTCGCGCGGCCGCTAGCGCCTTGGTGAAGCGGTCGGCGCTTCGCGTGAGCGTGGCGTCGGCATTTTCGAGCGGAGCGAAGTTCAGATATGGGGGTACCGCCTTGCGTACCGGCGGAACGGACGGCTTCTTCGGGTCAGCAGTCTGCGGTGAAAACGCCTTCGTCCAGCTCCTTGTTGGTCTCTTCGATCTTCGCCTGCTCATCGGTGAGCAGCTTTTTCAGCTCCCCGACGTACATGTGCACCGTGTCGGCAAAGTTATGAAAGTCGAAGGGCAGCATCTGCGCGTCGGCCATGCGCATCAGGGCCGTTCCCGCCGTCTGCGACAGCGCTCGGCCATAGACGAAATCGGTGTCGGAGAAATGCGTATACCAATAGAAATCGTCATAGATCGAGTGATAAATGCCGCCGCCGTCTTCGCCGCCAAATCCCAGGTCGAGCGAGGCGATGCCGATGAAGTGGACGAACGGCACATAGTCCGAGCCGTCACCCAGCGCACCGACGCGGAGATCTTCCCGGTCGCGAGCCTCCTGCCGATCGTTGTCGCCGTCGGGATGGGCGATCTCATACAACTGCGCGCGCTTCCAGACAGTCAGGTTGGTCTCAGGATCGGGAATGTCGCGCTCAACACTGTTGATGAAATGCTCCAGCGTGTGCGAACCGTCGATGCCGAGAAACCCGCGGCCATTGGTGTCGGAGTTGACGTACATGACGGCTTTTTTGCGCAGCTCGTCCTGATGCGTCTCGACCCACTCGGTCGAGCCGAGCAGGCCGGGCTCTTCGCCGTCCCAGGCGCAGAAGATGATGGTGCGCTTCGGCTTCCAGCCCTGCTTGACCAGCTCGCCCATCGATCGCGCCTCTTCCATCAGCGCGACCTGCCCGGAGATCGGGTCTTCGGCGCCGTTGACCCAGGCGTCGTGATGGTTGCCGCGAATGACCCACTGGTCGGGAAATTCCGAGCCGGGAATGCGGCCGATCACGTCGTAGACCGGCTTGATGTCCCAGTTGGACGAGACCTTCAGATGCACCTTCGCCGGCCCCGGCCCGACATGATAGGTCATCGGCAGGTTGCCGCGCCATTCGCGGGGCACGGTCTGGCCGCCGATGGCCGCGAGCAGCGGCTGCGCGTCGCCATAAGAGATCGGCATGACGGGAATCTTGGTGATCTCGCGGATTGTCTTTGATCGGCAGCCGCTTCGCGTCCTTGGTTGCGCGCATAGCCCGGAGTGAGCGGATCGCCGCTGTAGAAGGTGTCGTTCACGCCGCCGCGCTGCACGCCTTGCTCGGGGCGAAATCCGCCCTTGGGAAAGACATCGCCGGGCGCATATCCATCGTCACGCGGGTCGGAGTAGATGATGCAGCCCGACCGCTCCATGCTCGGCCGCGACCTTGGGCTTGATGCCGCGCCACGCACCGCCGTAGCGGGCGATCACGATCGCGCCTTTGACCGAGATGCCCATGCGATCGAGCCGCTCATAATCCTCGCGAACGCCCTGGTTCACATACACCAGCGGCGCGGTCACATCGCCGTCGATGGAGTAGGCGTTATAAGTGGGCAGCTGCTCGGCCTGCTGGTTCGAAGTAGGGTCCTCCGGAACCGGTGGTTCCTGCAGCTTCGCCTTGAAGGTCGTTGGCGCGACCAGTTCCAGTTCGCGGTCTTTCGGGCGTCGGAAAGAGCACGTAGAAGGTCTCGATCTCCGCGTCCAGTCCCCAGCTCTTGAATTGCGAAAGTATCCACTCCGCATTTTCCTTGTCGTAGGGAGAACCGACGTGGTGGGGATGCGCGGTCAGGTGGCGCATATATTCGCGCAGGTTGTCAGGCCGAAGGCAATGCGCGGAACTTCGTCTCCCAGTCGCGCTCGGTCGCCGAGGCGCTTGCCGAGTAGCCGGCCAACGGAGCTGCGTCCGATTTCGTAGCGGCCGCCTGGCCGAAACCCGGAACTGTGGACGCTACCAGCAACGGCAGCATAACAAGAGCAGTACCTTTGGCAACTAACATGGAGCCTCTCGGAAGAAGGTAGGTCGGGATTTAACTCGCAGAGAACGTTCGCATGATCATAAATGCGAGCGCAGGAATCGTGGCAGCCATGCGGTCTCGTCCCCAGCTCGCAACCCCCGACTCGCACGATAGACCGATATACTGAAGAGACGCGGCAGCCGCGACAGATATGCATCTGGAACCGATCCTCGCCGAAACTCGAAAGGCCGTCGAAGCGCGCAAGCGCGCCTCGCACCGCCCTTCCCTCGAGGCTCTAGCGGCCGCCCACATTCCGCGCGGCTTCGCGCAGGCATTGCGGCAAAGATCGCGAGTCCGGGCCCGCGATCATTGCCGAATTGAAAAAGGCCTCGCCCTCAAAAGGCCTCATCCGGGCCGACTTCGATGTGCCGTTCCTTGCGAAATCACTCGAGCGCGGCGGCGCGACTTGCCTCTCCGTGCTCACCGAAGAGAAGTTCTTTCAGGGCAGCCTTTCGAACCTCGAAACCGCCTCGACGGCGACACGGATTCCCTGCCTGCGCAAAGACTTCATCGTCGACGAATTCCAAATTCTCGAAGCGCGGGCGCATCGTGCCGACGCCATCCTGCTGATCGTGGCCGCTTTGACTGATGCTGAGCTGCGCCAGTTCAATGATGAAGCTCATCGGCTTGGCCTTGATGTTCTCTGCGAGGTCCATACCGAAGCGGAGCTGGACCGCGTTGCTGGACTCGGCTGCGACGCCTACGGCGTGAACAACCGCGACCTGGTCAGCTTCAATGTCAGCCTTGACGTATCGCTCAATCTCGCTGCGAAGCTGCCGAAAGGCGCCGTGCACGTGGCGGAAAGCGGCATCCACACTGCCGACGATCTGGACCAGCTTCGCAACGCCGGCTTCGACGCATTCCTGATCGGCGAGTCGCTGATGCGCCAGCCTGATCCCGGGGCGGCGTTGGAACGGCTGCTTTCGAGCGCCGGTGATACGAACCCCGCACTGATCGCCGGTCGAGGTTAGCGGCATGTGGATCAAAATCTGCGCCAACACCAGCCTCAAGGACGCCCAGCTAGCCGTCGACGCAGGCGCAGATGCAGTCGGCTTCGTCTTTGCGGAGAGTCCGCGGCAGGTAACGCGTCGCAGGTGAAGGAGATCGCGCCGCGTCTGCCGAAGACGATCGAGAAATATGGTGTCTTCGTTGATCCGAGCTTTGATGAGGTCGTCGAGACCGTGATCGAGTGCGGCCTCACCGGAGTTCAGCTGCACACGGCCTCCGACCCCGGCCTGGCCCTGCGCCTGCGCGAACATTTCGCGGCGATCCCTGCTCGCGGACGCCTCGGCATTCTGCGAGTGCTGCACTACGCCTCCGATTTTGACGCACAGCTTCAGAGCTGCAGGACGACCACGCTGTCGATGCGGTGCTGATCGATTCCCGCACAGCCAAGGCGGTCGGCGGCACCGGCGTTGCCTTCGACTGGCGCGCCGCCCAGACCAGTTTCTTGCGCACCGCTCCGCATTTGCGCCTGATCGTCGCAGGCGGCCTGCGCCCCGAGAATGTCGCCGACGCGATCTACACCCTGCAACCCTGGGGCGTCGATGTCGCCAGCGGAGTCGAAGCCGCTCCAGGGCGAAAAGATCCCGCCAAAGTAAGGGCTTTTGTAAATGCGGCCCGCAAAGCGGCCGTGGAAATTGAGCAAGGCGAAACAGCTCGCCTAAGCGCTAAGAGCAGTGGTCAGTTTCAGTTGTCAGTCTGCAGATCCCTGGACTTAAGCCTCAACTGAAGACTGACAACTAAGAACTGAAAACCCGCGAAGCGTTATTCTTAAAGTTCAGGAGCAGCCATGAGCACAGCGACCTTACCGAGCCAGACCAAGCAAATTGCCGGACGATTTGGCGCATACGGCGGCCGCTATGTGCCCGAGACGCTGATGGCCGCCCTCGAAGAGCTCGAAGTCGCTTACGCAGCCGCCCAGGCCGATCCGGCCTTTCATCTCGAACTCGATTCGCTGCTCAAGGACTACGCCGGCCGTCCCACGCCGCTCTACTTTGCCTCGCGCCTCACCGAAGAGCTGGGCGGCGCGAAGATTTATCTCAAGCGCGAAGACCTGCTCCACACCGGCGCGCACAAGATCAACAACTGCATCGGCCAGGGCCTGCTCGCCCGGCGCATGGGCAAGCAGCGCATCATCGCCGAGACCGGCGCTGGCCAGCACGGCGTCGCCACGGCCACTGTCTGCGCGCTCTTCGGCATGGAGTGCGTCGTCTACATGGGCGAAGAGGACATGCGGCGGCAGGAGCTGAATGTCTACCGCATGAGGCTGCTCGGCGCGGAAGTCCGCGGCGTCAGTTCCGGCTCGAAGACGCTCAAAGACGCCATCAACGAGGCGATGCGCGACTGGGTCACCAACGTCCGCACCACGCACTACATGCTTGGCAGCGTGCTCGGCGCGCATCCTTATCCGACCATGGTTCGCGACTTCCATCGCGTGATCAGCAAAGAGATGCGCGGACAGATCCTCGAAAAAGAAGGCCGCCTGCCCAGCGCGATCATCGCCTGTGTCGGCGGCGGCTCGAACGCCATCGGCGCTTTCTACGAGTTCCTTGAGGACGAAAGTGTGCGCCTGATCGGCGTCGAAGCCGGCGGTCGCGGCGCGACGCTCGGCGACCACGCTATCCGCTTCAATGGGCGGCGGTTCCCCCGGAGTCTTGCAGGGGACCTACTCCTATGTTCTGCAGGATGATGCCGGCCAGATCGCCCTCACCCACTCTGTCTCCGCCGGCCTCGATTACGCTTCGGTCGGGCCGGAGCATGCGGCGCTCCAACGATTCCGGCCGCGCCGAATACACTCTCCGCCTCCGATGCCGAGGCGCTCGACGCGACAGTGCGGCTGGCGCGGACCGAAGGGATCATTCCCGCGCTCGAGAGTGCCCACGCGGTAGCCGGAGCCATTCGTCTCGCGCCGAAGATGGGCCGCCATGAAATACTGGTGATCAACCTCTCCGGGCGCGGCGACAAAGACATTGGCATTCTCGCGCGCGAGCTGAAACTGCAAGGGGCCTGAGAGCAAGACCATGCCGATCCGCTTCGCCACCAAGCCGGGACTCGTCGCCTACATCACCGCGGGCGACCCCGACCTCGCGACCTCTCGGGAGATCGCGCTGGCCGCGATCGATGCCGGTGCGGATGTCATTGAGCTCGGCGTGCCCTTCAGCGATCCTCTCGCCGACGGCCCGGTTATCCAGCGTGCCAGCGAACGCGCCGTCGCTGGCGGCACGCGACTCGCCGATGTGCTTGGCCTCGCGGCGGAGTTGCACACCGCGCGGCCCGAAGCCGGGCTGGTGATCTTCACCTACTTCAATCCTGTGCTGCGTTTCGGGCTTGAGAAGTTCTGTGAGACCGCGGCAAAAGCCGGAGTCGACGGCGTGCTCATCACCGACATGATCGTCGAGGAAGCGGATGAATATCCTCGTCCATCTGCGCAAACACAATCTCGCGCCCATCTTCCTCGCCGCTCCGACCAGCCCCGATGAGCGGCTTCAGAAGATCGCCGCAGTCTCGCAGGGTTTCGTCTACGCCATCTCACGCACCGGCATCACCGGCGCCCAGAAGACCCTGACCAACGACGCCGAGCAACTAGTGCGGCGTCTGCGCGGATATACCGACCTGCCGATTGCCGTCGGCTTCGGCGTCTCGACGTCTGAGCACGTTGCAGCGCTTAGCCAGTTCGCCGATGCGGCCGTGGTGGGCAGTGCGCTGGTCGCCATCATCGAGAAATCATCACGCGAAGAAGCGCCCAACTCGATCGCGCGATTTATCAAGGGTCTGCTTGGCGGCCTTCGCGAGGGCCCGGTCCTCGCCGATGCCGCTGTGCTGACCCGGTAGCCTCCTTTCTTGCGGATGAATAGCCGCGTATCCTAAATCACGACGAAATCAAGTCTGAACCGGCGAGCTGCCTTCTCCGCGCTGCATGTGCGCAGCCGGGGCGGCCTTCGCGAAAGAGGTCCTTATGGATATCGAAGATTGGCGAAAGAAAATCGATGAACTCGACCGCCAGATCGTGGCGCTGATCAGCGAACGCGCCCGGGCGGCGCAGGCGATCGGCCTATTGAAGAAGACGGACGCGCTGCCGATCTATGAGCCGGGCCGGAAAAGGTGATCTTTCAGAACGTGCGTTCGGCGAACCATGGACCGTTGCCGGATATCGAGCTGACCCACATTTATGAACGCATTATCGACGTGATGCGGGCGATGCAGAAAAACGAGCTGGCCTCGCAAAAGCCTGCCGCCGCAGCCACGATCGAGACGGAGATACAAGCATGATTGTCGCAATGCAGGAACTCGCTACCGAAGAACAGATCGCAGAAATCGTCTCGCGAATGACCGACCTCGGTTTCAACGTGCACCGCACCACCGGAGCTGTGCAGACTATCCTCGCCGGAGTCGGAACCCCCGGCGCTTTTGACGTAAAAGATTTCGGTCTGCTGGCCGGGGTCGCCGAGGCCTACCGCATCTCCTCGCCTTACAAGCTCGCCGGACGCGGATTCCGCCCGGAGGGCACCATCGTCAAGTTCGCCAACGGCGTCACCGTCGGCGGCAGCGAAGTCGTCGTCATGGGCGGTCCATGCTCGGTTGAGTCGCGCGAGCAGATCTTTCTGAGCGGCGCGCTCGTCAAAGCGGCGGGCGGACAATTCCTACGCGGCGGAGCCTTCAAACCCCGCAGCTCGCCATATTCTTTTCAAGGCATGGGTCTCGAAGGCCTCAAATTGCTGCGCGAGGTCGGCGACGCCACCGGCCTGCTCATCATCAGCGAGGTGATGGAGATCTCGCAGATCGAGCTGATGTTGCCTTACGTGGACGTCTTCCAGGTCGGCGCGCGCAACATGCAAAACTTCAACCTGCTCCGCGAGCTCGGCTACGTTCGCAAAGCCGTGGTGCTCAAGCGCGGCATGTCGGCGACCATCGAGGAACTGTTGCTCTCGGCCGAATACATCCTCGCCGGAGGCAACTACGACTTGATGCTCTGCGAGCGCGGCATTCGCACCTTCGAGACCTACACCCGCAACACGATGGACATCTCCGCCATCCCGGTCATTCATAAGCTCTCGCATCTGCCGATTCTCGGCGATCCCTCGCATGGAGTCGGTCGGCGCGATACCGTTCCGCCGATGGCCAAGGCCGCGCTCGCCGCGGGCGCAGATGGCCTGCTGATGGAGATGCACCCCAACCCCGACAAGGCGATCTCGGACGGAGCGCAGTCGCTCTTCCCGGATCAGTTTGAGAAGCTCGTCGAGGAGCTGCGCATCATCGCTCCAGCGATCGGCAGAAAGATCGCCGCACCGGTTTCCGTGGCGGAACAGGTGCCCGCTTGAGTCGTCAGTGTCAGTTTAGGTGTATCGGTTCTCGATGTAGCTGTCTCTTCAAAACTGAAAAGCGTTACTGACTGTCAACTGACGGCTGAGGAATAAATTGAAGAGTAACAACTTAGAACCATGAAACGCATCACCATCATCGGCACGGGGCTGATCGGCGCTTCGATCGGCCTCGCGCTGCGTGAGCAAAGTTTCGGGGGAGAGATTTTCGGCTGGGACAAGAATCCCGCCGAGCTCGCCATCGCTCTCAGTCGCGGAGCCATCGATCACGCCGTCGAAGATCCCATCACCGCGGCGACCGGCAGCGACCTGATTCTGCTCGCCGGGCCGGTCTTCAGCATCCTGGAGTGGATCGACCAGCTGGGGCCGCTACTCGGCCCGCATCAACTAGTCACCGATGTCGGCAGCGTCAAGGGCGCGGTGAGCGAACACGCGTCCCGCTCGTTTGGGGGTGCCGGCCAAGCACAGTTTCTTCCCGGACACCCCATGGCTGGCAAAGAAGTCCACGGCGCAGAAAACGCCGAAGCGGCACTCTTTCAGAGGCGCAGTCTGGCTCTTCACACCGCTGGCATCTTCTTCAGCGCCAACCGAACTGGAAGCCGAATGGCGCGACTGGGTCACGAAATTCGGTTGCCGCACTCTCGACCTCGACGCAAAGCGTCACGACGAACTCTGCGCCTGGGTGAGTCATCTTCCGCAGCTCCTCTCAACCGCATTGAGCGCCATGCTCGAAGACAAATTCGCCGGTGACGAAGACATGCGCGCCGACATGAGAATGATAGGCGGCCGCGCGCTGCGCGAGATGACTCGGCTCGGCGCCAGCCCCTACTCGATGTGGCGCGACGTCGCCCACACGAATACCGAGGCAATCGCCGAAACCCTGCTCGCACTCGAGCAGCGCCTGACCCATCTTCGCGAACACCTGAAGACGCCGGAGCTGCGCGACGAGTTTGATCTCGCCAACCGCTTCCGGGCCGGGCAACGAAGGTAGTTTCGTCGTACTTCGAACAAATTTATTCGCCAGAGTTATGATGTGGGGCATGTCCTCACGCAGGCTTTTCTGTCAGCTATTTCGCGCGAACCTGTTGCTCATGCTGGCTGTACCCACTGCTTTCCCGCAGAGCACGCCTCCGCCGGCAGTCCAGCCCGCCACGCTGCTCGTTGATATCGACCATCGCCCCTCCGTCAGCCTTGACGGCGCGTGGCACTACATTGTCGACCCGTACCGCAACGGATGGGGCAACGATCCCGACAAGCCAAACCTCAATGGCTTCGCCAAGAACGCCCACTTCAACGGCACCGATCTGCTCGAATACGACTTCGCCACTTCGCCCGTGCTGCAGGTGCCGGGAGACTGGAACTCGCAGCACGAGAACCTCTTCTTTTACGAAGGGCTGCTCTGGTACCAGAAGGACTTCACCTATCAGCCAAAGCCCGGCATGCGGACTTTCATGCACTTCGGCGCGGCCAATCATCGCGCCTCCGTCTTCGTGAACGATGTGCACGTCTGCGATCACGAGGGCGGCTTCACGCCCTTCGATTGCGATGTCACTGCCGCGCTCAAAGCTGACGGCAAGAACTTTGTCGTCGTCGCCGTCGACGACTCGCGCCGCGCCGACACCGTTCCCGCGCTTCAAGACCGATTGGTGGAATTACGGCGGCCTGACCCGGCAGGTCTATCCTTGTCGATGTTCCGCAAAGCTACATCGACGACTATTCTCTTCAATTGAAACGCGGCCCCGGCGACCAGATCGAGGGCTACGTTCACGTCGTAGGCGCAAGTGCCGGAACCACCGTCTCGCTCCGCATTCCCGAGCTGAGTCTCGCGAAGCAGGCCGCCACCGATGCCGATGGCAACGCCAAATTCGCCTTCTCGCCGCAGAACTTGATCCGCTGGTCGCCCGAGCATCCCAAGCTCTATCGCCTTCAGATGAAGGCAGGGGACGACCACCTCGACGACGACATCGGCTTCCGCACCATCGAGGTGCAGGGCGACAAGATTCTGCTCAACGGCAAGCCGGTCTTTCTGCGCGGCATCAACATCCACGCCGAGGCGCCGTATCGCGGCGGCCGCGCCTGGTCGCAACAGGACGCTGCTACGCTGCTCGGCTGGGCGCACGAGCTGCACTGCAATTTCGTTCGGCTCGCGCACTATCCGCATGACGAACACATGATCCGCGAAGCCGACAAGCTCGGCATCATGGTCTGGTCGGAGATTCCCACTTACTGGTCGATCGACTGGAAGGGCGAACATGCCCTCGACCTCGGCGAAGCAGCAGCTCTACGAGAATATCCGCCGCGACCACAACAAGGCATCGGTAATTCTGTGGTCGGTCTCGAACGAAACGCCAAAGAGCGAAGAGCGCCTCGTCTTCCTCAAAGCGCTCATCGACGAGGCGCATCAACAAGACCCCACCCGCCTTGTGACCTCGGCTCTCTTGACCCACATGGATGGCAAGACCGGCATCCTCGACGATCCGCTCGGTCAATACGTCGACGTCATCGGCGTCAAACGAATACATCGGCTGGTATGGCGGCAAGCCCGACACCGCGCCCGAATACACCTGGCAAAACCCTTATAACAAGCCACTGATTATGAGCGAGTGGGGCGGTGGCGCCAAATCGGGCCTGCACGGCGAGATCACCGGCCGATTCACCGAAGAAATGCAGGCGGAGATCTACAAGCAGCAGCTTGCCATGCTCAGCAAGATTCCCTTTCTCGCCGGCACCACCCCATGGCTGCTGATGGACTTCCGCTCCCCTGTGCGGCTGCTGCCAAATATCCAGGACTACTACAACCGCAAAGGCGTGATCTCCAACAAAGGCATCAAGAAGAAAGCGTTCTTCGTCTTGCAGGACTACTACGCAAAGATGCCGCAATAGAGGCGTCGGTCAGGGCGCGATTTGATAGGGGAAGCTGAATCGTCCGATCTGCATCACGGATTTCTCCGCGGGCGGCCATACGCGAAAGGACGCCACACTCTTGATCGACGGGTTGAGCGTGGCTTCCACGCTCCCTAGTGGACTTGCCCGACGCCGCCTCGTAGAAATTTACCGTCAGCGAATCTTCGTTGTGCGTCCATCCAAAGACGTATTGCCCTGGGGTAAGCAGCATCTCCCCAACCTTGACCGGCGCCTGCACGATCAGAAAGTGCGAGTACTTTCCCTCAGCGGAGTATCCCGCCGTGATCAACACGACGCCCGCAATGAAGTGGTGCTCTCCGTCGGTGATGCCTGAGGCGGTACGAAATTCCGTCTCGATACGTTCTTTCACTACCGGAGCGCGTGCCGGAATCAAAGCCTTCAAATCGGATTCGGAGGCTGTGTGCCAAGCGACTCCCTGCTGTGCTTGCAGGCTCGCCGCCGCAAACGCGAGGGGCACACAGCAGACCAGAGTTCGCAGGAGCAACATGTGTTCTAGGTTAAGCGATAATCGCTCAATCAAAGTGGACAATTCCGCGCTGCAGGGCAGTCGTCGCGGCCTGAGTGCGGTCCGTAACGCCCAGCTTGCCCAGCAGGCTGTTGATATGGGTCTTCACCGTGGCCTCTGAGATGAAAAGCACCGCTCCAATTTCCTTGTTGCTCTTGCCGGCGACGATCTGTTTCAGTACCTCTGTCTCACGCGCGGTCAGCTCGTGGCCGCCCATCCGCCCGGCAAGGCGCTGCGCTACCGGCGCGGGAATCCTCGTCTTGCCCGCATGAACCGTCCGAATAGCGTCGATCAGTTCGTCGGCATCCATGCCTTTCAGCAGATATCCGCGAGCGCCGGCCTGTAGGGCGCGATAAATGTCTTCGTCGCCGTCGAATGTGGTGAGCACGATGATGCGTGCGGCGGGAAACTCACGGCGGATTGCCGTGATCGCATCGACACCACCGAGGTTTGGCAGGCGCAGGTCCATCAAGGTAATGTCCGGCTGGTGTTGGCGAAACTGGCGAATGGCCTCATCGCCATCCGGCGCCTCGGCGGCGACCTCGAGCCCGGGCACGCTCCGGATCAGAGCGATCAGCCCTTGGCGGACAATGTGGTGGTCTTCAACGACCATGATGCGGATAGCTTCGGTCATAACTTTTATTCGATCTTTGGCGACTCAATCTTAGGCCCTGGTGTGGAAATGGGCCTCCACCGAAAGGTGGAGAAGCCAGCCGTGCGGCACTAACTCTCCAATGGCACGCTCGCCGTTATCCGAGTGCCCTTGCCCGGGGCGCTGTCAATCGCCAGCGTGCCGCCGATCTCGGCAGTTCGCTCGCGCATACCCGTGAGCCCGAAATGACCGTCGGGGCCGCTCGATTGCGGATGCGGCTGCCCGTCAAATCCGCAGCCATCATCCTGAATCGTCATCTCCAGATCGCGCGCCCCAAAGCGCAGCTCGACCGCGATGTGGCCGGGTTTCGCGTGACGAACCGCATTGGTCACAGCCTCTTGCGCAATCCTTAGTAGCTCTGCCTCGGTCTTCGGCGCGAGAGGCCGGTAGGTGCCCATAACCTTCGACTTCACGCGAATCTTCGGCACTGCATTCTGCGTGGCGGTGGCCGTCATCCGGCCAAGCCGCGTAGCAAAGTCTTCCGTTTCCGCCGCCTGCGAACGCAGGTCCCAGATGGAGCTTCGCGCCTCGGTCAGGCTATCGCGCACCAGAGACCGTGCATTATCGAGTTGCGCCCGAGCGCTGTCTACCGACGAAGCAAGCAGCCGATTGACCAGTTCCAACTGAACGGAAATCCCCACCAGTCCTTGCGCAAGCGTGTCATGTATCTCCCGCGCAATGCGTCCACGCTCCGAGAGCACCGCGTCGTAGCGCAGCTCTACCTGCCGTAGCCGCCAATGGTAGATCGCGTAAACCAGCAACGCCAGCACTAGAGCAATCGCCAGATAAAACGAAAGCGTCTGGTAGAAGTGCGGCTTCAATCGGAAATCGAGGCGTGCCCCGGTCTCGTTCCACACGCCATCGTTGTTTGAAGCCAGAACGTGGAAGCTGTAGTTTCCCGGCGGCAGGTTGGTGTAGTACGCCGTGCGGCGTGTGCCAGCGTCGACCCAGTCGTGGTCGAACCCGTCCAGCTTGTAGCGAAAGCGCACTTTTTGCGGCGCGATGAAGCTCATGCCCGCATAGCGAAACTCAAATCGCCGCATGCCGGCAGCGACAGTCAGTGACGCGGTTGCATCGACCGGCTGGTCGTCGATCAGGACCTCATCAATCGCAACCGGCGGCGGAACGATGTTGCCGCCTAGGTGCTCTGGATCGACCGCGGCAATGCCCTTAAGCGTGGCAAACCACATCGTGCCGTCCGCAAGCTTCCACGCTGTCGGATGACCTCCGCTGCTGCACTCGCTGATCCTCATGCCATCGGCGACGCCGTAGGCGGTAGGCGTTATGGGCGACGAGGAGTTCGCTGCGAAATCATCCAGCTCGTGCTTGGCGACGCTATAAATTCCAGTCTTCGAGCTGAGCCAGAGATTGCCGCGCGCATCCTCGAGAATGGCGTAGATGCTCTCGGGCAAGCTGCTCTTCTGCGGCGGATACGCGGTGATTGTGCCGTTGCGCAGGCGATTGAGTCCGCCCTGATTCGTGCCGATCCAGAGACTGCCCTCGCGATCGGGATAGAGCGCGGTGATCACGTTGCTGGTGAGCCCATCGCGAACGGTGAGGGTTGAGAATTTCCCATGATCGAAGCGGGTGAGCCCGCCAAGCGTGCCGATCCATAATGTGTGCGAACTATCCTCAGCGATTGCGCCGACGAGGTCGCTGCCCAGGCCATCCATGGCCGAATAATTAGTGAAGCGGCCATTCTGCAGGTGCGAGAGGCCGCGCCGTGTGCCGATCCACAGTGAGCCATCTGTAGATCGATCTGCATGGAGCGAGCGCACGAAATCGTCTGCGAGCCCGTCGGCGGAGGTGTAGGCGGAGACGTGTCCATTCTGGATTTTGTTGAGGCCGTCCGGCGTTCCAACCCAGAGAGCAGCCGAGGCATCGCCGCTCAGGGCGAGGACGATGTCGCTCGACAATCCGTTCGCTGTCGTCAGGTGGCTGAATTTGCCGTCTTCGAAACGATTCAGGCCGCCACCGCCGGTGCCAACCCAGACGACACCGCTGTGGTCTTGGAACACGGCGCGGACGAGATCGTCGGAGAGTCCGTCGGCGGTGGTGTAGGTCGTGAATTTCTGGTCGTGCAGCATCTCGAGGCCGCCGGACTCGGTGCCGATCCACAGGCTTCCCTCGTGATCTTCGAACATCGAGAGTATCGATTCGGTGGAGAGCGATTCGGGACTTGAGAGGCCCTCGATCTTGCCACCGAAGGCGCGGGCCAAACCGCGGCTTGTCGCGATCCAGGTTGCGCCTTCGCGGTCCTGGAAGATGGAGACTACTCTATCGGCGGGCAGGCCGTTGTGCGTGGTGTAGATGGCGAGCGCGCCGTCTTTCAAGTAGGCCAGGCCTTTGGCGGTGCCGATCCAGAGGCCGCGGTGTTTGTCGGTGGCCAGCGCCGTGATCTCGTTCGACGGCAAGCCCGGCACCGGGCCGGTTGGGTTCGCCGCCTCTGGCTCGATCGAATGGAGTCCGGTCTGCGTGCCTACCCAGATGCGCCCGTCTCTGTCGGCTGCGAGTACCTGAATTTCTATATTGGGCAACAGTATCGCGTTCTCAATCTTCCCCTCTCTGAGATGTTGCAGGCCCGAGTGGGTGCCAATCCATAGCGAGCCATCGATGGCTTCGACGACGCTCTTTGCATTGGTAATTCCAGCAAGGAACGGGGAAGGCATCGAAGCCGCCATTCCGATAGCGCGCGAGCCCATCGGGCGTAACGACCCAAACCACTCCATCGCGATCCTGAAACGTCGACCAGATGGTGTTTGAGGGCAGCCCATTAGAGATGTTCAGAGTTGCGAACTGGGACCCACGCCTGCGGACGAGGCCATCGTCGGTTCCGATCCACAGATTGCCCTCGCGATCTTCGAAAAGGCTGTTGATCGGCACGCTCGGCAAATGCGCTGGAGCCTGCTTGTCGTAGATCACAAACTGCACGCCGTCAAAGCGAGCCAACCCACCCTCAGTCGCGAGCCAGATATAGCCGTCCCTGGTCTGAAGAATGGCGTGGACAGTATTTTGAGGAAGGCCGCTGTCGGTCTGCCATGCGCGGTGACCGAACTGGCGCAGGTCTTTTTGCGGATCGAGGCAGAGCGCCAGGCTGGTTGTAAAGATCATCCACGCCAGCAGGCAGGTCGCGCGACATTGAAGGGTCGTCAGGCTTCGATAGAACATCCGCACAGTTTTTCTTTCGGACAGCTTCTGCCCAATACTAGACGAAAGTCCCGCGTCCGAGGCCCAGTCTTCGCGTCTGAACTCCCGCGCGCCCTCTTAGAAGAGACTCCCTGCGACCTGTTCCGAAACTCTTGCTACCGGTTCATCCTGCGGGTCCTGTGTTTTTGGAACCTTCTCGTGTCCGCGAGAAGTGATGGTTACAAGGAAATGCTGATCCCGCACCCGGCTGCTAACCATCTGGACGACGTCGCCATTCGGACCAGCATGCCGGCACATCGTCGCCTCGTTGCCGATGGCCCGCAACGCCACGCTGCCGGTAGGGCAACCGGGCAGATCGGCCTTCTTCACTACAATCTCTAAAGTGTCTGATGGCCCCTGCTCGCGAGAAAACTTACAACTGCCCTCGCCCGAATCGGAGACATCCAGGACCACCGATACATCGCCGCCAAGCATCTTCGCGGCGGTGCCTTGCGTAAGCCACGGACAAGCCGGAGGCAGCCTCACCTGCGGAGCACTCGCTTGTGGCGTGGGCGGATTCGTATATTGGCCTAACAAGGCTATCGGGGAACCGAACGAAGCGAGCGCGAAGACCAGCATGCAATTTCGCATGGCGTAACTAGACCTTGCCCTTCGCCGGAGTGAGCGGGTCGGACCTCAGAATCTTGCCGCCCTCCTGGATCACGTACAGCCGGTTCACTTCAAGGTCCTGTAGCTCGTCAATCTGGCCGCTCAGCCACCGGATCTCGACAGCATCTACCTTCTTTGCCTGGTCGAGCCCGAAGTGCAGGCGCAGATCGTTTTGCGAGAAATAGCTGCCGCCGCTGCGCAGCTCATCCATCTGCACCAGCGGCTTTTCTGCGCCGGGAGTGGTCTTCGCCGTCACGATGACGCGGCTGCCGATGCCGGTGCGGTTCGATTTCACGCCGACGAGCTTGATCTTGATCCAGTTGCGTTTCAGCGTCGAATCGCAGCGCAGCAACTGCGGAGTGGCGTTGATGCAGTTCACCGCGATGTCGAGATCTCCGTCGTTGTTGTAATCGCCAAAGGCGCAGCCGCGCGCCGGAGCATTCTCCAGAATGCCCGGCCCGCCCTGGCTCGTCACTTCCTCAAACCGCCCGTTGCGCAGATTGCGATAGAGATATTTGTGCTCGGCATACTTCAGGTCGGCCTTGGATTTATCGACCTCGGGATAGACGTGGCCGTTCGACATGAGAATGTCGAGCCATCCGTCGTTGTCCATATCGAAGAATCCGACGCCCCAGCCAAGTAAGCGCGTGTTCACGCCAAGCCCGCCGGGATAAGTGCGGTCCTCAAACGAAGCATCGCCCAGGTTCGTATAGAGCGAATCGGTATCGCCGGCGAAGTTGGTCTTGACGACATCGAGATTGCCGTCGCGGTTGTAGTCGCCGATCGAGACGCCCATGCCGGCCTGCGGCTTCGCTTCGGCCGAGAGCGCCGCGCCGGCCTCGATGGCAATGTCCTTGAAGGTGCCGTCTTTCTGGTTCAGATAGAGCGTAGCGGGTGCGGAATCGTTAGCGACATAGATGTCGGGCCAGCCGTCGTTGTCGAGGTCCGACGCAGCAACGCTGAGGCCGTAGGTGCCGACCGCCGTCCACATGCCGGATTTCTCGCTGACATCGGTGAAGGTGCCGTCGCCATTGTTGTGATACAGAATGTTCCGGCCGCCCGGCAACCCTGGAGGCCCGCAGGCAACGAGAATTCCCTTGTAAGTGCAGGGCCCATCTTCCGGCACCGGTGCTGTCTTCAAATCGAAGTCGACATAGTTGGCGACGAACAGATCGAGGTGGCCGTCGCGGTCGTAATCGACGAAGGTGCAGCCGGTGTTCCAGCGGATCTTTGGCCCCGGCTGGATCAACCCGGCCTGCTGGGTGACGTCGGTGAAGGTGCCATTGCCGTTGTTGCGATAGAGCACGTTCTGCCCGTAGTAGGTCACGAACAGATCGTCGTGGCCATCGTTGTTGTAGTCGCCGACGCAGCAGGCCTGTCCCCAGCCGGTCTTGTGCTCGAGGCCGGAGCCGATCGTGACATCGGTGAAAGTGCCGTCGCGATTGTTCTTGAAGAGACGGCAGTGCGGCTCCTGCCCGGCAGGAAAGCCCTCAAGCCGCCAGCCATTCACCAGAAACATATCCAGCCAGCCATCGTCATCGTAGTCGTAGAAAGCGAGGCCGCAGCCGGTGGTCTCGAGCAGATAGTTATTGTTGCTCTCGCCGCCGTAGATGGTCTTAACGTTGAGGCCGGCTTCCTTCACCACATCGACAAAGCTCACGCCCAGCGGCGTGCCCTCGATCGGCGACTTAGGTCCCGGAGGCGGCGGCGCTGGCTTCGCGTCATACGAGCGTTCCTGCGCACCGAGCTTCTGCGGCGCATCTGCCTGCTGCCACGGCGAAGCAAGAGCCAGAATATCGGCGAAGGGCAGAACCGAGCGATGTGCGGCTGAGAGAACGGAGAAAGCTGCGACGATCCAATCAGACACCATCTTTCGTAGAGCAATCAGAAAAGACGTTCATAAATTATGGTTGCCCTGCGGCGCTGGCGGTCGCATGCATAGACTCCATATGCACATGCCACGGGACGCTCTCGTTCGAGATCTCCGGATGGTTGCGCAGGTACTCCAAGGAATACGTCGGCGCGCCGGGGTCGATTCTCTTTGCGGTGTAGAGCGCCGCCTGCTCTGCTGCTTCTTTCTTCATGCCCATCCGGCGATACAGAACGGCCAGATTGTAGTGCGCGGCAAGATCGTCGGGATCAATCGCTTGCAGGGCCTTGAACTGCTCCATCGCCTCGTCGGCGCGATGCTGCTGATAGTAGGAGATGCCCAGTTCGCGCCGCGCATCGCGAGACTGCGGATATTGAGCAACGACCTTCTGCAGGTCGGCGATCTCCGCCTCGGAATGCCTCTGCCGCCGCTCCACCAGCGCCAGATAGTACAGCGCGCGAGCATCGTCGGGATGCAGCGTCAGCGCCTTTTCCAGCGGAGCACGCGCCTCCTCGTATTTCTCCCATTCGATGTATGTCAGGCCCAGATTGATGTAGCCGTCCTTGTAATCCGGGCGGAGTCGCACAACCTGCTCGAAGGCGTGAATCGCGTCGTCATATTGCAGTTGATCCAGATATCCGATGCCGATGTTGTTCCAGCGCATCCACTCTGGATTGTCGGTTGGCAGCGGCGCCGAGATGGGGTTCTCGCCAATATTCAGCGTGCGCGTGCGCGAAGCGATCTCGACGACCGGATATGCAGGATGGTTCGGCCCGAAGATGTTGTTTAGGTAGCTCTGGCGGAAGTGCCGGTAATTGACTTTCGCCGTGATCGTCAGCGGACCTTTGAGGTCGGCGGGAATATGAAACTGGTAGCGGATCAACGCCGACCGGCCTGCCTGGATGGTGTTGTCGTAGGCGACCGAATGGATCGCCCAGACGCGATGGTTGTCGACGAAGTCGCCGATCACATCCACCGGCCGGTTGGTGAAGCTATGCGCGCCAGGCTCGAGCATGCCATCGGGCTTGAGGAAGCCGCTGTCGTAGATCACCGTGCCCGTCGCGATCTTTCACCGTGAACTGCACCCAGGCCTCGTACAGGTCGCGAACTTCGGGAATCAGCGAGTGGCCGATATTCTTGTTCTGCACCACGACGTAGGCCTGGACCGTTTCGTCCGGCTTCAGCGTAAACGGCTCCGTCCCCAGCGGCGCGATCAGCGATTCGTTCGGCGATCGTTGAGCGCCATCCATCTTCTTCAGACGCGAAGATGTCGACGTTGAGATAGTTGCCGCTCTTCAGAAATTCGATCGTCTTCGCGAGCTGCTCGTCGAAGCCGTAATAGAACGGAACCGCCGTATTGCCGGCGAGCCAGCGATGCGAGGCGAGCTTGCCATCCTTCGCGCCGTAATCGGGCAAGGTGATCGCGGTCGGCTTCATGTGGCAGTTCTGGCAGGTGGTGAAGTCGGCGGTGTAAAAAGTGAGCGGATTGCGCTGCGAGAACTTGGAGTTCTGCCATTCGTCATACGCCGTAAACGCGCGGATCCACTTGTAGCCGTTCAAAGCCGGGGGCAGGTTCGCCTTGTGGCACGCCGAGCAAAACTCGGGCGACTTATAGATGTCCTTCATGACCGCCTCTTTATGGCGGTCGAGGTTGGCGAGGATCTCCTCGTCGGGCACGATGCCGGGAATCCGATTGCCCTGCTCATCGACCATCACCGCCGGCACACCCATCACATAGCTGCCATTGCCCAGCTTGGTGTCGACACTCTGAATGGAATGACAGGTGGTGCAGGTCACTCCGTCGCGGTCGAAGGAGCGGTTGATCGTGGCGTTAGGATTCAATCCTCCTGCCAGAACGGCGATCGGGTTGTGGCAGCTGTCGCAATGGCGCGCAAACTCGATCCCCTTCGTCCGCATGACGATGTTCACGCTGGTCCGGTAAAACGGCGTCCGGAAGGAATTCGAATGCAACGCCTGGCGCCACTCGTGGTAGGCCTCCTGATGGCAGTGCCCGCAGTAGGCTGCATCGGGAAAAGCGCTGGCCTCAAGAAAGTCGCCGCCGACCGCCGTCGCGTTGCCGGGCATCGAAAGCTTGTCTTTGCCGAAGGGAAAGCTGTAAGACTGGCGAATCTTCTCGGCGTAGGCCTTGCGAACGCTGGCCTCTTCGGTGATCTTGTCTTCGGCGCCGTGAATGGCCTTGAAACTTACCAAGGAAATTCCCGCCACGATCAGGACCAGAACAAGCACGCGCCGAACAGAACTCAACATATGCGAATACACCGAGGAAAGCCGTCGCTTTGCTTCACCGGGGCGGAGCGCCGCTGCCGTGAAGCCACAGAGCCCCACTCATGAACTATAGCGAAGGCCATCAACGCCTGTACATCTCGCGGGGGCCGCGAGGGTAACTCGATTTGCGCTTGGCGCAAGTCGATCGCATTCTCATTGCGTGGCACGCTGAAGTGCTTCCGCCTTTTGCCGTTCGGTCGCCGCTTCGGCGGTCTTGCCCTGTTGCTCTAGTGCGCTCGCCAAACCCAAATACGCCTCGGCGTAGCTTGGATCGAAGCTAAGCGCCTCGCGAAAATCTGTGATCGCGTCCTCAAGCTTGCCACTTTTGAGCATCGTGTTGCCCGAGTTGGTGGAGACCTCGGCGCGCTGATGATTCATGTTCGTGCGCATCAGGTCGGCGGCCTTCTTACGCTCCACCGTTGCTTCGGCTGGATTGTTTTCCTTCGCCAGCACTGCAGCCAGCGTCAGATGCGGATCCGGCTGTTGCGGCAGCTGCTTGATTGCCTCGCGCAGGGCTGCCTCGGCCTCGGGAAGCTTGTTCAGGTTATTGTCGACGCTGCCCAGCGTCGCCCAGCCATCGCCATTCTCGGGGCGCAGCTTTAGCGAGAGATTCAGCTCACGCGCCGCGTCATCATAGCGCCCGGCCTGCAGATATAAAACGCCCAGCAGATACGGCGACTCGGGCTGCGACGGATCGAGCTTCTCCGCAGTCTCAAGCTCTGGAATCGCCGCCGCCGCATCGTCCTGGTTTTTCAGGGCCAGACCCAGGTCGTAATGCAGCTGAGGTGCATTCGGCGAAATCTTCAGTGCTGCGCGCAATTCCGTGATCGCATCATCAAATTGGCTGAGCTGAATGTAGGCGGCAGCGAGATTTTGATGTGCTGTAGCATTTTCCGGAGTCAAAGCGACGGCGTGTTTCAGAATCGGCACTGCATCCTTGGCCTGCTGCGCCTGGCAGAGCGCCATCCCCAGGTTGGTCAGGATCTCCGCATTGTTCGGCTCTGCCGCCGCCGCTTTTTGAAACAGAGGAATCGCATCCGGCACGCGGTTGCTCCGTTGCAGCGCCAGCCCCAACTGGTAGGCGGCATCGGCGGAATTTGGGCTCAACTCTAGAGCGTGTTGGAGCACCGGAATCGCCTGTTCATCTTGGCCCGCACCGGCCAGCGCTTCGCCATATTCGACGGCGACGACAGGACTCTGCGGCGCCAGTTGGTATGCCTTCGCCAGCTCCTCGATGGCGCCCGGCTGCTGTTGCGACTTCAGCACGACCCCGAGGTGCATGTGGGCCGCCGCCATGCTCGGATCGAGTTCAATCGCCGCCGCAAAGGCTCCGCGAGCGTTGGCCCAGTCCTGCTGCTGCGCGTAAAGCGAGCCCAGTTCATCGTGCCACTCTGCATTCTTTGGGTCGACGGCGATTGCGGTCTTCATGTGGCTTATTGCGGCGGGGAATTGCCGGTTCGCGGCCAGCGCACGCGCATACGCCGCTTGGACGTTGGCCGGAAGGTTTCGATTCTGGGCTCGCGCACCCGTCTCGAGCTTCGCGAACCAGGGTAGCGCTTTGGCCGCTCGTCCGCTTTGCTCGTATGCCATCGCCAGGTTGCCCTGAGCGATGCTGTCGGTGGGCTGGATCGACAAAGCCTTCTCCAGCTCCCGAATTCCCTCGTCCGTCCGGCCCATCCGCACCAGGACTGCGCCCAGCGCGCTATGTCCCTGCTCCACCGACGGGGCCAGATGGACGACTTTTTCAAAATCCGCCAGCGCACCCTTCAGATCTTCATGACCCAAAGCGGCCACGCCAGCCCGATAATCGGCGTCCGCCTGCTTCAGACTCGGGGAAGGCTCTTGTGCTTGGCCCCGGACAGAACAGGCGAGCTGCGCCGCGCAGACACAGGCGATCATCAAGCGCGTTCTATAAGGATTCAAATTAGTAGGAAACACAGTCCCCAGGACACATCGACGAGACCACGCCGGCGGAGCGATCCAGTCACAACATCGTAACCGATTCACGCGTACGGCAAGGTGTCGGCGGCGAGCGCCTCAGTTGACTACTCCGCCGTCTCGTAGAAAGATGCTTGCGTGGCATTATTGGCGAGGTGAACATGCGTAAATCTCCTTTAGTAAAAGCATTTATCCCGGTTTCGCTGTATGTCGTTTCCTGTTTCTCTGTCGGGGCTTTGGCGCAAACCGCTCCTGCCTGGAAGAATCCCGCTCTGCCCACCGATCGGCGGGTCGCGGACCTCGTCTCTCAGATGACTCTCGAGGAAAAAGTCTCGCAGATGCAAAGCGCCGCGCCTGCTATCTCTCGCCTTGGCATTCCGGCCTATGACTGGTGGAGCGAAGGCCTGCACGGCGTAGCGCGTTCCGGATACGCCACGGTCTTTCCCCAGGCGATCGGTATGGCCGCCACCTGGGACATCGACCTGATCCACCACGAAGGTGAGATTATCTCGACCGAGGCCCGCGCCAAGTATGGCGACGCCATCGCCCATGACAATCACGGCATCTACTACGGCCTTGATTTCTGGTCTCCCAACATCAACATCTTTCGCGATCCTCGCTGGGGCCGCGGTCAAGAGACCTACGGCGAAGACCCCTATCTCACCGGCCGGCTCGGTGTCGCCTTTGTCGAATCCATGCAAGGCAACGACCCGAAGTATTACAAGGTGATCGCCACCCCCAAGCACTACGCCGTGCACAGCGGGCCGGAATCGACGCGCCACACCGCCAACGTCGAAGTCTCGCCCTACGATCTTTGGGACACTTACCTGCCCGCCTTCCGCGCCACCATCACCGAGGCCCATGCCGACTCGATCATGTGCGCTTACAACTCCATCGACGGCGAGCCGGCCTGCGCGAACACCATGTTGCTTAAGGACATTCTCCGCGGCGACTGGAAGTTCACGGGCTACGTGACCTCCGACTGCGGTGCGATCGCCGACATCTCCGGCGGCCACAAATTCGCGCCTGACCAGACCGCCGCCTCGGTCCTCGCGGTGAAAGCCGGAACCGACACCACCTGCGGCCTGGGCCATCCCGAATATCCCACCCTCGTTCAGGCGGTCAAAGACGGAAAGATCACCGAGGCGGAGATCAATACCGCCGTCACGCGGCTCTTCACCGCGCGATTCAAGCTAGGCATGTTCGATCCCGCCGACAGCGTGCCTTACGCGAAGATTCCGTTCTCGGAAAACAACACCCCCCAGCATCAGCAAGCCGCGCTCCAAGCGGCCCAAAAATCAATGGTCCTGCTCAAGAACGATAACCACACCCTGCCGCTGGCCTCGACTGTCGGAACCATCGCCGTAATCGGCCCGAATGCGGCAAACGTCGCCTCGATCGAAGGCAACTACAACGGAATCCCCTCGCGCCCCGGTTGTCCCACTCAACGGCATGGAAACCTACTTCGCAGGCAAATCCAAAATCGTCTATGCGCAAGGCTCGGTCTTCACCTCCGAATTGTCAGCAGTGGTCCCGCGCACCGTCTTC
Source organism: uncultured Acidobacteriaceae bacterium (assembly GCA_963777685.1). Taxonomy (GTDB): domain Bacteria; phylum Acidobacteriota; class Terriglobia; order Terriglobales; family Acidobacteriaceae; genus Acidisarcina. The sequence continues at coordinate 219,171 of CAVZRF010000008.1, read as the reverse complement.
GGCTCTGGATTGAAGGGCGAATACTTCAGCTCCGCCGATTTCTCCGGAACCCCGGTCGTCACCCGCACCGACCAGAACCTCGACTTCGACTGGCAGAGCGCCTCCCCCGTTCCAGGATTGTCTTCAACCCAATTCTCAGTCCGCTGGACGGGCAGCCTTCAGGCGCCCGGTCCCGGCGACTACAAATTTTCCTTCCGGAACTCCGACTGCTATCCCTGTTCCGGAAGCAATATCTACCGCGTCTTTATTGACGGCAAACCGGCGCTGGAACTCGGCCTAAAAGGTGGCGAGAGTAAAGGTGGTTCGTTCACGGTTCACTTCGACGCAAACCAGACGCACGAAGTGCGAGTCGAATACGCGCACGACAGCTCCCGCCGCGGCGGAGGCGTCCGCCTCGAGTGGCAGCCCAACACCGACGCTCTGCGCGACGAAGCTGTCGCCGTGGCGAAACAGGCGGATGTCGTCGTGGCCTTCGTCGGCCTCTCGCCCGATCTCGAGGGCGAAGAGATGCCCGTGCACGTCGAGGGCTTCAGCGGCGGGGATCGCACCGATATCGCTCTGCCGGCCGTTCAGCGTCAGTTGCTCGAGGCCTTGGGGGCGACAGGCAAGCCGCTCGTCGTCGTGCTCATGAATGGCAGCGCCCTTGCCATCGACTGGGCCCAACAGCATGCTGCGGCGATCCTCGAGGCCTGGTATCCCGGCGAAGAGGGCGGCACGGCCATCGCGCAAACCCTGGCTGGAGAGAACAACCCCGCAGGACGCCTACCCATCACCTTCTACGCCTCGGTCAAGGATCTTCCGCCGTTCGACGAGTATTCGATGAAGAACCGGACCTACCGCTACTACCAGGGCAAGCCGCTCTTCTCCTTCGGCTACGGCCTCAGCTACACCAGCTTTGCCTACAGCGGCCTGAAGGTGAGCCCTGAGTCGTCGAAAGCCGGCGCCCCGGTCAACGTCAGCGTCACGGTGACAAATTCCGGCAAGGTCAAGGGAGACGAGGTCGTGGAGTTGTACCTCAATCCGCCCGCCGCATCCGAAGGTCCGATCCGCGCCCTTAAGGGATTCAAGCGCATCTCGCTCGATCCCGGAGCATCGACGAAGGTGCAATTCTCACTCACTCGCTCGCGACCTCAGCTCCGTTGCCAGGACGGGACTCGCGCCGTTCTCCCCGGAAACTATGCTCTATCGGTTGGCGGTTCGCAGCCCGGAGAGGCCGCAAGCGTCCTTGAGGCCCATTTCCACGTCAATGGAACAGAGGCATTGCCCAGATAACCAGCCAACAGGGAAAACCGTATCGCCAGGCAGATTTCCGAAGCGGCTGCGAAACTTCGTGCAAACAGCACTTGTTATTTATCTACACTTTGCACTCTAATGGAAGAAACTAGCGTTGTGACAAGTGGGCGTCTCCGCCAGGCAGGTTGGCGTTCGAACCTTGCCGTCGGGAACGCTCGGAGGCTTATTGCGAAGTCAACTTGTATATCTGTCGAGGGACCGTGGGATCGCTGCGGCCTTTCGTTCTGCGGTTTCGCTGCATAGCCACACCTGCCACTCCCGCGAAAGCCTCAGTTTCGTCGCCGCAATCCTCCGCAAAAAGCGCCCCATCAGAGAATGGCTCGAGCGCCGAGAGGTTCATTGCAAGGACGTCACCGGCCTGATAATGGATCTGAACCACGCCTACTGGACTCCTCCTCTGGACGGTCCCCTCGCTCTGGGGCTCGAACGACGGCAGATCGAACTCATCGGGTTGCGTCCCATCGTTTCCTTGTCCGATCACGACAACATTGATGCCGCAATCGCGCTAAAAGAATCGCCCGAAAACGACGATGTCCCGGTTTCTGTCGAGTGGACCGCCCCTTTCGGCGAATCGAAGTTTCATGTCGGAATTCACAATCTTCCGGCCCGTCAGGCCGAGGCCTGGATGGATCGCCTGCGTGCCTGTACGGCCAAACGCAGCGACCGCGCCGTCCGCGAGATGCTCGGCGAGTTGAACAGCCTGCCATCTGTTCTGATCGTGCTCAATCACCCTCTTTGGAACCTATACGCGCTGCCCGCCGGCGTTTTCCAATCCGAACTGGATCGGCTGCTGACCGAAGCTGGTATGTTCCTGCATGCGTTTGAGCTGAACGGCCTGCGTGGCCGCGAAGAGAACCAGCGCGTCGCGGACTTGGCTGCGAAGTGGAACCAGGTGCTGATCTCCGGCGGGGACCGTCACGCCTGCGAGCCCAACGCCAACCTCAACCTCACCCGAGCCGAGGATTTCGAGGAGTTCATCTCCGAGATCCGCAACGAACGCCGCAGCACCGTTCTCTTCATGCCGCAGTACGAAGAGGCAATGGGACTTCGCCTCTATCAGAACTTCCTCGACATCGTTCGCGAGTTTCCCGAGTTTGCCGAGGGCCGGCGCAAATGGGACGAGCGCACCTATCACCCCAGCCAGACCGGGGAGTTGGTTCCGCTGTGCAAGCTCTGGCCGAACGATACGCCGAAGTTCTTTAGAAAATTATTCGGCGCGGCCTCACTCATGGAGCGTCGCTCGATCCGCGAAACGATGAAAGGCTTCTTTCCTGGCGACAGGAACCAGCTTTTTCTCGGCCCGGAACACTCCGCCGCCGCCACCGAACTCTCCCCCGCCTGGTACGACTAACTCGTCTTTGGGTACGATAGTTCTGGCATGAAAACAATCAAGGGACCCGGAATTTTTCTGGCGCAGTTCGCGGGAGACGCCGCGCCGTTCAATAGCCTTCCAACTATGGCGCAATGGGCGGCGAGCCTCGGCTTCAAGGCCATTCAGATCCCTTCGTGGGACAGTCGCCTTTTCGACCTGCTAACCGCAGCCGAGAGCAAGACCTACTGCGACGAAATCGTTGGCGTGGCCGCCGAGTACGGTCTCGAAATCTCCGAGCTTTCCACTCATCTCCAAGGCCAACTCATCGCCTCGCACCCCGCATTCGACGCGCAGTTTGACGACTTCGCACCAGCCGGAGTTCGCGGCAATGAGCCCGCTCGCCGCGAATGGGCCCAGCAGCAGCTACTCGCCGCCGCAAAAGCTAGCCAGAACATGGGCCTCACGGCTCACGCCACTTTTTCAGGCGCCCTCGCATGGCCATTTTTCTACCCGTGGCCGCAGCGTCCAAAAGGGCTGGTCGAAGAGGCCTTTGCTGAACTCGCCAAGCGCTGGGTCCCCATCCTCAACGTCTTCGATGAAGCTGGAGTGGATGCCTGCTTCGAACTGCATCCCGGCGAAGACCTGCACGACGGCGTCACCTTCGAGCGCTTCCTCGAAGCCACCGGCAATCACGCGCGCGCCCGGATCCTCTACGATCCCAGCCACTTCATCCTTCAGCAGCTCGACTACCTGCAGTTCATCGATATCTACCACCCCTACATTCGCGCCTTTCACGTCAAAGACGCCGAATACCGGCCCAACGGCCGCTCCGGAGTCTACGCTGGCTACCAGGATTGGATCGACCGCCCCGGCCGCTTCCGCTCGTTAGGCGATGGACAAGTCGATTTCGCAGCGGTCTTCAGCAAATTCGCCCAATACGACTATCCCGGCTGGGCCGTGCTCGAGTGGGAGGACTGCATCAAGAACTCCGACGACGGCGCCAAAGAGGGAGCGATCTACATCGAGAAGCACATCATCCGCGTCTCTGACCGCGCCTTCGACGACTTCGCCGGAGCAGCCACCGATGCCGCCTTCAATCGCAAGCTACTCGGACTTTAAGCCCCAAACGGCCAAGCCCCATCCGGAGCGCACCACTCGTACCGCTTCTCGGCCTTGGTCGAACCCTCTCGCCACACCTCCGGCGTAGTGCTACGAAACCAATCCGTCGGCACACTCGCGGCGCCTGCCGCCGTCACTTTTGCGAAAGCTTCCGCCAGCGCCTTCTTCTGCTCGGGTCCCATTGCCGCGGCCTCGGGGGAAACAAGAAGAGCAGTGCCGCTGCCTGCCACCAACTCCAGCCATTGCTTGGTTTGTTGCCAGGAGACAGTCTGCGTAATCGCTACGCAGTCGGCATCGACGACAAAGAAGCTCCCATGCTGCGGCGTCCGAAACGCAAGCGTGTTCACACCCATTCGCCGCGTCCGTTCCCAGATTTTTCCACTCGTATCGTCACCAGTCCGCTGTATGTCGAAGATCCCTGCGCCCAGATGGCCAACCACGTTGCAGCTGAGGATCAGCATCTCATCCCCAGCCGTACCGCGAATCGCTTGATAAAGGTCGAGAATGATCTCAGCATTGGTCTTGCTGCGGTCATGGAACGACCATCCCGGCAGCGTCGGTCGCGCACCCATCTCGAAACCCCACTGCCCAAGCAGGTCATACGTCGTGAAATCGTGCTTCAGTAGCTCGTATCCCCACGAACGAATCGCACGCACCTTCTCCGTTACAAGATGTAGAGCGTCGGGAACAGTCGGATCATAGGCCAGCTCCGCTGCGCGGCCCGACCTCTCGCCAAATCGCCCCGCGGTCATCAGCAAGCCAGGATCCGTCCCCTGCGGCGCGCGAAGCGGCCGCTCCCAAATCCCCGGTCGAACCCCACGCCGCTGGATCTCCGCCGCCAGCTGCGTCATATCCGGAAATTTCGCCTTGCTTTCCCAACCCTCATCGATCACGGTGAAAGGCTTCGGCCCAGCCTTTGGACGAACGGAAGCCATCAAGTCGGCGTCACGCAGAATTGCCTCTTGCGAACTGTTGCCATACGCGTAATACCAATCGTTCGAACCATAAACCGGCCCCGGTGACGGTCGCGGCTTCGCGCACATCCGCCGGCAAAACTGTCGCACCGCTTCGATCGGCTCTTCCCCAGCTTGACCCCGTCGCGCCACGACTGTCGCTGCCTCCAAAGTACGTTCTCCCAGCAACACCCCGTTTCCGCCATTGCTCACATCGAGCCACAGCGAAACGCCCTCAGGGTCGAGCTGCCAAAAACACAAAGCCCGCGCTCCCGTCTTGACGCCATAGCAATGCGTAGCCGAGCCATCCCAGCTCGCGAAATACCACGGCATCGGCCGCTCTGGTACCAGGCTCCGCCATGCCAGGTCGCCATAGCTCCGCTCCCAGGCATCGCCCAGGCAAAGTAGAGAACTCGAAACCGATGCAGCCCAGCGCAAATGCAAATGCGTTAACGCATCCTTCGGCGCCGCGAGGCCAATTGCCAGCTCATCCTTCACCGGAGCAGTCGTCACCGCAACACTGCGCCCCGTCCAGCGCTCGCCAGCGCGGCTCAGCGAAAACGAATCCGCAAGTCCGCAGTAAGCCGTGACTCGGTCAGGTACCCGAAGCAGCTCCACATAGGCCGCTGGCCTGCCGGTCGCCGGTGGGCCGCTCTCCGCGCCGACGCTCAAAGGCAATGCCACCGCACCGGCGCTCGCCGCGGTCGCGCGTTCAAGAAAAGCCCGCCGCGTCAGCGGCGCGAATGGACCTGATGTCTTGGAGGAGGAAGAAGTCATCGGAAGCGGAAACCCTCGGTGTCCGCTTAATCTTAACCGCGCGGCGCCGACCAGCTCTCAAACCAGGTTTGCAACTTCAGAATTTGACGATATCTCGCATTTCGAGGATGGGTTTCGCATATCCGTCCCTTGCAACGCGCAGCATCGCACGCCCAAGCTGCTCGGTCGTTGTCACATAATGCGGAAAGACCGCCCGCAGGGCGGGAAAGATCGGCGTCGTCACCACATAGATCGCTCGATAGAGCCTCGTCTTCGACTGAATACCGTGCAAGGGCTGAATGAAACCGGGCCGGAACATATACGCCGCTTTGAAACCCATTCCGAGCAACGCGTTCTCGGTCCTGCCTTTCACTCGCGCCCACATCGACCGTCCGCCCTCGCTGCCATCGGTTCCAGCACCGGACACATACAGGAACGTGATCCCGGGATTGGCTCTGAGCAACGTCCTTGCGGCTTCCATGGTGAAGTCGTAAGTGATCCTCGTGTACTGCTCCTCCGTCATTCCGGCGGAGGAGACGCCAAGGCAATAGATGCAGGCATCCAAACCGGACAATTCGCTCGCGACGGAGGACAGATCCAGGAAGTTGCCTGCCACGACTTCCCGCAGCTTTCCATGCTGCTGTCCAGACGGGCTCCTCACCACCGAAACGACCCGCCGCACGTCGTCGTTGAGTAGGCACTCGCGCAAGACCCCTTGGCCGACCATGCCGGTTGCGCCGAAAAGAGTAACATCCATCGCTATACCCCTCGCCTAGCGATGTAAAGCCGAGACCGCTCCGTGAACCTGCAAATCGAGGGCCGCTGAGTCGTCATGAATGGAAAGGTTTGCCGATCGGCATAGATTGGTCGGGGCGAGAGGATTCGAACCTCCGGCCCCCTGCTCCCGAAGCAGGTGCGCTACCAGGCTGCGCTACGCCCCGATCATGTTGAAAGGATGCTCGAGCATCGGGCTCCTGGAAGGCCCATCCAACTGCCACAAGCAGCTTTAAGTGTAGCAGAAAGATGGCCTTCGAACGAGCCGGAGATGGCCTTCCGGCCGCGTGATTATCCCGGCGTGTCTGTCAGAATGAGTAAAGCGAGATGCAGCTTGCCGAACCGATGACTCCACTCGAACAACTCGATCTCACGGATGTCCACGTCCTTGATGGAGGCATGGCAACCGAGCTCGAAAAGCTCGGTTGCGATCTCTCCGGCCCGCTCTGGTCGGCGCGAGTCCTGCGCGAACAGCCGGAGATTATCGCAGCGGTGCACGCCGGCTATCTCGCAGCCGGAGCCGATTGCATCCTCACCGCCAGCTACCAGGTCTCCGCCGAGGCTTATTCTGAGCTCGGGCTGACACCCGAAGACGCCGCCTCCAGCCTTCGTGAATCCGTCCGTATCGCAGAACACGTGCGCGCTGGGTTCTCCGGGCCTTCGCCGCGCAGAATCCTCATCGCTGCCTCGCTAGGCCCTTACGGCGCCGCCTTGCACAACGGCGCCGAATACCATGGTAACTACGACGTCTCCTTCGACCAGCTGGTCAGTTTCCACGCCCGCCGAGTGGCCGTACTCGCCGAAACGAACGCAGACATCGTCGCCTTCGAGACCGTTCCTTCGCTCGAAGAGGCCCACGCCATCGTCGCCGCCCTCGAGCAGTTCCCGCAGATCGCCGCCTGGGTCAGCTTTACCTGCCGCGACGCGTCGCACACCGCCCACGGCGAACCAATCGCCGATTGCGGCCGCTTTCTCGATTCCGTTCCGCAAGTCGTGGCCGTTGGAATCAACTGCACCGCCCCAGCGTTCGTAACGGCACTCCTTCGAGAGCTGAAGTCCACAACGACGAAACCGATCGTCGTCTACCCCAACTCCGGCGAGGGATGGGACGCCGAAACCCGCTGCTGGACCGGCAAAGCCGACTCCGCGAGCTTTGCGAGTCGGCGAGAGAGTGGCGTCAGGCCGGCGCCCAGATCATCGGCGGCTGCTGCCGCACCGGCCCCGATCACATCACGGCAATCGGCGCAGTTTTGCTCCGCTCTCCTGAGTCCCATATATCCCCGAGTCGCCTGTACCCGTCATCGGCCATGCGACAATAAAGAAACCGCTATGAATTTAGAGTCGCCGGCCGTGAACCTGACTCAGATTTGCGGCCCCCGCGCCCACTCAGGTCACCCCTGAGCTGCTGGCGCAGCACAGCATCACCGCTCACGAATACGAGACGATCCTCGCCGCCCTCGGCCGCGTCCCAAGCCTCACCGAGCTTGGCATCTACTGCGTCATGTGGAGCGAGCACTGCTCCTACAAGTCTTCGCGCGTCCACCTGAAGCGCCTGCCGACCAAGAGCGAGCGCGTCGTTCAGGGTCCCGGCGAAAACGCCGGCATCATCGACGTTGGCGACGGATGGGGCTGCGCCTTCAAGATCGAGTCGCACAATCACCCTTCCTACATCGAGCCATTCCAGGGCGCGGCCACCGGAGTCGGCGGCATCCTGCGCGACATCTTCACCATGAACGCGCGTCCGCTCGCGGTCATGGATTCGCTCCGCTTCGGCCCGATCGCGCCTGAAGAAGCGACCAGACGCATCGCCCGAGATCATTCGCAAGAACCACTCCATCATGGAAGGCGTCGTCAGCGGCATCGCCGGCTACGGCAACTGTTTCGGCGTGCCCAACCTCGGCGGCGAAACCCGCTTCGAGCCTTGCTACTCCGGCAATCCGCTGGTCAATGCCTTCGCACTGGGCCTGGTCCGCCTCGATGAGATCTTCTACGCCAAAGCAACCGGCATCGGCAACCCGGTGATCTACGTCGGCGCCAAGACCGGGCGCGACGGCATTCACGGCGCGACCATGGCCAGCGAAGAGTTCAAGGAAGGCTCCGAGCAGAAGCGGCCCAACGTGCAGATGGGCGATCCCTTCATGGAAAAGCTGCTGCTCGAGGCCTGCCTCGAAGCCATGAAGACCGGCGCCGTGCTCGGCATTCAGGACATGGGCGCTGCCGGCCTCACCTGCTCCACCTGCGAGATGGGCGCACGCGGCGGCGTCGGCGTCGAGATCGAGCTCGACAACATTCCGCAGCGCGAGACCGGCATGACCTCCTACGAGATCATGCTGTCGCGAGTCGCAGGAGCGCATGCTGCTCGTCGCCGAAAAAGGCCGCGAAAACGAGGTTCTTAGATGTCTTCGCCAAGTGGGGACTCGACGCGACTATCGCCGGCGCGGTCGTGGCCGAGAACCGCATGCGCGTCCGCCATCACGGCGAGCTGGTCGCCGATATCCCCAACGAGTCCCTCACCGACGATGCTCCGCTCTATCATCGTCCCGTCGGCACATGGAAAGCCCCGGTCCCGCTCGATCCACCAGCCGATCTCCTCGCCGAGCTGCAGAAGCCGCGCGACTACACCGCCGAGCTAAAGACAGCTGCTCGCCTCCTCGAACATCTGCTCCAAACGCTGGGTCTTTGAGCAATACGACACCATGGTGCAGACCAATACCGTGCAGGGCCCCGGCGGAGAAGCGGGCGTCATGCGCATCAAGGGCAGCGGTACGCCCGGCCACGAGATCGGCCTCGCGATGGCGCTGGATGGCAACAGCCGCTGGTGTTATCTCGACCCCAAACTCGGAGCGATGCACGCCGTCGCCGAAGCCGCGCGCAAAGTTGCCTGCACCGGAGCGACCCCTGTCGCCGCGACCAACTGCCTCAACTTCGGCAATCCCGAAAAGCCCGAGATCATGGCGCAGCTCTCCGCCGCCATCGACGGCATCGGCGAAGCCTGCACCGCGCTCGGAACTCCAATCACCGGCGGGAATGTCTCGCTCTACAACGAGACCCGAGGCGAAGGAATTTATCCCACGCCGGTCATGGGCATCGTCGGCATTATCGACGACGTAAGCAAAGCCGTCGGCTCTGACTTCAAACCCGGCCAATCACTGTTGATCGTCGGCGCCGCATCGCCTGGCAGCGTTGCCGATGTCGTGAAAAGCTTCGGATCTTCCGCCTACGCGAAGTCCATTCTCCACTCGATATGGGGTGCTCCTCCGAAGCTGGATCTCGCTCAGGAAGCGGTGTTAAATCGCTGTCTCGTAGAGCTCGCTTCCGAGGGATTACTTCTCGCCGCGCGCGACATCTCCGATGGCGGCCTTGCCGTCGCCCTCGCCGAGGGCTGCTTCACCCATGACACCGGCGCACAATTTGAGCTCCACATGACCGGGGAGTATGCGAATGCCCTCTGTCTCTTCTCCGAAGGCGCCTCACACGTTGTGCTTGCCGTCGAGCCGGAGAAAGTCCCGGCGATTACGGCGAAGTTAAAAGCCGGAAAGATGTTCGTAGCCGCGATGGGCAAATGCGAAGGCACTGCTCTAAAAATCGTTTTGAATGAGCAATCCTTCATCGACGCGCCGATAGCCGAACTCAAACAGGCATGGTCCGGAACTCTGGAATCGCTCCTGACCGAGGTCCACGCGTGATGACCCCGCGCCTCATGTTTCAGGGCGTCCCCGGCCATCCGGACACCTCGCCGTCCGAAGTCCTGAAGAGCAGCAAAGCCGCATCCGCAACGTGCGCGAAGAATCGATGATGACAAGCTCCACGAAGAGTGCGGAGTCGTCGCCATCCACGGCCACCCCGACGCCGCGCGCCAGGCCTACCTCGCGCTCTACGCCCTCCAGCATCGCGGACAGGAATCCGCCGGCATCGCCACCGCCGACTACAAGCAACCTCTCCAACATCAAGGGCATGGGCCTCGTCGCCGACATCTTCACCGACGAAGTGCTCGCCAAGCTCCCCGGCGAGATGGCCATCGGCCACACCCGCTACTCGACCACCGGCGATTCCGCGCTGCTCAATGCGCAGCCCATTCGCGTCGACTCCACCAAGGGCCTCATCGCCATCGCCCACAACGGCAACCTGGTCAACCTCGGCAACATTCGCACCCGCCTCGAACGCGAGGGCGCATTCTTCCAGACCACCAGCGACTCCGAGATCATCGTGCAGCTCATCGCGCACTCCCAGGCCAACACGCTGGTCGACGCCATCGCCGACTCGCTCTCCCAGATCGACGGAGCCTTCTCGATCGTCATGATGACCCGCGACCGCATCTTCGCTGCCCGCGATCCGCAGCGGCTTCCGCCCGCTGTCGATGGGCCGCATCACCAATCCCGACGGCCCCGACACCATCGTCTTCGCCTCCGAGACCTGCGCCTTCGACCTGCTTCGCGCCAAATACGAGCGCGACGTCAAGCCCGGCGAGCTGGTCATGGTCACCGAGGACGGCGTCACTTCGCGCCAGTACTCGACCGGAGTACCGCAGTCCAGCTGCATCTTCGAGCACGTCTACTTTGCCCGCCCCGACAGCCGCATCTTCGGCCGCTGGGTGCAGGAGAGCCGCGACCAGATGGGTCGCCAGCTCGCCCGCGAATCGCACGTCGCCGCCGACCTCGTCGTGCCCGTGCCCGACTCCGGCGTGACCGCCGCGCTCGGCTACGCTGCCGAGAGCGGCATCCCCTTCAGCTTCGGCCTCATCCGCAACCACTACGTGGGCCGCACGTTCATCGAGCCCGAACAGCGCGTCCGCGACTTCGGCGTCAAGCTCAAGCTCAACCCGGTCCGCAATCTGCTCGAAGGCAAGCGCATCATCCTCATCGACGACTCGATCATCCGCGGCACCACCAGCCGCAAGATCGTCCGCATGGTGCGCGCGGCCGGCGCGACGTGAAGTCCATCTGCGCATCAGCTGCCCGCCGACGATCTCGCCTTGCTTTTACGGAGTCGATACGCCGCGCAAGCAGGAACTGATCGCCGCGAATAACTCCGATCGAAGAGATCCGCCAGTACATCGAGGCCGACTCGATCGCCTACCTCTCGCTCGAGGGCCTAAAGAAGGCCTGCCACGGCGGCGAGAACAATCAATACTGCACCGCCTGCTACACCGGCATCTATCCCACGCAATGGGTCGATGTCGAAGAGATCCTGCCCGCCACTGTAGGAGCGCGCTAGACCGCCAGACTAGGGCACAATGCTCATCACTTCTCCCACCCTCGCCACAGCCGTGTCATTCTGACGACCGTAGGGAGGAAGAATCCCGGCGAAACAAACGGCCTCAACCATCCCGTCAAATCTCTGACAAGACATTCCCACGCGCAGGACAACCTACAAAGCCACTGCCAGCTTCCCAATGCGATTGGAGGAACCATCATGGCCACAGAGAAGAGCAGCGCGAAGAAGTCCGCGACAAAGAAAGCCGCAAAGAAAAGCAGCGGACGTAAATACAGTCCCAAAGCCTCAAAGTCGGTCGAGCGCGAGATGCACGCCTTCAAAGAAGGCAAACTCAAATCGAGCAGCGGCGATAAAGTAACAAATCCCAAGCAGGCCATCGCCATCGGCTTGTCCGAAGCGCGCAAGGCTGGCGCGAAAACCCCTCCCCCGCCAGAGAAGTCTTCGGCGAAGAGCGCAAAGAGCTAGCTCTTTGAAGCAGGCGTCGTACTTGCGGAAGACGTTGGCGTTGAACGCGCCGCCGGCGTAGACGAGGAGCTTTCCGAACTCGACTTGCCGCCGCCGTCGCCAGAAGAGCTTGAAGAAGAATCCTTGCTGCCTTCGCTCTTGCTGGAAGAGCTATCGGAGGAAGAAGCTTTAGGCGCGGCCGACGACTTCGACGGATAATCGGTTGAATAAAATCCCGACCCGCTGAAGTGCACAGCGGGCGCGGAGATCAAGCGCTCGACTTCGCCCTTGCATACCGGGCACTCCTTTTCGTCGGGCGCGCTGAAGCTTTGTATCTTCTCGAAACGGTGGCCGCAAGCCTTGCAGCGGTATTCGTAAAGGGGCATCTTGTCTTGCTCCTGCTTCTGTAACTATTTCTGTGACAAATCTATAAAACTACGCGCCGTTAAGGTTGATTAGACCGGCTTCGAGGATTCCCTCGGCCCCGCGCAGTGCATCGAGCGCCCTGGGCGTGACCTCGCCATCAACCTGGACTACGGCCATTGCCGAGCCATGCGAGCCGTGGCCTGCGACGCGCGGGTCGCCCCAGCGCGAAATTTGCGATGTTCACATTTTGCTCGCCAAGAATGGTGCCAATCCGCCCGATCACACCCGGAACGTCCTTGTTCCGCAGCGAGATCAGAGTCCCCTGCAGCGGGGCTTCGATGTCGATACCGTCCAGATTGAGCAGACGCGGCGAATTTCCGTGCAGCACCGTCGCACTGGCCGTCGCGTCGGTGGCGTTGCTGTGCAGCGAAATCGTGAGCACGCTGCCGGCGCCGCCAATGGCCGCGGCGTTCTTCTCTTCATGAATCCGGATTCCGCGCTCCTGGGCGATCGACGCGGCATTGATGCGGTTCACCACTTCGGAGTGAGCGAGCACTCCCTGGATCGCTGCATTACGCACCAGGTCCGTCTTTGTCTCGGCAAGCCGTCCGCTGTAGGTCAGGTGAATGCTTTCGATGTTCCCTTTCAGAGAGTGTCCGAGAAAGACTCCGAGGCGCTCGGCCATCTCGAGATAAGGCGCGACCTGCTGATACTCCTCATGCGAGAGAGATGGCAGGTTGACCGCATTCTGCACCACGCCATGCTTGAGATACTCGCGCACCTGCATCGCGATCTGAACGCCAACCGCCTCCTGCGCCTCGGCAGTCGATCCCGCGATATGCGGGGTCAGAATGACATTTTCAAATTCGGTGTACGGCAGAGTCTTTGAGTGGTTCCTCACGAAAGACATCCAGCGCCGCTCCGCCTACATGGCCGCTTTTCAAAGCAGCAACCAACGCCTCATCGACGATCAGCTCGCCGCGCGCGCAGTTGACGATCTTCACGTTCTTCTTCATCGACGCGATCGAGGCTTCGTTGATAATGCCAGCGGTCTGCGGAGTCAGCCCTACATGCAGGGTCAGGTAGTCAGACGCCTTGAAGAGTTCTTCGACCGAGACCAGCCGGATATTGGCTTCGCGCGCGATCGCAGCGGAAACAAAAGGATCGTGCCCGATCAGCGTCATGCCAAAGGCCCGTGCGCGCTTCGCGACCTCGAGACCGACGCGGCCCAGACCCAGAATGCCCAGCGTCTTGTCGCGCAACTCCGTGCCGTTGAGTGACTTCTTCTCCCACTTGCCGGCGTGCATGCCGATGTTGGCTTTGGGCAGCTGCCGCCCCAGCGCCAGCATCAGCCCGATGGTCAGTTCGGCGACCGCAATGGCGTTGGCGCCGGGGGTGTTCATCACCACCATGCCGCGCCGCGTCGCCGCCTCGGCGTCGATGTTGTCGACGCCGACTCCAGCGCGCCCGATCACGCGAAGCTTCGGAGCCGCTGCGAGCAGAGCGTCGTCCACCTGCACTGCAGAACGAACCACCAAGGCGTCGGCATTCGCCAATTCAGCGGCGAGCCCATTCTTGATCTGGTCGTGGCTGATGATGTCCCAGCCAAGTTCTTCCTTGAATACTGCCAGCGTCGCGGGAGAAACCTTCTCCGCCAATACGATCTTCATACCGCTCCTTCTTTAGCGCACAAGGAACAGGGATCAGGGCACAGCTTGCGTCCCGATCATCCTTATTCCCGATGCTCTCTTTGCCGTCGTTGTGCCCTGTGCCTAAGCGCTGTGCCCTGCGAGAGCCGCTGCTTCAGCCAGAGGCGCGATGCTCTTCCTTCTGCCCGCACGAACATTCCATCCGCGCCGCCTCGTCCGGCCTGCGAGTTGCGAAGACTTTCTGCGCAGCAGCCAGCGCGTCGCCGTAGTTCACACCCGGCAGCTTGAGAGTCTCGATGGCTACGAGTTCGAGTGCGCCGACAATTGCGATCGTGTCCATGTAGTCGAAATAGCCGATGTGCGCAATGCGGAAGAGCTTGCCCTGCATCTCACCCTGGCCGTTGGTGATGATCGCGGCAAAGCGGGCTTTCAACTCCTTGACGACCACACCCGAATCAACGCCCTCCGGAGCCAAAATTGCCGTCGCAGCCGCCGCCGGAGCATCCGGAGCAAACAACCGCAACCCCAAAGCCTCCATGCCGGCCCGAACCATCGCCGCGCATGTCTCCGCATTCTCGATCAGTTTCTTACGGCCTTCGGCGAGGTCGCCGCCAGCCTGTGCCGCAATGTAGTCGAGCGCCGCGCCAAGGCCCGCGATCAGTGCCACTGACGGCGTGTAGGAGGTGTCGCCCTTCTGGGCGCTCTTGCGCTCTTTCAGCAGATCGAAATAGTAGCGCGGATTCTTCGTGCTGGCCATCCGCGAAAATGCCTTCTCGCTGACCGCCAGATAAGCGAGTCCCGGAGGAATCATCACGGCCTTCTGCGACCCGCCGATGAGCACGTCGACGCCCCAGCCGTCCATGTCGAGATGCGTGGTTCCCAGGCCGGTAATGCCATCGACCACTAAGAGAGCATCGCTCCCCGCAGCCTTGATCAGCTCCGCCACTCCCTGCACGCAATGCCGCACGCCGGTCGAAGATTCGGTCCCCTGCATAAACACGACGCGAGTGTCGGGCTTCAGCGCTTCGCGGACCTTTTCCAAATCGAATGTCTTGCCGTACTCCGCGCTCACCACGTCCGCTTCACAGCCAAAAGCCTTCACCAGCGAGGTCCAGCGCTCGCCAAACTTACCCGCGGTGAGCACCAGCACCCGGTCGCCGGGAGAGGTCAGGTTCGAGACGGAGGCTTCCATCGCCCCGGTTCCCGAGGCGGCCATCAGGATCACATCGTTTTTCGTGCCGACGAAGTCTTTCAGTTGCGCGAGCACTTTCTTGTTCAAAGCGATGAACTCGGCCGTGCGGTGATGAATGTCGGCGGCAGCCATCGCGAATTGTGCTGCAGGAAGAAGAGGGGTCGGACCAGGAGTAAAAAGTCTCGTTTTACGAATCATCGTGGGTAAAAGTCCTCTAGGTTCATTCTACCGAAACGGGCTCTCGCCGACCCCGGTGAGCGCCGAAGCGGATTCCGCCCCGGAATCCTTACAATATTTCCGCCGCTCAGCCGTCTACCTACTCAAGTGATGTCCGAAGCCAGTCAGATTGCCGATCAGGACCAGCTCATCGCACTGGCGATGCAAAAGGAGGAGTCGCGCCTGCGCGGCTACATCCGCAACCACATCGCCGATCGCAGTCTCGCCGAAGACGTCTTTCAGGAGGTCTTCTGCGAGCTCATCGAGGCTTATCGGCTGATGAAGCCGATTGAACAGGTCGGCGCATGGATGTTCCGCGTGGCCAGGAACCGCATTGTGGACCTCTTTCGCCGCAGGAAGACTGACTCGCTCAGCGACGAGGTTTACGCGCACGAGGATGGAGAATCGGTGGCGCTCGAGGACCTGCTGCCATCGCCAGACGAAGGCCCGGAAGGGGCTTATGCCCGGGCGGTCCTGCTCGACGAGTTGGAAGAAGCGCTCGAAGAACTGCCCGAAGAGCAGCGTGCGGCCTTCATCGCCCACGAGTTGGAAGGCAAGAGTTTCAAAGAGCTGGCTGCGGAAACTGGCGTAGGCGTCAACACCCTCCTGTCGCGAAAGCGCTATGCGGTGCTGCATCTCCGCGAGCGTCTGCAGTCGATCTACCAGGAATTTGGAAAGAAATGACGTAAAGAAAGTCCGGAAAGAAACGAGGTAAAGAAGCAAATGAGAACTCAAGATGTAGTCCAAAGAAAAATCGGGAAGATCATCAAAGTCATCTTGATCGCGATCGTCGCCGTTGCTGTCTTCGGTTTTGTGGTGATGGCTCTCTGGAACAGGCTCATTCCCCCGATCTTCGGCTGGCATTCGATCACCTTCTGGCAGGCTGTCGGGCTGCTGGTGCTGAGCAAGATTCTCTTCGGCGGGTTTCGCGGAGGCCCCGGGCGCGGCATGCACTGGCGCGGCCGCTGGAAGGAGAAATGGGCGCAGATGTCCCCCGAAGAGCGGGAGAGATTCAGCCGCGGAATGGGCGCTCGCTTCGGCCGTCATGGATGCTGGCCTGGTCCCGAAAAGGCGGAATCTTAATGAAGGCAGCGCTGCCGAATGCGCAAGAGTGCCCTCAACCTGCCGGCCGGTTCATCCCAGTCATCGACCGCAACCGCTGCGAGGGCAAAGAGGATTGTGTCACTGCCTGCCCTTACGATGTCTTTGAGATGCAGATGCTGAGCGAAGCCGATAAAGCCGCGATGCCGTTTTTCTCGCGCTTCAAAGCCAGGGTCCACGGCAACCGCCAGGCGTTTGCCGTGCGAGCCAACGATTGCCAGGCCTGCGGGCTTTGCATCACCGCCTGTCCCGAGAGCGCGATCACTTTATCAAGAATTGGAGCCGTATGAAGATTGAAGAGAAACCACCCGAACTGCCTGCGGAAAGCTCCACGAATGCTTCGGCGATCTTCGTGCTCGAAGCGGAGAACTTCAGCCTGCGCCGATTGGTCGTCGAGCTTCTGGAGAAAAACCAGCTCCTTCGCGACGAGCTCCGCACGCTGACCAACGGCCACAACTCCGAGATCTCGGACGGCCTCGCCGCATCTCACAGAGTTGACCCCTGGGCTGCTTAGGGCTTGTACTGGAACGAGACGGACAAGAACGGAGCAGCTGTGAGTGTAGTCAAGCAAGTAGACCAGGACATGATCGCGGCCATGAAGGCCAAGGACGCGGAGCGTCTATTGACCATCCGCATGATGAAGACCGCCTTCAAGAACAAAGAAATCGAGAAGCGCGAGCCGATCACCGACGCCGAAGCCTACCAGATTCTTACCACCATGATTAAGCAGCGGCGCGACTCGATAGAGCAGTTCACCAAGGGCAACCGCCCCGAACTCGCCGCCAACGAGGCCGCTCAGATCACGCTGATCGAGGAGTACATGCCCAAGGCGGCCAGCGAGGAAGACATCCACAAGCTGGTCACGTCGACTATCGACGATCTTGCCGTGAGCGGCTCCGCGCCCGGCCCGAAGGACATGGGTATGGTCATGAAAGCGGTCCAGGAGCGAATCAAGGAAGCGGGAATCCGCGCTGACGGCAAGATCGTCAGTGAGGCGGTGAAGGCGCGGCTGGCGAAGTAATTCGCGAAGAAGAAAACGGCAATAAAACCGGCAATATTCCTGCTTACGCGGAGTTAGGCCGTTCATTCTAGATTGCTTACTGAGCTACAGGAACCGGCAAATCGCGGCGATCTATTTCGCTTCCGGCGTCACTCGCACAAAAACCCCTTCCGGCAACTCGCCCTCAAGCAGGTGGACAACTCCGCCTTTAACCAACCCTCGCAACGGTTTAGACGGTGGCGCCGGAGGTTTTGTGGCCGGGGCAGCCGACCCGGAGGCCGCCTTCACTGCTGCCCGAAAATCCAAAGCTCGGCCGGGCACCCTTTCTGAAGGCTGCTCCCCCACTCGCTCTGAAGCTCGTCCCATGCCCCGATCCATAGCCACATTCGCCAGCCTGTCGGCTTCCTTGTTCTTGCCCCGCAGCACATGCTCAATCCGGAATTGCTCCAGCCGCCCAATTCGCCGCTTCGCCTCCTCATAGAGCGGACGAAGTTCGGGGCTATTGACCCGATACTGGCCTTTGATCTGCTTGACCATCAACTCCGAGTCCGAGACCACTCTCAGCTTCGGATGCCCTTGTTCCAGTGCAAAACCCAGCGCCGCTAATAGGCCGGAGTACTCCGCGTGATTATTAGTCTGTTTGCCCAGGAATTCGCTCAACTCGGCGACCGCTTTGCCGCCTTCGTCTTGAATATAGACGCCAAACCCCGAAGGTCCCGGATTTCCCCGCGATCCCCCATCGCAATAGGCGGTAATCCAACCGCCTGATGAGGCCGGGGCAACCGGCGCGGCCCCGAAAAGGCCGCCCGCTCCTTCTTCATTCCTACTTGTAGCCATCTCCCAAGTTTAGAACGAAAGGCTGAAGTCTTCGTGCTGGTCGCCGCCAGAGTTGACGACTGGCACCTAGCCAATCGGGTCGGTTTGCAACTAACCACTGGTAACTTTTTGCCGCCGTCAGGGTCACTATCTAATTCCCCGGAAGAATTTCGACCTCCGATGCTCACCAACTCGCCCCCAACCCGTCCTTTAACCACACAGGAGCAAGATCGCATGTCGGCCAACGCACAGACTCTGGGCACTCTTCGACTTCCATCCCAGGTGGCATCCAAACCGCGAAGGGTACAATCCCCTTCAGGAATGGCGACGGACAGCCGGGCACGCGAAAATGAACACGATCTAATTCGCGAGGCGCAGAAGGGTTCGCGGACCGCCTTCGACTCCCTCGTCCGGCAGTACGACCAGGCCGTCCTCCGTCTGGCGATGCACCTCACGGGTTCCGAGCAGGACGCCCAGGATGTGCACCAGGAGGCCTTCCTCAAGGCCTACCGCTACATCGGCAACTTCCGCTTCGAGTGCTCCTTCTACACCTGGCTCTACCGCATCGTCACCAACCTCTGCCTCGACCATCTGCGCCGGCGCAAATCCCGCCGCGAAGACCAGGCAGTGATGATCGACGCCTCCGGCGAGCAGATCGACATGCTGAGCAACGTCTCCGATGACCGGTCGATGGCCAACCCCGACCGCGAACTCGAGCGCAAATTTCTGGGAGAAAAGATCAAGGCGGCACTCGATCTTCTTACTCCCCGCGAACGAATGGTTTTTGAACTAAAGCACTATCAAGGTCTGAAATTAAGGACCATCGGTGAAATGTTGAACACCACGGAAGAGACCGCCAAGAATACGCTCTTCCGGGCGACAAAAAAACTAAGAGCAAATCTGGCGACTTTACGTTGAGGCAGGAAGCAAATGAATATCGGAAACTATCAGTTGGGAAGTCGCGAGCCAGAGAAACTCGCATCCCGGCAGTGTGAGGCTGCGCAACGCGACATCGCGCTGGCCGTCTACGGAGACCTCCCCGATGATGCAAATCATCGTTTAGAGCATCACCTGGCCGAATGCGGCCATTGCCGGCAAGAGATGGAGGCCGTGCAAGGGCTGCGCCAGGCGATGTCCCTCTACCCCATGCTCGACCCCTCGCCGAACCTGCTCACCCGCACCCGCCTTCGCCTCGAAGAGGCGCTTGACGCAGTGCCGCGCAGCGGGTGGATGACCAGGGTCGTGGACCGGTTTTTTAGTGGCATCGCCCGCGTCCAGTCCGCTCCGGTGATGGCCTCTGTGTTTTTGGTTTTTGGACTGAGCGCCGGCGGCTTCGCCGGATTCCGTATGGGGCATAACTCCGTGCCGCCACCCACTCCGCCTGTGCACATAACCGCCGGCCAGGATGACAGTCAGGGCGGGATTCCCGTCGCCAGCATTCAGAGCATCCAGGTACTCAAGGATCAGCGGGGAGCGGAGAACGTTCGCATCGGTTACGAGCGCCTTGTGCCGGAAACCATGACCGGCTCTCTCGACAATCCCGAGATCCGGGAGCTGTTGCTGAAGGGCGCCGAAAGCCGCGTCGACCCGGATATTCGCGCCAACTCCGTCGGCCTGCTCGCGGGTGAATGCCTTGCTGGTCACCAGTGCGACGACGGGCCGGCTCGTGACGCCCTGATGCAGGCGGTTCGGCGAGACAAGGACCCAAGCGTGCGGCTCAAGGCCCTCGACGGACTCAAGCCGTACGTCGCTGAGGACACCAATGTCCGCAACGTCGTTCTCCACGCGCTCCTCAAGGATTCCGACTCCAACGTCCGGATGAAGGCCGTCGATCTCTTGCAACCGGTCGACAGCGATAGTAGCGTTCGCCAGGCTCTGCACAACGTCGCCGATACCGATCAGAACCCGTACCTGCGGACCGTCTCCCGTCAGATGTTGAACGGGCTGCCCGAGATCCAGTAACGCCTGACGCAGGTTTTATGTAGACCGCGAAGGCTCGCCGAGACGAATATTAGATAGAAAATAGTCGGAGAACCACCATGAAGCACTTTTCGAGGCTGGGAACGCTGACCTTCATTGCTGGTGGGGTGTTGCTCGTCCCGCTTGCGGGCGCCACAGGGCCTGACCTGCACCCGGCCTCCAAGGGAACGCATCTGCTGCTCTCCAACTCCTCCCAGGGCTACCTCGGCGTCGGCACCCGCGATATTGACGCCGAGCGAGCGGCCGCGCTGAAGCTCAAGGACCCCCACGGCGCCGAGATCATCACCATCGATCAGGACGCGCCTGCCTTCAAGTCGGGATTAAAGATCCACGATGTTGTCGTTCAGGTGAACGGTCAGCGCGTCGAGGGACTTGAGCAACTGCGCCATGCGCTGCATGAGATGCCGCCCGGTCGCACCATCTCTCTAGTAGTCATCCGTGACGGCCAGGTCCAGAACTTCAGTGTGCAACTCGCCGACCGTACTCAACTCGCGAGTAAGGCGATGGGAGCCGTCGAATCCGATCCTCAGCCGGAAGCGAGCGCCGACGAACCTCTGGTGCTCCCCAGTGGTCCTCATTCGAGCGGCTTTTTCGGAAGCCTGACCCGCAATCGCTACTACGTCGGAGTTGACATCCAGCCCCTCCCCACCGGCCTTGCCGACTACTTCGGCGCGAGGAATGGAGTCCTCGTCGGAAATGTCTTCTCCAACAGCCCGGCGTCCGTAGCCGGACTCAGGCCAGCCGACGTCATTCAAAAGGTCAATGGCCAGCCCATCGTCACTCTCTCTGACTGGGAAAAAGCCATCCACACGAACCGTGGCAAACGGGTGCAGGTCACCATCATCCGCGAGAGACGAGAGCTGACCCTCAGTATGATTGCCGGCGTCACCAAGGGCACGAGCGAGCTGGAAGTCCCGGAAATGAGCCAGCCCGATGCCAATACGCTGGCAGAGCTGAGCGGAAGCTTGAATGGCATCGATGCCAGCGGTCTTGCTAACCAGATCAGGCAGTCAATGAAGGCCCTCGATGCTCAGGCGCTTCTCGATCAGGCAAAGAAGTCGAGCGACACGCTCATTGACGCGAATGAGATCGACAAAGAAATGCTGCAAAGCCGCCAGTTGCTGCAGGAAAACAGCCAGCAGCTCGAGCAGCAGATGCAAAACCTGCGCGACGCCCTCAAGTCCCTGCAGATTCAGCAGATGGACTAACTTCTAGCGCCATCCAGCTCTCGCCAGGCGCCGCTCGGCCCTTGCGGCTCGCAGCAGGCGACGGCGCTGTGATTCAATAGTTAGAGCATGGCAGTCGCATCCATCCCGGCACCCGCAAAGCCGCTTTCCCGCCGCCTGAGCGCGGCCTCCCGCAAGGTACGGGAGGTAGCGACTGTCGCCCATGCCCTGGCCTCGACCGATCACGTCGTCATGGCCCAGATCGTGCCCATGCGCTTCTGCAATCTCTCCTGCGCCTATTGCAATGAGTACGATAAGGTTTCGGAGCCGGTCCCCATCGAAGAGATGTTGCGCCGCATCGACCACCTGGCGCGCCTCGGGACGAGCATCATCACTATCTCCGGCGGCGAACCGCTCACCCATCCCGACCTCGACCAGGTCATCGCCCGCATCCGCCACCACGGTCGCATCGCCGGCATGATCACCAACGGCTACTTCCTCATGCCCGACCGCATCGAGCGCCTCAACAAGGCCGGTCTGGACCACATGCAGATCTCGATCGACAACGTCCAGCCCGACGAGATCTCCAAGAAAAGCCTCAAAGTCCTCGACAAGAAGCTCGAATTCCTCTCCCAGTACGCCGACTTCCACGTCAACATCAACTCCGTCGTCGGCGGAGGCATCAAGAACCCCCAGGACGCCCTCACCGTCGGCAATCGCGCGCTAAGTCTCGGATTCACCTCGACCATCGGCATCATCCACGACGGCAGCGGCCAGCTCAAGCCGCTGGGCCCGGAAGAGCGCCGTGTCTGGTCCGAGATGCGCGGCTTCAAGAAGAAGAACTACTCCCGCTTCAACCACTTCCAGGAAGCCATCGCCAACGGCGAGCCCAACGACTGGCGCTGCCGCGCCGGCTCCCGCTATCTCTACATCTGCGAAAACGGCCTCGTCCACTACTGCTCGCAGCAGCGCGGATACCCCGGCGTACCGCTAGCCGAATACACTCGCGAAGACCTCAAGCGCGAGTTCCTCACCGAAAAATCCTGCGCCCCCAACTGCACCATCTCCTGCGTGCACCAGATCTCCTACATCGACCACTGGAGAGCCCCGCAGACGCGGCAGATCACGCCGGGGGCGCCAGAAGCAGCGCCGGAGCTGGTCAACATCCAGATTTAGTTTAGGCCGACGTCGGTACAAGGGATCGCAGAACGGGTGAGCTGCACACTAATCTGTTGTCCCAGCTTGAGTGTTGAGATGTGGGCGAATCGCAATCCACATGAGCGACATTACAAACACCCACCCAATACTGTCTCCGATTGGCTCAGCGCGCCACTTGAAAAGATAATCGACCGCATGCATAAAAACCGAAGCTAGACCGAAGGCGGTGAAATTGAAACAAAACTCGTTAAGCTTGTTTCGACTTGCCCATCGGCGGATACGACCCTGCCAGTTCATAAGTCCTCACAAAACGTGCTAGAAGATTAGCAAATTGCCCGAACTGGTGAATATCCAGTTGCACGCCACGCGTGAATCGGTACCGAAGAACTCCAACTCCTTGTAACATAAATTTATGGGTACCTCAGCCACAACCAAGGAATACACGATCACCCTTCCAGCTGGTTTGGCGCGGAGCGCCGAGGCACTGGCCAGGCAGGAGTGCCGTACAGTGAGCGAAGTATTTCAAGAGGCAGTTCGCGCATATTCCCAGCAACACTCCGAGGCGATCCTGGCCGAGATCACTTCGCAAGTGAGCAAATACAATCCGACGGGCTACACCGAGGAAGACGTTCCACGCCTGATTAAGGAAGTGCGAGCCGAGATGGACGCTGAGAAGGAATCTCGGAAAGCCGGTTGATCGTCGTCGTCGACACCAATGTCTGGATTTCAGCGCTTCAGTTCTCTCGGTCGACCGCCCCGCCGAGAAGAGCGATTGCGAAGGCAATGCGAGACGACGTGATCGCTACTTGCGAAGAGATTGAAGCGGAAGTCCTAAGGACTCTAACGACCAAATTCAAATGGCCTACACCTCTCGCATTGAGTGCCATGGAGACTACACTGCTCAAATCTCTCCACGTAAGACTTTCCGGAACCGTCAAGGTCTGCCGTGACCCTCACGATGACATGTTCTTGGAGTGCGCTGAAGTCGCTGAAGCTGACTTACTGATTACGGGAGACAAAGACTTGCTAGTCCTCGCGTCTTACAAACGAACCCGTATCGTCAATCCGGCAGAATATCTGCTTATGGAGTGATAAAGAGCGAATCAGGCGACTCTCTGCTTCGCCCCACTCCGCCAGCTCGCATAAGCAGCATCCAGAATCCGCTGGTTATGCAACCCATCCGTTCCCGAAGCAAGATAAGTCCCAGTCCCCTCAACCTCAGCCGAAAACGAATCGAACATCTTCGTATAAGCGTCAGCATTCGAAACCGTGACCCGCTCCGCGACCGCGCCTTTGCGATACTGCAAGACCTCAACATCGTGGTCCACAGTCATGCCGTTCTCGCAGACCAGCACGCCGCTTTCGCCAGTGATCTCAATCAACGAACGATACTCACCCCGAGTGGTCACCGTGACCGAACCCATCGCCCCACTCGCAAAATCCAGCGCGACGACGGCATGGGATTCAACCGCACCCGAACCAGCGTCGGTATGCGCCAGCGTACTGACCTCAGTCACAGCCACGCCGCCCAGCAGGAACCGCAGAGCGTCCACGCAGTGAATCGCCACATCACCGATCGGCCCGCCTAAGGCCAGCGTCGGATCATAAATCCATTGCCGCGGGCTCCGGTCCGCCGCATAGCAGAACTGCGCATGAGCCAGCACCGGTTTCCCAATCCGTCCCTCGGCGATCCAATCTCGCATCAGCTGAGCGCTCGCGTTGTAGCGCATATTCTGCGCCACGCCAAAGGCGACTCCGGCCTTCGCCTGCGCGGCAAGCATCGCTTCGACCTCAGCTGCATTCATTGCCAGCGGCTTTTCACAAAGGACCGGCTTTCCATGCTTCAAAGCGAGCAGCACATCGTGCAGGTGCAACGCATCTGGCGACGCAACAAAGACCGCATCGATATTAGGCGAGGAGCAAAGCGCCTCAGGCGTCTCGAAGGCGTGTTCAATTTTGAATTCGCGCGCATTCGCTTGCGCCTTGGCAAAGTCCCGGCGCCATAACCCAACCAGACTCGATTGCGCTGCCGCTGCAAATGCCGGGACTAACCGCTTTGCCGCATGATGGCCGAAGCCAAGAATTCCGTAGCGAACCATCGATGCTGTCTCCCAATTTCTGGTCTTGGGGCTTTTACTGAGCGCCGTTCTTGAAGATCTCTTCGGCGAAGTAGTTCTCGACATGCGCCTGGTCGCGCAGCATCTCGATGTAGGCATTCTTGAGCAGTGTCGACCGCTCCTGCCTCAACTCAGCCCGAATCGTCTGCTGCACGCGCGGATCGTTGATCTCACGTTGCCCCGCTGCCTCGCGATCGATGAGCTTGAAGATGAAGTAAATGCCCACCTTGTTCGAGCCCGGCCCCGCCGGCAGCGCTAGCACCGGAGTGATCTGGCCCGGCTTCAGCTTGTTAATAGCGTCGAAGACCTCCGGCTGCCGGCGCAATGCCGACTCCACGATGCCGCCCATATCGCCGCCATTACTCGACGTGTTCGGATCTTCCGACCAGTTTGCCGCCAATGTCCCAAAATCCTCGCCGCTCTCCAGCCGACTATGAAGGCCCTCGATCTTCTTCCTCGCTTCGGCGTCGTTGCTCGCCTTGCTGTTCTGCATATTGATCGGCTGTTGTTGCTGCTGGGGCGGTGCGGGTTGCGGCGTCACTGCGATCTGCGCGAGATGATAGCGCGGCTCGATCAGGTCAAAGTCCGCTTTGTGGGCGGTGTAGTACTTGGTGATGTCGGCGTCGGTGACGTTGATCTTGGAGTTGATCTCTTTATTAAAGAGCTTCTCCTCCGTACGACTTCTGCGGATCTCTTTCTTCAGGTCGTCCAGCGTAAGGTGTTCACTCTTGAGCCTCTGGTCAAACTCTTCCTGTGTGTAAGGAGCCTTCATCTCAGCCAGCTTCGTCTCGACTTCGTCGTCGGTTGCCGTGAGGTTGAGCTTGGCGGCGCGCTGGTCGACGATCTCCTCATCGATTTGTCCGCGGACGATGTTCAGGCGAACATTGTCCGCCTGGTCCTTCGGAGGCTCCTGCTTGGAATCTCCCAAGTTCGTCTTATACAGCCGCTCCATGTCGGGGCGCATGATCGGCTTACCGTTGACCATGGCGACGACGTCCGGGCCGTGTTCTTTCGTACACCCAGACATTCCAGCGAGGGTTAACAGCCCGAGTAATGCCAGGGCGCCCCCCATGTATCGCGTGGAAAACACGGAGGCCGGCTCAATTCTTCGGCCGTCTACTGCGAATTGATCGTGCAAAACCATTCTCCTGGGGAATCTGATCACGCGCCTAATTTCCGGTCGGGGTTTTTGCCCCTGGGGTTGCGGCGGGCGCTGGGCTTGCCATCGGCGGCTTTTCGCCCTCGGCCTCCAGGGCGCGATCGATGGCCTTCCAAACCTGATCGATCGGCTGCGCGCCAGAGATCCGTTCGCCGTTAACGAAGAGCGTGGGAGTGCCATCGATATTCAAGTGATCGGCCTCCTGCATCGACGCGAGCACCGCGCCAGTGTCCTGCTTCTTCAGGCAGGCATCGAGCTTCGTGGCATCGACCTTCTCTTTCGCGCCCTGTTCCCGGGCAAGCCGGTCGAGGGTCGCCCCTGCCTTGGCGACATCACGGTCCGTTCCACTAACTTCATCGCCGTGAGCATGCACATAGTCCACATAGGACCAATAAGCCGGCCCACTCAGGTCCGCAAGGCAATTGGCATCGATAGACGCATGCATCGCCCAGGGATGAATGTCGACCAGCGGGTCGTCCTTATAGACGATCTTGATTAGACCCTTGTAGTGATCAAGCGTTTGCGGAAACAGCTGCTGATGCATACGCGCGCAGTAGGGGCATTCCAGATCGTCGAAGTTGACGATCGTGACTTTCGCGGACTCCGTGCCCCGCACCGGCCGATTCGCCAACTGAGCAACGTTGGCCGGGTCTTTGGTCAGGTCATACTTTTGCAGACGGGCCAGCGTCGTGCCGTCGTCGGAGAGCAAAAAGTCCACGGTGGTTGGCTTCGCGCTCGGCTTGGATGGTAGCGAAAAGGTAATGGGCAGCGTACTGTAACCGGGGAAAGCGCTCTTGCCGCGGGTGCCCAGCTTCACGTCGTACTCCGCCGGAACCTGGAGCTGCGCTCGCACCAGCAGTTCAATCCGCCGGTCCATCTTCGCGTCGTCTGCCTTCGGATCAGTGGCGGCATTGGGTGCGGCGCTCTGCGCCCGGCAACCCAATCCGGCTACCGCGAGCGTGCAGCAAAGTAAAAGTCGAGTGCGAAACAAGCGAACCACCTTTCAGCCAACGCCCCAAAGGCGCATCTTCGATTATCTCATTTCAGCGCGCGTTGCAGGCCCCGGTCCTACTCTTGCTCCGGGCGGTCAGAAAATCCGGACCGCCCGGCGCAAATTGCCCGCCGTTCCCACTCCGGCAAGGCTAAAGCTGAAAAGATACTGGTTCTCGTTGCGCACCGACCCGAGCGCATAGCGGCGATACTCGGCGCTGAAACCACAGCAGTCCCAGTTATAGTTCGCCTCCACCCCGCCGAACTGCGCAGCGCTTTGGACGAAGTCGTATCCCGCATTGGCGCCAAAGCTGAACCCCTTGCGGGTCGGGTTGCCGTATGTGAAGAGAAAACGCATCTGGTTGTAATTCGTAACCGCCGCCGTCACATTCTCTACGGATGTTGGACCCGGCAATACATTGAGCTTGAAATCGCCGATGCCCACATACCAGTTCTCATGGTGATACCCGGCGAAGACGTTGCTCGAATTGATCCTTCCCATCTTGGTGTCGTAATCGAGGTCCCATTCAAAATCGGTTGCCGAGGTCGTCCGCACCCGCAATCTCGAAATCACCGGAGAATAATCGCGGGGCCCCTCAAGGAAGGCCGTGCCGGTGAAGTTCAGCGTTGCTATCAGCACATTGCGCTCGTCAGGCAGGACGGCGCCGCCAAAATTCGGATTGAAGAAATATTTCTGCGCGACCCTCCACGTCAGCCACTCGATCGTCCCTTCGCCGCACAGGCCGTCCGGCGTCTGAGCTTCGTCGTCGCGACAGGGGTGCAGCTTCTTATGGCGCACAAACAGTCGCTGCGTCAGGCCGTACTCGAGCTCATTCGTATTGCTCGCAATGTCGATCTCGTCGAAACGCAGCACCGAGTTGAAGTTATTGATCCCGGTCACATACTGGTAATGGATATCAGGCTCGATCACATGCCGTACGTCACCGCCGAGTATCTTCTCCAGCAAGGGGCTTGAAAAATCGCGCTGCACGGCGGGGGGCCGAATTTCAACTCCCGCCTCAAAATCCGTCCGATTCAGACTGTCGCCATTCAAGGTCGGCGAAGTGCTGCCATCACGAACCGCAGGAAGTACTTCGGACTTCGAGTAAAACGTCTCTCGTCCTGCCACCACCGGACGGAACGTCCAGCCGCCCAGCGAAAAGGGAAGAGCCAGGTGCGGATACAGATCGAAGCGGAAGGTGTTCCTGGCATGAAACTCAGGCTCGGACCGTGTCAAAACGTCCATCGAGCTCTGGAATCCCCACAGCAGCGGCGTACCCCTCAAGGGATGATCGACCGCTTCAGCCTCGATTGCGGGCAGATGCAGGATACGGATCTCATCGCCCGGCGTATCGCTCTGAAAGCTCTGATAGCGCCCGAAATAAACGCTCTCCGCCAGGCCGCGGTCCTGGTGCTGGAGAAAAGCGTCCGACTTTACTTCAGAGCTCGTCGCCACGGAAAAATTTTCGGCGAAAGCCTGGCGATAAACGTAGGAACTCAAGTACTCGATGTTGGCGACCGCGCGGGTCTCCGGCGTGAAGTCGCGTCTGCCGATCAGCAGGACGTCTTCACCGCCCTGGTTGGTGGGTGGCACACCCGGCTCGCCCGACGGCAGCCCGCGGTCGAGCAGCTGGTGGTAGGTTACGGTCAGGAAATCAGTGCCGCGCCCGCGATAGCGAAACTCTGCGCTCGGTGCAAAGCCACGCTTCGAGTAATACTCAGAGCCGAATGTCAGATCGGCGCTGCGGTTGATGACCCAATAGATCTGTTCGCCGAGAATCAACCCTTTGGTCGAGGAAGTGCCAATGGTCGGAATCAGAAAGCCGCTCTGGCGGCTCTCCGCATTCACCGGATGATTGACATAGGGAAGAAAGAAGAGCGGCACGTGCAGCAGCTTGAACCGCGAATTCCGCGCCCGTGCCGTCCCATCGGCAACACTGATCTTCGACGATAGCAGCACCCAATCCGGATCGGGCAGCCGGCACGAGGTCATCGTGCCATCGATCACGCGATAGCGTTCCGGCCCGTCTTTGTAGAGTTCGCGCCCCGTAAACAACAGCGGGTTGTTCGAGATGTAGCCCTTGTAGGCCGGTGGCGTGTTGCTGAATGTCGTAGGGGGCAGGCTGGCGACAGTCACCGGAAGCTGACGTGCGCCGATCGAGCCTGAGACATCGAAAAAGTGTCCCGTTTCCTGGTCGAGATTCATCGTCCCACGGTCGGCATCGATAAGCTCGTCGTCGCGGCCGCCTTCAAGGTGGAGATGTCCCGTGGCCTCGACGACGCTGGTCGCCTCGTTGTAGGTGATCTTGTCGGCGCGCACGATGTAATCACGGTAATCGATCTCGACTTCGCCGCTCAGCGTCCACACATCGCCGCGCTTGCCCTGCTCCTGGGCAGCGATCTTGACCGGCACGCCCTGGTTGATCGGCGGAACCACCTGCGCCACCGGAATTTGGTCTTGCGCGGAAGCTTCCGCCTGCGTGCCGTCGCTCGGCGCAGCGCTTTGAGGGCCATTTGCGGTGGGGGGAAACTGATTGGTCAACGTCTGCGCTGTAACCCGCTGGTGTAAAAGGCAGGACAGCGTGATACACCAAAACAAGCGGGTCGTCATTCTCATCGGAGCAACTGCACGATTACTGGGGTCCGGCATTGTTTTGGTGCAGCTCTCTTATAAACGCGACAAACTCGCTGCTCAGTTCTGCACAGAAAATGCGCTGGAGCGACTTCAGAATAGCAAAGCCTCATCGGAAATAACGGGTAGGCTGGAAGTTGAATAACGTAGAGGAATTGAATTGATCGCATCATCCGCGGGCGCCGAACGAGATACGCCGCTTGAATCGCCTGAGCAGCCGTCGCCGGAATGGAAGCGGGAAGCCAATCGGCGCCTCGCGATCCATCGCGCCCGGCGCAACGATCGCGCAAGCTTCCAAAGCGCGCTCCCCGGTATGGAAGACGCGGTCGAGCACGAACAGCATCCCGCACCGGCCAAAAATAAGAACGTCGCGGACCGTGTCGCCGCCCGCTACGCCAAAGCTCCAACCTATAGCGAGATGCTCGCCACCGAGGCGCGCAACGTAGCCCGCGCAGCGGAAGCGGCTGCAGTTGCCGCAGGGGAAGCCCGTGACGCTGCCCAGGCCATCCTGGTCGGTCTCGATGTCGATCGCGAGGAAGACTTTGCGGAACCAGAGCACTCCCCTTCGCACGAGTCTTCCATTTCACCCCGGATATCGAACGACGCATCCCGAAGTCACGAAACCAGCCCAAGATCTCGGTCTGCCTATCTCATTACCGAAGCAGCCGAAGAAGACGACGAGATTTCGGACGAAGAAGAGCCGATCGCTCCTATTCAACCGCTGCCAGCCAAGCTGCTAGAGTTTCCTCGCGAACTCGTGGCGACGCGCAAAGCCCGTCCCCGCTTGGCCGAGGGCCCGCTTCGCGAGGAATACGACCGTGATGCCTCGGCTTCGCAGCTCCGCATTTTTGAGGTCGAGCAGGAAACCATCTCCACCGCGCCGGCAGTGGAACCCGTCCACCCCGACTGGACGCCCATCCGCTTAGGGCCATCGCCCGCATTGCCCGTTCACGATTGGATCAGCCTCCACACAGAGGCTCCGATTCCCGCCGAAGCGAAAGATCGCATTGCGGCGGCTTCCGCTCTTGAACTACCGCTCCAGACCGCCTCCCTCGAGGACCGCCTCATGGCCGGCCTGGTCGACGGCGCCCTGATCGTTGGCGGGTTTCTCGTTTTTGTTCTCGTCTTCGTCGCCTGCACCGTGCATCCGCCGGTCGGCAAGCCTGCGGGGATCGCTGCCGGAATAGCGCTCTGCGCCTTCGCGGCAATTTATCTTTTGCTCTTCTTCAACTTCGGCACCGACACGCCGGGGATGCGCTACGCCAAGATCGCGCTCTGCACCTTCGACGACGAGAACCCAAACCGGAACGCCATGCGCCGCCGCCTCGCGGCGCTTCTGCTCTCCGTAATTCCCTTAGGGCTCGGCGTTCTGTGGGCATTTTTCGACGACGATCGCCTCGGATGGCACGACCGCATCAGCCGAACCTACCAGCGCAGCTATCGATAGATGGTTATGCATCATCGTTTTCTTAGTTCAACTCTTACCCGCCGCGAAGAATCGGCTGTCCCACCGAACTGGGCGAGGCTGACTGGTCTCGATCTTGCCGAAATCTGGATGTAGTGGATTGATCAGAATATTTGTCTCGACACCGCCCGTCACCACGCTTGGAACGACGAGTACCGCACTACGCATCTCCGTCAGCCAGTGATCGCCAACGCTGCGCGTGAAGGTCTGGTCCGAGGGGTCCCAGTTGCCGAAATCGATCGGAAGGCCATTCTCGACCGTCATCGAATCCAGAATCGAAATTTCAATGAATAGGTGATGTCGAGGCAATCGGTTCAGGTTGCCGTGAGCCAGGATCTCGAGCATCGCGCCTGCGAAGGTTTCCGCTGCATAAATCACCGGTCTCCCCGGGCTGTTCCAGCGCGCACCGGCTAACCGGGCGCCTGTACCATCAAAAGTCGGGAAGCGACCGTCCGCGATGCGAAACGCTCGCATCAGACAGGCAGGCCGTAGAAGATCGCGTCTAGCACCCACTCAGCTCGACGAGCGCCAAGCTCGGTCTCGGTGGCCTGCATAGGGGTACGGCCATCCAGCTCAGGGTGTGGTTTCATCAGCCATTCACGCGCATCTTCCGCATCGTCCCACACGTATTCAGCCGCCGCGATCACTCGGGCCAGACGCTCCGTGCGCTCGCCTTCCGTTTTGGACAAACGAGTTCGCCGCTTGAAAGTCGCCTCAGGCACCACGCGGTTGATAGCCTGTCGCACATCCCCGGCAGTCAGGTAAACGCGTTCAAGGGTGCGCCGCAAGGCAATCTTGGGAAGACCGCCCGAAACGCTGCTTTCTAAGTCCTGAAAAGAGCGCACTTCCTGGCCAAGAATGGCGACCCCACCCATCACTTCGGCAATTCGTTCCGGATGAATCATAGGAACCCCTTGGTATCAGATTACCACTCTAGGTGGCTCACTTGATACCAGAGACGCGTGTCCCATCACATGTGCCTTCCAGTTGCGAAGCTGCTTCATCGGGAATAAGGCCGGACGGGCTATTGCTTTACGCGTTCCCCCGCACATGCGCCGCAGCCGCGGCCGCTCCGATAATGGACAACTCGGAGTTCTCCTCAACCACTTCAAGCGTGTAGCTCTGCAGCGGACTCATCTTGACCGTCTCCCACAGATACTGCTTGAGCAGGCTAAGGTCGAGGCGGTTGATGTCGCGTCCGGTGAAGTAGAAGCGCCCAGGTCCCTCCAGATGAATCTGGGTCGCGGTCGCCGCGGCCAGGGCGCGATGCCACAACTCGACGAACTGCACACAACGCTTATCGCCCTTCTTCGCCGCCGCGAACACCTCATCCGGCTCCATGTCCATAAAGCGCAGACGCATCGCGCGATGGCCCATGATGCCTTCCATGTGGCCTCGCCCGCCGCATCCGCAGAAGTTCTCCTTGGGGTCGAGCGAGATCACGGTGTGACCACCCTCCCAGGGGCCTTCAGCATAAGGAAAGCGTCCGAATCCGATGCCGTTGCCGATCGTCCACACCCGGATCAGCCGGTCCAGCTGTCCCTTGATCGCAGCCAAACCTGCGGCAACTGCGTCGGCGTCGTTAAAAACATCCACCGTGTAATGCCTGCCATGCTCTTCTAGCGTCTCTTTGATCCAGTCGCCGATCCTGGCGCCCTTCAGTTGTCCGAGGTTAGGCGAGTCCTCAACCACCCCGTTACGGACGATGCCTGGCAACGCAACCCCTACCGCCTGGACATCTTCGTTCTCCGGAACCAGAGCAAGGATCTGGTTGCAGATCATGTCGCATAGATCTTCCGAAGGAATCTCGACCAGGCCATGGTCTTCGGCAGCCGAGCCTTCCGGGTACTCCCGCAGGGCGGAAACTTTATGGTCTTCGATCAGGCCGACAACCAGCCGTTCGGCCATCACTACTCCGACGGATTTCGCCATACTCAATCAACCTCTCTTCGCCGCCCGGCAGTCCGCCGGCTTCGCCCCGTCTCTATCTCGACAGGCGATTGATTCCGTTAAACGCCGCTGCCTTGTAGCATTCGGCCAGCGTTGGGTAGTTAAACACAGTCTCGATGAAGTAATCCACTGTGCCATTCAAAGTCATGACCGCTTGGCCGATGTGCACCAGCTCCGCGGCGCCCTCGCCGATGATGTGCACGCCGAGGATCGTCCGGTTTTCACGATGGAAGATCAGCTTGAGGCGTCCAGTCGTGTCGCCGCGAATCTGGCCGCGCGCAATCTCCCGGTAATAAGCCACGCCGACTTCGTAAGGCACGTCCTCGTCGGTGAGCTGCTCCTCGGTCTTGCCGATGAACGAGATCTCCGGAATGGTGTAAATCCCGTAGGGATACACGCTCGGGTTGGTATGCACCGTGTCGTCATGGAACATGCGCGCCACCGCGATGCGCCCCTGTTCCATCGAGACCGAAGCCAGACTCGGGAACCCGATCACATCGCCGACCGCGAAAACATTCGGCTGCTTGGTGCGAAAATCCTTATCCACCGGGATGCGTCCCCGGCTGTCCGCCTCGATACCGGCAGCGGCCAGGTTCAACTCCGAGACGTTTCCTTGTCTGCCGACCGCAAAGAGCAACGCGCCCCCGCTGATCCGCTTCTTGCTCTCGAGATTGGCAACGACACTTCCGTCGGGCATCTCCTCGACGCTTTCCACTTCCTCGCCCGTTCGCATCGTGACCCGTGTGTCGCGAAGGTGATAGCTCAGCGCCTCGACAATCTCCTGATCGGCGAACTCGAGCAGCTTAGGACGCTTTTCAATCAGCGTCACCCGCACTCCCAGCGCCGAGAACATGCAGGTGTACTCAACCCCGATGACGCCGCCGCCGACGATGATCATGGTCTTCGGCAGCTCGGGAAGATCGAGCACCTGGTCGCTATTGATGATCGTCCGGCCATTGATCGGTACCTTGCTCGAAAAAGCAGGCGTGGTGCCGACCGCGATCAGAATGTTCTCCGACCCATAGACGCTCGATCCCCGCGAACCGGTCACGCGAACATGTTTCGGGTCCTCAAAGCTCGCGACCCCGACCACCACTTCCACGCCGTTGCGGGAGAGCTGCGCCTCGGTAACGTCCACCTCGGTCTTGATCACATGCTGCACCCGGAAAGCCAGGTCGGCCATGGTGATCTTTTCCTTGACCCGATAGTTCATGCCATAGACTTGCCGGTAGTTGTAGCCGGAAAGATGCAGCACCGCCTCGCGCATCGTCTTGCTCGGAATCGTGCCCGTGTTGATGCACACGCCGCCGACCACGTCCCGCATCTCGATCAGGGCGACTCGTTTGCCGCGTTTCACCGCCGCCACCGCCGCCCGCTGTCCGGAAGGTCCGGAGCCGATCACTAACAAATCGTATTCGTTCATAGCAGGACCAAAGTCTCCACTCACCCTCAGCAACCCGGGTGATCAGGATCGCATTACCGATCTTCCTACCTACCGATTATCGACTATCCCATGCCTGCAAACAGTCAAAACCAAAGTCTGCTGAGCCGCCACAAGGAAATATAAGCGCAATGGGCCAATCTTACAGCCCCGATTTCTATCCACGGCGTGAATATTCGTCAACTCCTGTGACGGTCGGCCGGATTCAGGAAGTGGGTTCAGGCGAGGGCAATCCTTCGTCATCCATTGGAGCGTTAGAGCCAAGAATGTGACGGATCCGCGCGTCCCTGTCGTCTTCAACCAGCCGCGCCCAATCGAACCCTGGCGGAGCGGTGCAGTGGAACACCAGGATCCCCTGTCGCCGCACAAGCCCGACTGGGCCATCAGTATCGGCCGTTTCTCCCGCCTTATCGTCCACAATTGCCATTCCCCAATGGTGACAGTCGCCATATTGAGTGGCAAACGAGCGATCGAGTTTGTGCTAGCTTCTAAACTTGTTGCAATGCGCCTCTGCGCCATCACCAGCCGCATCCTCCTCGCCGACGCCGAGACCGAACGCGCCGAAAAACTCATCGCCCTTAGCGCCGAGTGGGCGGCCACCGGCCTCGATTTCATCCAGATTCGCGAAAGAGATCTCCTGCAGACCGAACTTCTCCAGCTTTCGACCAGGATCGTTCAAGCAGTTCGAGACACCGGAAGCCCGACCAAAGTGCTCATCAATAGCACTCCGGCAGAGCGTCTGCGCGATTGCGTTGCAAGCCGACGCAGACGGCGTCCATCTTCCCGGCGGCCTCGACCTCGGAGCAGCTAGTGGCAGCGGTCACCCAAATCCGAAAAGACTGGAAATCTCACCACAACTCAGGTGACGAACCAGCGATCAGCGTCTCCTGCCACACCGTCGCAGACATCCTTGCTGCCCGCGCCGCCGGAGCCACCCTGGCTCTCTTCGCCCCTGTCTTTGAAAAGGCGCTGCCGGGATCGCCCGCGATTGCCGGCCAGGGGCTGAAGTCCCTCGCCGAAGCCTGCGCCGCCGCCCGCCAACCCGCGCCGCAACCAGAGCTGCCGGTTCTCGCGCTCGGGGGCGTCACGCTTCAGAACGCCGCCGAATGCACAGCCGCTGGGGCCGCCGGCATTGCCGCGATCCGCCTGTTTCTGGACTCACGCGATGAACAAGACTGGCGCAGCCTGCTATTGCCCCAGCGCCTTGGGCAGGTTCCAGTGCTGCCAAAGTCCTAGAATCCGCAGCAAAAAGCAGATGCCGCCGCCAATCGCCGCTGCGGCATTCGAGGACAATTTCAGCCTGCGCGCCGCGAGCATGCAGGCCGAGCCCACCAGGGCAGCAGTGGCATAGACCTCAACGCGCAGAACGTTGGGCACCACGTTGAGTAGCACATCCCGGATCGTGCCCCCACCAACAGCGGTGATCGTGCCCAGCATGATGGCCACCAGAGCGTTCATCTTGTGCAGCCGGGCTTTGACCGTCCCCGCCACGGCAAAGAGCGCCAATCCCGCCGCGTCGAGCACCTGAATCGCGGACGGAAGTGCCCGCACATAGGGATGCAGAAAGAAAACCAGCACTGCCGCAACGATAGGGATCGTCGGATACCGCCAGTCCCGCAACGCGGCAGGTGGAAGCGCGCCCAGCAGAATGTCCCGGACCAGCCCGCCACCGAGGGCCGTACAGAAAGCCAGAACAACAATCCCAATGAAGTCGAGATTGCCATTGACCGCGGCCATCGCGCCCTCGATCGCGAAGACCAGCGTGCCCGCAATGTCCGCTACAAAGAGCAACCGGTCCGGGCCGGACTTCGCCAACAACTGTTTTGAGTTCGGCAAACGCCTTCATCCTCAGGCCATATGGTAAAGCCAACAGGCAGGAGGTCGAACTGGCGGAGGGTGCACACCGCCCGAGGCGGGGAGTTCCTTAAAGACCGAAGCTCTTAAATTGAGCGCTCAGTTAAACGGCGTTTTGAAGGAATGGCGATCCAGCGACCTGCGCTGCAAAGACGACCTGGTTCCTTCCATTGTTCTTCGCGACATACAGGCTACGGTCGGCGGCCTGCATCAACGCCTCGATGTTTCGCCCGTCTTCCGGATACATGGCGACCCCAACGGAAACGGTAACCGAACCCAGCGTCTGCCCGTTGTCGGAGACGCGAAGCTGTTGAATGGCTTCGCGAACTTCCTGAGCTCGCTCCCCCGCCTTTTCACGCGAAATATCGGGCAGGATCACCACAAACTCTTCACCGCCATACCTGCAGACAACATCTTCGCTGCGCACCGAGGAAAGAAATCGTTCGGCCACTGCCCGCAATACGGTGTCTCCGGCGTTATGGCCAAAGGTGTCGTTGAACATCTTGAAATGGTCGGCGTCGATCATAAACACAGCCATGGTCGAGTTCCGGCGCGTCGCTCGCCGCAACTCCCGCTCTAGCGTGATCTCCATGAAATGCCGGTTGAACAACCCCGTCAGGCTGTCGCGAATGGACTGATTTTCCAGCTTGTTCCGCAAATTGATCGAGGCAACCGTCATTGACGCAAGCTGCAGCAACGCCCGGAGCGCCTGCAGATTTCGTTCAATGCTTTCTCCCTTATCGGCTCCAACGTATTCGACGAAAAGCACGCCGAGCGTGTCGCCGTGCGCCATCAGCGGAAGGCAGATGTAGCGCTCCGGTGGCGCACCGGCGAAGTGTTCGCAATGGAGCGCCGAAGTCTCTGGAGTAAACCAGCGCGGCTGGCCGCTTCGCATCCCGCAGCATCCGTCGATCGGAAAGGCGTCAAGCAACGAGGTGTTCCCGCCCCACGATGCCCGCATCTCGATCATCTGGCGCGAGTTATTGATCATGCACAGCGCGCCGCTCGATTCCGGGATCAGCTTCGAGACGAAATACACGGTGATGTCATGCGCATCCTTGTTGGAAGAGCACATTTGCATCTGATCGCGGGCCTGACCCAGCAGCT
The DNA here is from genome assembly GCA_963777685.1 of uncultured Acidobacteriaceae bacterium. Classification (GTDB taxonomy): domain Bacteria; phylum Acidobacteriota; class Terriglobia; order Terriglobales; family Acidobacteriaceae; genus Acidisarcina. The sequence goes on along the minus strand of CAVZRF010000008.1, from coordinate 181,947 downwards.
TCGCTTCCAGGGCTCGATCTTGCATGATCCGGATGGTGGCTGCGAGTTCGCCGTTGGATTCGCCCAGTTGCCAGTTTGACCGCGCCAGCTCCTCCTGTGCCTTGCGGCGGAAGAGCGCGTCGCGCACCAGCACGCCAAACAGGATGATCACCACCAGAACGAAGAAGCAGGAAAGCGACAGACCCAGCACCACCAACGAAACCTTGTTGCTCTCCGAGCTCTTGCTCCGCGCTTCGGCTAAGCCGCGTTCGCGCTCCTGCATGAGCGAAACGATCTCGCGGCAGGAAAACTGAGTGTCCGGCGGCAATGTAGCGCTTGGAGCCTCCAGGCTGCGCGCAATCTGTACCAGCGCGACCGCGCATCGATCCAGGTGCTGCGCGTTGTCGGCTTGCGCGGGGTTGTCGGAGACCAGGCTTGCGATATGCCGCGCGTTGGACTCGATCGACACGCTTAGATTCTGGGCCTCTCGAAGCGTGCTGGAAGCTCGATTCAGAAGGTATAAGTGGGCAACCGCGTCAAATCGGTCGAGTCGAGCCTGAAGCACCTGAAGGTTCGACTGCACCTCAAGAGAGTGTTCGGACCAGTTCCGCGCGTCGAGCAGCTTATTGATCTTTACGTCGAGCAAAGCACTTGCGCCGAGGGTCAGAAGGATGGCGCAGACGCCAGCGGCAATCAGCTTAGGGACGGTGCGTTCGAAGTGTTGTGGCAATCCCGGGTCAACCTGTTTCATTCCCTCGGCGCCGTTCGCCCGATTCAGCTCTTTCCGAAGCCCCTCAACCCCAAATGGAACCGCGCAAGGCTAGCTCGCGCACACAGATAGCGGTCAGCTTGTGGACATTATCGTCACTGGTGACCTCCGCATGAGTTACCTGTGCGGGAATTACCCTGCGTATGCCGGGATCGGAACGTTGGCTCATCGAAATGCCCAAAATGGGGAAAGCGACGGCTTCCACGCTCCAAGATTGCGGATATCGTCCGCCGAACGCGCTTGATAGTCCCGCTCGGCTCTTCTGTCCCTCCCTTTCAGGTCAGGTGATAATCTAGCTCCATACCCACAGGAGAGACCAAACCTCCTCCGCACTCCATTCCTCGGGGAACGCTGCCATGCTGATTACAGTTGTCGACCTCGAACGGGAGCCCCTCGAGTTCGACCTCGCCTACGACCCCGGCACCATTGAATACGGCTTCGACGTCCATCAGCTCGATTCGCTCGCCGTCCGTGGCAGCGCCGACCTGATCGTCGAGCACCGCGGCCCCAATGAAACCATCGACGACATTCGCGTCCGCGCGAGCTACAAAGGGCGCTTCGAGGTCCTCTGCGCCCGCTGCCTCGACCCCGTCGAACATCCCCTCGACGGGCACTTCGACCTGCTTTTTCGCCCAACTGGCGCTGATGGCGACGCTTCCGAGCATTCCATCACCACTTCTGAGACCGAAATCGGGTACTATTTAAGAGACGGTGTTCTTCTGGAAGATGTCCTGCGCGAGCAGGTGCTTCTGTCGCTGCCAGCCAAAACCCTGTGCCGCGAAGATTGCAAAGGGCTTTGCCCTCACTGCGGAAAGCATTTGAACTCCGAGACATGCGATTGCAGTGAGACAGTGACCGATCCGCGATGGGCGGCACTCTCCAGCCTGCGCAGCCGGGTCAAACATTAGAAGAGAACTCCGGAAGAATGACTAAATTTGAGTAGTTCCGCTCGCCCGCAGCGCGCCATATGCCGCCCGGAGAGCGTGTAGGAAAGGAAATCTGTAATGGCAAATCCAAAGCGGCGTCACTCCAAGGCCCGCACCTCCAAACGCCGCTCCCACGATGCGTTGACCCCGATCGGCCTCGCCGAGTGCCCTAACTGTCACGAGAAGAAGCTTCCCCACCGCGCCTGCGCCAAGTGCGGCACTTACAAGGGCCGCGACGTCCTGGAAGTTAAGGAAGCAAGCTAGCTCGACCGCGCATCCATGCTGCGACCCCCGATCACCCAAAACGCGTCATCTCAGAACGGCCAGAATCAATTGACCGACATCGTTCTGGACGCCATGGGCTCGGACAAGGCGCCGGACCCCGAGGTTCGTGGCGCGATCCTCGCCTGCCGCGAGTATCCGGTACGGGTGCATCTTGTCGGCCCCGAAGCCAGACTTCGCCAGCTGCTTCACGAGCATCTGCAAGGCGAACGCCTACCCATCGAGATCGTCAATGCCACCGAACGTATCGGCATGGACGAAAAGGCGGCCATCGCCGTCCGCAACAAGCTCGACAGCTCCATGCGGGTTGGCCTCAAGATCGTCCGCGAAAAGCGCGCCCAAGGTTTCCTGACCGCCGGCAACACCGGCGCAGCCATGGCCACCGCCAAGATGGTTCTCCGCGCGCTGCCAGGAGTCGACCGCCCTGCACTGACCGCAATCCTGCCAACTTCTTCAGGCTCGCCCTGCGTTCTGCTCGACGTGGGCGCCAATGTCGAGTGCAAGGCGCACAATCTCGAACAGTTCGCCGTCATGGGCGAGATGTACTCGCGCAGCGTGCTCAAGATCGCCCGCCCCCGAGTCGGCCTGCTCTCGATCGGCGAAGAAGAGAGCAAGGGCAACGAACTCACCCGCGAATCCTACGGCCTGCTCAAGCAACTTCCCATCAACTTCGTCGGCAACGTCGAGGGTCGCGACATCTTCAATGGCAACGCAGATGTCGTCGTCTGCGACGGCTTCGTCGGCAACGTCGCTCTCAAGGCCTCCGAAGGGCTCGCTCGACTCGTAAGTGAAATGCTCCGCGCGTCGTTGACCCGGACAGTAACCGCCCAGGCCGGAGCGCTGCTCTCGCGTAAGGCGCTCAAGGAGTTCAAGAAGCGTCTCGACTACCGCGAATACGGCGGTGCACCGCTGCTGGGCGTGCACGGTGTCTGCATTGTCGGTCACGGATCATCCAACGACCGCGCCATCATGAACGGAATCCGGGTCGCCGCCGAGTTCGCCCAGGCCGGGATTAACCAGCGTATCGAGCAGGAATTCACCCAGCGTCCGGTTGTGCCTCCGTCTGCCTCTGGCATCGGCTTGGTCGTCCAGTAGCCGACGGGTAGGTCGCGCTAGCGGGCATGAAGCTCCCCAGGAACTAAACTCCGGGGACTGAAAACCGGTTCGAGATGTGCCCAGACCTCGCCGCCCGGCCCGCCAAGACCAGCGTGGAAACCGCACTCCCCAGCAGAATCGTCGCCGTCCCCAACGCGCCCACTGTCGGCATCATCGCGCCCGGAAAAGCGATGGCGATCACAGTGGCCCACGCCATCAAGAGCCCTCCCGTCACATAATGCGCCTCATACCGAAACAGCCTGGCCAACGGAATCAGATGGGCCCCCACGATAAAGGTGATAACCGTCGCCAGGAACTCCTGCTTGTGAAGGGCGTTGAAGAGCACGACAGCGGCGATGATCGCCATCCACTGCATGAGATTCACCCGGAAAAAACTGCGCTTCATTTCAGGCGACTCCGCCGAACGATCCCCGGCCGCATGCTCCGCCTTCGACACTGACCGCAACAGCACAGCCGCCGGCACAAACAAGGCGGCAAAGATAACACCGATCGCCGCCATGCTGATGGGGTTGAGCCGGTGCATCGCCGAAATTCCGTTGTAGAGCCACAAGGAACCGAAGCTCGCGAAGAACAGAACGCCCGTCGCCCGGCCAGAAATCGCCTCGACAGTCTTGCCGCCCTGAAGCTCTTCGAGAATCTGAGTTGTGGTTTCCTTCATAGCCGCCTCCACAGTCTGCTATCAACCTGAAACCAAGTATGGCCGCGCCCAAACGCCACAGGTAGGGGCCTTTGTCAGCAGATGGGGATGACAAACGTCATCCAGCTCAAGATCCCCCCAATCCGAATGAGAGGATCACCGCGACAGGATCGGGCCGCTTGTATACTCGGAACACTTTCGCAGGAGAGTCCATGAAAGCCTTCCACTTCACGCTGCCGCTCTTCGCTCTCGCCACGATACCCGTCCTCGCCCAGGACCTTCCCGCCTTCGTCAACACCCAACTACCCGGCCTCGTCGATACCTACAAGGGAATCCACGCCCACCCCGAGCTCTCTCATCACGAGGAGAAAACCTCCGCTCTGCTCGCTGAAGAACTTCGCAAAGCCGGCTTCACCGTCACCGAACACGTCGGAAAATATCCCAACGGCAGCCAGGCCTTCGGAGTCGTCGCCATCCTCAAGAACGGCGACGGCCCCACCCTCCTCATCCGCACCGACCTTGACGCACTCCCAGTCATCAGAGGAAACCGGAGTTCCCTACGCGAGCACGATAAAAACCAAAAACGCCGCCGGAGAAGAAGTAGGGGTCATGCACGCCTGCGGCCACGACATTCACATCACCGACCATGATCGGAGTCGCCCGCGCCCTCGCCGCCGAGAAGAGCAGCTGGCACGGCACCGCAATGCTCATCGGCCAGCCCTCCGAAGAGACCATCGATGGCGCGAAAGCCATGCTCGCCGACCATCTCTACGAGCGCTTCGGCACGCCAACGATGGCGGTCGCCCTGCACGACTCCAATACGCTCGCCGCCGGAACCGTCTCCGTTACCAGCGGGGCGTCGTTGGCAAGCTCCACTTCCGTCGACGTGATCATTCGCGGTATTGGCGGCCACGGCGCGCAGCCCCAGCTCGCCAAAGACCCGATCGTCATGGCGGCACAATTCATCGTGCAGTTGCAGACCATCGTCAGCCGGCAGGAGAGCCCCCAGGATCCCTCCGTCGTCACCGTCGGCCGCATCGAGGGTGGCACCAAGCGCAACATCATTCCCAACGAGGTCAAGCTCGAGCTGACCACCCGCGCCTTCAGCGACAAAGCGCGCCAGATCATTCTTGACGGCATCCAAAATACCGCCAAAGGCGTCGCCATCTCTGCCGGGGTTCCCGACAATCTCTTTCCCATCGTCACCGTCCTCGACGACGAATCCACGCCAGTCACGTACAACAATCCCGCACTGGACGATCGCGTGAAAGCCGCGCTGGTCGAGGCGCTCGGCGCGAAAAACGTCTTTAACGACCCGCCCGTCATGGGCAGCGAAGACTTCGGCGTCTTCGGCCTACCCGGTCACCAGATCCCGACGGTGATGTTCCGCCTTGGCGCCATGAATCCCGACAAATTCGCCGCCGCCACCGCTGCCGGAAAGGTCCTGCCAGCAATGCACAACAGTCACTTCCAGCCCGACCCCGAACCAACCCTCCGCACCGGAGTGATTGCCATGACTTCCGTCGCCATCAGCCTGCTGCAGAAGTAGAACGAATCCGGTAGAACGAATTTGGGTGCCCCAGGTTCGCGAAGCTAACCTGGGTTTTGGTCGTGGGTCGAGTTTGGATCAGAACCGCAAAACGTTCCGGTTCTTCCGAGCTTGCATCCTCGACCAATCTCCGTTCCAATATCCACTGACATGAACGAAAAGAAAGTAGCCTTCCTCTTCCCCGGTCAGGGATCGCAATACGTCGGCATGGGCCGCGATTTCTTCGACAACTTCCCCATCGCCCGCCAAACCTTTGAGGAGGCCGATGACGCCCTCGGCTTTCCGCTCTCCACCCTCTGCTTCGACGGCCCGGAAGAGCAGCTCCGTCTCACCGAGAACACGCAGCCGGCAATCTTCACCGTCTCGATCGCAGCGCAGCGCGTGCTTGCGGAGCGCGGCATCACTCCCAGCTATGTCGCAGGCCATTCGCTCGGCGAATACTCCGCCAACGTCGCCGCCGGAACCATCAGCTTCGCCGACGCCGTGCGCACCGTACGTAGCCGCGGCCAATACATGCAGGAATCTGTGCCTGCGGGAGAAGGCGCAATGGCGGCAATCCTCGGCATGGCCGCCGACGAGGTGCTCAAGGCTTGCGAAGACGCCGCAGCCGAGACCGGCGGAGTCGTCACCGCCGCCAACATCAATTCACCATCCCAGATCGCGATCTCCGGAGCAACAGCCGCGGTCGAGCGCGCCGTCGCTCTCGCCAAAGAGCGCGGAGCAAAGAAAGCAGTGATGCTCCACGTCAGCGCGCCATTCCATTGCCCGCTCATGCAACCCGCACAGGACCGTCTCGCCGAGCTGCTGAAGACGCTAACCTTCGCAGACGCCGCCGTACCAGTTGTCGTCAATGTCGATGCAAAGATAGCGACCAACGCAGAAACGCTGCGCGATGCCCTCATCCGTCAGGTCACGGGAACTGTTCGCTGGGTGGAATCGATGCAGGTGTTAATCGCCGAAAAGCCGGACTTCTTCCTCGAAGTCGGCCCCGGCAAAGTACTCAGCGGACTACTCCGCCAGATCGACCGCGAGCAGAAACACGCCCACGTCCAGGACACCGCTACTTTGGAACACGCACTAGAGCAACTAAACTCGACGGAAGTTCTCACGTAGTTGTCAGTCGTCAGTAAAGGAAATGAGATCGACGCCGAGGACCGAAACTGAGGTACTGGCAACCAAAGACGAACGACTTCCTCACGGCCCAACATAAAGCTCAACCGGCGAAAATCCAATCTGCTTCGTCTTATCGTCAACCCGCATAAACAGAGGTTTTTTGCCGCCGTTGATATAGAGTCCAACCACGACGCCATTGCCGTACGACTTCGCCATCACAAGCTCGTGGCTCCGGATTTTTCCGTAGTCGCTCATCGGCCCCCAGTCCTTGGTGAACTGGTCAAAGTCATAGGCCGAATACTTCTCCTGATGCTGCTGCCAGTCAGGGTCGTGGTTCCAAAGCGCATACGCCTTGTTCAAATCCCCGCCTTCGACCGTCGTCATAAAAGAACTCAGCCGATGCTCCGCAGGCCACGCCCAGAACTCAAAGGTATGAAAGACCGTAGTCCAGAGAACGATATAGACCACGATGAGAACACCAAAGGCGATGAGAGCGCCGATACCGATCTTACGGTTCCGCTTATCTGCCTTTTCGTCAAATTTGGGTGCATCCAGCAGCGTCATCGTTTGAGGCTTCCTCTAGTTCCGATGCGATTCACATCCTCGCATGCCTAGAACACTTCCACTCTACTATGACACCGCGAGATCGGGCCTTGTTCCTGGCGCGCCCTAGGCCTGGGAAACTCCCTTGGGATGATGCCTCGCTGTTTCAACCACAACCAGGTCGAACGCGATGGCGAACATCAGCGCTCACGCGGGTCGTCGAGGACCTCATCGAGGGGATAATCCAGCTCTTCGCCGCTCTCGACAACTCGAATTCGCATCATTCGATCCCCGCTCTGCGAGAGGATCTCGTAGACAGGGCCGGTGCGTCCAAAACGACGCCAGGTGCCGACGAGAATCTGAGGTTCGACAACCTGAATACTCATGCCATCGACTCTAGTCACTCAGATCAAATGCCGCAAGACTTGCCGAAACTCTTCATCGGCTAAAGCTCGTCTCATCCTTCTCCGCCCGACGCTCCAGAGGCCAGCCCGATCAGCCGGTCGATCAACTCCGAATACGGAACTCCCGAAGCCTCCCAAAGCTTCGGATACATGCTGATCTTGGTGAACCCCGGCAAGCGTATTCACCTCGTTCACATAAATCCGCGCGTCTTTCCCTTCTTCGACTCCGGCTCCATCAGGAAGTCAACCCGCGCCAGCCCGGTGCAGTCGCAGGCGCGAAAGGCCGCAATCGCCATCTCCCGAATCTGCTTCGATTGCGCCCGCGTGATCTTCGCCGGGATAATCGGCACCGAAGCATCGCTCAGATACTTCGCCTCGTAGTCATAGAACTCCTTGCCGGGAACGATCTCCCCAACCACAGAAGCCTCTGGAGAATCATTGCCAAGTACGGCAACCTCCAGCTCTCTCGCCTTTCTCCTTGTCGCGCCGCCGACGCCTTGCTTCGATCACGATCTTGCGGTCGTAGTTAGCCGCAAGATCGATCGCCGGCCCAAGCTCCTTCCGGTCATGAGCCTTGCTGATTCCGACCGAGGAACCCAGATTCGCCGGCTTCACAAATATCGGATACTTCAGCTTCTCTTCAGCCAGCTTCACAATCTTCCTCGGCGAGGATCTCCATTCGCTGCGCAGGAAGCTCACATACTTCGGAGTCGGCAACCCCGCCGCGGCAAAAAGCCGCTTCATAATGTCCTTGTCCATCCCCGCTGCCGAGCCCAGCACCCCCGAGCCGACATAGGCAACATTTGCCAGCTCGAAGAGCCCCTGAATCGTGCCATCCTCACCAAAGGTGCCGTGCAGCACGGGGAAGATCACATCCACCTTCAGCGATTCGCCCAGAGCGGTCGGCTGAATTCCTGACTCGCGGCCGACAGCCGCCAAACCCTCGTCGCGAGCAGCCGAATCTTTGCCGAGCGCCGGCGCAGCGCCTCCAGCCAACAGAGCCTCTGCGCCGGAAGACGTAACCCATCGGCCCTCTTTAGTAATGCCAACCGGCACGACCTCATACTTCTTCGGATCGATGGCCTTCAAGATCGAAGCGGCCGAGAGCAGCGAGACCTCATGCTCGCCGCTACGTCCACCAAACAAAATTCCTACGCGTAACTTTCCAGACTCTCTTTTTGACATGCGACCTTGATTGTACGAGCCACGACGACCTCTTCGCGGTGGGGTGCTAGTGGCTGAGGATGTACCCTCAGGCCCGATCCAGCGCCAAATCGAGCAGGACTCGTATTCGCTCGCGGCATACTCGCCGGCCGATTGATTGAGAAGAATCTCCCGGTCGGCCACCTCGTCCCACGTCGACTTGTAGATATCTCCGCCGAAGAGCTGTACGAAGCCTGAGTTGCCGGCCACCACCTTCTCCTGCTCATGATTCACATAAAGCAAATCGATCTCACCAGGCCGGTCGAGGAAGGCGCTCTCAATTCTCTTGATCAGCCGCCGCAACACCGTCGCGCCGAACGGATTAAAGAGAAAGACAACGCAAGGACTCATTGGAAACTCAAACTCCGTCGCATCCTGAGTAAGAATGCGCATCGGGCACCGTCCTCTCCCCAACGCTCGCCATGCGGCCATATTCTTATCCGCGACGCGCGCCAGCTCCGGATTCAACTCGACTCCAATCACCTCGCGAAACGGCATCTCCGCCGCCAGCAGCAAGCCACGGCCCATCCCCGCGCCCAGGTCAATAAAGCTGTAGTTCTCAGCAGGAAAAGCTGGCGGACTCGCGCGCCACCGTTCGCAGATGTCTCGAAAAATCGATGGCGCCACGCCATAGTAAGCAGTGTTATGGCGATCATGAGCATGCCCCGCCTTCAAATGCCGCCCACTCACCAGCCCACTGGTTTGTACCCCAAACTCAATATCAAACGGATGGCGCATAAAGCCATCCTTTACCCGCAATCCAGGCAGCATCCGCCGCCTTCCGCCCTTTGCCACTGACGCTCCTCGCCTTCGCTATCTCTGTAGTCTGGCACGAAGTGCGACGTCTGGAACGAAGAGCCGTGGGGCCTGTTTATACTCGGGTATCGTGGCACGCGCCCAGATGACACCCCCACCCCTCAGCGAAGACGCGCTTCTGCGCCACGAGTGGCTCGCTGTCGGCTGGTCTTCGAGCGTGAAGATCGGCGACCTCACCTCAGTGCGTCTGCTCGGTCGCGACGTGGTGCTCTGGCGCGATCCGAGCGGCATTCACGCCTGGGAAGACCTCTGCATTCATCGCGGCGCCAAGCTCTCACTCGGCCATATTCGCGACAGTTGCGTTGTCTGCCCATATCACCACTGGACCTACGACGCCTCCGGCAAATGCGTCTTCATCCCTTCGCATCCCGATCAGCCGCCTCCGCTCAAGGCCCGCGCCAACGTCTTTCACGCTCAGGAGAAATACGGCATCGTCTGGGTCGCGCTCGACACGCCTGTCGCATGAAATTCCATCGTTTCCCGAGGCCGAAGACGCGTCTTTCCGCAAGGTGCTCGCCGGACCCTATCGCTTCCGCGCCAAAGGCCCGCGCATCATCGAAAACTTCCTCGACGTCGCTCATCTGCCCTTCGTCCACGCCGGTCTTCTCGGCGACCCGAGCCGCGCACAGATTGAGGACTACGAAGTCGAAACCACTCCGAACGGCGTCATCGCCCACGACATCAAAATCTGGCAACCCGACCCCGACGGCACAGGAAATCCCGCCCAGGTCTTCTACGACTACACCGTCGAACGCCCGCTCACCGCCAGCTTCCGCAAGCGGCAGCAAGGCAAGTGCTTCACCATGCTCGACACGGTCACGCCAATCGAAGGTGGCACGAATCGCGAAGACGAAAGCCTCGCCTGGGTAGTCCTCGCCCTCAACTACGCCGACGACGCCACGCGATGAAGACCTCCGCGCCTTCCAGGACAAAGTCAGCCTGCAAGACAAGGCCATCGTCGAATCGCAGCGCCCGGAATTGTTACCGCTCGATCTACAGGCCGAACTGCATCTACGCTCCGACCGCATGGCCATCGCCTATCGCCGCTGGCTCAAAGAACTCGGCATGGAATACGGAACAGCGTAAGGAGGAGGTTCTCAGTCGTCAGTTCGCAGCAATCGTAGGCCATCCGGCACGTTCACCACTGAGGACTCGAGGACTGACAACTGAAAACTCGAGCAGCCGGAGAGACCACTATCGCGACAACCGCCAATGCGCCATCGGCCAACCGCCCCCGCCGCTTCGTTCCCGGCGACCTCGACGGCTGCTTCGGACTCTTCTTCAGTGGCCTGCCCGATCTGCTGCTCATCGCCGGGCTCGCCCCACTCTGCGGTTTCCCGGCGGAGCTCGTCGTCAGCCGCATCCTGCCCGGCGTCGCAATCTCCATCTTCGCCGGAAACCTCTTCTACGCCTGGCAGGCCCACCGGCTGGCGCAAGGACCGGCCGCACCAACGTCACCGCGATCCCTTTCGGCGTGAACACGCCGACGATCTTCGCCTACATCTTCCTCATCATGGTGCCGGTCTATCAGCGGACCCACGACGCCACGCTCACCTGGCAGGTCGGCGTCTTCGCCAGCCTGCTCAGCGGCGTCGTGCAAACCGCAGGCGCCTTTTGCACCGACTGGATGCGCAAAGCGATTCCTCGCGCCGCGCTGCTCTGCCCACTCGCCGGAATCGCCATGTCGTTCCTCTGCCTCGGCTTCATCTTCGGAATCTTTCAAGCGCCCGCCATCGCGCTCTTTCCCGCCATCATCCTGCTTGCCGTCTATTCCTCGCGCCTGCGCCTGCCATTTCGCCTTCCCGGCGGACTGCTCGTCTTGATCGTCGCCGCCATCCTCGTGGCCGTGCTGCGCGCGTTCCATCTTTACACGGTGCAGGCGCCGCCCATCACCGGTCTCGGCCTGCATCTCCCGCACCCGATGAACGTCTTCACCTTCCTGCGCCAGGCCGAGGGATGGAAATATCTCTCCATCATCCTGCCCATGAGCATCCTCGACACTCTCGTCTCGCTCCAGATACTCGAGAGCGTCAAAGTAGCGGGCGATGATTACCCAACCCGCCCCTCGCTGCTCGTCAACGGCCTCGCCACCATCGCGGCAGCGGCCTTCGGCAGTCCATTCCCCACCACGCTCTACCTCGGCCACTCCGCGTATAAGGCACTCGGCGCGCGCTCCGGTTATTCCGCTCTCAGCGGAGCAGCCACCATGCTCATCTGCCTCACCGGACTCGTCCCGCTCGTCCTCCACATCGTCCCGCTCGAGGCCGTCTCGATCGTCATCGTATGGGTAGGCCTGGTCATGGTCGGCGAAACCTTTCGTGATGTTCCCAAGGCTCATGCCGTCGCCGTCGCTCTCGGACTCGTGCCGATGCTCGCCTCTTGGACTCTCCAGCTCGTCGATCTCTCCATCCGCAAAGCAGGCTCGACACTCTTCGCCACCGCATCCGCCTTCGGCAGCGAACTCTCCATCTACGGCCTCATCGCCATCAGCCAGGGAGCCCTACTGGTTTCGATGATCTGGACAGCCTCGCTCGCCATGACCATCGACCGCCAGTTCCGCAAAGCCGCTCTATGGATGGCCGCCGCAGCGGTGTTCTCTTGCCTCGGAATCATCCACGCCTACACACTCACTCCCCAAGGCGTGAACATCAAGATCGGCCTCTTCACCGCACCCGCCTTCGCCGCAAGCTACGCCGCAGGCGCAGCATTTCTGCTCGCCTGTCATTGGTACGCCAAGCGGTCGACGGAGCCGTTTCTGAACGAAGAGTAAAAGAGAACCGCGTCACTACATGAAGATCTTGAGGTAGCAAATGCCAGACAAATCCGCCGTTTTCGATATAAACGCCATCGCTAAAGCCTTCCCGGCAACCGCCAGCACCATGCTCATCGACACCCGGCTCACCGACGAGCCTGAAGCCAGCGCCCGCGTCTTCCGCGTCTACACGCCGGTGCCGGCGCACTACCACGCCACCTGCGACGAGTATCTGCTTGTGATTTCAGGACGCGCGCGCTTCTTCTTCGCCAACGATCCGCCCTTCGAACTCGGCCCCGGCCAACTCGTCTTCTTCAAGAAAGGCACGGTTCACGGAACCAGCGAACTCCTCGAGGAACCCTTCGTCGTCTTCTCCGTCGACACGCCGCGACGCGACCCCAAAGACGTCATCTTCGTCAATCCCAAAGACGGAACGCCGGAAGAGTTTATCCAGAGTCAGAGGCTGTACTGAGGGCTCGAAATTACGTGTTCGCGGCGCCGTCAGTTCGGCAGGGGTCAAGGAGCTTATGGTTTTTATCGATCAGGTCACACATATCGCCGCGCCGATCCAGCGCTGTTTCGACCTGTCGCGCAGCATAGAGCTTCATTTGCTGGGGACGGAGCAGTCGGGGGAGCAGGCGGTGGGCGGAGTAACGGCCGGCCTCATCGGGCTCAACGAGTCTGTTCGGTGGCGCGCGAAACACCTAGGTTTCCGTCAGCACCTCACGAGCAAGATCACGGCTTTGGATGCACCACCGTTTATTTTTCAGGACACGATGATTAACGGCGTCTTCAAGTCTATGCAGCACGATCACTTCTTTGCGGCCTTGTCTGAGAGCCGCACGGAGATGAGGGATCCTTTACCTTTGCCGCGCCGGTCCCCGTTCTTGGGTTGATCGCTGAACATTTGTTCCTGAAGAGCGATGATATGGATCGCTTCCTGCGGCGGCGCAACGAAATCCTGAAGCAGGTGGCGGAGTCGGACCGAATCTGGCCAGGTTCCTTCCACAGGTCCTGAACCCCAGCGGCTGAAGCCACAGGACACGAAACCAATCGTCATCAGCCCGGCTCAAGGCGGGTTCCATTAGAAGTAGCGGAATCACCTATCCGGTGAGAAGATCGCCTCTACGGATAAATCCGATTCAAAGTCCTCGCAAACGGAATCGTCTCCCGCACATGCTCCAAACCGCAAATCCACGCCACCGCCCGCTCGATCCCCATGCCAAAACCGGAGTGCGGCACCGACCCATACCGCCGCAGATCGAGATACCACTGGAACGACTCGAGCGGCAGGTTATGCTCCTCGATGCGCTTCTTCAGCAGCTCATAGGAAGCCATACGCTGCGAGCCGCCAATCACTTCGCCATAACCCTCCGGCGCCAGCACATCGACGCACAGCGCATACTTCGGATCGACCGGATCGGGCTCCATATAAAAAGCCTTCACCGCCGCCGGATAGCGATGCACCATCAGCGGCCGATCAAACTGCGACGACAAGTAAGTCTCATCCGGCGAACCAAAGTCGTCGCCATACTCAAACCTGTTCTGGATAGATCGGGCGCGAGCCCCTTGTCATAGGCCTCATGCAGCATCGCCACCGCTTCGTCATAACGCAGGCGCGGAAACGGCGCTTTGATCGCCTGCAGCTTTGTCACATCGCGTCCAATCACCGCAATGTCGGCAGCGCGGCGAGTCAGCACGCGCTCCACAATGAAGCTGATGAAGTTCTCCGCCAGCTCCATCAGATCGTCGAGGCCGGCATAAGCCCACTCCGGCTCCACCATCCAGAACTCGGTCAGGTGCCGCCGCGTCTTCGACTTCTCCGCGCGAAAGGTCGGCCCAAAGGAATACACCTTGCCCAAGCGCCAGCGCCGTGCTCTCGATGTAAAGCTGACCGCTCTGCGTCAGGAAGGCCTCGTCGCCGAAATAATCGACAGGGAACAGCGTGCTCGTGCCTTCGCACGCCGCCGGCGTAAGGATCGGCGGATCGGTCAGCGTAAAGCCGTTGTCATCCAGATAATCCCGCGCCGCCTTGATGATCTCAGCGCGAATCCGCAAGATCGCCGACTGCCGCGGAGTGCGGATCCACAAATGGCGATGCTCCATCAGAAAATCGACGCCATGCTCCTTGAGCGTGATCGGGAATGGATCGTCATCCGGAACGCGCTGCACCACCTCGACAGCTTCCACGTCGAGTTCATAGCCGCCCGGAGCGCGCTTGTCGGCGCGGACCTTGCCCGTCACGATCACGCTCGATTCCTGCGTCAGCTGCCGAATCGTCTCAAAGATCTCCGGCGTGACCGCGGCCTTCGGCACAATCCCCTGGATCGTTCCCGTGCCATCGCGAAAGATCGGGAAGAGCAGCTTGCCGCTCTCGCGCAGCGCATAAAGCCAGCCGCGAAGAATGACCGACTGCCCCTCATGCTTGCCGATGTCGCCAATCGTGGCCAGTACCGCATTTGTCGCAGTCGCTGTTACTGATTCTGTAATTGTCTCGTCTGCCATATTCTTCTCTTCAATATTTGTCATTTCGACCGAAGCGCGCAGCGCGGAGTGGAGAAATCTGCATCTTCAGCAATCGTTGCGCAAACACATTTTGCGCCGGCTCAGATCTCCAGCCGCTCAAAAGCCTTGCGCGCCTTTTCCGCCACGGCTTCGACCGAGTCTTCAATGGCGTAGTGGATCTCCAGCAGCCCTGCTTCGACCTTCGGCGCCGTCTTCAATTCGGCCATCGTCGCCGCCCAATCGATGGTGCCTTCACCCGGCCAAAGATGCTCGTCCTTCTCGCCATGGTTGTCATGCAAGTGTGTGGAGCGAATGTGATCTTTCAACTCACCCAACATCGCCTCCACGCTGCTGGTGATATTGGCGTGGCCGGCATCGAAACAAACCCCGATATCGCTGAAGTGCCCAGTCGTCAGAATTTCCCGCAAATGAGCAGGTTCGGTGACCTCGTTGCGAATGTTCTCGACATTCAGCTTCACCCCCAAGCGGACTGGCAAACGCACGCAGATGCTCGAGCGCCGTCATCGAATGCTCCAGGGTGCGCGGGCTCCACGTATCGTGGCGCTCGCCGAAGTGAATCACCATGTACTTCAGCGGAATTTGCTCCGCCACTTCAATCGCGCGCTTGATCTCGTCCATCGCGTCGATGCGCCGTGACTTTTCCGGATGCACGACATTCACGCCCGGAGAGCCATCGCGGCCCATGTCTTCGTTCGAGTGCAGCGGAGCGTGCATGGAAAAGGGAAGCACCGGGTTGGAGCGGAACCACTCCGCCAGTTCGTGAACATGGGGGCGGCTGGTGTAGTCGAAATGCTGCCGCGCCGCGTAGATTTCAATCGCCTCGGCCCCACTCCGGGCGAGCGCATCCAACAACCCCGGATGCAGCCTCTGGCGAAGAAATACATGGGAAGAAATGGCTTTCAGCATAAGGGATGGCTCTATCGGTCTGCCCTATTTCGGCTATAACGTTATTTTCTCATCCCTGTATGTATCCTGCTCGCCCCGCTCGATCGCCGCCTAGTAGCCAGCCGCTTTGCCATAGCTATGGCGGCTGTCATGCCCGCCCTCCAGCATGCCGGTGTGCGGATTCACCGCGATGCACTCGCCATCGCTCCATGTGCGATCGTCCGGATCGCCGCCATCGAGCTTATAACCCAGCGCCTGCAACCCGGCCATCGTCGCGTCAGAGAAGCCCGGCTCCAGATACACTTTGTCCGGCAGATATTGATGATGGAAACGCGGCGCATCGACGGCCTGCTGGATGTTGAGTCCTTCCTCGGCCGCGCTCAGAAAGATGTTCGCCACCGTGGTGATAATGCGGGAGCCACCCGGCGAACCCAGCACAAAGCGGAGCCTGCCGTCTTTCAACACGATCGTCGGAGTCATGCTCGACAGCGGCCGCTTGCCCGGCGCGATCCCGTTTCCTGGTCCCTGGATCAGTCCATACATGTTCGGCACGCCCTGCTTGGCGGCGAAGTCGTCCATTTCGTCATTCAGCACGAATCCCAGCCCCTCAGCCGTCGCCCCCGAGCCGAACCAGTTATTCAGCGTTGTGGTCACCGCTACTGCGTTTCCGTCGGAATCGACAATCGAATAGTGGGTTGTGTTGACGTGGTCCGGCGACTTGGCAGCCGGCTTCGGCGGAGGAGGCAGAAATCCTGCCGGACGCTTGAGGCTCGCTGACGGAGTCGCCTGGTCTTCTTCAATTCCACGCCGCCACGCCGCCGCATATTTCTTGTCCAGCATTTGCTGCACTGGAACCGTCGAGAAATCAGGATCGCCAAGGTAGTCTCCGCGGTCCATGTAGGCGCGCCGATAGGCTTCGACGATCAGGTGCATCTCCGCCGGCGTTCGGTCGCCAAGCCGCGACAGGTTGTAGCCTTCAAGAATGTTCAGCGCCTCGATCAACGCGATCCCGCCCGAAGAAGGCGGCGGCGAGCTGATGATCGTGTAGTCCTGGTAGGTCCCGACGACCGGCTCTCGCTCCTTCACCTGGTAATTCGCCAGGTCGCGCTCGGTGATCAAGCCCCCATCTTTTTGGATCGCCTTGGCAATATCCCTCGCCAGGTCGCCATGGTAAAAGCTGTCCGGATTGTCAGCGATGCGCTGCAGCGTCCGCGCCAGGTCCGGCTGCCGGAAAAACTCACCCGGCTGGTAGTAGTTCCCATCGCGCTGAAAAATTCGCTTCGACTCGGGAAAGAGCGAAAGCTCCTTATCGTGCAGGTCCTCGGCCTCCTCCGTGCTGAGGATGAAACCATCCTGAGCCAGCCGCAGCGCGGGCTGCATCACTCGCTTTAGGTCGAGGCGTCCATATTTCTTCTCCGCATAAACCATGCCCGCCACCGAGCCGGGAACCCCAATCGCCTTATACCCGACGATGCTGGCATCGGGGATCACGTCGCCCTTGGCGTCGAGATACATATTGGCCGTCGCCGCCAGCGGCGCCTTCTCGCGATAGTCGATGAAGGTCGATTTGCCCGTATGCAGGCGAATCAGCATGAAGCCGCCGCCGCCAATATTCCCCGCCGCCGGATGCACCACCGCCAGCGCGAAGCCCGTAGCCACCGCCGCATCGATGGCATTGCCGCCCTCGCGCATGATCTCCACGCCGGCATCGGCGGCCAGGTGATGAACGCTCACCACCATCGCATGTTGAGTGCGGACCGGCTGCTCCTTCATGTAGTCGACAGCCGGCCGTTCGGCGGCCACCAGCCCGGTGGCCATCGCCAGTGAAATGCTGTAAACCGCAGTATTCCTGACCGCGAAGGAAAGGGGCATCGTAGCAGGGATTGTAACCCGAGATGCCCGCCCAACTCAGGTATTTTCCCGGCCTAAGTATTTTCCGGCTTAAGTGTTCTGAGGATCGACGCTCTGAAATCCGTAAGTCTCGTAGCGCGTCGAGAGCTTGCCGCTTTCAATCCGCACCACGGTAAAACCCTCCGGCGTCCCCATCCGCGTCCCATGCCACCAGTTTCCGCTGACAGCCCCGCTCGTGATGTATGGCACGCCCTTCCACTCCACTCGTTCATTGATATGGGTATGTCCCTGCAACACGCCCAGCACATTGTGACCTTCAAACAGCGCGATCACCTCGTTCGCATTCGCCACGCTCAGGCCATGATGTTTCGGCGCCGTCGCGGGAACCGGCACATAAGAGTCAAAAGCGGTCACCAGCGGAATATGCACCGAGACCACAATCGGCGTCGCCGCAGGCAAAGCCTTCAGATCGGCGGCAAGCCACGCAAGTTGCGCTGCATCGATCCGCCCCTCGTAAGCGCGATCGTCGGTGATGCCAATCGAGTCGAGCACGACGAAGTGCACACCTTTATGGTCGAACGAGTAATAAGCCTTGCCGAAACGCTCCTCAAACATCTTCTTTCCATAAAGCGGGTCAGTCGGAGAAACCCCGCTCGCCGGATAGACCCCGAAGACGTCGTGGTTCCCGATCGTGTGATAGATCTTCATCCCCAGGTCTTGCTCAGTCTTGCCATACAGGTCGAAGAGGCTCGAAGCGCCGTTCGCGAGGCACCGCCAGGGCATCAAAGACGTGGTCTCCGCCCTGGATCGCAAAATCGCTCTTGATCGTCCGCGCCTTCTTGAAGCACTGGTCGGTCCCCTGCGCTGCATTCAACTCCGGCTGGAGATGGGCGTCGGTGACGAAGAGGAAGGTGAAGTCTTCAACTGGAGGATTCGGGGCGAGCGCTTCAGCCCAAAGCTGGTGCGGGAGCGCTGTCGACAGCCCTACAGCGCTACTCATCGCGAGAAACTTTCGGCGGTTGAGAGTGGTCACGCTCCAACTTTACCCCAACCTGTGTGAGAAAAATGCAAAGAACCTCTCGCCGTCGACTGGTCGGCTTTGAAGGGTGCCTGCGTTATCCTTAACCGAGAGGAATTACAGTGGCCAACTCCGAAGATGACAACAAGCCGACTGGCCAGGAGCCCGAAGAAACTGCTGAACCGGCGGAGGTGAAATCCAAGGGGCAGTTACTGATAGACGCCTTGCGTGGCACCGCGGATCTTCCGTTTACCACGGACGAAATAATGGCGATGACACGCGGCGAGCTTGACTAGCCAGCCCTTGGAACTCTGGGGTCGCTGGAGCGTCGATTCTCAGCCGCCACTTTAGAAAGAAATCGACCCCCGCATACCTCCATATGTCCACCCGCCTCCGCTCCCATTCCAAGATCAACCTCGGCCTCGCCATCGGCCCGCCCCGCGAAGACGGCTTCCACGCCCTCACCACCCTTTACCAGACCCTCGAACTCCACGATCTGGTCACCGTAACCGCAACCCTCCTCGAATCAACAAAGCCAAACCGCATCCGCATCACCTGTAACCATCCGGGAGTGCCCACCGACCACCGCAACACCGCCTGGCGGATCGTCGAAAAAGCCCTCACCAGACTCGGAGTCGCCGCCGAAGTCCATATCGACATCGACAAGCGCCTCCCTGTCCAGGGAGGACTCGGCGCCGGCTCCGCCAACGCCGTCGCCGCCCTCATCGGACTCGAGCAGGAACTCGGCCTCCACCTGCCCAGTCCAGACCGCCTCGCCCTCGCCGCAGAGATTGGCTCCGACGTACCCCTCTTCCTCATCGGCGGAGCCGTCCTCGGCCTAGGCCGCGGCGAAGAGGTCTATCCCCTTCCCGACCTGCCTTCTTACGAATGCGTCGTCGCCACCCCCGACGTCAGCGTCTCCACCCCGCAGGCCTTTCGCGACTGGGACCAACGCGCAGCGTTCAGCGCCGAATCCACTGCCGGCTTGACCCCAGACCCGAACTCCGATACTCTTAGAAGGTTGAGTCGGTCTCTTGCTTCGTGCATGGAGCATGCCGCACTCCTCCGGTGTCTCACCCCAACGGGGAGACCTGGCCGAGAATCCGCTTCTCGCGCTTGTCCGAACCGGGATTGAAAACGACTTCGAACGCGTCGTCTTTCCTCAATACCCCCTTCTCGGAAACATCAAGCGCATTCTTGCGGTTCCTGATCCAGAAGCATCGGAGCAGTCGGCTCTCTACGCCGCACTCTCTGGTTCGGGTTCAGCCGTTTTCGGGCTTTACGCAACCACGGAAGCAGCGAAATCGGCGCAACAGCGCTTGGGTCAGTTGGGCGTAACCACCCATCTCACCCGAACGTTGCCGCGATCGGAATATTGGCGCGACATGAGATTGAGTTAGCTGTCGCAGCAAGATCGGACAAGACACCCTGATTCGTGAGCAGTTACACTTGCAAGGTGTCCCGGCTACTGGGCGATAGACTAATGGTAGGTCAAGTGCCTTTGGAGCACTTCGTCTAGGTTCGAATCCTAGTCGCCCAGCCAGAGTTTTAGGGCTTCGGATATTCGGAAGTAAAGTTTTCTCTTGAGTTGCAGGAATCCGGCACTACAGAGCCGGGTAAAACCAGGCAGCAGGACAACCAACGCAAACCAGCTTGGGAGGTTCTAGTGAAAGCGGAAACCGCAGAACTGTTCGAAATTGCCCCTGAAGTTGCGGGCGCACAAGAGTTATCGGCTCAACGTACCAAACCCGCGGAGAAGAAACGAGCTTCGCGGAATGAAGACAAGCGCTTCAAGATATTTTCCGGGTCGGCAAATCGTAAGCTGACCTCGGAAATATGCGACATCATCGGACTGCCGCTGGGCGAAACCAAGGTCCAGCGATTTGCCGATGGAGAGATTTACTTTCAGCTGCTCGAGAACGTTCGCGGTGTCGACGTTTTCGTTGTGCAGCCAACCTGCAATCCTGTTGACCAGCACCTGGTGGAGCTGCTCATCATGATCGACGCGCTGAAGCGCGCATCGGCAGGCAGGATCACCGTGGTCGTGCCCTATTACGGCTATGCCAGGCAGGACCGCAAAGATCGGCCCAGAGTCGCGATTTCATCGAAGCTGGTCGCCGATCTGATCACCACCGCCGGCGCGAACCGGGCCCTGTTTATGGACCTGCACGCGGCGCAGATACAAGGCTTTTTCAATATTCCGGTCGACCATATGTTCGCCAGTCCTGTGATGGTGAGCTACTTCCGGAAGCTGGATCTGCCGAACTTGACAGTAGTTTCGCCGGACGCGGGCGGTGTCGAGCGAGCTAGATTTTTTGCGACGAAGATGGGGGCTCCGCTGGCCATTGTCGATAAGCGGCGGACCGACATCAACGTCACCGAAGTGATGAATGTGATCGGCGATGTGTACGGCAAGACTTGCCTCATCATCGACGACATTGTGGATACGGCAGGCACGCTGGTGAAAACCGCCGATGCCCTGCTCGAAAGCGGTGCCACCAAGGTTTATGCGTGCGCTTCGCATCCGGTGCTCTCCGGGCCGGCGATTAAGCGCATCGCAGACTCCAGGCTCGAAGAGCTGGTGGTCACCAACTCCATCCCGCTGCGCGAAGAGGCGCAGAAGCTGGAGAAGATCAAGGTGCTCTCGATCGCCGGCTTACTCGCCGCCACCATCGAAAGCATCCACATGGAAACCAGCGTCAGCACGCTGTTCAGCTAAGGCTGGCTTTTAGCCGTTAGCTCTTAGCTTCTAGCTGATTCGGTTTGCGAAGTTCAAAATCGTAGCTCAGCCCGAATGGGCTGACCTGCCAAAAAGGGAGCGGAACGAGCAGTATGCTGCGCTCTAGCTAAGAGCTAGAAGCTAACAGCTAAAAGCTGCTTCTCGTGCCCGAAAGGAAAGAACATGCCGTCGATCTCAGAAGTAGTAGCAGCCACTCCCCGCGAGGGAAAATTCAACAAGAACGCCGCACGCCGCGTTCGCGTTCAGGGCAAGATCCCAGCCGTCGTCTACGGCGCCAAAGAGCCCGCACAGGCCATCGAGCTCGACCCCAAGCAGATGCTCCGCATCCTGCACTCCGAGTCGGGTCACAACTCGATCTTCGACCTCGAAGTTGCCGGATCATCCATCAAAACCAAGGTGATGATCGTCGACTGGCAGTATGAGCCGATCAAGGACCGCCTCATCCACATCGATCTCAAGCGCATCGCCATGGACAAGGTGATGAAGGTCAATGTTCCGGTCATCCTCGACGGCATCCCGGTGGGCGTCAAGGTTGGTGGCGGCATTCTCGATCAGGTCATTCGCGAGGTCGAGATCGAGTGCTTGCCCTCGGACATTCCCAGCCACATCAACGTCGATGTCACCAAGCTCGAATTCGGCGATGTGCTGCGCGTCTCCGATCTTCCTCATGGTGGCAAGTTCAAGTTCCTCGATGACGAGAACGCGACCATCGCTCACGTCGTCTCGATCAAGGAAGAGGTTGCGCCGGCAGCCGACGCGGTTGCAGCTGCTGGCCCGGCCGAACCCGAAGTCGTCAAGAAGGGCAAGCAGGACGCGGATGCCGCGGCTGCTGCACCGGCTGGCGACAAGAAGGCGGCGAAGAAGTAAACCTTGGCGGATTCTCCGGAACAGATCAGCCAGCCAGCCCAGACCTCCGATACCGAACCTGGTAAGCGGTCAGGCAAAGTGCTGGTGGTTGGTTTGGGGAATCCGGGCATGGAGTATCAGTTCACACCGCACAATGCCGGCTTTCTCGCCATCGATAGAATCGCGAGCGAGCATGGCGCGGTGGTAGCAAACCGGCATTGCCGGTCATTAACGGCGACGGTCAGGATCGCGAGTAGAGACGTGGTCCTGGCCAAACCCGAGACATTTATGAACCTGAGCGGCACAGCCGTTCAGGCGTTGGTTAGGGAATACGAGGTCGATCCGCAGCGGGACCTCATCGTGCTGTACGACGAGGTTGAGTTTTCGCTCGGAGCTTTGCGCATCCGCGAACGAGGCAGTTCCGGAGGCCACAACGGGGTGAAGTCCATCTCCGGGGCATTGCGCAGCGAAGAGTGGATTCGTATCAGGATCGGCGTCGCTCCCGAACTGCCGGCAGCCGCGGAATCGGCCCGCCGCCAGCGCAAGGATTATGTGTTGACGCCTTTTCGCAAGGCGCAGCTTGAGGTTCTGGACATCGCGCTCGATAAGGTGTCGAAGGCAGTGGAAGTGATCCTGGCGCAAGGCGTTGGCGCTGCGATGAATGAGTTTAATAAGCGGGAGCAAAACAGCTCCGCTTAATAGAAACAGCAGTAAGCAGGAAATGTAACTGTCACCGTGGCGAATATTGCATATTCATCAACGGGGGCGAGAAAAGAGAAGCGAAATGGTGCAACGTTTTTACGAAGTGATGTTCATCGTCCGTCCCGACGTGCTCGACGAGGACCTCGACAAGCTGATCGCCGGCATTGAAACCACGATCACCTCTGGCGGAGGCGCAATCCGCTCCATCGAAAAGCTAGGCCGCCGCAAGCTCGCCTACACCGTCCGCAAGTTCAACGACGGCAACTACGTTCTGCTCACCGTCGACGCCGATGGCAAGCTCATCGCCGAGGTCGAGCGTCGTCTGCGCGTCATCGAGCAGGTGATCAAGTACATCACCGTTCGCATGGACGAAGAGACCAAGCGTCTCGACAAGGTCAAGGCCCTGCGCGCCAGCCGCAAGAAGCTCAGCGCCCAGCCCATCGCTCCACCGCCTGTCGCCGCCGAAGCTGCTCCGATCGCCGACGCTGCTCCAGTCGCCGAAACGATCCCGGTTGCCGAGCCCGTGGCGGAAACCGCTGCTGCCGCTGTCTAAGCTTTTCCGGCCGTCTTCGGAAACGGAGCGCGGTTTACTGAAATTTGCCTATGAAATTCGTCGAGTCCCGTAAAGGCCACTCGACCAAAGAAGGAATGAGGAAATTATGGCTGACGAAACCAGCGCACCAGCACCAAGAAGTGAAGCTCCCGCGCGGAGCGAGCATTCCGGCCCGTCAAACTCAGGCCACTCCAGCTCGGGCGGCTATCAAGGACACAGCTCCGGCCCGCGTCCTGGCGGTCCCGGCGGCGGTCGTCCCTCCGGCCCCGGTGGCCCCGGCGGTGGCGGACGCAAGTTCTTCCGTCGCAAGAAGGTTTGCAAGTTCTGCACCGAGAAGATCGACGCGATCCCGTACCGTGAGGTTCGCCTTCTGCAGCAGTTCGTCGCCGAGCGCGGCAAGATCGTCCCGCGCCGCCTGACGGGTGTCTGCACCACGCACCAGCGCAAGCTGACGCGCGCCATCAAGCAGGCCCGCAACATCGCCCTGCTACCCTTCGCCGCCCGCTTCTAACTGAAGCGGATCGCTCCGTCGGGTTCCCACTCCAGTTTGGATTGTCATCTCGACCGGAGCGAAGTGGAGTGGAGAGATCTGCGGTTGCAGCGAGTGTTAAGGATCGAAAGAATTGGTGCCCCAGGTTCGCGAAGCTAACCTGGGTTTATTCAAACGAATTGTCATCCCGAGCGAAGCCCCTGAGCAAGTCGAATGGGGCGAAGTCGAGGGATCTGGAGATTTGTCATGGAAGTCATTCTGAAAGAAGACGTCAACAACCTCGGCCATCGCGGAGATGTCGTCAAGGTCGCCGCCGGCTACGGCCGCAACTACCTGCTGCCGCAGAACCTGGCGATGGAAGCCAACGCCAACAACAAGGCAGTCATCGAGCAGATGAAGAACTCGGCGGTCCGCAAGTCGGCCAAAGAGAAGACCGAGGCCGAAGCGCTCGTCGCGCAGCTCGACGCCGTCGCCCTCGCCTTCACCCGCAAGACCGGCGAGAACGACCACCTCTTCGGTTCGGTCACCTCGTCCGACATCGCGCAGCAGCTCGAAGAGAAGGGCTTCACCATCGACCGCCGCAAGATCCACCTCGACGAGCCGCTGAAGTCGCTCGGCGATTTCCTGGTGCCGGTCCGCCTGCATCGCGAAGTCACCGCGCACATCAAGGTCGTCGTCCAGGCCGAAGAAGCGTAAGACTCGCTGTCGATCAGATTCATATCGTGGAAGCCGGGGGTCATCAGCCCCAGGCATTCCCTTCTTCGCGACCGCTTAGAATAGCTACATGGCCGCGCATCACGAAAAGCCCCTCGCGATCTACTACGAACAGCAGCACTGGTTCAAACCCCTCTTCGCCGAACTCGACCGCCGCGGCACGAACTACGTCCGCCTGAACGCCGTCGAGCACTCCTACTCCGCCGAAGACCATCCCGAAGAGCAATATTCGCTCGTCGTCAACCGCATGAGCCCGTCGGCCTGGAACCGCGAGCACGGCGACGCCATCTTCTACACGCTCGGCTATCTCGAGCACCTCGAGCGCCGCGGAGTCCGCGTCATCAACGGCCTCAAGGCCTTCCGCACCGAACTCTCCAAAGCCGCGCAGCTCTCGCTGCTCGACAGCCTCGGCCTGCCCGGCCCCAAGGCACGCGTCATCCACCGCGCCAGCCAGGCTATCGCCGCGACCGAAGGTCTTCGCTGGCCAATCGTCGTCAAGCCGAATATCGGCGGCAGCGGCGCAGGCGTCAAGCGCTTCGACACCGCTCCGGGACTCGCGCTCGCCGTCGCTGAAAACGCGCTCGTCTTCGGACTCGACTCGACCGCGCTCGTTCAGGAGTTCATCCCCGCCCGCGACGCTCACATCGTCCGCGTCGAGGTGCTCAACGGCCGCTATCTCTACGCGATCAAGGTGCACATCACCGGCGAGACCTTCGACCTCTGCCCGGCGGACATCTGCCGCACCGCCGACGGCGTCGACCTCAACCGCGGAGCCTGCGCCATCGACGCGCCCAAGAGCGGAATTCGCGTCGAAGCGTACGACCCGCCCGCCGAAGTCATCGCCGATGTCGAGCGCATCATGCACCACGCCGGCATCGAGCTCGGCGGCGTCGAATACATGACCGACGACCGCGACGGCCAGCGCTACTACTACGACATCAACGCGCTCTCGAACTTCGTCGCCGATGGGCCCCGCGTCCTCGGCTTCGATCCCTTCGCCAAGCTCGTCGATTGGCTCGAAGACGAAGCCGCCAAAGCCTCCGGCCGTCAGCTTGTCGCGCAAGAGGCCAGGTAGATGCGCTATGGATTCTGGCTCCCCGTCTTCGGCGGATGGCTGCGCAATGTCGAAGAAGAGCGGATGCAAGCCACCTGGGACTACGCGCGCAAACTCACCCAGCGTGCAGAAGAGATCGGCTACGACCTCACGCTGATCGCCGAGCTAAACCTCAACGACATCAAGGGAGTCGAAGCGCCATCGCTCGACGCCTGGTCAACCGCAGCCGCGCTCGCCGCCGTCACCAAAAAGCTCGAGCTCATGGTCGCGGTGCGCCCTACCTTTCACAATCCCGCGCTGCTCGCCAAGCAGGCCGCGAATATCGACCACATCGCCAACGGCCGCCTCACGTTAAATGTCGTCTCCAGTTGGTGGGCCGACGAAGCCACCAAATACGGAGTCCATTTCGAGCAGCATGACGACCGCTATGCCCGCACTTCAGAGTGGCTCGACGTCGTCAACGGCTGCTGGTCGCAGCAGCATTTCTCCTACTCCGGCAAATATCACAGTGTCGGTGACAATATCCTTTCGCCCAAGCCAGTCGCGCAGCCCAGGCCGACGCTCTATGCCGGAGGAGAGTCCGAAACCGCCAAGCAACTCATCGCCGCAAAGTGCGATGCCTACCTCATGCACGGCGATCCTCCCGAAATTGTCGCAGCCAAAGTTACAGATATGCGCCGCCGCCGCGAGCAGCTCGAATTGCCGCCGCTGAAATTCGGAGTCGCCGCCTACGCGATCGTTCGCGACAGCGAAGCCGAGGCGCAAAAAGAGCTAGCCCGCATCACCGACGTCCGCCAATCAGCGCGCGGCTATGCAAACTATCAGCAGTGGATCACCGGCTCCAATTTAGAACAGAAGATCTCGCTCGAAGACTACTCCGTCTCCAATCGCGGCCTGCGCAGCGGCCTGGTCGGAACCCCGGAGCAAGTCAGCGCCCGCCTCGAAGAGTTCACCGCCGTCGGAGTCGATCTCGTCCTGCTGCAATCCAGCCCGCAGCTCGAAGAGATGGAGCGCTTCGCCGCCCAGGTTATGCGAACCGCCATTCCAACCCCAGCGTAGTTGGCTCCCGCTTAGCGTCCTTCACGCAATCGATACGCCAGCCGTTCCGGCAGTCCGGCGTGGATGATCTTCACCTGCGACGCACGCACATCGTAAGGAATGCGCAGAAAGCTCATCGTCATCCGCTCATCGTCAAATAAGCCGCATGCGGCGCGCCAGTCGTGGTCCCGCGGCTGTCCCACCGAGCCAGGGTTGATCAGGTAGCGTGCGTTCTCGCGCAGCTCGATCTCACACTCCTCGGCGCCGTTGCGCGTCGCATAATGCGGGTTCAGCTTAAACATCGTCTCGCCGTCGGCGGCAAAGCCGCCCTGCAAATGCGTATGTCCAAAGAAATTGATCCGTGCCGAAGCGATCTGCAGCGGGTCCCACGCATCGCGCATCGACAGGATGTATTCGTCTTCATCGAGCGGCGAACCATGCATCACGCTCACCAAGGATGCGTCGTGGCCGTTTGTACCATTGACAGACTTTGCGAGTGGGTCGAGCGGCCCATGCTCCAGCGCCCTAAGCCATCCGGTGTGTTCTTCGCTCAGGTTCACCTGTGTCCACTGCGCGGCGCGGCTGGCAATTGGGTTGAAATCCTCCAACGACATCAGCCCGCAACAGGCGCGGTCATGATTGCCGCGCACAAAGACGGCGCCCAGGCCGCGAACCCGCTCGATCGACTCGTTCGGGCTCGCCCCGTAGCCAACCGTATCGCCCAGGTTCCACACCGTATCGTGGGCCGGCGCAGCCTCGAGCACCGCCTCCAGCGCTTCGATATTGGCATGAATGTCGGAGATGATCAGGGCGCGCATGGGAGGGTGAAGCCAATATCGGCAACTCAGCAATGTTACAGGATTGCTTCCTCGCGTTGCATGTCACGTCGGTGCGCTCTTAGAGTCGCGGCCCAGCTATCTCGGCCTGCCGAACCCAGTGCCCCGGAACCAGCTCGACCAGCGGCGCCTCGCGCCGCTTCCGCTTCGCCCGGCAGCGTCGCCAACGGAGCGTTTCTGTCCGTCGTCATCGTCGGCACCGCACCCAGCAGGCTCACCGTATAGGGGTGCAGCGGATTGTGAAAGACTTCGCGCGCCGAACCGCTCTCGAGCGACCGCCCATGCCGCATCACCATCACCCGGTCGGCCACCTGCGAAACCACCGCCAGATCGTGAGAGATAAACAGCATCGCCAATCCAAATCGCCGCCGCAGGTCGGCCAGCAATTCCAGGATCTGTGCCTGCACCGTCACATCAAGCGCCGTGGTTGGCTCATCCGCGATCAGCAGCTTCGGACGGTTAGCAATCGCCATCGCAATCAGAATTCGCTGCCGCTGCCCGCCTGAGAACTGGTGCGGATAATGCCCATACCGGCTCGCCGCCTCCGGAATCGCAACCGCTTCCAGCGCCTCAACCACCGTCTGCCGCACCTGCTTCCGCGAGAGCCCAGTCTGATGCGCGCGGATCGCCTCGGCCACTTGCTCGCCAATGGTCATCACCGGATTCAGCGCCGTCATCGGCTCCTGAAAGATCATCGCAATCTCGCGCCCGCGGCGCTGCCGCATCGCTTCCTCCGGCAATGCCATCAAGTCGACGCCATCGAACAAGATCGATCCCTCAACCCGTGCCGCTGCATCCAGCAAACGCAAAATCGCCAGCGCTGTGACCGACTTTCCCGACCCCGATTCTCCCACCAGCCCCAGCACCTCACCCGCCGCGATCGAAAGGCTCAAATCCGAGACGACCAGCCGCTCCGAACCGCGCGAGCGAAACCAAATGGAGAGGCCGGTGATTTCGAGGAGGGAAGACATAAGGAAGCTTTGATTATCAACCAGCCGCGGCATTTACTTCAGCGCGGAAAACTCAGCTTTAGCTTGCGCCAGCTGCGGCAGATCGGGGTCGGCGTCTTTCCACGTATTGAAGAAGTCGTGATACGCCTGCTTCGCGCCTGCGGTGTCGCTCTGCATAGCGAGGGCGCGAGCGAGGCCAAGCTGCGCCTGGGGGTAATCCTGAAGGTTCTGACTGAGATGAGCACCCTTCGCGGAGAGGACTTTCCGGAAAGCCTCAGAAGCTGCGGCGCCGTTCTTGAGATCGAGGTAGGCGAGCCCGCGCAGATATTCCTGCTGGCTGACCAGGTTGTAGCTGCCCATTGCGTCGAGGTTGTGCAGGGCCTGATCGGGACGTTGGTGGGCCAGGTCATCGGCGGCGCGTGCCTGCGGCAACAGGAGGGTATTCGTGAGCGTGTCCTGCGGAAGTCTCTTTTCCAGGTCTTCGAGCAGTGGCATCGCGAGTTTGCCTTCCCCGCAAAGCGCGGACGGCAACCCGGACGCTCGGACCGTTCCCTTGGATTTGTCCAGGCTGAGGGCCTGTTTTACCAGCGCGGGAACGTCTTTGCACATCCCGGCGATGGCCTTGCCCTGCGCCCTGGCCATCAAAATACCCGCCGCGACATCGGGAAGTTTCTGCTGTTCCGCCTGATCGAAGGCCTTTTGATAGAGGCCGTCGGCGTAACGATAACGCCCCTCAAATTCTCCCAAGAAGGCGGCCATCTCGGTCAGGAGGTACTCTTCGGGCTTGCCAACCCCCCAATCCAGCTGCTGCTGCACAGCCGCGCTGTCGCCGAGCAGAAAAAACAGGGGCATCAGGGTTTGACGATATTCGGTTGAGTTTGAGATTTCGAGCTGGAGGTCGTGGGTAGCGATCTCTTTGGCTTTCGCAAACTCATTCAGTGAGGTGAGGTTGACGATCTGATTTTCGCGCGCGATGGCATCGTCCGACACCAGGTCGAGGGCGCGCTGGTTGGAGGCGTTCGCTTTTTCCATGTCTCCAATAGCCTGATAGGCGACTCCCAGGTTGACCCACGTATCCAGATTTTGCGGATATGTCCGGGTCGCCAACTCTAGGGTTTCAATCACCTTCGTCAGGTCGCCGGTCACGTTTTGATAGTAGTGCCCGGCGATGTAGAGCTTTTCGCGTTCGCTGACACTCGCGGAAAGCTCGTATGCTTTCCGAAAATACTCCTGCGCCTTTCCAGCGGCCCCGGAGTTGCCGTAGACGACGCCCAGTCTCGCCCACGCCATGGCAAAGTTGGGATCCAGCTCAATGGCGCGGCGATAGTGGCTTTCGGCCTCTGGAATATCTTTGCCTTGAAAATGTTCGACATCTCCCAGAGCGAAGGCGCGGAAGGCCTCGAGCGACGGGGTGGTCGCTTGGCCGAGCGGAGTGTCCAACTTCTGAATGGAGCTGAGAGATTCGCCGAGCTTTCCGCGCAAAGCGGTGGTTGCTTGGTCGAGCGCCGTGAGGACGTGTTCCTTGTCGGAGGCCTGTGCCTGCTCGCTGGCGATGCTGTCGCCGTTAGAGGTCGACTGCGCCTGAAGGGTGACAATGTATTGGTTACCCAGGCGGGTGATGCTCCCGTTGATGATCGCCTTGATGCCCTCGCGGATGCCGATCTCGCGGGCGATCTCTGGAGTGATTTTGGTGTCGGGCGGTTTGCCGAGATATTGCAGGCTCTGCCGAAGATGCTGCTGGCTGACAATGGTGAGAAAGGGCGACTGCTCGAGCTGAATTTCGAGGGCCTGGGTGAGGGTGGTGTCAAAGACCGGATCGCCGGTCTGGTTAGTAAAGTCGGAGAGGATGACAGAATCTCGTTCGTGGATGACGGAAGCGGCAGCGGTGCCTTTCTCAGCATTCCCGGCGCTGGCCGGCGTGTGCCCGTGCCACCAAAGGTAGCCGCCCACTCCAAGACCGAGCGCCAATAAGCCAGCGGCGGCGGGTATTACCGGGAACGGTCGACGCGCAGCCGCCTGCAATCCCGAAGAGGCCGTCGTCGTCCGCCCTGATCCTGAGCGCGCTGACGACAGTTGCTCCAGGTCCGTTCGCAATTCAGACGCAGTCTGGTAGCGCTGCGTCTTGTCCTTGGTGAGCAACTTCAGAATAATTCGCTCACCCTCCTTAGAAACCGTAGGATTCAGCTTCCGCGGCGGCTCCGGCTCTTTCATCAACAGCGCGGCGAAGACATCGGCCGTCGCCGTTCCCGGAAACGGCAGCTTGCCCGTCGCCATCTCGTAAATCACCGACCCTAGCGAAAACAAATCGCTGCGCGCATCGAGCACCTCGCCCCGCGCTTGCTCTGGAGACATATAGGCAACCGTGCCCACCGTTGAGCCAGGAATGGTGAGCGAGTTTCCCGCCGCGGTCTCCTCGATTCCAGTCGAGTCAGAAGTCGCATCCGAAACTGCTCCGGCCAAGTGCGGCCTGGTCTGCTTCGCTAGGCCGAAATCCAGAATCTTGGCCTGCTGCGTCCCCTGCTGCTTGCGGACGATAAAAATGTTCGCCGGCTTGATGTCGCGGTGAATGATCCCCGCCTCTTGTGCCTCTTCAAGCCCGCGCGCAATTTGGATCGAGAACTCTAGCGCATCCGGCAACGGTAGCGGATTGCCCCGTAGCACCTCTTTCAAGGTCTGCCCTTGCAGAAGCTCCATCACCAGATAGGGCTTGCCGTCCTGCTCGCCAACGTCATAAACAGTGCAGATATTCGGATGATTCAACGAAGACGCCGAGCGCGCCTCGCGTAGAAAGCGCTCATGGGTCGCCTGGCCCGGCGTTCCCGGTCCCAGGTACGCCTCGGAGAGCACTTTGATCGCGACTTCGCGGTGCAGGCGCGTGTCCCGCGCTCGATACACCACCCCCATGCCGCCACTGCCCAATGGATCGAGCACTTCATACGGCCCGATTATCTTCTGCATGCACTCAACCCAAAGCCAGATTTCAGGAACAGGTCGTCAAAGGCGTCACAGGAACTTGCATTCAAAACTATCACGAGGTGCAGAGACCGGCGGACCATTTCTCCGTGTCCAACCTCGTCGTTAGGCAACTGCTGGTGCTAGAAATTGCCCCGCACAGTGCCACTTTGGATACCTGGCCAATGTGAACATCGTTTTTTATGGCCGTAATGTCGCATTCATGGTGCAAGACCATACTCGGCAGTGAAGGGTGAGTACACCACGAGCGTCAGGGAGCTGGTTCATGGCCGGATCGCAAATCTCGTATCTCTGGAGCAACCCCCACGCGGCCGAAGATTTCACTTCGGGTGTTTCCCTTCACAGTCACACCAGCCAATCGAAGGAGACCCTGGATTTCCTGGCAAATCTAGGCAATCGGTCTCACTTGATTCGGAAGCTGCTGCGCCTCTGCGAAGAGCGCGCCGCGCAACGCTACGGTCTCAAAGTCGATTACGCCGCCGCATACTGGACGCCGCCGCTGACCCCGCGTCTGGCCTTCGATCTCGAAAGCAAGCAGATTGAGAAGCTCAGTATTTCGCCCCTGGTCTCCATCTCCGACCACGACAACATTACCGCGCCCATGCTGCTGCGCACCGTCGCCGCCGCTCGGCACATTCCTGTTTCGGTCGAGTGGAGCGCGCCGTTCTTCGGCCCCGATGGCGGCTGCGAACAGTCCTTCCATCTCGGCATTCACAACCTGCCCAGCGACACCGGCGCAGAATGGATGCGCACCTTCGAGGAGTACACCGCTAACCCCTCGAATGCACGCCTCACCGAAATCCTCTCCGCGCTTCACGCCCTTCCCAATGTGCTCATCATCTTCAATCATCCGCTGTGGGACCTTTACCTGATCGGCGAGCAAAAGCATCGTTGTTATGTCGATGAGTTCATGGCCCAGAACGGTGCATTCATGCACGCGCTGGAGTTAAATGGCCTCAGGATCTGGGAAGAGAATCGCTCCGTGAAGCGGCTCGCGGCGCAGCATGGCAAGCTGCTCATCTCCGGAGGCGACCGGCACGGCATCGAGCCCAACGCCAACATCAACCTCACCAATGCAACCAGCTTCACCGAGTTCGTCCACGAAGTGCGCTACGACGGCATCAGCAATATCCTCTTCATGCCCCAATACGCCGAGCCGTGGAAGCACCGCATCCTCCAATCGACCCTCGACGCCATCCGCGACTACCCGGAATTCCCGCTGGGTTCGCGCCGCTGGGACGAGCGCGTTTACCACCCCGACCAGAATGGCGTGGTTCGCCCCGTCAGCGAACTATGGGAGAGCGGCGAAGCACCTTCCTACCTGACCTTCGTCATTAAGGCCGTGCGCCTGATGGGCAGCGGCCCGATCTCCGGCAGCCTGCGCCGCGCCTGGGACGAGTCCCGCGAACTCGGCTTCGCCCTCGGAGAATAAAACTCACGACGCCTCCGCTAGAGTCTTGCTGAGAGGCGTCACATGTTCCTCCACAATTCGCCGTCGCAACGCCGGGATCTTGCGAGTTGCGGACATCCCTGGCCTGAATTCGCAGCCTTTTGGGCGCCCTGAAATTGAGAACATGAATACGAAAAAGCAACGTAACTAGGCGTTAGCCCTTCTGTTCACGCGGCCTTAAAGGTGGCCGGAGCCAAAGCATCTAAACTCAATCTATGCGCGTCGCTTATTTTCCCGACTCGTTTCACGAAGTAAACGGAGTTGCTCATACCAGCCGCCAGTTCGAGGCCTTCGCGCAGCGGCGCGATCTCCCGTTTCTCTCCGTGCGCGCCGGAGATCGTTCCGAGCCATACGTCCGCAACTCCCGCGTCGCCAGTCTCGAGCTCAAGCGCGGATTCTTGTCCTTCCCGCTCGAAAAGGATCTCCGCATTGACCTCGGCTTCCTCCGTCATCTTCCCCTGATCGCCCGCACGGTAAGGGAATTCAAA
Source organism: uncultured Acidobacteriaceae bacterium (assembly GCA_963777685.1). GTDB lineage: Bacteria > Acidobacteriota > Terriglobia > Terriglobales > Acidobacteriaceae > Acidisarcina. Next base: position 148,744 of record CAVZRF010000008.1, on the reverse strand, counting down.
CCCGACATCATCCACATCACCGGCCCCAGCGAACTCGGGTTCATCGGCGCATTTCTGTCCCTGCAACTCGGCATCCCGCTCGTCGCCTCCTGGCATACCAACGTTCACGAGTACGCCGCCAAACGCTCCTCCTGGTTTCTGCGCTTTTTGCCTCCCGGCCAATCCACCACCGCCGCGATGCACATCAAGCAAATCACCCTGGCCGCAACGGCGCGCTTTTACCGGCGCGCGCGGATACTCTTCGCCCCCAACGCGGAGCTATGTAAACTGCTCGAGCGCAGAACCGGTCGCCCTTGCCGGCTCATGCAGCGCGGCGTCGACACTCAGCTCTTTTCGCCGCAGCATCGCGAGCGCAAAGCAGACGACACCCAGTTCGTCCTCGGATTTGTCGGCCGTCTCTCGGTCGAGAAGAATGTGACGCTGCTCAAGCGAATCGGCGAACAGCTCGATGCAGCGGGCCTCACAAACTACCGCTTCCTCATCATCGGCCACGGCGCGGAAGAGGCCTGGCTGCGCGAAAATCTACCCAAAGCCGATCTCCCCGGCGTGCTGCGCGGCGAAGACCTCTCCTTCGCCTACGCCAACATGGATCTCTTCGTCTTCCCCTCGCACACCGATACCTTCGGCAACGTGGTTCTCGAGGCCCTCGCCTCCGGAGTTCCCGCCATCGTCACCCCCGACGGCGGCCCTCGCCACATTGTGCGCGACGGCGAAACCGGAGTCATCGCCGAAGACAAGAACTTCGCCTCGGCCATCGCGTCGATTCTCCGCGATCCCCCGCGTCACGCCAGAATGCGCGAGGCCGCGAGGCAATACGCCTTGAGCGCCTCATGGGACGCAGTCTTTGAAGGCGTCTACTCCGCCTACAACGCGGCCCTGGTCACCGCGCCAAAGACCGCGCCAGTCCGAGCCACGTTGTAGCTTTTACCAGAACACCTCGGCAGGATATTTGCTGAAGCGCCGGTCGTTGGTCGCCACCGGCAGCCGCTCCGCGAGCGTATCCTCCAAGAACGTCTCCGTATCACTCGAAGTGCGCTAAGGCAGCCTTGTAAATAGGGTCAACCGGTGTTGCTTGCCAAAGCAACAAGGCCCCGTTTACCCGGGGCCTTGCAGTCATTCTGGTACGGAAGGTGGTGATGTTACATGCGCTTCTGTATGCAACTCAGCATCGTGATTCAAGTGCCTGCACAGGCTTGGATCCCCGCGCCGATCTACTTCTTCAAAAAGTAGATCAGCTTTCAGCCGGGGTTTCGAGCCCCCGGCTGAAGATATTCGTATCTACACCTATCGGCGAAGAGTGGCCGAGGCTTAAGGAATGGCTTTCTACTGCACCTGCCCAACATAAACCCCATAAGGCAGCAGGTTCACCTCATCCAGCGAAGCCGGATCGCTGCTCCCCGGGGTCTTCATCAACGTCTTCGCTTGCTTACTGGTCACGCCTATTCCAGAGAGATTAAAGGCAAACTTCTGCGGCGAGGCAGTAAAGTTGCAAGCCACAACCACCGTAGGCTGCCCGTCAATCTGTCGCGCCCACGCCAGCACGTTGGAGTCGCCCGTATTGAGCATCACATTCTTGCCGCTCTTCACCACCGCATTCGCGCGCCGCAGTTCATTCAGCTGCTTATACCAGTTGAGCAAAGAGTCATAATCGCTGACCTCCGTCTGGACATTGACCTGCTTATAGCTCGGCGGAATCGGCAGCCACGGCGTACCAGTAGTAAATCCGGCGTTCGGCCCCGGCGTCCATTGCATCGGAGTCCGCTCGCCGTCGCGGCCTTTCTCTTTAGGCCACCCGGTGATACCGATGGGGTCTTTCACGTCTTCTTTGCGCGTCGGCGGAGTCGTCTTCATCCCAATCTCATCGCCGTAGTAGAAGAGCGCCGTGTCGCGGCTGGTAAACAGAACCGTGGCCAGCATCCGCTGAATATCGAGATCATGCACCCCGTCGCCGTAGCGAGCATCGATGCGCGGGTTGTCGTGGTTGTCAAAGACCAGCAGCGGCTCGTTGTTGTCGATCTGGGTCTCGACCTCGTTGATGGTTTTCCGGAAGGCATTGATGTCGAGCTTGTTGATCATGCCGACCTGGAAATCCATGGGCAGCTGTAGCTCATCGTTCTTGATGCCGTAGGTGCGGCGCAGATCGGCGATCTTCGAAAAGTACGTCTCGCCAATCAGCACACGCCCGGGAAATTCATTGATCACTGCGCGCAGCTGTTTCTCAACATCGTGTACCTGGGGCAGGTTGTCGGTCACGCCGTCGGTCTGTAAATCCGGATCACCCTGCGCGTTGATCTTCGGCTTGCCATTGTCATCGAGTACCGGCTGCTCATTGTGAAGGTCCTTTGCCTCGTAGAGTGTCGGGATCGCATCGAGTCGAAAGCCATAGACACCGCGCTTCATCCAGAAGCGGCAGGTATCGAACATGGCCTTCTGCACGGCAGGATTGTTCCAGTTCAGGTCGGGCTGCTGGATGTAGAACTTGTGATAGTAATACTGCTTTCGCGCGTCGTTCCACTCCCAGGCGGAGCCTCCGAAGATCGAGGTCCAGTTGTTAGGTGGAACCACCTCACCGTGCGGGCCCGTGTGCACATTCTTCGTCTGGGTCGGGCTGAGGTTGGGACTGTTGGCGGGGATGCCGTCGTTCCAGACATACCAGTCTGCCTTGGGTTGGGTCTTCGAACTGGCCGATTCGATAAACCACTTGTGCTTGTCCGAGGTATGGTTCATCACCATGTCCATGATGATCTTGATGTTTCGCTTCTTCGCTTCGGCCACCAGCCGGTCAAAGTCGGCCAGCGTTCCATACTCCGGATCGATGTTCTCGTAGTCGGAGATGTCGTAGCCGAAATCGACCTGCGGCGACGGATAGATCGGCGAAAGCCAGATCGCATCGACGCCCAGCACCTTCAGGTAATCCAGCCGCGAAGTGATGCCTTTCAGATCGCCGATGCCGTCGCCGTTCGAATCCTGAAAGCTGCGCGGATAGATCTCGTAAACGACCGCGCCCTTCCACCAGTCGTTATCGGCCTTTGCCACCTTGGCGGCGGGGGTCGCAGGATGGGATTGCGCGAAGACGGTCGTGGCCGCCATCGCAGCGCCAAGCGCCCAAATCACGCCTTTGTTCATCGCGCTGTTTTTGCTGAAAGAGTACATACTGGCCTCCCGGGATGAAACTTCCCCAAGTGAGTGAAGCTACCACAATGGATGCAGGTTTTGCCTCGAATCACCGGTTGTATAGTCAGGCTTTTCGAGGGTTTGCGCCGGGACGAAACACCAAGCACAACTCATTGTGTCTTGCCCGCTTGCGGTTCCTTGTCTTTGCGCCCAAAGTCCAAACCAAAGTGCGGATCCGACTTTGTGCCATGCACCTCGATCGGAACCACCGTCCCATAGCCCTGCTTCGCAAGGAAAGGATCGACCAGCTTTAGCATCGCCGACTTCCAGCCGGTCGTCATTTGCGAAGCGTGTGCCTGTAGTTTCGCCTGCCCGTGAAAGTCGAACTTGCTGCCGTCGAGGGTGTAGACCCCTTCCATATCGATCAGCGCGCCCGGAACGCTAAACTTCAGATCGGAGAAGCTCATGCTGCCGCTTGCCAGAACGAAGTTGCCCTGCACGTCGGCCGGTGCCTTCGCCTCCGGCTGCGGCGGGTTTACTTTCAGATCGGGATCCTTGGGATGGCCCTGCCCCAGCCGGCTCATCAGATCGATCTTGTCCTGGACCTTGTCGCTGCTGAAATACGCCCCGCTCACGTCGAAGTTCCCGTTCAGGTGAAGCTTCTGGGTCACCGGAACATTTCCCGGCGGGATAAAGATCCGCGCCTTCATGCGCAGATTCCCGTTCATCACCGGCGGATCGGTTTTGACCGCCAGCTTGAGAAAATCCTCGATTCTCGCCCGGTCCATCGTCACGTCCAGGGTGATGTCATGACCGTGCATTTGGCCATCGCCACCCCGTACCTTCACGATCGACCCCGTCACCGTAAACGGCGATCGCCCAAGTTCCGCCTGCACTGGCTGTAGATAAGTGTCGCCGCTCGTCCCGTCCACGATGGCGTGATAGGTCGTATGCAGCGGCATAGGATGGCTGCCGGTATCTAGCCGAAAATCCGGTACCGTAGCCTCACCGTCAACGGCCAACTGATTGAGCGGCCCCTGGTATTTCCCGGTTGACGCCAGCATCCCGCCAATCCCTTTGAATGTAGCCAGGTCGGCGTGGGTAAACGAGTACGACCCCCAAACCGGAGAATCCCCCGGACTCTCCTGGTTGAAGGGCCCAAAGTATCCGCTCGACTGAATGTCCCCGATCGGCTTGGGGTTGACCAGCGTCGCCTCGAACTGCATTGGCTTCCCCGGGCCGATGTCGTGCAGAGCGATTCGGCTGATCTCAAAATCCAGCGGCAGCTTGCCCGGCTTGCTGGTGCCGATCAGAATCCGAAGATTCCGGATGACTACCTCATCCACATACATCTTGATTCCCGGATGATGACCCGCCTCCGGCCTAGTTGGCGCGGCTGCTGCCTGGGCACCCGTCGCCGGTGATATGGCGGCGAGCTGGCGCTGCAACCGATGTAGACGCGGTCGCCGTCTGCCCACGCTGGTCCTTCGGCGGAATGTTGATCGTCATCCCCTCGACATCGACCTCGCCGACATGCATCGGCGTTTTCACCAGGCTCAGCCACGACACCCGAAAGGTGAACTTCGTGATCGCAATGAATGGTTGATCGGTAAGGAACCGGTTCGGGAAGAGACGCAAACCATCCCCCTCAGCCTCAAATCCCCGAATGACCGAAACATGAAACTTGTCCAGCTCGATGCGGCTATCGTAACGCGCGGAGAGCGTATCAAGGACGCGTCCTCGCAAGACCGGCTCCGCCCGGTCAAATGCAATCTGGGCCGCAATCCCCAGGCCCATCAGAACCACCAACAAGGAGCCCAGAATCCAAAGCATGATTCGGCCTCCGCGGCTCCTTCTCCTGGCCGGCCCTTCCTTGGCGCCGGTGTTTCTTTCGACTTGCAACGTCTCGCTCGTTTCTATTCGTTCTCCCACGTAGACAAATCCGCCTTCAGCGACAATACTTCACATCTGGACGCAGACGACCGGCGATGCTGCGGGATAAGGCGTTCAACATCTGTTCAATCCGTTTAGGATACGCTGACCGATGATGAAAATCAGACCTCAACACCAAGGCAAAGCACAACATCGGCACCATCTCTCTTGGGTGCTTCTCGTTCCGTTTCTGTTGCCCGCTGGGCGCGCGCTCGCCCAGAAAACACAGGCGCCCCCGTCCACCGCGATCCTCGACTACATCCACTCCAGTTGGGACACGCTGTCGCGCTCCATGACCGACTGCCATTCGCTCGTCGACCCCAAGCTCAACGGCGCCCCATCCATCCTGTATCTGCCCGCGGACGTGACCATCCCTCCCAGCGTGGCGGCCTTGAAAACACAGTGCAATGTCGATGTCGAGCACCTGCCTAAAGTCGTCACCAGCTTCGGCGAATTAAGGCTCACCGACATTCCGAAGCCCGGGCTGCTCTATCTGCCCAACAAATACGTCGTCCCCGGCGGACGCTTCAACGAAATGTATGGCTGGGACAGCTACTTCATCATCCTCGGCCTGCTCCGCGAAGGAAAGCTCGGCCTCGCCCAGGGCATGGTCGAAAACTTCTTCTATGAGATCGAGCACTACGGCGGCATCCTCAACGCCAACCGCACCTACTACTTCACCCGCTCCCAGCCGCCATTCCTCAGTTCGATGATCCGCGATGTCTATAACGCTTCGGGTTCCAATCCCACGCAGCAGGCCAAGGCCAAGGTATGGCTCGCACGAGCCTACGACTACGCCCAACAGGACCACGCGCTTTGGACCAGTCCCATCCACGCCGCAGGCAAAACCGGCCTTGCGCGCTACTACGACATCGGCAAAGGCCCGGTCCCCGAGCAGGAGGACGACAGCAGCTACTACCCCGACGTGATTCGCTGGCTGCTCGCCCACCCTGACGTGAAGACGAATTACCTGATCGAAGCACCGGACAATCCGAACGCCAAAGAGCAGTCCATGCTCGCCAACCTGAGCTGCGATCCGCGCTTCTCGCACGTCTGCGCCCGCGCTCACGTCGATGGCCACTGGCTCACGGCGGACTTCTACAAGGGCGACCGCGCCATGCGCGAGTCCGGATTCGACCCATCGTTCCGTTGGGGGCCCTTCGACGGATCCACCCAGCACTACGCCCCCGTCTGCCTCAACAGCCTGCTCTATAAATACGAGCGCGACCTGGCCTGGATGGCCACCCAACTCCATAAGCCCGCCGACGCCGCAAAGTGGAATGCCGAAGCAGACGCGCGCAAGGCGGCGATCGACAAATATCTCTGGAACCCAACCAAGGGAATGTATTTCGACTACGACTACCAAATGGGCGAGCAGGCGAGCTACGTCTACATCACCACCTTCTACCCGCTCTGGGCAGGCGCAGCCAACGCCGAACAGATCGCCGGCGTCGAGAAGAACCTCAAGCTCATCGAGCAACCCGGAGGCATCGCCATGAGCGACACCGATTCCGGAGTCCAGTGGGACCTGCCCTTCGGCTGGGCGCCGCCCTCCTGGATCGCCATCGACGGCATGGTGCTCGTAGGCGACTCGGCCGACGCTGTTCGCACCTCGCAGAAGTTCAGCAAGACCATCGAAGAGGGCTTCGCTCACGACGGCACCATGCGCGAAAAATATAATGTCGTCGGCGGCAACGCCCAGGTCGACGTCGCCACCGGGTACAAGATGAATGTCATTGGCTTCGGCTGGACCAACGCTGTCTACTTGCTGATGCAGGACGTCATCGCCCACGGCGGAAAAGCAGCAGCCAGATGACCGCCCCGCCCAAAGTCATCGTCGGCCCAAAAGTCCTTGTCGGTCTTGGAGAACTTCTTTGGGACATGCTGCCCGAGGGCAAGCAACTCGGCGGCGCTCCGGCCAATTTTTCCGTGATGTCAGCCCGCCTCGGCAACCGTGCCGTCATCGCCAGCCGCCTCGGCAACGACGCGCTCGGCAAAGAAGCGCGGCAGTATCTCGCCCCGCTCCCCGCCGATCTCAGCTTCATTCAGGAAGACCCAAAACACCCAACCGGCTCCGTCGGCGTAACCCTCACCGCCGGCCAGGCCGAGTACGTCATCCACGAGCCGGTGGCCTGGGATTTTCTCGACTTCACCCCGCAATGGAAGCAGCTCGCCGCCGAGGCCGATGCCGTCTGCTTCGGCACCCTCGCGCAACGGCAGCCAGTCTCACGCAAGGCCATTCATGCTTTTCTCGCCGCAACCCGCAAGGAGTGCGTCCGCGTCTTCGACGTTAACCTGCGCAAACCCTTCTACACCCGCGGCGTCCTCGAAGATTCGCTTGCCAAAGCCACCATCCTCAAGCTCAACGACGCCGAGATGCCCCAGGTACTGGATCTGCTCAAGCTCGACGCCGGCACTGCATCCGCGGAACTCGACCCCGCTGCGCTGCGCAAAGGTGCCCACGCCTTGCTCGGCGAGTTTCCGCTCCAGCTCGTCTGCATTACCATGGGCGGAAGCGGCAGCCTTCTCGTCACCGCGAGAGACCTTCCACCAGCATCCCGGAATTCCCATCAAGGTCGCCGACACCATCGGCGCAGGCGACGCCTTCACCGCCGCGCTCACCAGCTATTACCTGCAGAAAGCTCCGCTCCCGGTTCTCAACGAAGCCGGCAATCGATGGGGATCCTGGGTAGCCTCGCAAGCCGGAGCCATGCCCGCACTGCCAGATGAAAAGCGCCAGGCGATCGAACGCGCGATTGCTGCTGTGTAGGCTTGATCGTGGGATTTTAGCTAGAGGAACGAATGCCCAACTACACCACTCCCGAAGAACGCCGCCAAGCCGGCCAGCTCCGCCGCAAACAAATGCCCCGCCAGCATCACGGCAAGATCAAGATCGCGCATCGCGACCCGGTCGCCCTCCTCGAGGCTTCATCCCGCGGACGCATCCCTTCGCTGGTCGCGCTCAAATATCAGCTCATGTCGGCCTCCGCCTTCGGCTTCTTTCGCGGCGCAGCGCCGATCATGGCCTACGATCTCTCCACCATGCCCAACACCGGCATCGCCGCTCAGCTCTGCGGCGACGCCCACGTGCGCAACTTCGGAGCATTCGCCTCACCCGATGGCCGCCTCATCTTCGACATCAACGACTTCGACGAGACCATCCGCGGCCCCTTCGAGTGGGACGTCAAGCGTCTCGCCACCAGCCTTGTCCTCGCCGGAACCGAGATCGGCAGCAAGCCTTCACAGCGCGAGCCTGCCATCCTCGCCGCGGTCGAGACCTATCGCAAGATGATCGCAGCACTCGCCAAATTGCCGGTTATCGTGGCCGCTCGTTATCTCGTGCACGGCCTGCACCGCATCGACCCCGTGTCGAGGGTCTTGCTCAAAGCCGAGCGCGCGACCCCGCAACACACCCTCGAAAGCCTGACCATACCAGTCAGTGCCGCCGCTGGATCGAAGGCCGGAAAGCCGCTCGCCGGAGATCGCATCTTCAAAGAACACAAACCGATGCTCACTCGCGTCACCGGCGCCAAGGCCCGCGAAGTCCTCGCCTCGCTCACCGAGTACAGCGAATCGCTGCTGCCCGAGCGCCGCCACTTCCTCAGCTTCTACCAGCCCATGGATGTGGCCTTCAAAGTCGTCGGCACCGGCAGCGTCGGCCTGCGCGACTACGTGATCTATTTCCAGGGCAACGGTCTCGGCGACCCGCTCTTCCTGCAGATCAAGGAGGAAGCCAAATCCGCCTACGCACCCTATCTTCAATCGAGCAGCGGAGAATTCATCGGCCCTCATCACCAGGGCCAGCGCGTCGCCGAGGGCCAGCGCGCCATGCAGCTCCAATCCGATCCCTTCCTCGGCTGGACAACCATCGCCAATCGCGACTACCTCGTCCGCCAGCTCAACGACTACAAGGGATCGCTCGATCTCACTGAGCTCAAGGGCCAGGGCCTCATCGAATACGGCCAGGTCTGCGGCGAGCTCCTCGCCCGAGGCCACGCCCGCTCCGCCGACGCCTGCATCATCTCCGGATACATCGGCAACGGCAAACGCTTCGACCAAGCCATCCTCGAGTTCGCCGAAGCCTACGCCGAACAAACCCAGAAAGACTGGCACGCACTGGTGAAGTCAAAGCACGGGGTAAAGCCAGCAGCCCAGTTGAGAATAAGCTCGGCAACCAGTGAGCATCAGTCAGCCAGGAATATACTTCTGTTGATAAGAGGAGCGGACAGGAACCGGCGGAGCGACCTTTATGCGATGTGCGGAAAAGTCCTCAATTGCGGCTGGAATACTCCTCGGCGGCGCTCAGCTCACTCCTCCATTGCCAGGCTCAGACCCGGCCAGATTACCAGCAAAATCAAGCTCGACAAGCCAATCCTGCAAATACCATTGATCCCATCACGTCCGTCCCAGATCACTCACTCATCTACCAGGACATCGATCTTCTTCGCCGCGACGGATTCGCCGGAGCACGCGAAGCAACCGTCTCTCTTCGCGTAGTGGATGCCCGCGGATCCACCCCTGACAATCTGCATGGGCAGGATTTTGCCCTCACCGTCAATGGAACGCCACGCACCGCACGGCTGCGTCTGCCAGACTCAAAGACGTCGGCAATGTCTCCCATCGTGCTGCTGGTCTTTCCTCCGAATCAGCCCATCCTTCACTCCATCGCCGTCACTCGAGCCAAACAGTATTTTCGTCAGCAGCCGAATGAGATCCTCTCCTGGCGCGTTGGCATCTACGACGCGAACGGTAAGTTATTTCCGTTCACGAATGGCCGTTCTCAGCTCTTGGCCGACCTCGATCAGGTCGAACACGCGCCATCGCCATTCGTCTTTTCTTGGAACACGAGCTGGATGACGAAAGCCAGGGAGGTCATTGCCACCATGCAGGGCTATGAAGGCCCCAAAGTAATCCTGGCGATGAATCCCCTTGCCGAGTCAACTTACGGCGAGACGGACCGATTACTCGCGCATGTCGATCCGGAATCTCTCATGCCTGCTGCCCAGCACATCGCGGCACATATCTATGTGGCAAACGTCGGTGGACCTGAAGTGCTTGTCCCTGGCGGCGGGGCCGCGACGAGCTCACCCGCTCAGATCAACACCCTCAACGGCCCGATAATGGGCTCAACCCCCTCAAACAACATGCGCTTCGATCCCCGCCAAACGGCCGCCCTCAACAATTTCGCCTTCAACACTTCACAGATGATGCAGGCCGCCGCCGCCACTTTCGGAGGATTCTCCAACTCTCTTGACAAACTCGGCGCCCAGATCCATCACGATCTCGATGGCAATTACTCCATCGACTTTGACTTGACCCCGGAGGACCGTGATCGTGGCATCCCTTCCGTCGAAGTCAGAATGCGGCGTCATGATCTGAATGTAGCAATTCTCGATGTCGCCCCCGTTGGCTTCGCTCTCGATAACGATCGCGAGATCGTCTCCAGAGACTTGATGGAGACAATGAGAAAGGCGACCGAGAAGCCAGTGTCTTCGCCGGACTTTCAGATCGCCCAACACGTCGACTACTTCCCACTTCGCGCCGGCCTCGAGCCACAGTTGCCGATGACCGGCATCGTCCACTGGATTGGCCCTGGACAAGGCCCGCGTCAGATTTCGGTGGCCGAATCAGTAGAGGATGTCACGCTCTCGACCGTCGTCCTGGAACGCGAGATACACGCCCGATGGGACGGCCACACCCTTTCCTGGGAGCGCGATGGCAGGCTCCGGCCAGGAGATTACGTCTGGAGGGTGTTGGTCCACGATGGCGACGGAAATGTGTATGCTTCTTCCCAGGAGAATGTAAGGGTCGGCTACCCCCACGAGAGCGCGGTCGCAGTCAGCAGCCTGATTTTAGGAAGAGCCTGCTTTGATAACAGCCCGTCCACCAGCGGTCTGCGACATCGGGAGTCGGGATCGTCTGCCAAACGGAGTGACGTTCCCGCAAATATCAATCCCCAAGTCGACCCCATGCGCGCGCTCGATTGCCGCCTCAAACCCGAGGCAAGCGACCAATTCGCGTCGGCCGACACGCTTCACGCTTTCGTTCGAATTTACCCGTCCGAGAGGTTCAACCATCGCAAGGCCGAGACTTGGACCGCGACCTTCCGGCTCCGCTCCCCATCCGGGGCCATCGAGAGCGAAAAAGCACTACCCTTCACCATCGATTCTGGCTCGGGCTATCTGGCCTTCGTCCAAATGCCGCTCAATATTCCTGAAATCAAGCCAGGCCCGCACACCGTGGATGTGGAGATGCGCGGCCCCGGCATCCACGGTGATCTGAAACAATCCCGATCGATCTCGATTCAATAGAGGAGCACGGCGCTAAAGCTCCGTAGACTTGCTCTCCACCAACCCCTGAATCCGCGTCACAAACTCCTCAAACGCCACCGACCCCTGATCGCCCTTGCCGCGCGTGCGCACGCTCACGGCGTTAGCCTCAGCTTCCTTATCGCCCATCACGAGCACATAAGGAACCTTCTGCATAGTGAAATCGCGGATCTTCCCATTCATCTTTTCGTTACGCGCATCGAGCTCCACGCGGAAGCCGGCCTTCTGTAACTGCGACTGTATCTTTTCCGCATAGGCGTGATGGCGCTCGCTGATCGGCACCAATCCAATCTGCACCGGAGCCAGCCACAACGGAAACGCGCCAGCATAGTGCTCGATCAGCACGCCAAAGAATCTCTCGATCGAACCAAAGAGCGCACGATGGACCATCATCGGCTGGTGCCGCTCGCCATCTTCGCCAACGTACTCAAGCTCAAAGCGTTTCGGCAAGTTGAAATCGAACTGCACCGTCGAAAGCTGCCACAGCCGTCCCAGCACATCGACCAGCTTGATGTCGATCTTCGGGCCATAGAATGCACCCTCGCCGAGGATCGTCTTGTAAGGAATCCCCTTCCTCTGCAGCACGTTCTCCAGAGCCTGCGTCGCGAGATTCCATTGCTCCGCGGTGCCATCGTAGTTCTTGTTGTCCTTCGGGTCCCAAGTTGAGAGCTCGACCTGAAACTCCTTGAAGCCAAAAGTCTGTAGCACCGCCTCTGCGAACTCCACGCAGCCAGCCATCTCATCTTCCACCTGCTCCGGAGTGCAAAAGATATGCGCATCATCCTGAGTAAATCCGCGCACGCGAAGCAGTCCATGCATCGTCCCCGAGCGCTCATAGCGGTAGACATTACCCAGCTCGGCCAGCCGCACCGGCAGATCGCGATAGCTCTTCGGCGAATTCTTGTAAATCAGAATGTGCCCCGGGCAATTCATCGGCTTCAGCCGGTACTCGGCGTCGTCCAACTCCATCGGCGTATACATGTTCTGGGCATAGTGCCCCTCATGCCCGCTGATCTTCCACAGCTCGCGGCGCATCACGTGCGGCGTGTAGACCATACTGTAACCGCGACGGATACATTCTTCGCGCATCCAGTCTTCCATCAGCTTGCGGATGATGCCGCCCTTGGGATGCCAGAAGATCAACCCCGCGCCGGCGACCTCCTGAATCGAAAACAAGTCGAGCTGTTTCCCCAGCAGGCGATGGTCGCGCTTGGCCATCTCCTCCAGCCGCGCAAAGTGCGCATCCATCTCCTTCTGCGAGAAAAATGCCGTCCCATAAATGCGCTGCAACTGCGGATTGTTCTCGTCGCCCAGCCAGTACGCGCCCGCCAGACTCAGCACCTTGAATGCCTTCACCCGGCCAGTCGAAGGCACATGCGGCCCCCGGCAAAAATCGATGAAGTGGCCATTGCGGTAGAGCGAGATCATCTCGCCGGGTTTGGTAAATCGCTCCACGAAGTGCGCCTTCATGAAGTCGTCGCTCTCACGAAACGCCTTCAGCGCTTCATCGCGGTTCTCGTATTCGTGAATGAACCGTTCATCGCGCGCCACAACCTCGGCCATCTTTGCCTCGATCGCTTTGAGGTCCTCGGGTGTAAACGGGGTCTTCGGGTAAAAGTCGTAGAAAAATCCCGCGTCCGTCGCCGGCCCATGCCCCAGCTTCGTCTGCGGAAAAAGCTCCAGCACCGCCGTCGCCATCACATGTGCCGCGGAATGCCTTACGATCTTCAACGACTCGGCATCATTCTCGCGCAGCAGCTGCAGTTCGACGTCTTCCCGAATCGGCTCATGCAGATCGACCAGCCGCTCGGCCGAAGCCGCGGCCGTGCTATACATCTCGGCCTCGCCAGGAGCCTCGTCAGTCTCTTGTTTCTCTAACGCAACTACCGTTGCGCCCAGAGGCTTGATCTTCGCGACCACCGAGGCGGCCGCCAGGCGAGGAGAAATACTGTTGGCGACATCCAGCGCAGTCGTTCCCGAGGGGTAGTCCCGGAAGCTGCCATCCGGCAATTTAACTTGAATTCTTACGACAACTGGCTTGCTCATAACTGCTGATTCCGACGAATTCATTTGTGGGCTAGAACCTTTGCCCCTATTCTAAGGGATTTTGCGGTCATACCCGTCCACACGCCCGCCTGCGCTCATCGTCTTCGAGGCTTAGAAGAATCTTTGAATCCGAAGCGCCATCTGGCTCCGTACTTGCCACAGCGGTAAAGCAAGACTCTCTGGCTAAAGAAACAAGCCTCAACTACCGCGACACAACGAGGGCTCAAAGATGATCAATGTTGAAGAACGACTAAAGTCCCGGCTTTCGCGCCGAAACTTCCTTGCCGGCCTCGGCGTCACCGCCGGCACGGCCGCTGTCGCCACCATGGCGGCGGGCTGCGGTTCCAGCTCCGTCCCCGTCACCACTCCCACCCCACCGCCTTCGGGCAATAACGATGTCGACGTCCTCAATTTCGCACTCAATCTCGAGTACCTCGAAGCGGAGTTCTATCTGCGCGCGACCACCGGCGCCGGTCTCTCCAGCGCGAACATCGGCGCCAAGCCCGGCGCGGTCACCGGCGGCAGCCAGGTCACCTTCACCACTCCCGCGATCAAGGCCTATGCGCTTGAGATCGCCAACGACGAGCTGCTCCACGTCGAGTTCCTGCGCAGCGCGCTTGGCTCGGCTGCGGTCGACCGCCCCGCCATCGACCTCACCAACAGCTTCAACGCCGCTGCCATGGCCGCTGGAATCGGTCCCGCCTTCAATCCCTTTGCCGATGAGAACAGCTTCCTCGTCGGGGCCTTTGTCTTCGAAGACGTCGGCGTTACCGCCTATCACGGCGCGGCGGGTCTGCTCAGCAACAAGACCTACCTCGGCGCAGCCGCAGGCATCATGGCCGTGGAGGCCTACCACGCCGCGGAGATCCGCACCCTGCTCGCCTATCTCGGCGATCCGTATCTCGGCTATGCCAACAAAATCTCCGCTCTCCGCGCCATGCTCGGCGGCGGTGCTGAAGTTGCGGTCTCCGGCAGCACCATCGTTCCGGCGGACACCAACTCCATCGCCTTCGACCGCAACACCAGTGAGGTCTTGCATATCGTCTACGCGGCCGGTGCGGGAGCAGTCAGCAAGGGCGGCTTCTTCCCCAACGGCATGAACGGCACCATCACCTCCACGACGGCCTAGAGCATTTTCGCTCTGGCCCCCGTCGAGGACTGGCTGCCGCGTGGCTTTCCCGTTGGGAAAGCCACTCATCGAGATCCTGAAGAGTGCATAGCCGGAGCAGAGATGCTCCACGAGAGAGACAAACATGGAAACCGCAAACATCGAAACTCCAGCAGTCCCAACCCCTATGATTCAGGGCAACGGCAACCCGTTCTCCAGCCGCCGCACCGCATTGGCGCTCGGCGGAGCGGCGCTCGCCGGCCTCGCGCTCGCGCGTCCCCGCCGTGCCTTCGCCCAAGCCACCGTCACCGATGCTGACATCCTCAACTTCGCCCTCAACCTCGAATATCTTGAGGCGCAGTTCTACACCCTCGCCACGCAAGGCGTCACCATCGACAAGATCGGCGTGCCGATCGTCGGTGGCAGCGGCGCTGCCGGCGGTACGGTGACGGTAAAGCCCACCAGCACCGTAGTTCCTTTTACGACGCCGCTGCTGCAGCAATACGCGATGGAGACGGCAACCGAAGAGGTCAACCACGTCCTCTTCCTGCAGAAAGCTCTCGGCACGTCGTATGTGGCCATGCCTAACATCGATCTGCTCAACAGCTTTAACGCGCTCGCCTCGGCCGCCGGACTCGGCGCCGCTTTCGACCCCTTCGCCAGCGAAACCAACTTCCTCCTCGGCGCCTTCATCTTCGAGGACGTCGGCGTCACCGCCTACCACGGCGCGGCCGGGCTGATCACCACTCCCGCATATCTCGATGCCGCCGCCGGGATCCTCGCCGTCGAGGCCTATCACGCCGGCAGCATCCGCACCCGCATCTACGCCGCCGGAACCGCCGTCCAGCAAGCCTCCACCGCAATCGCCACTACCCGCGCCACACTCGACGGCACCGGCAATGACGACATCGGCGTCGGCACCGACGCCAACGGAGCCGCCACCATCGTCAACGCCGACGCGAACGCTATCGCCTTCAGCCGCACCACCAGCCAGGTGCTCAGCGTCGTCTATGGCGGAGGCTCGGCCAGTGGCGCATTCTTCCCCAACGGCCTCAACGGCACCATCAAGTAAGCCGCGTCGCAGACATAGAAATGACCCCCTGGGCCTGAGGAGCAATCCTCAGGCCCTTTTTTGGGTCTCTTCACCGCCCGGTCGCCCTGCCGCGGTACCATAGGCTGCAACCGGGTTTGTCGACATCGTCCGGATGAGGAGATCGCCATGCCAAATCCTGTCGTACACTTTGAAATCGGCTGCCGCGACCGCGGCAAAACATCAGAGTTCTACACCGAGCTCTTCGGCTGGTCGATCAGCGAGATGGGCCCGGCTTCGGTCATCTCCACCGGGTCGGAGAAGGGAATCGCGGGCCACATAACATCGCTCGGCCACGAGCCCCACCATTACACAACCTTCTATGTTGAGGTCGAGGACATCGTCGCGGCGCTCGCCAAGGCCGAGGCGCTGGGCGGCAAGAAGATCGTCGGGCCCATCCCCATCCCCACCGGCGCTTTCGCATGGTTTAGCGACATCGACGGCAACACCATCGGCATCCTCCAGCCAAAATCGTAGGCGCATCCGGCGTCGCAGCTACACTGGTCATCATGAGCGAGCCAAGCCATCCATCGTCTCCACGCAGGAACAGCGCGCTCGCGCTCGCCGGTTTTCTCGCCGCCACATTCCTCGTCGCGGGCGTGTCGACCACATTCACCATCTCCGCGATTCCAACCTGGTACGCGGCCCTGGCCAAGCCCAGCTTCAATCCGCCCAACCAGATCTTCGGCCCCGTCTGGACGCTGCTCTACACGCTCATGGCCATCGCCGCGTGGCTTGTCTGGAAGCTTCCTGACGTCCCGTTCCGCAGAGGTGGTGTCGGTGTCTTCAGCATCCGGCGGGTGGCTCTCTTTTGGTTCGGCATCCAGCTTGTCCTCAACTTCCTCTGGACATTCGTCTTCTTCGGCCATCACCGGCTCGGCCTGAGCGTCGTCGAAATCGCCTTCCTTTGGCTTGCCGTTGCCGGGACGATGGTTCTCTTCTTCCGTCTCCGCAAAGCCGCCGGCTGGCTCTTCGTACCCTACCTCGCCTGGGTCAGCTTCGCTGGCGTGCTCAATTTTGCTGTATGGCGATTGAATTGACATGCTTCCGCACTCGTCACGCCGCTGGCGCCCGACAGAGTCAAAAGGTAGGTAAAATCGCAATCAAGGAGCCGGAGGCTCGCGTGGGATTCTTAACTTTTATGCGTTTACAGATGCACGCCCAGAAACTTGCGCGGGAGTTCGATCAGGCGCGAGAAAGAATCTTCAACGCCATGTTGCTCAATGTAGAAAAACGCACATCACCGGCGGACCTTTCTGGCCAAAAAAATCTCGGCGGCGACGCGGATTTCGCGCTGAAGGGCTACCAGATGCTGATTCTTTCCTATTTCTTGGCTCACCACGCCTATGTGAAAGACGCGGACGTACAAGTATTCTTGGGGCAGCTCGCGATTAACCTGTGCGGCGAAAAACTAACCGAAGCGCAGGCTTACCACGCTCAGTTTCACGAATACCGAGATGATATCTCTCTGTTGGCCTACAGCGTCGCCGCCCCTGTTGCGGACTACCTGATTTCCGGACCAGATCCCGCCGGGAGAGTATTCCTTCCGAGGTTCATTCCGCTCTTTACAATCGTCACTCAGATGGGGATCGCCAAGGAGTTCGGCGATAAGGTGACCGCGAGCCTTCTGCAGACCCAAATGGACGAGGCTGTCACTGCACTAACAACCTCGACCAGTGGTGGCGCTTAAGCATCCGCATCGGTACGCCGTAGGTACCTCGTGTCAGCCGCGCCTGTTTTTCGGTTCTTGTAATCCCAACTAACGACCGTTTTCATACCCTGTGGTTCGATCACGGTGCCCCAGCCATACGCGCCCCAGCCATTGTCGGGCAGAAAGACTCGATCTCCACTTCTAAAGTTGTTGATATCCTTCTCCTTTCGCACAGAGTACGGAAGGAGAGGGTTTTGGGTAACTGTGATTTAAAGGGGGTATCTTATGTGCAACCCCCTAACTGATCCCAATCTTCCCCACTAGTTCGCCGCCGGACGCTCCGCACCCAAAAACAAATTCGGCAAAGGCGCATTCTTCTGCTTGTTCAGCTCCGGATGCGGCAGCGGCTTGCGCGGCAGCATCTGGTCGCGCATCGCCGTGTTGTAAACGAAGATCGCCTCAACCGTCGCCGCCTGCTTCAGGTCGCGCCGCCTGTAGCCGCTCAAACGTGTCCATGTTCGAGTGGTGCGTGCGCGTCTCGTAGTCCAACGGGTCCTGAATGAACTGAAAGCCCGGAATCCCCACCGCGTCGAACGACAAGTGGTCCGTCCCGCCCGTATTCTGTGCAGTGATCGTCGTGACGCCAAGATCTTTGAGCGGCCCCATCCACTGCTCAAAGATCGGCTTCACGGCCAAATTTTGCTGCAGATAAATACCGCGAACTTTGCCCGTCCCGTTGTCGATATTGAAGTAGCCCGAGATCAGCTTCTGCTCCGGCTTCAACTCCAGCGGCCCACCCGGAGTTCTCATAAACGAAGGCAGCTTCAACTGCTCCGGATCAGTCGTCTCCGGCGCGGAACCGAAATGCTCCTTCGCATACCCCACCGAGCCGAACAAGCCCTGCTCCTCACCCGTCCACAACGCAATCCGAATCGTCCGCCGCGGATGCACATCGAGCGCCTTCAAGATCCGCATCACTTCCATCGCGACGATTGTGCCCGCGCCATTGTCCGTCGCACCCGTTCCGGCAATCCAGCTATCGAGATGTCCGCCCACCATCACGACCTGGTCTTTCAATTCAGGATCGGTGCCGGGAATCTCAGCAACGGTATCGAACCCATGCTCATGGTCGCCCGTGAACTTCGTCTCAACATCGGCTTCAATCGTCACCGGAACATGCGCCTGCAGCAGTCGATAGACGCGTCCCCAGCTCTCGATCTGCGCCACAATCACCGGAATCTTCACCGCGCCATCGCGCGTATAAGGCTTCCGCCCCAGCGCCGCGCCGTTATCGTCAAACAGAATCCCTGTCCCGCCGCCATTCTCGCTGTCGCGAGCCGGGCGAATCACCGCCAGCGCCTTCTCATCACTCAGGAACTGTGGAATCTTGTCCGCCAGCGCCATCCGCTGCATATAGGCCTTCAGCCGCGCCTCAAAATCGGGGCCGCTCGAGCTCCGGCCTCCCGTGCCCGCATCGTTCGCCATGTCTTCCAGCTCTTTATCGGTGTAGCGGGTAAAGAAAGGCTTATCGGGCACCGGCACCGCACGCATCTCGCCCAGAAAGACGATCTTGCCCGCCAGCTTGCCCTTGTATTGCTCGAAGTCCTTCTCGCTCTGAATATTCACCCAAACCGCCGGCCCGCTCACCGGCCCATTCGTCGCCGGGGACCACGGCGTCGCCTGCGCATTAAAGATCGCCGTATCCGGCGAAGTCATCCGCACCCAGGTGTTGAGCTGCACCCAGCCCATGCCGAACTCGCCCCAGTCGTCGAGATGAGCGTTCACACATCCCATCGCAGTAAGCTGATCGCGCGTCCACGCATTGGCCTTCGCCAGGTTCGGCGAACCCGTAAGCCGCGGCCCGATCCCATCCGCCAGCGCCGAGCCATACTCCATCACATGCGAGTGCTGTAGCCCCTCTTCGCGAATCCGCATGTACATGTTCAGGTCGATCTTCTCCACCGCCGGCTGCGGCTGTTCCCACGCCGGAACGTCAGCCGCCGGAGCAGCCTTCGACTTATCGGCGGCGTGAGAAGAGATCGTGACCATACAAAGGCTGCTAAGAAACAGCGCGCGGCGCATGCGGGAAGGCATAAGTGTTAGTTTCCTCCATTGAAATCGGGAAAGTTGAGGATATCAGAGGGCGACTAACGGTATCGGACGCCAGCCGGCGTTCCCAACGATAAGAGCGTATCTCGCGCCACTTCGGCGAAATGCAGTTTTTAAGCTGATTTCGTCCAGAGACCGCAACCCCTCGGTGACTAAAGTGAAGAATTCGTCCTCCTCCTTCTCAAAGCTGCCTCCGATGGCAACTACCATTGACGCCGTCAGAACAAATCAACGGACCCTGCTTCAGCGTTACAGTAAGCAGAAGCCAATCTTTGACCGTCTAGTGAAGCTGCGGGAGTATTGATGACCCATTATGAAAACCTGGAATTTCGACATTTGGAATATGTCATTGCCGTGGCCGAGGCAAAGACCTTCACCGCCGGCGCCCAGAAAGTTGGAAAAGGCCAGTCAAACGTGAGCCGCCAGATTGCTGTCCTGGAACATGACTTGGGAATCCAGATCTTTCAACGCGGCCGCCATGGCGTCAGCCTGACCCACGTTGGGGAAGAACTCATTGTCTTTGCCCGCCAGATGCTCCAGACCCGCCGCGAAGTGATCGATGTGCTTCGAGCGATTCAGCAAGCCGATCTCGAGCCCTTCCGGTTAGGCTTTAGCCCATTCGTCGTGAAGCAGGTTGTAGATACGGTCTATCAAACCTATCGCGATCTCTTTCCGGTGGGCAGCATCCATGCCGAAAGCGGAGACTCGGATGATCTGCTGGTTCGCCTCACTCAGGGCAAGCTCGACGCTGCTCTTATTACGCTGCCCCATGTCCACGATGGATTCAAAGAACAGTGCATCATGCACGAGGCCATGGTCGTTTGCATGCGCAAGGACGATCCACTCGCGCAGCAGGAAGAAGTTCCTCCCGAGGAGTTAAACGGCAGGCTGGGAATTTTTAGCGATCCAAGGCATCATCCTCGCGCACACGCTCGTCTGCTCGAAATGCTCGAAGAGCAGGGAATCGAACCCAAGGTGATGAACCCCACATTCAATACCGAACATGTGTTGTGGATGGTTCGCGAAAAAATCTGTCTAGCGCTGATTTCAGAATCGCAGCCGTTACAGGACGACCTGACCACAAGGCCGATTCAGGGAGTCAAGTGGACCATCGACTCGGCAATCATCTACCGCAGCGAGCACCAACAACTCGCCCTGCCGTTGCTCCTTCGCAACCTGGAAAAGAAGTTTCCTGCTGGCTCGGCGCCGCATAATCACTCTCCCGGCACTGACGAGTCGAAGTTAGCGGAGATCGATTCTTAAGCACATTGCAAATCATCTTCCAAGATAATTTGTGCGCTCAATGTGACCATTCTCATAGCTGAAGTGTTATCTCTCTTACGCATGGAAGGTCAGGTGTATTAAGCATTGGATTTGAAGAAAGCTCAGCCTTAGTCTCCGGCTTACACCACACAGCTCAGCCGGAGGTAAGATGTTAATCCATGTAGTAAAAGTTGCTCGACTTCATATAAATTTTTCTTGCTTGACGTTCGCTGCACGCAAATCGCACCTTCACTCGAGTATTTTCGCCCGCGCACTTCGCCTTCCATCTCTTCTTTTAATTGCCCTCACAATTACCGGCGCAGCTCACGCTCAACAAGTAAACGTTACCTTCCCAAACATATCGCCCGATCCGCTGGCAAACCTCTCTCCCAATCATCCGCGGTTGCTTGCCAACACCAAACAGTTCGAGGCCATCGCCAATAACAACAGCGACCCAATCCTTGTCGAGGTCAAGCAGCGCATTATCGCTTCCGCCGAAGCAATGGAGAATGCCCCGCTCCAGAAATACAAGCTTGACTCACAGCATGATCTTTTGACTGTCGCCCGCGCCGCCTTTCAGGACATCGTGCTCAATGCAATGGCCTATCGCCTCACCCATGAGTCCCGCTTTGCCGAGCGGGCGAAGAAGGAACTGCTGGCCGTCTCCGCTTTCAAAGACTGGGAACCGGATATGTTCCTCAGCACCGGAGAAATGGCCATGGGTGTCGCCATTGGCTATGACTGGATCTACGATTATCTGACCGACAACGACCGCAACATCATCCGGCAAGCGCTCATGGACAAAGCGCTGTTCAATGCTCCTGGGCTATACGGGATAAAGGCGACGAACCCCGAACAGCTCGCCAACAACTATCGCTGGCTCTTTCAGGAATTCAATTGGCAGCCGGTATGCAACGGAGGCATGCTTGCGGCGGCGTTGGCCGTAGCAGACAAGGAACCCGACACCGCGCGAACGGTAATTCAAGGCATCCGCGCCTATCTACCCATCGGCCTCAACGGCTTTGCCCCGGATGGCGCATGGTTCGAGGGGCCGACCTACATGTCCTATACGACCGATTACGCCGTCCTTTCGCTCGCAATGATGAAGTCCGCGCTGGGGACCGACTTCGGACTCGACACCGTGGTGCCCGCCTTCGCCAAGGCTGGGCTCTTTCACCTGAACGAGCAGAGTCCCACCGAACATCTCTTCAACTATGGCGACTCCGGCGCCTCTGACGACATGATCAGAGGCGTCAGCCCCGCCTTCGGCTGGTGGGCCACACGGTTCAATTCACCAGCTGTCGCCGCCGAGGTCCGCAGTGACCTTCAGCGAGAATTCAAGAAGATTCCCGCTGACAAGGAGGACAACCAATACTTCGCCTTCAATGCCGTCTGGCTGCCCCCCGACCCCGGTGACTTCTCCTACCCGTCACGCTCAGCACACTTCAGAGGCGATGCCGATGTGGCCATCTTCCGCAGTTCCTGGGACGAGCCTGACGCGATCTACCTTGGCTTCAAGGCCGGAACCAATGGACTCAATCACAGCCACCTCGATCTTGGCTCGTTTGTCTTCGACTCCGACAGCATCCGCTGGAGCCTCCTGCTGGGGCCGGACTACTACACCCTGCCCGACTACAACAGAACAGAACTCGGCTCGAAGCGGTGGACTTACTTCCGCTGCAACAACGCGAGCAAAGGCGTAATCGCGCCTTATCACGCAATGCAGTCCGTCTCCGCAGTCGCTCCGATCTATTCCTTCAGCAGCGCTACCGACGAGTCCTACGCGGTCGCCGATCTCAGCTCTGCCTACCCCTCCGAGGCCAAACAGGTCCTGAGCGGCGTCTTCCTCGAGGACCGCAAAAACGTTCTCATTCAGGACGACGTCAACGACTTGAAGGCAAACACCAAGCTGACCTGGCAAATGGTGACCGAGGCCCACGTTTCGATCACGAATGGTGGCCGCACCGCCACGCTCACCCAGAGTGGAAGGACTCTGCGCGTGCAACTACTCTCGCCCTCAAACGCTCAATTCAACATCCAGAATGCGACCCCCTCGACTGCAAGCCAAAACCAAAATAAGGGTTATCAGCGTCTGGTCGCGACCGTACCCGCTGCATCGAAAACATCCGATGTTCGCCTGGCGGTCTTGCTCTCGCCCATCGGTTCCAACTGGCCCGCCAATCCGGCAATCCCGGATCTCGCACCACTCCCCGCTCCATAACAGCAGCCGGCCTGGCTTGGAGCGACTGTGGGCCGGCGACTCACCCTCACGGAAGTTGTGCAAAGCGTCCATAGAGGCGATGCTGGATTCATGCCAGCATCGTCCCTTTGGCGCAAACACTTCACCCGCCGCGCCTTCTTGCTTTACGTCCTAACGCTGTTAGTTGGCAGTCGTCTCGCGCTGGCGGCCGATCTCCCCGGCTTTCGCAGCATCACAACCCTGCCCGCCAGGCTCGACAACGGTTCGCCCTTCTTGCTGGTCGTTTCCCCGACAGCAAAGCTCACCCAGATCAAAGCCGCTTGGATGAGCAAAGACCTCATGTTCTTCAAGGGAAAATCACAGCAGGGCAACGAAGTCTGGTACGCACTCACCGGCGTCGATGTAGAAACCACGCCAGCCAGCTACCCACTCACCATCGAAGCAACCACCGCCGACGGCAAGCCGCTCCAGGCCACAATCCAGATTCCAGTCGGAGCAGCGAAGTACCGCACCGGCACCCTCACCGTCGCGCCCAACTTCGTCGAACCCGACGCCGCAACACAAAAAGAAATCGCCGCCGACAAAGAGATCAAAGACCGCATCTTCGCCCACAGCGCCGACGCCCCCGAGTGGGCCGGAGACTTCGCCAAGCCCGTCAACCAGCCGTCCACCGACTCCTTCGGCACCCGCCGCACCTTCAACGGCAAGCTCGCCAGCGTCCACCGCGGCATGGACTTCCGCGCACCCTCCGGCACCCCCGTCGCCGCCGCCAACTCCGGCACCGTCGTCCTCGCGCAAAAGCTCTTCTACGAGGGCAACTGCGTCGTCATCGATCACGGCCTGGGATTCACCACCATCTACATGCACCTCTCCCGCATCGACGTCGCCGCAGGCCAGAAGATTCGCAAAGGAGAGCATCTCGGATTAAGCGGAGCCACCGGCCGCGTCACCGGCCCCCATCTCCACTTCGCCGCACGCTGGCAAGGAGCCTACCTCGACCCCGCCGGCCTCTTTCAACTCAATCTCGCTGGTAAACCCTGAATCTGAGCAACATTACATTTTTCGAGACGGCAAGAGCGTTCGACCGCAGTTTCCGAAACACCGGCGGTCTCAACCGGTCGATGCAACACTGGCTTGAAGTTTACTTGCCGGAGTTTCAAAGCCCAACTGTTCGTGGGCGTTGATTGAGGCGCAGGGCTACCTTGTCGAGGTCGGCCTGGGAGTAGCCGGATAAGTCGGTCTTCCTTGGGAAGTACTGTCTTAGAAGGCCGTTGGTATTTTCGTTGGTGCCGCGCTGCCAGGGGCTCTGCGGATCGCAGAAGTAGACGTTCACCTTCGTGGCCACGGTGAAGGTCTTGTGTTTGGCCATCTCCAGCCCTCGATCCCAGGTCAACGAGCGCCTCAGAGACGCGGGGAGTTTACGAACCTGCCGGGTCAGCGCGGCGACGACGGTCGCTGTGTCCTTGCTGGGTACTTTGACCAGGATGGTGAAGCGCGAGTGCCGTTCCACCAGGGTTGCGATGTGACTGTTGCCGGAGCCGCTGAGCAGGTCTCCCTCCCAGTGACCAGGGATGGCGCGGTCTTCGATCTCTGCAGGCCGTTCGCTGATGGAGATGGCATCGACGATCTGACCTCGGGACTGTCCGGCAGCCTTCGCGTGCACCGAGCGGCGGATCTGCCGCTTGGACCGCAGGTGCTGCATCAGCTCTTTCTTCAGCACTCCTCGAGCCTGGATGAATAAGCTGCGATAGATGGTCTCGTGGGACACGCGCATGCTCTCGTTGCTGGGATATCGTCTCTTCAACCAGCCGGAGATCTGCTCCGGCGACCAGTCCAGGATCAGTTTACTGGCCACGATCAAGCGCAGCTTCCTGTGCCTGGCAAGCAGGCAGGCCTTAGGCCGCAGAGCCGACTTCCAGGCCTGCTGATCGGCCTCACTGGCTCGATACACTGACCGGCCGCCGTGACGCGCCACCTCCCGGCTCACCGTCGACGCAGCCCGCTGCAAGCCCTCTGGCTATCTCACGAATCGACGAACCGGAAGCAATGCCTCGTGAGATCTCTTCCCGCTCGGCCAGCGTGAGCGTTCGCTGCGAACGGCGACGGACTGCCGGAGCGATCCCGCCGTGCTGCGATAACAGGAACTGAATCGAGCCATGGTCCTTGTCGAAGGCACGACCAATCTCATGCAACGACTCGCCCGCCTTCCAACGCCGCCAGATGTCAGCCTTCTGCTCCGCAGAAAGCCCATACCGTCTTCCTTGTCTCATCAACACCACCTCTTAGAAATGATCTAAATCAGATGGTGTTGCATCGACCGGTTGAGACCGCCCCGTTTCTGGGGAATGCCCCCGCAGTGCGCGATACAAGACTTCGATTGAACTATCATTCGTCCTCATGAGGCAATTCGGCCGATTAGTGATGGCACTGTTGTGTTCGCTCACTGCGCTAGCAGGAGCGTTTTACATCGGATCGCTATTTCTGATGCTGTTTGACCCCCATTACCATGATGGATTCGCAGCCGTTGGAGGATTCATCATCGGGCTCATCGCGGCTGTGTTCGCATTCAAAGCGGTTTGGAAGAAGCTAGCGATTCGGGCATCTGTATCTCCTGAAGAACCCTCGCAACTTTCGCGTTGAAATCAGTCAAATAATCGGCGTTCCTCGAAAGTCGTCTTTTGGGAAAGAGCTGAATTAGTCCGGGGCTGATGCCCGTTGTCGACTGGCTACGCTACAGAAGGGAGCCTCAGTTAGGCAGACGCCCCATCATCCTCCAGCACCAGATCATCCACCGCAATCCCCAGGCTCCGTCCCAGAGTTTTGAAGCGCGCCTCCCAACTCTCCGCCTCCGCCGGCGAGAGCGCCAGCGTCCGGCGCAGATGGTTTTCCAGTATCTCGTACCAGATATTTTGCGCATGCCACAGCCGTACCTCGAACGGCAGCGCACTCACTACCTCGGCCATCTGCACCGCCTGATCCAGGCTCGCCATCCGCTCGCGACGGCTATGCAGCGCCATCATCACCTTCTTCATTCGCTCGCTCGCGATATAACCAAGCTGCGGCCCGTCCAGAGCGATCTGGATGTCTCTCGCCCTGTCCAGCAACACATGAATCTTCGCCGGATCGATCGGAACCTCTTCCAGCGCATGGCGAAGCCCCGCATTGATCGAGTACCCCGCCGCCAGCGTCAGCTCCGCAGGCTTCGGCACCCGTGCCTGGCTCAGGAAGTTGAGCAGCGACGAATGCCGCTCGTAGATCGCGCTGAAGGTGCTCTCAATCTCATGCAGCGTCGGCTCCAGAATGATCTTCAGAATCCGCCGCTCCTCGTCGTTGAAGAGCGAAGTGAGCGAATAGGCGCTCTCGCCAAAATACCGGTCAAAGAGCCGAATCACCGCTGGAATGTCCGCCCGCTCCACCGCCGCGCGTACCTCAGCCAGCAACGTCTCATGCTTCTCCCGCTCTTCCGTGGCTTCAGCTTCGCTGCGAGTCTCCGCCGCGCGCTTCACCGCCGCGCTGATGTTCTGATCGCCAAAATGCAGCACCGCATAAGCAACCGGCTCCAGCTCTCCGGTGATCAGCGAAAACACCATCGCCCGTCCAATCACCAACTGCGCGCGCCCGGTGCTCATCGACTCCGCGTCGAGCCGCTGCACCGAGTAGCCAAACAGCCGCGTCTCCTCCGGATAGCTCGTAAACACTGAACTAATCGCATAGTGGGCCGCCACCTCTTCCAGGCCCACCTGCTGCTTCTTCACCTGGCGCAGATAGATCTCGCCGCCATCTTTCTGAGTCGATCATTGCTCTTGGCCGCGCGAAGCCGTTCCACAAACTCGGCTTCCAAACCCGCCGCCTCATCGCCAAAGACCTCAGCGGCCAGCTGCACTACCCGCCCCGCATAAGCAATGATCTGCACCGTCTCGATGCCCGAGATATCGTCAAAAAACCACCCGCAGCTCGTGTACATCAGCAGCGCATGCCGCTGCATCTCGAGCAGCTTCAGCGCGGTTGTTCGTTCGCCGCTGTCGAGCGGATGCGTCGCATACGCATCCAGAAATTTATCGGCGCCAGCCACCTGGGGCGCCGCGCGCCCTGCGCGCAACCTCGCCCCGCGCGAGCACCACGTCGATATAGGCGTCGCGCGTCTTCCACAGGTCGGTGAATAGTCCTTCGGCGCGCTTCTCGCTCAGCTCGCCAACCCTGTCGCGCAGCCAATCGAGCGCCGACCGCAACGGACCCCGCCACTTCTGGTTCCAACCGCCCCTGCCGCCGTTGCAGCCACAGTCCGACCGCCACCGCTCGATTCCGTGAAAGCAGCTCCACGAGGTGTCTTCATAAATCTCCGCCTCATACTGCGGCGGAAATTTCTCCAGAAACTCGCCATAGTTAGTAAGCTTCGCATCGCCGCGCTTCTCAATCTGTTTCAGCGCCCAAGACAGCGCCATCTCGCCATAGCGATGATGATGCCCATAACTCTCGCCATCCGTGGCGACATGCACCAACTGCGCCCGCTGTTTGCCATCGGCTTGCGGCGGCTCGGCGCGAAATCCCCCCATCAGCCGGTTCGCGAACTCGTCCCCATTGTTCAACAGCCGGTCAAAAGCGATCGCGCGCGAGCGCGGCCCGTCATAAAAGAAGATCGCGATACTACGGCCCGACTTCAGCCGAACGCGATAAGCCCGCGTCGTATCGACGCTCGCATGAGGAGTCTCCAGCCACCCCGCCGCGGCTGCTGTCTTGGCCGCTTCGCCTTGGTCCTTCTCCGCTTTCCCCTTCCGCTTCGGCTTCTCCTCAAGCGGCCGCACCCGCGCACACTGCCCCGGCGCAAGCACCGTAAAGAGAATGCCGTTAGCGGCCAGCAGCTCCAGCGTCTCGCTGTCCACCGCCGTCTCCGCCAGCCACATCCCCTCCGGCTTGCGATGAAAGCGCGACTCAAAATCCGCAATGCCCCAGCGAATCTGCGTCACCCGGTCGCGCGTGTTCGCGAGCGGCATGATGATGTGGTTGTAGACCTGCGCCATCGCCGACCCATGTCCGCCAAAACGAAGCCGGCTGCGCCGGTCGGCCTCCAGGATGTGCTTGTAAGCGCGCGGCGCGTTCTCCTCCAGCCACGACAGCAGCGTCGGCCCGAAATTAAAACTGATCCGCGAATAGTTGTTAATGATGCGGATGATCTGGTTCTCGCCATTCACGATCCGCGCCGCACCGTTCGGCGCATAGCACTCCGCCGTAATGCGCTCGTTCCAATCGTGGTACGGCGCAGCCGAGTCCTGCGTCTCCACCGTCTCCAGCCACGGATTCTCCCGCGGCGGCTGATAGAAATGTCCATGGATGGTGATGTACCGCTCGGGCAAGGATGGCGTCGAAGCTACAGGGGCCGGCATGGGGTCGGGCATAGTGCTCTCCAAAGCGGCAAACAGAAAAGTACCGCAACAATAACAGGATAGGCTCTAGCTCAATCCGAATGGGTCCGGCGAAGCTCTTCCAGGAACCGCCCTTCCAACGAAGGCGGGGACCGAAAGGAAATTTCTGAGATCAACCTCGAATACATTCTTATGCCGTCGACCCTCCCGGTTTTATCGGCGGCGGCTAGCACGCCAAGAGGTAGAGATCGGAGAGGTACCAGCGACGACGATCATCGCACGATGGCTGAGTCGGCCTTCAGAGCGCGCGCGGTGCGCAAATCATCCTCAAAGTCTTCGACATCATACGCATGCTCCTGCACATTCCGTTGCTTGACCAGTCCTTCAAATTCCAACCTGCTCATGCCAAGAATCTGCGCAGCCTGAAACCGGGTGAACGCCACGGAGCGGAATCCATCCAGAGCCAAAGCTTCCAGCGCTTGGCGCCCAGGATCGGCCTGTTGCGCCAGATCGTCGGGTAGGTGGACAGTGATCTCCATGAACCGACTTTAGCGGAAGGGAAGCGCCGATTCCCCACTAATCCGGAGGCGGCGAAGCCTTCCCCGCCATATCGCAAGCCCGCCAAAGATACCAGCTCGCCACCGAGCGCCAAGGCCGCCATTTCTCCGCCCGCCGCAGCATCTCTTCAGGCTTCGGCAACAGATCATTCGAGAACGGCTTGTTCTTCGGAATCCGCCGGTACGTCAGCGCAAAACCTTTGCGCACGCCATAATCGCTCACCGGCAAAATATCCGGCCTTCCCAGCCGGAAAATCAGCAACATCTCCACCGTCCACGGCCCGATGCCGCGCACCTGGGTGAGATGTTCGATGATCTCGTCGTCGCCCATGCGGCGAATCTTCGCCAGTGTCGGCACGGTCCCATCCAGCGTCTTCGCCGCCAGATCGCGTAAGGCGAGCGTCTTGCCCCGCGAAACTCCCGCAGCCCGGAAAAGCTCATCCTGGGTCGCAATGATCATCTCCGGAGTCGGATGAATATCCCCAAAAATCCCCAGCAGTCGGGAGAGAATCGTCGCCGCCGCCCTCCCATTGAGCTGCTGGTAGATGATCGCCTCCAGCAACGCCTCAAAAGGAGAATGAGAACTCTTCACCGTCAAAAGAAATGGTCCCGCCGCCGCGATCAGCGTGGCCATCTTAGGATCGGCCTCGCTCAGCTCCCGGCAAGCCAGGGCAGTGTCATAGCGAACAGGGCGGCGTCCATCGGTCATCGTCCCGCAAGTCTAACCGTCCTCAGGTCGAAGCGAAAGCGGACCCCAACCGCGTCCCTGGCGGAACGTCGGTAACGATCCGACTCGTCTCAGAGTCCAGTTTGTCACCTGCCGTCCCAATCGATTTCACTCCATGGCGCCGTTATCGGCATCAGCCGCACAGGCAAAGGCGATGGCTAAATACGACCGATTTTGTCCTTATTTGTGGATGGTTTCGAGATGGGAATAAGACGGCGGGATTTTTTCCGTGGGAGCATTCGGCGTTGGTTGCAAAGGCCTTTTCTGCTGCTATATTCATCTTTCACCCTGTACGATTTCCGTGGCGATTGCTGGTCTCGAAAAATTGCGCCGAGACCTCCCGCACACGGGCGTCGAATTTCTTTTGCTTGTGCAACTTGAGGAAGCAGGAACGCATTCATGGCGCAGATTTTTGACCGAAGCTCGAACGCGTTGGCACGGGCGAGCCTGGTTCTGACAGGTTTGATTGTCATCGCCCTTGGCTTCACGCTGAATTCTTTGCAGAGGTCGCCGTGGGTCACCCGGCAAGGCCAGCGCGCCGATCAGCCGGTGCCCTTCAGCCACAAGCACCACGTCATGGGTCTCGGCCTGCAGTGTCAGTACTGTCACACCACCGTCGAGAAATCCAGCTACGCCGGCATTCCTCCCACCAAGACCTGCATGAACTGCCACTCCCAGATCTGGACCAACGCTCAGTTACTCGAGCCCGTCCGCCATAGCTGGGCGACCGGCGAATCGATCACCTGGACCAAGGTTCACGATCTTCCCGACTTCGTCTATTTCAATCACGAGATCCACGTCAATAAGGGAATCGGCTGTTCCTCCTGCCACGGTCGCGTCGACCAGATGCCCATCATGTATGCGGAAAACACCCTGCAGATGGAGTGGTGCCTGAACTGCCACCGCAATCCCTCCAAGAACCTCCGCCCGACCAGCGAGATCTACAACATGGCCTGGACCGGCCCCTCGACCGACAAGCCCGTCTGGTGCGGAACCGCCGGAGCAAAGACCGGAGTGCCGACGGCGCAGACCGTCAGCTGCACCACCTCGAATCCCTCTGACAACGGCGTTGACCGTTGCCGCCTTGCAGGCGCCCGAGGCTGGAGC
This sequence comes from uncultured Acidobacteriaceae bacterium, assembly GCA_963777685.1. Classification (GTDB taxonomy): domain Bacteria; phylum Acidobacteriota; class Terriglobia; order Terriglobales; family Acidobacteriaceae; genus Acidisarcina. The sequence goes on along the minus strand of CAVZRF010000008.1, from coordinate 118,151 downwards.
GAGCGCCCCCAGCCACGGTGAGCGACGCCGCAACCGCCACTCTGCCGCCCGCGCCCGTCAGTTACACGAAGTACACCGACCAGGCCACGCTGGGTCACTTCCTGGCCGATCAGTACCACATCCGCAACGGACACGAGCTGAGCAGCTGCGAGGTCTGCCACCGATGAACAACACGGAGCAGAACGCAACGACGGACGGCCTGATGACGGACACCTTTCGCCAGGTCGAGGAAAGACCCGAGACAATGAGTAAGGCTGGAATGGCAAACGAGAACACCGAGCTGGTTATGCTGGAGAAGGCCACGCCCGCCCAGGGCCTCACGCTCGAAGAAGCGCGCGCCCATCTTACCGGCAAGGGCGGCAAACGCTACTGGCGCAGCCTCGAGGAGCTGGCCGACGCGCCCGGCTTCGATGAGATGCTGCAGCGCGAGTTTCCCCGCCAGGCAGCCGAATGGATCGATCCCGTCTCCCGTCGCGGATTCCTCAAGATCATGGGTGCCTCGATGGCGCTCGCCGGCCTCTCCGGTTGCACCAAGCAGCCCGACGAGCCGATCTACCCCTACATCAAGGCGCCCGAGGACCTGATCCTCGGCAAGCCCAACTATTTCGCCAGCGCCCACCCCTTCAATACCGGCGCAATCCCGGTTCTCGTCAAGAGCGACGCCTTCCGCCCCATCAAGGTCGACGGCAACCCGGACCACCCTATCAATCGCGGCAGCTCCGATCCGCTCACCCAGGGGTCGATCCTCTCGCTCTACGATCCCGACCGTTCCCAGCACGTCGCGCTATCGCGGCGAAAACCGCGAGTGGTCCGAGTTCGTCCAGGCCTTCCAGACCCACTCTGGCCGTGAAGAAAATCAACGGCGGCCAGGGGATTTACATCCTGACCAACACCGTCACCTCGCCAACTCTCGCCGCGCAGATCAAGAAGGCGCAGGCCGCCTGGCCCAACGCGAAGTTCCTGCAATACGACCCGATCAACCGCGACTCCGCCTACGCCGCAACCGCGGCAGCCTTCGGTGCGCCGGTCGATACGCAATACTGGCTCGAGGGCGCCGACGTCATCGTCTCGCTCGACGCCGACTTCCTCTCCGGCATCACCCAGCCCGGCTTCAACAAGCTCGCGAATGATTACGCCCGCCGCCGCAAGCTCGATGGCGACAAGCCGGACATGAACCGCCTCTACGCGGTCGAGAGCGCGGTCACCACCACCGGCATGAAGGCCGAGCACCGTCTCGGACTTCGCGCCAGCGACGTCGCCGGATTTGCCGCGACCCTCGCCGCCGAGATCGCCGGAAGCCCCGCCCCGACCGGCTATACCTGGACCCCCGAGCAGCAGCGCTTTCTCGCCGCCGCTAGTCAAGGACCTCAAGGCCAATGCCGGCGAATCGGCCGTCATCCCCGGCGAGCAGCAGCCGGTCGAAGTGCACCTCGCCGCCATCGCCATCAACGAGGCCCTCGGCAACATCGGCAAGACGGTCATCTATACCGAGACCGTCAACCCGCTGCCCTCGCAGCAGACCGCGGACTTCATCTCGCTTGTCGCCGACATGAACGCCGGCAAGGTCGACTGGCTTCTCGTCCTCGACGGCAACCCGGTCTACTCCGCGCCCGCCGACCTCGACTTCACCACCGCTCTGAGCAAAGTCGGCACCCTCGTTCACCTCGGCTCGCACTATGACGAGACCGGAGAGATCGCCGAGTGGCACATCAACAACGCCCACTATCTCGAATCCTGGTCCGACGCCCGCGCCTATCACGGCATGGTTTCAATCATCCAGCCGATGATCGATCCGCTCTACGGCGGCAAGAGCGCTCACGAGGTCATCCAGGCCATGATGGTCGACGAGCCGCTCGTCTCGCCCTACGACGCCGTTCGCGCCACATGGAAAGACCAGCTCTCCGCCAAAGGCGACTTCGAGTCGAACTGGCGCAAGGCGCTGCACGACGGATTTATCGACGGTACCGCCTACGAGCCCAAAACGGTTACCCCCAAGAGCGGAGTCCTCCAGGCCCCAGCGCCCGTCCCCGCCGACACGGTCGAAGTCATCTTCCGCGCCGACCCTTCGCTCTACGATGGCCGCTACGCCAACGTCGGCTGGCTTCAGGAGCTGCCCAAGCCCATCACCAACCTCTCCTGGGACAACGCCGCGCTGATCTCGAACGCGACCCTGCTCAAGTACAAGCTCGAAGAGGCCGACGTCATCGAGATCGGCCTGAACGGCAAAAAGGTCAAGGCCCCGGTTCTCGTCGTACCCGGCCATCCCGACAACAGCATCACCGTCTATCTCGGCCAGGGCCGCCGCAAGGCCGGCCGCGTTGGCACCGGAACCGGCTTCGACGCCTACGCGATTCGCCCCTCCGCCTCGCCCCTGATCGCGACCGGCGCGACGATCGTCAAGACCGCCGACACCTACGAGCTCGCCGTCACCAAGAGCCACTACAGCGACAACCGTTCGAAGCTGATGGGCGGCAAGGGCGGGGGTAACAATTCGCTCGAGGGCAATGAGGCCGAGACCCGCGGCATCATTCGCTACGCCTCGCTCGAAGAGTTCAAAGAGAATCCCGGCTTCGCCCACGAGGGCGAGGGCCACGAAGATCCCGAAAACGACGAAAGCATGTTCCCGGCTTACGTCTACGACAAGAACGCCTGGGGCATGTCGATCGACATGAACTCGTGCGTCGGCTGCAATGCCTGCATCGTCGCCTGCTACGCGGAGAACAACATTGCCGTCGTCGGCAAGCAGCAGGTCAAGATCGGCCGCAACATGCAGTGGCTGCGCATCGATACCTATTTCGAAGGCGATCTCGCCGCGCCCCGGGCTCACTTCCAGCCCATGGCCTGCCAGCATTGCGAAAACGCCCCCTGCGAACAGGTTTGCCCGGTTGGCGCCACGGTGCACACGCCCGAGGGCATCAACACGATGGTCTATAACCGCTGCGTCGGCACCCGGTATTGCTCCAACAACTGCCCGTATAAGGTGCGGCGCTTCAACTTCCTGCTCTTCTCCGACTACGAGACGGAGAGCTACAAGCTCGGCCGCAATCCCGATGTTTCGGTCCGCAGCCGCGGCGTCATGGAGAAGTGCTCCTACTGCCTGCAGCGCATCAGCGCGGCCAAGATCCATGCCGACAAGGAAAATCGCGAGATTCGCGACGGCGAGGTCATCACCGCCTGCCAGCAGGCCTGCCCGACCGAGGCCATCACCTTCGGCAACATCAACGACCCTGACTCGAAGATCGCCGCACTCAAGAAGCAGCAGCGCACCTACAACGTGCTGGCCGATCTGAACACGCGGCCTCGTACGACCTACGTCGCCGAAGTCTTCAACTTCAATCACGATTTCGAGCAGGCCCGCGTCGAGCACGAATCCGGGCCGGCCAGGAGTGCCACAAATGGATAGGGACGGCAGATCCTTACGAACGATGGCAGGCTTTCTAAGAACAGCACAGGGGTGCGGAAGCGCGCATGGCGACTAAAGACATAAAGGTCAAAGACCCGATGCTGGACCCGATCACCGGAGAGGTGCGCGTCCTCGCGCCCGGCCACACCTTCAGATCGGTGACCGAAAAGATCTCCCGGATCGTGCTCACCTCGCACACGCCGCTGGGCTGGTTTGGCGGCATTCTCTTCGCCTCGAGCGTCGCGACGCTGGTGCTGATCGCGGTGACCTGGCTCTTCCTCAAGGGCGTCGGCATCTGGGGCATCACCCAGCCGGTGGCCTGGGGCTTTGCCATCATCAACTTTGTCTGGTGGATCGGTATCGGCCACGCCGGCACCCTGATCTCCGCCATCCTGCTGCTCTTCAAGCAGCAGTGGCGTAATTCGATCAACCGCTTCGCCGAGGCGATGACGATCTTCGCCGTCGTCTGCGCCGGCCTCTTCCCGCTGATTCACGTAGGCCGTCCGTGGCTGGCTTACTGGCTCTTCCCCTATCCGAACTCGATGAACGTCTGGCCGCAGTTCCGTTCCCCGCTCCTCTGGGACGTCTTCGCGGTCTCGACCTACGCCACCATCTCCATCGTCTTCTGGTACATCGGCATGGTTCCCGATCTCGGCACCATGCGCGACCGCTCCAAGTCGCAGTTTGGGCAGTTCTTCTACGGTCTGCTCTCGCTCGGCTGGCGCGGTTCCGCCCGTCACTGGATGCGGTATGAGACCGCCTCGCTGCTGCTCGCCGGGCTTGTCCACCCCGCTGGTGCTCTCGGTACACTCCGTCATCAGCTTCGATTTCGCCGTGGCGCAACTTCCCGGCTGGCACACCACGATCTTCCCGCCCTACTTCGTCGCCGGCGCTGTGTATTCCGGATTCGCCATGGTGCTCACCCTGGCGATACCGATCCGCCTCTTCTATCACCTCGAAGACATGATCACCATTCGCCACATCGACAACATGGCGAAGGTCATGCTGGCGACAGGCGGTATCGTCGCCTACGGCTACGGCATGGAAGTCTTCATGGCCTGGTATTCGGCCAGCCACTGGGAATTCTTCATGATGTGGAACCGCATGTTCGGTCCCATGGGCTGGTCGTACTGGTGCCTCATCCTCTGCAACATCGCGATTCCGCAGCTCATGTGGCTGCGCTCGTTCCGCACCAGCCCAGGCAAGATGTTCATCATGTCGTTCATTGTGAACATCGGCATGTGGTTTGAGCGCTTCGTCATCGTCGTCACCAGCCTCTACCGTGACTTCCTCCCTTCGTCGTGGGGCACTTACAAGGCCACCCGCTGGGACTACGCAACCTTTATTGGCACCATGGGCCTCTTCACCACCCTGTTCCTGCTCTTCGTGCGCTTCCTGCCCATGATCCCGATGTCTGAAATCCGCATGATGCTTCCCCAGGCCAAGGTCGAGCCTGAGTCCGAAGCCGTGCACGAGGCAGGTGACTAATGCCCATCACTGAAGGTACCTACGGATTGCTGGCCGAGTTCGAGACGCCCACCGAGTTGGTGCGCGCCGCCGAGGCCGCTTACGCCGCCGGCTATCGCCGCATGGATTGCTACACTCCCTATCCGGTTGAAGAAGCCGCCGAAGCCATCGGCTTTCATCGCAACCACGTCTCGCTCATCTGCCTCATCGGCGGACTCCTTGGCTGTGCCGCGATGTTCGGTATGGAGACCTGGGTTTCGGTCTGGGGCTATCCGCTCAACATCGCGGGCCGTCCTTACTACTCCTGGCCGGCCTTCGTCGTGCCCGCCTATGAGTGGACCATCCTCTTTGCCGGACTCTCCGCTGCCTTTGGCATGCTCGCCATGAACGGACTTCCGACCTTGTATCACCCGCTCTTCAATGCACCGAACTTCCGCAATGGCGCAACCAGTGACAAGTTCTTTCTCTGCCTCGAAGCCACCGACCCCATGTTTTCGCTCGTCAATACCCGGGCATTCCTCGAAGGGCACCACCCCACTTCTGTCGTGGAGGTGGATCATTAATACCCCTTCGAATCGCGTGCGCAGGATTCTGCCTCTGGCGGGAATCGCGGCCTTGTCCCTGATCGCCGGCTGCCGCCAGGATATGCAGAACCAGCCCAAGATGATTCCGCAGCGCGGCACCCACTTCTTCAATGACGGCCGCTCCGCGCGCGCTCAGGTCGAGGGCACCGTCGCCCGCAACGAAGTCGATATCGACGACTACTTTCACACCGGCATCCTGAACGGCAAAGAGCAGGACGCGATGCCCTTCCCGGTCAGCACTCAGGTCATGGCCCGAGGCCAGGAGCGCTACAACATCTATTGCACGCCCTGCCACTCGCGCGTCGGCAACGGCGACGGCATGATCGTCCAGCGCGGCTACAAGCCGGCCGGCAACTTCCACGACCCCAAGCGTCTCGCCGAGCCGCTTAGCCACTATTTCTACGTGATGACCAACGGCTACGGCGCGATGCCCGACTACGCCTCCCAGATCGCTCCCGAAGATCGCTGGGCCATCGCCGCCTACATCCGCGCTCTCCAGTACAGCCAGAGCGCCAGTCCCGCCGCCGTACCCTCCGGCACGAAAATTGACAAGCTGGAGGATATCGCCGTAAGCGAAGGCTACGACGCGAGCCTGGCCGGCCCCTGGGTCTATCCGCAGGCGACCAACGTCCAGGCCCTTCAGCCCGGAGAGGCTCCGGCGGTTGCCCCGGCAGCGCAACCGGCCGCCGCCAAGCCGCAAAGTCATCCAGCAACCAAACCGCCCGAGGCGGGCGCAACCAAGACCCCCGCCCCCGGCGGCAACTGAACAAGATAAGGCAAGAGACGTAGAACTAAGGCAAGAGACGTAGAACCAGAGACCTGGGAATGGAAGCGCAGGAATAGGAAGACATGGCACACGCAACCCACATGAAGACACTGCCCGCCGACCTCAGCGCCCCGGCGTTTGTCAGCGCCTGGCGCACCAGGGCGCTGACCGTTGGGGCAATCTTCGGCGTCATCGGCCTCATTCTGGCGTTCCTTGCCGGCGACCACTTCCAGCACCTGCTCCGCTCCTGGCTGCTCGGCTTCATGATCACCCTCGGCTTCTCGATCGGTGGCATGGCCCTGTTAATGGTCCAATACCTCTCCGGCGGTAAGTGGGGGCTGCTCATTCGCCGTCCGCTCGAGGCCATGTCGCGGACGCTCGGCCTGCCTTTCCTCTACTTCATCCCGATCGCCGCCTTCGCTCCTGGGCTTTATCTCTGGGCCAAGTATCCCAACGCTGAAGAAGCCTACAAGCAAGGTCTGCTCACCTTCGCCCAGGCCCACGCCCTCACCTACAAGAAGCCGATGCTGAACTGGCCCACCTTCATCATCGTTTCGCTGATCTGCTTCGCGATCTGGGCCTTCTATATCTGGCGCCTGAATAAGTGGTCCCTGCAGCGCGATCAGGAGGTCGGCCTCGAGGTCCCGCGCGAAACCGCCAACAACGTCCCGTTCTGGCAGAAGCGTTTTGAGAACCTCAGCGGCTTCGGCGTCGTCGTCTACGCGATCACCCTCACCGCCATCGCCATCTACTGCGTCATGTCGCTCGACCCCGACCTGGTACTCCTCGGTCTACGGACTGCAGTTCCTCGTCGGCCAGGGCTACGGCGTCTTCGCCCTCGTCGTCCTCACCCTCATCGGCCTCTCCAAAGCCGAACCCATCAAGACCGTCCTTCGCACCACCGAGCAGCACGACCTCGGCAAGCTCTGCTTCGCCTTTGTCATGCTGAATATGTACCTCGCCTTCGCCTCGTTCCTGATCATCTGGTCGGGCAATCTGCCCGAAGAGATTCCCTGGTACCTCGATCGCATCCGCGGCAACTGGGGCGTCATCGCCACCCTCGACTTCATCTTCCACTGGCTGCTGCCCTTCTCGATGCTGCTCTCGCGCGACCTGAAGCGGAACAAGCGCCGTCTGATGATCGTCTGCCGCCTGATGATCTTTGCCCGCTGCTGGGACATGTTCTGGCTCATCGAGCCCAACTTCGCCGACGCCCGCCGCAACCTGCACTTCAGCCTCGGCATCCTCGAATACGCCTTCATTCCGACCGCGATGATCGCCTTCTGGATGGCCTACTACTTCACCCAATTGCAGAAGCGTCCGCTGGTCCCGGTCAACGACCCGCACCTCGCGGAGATATTGGAGCCCGATCATGCCCACGCATAATCCCCCAACGCCCAAGGAGCGCGATCCGAATAATCCGGTCGACGCCTCGACGCCGCAACAGGGCTATGAGGCCTCTGACGTCAGCGCCACCGGCATTGCGGTCTTTCTCGCCTCGCTGATGGCCTTCGTCGTCGTCTTCTTCGTCTTCTGCTGGGGAATGGGCAGCGTGATCAACAACCAGCTGGTCAAGCGCGACGGGCCGCCCAACAAGTGGAACGACCTCGAGCACGGCGGTCCGAGCGTCCCGAAGAACATGGCCTCGAACCCGGCCATGGAGCAGCAGCAGCTGCAGCAGCTGACCCAGCGATTTCCCACGCCGCGCCTCGAAACCGACGACGGCAACCAGGACCTCGCCGACCTGCACGCCCGCGAATCCCTGCTGCTCGACCACTACAGCTGGATCGACCGCAGCCAGGGCAAGGTTCGCATCCCGATCGAGCGCGCCATGGAGCTGTATCGCGCAGCACGGCCTGCCGGTCATCCCCGGCGCCCAGCCCGGACATCTCGCCCACCTACGGCGAGACTCCCGAGGGCGCGCCGATGGATACGCGAGACAGCGACATCGTTCTGCCACCGGCGCCGTTGACCGACGGTTTTGCGCCCACCGGCTATGAGCAGGAGATGTCGACGATGCGCAAGGCTCCGGAAGTCGCCGAAGGCAAGCATCCATAGAAGGAGTTCGCAAGAAGTAGGCAGAGTTGGCCGGCATAAGTGGCCGGGAACACAAGGAATGGCAATACTCTTCACCCCGCGAAAGCCACCGCTCCAGCAGGCAGCGGCGACAGTGGCGGGACAGTTAACATAAGGACAGAGGTCTAAACAGGGTGCTGAGGAAAGCAATCAGGTCCGGTTCGGTAGCGAAGCACGAGTGGCGAGCCATGCGCTCGCTCGCTCTGCCGCTGCTTGCGCTCCGTCCTGGCCGTCACCGCTCTCCGGCCCAGGTCTCCTCCTACGGCGACAAGCAGATGGGCGAGCGCGCCGACCAGCAGCCGCCGCTGCTCGACAAGGTCTATGTCCACCAGCGTCTCAACAATCAGATTCCGCTCGATCAGACCTTCCGCGACGAGACCGGAGCCACCGTCAAGCTCGGCGACTACTTCGGCAAACGGCCGGTGATTCTCGCCATCGTCTACTACTCCTGCCCGATGCTCTGCTCCGAAGAGCTGAACGGCCTGGTCGGCGCGCTCGAGATGGTCAAGTTCCGTCCCGGCAAGGACTTCGATATCGTTGCCGTCAGCATCGACCCCAGCGAAGGCCCCGAGCTCGCCGCGAAGAAGAAGGCGATGTACGTCAAGCGCTACGGCCATCCCGAGACGGCCGCCGGCTGGCACTTCCTCACCGGCCAGCAGCCGGCCATCAACGCCCTCACCCAGGCGGTCGGCTTTGGCTACGCTCGCGTTCCCGGCCCTGACGGACATCTCTCTCAGTTTGCCCACGCCAGCTCGATCCAGATCCTGACGCCGGAGGGCAAGCTCGCGCAGTACTACATGGGCGTCGAATATTCTCCGAAAGATTTGCAGCTCGGCCTGGTCGAGGCCTCGCACAACACCATCGGCTCGCCGGTCGACAACATTTTGACGTACTGCTATCGCTACGACCCCGAGTTGAACAAGCACAGCCTGGTCGTCGCCCGGGTCGTGCAGCTCGGCGGAATCTTTACGATGATCGGCCTGGGCAGCTTTATGGTGGTCATGTTCAGGCGCGACCTGAAGCAGGACGACGAAGATTTAAGAAAATATAGCCGGTCGGACCGCGACCGGATGGCGTAGGGCCTGTGAACAGGACTTGCGGGGCCCGGCAAGAGATGGAAAGCCCGAAGCAGGAAAGCGGGATAAAAGGGAACGATGCATTTTATTAGTCCGGTACTCTGGCAATTTTTGGTGAAATGGCTGACGAACTTCGCGCTCTTCCCGGCGGAGGCGTCCACCATTGCGCCGTACACCGACGCGCTTTACTTCTTCCTGATCCTGATCTCGCTGGTCGGCATGGTGATCGTCGCCATCCTGGTCGCCGGCTTCTCGGTCGCCTACCGCGCCGAGAAGAACCCCGTCGCCACCCACATCGAGGGCTCGACGCTGCTCGAGGCCACCTGGACCATCATCCCGCTGGCGCTCTTCATGGTCTCCTTCGTCTGGGGCGCGCTGCTCTACTTCCGCATCTATAACCCGCCGACCAACGCGATGAACATCTACATCGTCGGCAAGCAGTGGATGTGGAAGGCCGAGCATCCCGGCGGCCAGCACGAGATCAATGCCCTGCACGTTCCCATCAACCGCGCCGTCCAGTTGACCATGATCTCGCAGGACGTCTTCCACAGCTACTCGATCCCCGCCTTCCGGGTGAAGCGCGAGGTCATCCCCGGCCGCTACTCGACGGTCTGGTTTGAGGCCACCGACGCCGGGCACCTACCACCTCTTCTGCACCCAGTACTGCGGCACCCTGCACTCCGCAGATGATCGGCCGATCACCGCGATGAAGCCGGAAGATTACCAGGCCTGGACGGCCGGCAGCACCAGCGGCGCATCGCTCGCGCAGAACGGCGAGCGGCTCTACGCCAGCCTCGGCTGCAACGCCTGCCACTCCGGCGCAGGCCGACGCCCGCGGTCCCAACCTGGCCGATGTCTACGGCACCAAGCTGCAGCTGGCCAATGGCGGCTCCGTCATCGTGGACGACGCCTTCCTGCGCGACACGATCCTCAACCCGTCGATGCACGTCACCGCCGGCTACGCGCCCATCATGCCCACCTATCAGGGCCAGATCAGCGAAGAGGGCCTGATCGACCTGGTCGAATACATCAAGAACCTGAACTCCAACTACCGTATCCAGCAGACGTTGAATACGACCCAGGTATCGCCCGCGCAGATCGGGCACCAGTCGGCAGCGCCGGCAGCGCCGCGGCGCCAGGGATGGTGAAGCAATGAGCACAATCGTGCAGTCTTCCCGACCAGGCAGACCGCAACCCTGCCGAAGCGGCAACTATCTCAACAACGAATACGGCCTGAAGAGCTGGCTGCTGACCGGCGACCACAAGCGGATCGCGATGCTCTACCTCATCTCGATCACCTTCTTCTTCTTCATCGGCGGCGCGTTGGCCGGCCTCATCCGCCTGGAGCTGCTTACGCCGCAGCCCGACCTCGATGGCCTCCGATACCTATAACAAGCTCTTCACCATGCACGGCATCATCATGGTCTTCCTGTTCCTGGTGCCGTCCGTCCCGGCGACGATCGGCAACTTCCTCATCCCCATCATGGTCGGGCGCCAAAGATCTCGCCTTCCCCAAGATCAACCTGCTGAGCTGGTACCTCTACATCACCGGCGGCATCTTCACCATCGCCGCGCTGGTCCTCGGCGGCGTCGATACCGGCTGGACCTTCACCACGCCGCTCAGCACCCACTACCTGAATACCCACGTGGTCACCGCCGGCGCTCGGCATCTTCGTCGCCGGCTTCAGCTCCATCTTTACCGGGCTGAACTTCATCGTCACCATCCACCGCATGCGCGCGCCGGGCATGACCTGGTTCCGCCTGCCGCTCTTCTGCTGGTCGCAACTACGCGGCCTCGATCCTGATGGTGCTCGGCACCCCGGTCCTCGCCATCGCCATCGTCCTGGTCGCCCTCGAGCGCACCATCGGCATCGGCGTCTTCGACCCCGCCAAGGGCGGCGATCCGCTGCTCTTCCAGCATCTCTTCTGGTTCTACTCGCACCCTGCCGTCTACATCATGATTCTGCCCGGCATGGGCGTCATCTCCGAAGTCATCAGCACCTTCTCGCGCAAGCGCGTCTTCGGCTACACCGCCGTCGCCTTCTCCTCGGTCGCCATCGCGCTCTTCGGCTTCTTCGTCTGGGCGCACCACATGTTCATCATGGGCGTCTCGAACTACTCCGCGCTGGTCTTCTCGCTGCTGACCATGCTCGTCGCCGTCCCCTCGGCCATCAAGATCTTCAACTGGGCGGCACCCTCTACAAGGGCTCCATCACCTTCGAGACGCCGATGCTCTACGCCTTCGGCTTCATCGGCCTCTTCACCATCGGCGGACTGACCGGCGTCTTCCTCGGCTCGCTCGGCATGGACATCCATCTCACCGAGACCTACTTCATCGTCGCCCACTTCCACTTCGTCATGGTCGGCGGCATGCTCATGGCCTTCCTCGCCGGCGTCCACTTCTGGTGGCCCAAGATGACCGGCCGCATGTATCCGGAGGCCATGTCGAAGCTCGCCGCCGTCGTCACCTTCATCGGCTTCAACCTGACCTTCTTCCCGCAGTTCATCCTCGGCTACCTCGGCATGCCGCGCCGCTATCACGCCTACCCGCCGGAGTTCCAGGTGCTGAACGTGCTCTCGACCGCCGGCGCCACGGTCCTCGGCATCGGCTATCTGCTGCCGATGCTCTACCTCACCTGGTCGCTCAAGTACGGAGCGATCGCCGGCAACAACCCCTGGCAGGCCACCGGCCTCGAGTGGCAGATCCAGTCGCCGCCGCTGACCGAGAACTTCACTCGAAACCCCGATCGTCGACTACGAAGCCTACGACTACGACTGGCTGGCGAACAAAACCAAGCACGAGGTGACGACCGTTGGATAGCCACGCGATCGCAGCCACCACAGCCGACCATGCCGCACTCGAGCACGCGCATGATCACGAGCACCCGCATTACCTGCGCCACCACTTCGAGACAGTGGAGCAGCAGCGGGAGGCCACCGCCTTCGGCATGTGGCTCTTCCTGCTCACCGAAATCATGTTCTTCGGCGGCATGTTCTGCGCCTACCTGATCTACCGCAACTGGTACTACCCGGCCTTCGCCGCCGCCAGCAACACGCTCAGCATCACCCTGGGCACGCATCAACACCGCCGTCCTGATCACCTCCGGCTTCGCCATGGCCATGGGCGTCTGGTGCGCAGAAACGCGAAGCAGTCGCAAGGGCCTGGTCCTGTCGCTCTGTCCTCACCATCCTCTTTGGCGTGGCCTTCCTCGGCATCAAGTATGTCGAGTACAGCGAGAAGTTCGAACTGCACCACGTTCCCGGCGCCGAACTTCACCATCGCGCAGTTCGTCCATCCATCGGCCGCTTCGCACGAAGATCGCCGCTCGCCCCCGACATGGCCGAGAAGACGCAGATCTATTTCTCGCTCTACTTCGCCATGACCGGCATGCACGCCCTGCACATGATCATCGGCATCGGCCATCCTCTTCTGGCTGCTCTACCGGGCGCAACGGGGTGCCTACACCGACGGCTACGTGCAGCCGATCGAATACTTCGGGCTTTACTGGCACTTCGTCGATATTGTGTGGATATTCCTCTTTCCACTGCTCTACCTCATCAACCGGCACCCGGGCCGCTGATCGTAACTTTTTGCAGAGAAGGCGAGCACTATGGCACACCCGCACCTCTCCGAAGACGAATTCGACCACAAGGACCCGGAAGCGATTCACCACATCGTCACCCCGAAGACCGTATATCGCGGTCTACGTCAGCCCTGCTGATCTGCACCGGACTTACCGTCGGCGCGGCCTTTATCGACCTGAAGGCGTTCAACCCGGTCCTGGCCCTCGTCATCGCCTGCTTCAAGGCCGTCATCGTCATCCTCTTCTTCATGCACGTCTACTTCAGCTCGCGGCTGATGAAGCTGACCGTCGGCCGCCGGCTTCTTCACCTTCATCGTGCTGATCATGATGACCCTCAGTGACTACATGAGCCGTTCCTGGGGACTTTGGTAGTCCCGCCGAACACAACTTGCCTGAAGCAACTTCTCGCATCATTGGTTCGGCGCTCTACCCTAAGAACTGTAAAGCGCGAACGTCATGACTCATCAAGCCGACGACAACCTTCCCGCCGCACTCCAGAACACTCTCCCAAAGATCCCAGAATCTACCGTCCGCCGCCGCCGGCGCCCCCCGCCAAAGACGGCAAATGCGTCGTCTACTGGATGCAGCGCGCCGCAGCGCGGCCTCGACAATCCCGCCCTCGACACCGCCATCGACATCGCCAACGAACTCGGCCTCCCCGTCGTCGTCTACTTCTCCGCCATCTCCAACTTCCCCAGCGCCAACCTCCGCCACTACGCCTTCCTCAACCAGGGCCTGCGCGACATCGAAGCCGACCTCGCCGAGCGCGGCATCGCCTTCATCGTCCGCCGCCCGCCGGCACAACTCGCTCGAAGCGCTTCTCGCCGAAGTCAACGCCGCGATGGTCATCGGCGACGAGAATCCCTGCCGCGAGCCCGAGCGCTGGCGCAAAGTCCTCGCCAAGCGGCTGCAAGATCCCCTTCTGGACCGTCGACGCCGATGTCGTCGTCCCGTCCAATCTCTTCGACAAGCACTTCTTCGCGCTCCAATTCTTCCGCCCCAAGCTCTACGCGCATTTCCCCGAATACCTCGTCCCCTCGCCAAAACTCGAAGCCAACCCGCGAATGGAAACGCCCGCAAGACTTCGCAGTCTTCGACGTCCACACCGACATCACCCACGGCTGGAAAGACCTCGACCGCAGCGTCAAGCCGGTCGACTCCTTGGACCGGCGGCACCCACGCCGCCCTCAAGCGCCTCAAGCACTTCATCGACCACGGCCTCGCCAACTACCCGGACACGCGCAACCATCCCGAGACTCGACGGCACCAGCCAGCATGTCGCCCTATCTCCACTTCGGCCACATCAGCCCGCTCACCATCGCGCTGGCCGTCGCAGAAGGCCGTCGAAGGCGAAGAAGGTCACCGCAGACCGCCTACGATTCCTTCATCGACGAGCTCATCGGCTGGCGCGAACTCTCCGTCAACTTCGTCAACTACGTCCCCAACTACGACACCATCGACTGCGCCGAACACTGGGCGCAAAAGACCCTTCGCGAGCACGCCGCGCGACCAGCGCGACCCGCTCTACACCCTCGAGCAACTCGAAAACGCCCAGACCTACGACGAGCTCTGGAACGCCGCGCAGCTGCAGATGGTCAACTTCGGCTGGATGCACAACTACATGCGCATGTACTGGGCCAAGAAGATCCTCGAGTGGTCGCCCAGCCCCGCCGTCGCCTTCCAATACGCCGTCTACCTCAACGACAAATACGAGCTCGACGGCCGCGACCCCAACGGCTACTGCCGGCATCGCCTGGGCCATCGCCGGCAAGTTCACGACCGCCCCTGGTTCGACCGCCCCATCTTCGGCATCGATCCGCTACATGTCCGGCGCTTCGACCGGCAAGAAGTTCGATTCCAGGCGTTACATCCGCAACGTCACGGACGAGCCGCCTCCACCGCTCCTCGCGGCCAATCAACCCACCTAGTCGGTCTTCACAACTCTCTTTCCCAAAATGGAACCACGCCGCGCGTACGCGGCAACTCACCAACCGATTCCGCTGGCGCTCCAACCGACCCCGCCGGATAATCACACCAACTCTCCGACTCCCTGAATTTCGTTTGTAGTCTCCTGCTCTCTGTCTTTTTGCCGCACGGTTGCGCGCGGCCCGGCAAGGGCATCAAGGCTGCTGGAAGCATAGGCGCATGGTGACCTGCCGACGGTTCTGCACGGTACTCTGCCGGCTCGGCAACCCACTCTTGCTGTTGCTAGCGACGGCGCTCTGCCTGCTCGCGGCTCTCCCCGGAAGCGCCCAGCAGACCGCGCCGGCAACATCAGCGCAGCTCCGCCAGCAAGACGCGCGCCGTTTCCTCCAGCGCCGCGGCATTCTCGGCGCTCGCGCCGCTCCTCAGCTTGCGTGGGCCGGTGGCGGCCCTCAAGCGATGAAGCTCTCACCCGCGGCGAACTCCGCCTACGCACCTGCACTGCTAAGCCAGCCATGGCAGCCCCTTGGGCCCGCGCAGGTCTCCACCGCCGCCTACGGCCTGGTGACCGGCAGAGTGACCGCCATCGCCGCCGATCCCTCCGACCCCACGGGAAATACCGTCTATCTCGGCACTACCGGCGGAGGCGTCTGGAAGTCGACCAACGCCGCCGGCCCACCGGCATCGACCAGCTTCACCCCGCTCACCGACGACCTTCCCGCCTTCACCACCGGCAGCATCGCCTCGCTCAGCATCGGAGCAATCTCCGTCCAGCCCGGCGGCACGGGCGTCCTCCTCGCCGGCACCGGAGACCCCAACGACGCACTCGACTCCTACTACGGCGGAGGCCTGCTGCGCTCCGCTGACGGTGGCCTCACCTGGAGCCTGATTACTCATTCCAGCGACTTTTCCATCAATTTCCTCACCAATTTTCAGTTCTTCGGTCTGGCCTTCGCTGGCTTTGCCTGGAGCACCCAAACCCCCAATCTGGTCGTCGCCGCAGTCTCAGAATCCGCCGAAGGCGCCATCGTCGCCGCCGACCTGACGCAAACCGTGCAAGACCAGAAAGTCAACATCATGGGGCTCTACTACTCCACCGATGCCGGACAAACCTGGTTTCTCGCCACCATTACGGACGGGCCCAACCACGTCGTCCAGACCACCCAGGTCCCTATCAACGGAGGCGGCAATGCGGCGACTGCCGTCGTCTGGAACCCCATCCGCAAGCGCTTCTACGCCGCGGTCCGCTTTCATGGCTATTACGAATCCCCCGACGGCATCACCTGGACTCGCCTCGCCAACCAGCCCGGCGTCGGCCTCAACGCGACCGAGTGCCCCACCAATCCGACATACGTCGGCTCGATCGCCTGCCCCATCTTCCGCGGAGCTCTCGCCGTCCAACCTGCCACCGGCGATCTCTTCGCCCTCACCGTGGACATCAATCTCCTCGACCAGGGGCTCTGGCAGGACGTCTGCACTGCGAACTTCCGGCACCTGCGCCTCAACTACGGTGAACTTCGCCCAGCAGCTCTCTACGAGCGCCCTCGACTGCCAGTCCGCCGGTGCCGACTGCCAACCGGACACGATTCCGGCGGGCGACTACAACCTGGCTCTTGCTGCGGTTCCGGTGAGTGGTGACACCCTTCTCTTCGCGGGAACCGAAGACATCTTCCGCGCGCCGCTTTCCACTTGTTCTGGCTCTAACGGCTGCCAGTGGCGGAATACCACGAACTCCGGCCCGAATACGTTGAGTGGCTGCGCTGCCGCCAGGGTCCCGCCCTTCCAACACGCCTTCGATACGACGTTCGCCGGATCGCTTTCGCTGATCTACTTCGGCAACGATAGCGGTCTATGGCGCTCCACCGACAACGTGAATCAAACCCAGCCTCCCTGCGCTGCCGACGACGCCAACCATTTCCAGAACCTCAACGCGGGACTCGGTTCGCTCGCCGAAGTCCAGGCCTTCGCCCAGGATCCCGCGAACAACGCCATCCTCCTTGCGGGCCTCGGCGAAAATGGCGACGCCGCGGCCACAAGCGAGGCACAGAATATCTGGCCGCAAGTGCTCGACGGCTACGGGAGTTACGTGGCCATCGACCAAAACGATTCGCGGAACTGGTACGCGCAGAGCTCCTCGGGCGTGGCGATCGATCTGTGCAGCCACGCGCCCAATTGCACCACTGCAGATTTCGTCGCCAATTCGGTCATCGGCTATCCCCAGATCGGCCTGGATGCCTACGCCTTCGTCGAGCCCGCGCCGTTCCTGCTCGACCCCCAAAGCAGCGCCAACCTGATCCTCGGCACATGCCACGTCTGGCGCGGCCCCGCCGACGGCGACTCCTGGTCCGACGCCAACCTCCTGGGAGACCTCTACCCTGGCGAAGGCCCGGAGTGCGACGGCAACGCCTTGATCCAATCACTGGCCGCATCCGGGTCCGTCTCGACCCCAGCCGGAAACACCGAATATCTCTTCGCGGGCCTGGCGGGAATCGGTATCCAGGGGCCGCAGGCCTATGCCGGGCATCTATTTTCCGCCGCGGTCAGCGACGCAGCTCCTATTCCGTCCAGCTGGACCGACCTCTGGCTCTCGCCCGTCGTCAACGATCCCCGAGGCTTCAACTCTCCCGACTTCTCCATTTCGAGTGTCACCGTCGACTCCCACGACGCGACCGGAAAAACCCTGTACGCCACCATCCAGGGCTTCAGCACCTTCCTGACCGGCACCGGGACCATCTACGCTTCGACCGACGGCGGCGTCAGTTGGACCAACATCGCCAGCAACATCCCTCGTGCGCCCGCGAATAGCATCGTCATCGACCCTGGCGACGCGAATACCGTCTATGTTGCGCTCGACGTCGGTGTCTACGTCACCACCGCCGTCACCACCTGCGCGACCCAAAACTGCTGGAGCGTTTACGGCACGGGACTTCCCAACTCACCCGTTGTCCAGTTGGCGGCGTGGAACAACGGCGGCCAGTCTCTTCTCCGCGCCGCGACCTATGGCCGCGGCATCTGGCAAGTCCCGTTGATTACCGCGGCCGCCACCCTCACCACCGCGACGGTCGCTCCTGCTTCGCTAACTTTCCCAGCGCAGCAAGTTCAAACCCAGAGCACTGCGCAAACCGTCAGCGTCACTAACACCGGCTCGATCGCCATGATCGTCCGGCAAGTCTCGGTGGATGGCGACTTCGCATCGGCAAACAATTGTGGGGCGTCGATTGCGGTCGGAGCGAGCTGCACCGTCCAGGTAACCTTCATCCCCACCGCCACGGGTAGTCGCTCTGCCACCTTAACCATTTACGCGAATGTCGCGGGTGGCCAGCTCACCGTCCCGCTCACCGGAACAGGCATACCTGGCGGAGCGATCGTGCTCCTGCCCACCTCCATAAACTTCGGATCGAGCCTCATCGGCGTCGCCACCACCCCGTCCCAGAACATCACCATCTCCAACACCGGCGGAGTCCCCGTGAACCTCCAGACACCGACAGCGAGCGGCGATTTTTCGATTGTGGCGAACACCTGTGCGGCCAGTCTCGCGCCGAACTTCGGCTGCACCGTGGCCCTGGCCTTTACGCCAACGGTCTCAGGCCAGCGTACCGGAGTCTTTTCGATCACCGACGATGCTGGCACGCAGACAGCCACCCTCGCCGGCGCCGGCCTTGCTCCCGCGACCGACACCATCAGCCCCACCGCGCCTCACTTTCACGGCGCAGGTCGTCGGCACGGCGAGCGCCGGTCAGGCCGTCACCCTCACCAATTCCGGAGACTCCCCGCTCACCTCGATCTCGGTCTCGATCCAGGGCGACTTCCAGGCGGTAAACTCCTGCGGCAACTCCCTCGTCGGTCATGCCGCCTGCTCGATTACCGTCACCTATGTCCCGACCAAAGTCGGCCCCGAGATCGGCACTCTCACCATCGACGATGTGTACGGCAAACCACAGGTGGTTACCCTGAACGGAATCGGATTAGCCCCAGCTGGTATCTCCGCGCTGCCCGCCACGATTGACTTCGGCCCCTGGGGCCTCTCCGGCCCAAGTCCGGCGCAATCGGTGATCGTCACCAATAGCGGAGGCGTTCCGCTCGGCGCATTTGCGCTCACCGCAACCGGCGATTTCGCCACCACCGCAGGCACGACCTGTCCACTCAGCCCCTCCACGGCCACACTCGCACCGGGCGCAAGCTGCAACGTTCAGGTTGCCTTCTCCCCAACCCAGTCCGGCCCTCGCACTGGATCATTGACCATCGCCAGTTCCTCCCCAACGCCGCCCTTGCAGATTGCCCTTAGCGGCAACGGCTTCTCCTACACATTTGCCGCTCAGGGCGCGTCAAGCGTCACCATCGCCAGCGGACAAACCGCGACCTACATGCTGCAGCTCACTCCGGCCGCCGGCTCGACCGGACCGGTTGCCTTCACCTGCACCTCCGCGCCAACCAATTCGACCTGCACCATCAACCCCGCATCGCTCCAGCTCACCAGCGGAGTGACCGCCTCGGCCACCGTAACAATCACCACCATCGCTGCCGCCAAGGTCGACAGAGGATCAAGGCCAGGCCAGCCAATGCTCTTCGTTGCAGGATGCTTGCCCTTCGGATTCCTTTTGCTCCTCGCTCCACCAATTCCTCGCCGCAGACTACAGATCGCAGCGCTGCTCTTTCTTCTCTTGATCTCTCTGGGGTGCGGAGTCACATCCACCGCAGGTTCATCGGGTTCCTCCACCGGCACGACTCCCATAGGCACAACCTCCGCAACGTACAACCCGGTCATCACGGCCACCGGCCCGGGAGTTACTCACAACATCACCCTGACCCTCATCGTCGATTAGATCGACCGGGACCTTTCGCCGAATCATCCCCGGGCATCTTTACATCCCCGGGCATCTTTACTTCCAATGACATCAATGCAACGCTTATGAACGGTGCGACAGAAGGCAACAAAACCAGCGCGCAGGTCCCGATCAAGAGCGGTCGTCCTTCTCGCCCTGTCACTCCTTTTGGGCGAGGTCACGCCTCACGCGCAAAATCCTAAAGCCGCCAAAACCATCGTCATCCACGCGCGAAAATACGCCTTCACTCCCAATGCGATTACGCTGAAGAAAGATGAAACAGTGAAGCTCGTCCTGATCTCCGACGATGTCCACCACAGCCTCGCCGTGCGCGGCCTCGGCATTCGCTCCGATATCAAGCCCGGTCACCCGGTCGATGTCTTCGTGACTCCAACCACCGTCGGCGATTTTCCCGGGGCCTGCTCGTTCTTCTGCGGCAGCGGCCATCGCGACATGGAGTTTATGGTTCACGTAGTCGATTGACCTCCCGCAATCTACCGATGCGGTTTTGATTCATCCCCCGAAAGCTCTACACTCTAGTTACAGGTTCGCAGTGACGTTGGAGTAGTTCCGCACGGCGTAAGGAGAGGTTGCCCAGGGTGGGTTCAGCGCGATGGAACGCGCTGGCTCGCTCGTCGACGACGGTATGCCAAATCGATTCAAGTTTCCGACATTTTCTGTCCTCTTCGCCTTTTCGGCCTTATCTCTCGCTCAAACCTACCCGGCGGGTCAGGGCATCGGTTCTCAACAAGGCATCGACTGCACCGATCCTGGAAACGCAACCAGCACCGCCTGCCAATCCGCAAACGGCCAGACCATGCCGCAGTCCGGCTACTCCGGCAACCAGCAAAGTGGAACGAACGGTAACGGGACACAGGAGTCCAACAGGCCCACGCTCAACAACGGGCCTCAGAATGGGCCTACCTATACCGACAATGGTGGAAATACCCGGAACCAGACCAACTCCACGATGTATCAAAATCCTCCCGAGCCGTTGACCGAGTTCCAGAGAATGCTGGCATCGACCTCCGGTCAGGTGCTTCCGATCTTCGGTCAGGATTTGTTTCGTGGCGTCCCATCCACCTTCGCTCCCGTAGACCAGATTCCTGTGACGCCCGACTACGTCGTCGGACCCGGCGACGAGGTCCGCATCCGCGTGTGGGGCCAAGTCAACTTCAACGCCGACGTCAAAGTCGATCGTTCCGGCGATATCTATCTGCCGCAAGTCGGCCGTATCCACGTGACGGGGACCGCTTTTTCCGATCTCAGCCAGCAGATTCGAACCCAGATCTCTCGCGTCTACCGGAATTTCGATCTCACCGTCGATCTCGGGCAGTTACGCTCGATCCAGATCTACATCGTCGGCCAGGCCCGCCGCCCCGGCGCATATACCGTCAGCTCTCTCAGCACCCTGGTCAACGCCATCTTTGCCTCTGGCGGCCCATCGGTCCAGGGAAGCATGCGCGACATTCAACTCAAGCGCGAAGGCAAAGTAGTGACGACCTTCGACTTTTACGACCTGCTCCTTCGCGGAGATAAATCCAGGGACGCGCGGCTGCTTCCGGGAGACGTGATCTTCGTTCCCGCGGTTGGCCCCCAGGTCGCCCTCACCGGCAGTGTGCGCAAGCCTGCTATCTACGAATTGAATCCCGGAGGCGGCGCAGGCTCCAGCGGCGCATCCTCCAACACCGTCCAGCAATTGATCGACGATGCCGGAGGGCTCTCCACGATTGCCGCCGGTTCACGAATGTCCATTGAGCGCATCGACGGACACCGCGACCGCACCAGCTTCGAGGTCGCCCTTGACGTGGCCGGCCTTGCCACCGAACTTCGCGACGGCGATGTCGTCCGGGTGCTCTCCATCGTTCCCGCATTCCAGAAGACGGTTACCCTCCGCGGCAACCTCGCGAACCCTGGGCGTTTCTCCTGGCACGAAGGCATGAAGCTCAGCGACCTCGTTCCCGATCGTCCTTCCTTGATCACGCGCAATTATTGGTGGCGTCGCGCCCAGCTGGGTTTGCCCGGCCCCGAATTTGAGCCCCTCAGCGGCCGCGGAACGCTTTACCAGCCCACATCTCCGGGATTTCTCCCTAAGCAGCTGCCGCCCCCTCCGATATTCGTCCCCAATCAATCGGGATCAGGTACGAACGGCGGTACAAACGGCGGAACAGCTATTCAGAATCAGTCTTCTCTAGGCACAGGCCAGCGAACCAACGTTCAACTGCCCTATTCCCCTGATATGGTCCCCGGCTGGCAGGACGCGCCCCCGGAGAACCCACAAATCATAACTCTCAACTCGGACAATACGGCGGTCACGCAGAGCTCCACCGTCCCTCTCAATTCCAATCCCCAACGCCCCAACGGCTCGGCTAGCCAGTCAGAGTCTGGTGCCACCCTCGCGGGGCAGCAGAGCGAGGTCATCACCCAGAACATTGCCACTGCCGGTCCTAAAGTCGGCGTAACCATGTCCGCTCCGGAAATTGACTGGGACTACGCAGTGATCGAGCGTCTCGATCCCAACACCCTGAAAACCTCGCTCTTGCCGTTCAATCTCGGCAAGTTGATCATCGACCACGATCCCAGCCAGGACCTGGCTCTCCAGCCCGGCGATGTCGTCACGATCTTTTCTCAGGCGGACATTCGCGTTCCGCTCAACGACCAGACAAAGTTTGTCCGCCTCGACGGCGAG
Organism: uncultured Acidobacteriaceae bacterium; assembly: GCA_963777685.1. GTDB lineage: Bacteria > Acidobacteriota > Terriglobia > Terriglobales > Acidobacteriaceae > Acidisarcina. The sequence goes on along the minus strand of CAVZRF010000008.1, from coordinate 95,760 downwards.
ATCGCCAGCGCCGGAGTCTACAGCGTGTCGCCCGGCGAAACACTCCGCGATATCGTGCAGCGCGCCGGCGGTCTGACGCCCAATGCCTATCTCTTCGGGTCCGAATTCACTCGAGAATCCACACGAGTCTTCCAGCAGTTGAGGCTGGACGAGTATGTGCAGTCGTTGGAGTTGCAAATCCAGCGCGGGACGCTGAATCAGGCGGCCTCGGCAGTATCGGCGCAGGATACCGCGGCGGTCAGCGCGGCCAGCGTCAACCAGCAAGGATTGCTCGCCAGGCTTCATCAGCTCCGCGCGACCGGCAGGATTGTCCTGGAGGTCCAGCCCGACAGCGCCGGACTGGCTAGTATTCCCGATATTCAGCTCCAGGACGACGACCACTTCACCGTTCCGCCGGTGCCCGCAACCGTAAACGTTGTTGGCGCTGTCTATGACCAGAACTCATTCCTCTACAAGAACTCGCGGCGGCTGGGCGATTATATGCAACTGGCTGGTGGGACCAATCGAAATGCCGATGGGAAACACATGTTCATCATTCGCGCCGATGGCTCGGTCGATAGCCGGGAGCGCGCCAACGGCCTGTGGGGCAATAATTTTATGGCTACGCGGATGTATCCCGGCGACACCATTGTCGTGCCCGAAAAAGTTCTCGGTACTTCTGTTCTTCGCAGCTTTATCAACTGGTCGCAGGTCTTTTCCCAGCTTGCGCTCGGCGTCGCCGCCATCGCCGTGCTGCATAACAACTAGGGACGGATATTAACCTGCTCGCTTACCACTCAAGGCATGGCGATGTCCAAGTGGCAAGGTGACTCCTCAAGGATTCTGGCCCTCGAGAGTGAAAGAGGGATGAGGGCGTTGGGCATCCTGATTCTATGAAACGGAATCTTTACAGAAGGAAACGGACGGGGTTCAGCCATGACTAAGGGCTTCCAAATCGCGAAGGGAATTCCGCAACTTCTAGGAAACATACGGGTTTTTCAGGTCAGGATCGGTACTGGATTGAACATCAATATGTGACAAATTATCTCCGAATTAGGTTGATTTGATCCATGCCCGGATGATAGTTCTGGGTATAGTTCAAAGAGCACAGTGAGCCTCCGGGGAATGTTTATCTATTGGAATGTGCGGTTTCCCAAGATGGGAAGCTAGCTTAGTCCAAATTAGAACGATAGCAACCGTCGATTTTTTACATTGGTAGAGCGGTCGATTTAAGTAATGATTGGACAGAGTGGCGCAGAGCATTTGCTATTTCTGGACAACTTTCGCGGGGGAACAATTTGGCTTCGTCAATCCTGTTTTCAAATACCGGCGGACGCATCGTCACGATTCCTGCGGAGTCGGGTGCCGGGTTGAATTCTCTCAGATCTGAGACAGTCGACCCCGAGTTGCTGGAATTTGAGCAGGAGGTCGAGATTTCTTCCCACGACGCTGCGAAAGGACGGTACTCTTCTGGATCTTTCGCTGCATATAACGCCACATCCGAGGCCTTCGATCTTTCCGATCGCTGGCCCAATCTGAGCCTGTTGCCGACCCACAGCCGCAAGTACGAGTTGGGCAAGCGGATCTTTGACGTCATGTTGGGTATCGTCATTTTTCCCGTTGTCGCCCTGTTCATTTCGGTAATCGGCGCTCTGATTACCCTTACCTCGAGCGGCCCGATTTTCTACCGCCAGCGCCGGATTGGTCAGCATGGGCGTGACTTCTGGATTTGGAAGTTTCGTACGATGCACCCCCGCGCCGACTGGATCCTGGCGGAGCATCTCAAGCGGAATCCCGACGCCCGCGAGGAATGGAACGGGACCCATAAGTTGCGTGTCGATCCGCGTATCACCCGCCTGGGTCGTCTGCTGCGCAAGACCAGTCTGGACGAGTTGCCCCAGATTCTGAACGTTCTCTCTGGCGACATGAGCTTCGTGGGCCCGCGCCCGATCGTCCATGCCGAGGCGGCCAAGTACGCGGAGCGCTTCCCCTATTACCTCGCCGCTGTCCCTGGCATTACCGGGCTCTGGCAGGTCTCCGGGCGCTCCAATGTTTCCTACGAGGCGCGTACCCTTCTCGACGAAACTTACGTCTGCAAGTGGAGCATGTTGCGGGACATCTGGATCTTGCTGAAGACCCCTCGTGAAGTCTTCAACCGCAACGGCGCGTATTGATTCCAGCCGCTATACTGGAACTTGGATCCCGCCAACCCCGGGGCCAAAACATCGACCACTAATGACCCAGCCTGAACCAGTAACCGTTGGCGATCTGCGCCGGGTCGCCGAGCTTGCCAACCTTGAACTCACCGCAGCCGAAGAAGTTTCGATGCTGCGCGACTTGAACTCGATCCTCGATCACGTCGCGCAACTCAACGAGCTCGACACCGCGTCCGTTCCAGCCATGGCTCAAGTCAGCGAAATTCTCGCCGGAGAGTCCTCTGTCTCGACCCTCTACCGCGAAGACGAAGAGAGGCCATGCCTTGACCGCACGCTGGTGATGGCAGGCGCTCCCGACTCCGACGGCATCTATTTCCGCGTCCCCAAAGTCATCGAACGATAGCGATTTATGTCTCCAGAAATCAAATCAGAAGTCGCCGCCGGGCCCCACACCATCGAGGCCGTCCGCAATTCGCTGACCGCGGGAATAACCACCGCCACGGCCATCGCCGAACAGCATTTCGCTCGCATCGAATCCGATGACCCGCTCATCCACGCCTGGCTCGCCACAGATCGCGACTACGCCCTCGCCCAGGCCGCCAACATAGATCAGCTCGCCGCCAGTGGAGCCCCGCTGCCCCCTCTTGCCGGCGTCCCCTTCGGCATCAAAGACGTGCTCTCCGTTCAGGGATTTCCCGCTACCGCGGGATCGAAGATCCTCGCCGGCTATCGCCCGCCCTACAACGCCACCGTCATCGAACGCCTCAACGCCGCCGGAGCCATCACCCTCGGTAAGCTCAACTGCGACGAGTTCGCCATGGGCTCCTCCAACGAGAACTCCGCCTACGGCCCCGTCCACAACCCCCGCGCCCTCGACCGCGTCCCCGGTGGCTCCAGCGGAGGCTCCGCCGCCGCCGTCGCCGCAGGCATGGCCGTCGCGACCCTCGGCACCGATACCGGAGGCTCCATCCGCCAGCCCGCCTCGTTTTGCGGAGTCGTCGGCGTTCTCCCCACCTACGGCCGCGTCTCCCGCTACGGTCTCATCGCCTTCGCCTCGTCGCTTGATCGCATCGGCCCGTTCGCCAATACCGTCGCCGACGCCGCCACCGTTCTGTCGGTCATCGCCGGATACGACCCGCTCGACGCCACGTCATCTCCCGAACCCGTCCCCGATTACGCCACCGAGCTCGCCAAACCCGTCAAGGGCTTCAAGATCGGCGTGCCCGCTGAATATTTCGCGGAAGGCCTCGATCCCGAAGTCCGCGCCGCCGTCGAAGCCGCCATCGAAAAGCTTCGCAGCGAGGGCGCAGAGATTCTTCCCATCTCGCTCCCCCACACCCGCTACGCCGTGCCTGCCTACTACGTGATCGCGACGGCCGAGGCAAGCTCCAACCTCGCCCGCTTCGACGGCGTCCGCTACGGCTATCGCGCGCCCGACAGCAACACCCTGTCCGCCATGTACCGCAACTCCCGCGACGGAGGCTTCGGCGCCGAGGTCAAGCGCCGCATCCTGCTCGGGAACCTACGCCCTAAGCGCCGGCTACTACGACGCCTATTACAAAAAGGCCCAGCAGGTCCGTACGCTGCTCACTCGCGACTTCATTGAGGCCTTTAGCCAGGTCGACGCCATCGTCACCCCCGTCGCCCCAACCCCGGCCTTCAAGATCGGCGAAAAATCCGACGATCCGCTGGCCATGTACCTCGCCGACATCTACACGGTAACCGCCAGCCTCGCCGGAATCTGCGGAATCTCCGTCCCCTGCGGAACCTCCACCGAAGGCCTACCCATCGGAGCCCAAATCCTCGGCAAACACTTCGCCGAGGGAACCGTCTTCCGCGTCGCCGCCGCCGTCGAAGGATTACAGCGGTAGCGTCTCCTCTCCCGACCTGCGCTCATTTCGGTAGCAATATGCTACCTTTAGGAAATGAGCCAGCCAGTCAAGCTCTCCGATTCTCTAGTCCTTGACGCTCGTCTCGCCGGTGAAGTTGGCGAGCGCTCCATCGCAGGCCAGGTCGAATTCTGGGCCAGGCTCGGTCGTTCCGTCGAGCTAATGCTGCAGGGCCAACAGACCTTGCAGCTGCTGCGCAAAGGGACGGCGCAGCCGCTTTCCATGTGTCTCGAGTCTGTCGACTCGACTGAGGGTCGTGCGCGAGTGGCCGCTTACCTTGAGACTCAGCCATTTCCCCACTACCGCCCACACCCCCGCAAGCAAGGCATTCTGGAGCGGATCGAGGAAGACGGGACAAAGACCCTTGGGCGCTTCGTCAATCGCCAGTTCCAGGTCCTGAACGAACCGGGTCGTCTTCAGACCGGGAAGCGCTGAGCCGATGGCCTCGGTCCTTGACCGTCGGCCCATCCTTGTCGCGCTCGCCGGATCGAACGGCGCAGGTAAAACGACGTTCTATCACGCTCATCTGAAGCAGGCGGGACTTCGTCTCGTAAATGCCGACGTGATTGCGAAGGAGCTTGCCATTCCGGATTACCACGCGGCGAAAGTGGCCGCTTCCATCCGTGACCAACTGGTTCAACAGCGCGAAAGCTTCGTCTTCGAGACCGTCTTCTCCGATCCAGTCGGAGACAAGCTTTCCTTCCTGAAGGACGCAGTCTCCCTGGGATATACAGTGGTTCTCTGCTTTATCGGTGTGTCGGGTCCCGGCATCTCTGACGAACGTGTCGCCATGCGGGTCTCCCAGGGAGGCCACGACGTGCCGTCCGACAAGGTATATGCTCGATACCCAAGGACCCTGCGCAATCTCAAGGCCGCGATCGAGGAACTGCCCCATATCCGCATCTACGACAACGACGATCTGCGAAGACCGTACCGCCTTGTCGCTGTCTTCGAAAATCGCCAGGCAAAGGAATCGTATCCACCAATGCCGCAATGGCTGGATTCGCTGCTAACTGACGACGCTCCCGCATCGCCCTCCGCTTGATCGCGAAGAATCCGGGACCCTTAGTCCATCTGTCTAAGCCTTTTCCGGCTCCGAAGCAGTCAAAGTAAACGTCACCTTCTGCTCACCCAGCCGAGGATGCTTCGCCGTCAAAACCACCGTCCCAGCCTCCTGCTTCGCCCGAATCCAGATCGCCCCAGTCCCACCCACCAGCCCAAAAGGATTGTCCCCAAGAATCTCCGCCGGCCCCTCCAGCGTCAGCGCAATCGGGTCACCCGCATAAGGCCGAATATTGTCGAACTCATCCGTCACGCGAAGCACCACCCGTGTCGTATCCGCGCCATCGGCAACCAGAGTCGTATCGTCCGGCAGCACGGCAAACTTCTGGTCCAGCCCGCGTCCCGAATACTGCCGCGAGATCACCTGCTTGCCGCCGATGTAGCCATCGATGCGAAGATCCGCCCACAGCGATGAAAGGTCCACCTTGGTAAGGTCGACGTTGAACGGCGCATATTTCAAATACTTGAACTGCTCCCGGTCCGGCTTCGCATCGGCGATCAACTGGCCCTTCAAATAGAACTTCAAGTTGTCGCAATTCGATGAGACGAGCGCCTTCGAAAACTGCGTCGACTCATCGTTCCGCGCCCAGTGAAACGCCGGCTCCAGCACAATCTCTTCTTCCGGATCGCACTGCGATTTATAAAACCCGCCCGCCGGCTTGCGCTCGCGAAAGAAATCCGTCACGCCGTGATAGCACATCCGGTCGCCCGACCCGAAGTCGCCATGCGTGTTGTAGTCGAAGAAGCACCACCCGATCCCGCCAGCATATTGCGGATTCGAAGCCAGCTGATCATGAATGCGCGCATGACGAATCGTGTGCTCCGTCAGCCGCTCCATCGCGTCCGTCGTCTTCGTCGGAAAGGTGTGCCCCACAAACTCCGTATTCAGATAAGCATCATGGTTCGGCGGTTTCAGCGGCCAGCCGAAATCGTTCATCGTAAAGACGTCTTCCAAAAACTCCGAGTCATACAAATAACGAATCCCGCAAGTCGGCCTGCTCGGGTCGAGCTTTCGCGACAACGCATTCGTCCGCACATAAAAATCGTGATCGTCCTGCGACTCGTTGATGCGCACGCCCCACGTAATGATCGACGGATGGTTCCAGTCCCGCCGGATCATCCGGCTCACGTTATCGACCGAGATGTCCTGCCACGGCTGCGGCCCAATATGCTGCCAGCCCGGAATCTCCTCCAGCACCAGCAAGCCGATGTCGTCGCACTCATCCAGGAAGTGCCGCGACTGCGGATAATGCGACGTCCGCACAATGTTGCAGTGCAGCGTGTTCTTCAGGATCTTTGCATCCTGCTTCTGCGGCCGCGCCGGCATCGCCTGGCCCACATAAGGGAAAGTCTGGTGACGATCGAGCCCGCGCAGCTTGATCACTTTCCCGTTCAGCTTGAATCCCTCTTTGGTAAACACCGCCTCGCGAAAACCAAACCGCCGCGTCTCCTGGTCGAGCTTGCCTTTGCCTTGCTGCGACAACGTCACCCGCGCCAGGTAAAGGTTCGGATTCTTCAAGTCCCAAAGTTTGATCGGCCCCAGCTTCTCAAGTGTGACCGTATGCGCCATCGGCTCCGAGCCGCCGCCACGCCAGCCGGAATCTTCGCCGTCCCCGACGCAATCACCGTCTCGCCATCCAGCAGTTCGACCAGCAAGCTCATCGCCTGACCGCCCTCGCCATGCTGGATGTAAGTCAGTACATCCACCGTCGGGGCGCCACTCAACACCGCCTTCGGCTGCGCAAACACATTCTCGATAAATGTCTGCGGCACAATCCGCAGCGCAACCTCGCGGTAGATGCCCCCAAAGGTCAGGTAATCGATCTGGTAGCCAAACGGAGGAATGTCCGCCCGCTCCGTCGAGTCCACATCCACCGCCAACACATTCTCGCCATCGAAGTCGACATACTTCGTCAGCTCAAACGAGAACGGCGTATACCCACCCCTGTACTCGCCCAGCTTCGTGCCATTGATCCACACCGTCGACGCCGTCATCACGCCCTCAAAGTCGACGAAGACCCGCTTGCCCTTCGCCTCCGCCGGCAGCTTGAACTTCCGCCGGTAGAGCGAGATGATCTCGTACGCCTTCTCATCGAAGCTGTGCCACGGCAGCATGACAGTCGTATGCGGCACCACCACCAAATCAAATCCCGAATCGTCGAAGTCCTTCGCATGAGCGGCATCCGTCCCCGTCGCCGCCGTCGGCTTGCTGAAGCGCCAGTTCCGATTGATCGGCAAAACCATCCGCCCCGCCGCCACACCCGAACCAGAGGGAGCTTGTCCCTCGCCAAACGCAACCGGTGCCAGCGCGCTAGCCGCCGCCGCACTCCCAGTCTTCAAAAAATCCCGACGATCCATACGTTCTCCTCGTACTCTTCGCAACCCGCTGTAAACGTTTGCACCAACAACCAGTAAGACTAAATGATTCCCTCCAATTTGAGCCATCCGGCCCTGGGCGGCCGCAACCTTAACAGTGCGGCGGCGCTCCGCCTGCTCAATCCCAGGCAGACGCGCGAACGATCCCTCCTTCGCCACAATCCTCCTTGTAACTTTTCACAATTGCCAACCAAAGCGTACTCTCGATAATTTAGATTTTCTTTGAGTTGCAATCTCGCACCATCGTGCTCTCCTGAAAGGAACGCGGAGCAATGAAGAGCTTGCTTTTGAGGATCTTCGGATTTTCCCTCGCTGTCGCGGCGATCGCCGGAGTTTCAGCCTTTGCCCAAGCCGCCGACGCCAAACCCAACATCGTCTACATCATCGCCGACGACCTCGGCTGGAAGGACGTTGGCTATCACGGCTCCGACATCAAGACGCCGAACATCGACAAGCTCGCGGCCAGATGGCGCGCGGCTCGAGCAGTTCTATGCGCAGCCGATGTGCACGCCCACCCGCGCCGCGCTCATGACCGGACGCTATCCCTTCCGCTACGGCCTGCAGACGCTGGTCATCCCGTCGGCGGGCACCTACGGCCTCGCCACCGACGAATGGCTTGCTGCCGCAGGCGCTGAAAGAAGCCGGCTACGAGACCGCGATCATCGGCAAGTGGCACCTCGGCCATGCCGATCCGAAGTACTGGCCGCGCCAGCGCGGCTTCGACTATCAGTACGGCCCGATGATCGGCGAGCTCGACTACTTCACCCACGAGCAGCACGGGGTCACCGACTGGTACCGCAACAACAAGCTGCTGAAAGAGCCGGGCTACACCACCACCTTGCTCGGCAACGAGGCGGTGAAGCTCATCGACGCACATAACACCTCGACGCCGCTCTTCCTCTACCTGGCCTTCAATGCGCCGCATACGCCCTACCAGGCGCCGCAGGAGTATCTCGACCAGTACAAGAACATCGCCGACCCGAGCCGCCGCGCCTATGCCGCCAGCATCACCGCGATGGACGACCAGATCGGCCGCGTCGTGGCCGCACTCCAGACGAAAGGGATGCGCGGCAACACCCTCATCGTCTTCCAGAGCGACAACGGCGGCACCCGCAACGCGATGTTCGCCGGCGAAGGCGATATGTCCAAGGTCGTCATTCCCTGCGACAACGGCCCCTATCGCGAAGGCAAAGGCATGCTCTACGAAGGCGGAACTCGCGTGCCTGCGCTCGCCAACTGGCCCGGACACATCAAGCCCGGCACCGTCGTCGATGGCATGATGCACGTGGTCGACATGTATCCCACATTAGTCGGCCTCGCCGGAGGAAAGTTCGACAAGAACAAGCCGCTCGACGGCCTCGATATGTGGCCGACGCTCAGCGAAGGCAAGCCCTCGCCGCGGACCGAAGTCATCTACAACATCGAGCCCTTCCGTGCCGGCGTTCGCGAGGGCGACTGGAAGCTCATCTGGCGCACCCCGCTGCCCGCAGGCGGTCGAGCTCTACAACATCGCCCAGGACCCGTCGGAGAAGAACAACGTCGCCGCGCAAAACCCGGACAAGGTCGCCGAGCTGCAAAAGCGCGCCAACGAACTCGCGGCGATACAAGTGAAACCCATACTGCTGCAGTCGGAATTTGAGGGATTCCGCAAACGCCTCGCCGTACCTCCGGCGCTCCCCGGAGAAGACTTTGAGCTGGACACCGAGCAATGAGAGCGCAGTGAAATAGATCATGCGAGGGCGCACCTCAGATGCGAACCGGTAAAGCATTCGCGCTGTAACCTCAAATCAGGAGGCAAAAGTGCACCCACCTTTCCGGCCAACTCGACGCCAGACCCTGACCTCCCTCGCGATGGCGCCGTTCTATCTTTTCTCCAGGTCCGCCTTCGCAAAGGCCAGTCAGCCTCGCCCGAACATCATCTTCATCTTGGCGGATGATCTCGGCTACGCAGATCTCTCGTGCTACGGGCGCCCCGACTTCCAGACTCCGAACATCGACCGCTTGGCCTCGCAGGGAATGAAGTTTACCCAGGCCTACGCAAACTCCGCGGTGTGCAGCGCCACACGAACGGCTTTGATCACAGGACGTTATCAGGATCGATTGCGAGTTGGCCTTGAAGAACCTCTCGCAGGCCCAGGCTGGCAAGTCGGCCTGCCGCCCTCTCAACCAACGCTCCCCTCTCTCCTCAAGAAAGCTGGTTACGGAACTACCTTGGTCGGCAAATGGCACCTTGGCTGGCTTCCGGATTATGGCCCGCTCAAGAGCGGCTATGACCATTTCTTCGGTTTCCGCGGCGGCGCAGTGGACTACTTTACTCACAAGCCCGGAGTCGGCCCCATGGTCGAAGAAGACCTTTGGGATCAGGATGCACAGATCCACGAAGTCGGTTACCTCACCCAACTCCTCGGCGATCGCGCCGTTTCCGTCATCAACGACTATGCCAGCAAACAAACCCCGTTTTTCTTGAGCCTTCACTTCAACGCGCCCTCACTGGCCGTGGGAAGGCCCGAACGACGAAGCGGAATCGCGCCGAATCGGCGGCCTTCGCGACTACGATGGCGGTTCGCAAAAGACCTACGCCAGAATGGTCATGGACCTGGACACACAGGTTGGACGCGTCATGGATGCCCTCGCGAAAGCGCACATCGCAGAAAACACGATCGTGATCTTCACCAGTGACAACGGAGGAGAACGATTCGCGGACACATGGCCATTCACCGGGAAGAAAAGTGAACTGCTCGAAGGTGGCATCAGAATTCCCGCAGTAATTCGCTGGCCTCAAAGCATTCCTGCAGGCACCGTCAGCGATCAGGTCATGATCTCAATGGACTGGTTGCCAACGCTTCTCGCCGCCGCCGGCGCCGCCCCAGATCCCGCTTTCCCATCCGACGGAATGAGCCTCATCCCTGCCTTAACGCAAGCAGCGCCACCGGTTCCCCGAAAGCTCTTCTGGCGATTCAAAGCAAACGGGCAGCGCGCGGTTCGCGACGGCGATATGAAGTGGCTCAAAATCCGCGACAATACATTTCTCTTCAATGTCGTCGCCGACCCACTCGAAAGAGCAAACTTAAAAGATCGGCAACCCGAGGTCTACCGCCGCTTGGCTAACGAATTCGCCGCATGGGATGCGACCATGCTCCCCGAAGATCCGAACAGCTATTCCGAACAAATAACCGGGAAGACCTGGGCAGATCACTACGGCAGCGACGCCGACTAGGCATCAATCACGAAGGAAACTCGCCCTCACCAGGAATAAACATCGATCTTGCGAATCCCCACACCCTGTCCCCCAAACGACAGGTCCGCGGTTCCATGAGGCAGGATAAACCCAACCTACGCCGGCGTCGGATCCAGCCGTCGGCGGCAAAGCGAGCGCCGTCGAAAGACCCGAAGTGCTCTTCACCCGAACTACCACAACATGGCCCGAGGCATTCGCATACTGCAACCGCGCAAACGTTGGCCCCCGCGTCGACTGCATTCCGCTGATCTCAGCCTGCTTCGCCGCATACTCGGCCGGAGCTTTATCCTCGCCATCCACGACCAGCAACACAAGGTCATGCGCCGCAACCGGCACCGCCGCGTCAGTCGAGCCGAGGTCCTTTCCGTTCCAAACATCCCGCACCGATTTCGGAGCACCCTTCAATCCAAGCTTCTCCCAATCGACCTTCACTTGCGCCGCCGCGTCCGTGCCATTGAGGAGAGCGACGGCACGCCTCCCATCGATCGCCATCGGCTTCGCCCAAATCTGAACCCCCGGAGTCGGCTCACCAACCTTGATCGGTTGCAATCCATAAGGGTCGTTATGAATCGCAAGCGCTTCCTTGTTATTCAGCAGCGCCAAGGTAGCCGGCGAAAGCCGCGTCAAATCCGAACCCACCATCAACGGAGCACTCGAAATCGCCCAAAGCCCCATGTGCGTTCGATCAAGGGAATCGGTCATGCCGCGCATACCCATGACCATCATGTCCAGGTCGTTGTAGTAGCCGGTATGTTGCGCCTCCGGATGCAACCCCGCCTCAAACGACTCCAGCACATTCTTCGCGGTGATCACGCGCTTGTCATGTTCGGCGTCATGCAGGCTCTCAACGACCGGAGGAATGATGTCGCCGCCCGTACGCCATATCGTGCTCTCGATCTCTCCGACGCCCGGCCCCCAGAACCACGGATTCTGGCTGCCCCACTCACAGATGGAGAAGAACAACGGCCGCCCCGTGATCTTTTCTGCCCGCTCGATCGAGTGCGCAATCTCCGCATACTGCACCGCGCCCGACCGCCCTTCCTTCGCACCGCCGCACCAGTCAACCTTGACGTAGTCGAAGCCCCACTTCGAGAACTGCAGAAAATCCTGATCGTAGTGACCCTCGCTGCCGGAGTTCATAATCTTCGGCCCCGAGTCCGGATACATGCTGCAACCGTCACGACCCGCATCGGTATAAATCCCAGCCTTCAGTCCCAGGCTGTGAATGTAGGCGGCAATATTCGCCATGTCGCCAGCCTTCTGCCCCGGCTCAATCGCAGGCCACCGCTTCGGGTCGACGACAATGTTACCCGCGGCATCGCGCTCTCCCACCCACCAGCCTTCATCGATGACGACATATTCATAGCCCGCCTCCTTCATGCCGTTCGAGGCCATCGTCTTGGCCTGTTGCTGCACAATCTGCGAGTCCACAATGTTGGCGAAACTATTCCACGAATTCCAGCCCATCGGCGCAGCGCCGAAGCACGCAGTTGCAGACACGAGAAAGAACAAGGCAAAACGCATCACAACAACATATCACCCGATTCGCTCGATGGTCCGATGGGCAAACGCGCTCTCTCGGAACGAGCTTGTTGCTCCGCGATCTCATGCGTCTCATGCGACGCTAAGATTGCATGATGAACAAGAGCTCGTCCGTCGAAGCGTTCTTGAAATCAAAGCCGACCATCCTTCCGGCCTTGGTAGTCCTGCTTCTCCTGCTCTTCACCGCGCAACTCCTCTACGTCGCGCACCTCTACTCCGCCAACTGGGACGAAGCCCACCATCTCTACGACGGCTACAACATCCTCACCACGCACGACTACCGCATAAATGCCGAGGTGCCCCCGCTGGTAAAGATCGCCGCAGCTCTGCCGTCTGCTTCCGCTTCACCCGTCGCTGCCACCCACCCAGGATGCCTCCCACACCACAAACGCCTTCCTCGACGGCCGCACCTTCGTCTTCTCCAACGGAGGCGACCGCGTCCTCTTCCCAGCGCGCATCGCCTGCATGCTCTTCACCCTGCTCACCGCGCTGCTCATCTTCGCATCAGGCCAAAAGCTCTTCGGAGCAACCGCAGGCATCTGCGCGCTCTTGCTCTTCACCTTCGATCCGAACGTCCTCGCCCACGGCACGCTCATCTCGACGGACATGGCCAGCGCCTGCTTCATCTTCGCCACCATCTACACCTTCTACCGCTATCAATCGGACCGAAACTGGCGATGGCTTCTCGATCGCGGGCGCACTCGCCGGCCTCGCCATGTCCGCGAAGTTCACCGGAATCCTCGTCGCGCCCATGCTGATTCTCCTCGCAGTCGCCGAGGGCATCCGCAACCGAAGCCTCGCCTCATTCGCAAAATCGTTGTCCGCTTGCATCGCCATTCTCATTGTCGGATGGGCCGTCATCTGGGCCTTCTACGACTTCCGCTACGCCCCCGCGCCAAACAACCTGCAACTCTCGCCCGCGCTCGGCCCCTACCTCGCCTCTTTGCCAAACCCGAGCGACGGCGTCAAACTCGCCCTCGTCGCTCGCTTTCATCTCCTGCCCCAGGCCTACATCTGGGGACTCGCCAACACCAAGCACACCGAGTGGGAATACATGAGCTACTTCTGGGGACGAGTTCATCGCCACGGCCCGTGGCAATACTTCCCCGCAGCCTTCCTCATCAAATCCACGCTCCCGCTGCTCATCCTGCTCCTCCTCACGCCATGGGCAGAACGCGGCTTTATACGCAGACACAGCCGCGAATTCACATTCCTGTTGGTCCCCGTAGCCGTCTACTTCGCCGTCGTAATGAGCTCCACCTTCTGCATCGGCGCTCGGCATCTCATGCCGATCTACCCATTTCTCTACGTCATCGCCGGAGCCGCCGCCGCGACCCTGATGCGCCGCGGCCCCGCATTCGCCGCCGTCGCCGCCCTGCTTCTCGCATGGCAAGTCGTCACAACGGTAAGGGACGCCCCCAACTACATGGCCTACGGCAACGAGCTCTGGGGCGGCCCGCTCCAGGTCCGCAACTACCTCAGCGACGCCAACGTCGACTGGGGCCAGCAGCTCAAAACGGTGAAGCAATATCTCGATGAGAACCACATCACCAACTGCTGGTTCGCCTACTTTCCCGACGGAGCAGTGCAGCCCCAGGACTACGGCATCCAATGCAAACGCCTGCCCACGCCAAGTGGATTATGGTGGCTCAACCTGCCCATGAACGTCCCGCCCGAAATCGACGGCACCGTGCTCATCAGCGAAAGCGATCTCGACGGCGTCGAGTCCGGCGACGGAGCACTCAACCCCTACGACTCTTTCCACCAACAAAAGCCCGTCGCGATCCTCCAGGACGGCGTCTACGTCTACCAGGGAAAATTCGCCGTCCCACTCGCCTCAGCATGGGTCGACATCCGCCGCTCTCAGGATCTCGCGAAAGCCGGCCAAACCGCCGAAGCGCTCCAACTCGCGCAGCAAGCCGTCACCCTCGCACCCGACTCACCCCGATCGCAACTCCAACTCGCCGACATGCTCGCCGCGCAACAACAGTGGAACGAAGCATTGGCACACTACCGTATTGCTCAGGCAAAGCTGCAAGAGCAAAGACCCGACCTGCAGGCAGAGGAACTAGGCCCACCTATTCAAGCCGGCCTAACCACCGCCTCCTCGCACCAATGATGTGTTGATTCTCACTCATGTTGACATCCGACCCAAGTGGTGACATTCTTGGGTCGGATGCCTTCCCAATCAAATTCCGATGACCGTATCGCCCTGCTGCAGGGGACGCTCGACCTTCTCATTCTCAAAACCCTCGTGCTCGGCCCACACCACGGCCAGGGAGTAGCGCGGCTGATCCAGCGCCAGTCCGAGGAAGTGTTTTTTGTCGACCACGGCTCGCTCTATCTCGCCCTCCAGCGCCTCGAAGACAAGAAATGGATCAGCGCCAAGTGGGGTGTGAGCGAGAACAACCGCAAGGCACGTTTCTATTCACTCACCGCGAAGGGCCGAGAACAGCTTGTCGAGAAGACGACCGAGTGGGAGCGGCTCACGAGGGCGATGGGACTCATCCTCGGCGGCAACACCGCGCCCGGCACTGAGGAGGCCTAAACATGTTCAAGCGCAAGCGCAGCACCGAGGATTTCGCCGAAGAGATCAAAGCCCACCTCGAGCTCGAAGCCGAGGAACTCAAACGCGAAGGCTTGAGCGACGACGAGGCCCGCCGCAAGGCAAGGGTCGAGTTCGGCAATGTTTACAAGGCGCAAGAACGCTTCTTCTTGAAGAGCCGAATCCTGTGGCTCGACAACCTCGCGCGCGACACGAAGTTCGCGGTTCGCCAGCTGCTCAAAAACCCAGGCTTCGCCGCAACAGCAATCCTGGTCCTCGCTCTCGGCATCGGCGCAAGCGTCGCCATCTTCGCCTTTGTCGATGCCGCCTTCATCAAGCCGCTGCCCGTATGAGAGCCCGTCCCGGCTCGTCAACCTGTTTGAGAGCAATCAGACCGGGCCACGGTTCCATCTTTCCTATCTCGACTACCTCGACTGGAAAAAACGCAATCACGTCTTCACATCCATGGCCGTCTATGAGCAGGACGACTTCATGTTGAACACCGCCGCGGGCACGCAACAAGCGAACGGAGCGCGCGTAAGTGATGGCTTCTTCCGGACGCTCGGAGTCAATCCTGCGTTAGGCCGCGCTTTCTACGATGGCGAAGACATCAAAGCCTCTTCCGGCACAGTCCTGCTCAGCTACGCGGCATGGCTGAAGCGATTTGGCGGTAGACCGGACGTGGTCGGGCAAACCGTGACCCTCAACGGAACAGTAGCCAGCGTCATCGGCGTCTTGCCGCAGAACTTTCATTTCGCTCCTGCGGGGCCGGCGGAATTCTGGCTGACCATCGATCCATCCAGTGAATGCAACAAGTCAAGAGGCTGTCACAATTCCTTTGGAGTCGGTCGGCTCAAAGATGGAGTCTCCGTCGCTGCGGCCGACGCGGAGATGAAGACGGTTGCGGGGCAACTCCAAAAGCAATTTCCCGATTCCAATGCGACCCGTGGCGCCCTCGTTATCCTTCTGACCGACGTGATCGTCGGAGACATCCGCCCAATCCTGCTCGTGCTCTTGTGCGGCGCCGGGTTGTTGCTCTTGATCGCCAGCGTGAACGTCGCCAGCCTCCTGTTGGTGCGCTCCGAAAGTCGCAAGCGAGAGATTGCGGTTCGCGGCGCTCTAGGCGCTACATCGGGTCGGCTGGTTCGCCAGTTCATGGCCGAGGGCCTGCTGCTAGCGGTCAGTGCCAGCGTGCTCGGTATTGCATCGGCGTACGCTGCAATACGGATTCTCTTGAAACTACTTCCAGCGGAGAGGCTCGCCGATATGCCATATTTGACTGGGATCGGGCTCGACGCTCGCGTGGTGCTCTTCGCAGCCGCGATCTCCCTCGTGGCTGGCGCGCTCTTTTCTCTTACCCCCATGCTGCGGCTGTCATTGGTCACTGTGCGCCAGGGCCTTGCCGAGGGAGGCCGAAACGGCGCCGGAGTCGTGTGGCGTCGCTTCGGCGCAAACCTCGTCATCATCGAACTTGCCACCGCCATGATGCTGCTCGTAGCCGCTGGATTGCTCGGCAAGAGTTTCTATCGTCTGTTGCATGTGGAGATGGGTCTGCGGCCAGAGAACCTCGCCATGCTCCAGGTCTGGGGACCAGCCTCCAGCTATCCCAAAGACCCGCAGAAAGTTGAGATGGAGCGGAGCGTCCTGAGCAGGCTCGCAAGCCTTCCAGGAGTTACGTCGGTCGCCGTCTCGAGCGATCTGCCCATCGGAGACGGCGATGGCATTAAGGCGATCGGCTTCGTCGGCAGGCCGAACCTGGGAGTCTATAACGAGGTGAACGACCGCGAGGTGAGTTCTACCTACTTCACGACTCTGCAGGCACAGTTATTGCGCGGACGCTATTTCACCGAGGTCGACGACGCCTCACGGCCGCGGGTCACAATCATCAACGAGACCTTCGCCAGGCGTTACTTCCCTGGAGAAAATCCGCTGGGAAGCCGCATCAATTCCGGCGATATCAAGGCTCCAATCGAAATCGTGGGTGTCGTCGACGACATTAAGGAAGGGCCGTTGGATATTGCCACTCGTCCCGCAATGTATGTTCCCTTCGCCCAGGCTCCGGACAATTCCTTCTACATAATCGTGCGCACCTCGCAAAATCCACGGTTCCTGCTCTCTGCGATGGAGACCGCGATTCATGAGGTCGACCCCGGAATTGCCACTCATAACGGCGTGACCATGACGGATCACATCCGTGACTCGCCGGCGGCCTATCTCCATCGCTCCTCAGCCTGGCTCGTAGGTGGTTTTGCCGCGATGGCGCTGTTGCTCGGCGTCGTAGGGCTCTACGGAGTCATCGCCTACTCGGTCAGCCAGCGCACAAGAGAGATCGGCATCCGCATGGCGCTCGGCGCGCAACGCGGCTCCGTCCATCAGATGGTGCTGCGTGAAGCCGGCTGGCTTGCCATCACAGGAATCGCCATTGGTGCAGTCGGCTCGCTCGCTGCTGCCACCCTCTTGCGAGGGCTGCTGTTCGGAATTCATCCCTGGGATCCATCAACCCTTGGAGCGGTCGCCGCAGTTCTAGGGGTTTCGGCGCTCCTGGCAAGCTACATCCCCGCCCGACGCGCCGCATCCGTCGATCCAATGAAAGCGCTGCGCACCGAATAGCGCGACCGGGAAGTTAGAGCACTAACCCGCAACCGCCACCAACTCATTCGCTCGCGCCTCATCCACACCCGCCGCCTCCAACTTCCCACCCCGCCCATACCGTCGCGGCGAACACCCCATCACCCGCTTGAACGCCGTGCTGAAAGCGCTCTCCGACTCATACCCAAGCGACCGCGCAATCGCCGAAACCGGATCGCTCCCCCTCGTCAGCCTCTCCCCCGCCAGCAACATTCGCCACCGCGTCAGATATTCCATCGGCGAAGTTCCCACCGTCTCCTTGAACTTCAGCGCAAACGTCGACCGCGACATCCCCGCGCACTCCGCCAAATCCTGTAGCGTCCACCCCTGCGCCGGATCGTCATGCATCGCCGTCATCGCCGCCCGCATCTGCTCGTCCGCCAGCGCAAAAAGCCACCCCACGCCGCCCCGCAACCCCTCCGCCAAGTGCAGCCGCAAAGCCTGCACCAGCATCATCTGCGCAAGCTGTTGCGCCACCAGGAAACTCCCCGGCCGCGGCTCCCGCAGTTCCTCCATCATCCGCTCCAGCGACCACCGCATCGCCGCCCTGTCCGACTCTCTGCGAATGTGCACAATCGGCGGCAGCACCCCCAGCAGAATGCTCGCGTGACTCCCCTCAAACGCGAAAGTGCCCGCCCACCCCAAAACAATCCCCGCCGCCCTGAATCGTCGCCACCGCGCCATTCAGAGGCGCCCCAATCGCCGACCGAAAATCCACCGGAGTCAGCCCCAAATCATTCGTCAGACGAAACGGCCACCCCCGCGGCAGAATAAAGCAATCCCCGGCCACAATCCGCACCGGCTCCGCAACCCCTTCCACCACCAGCCAGCACTGCCCCGAAACCAGCGCATAGCATTTAATCCCGTCATGCGGGCCGAACTTCACCGACCACGCCCCACCCATATCCCAGCCGCCCGACATATAACTCCGCGGCTTCAACAACGACAAAACATCAGATAGCGGATCCATAACCCAACTCCAGCACTACATTCCAACTGCTTCAACCACCAAATCAACGATCAGCTTTGCGTATTTCCCCGTAGGGTCAAGCTCCGGATCATAGATCGTCAGCTCCATCCCCACACACTTCCTCGACTTCATCGCCGCCCGCAGCACCGCCGTCAATTCCGTCGGAGTCATCCCACCCGGATCAGGCGAATCTACCGCCGGCATGCAATCCGGAGAGAGAACATCAAGGTCCAAATGAATCCAATACCCCGACCCAATGCCCACAAGCCGCGCAACCGCATCAGCCGTAGCTCGCTCGACTCCCTCCGACCTCACCTTCTCCAACGGAAACGCCGTCATCGGCGCTCGTGGAGTATACGGAGCATCCTCGTTCGCCCCAGGCAAACGATACCCGAACACAACAACATCCGAAGCCCGGAAGTAAGGCGAACGCGACTCCACACCCGTCAGCAACGCCGGCCCTTCACCAGTCGCAAGCGCAAGATCCATCCCCGCCGCACCTCCACTTTGCGAAGTCTCCGGAGTCAGCAGATCGCTATGTCCATCAATAAAGAGAAGCCCATATCGCCCGCGTCGACGAAGCGCCAAACCGCTCCCCAAAAGAATGCTGCAATCGCCGCCCACCACTACAGGGAATTT
Source organism: uncultured Acidobacteriaceae bacterium (assembly GCA_963777685.1). Taxonomy (GTDB): domain Bacteria; phylum Acidobacteriota; class Terriglobia; order Terriglobales; family Acidobacteriaceae; genus Acidisarcina. Next base: position 76,736 of record CAVZRF010000008.1, on the reverse strand, counting down.
CCCCTCATCGAGCAAGGCCCCAACCCGGCCAGCCAGCTCAACACTGTATTCCCGAATCGCCGCAGCATTGCGAACCTTCGTCGCCGGATCGATCCCCGCCTCATACTTCGGCGCCGCAACCGTCCCCGCGTCCTCCGCCTTCAATCGCGAAACCAACCCATGCTTTCGAAGCACCTCCGCCATATAGCGCGCGCCCGGCTCTTTACCCACCGAAGGCGGCTTCAGCCCCAGGTTCGAAGGAGCGCCCAACACCGTAATTCTGCGCCGCGCCGATCCCTCAGATAAGTCGCTCACTGACCCTCCTTCGATAGCCGCCGAGGCCGCGGAACTCTCCCGCACCAAACCCGCCACCAGTGCGAGGCTGGAACCCTTAAGCAGCGACCTGCGCGTCAGCAATTCCATCCAGCCAAGCCCATCCCGGACGATCGCAAAGATAATACGGACTCTCTAGCTAGATCGTATCCCCACCAACCCCATCTACTGAATAGCCAGAACAAAATTGCGGCTCGCGCCAACCGAAGTCCCAAAGGCAAAAGCACCAAACCAAGAACCAAAGGAGCACTCAAATGAAAATCTTCGTCACCGGAGCAACCGGCTTTATCGGCGCCGCCCTCGTCCCCGAACTCATCCAGGCCGGCCACCAGGTCCTCGGCCTCTCCCGCTCCGAGGCCGGAGCCAGGGCCCTCACCGCCGCCGGAGCCCAGGCTCAGCAAGGCACCATCCAGGACCTCGACATCCTCCGCGCCTCGGCCGCCAAGTCCGACGCCGTCATCCACCTCGCCTTCAACCACGACTTTTCGAAATTCGCCGCCAACGCCGCCGACGACCAGCGCGCCATCGAGACCCTCGGCGCCGCCCTCAAAGGCACCGACCGCCCCCTGATCGTTACTGGCGGAGTCGTGCTGCTCGCCCCCGGTCGTGTCGCCACCGAATCCGACCCGCCCGTCCCCGTCTCCCCGCACTTCCCCCGCGCCTCCGAGGCCACCGCCGTCGCGCTCGCCGAGCAGGGCGTCAACGCCTCCACCATGCGCCTCTCCCAGATCCACGACAACCACAAGGCCGGCCTCTGCAGCTACTTCGCCGCCATCGCCCGCCAAAAAGGAGTCTCCGCCTACGTCGGCGACGGCCAAAACCGCTGGGCCGCCTCGCATCTCCTCGACACCGCCCGCCTCTACCGCCTCGCCATCGAGCAAGGCAAAGCCGGAGACCGCTACCACGCCGTCACCGAAGAGGGCGTCACCGCCAAGGAAATCGCCGAAGCCATCGGCCGCGGCCTCAACCTCCCCGTCGCCAGCAAAACCCCCGAAGAAGCCGCCGAACACTTCGGCTTCCTCAGCCACTTCGTCTCCGCCGACTGCCCCGTCTCCAGCACCCAAACCCAAAAACGCTTCAACTGGAACCCCAAAGGAAACCCCACCCTCATCGAAGACCTCAACAACACCAACTTCAACGAAGGCTGATCCGAACAACCACGTAACCCCAACCACAAAACCGGGTGCCCCAGGTACGCGAAGCTTACCTGGGTTCTCGTTGCGTATTGAATCGATCTGGGTGCCCCATCCGTCGCGCTCTCCGCGAAGGATGGGTGGATCAGCTCTCCGCCATGAACCAAATTTGTCATCCCGAGCGAAGCCGAGGGACCTGCAGTTGGCGACGCTCACCCCACCACGTAAACGGGTGTCCCATATCTGAGCCCGCACCGCGCTAGATGTGGGAAAAGGGCGGACGAAGTCCGCCCTCCGGCTGGAAGCGTAGGGCTTCAGCCCTACGAAAAAGCGCTCCAAGATGAAGGGGCCTTTAGGCCCAGGCTCTCCTCCACCCCCCAAGAGAATTTGTCATCCTGAGCAAAGCCGCGAAGCGCGAGCCGAAGGATCGGCACAGACGCGCCATTCGAACGTGTTCGAAATCGAACAATCGCCAGTCAAAGAAATAATGTCATCCTGAGGCGCAGCCGAAGGACCTGCGGTTTGCCCAAAGCCGCGCCACAGGCTCATCCTTACTGCACTCCCCCAATGCCCAAAAGCTACTACACCTACATAGTCGCCAGCCGCTCCCACACGCTCTACATCGGGGTCACCAGCAATCTCGAGCAACGCCTTTGGCAGCACAAAAACAAAGGCCACCAAGGCTTCTCCGCAACCTACAACTGCAACCGTCTAGTCTGGTTCGAAACCTACAGCAACTCCATAACAGCGATAACTCGCGAGAAAGAACTAAAGGACGTGTCTCAAATGGTTCGAGGAAGGCACAAAACGTCAAATCCTTACTGAAGTAGGTAGTGGGTCAGTTTCGATTCACAGGGGTGTGTGGCGGTAAATCAACGCATATCAAAGACGAAACTCAGTCCTAGCCCGATGGAGGGAATCGCTCAAAGCGAAAGCGTCCCCCATTTTTCCCTAAGTCTCGATTTGTCCATACGCGGACTTGGTGGCAGAGCGCCACCCGGAGTACGCTGGCGCTCTGGCCAATGATTGGAGTTTGTTCGTCTGCGGGTATTCGGATGCAGAAGTCGATACTTCTCAGCTTTGTGTATTTTGGTGGTTAGGGAACAACGACAATGGTGTTGTTCCCATTCAATACGCGTCTAGACATGACGCACCATACGCGATCCCCAGACTGCTCTGAGCCTTTCGCGTCTATGTCTTCCCCCCAGTACAGTTCTCCTTGATTCAGAATGTCTGAGGGTTGTACCAGGCTAGGCATTGCCAAAACGTCTTTCATGGAAAGGCCAACAAGCTCTCGCTCTTCATCATCAAATTCGATATCAATCATTTTTTCCTCTGCCGCGTCTTCTCTGAGGCCGAACGCCTGCCGAACATAGGCATAAGCGTTTACTAGGCCCCGCGAGACTATCAGAGATAGGCTCTAACACATCGGGGTAAATAACTCGATGTGTACGAGAGACATCTTTAGACAATCCAGATGAAAACGGGTATATGATGTGGTTGACGAAGTCTTTCGCCAACTTCTGATCGTCTTCCTCGCTGCCCTTTCGGGAGAGATTTTGTCATCTCTGCACGACTCGCTAAGTCGTGAATCTTCCTCAGCGTCCAAATCGAAAAAAGAGCCTGATCTGAGATGTCTGGCCGAACACTGCTCGGCCATTTGTGCGGAAATCTGCCCTCCATCTCGACAAGACTCCCACGCAAGACGATCCACCACGGCGGTGGGAACCACCGCCGATATAAGACTATTCAGCGCCAGCATTACCTTTGCATACTGCGGGTAATGTTCATTACGGGCAGCACAAAACCTTTCCGCTGTACGCTTCGCGCATACATCGGTGTAATTATTTACTATCATTTGGATCGCAGTGAAAAGGTCGTTCGCCGAACCCGTAACCTGCTCTGCTGTACGCTTCGCGCAGACGCCAAAACGCAAACCGCTCACCCGGAGTTGCGTTCGTCTCTAGGGCCATCGCTACATTCATATACATTTCCTCATATAAGCGGCCAAACTCGCCGCTCTACCTAAAGTCGCTTTTCCCAGCGCGCCGCGTTAGCCCTGCGGGCGATCTCTTCGCGCCGCTCCTCTTCTTAAAGCGTTAGCCCGCGCACGACCGCCCTTCAAGCCGCCCCTTCGGACGATTGCGGCCTTTGCGCTAGTAGGGTAGTGTTTCCTCAGTAGCCTTCTTGCACAATGCGATAAATGAGCACGTTTACATCCATGTAGTGACCCTCATTGGTTAAACGTTTCAACGGAGCTTGTACTCAACATATTCATTCGTCCAAGCAACTGTAATATAGCGACTACGGTTTATGGAAATAAAATAAACCTTCATAAATCGAAGAAGAAATAGCGCTACGAGACGGGAGGCCATCACAACTGTCTCGGGTTCGCTCCACCCAAAAAACCATGTCAAGCCCCCAACCCACCACTAAAAATCCCTAAACTATTCACCCCAAAGGAAGATAAAAAATCCCAAAACCTGGCGTAGTGAAAGGGGTCAACTTGATATCCTAGATATAGGGCATAAGAAAAGAAGTAAGACGGAACGAACAAGGCGGCGAAAGCCGCCTTTTCTCATTTCCCCGAACCCAAGCTCAAAAATCGCGGCACCTTTCCGCTATGTCATTGAAAACAAGCATTTTGCAGCCAATAGAGTCAAAAATGCAGCTCGGATCACACCCAAGTGGCTGAAAATAAAGAACTAAGGCAGTAAACAGGGGGGAGGGGGGCCCCCTCAAGCTGAAGGCTGCGCCGCCCGCTCCAACTCCAGCAGCCGCCGCTTTCGCTCCACACCCCAGCGATAACCGGTCAGCGTCCCATCGCTCCCCACCACCCGATGGCAGGGAATGACCACCGCCACCGGATTCGAGGCACAAGCCCGGGCCACCGCCCGCACCGCCGTCGGCTGCCCGATATCGGAGGCGACCTGGGCATAGCTCCGCGTCTCGCCGCGCGGAATCGCCTGTAGCGCCGTCCAAACCCGTCGCTGAAACGCCGTCGCCCTCACGTCCAGAGGGAGCTCCGCCGCCAACGGATGCTCGCTCAACTGCGCAACCACCCGCCGCAGCGTCTCACCCAGCCCGGCGTCGTCGCGGCGGATTTCCGCCAGCGCAAACCGGCCGCGCAGATCGTCTTCGAGCTCGCTCTCCAGATCGCCGAACGCGACGGCACAAACCCCGGCCGCCGTCACCGCAACCAGCACCTTCCCTAAAGGAGACTCCGCGATCCCAAAGCTGATCTTCACACCGCGAGCGTTCTTCCGAAATTCCGTCGGAGTCATCCCCATCTCCGTCGCCGATTTCTCATAAACGCGACTCGCCGAACTGAATCCCGATTCGTAAATTGCGTCGGTGATCGTTGCTGGCACACTCGCTCTCCCATTCGCTCCACTCGCCAACTCGCCGCGAAACCGCTCCATTCGACGCGCCTGCTGATACTGCTTCGGAGTCACGCCCAAAGTCCGCCGAAAGACCCTCTGCGCGTGAAACGGACTTAAAGCCATCACCTTTCCCAGGGCTTCGAGCGTAATCGTCGTCTCCAGGTTGCGCTCGATGTATTCGCAAGCGAGCCCAACCAGCTTCTGCTGCGGATGTTCCTCGCCGGGCTGACAACGCTTGCAGGCGCGATATCCAGCCGCGCGCGCCAGCTCGCTGGTAGCAAAGAACTCCACCGACTCGCGCAGCGGCCGACGACTCGGGCACGAAGGCCGGCAGAAGATCCCAGTCGTCTTCACCGCATAGACAAACAGAGCATCGCCAGCGACGTTGCGCTCCGCCACCATCTCCCAAGCCCGCGACCAGACTCCCAACATCGGTCCAGCGTCACGTATCGCCTTGCTGATCGCCATCGTCGCCATCTCTTTTCCTCCGATAAAGATAACTTCCATACCAGACTCGCGCCGAAGCCGATCCAGCGCACTCCGGATCTTGCGCTCAAACTCGGAAAGTTGCCGGTCGAGCGAAGCGCGGGAAGTCGGTGCCTCCAAGGACAGTAACCTCGAATTTGTAATGACATATTCTTGTTAGTGCTTCAGACTCTTTCATAATCCATGCGCCTTGCTGATTTGTTCTTTGGACGACCGCTAGCCACCTCCGAGGAGCGCGCTGAGCACATTGGTTGCTCGGCCGGAATACCGATCTTCGGCCTGGACGCGCTCAGCTCCGCGGCCTACGGCCCGGAAGCTGCGCTGACACTCCTCATCCCGCTCGGCCTCGAAGGCATCCACATCATCATGCCCATCAGCGCGGCCATCATTGCGCTGTTGGTCATCGTCTACTTCTCTTATCGCCAGACGATCGAAGCTTACCCTCGCGGCGGCGGCTCGTATACCGTCGCGAGTGAGAATCTGGGCCATCGCGCCGGACTGCTCGCCGCGGCCGCGCTCATGATCGACTATGTACTAACCGCGGCCGTAGGCATCTCGGCCGGAGTCGGAGCACTGATTTCCGCTGTGCCGTCTCTGCAGGCGCATACTCTCGTGTTGTGCCTTGCGATCCTCGTGGTACTGACTCTGGTCAACATCCGTGGACTGCGTGATACAGGGTCCGCCTTCATTATCCCCACCTATCTCTTTGTGGGCTCTCTGTTGGTGATCATCGTCGTCGGCATCGTCCGGGTGCTAATGAGTCACGGGCATCCCGTCCCGATCGTCGCGCCTCCGCATCTCCCTGCGGCAACGGCGGCGATCAGTCTCTGGCTGGTCCTAAAGGTCTTCGCGAGCGGCTGCACGGCGATGACCGGCGTCGAGGCGGTTAGTAACGGCGTCATGGCCTTTCGCGAGCCGACCACAAAGAACGCCCAGAAGACCCTCACTATCATCATCGCCTTGCTCATCGTGCTACTCGCCGGAATTGCCTTCCTCTGCCACGCCTACGGTGTCGGCGCCACGGACCCTGGGGGCAGCGGATACCAGAGTGTCTTGTCACAGTTAATCGGCGCTGTCATGGGCCGGGGAGTTTTCTACTACGTCTCGATCGGCTCTATTCTGCTGGTTCTGGCGCTCTCGGCGAACACCGCTTTTGCCGACTTTCCTCGCCTGACGCGGGCGATCGCGCTGAACGACTATCTTCCCCACGTCTTTCTCATTCGCGGACGGCGGCTGCTCTACTCCCACGGAATCTACGCCCTCGTCTTCCTGACCGCTTCGTTGCTGGTGCTCTTTGGCGGCGTTACCGATCGACTGATTCCGCTTTATGCAATCGGCGCTTTCATGGCGTTTACGCTTTCGCAGGCTGGAATGGTCGTTCACTGGTGGAAGCACAGGAACAAAGGCTGGGCGCTACGGATGGTGGTCAATGGCGCCGGCGCCTTCGCAACCGGCGTGACGCTGCTGGTAGTGGTTGTCGCCAAGTTCGCTGCAGGCGCCTGGGTCACGGCTCTACTGATTCCCATTCTGGTCGTCATCATGGCGGCGGTGAAGAGGCATTACATCCGGGTAGACAAGGAGACGGAGAACGAAGGGCCGATTGAGACCGGCCACATCGCCGAACCCATCGTCGTGATTCCGGTTGACCGCTGGAGCAAAATCACCGAGAAAGGCCTCCGCTTCGCGCTCATGTTGTCGAAGGAAGTCCGCGCCGTTCATGTCGATTGCGAGGAAGACCAGGAGAGCGTCTGCAAGATGTGGGAGGCAAATGTTGCCGCTCCGCTGCGTGCCGCTAATCTGATCGTTCCAGAATTGGTGCTCTTGCACTCGCCTTACCGGTTCGTCATTCAACCGGTTGTCGATTACGTCCTCGACATCGAGCGGCAGAACGAGGACCGGCAAGTGGCAGTTCTGGTTCCCGAACTAGTGGTTCGGCACTGGTACCAGAACCTGCTTCACAACCAGCGCGCCAACCTTCTCAAGCTATTGCTGTTGCTGCGCGGCAACCAGCGCATCCTGGTGATCAATATTCCCTGGTATATGGAGCGGCACACCGATGTGAAGGTCCTGGAGAAGAACGAGAGAGAGAAACGAGAAGCGCCGGCGGTGTCATCTTAAAGTGCATTCCCACCCAGCTAATACACGGACAGGAGTCAGGTACGGCAAGACTTAGCGTTGGGAGCGGGTGGCGAGTTCAGGGGAGTAAATCTGTCCTTGCCATTCGCGAACCTGCTGGACGGCCTGCGCCAGGTTGGTGACCACGCGATCGGGGCGGCATGTGCTAAGCCGTTCACGGATGCGTTCGGCGTCCAGGGCAGGGTCCCACAAGCCCACCATGATTCGATTGCGGGGCAACCGGTGCCGTACCTTCTGGCAAAGGGAGCGAGTCTCGGCAAACGCAAACGGAGGCAGCGCCGAGATGCAGATCACAGTTTCCGTTTCTTCCGCGAGGCGGCTAAGGATTTCATCGGACAGTGCGCTGGATGGGAGTTGTAACGCTCGATTGCCGGCTTGTTCCAGTAGCTGGGCCAACATGGTTGCGGCGATCTCGTCAGCCTGGTCCTGGGTAGAAACGCAGATAACAGGGAAGGATTTGCGACTTATCGCTTGATGGGCCGGCTCGTCATCCGGGGAGAGCACGGCGGTGTCGGAGAGTTCGGCGATCAGTTCGTTGGCACATTGAAAGACAAAACTCGCGCGGACTTCATCCAGAGCACCTTGATGCCGATCGCGCTCGGCCAGCGACAAGGCCGGAAGCAGCACCACATCATAGAGTTCCGCGAGAGGATGGTCGGAGAGGAAGCCTTCCGCGATGAGGTGGGCTTCAGCCTGATCCATGGCCAGCAGACGCTCATAAAACTTGGCCTCCGGCGCCAACCGGGCATCGTCACCTAGCAGGATGTGCAGAAACGATAATTGGGGCATATGCAGGCCCATGACAATCAGGCAGACCGTGAGCGGAGTCGAAAGCACCAGTCCCGGCCAGCCCCACAATAGCGTCCAGAAGACGGCCATGATGAGCAGAGCCAGGGTAGAAATTCCGGTTTGCGAGCCATAAAGCCAGGGCTCGAGGATATTGCTGCAGGAAAACTCGAGCACGGCGAAGAGAGCGAGCACCACCAGCGCCGGTCCCCACGGTTGATAAACGCCCAGTGCGAAAACAAAGGGCAACAGCACACCGATCGACGTGCCGATATAGGGAACAAAGCGGAGTATGCTCGCGATCACGCCCCAAAGCGTGGCGTAGGGAACCCCGATCGCAAATAGTCCCACGCCGAAGCACAGGCCATAACCGGCGTTCACCAGGAAGTTCATCGTGAGAAAGCTGGTGATGCGCTTCCCGGCATCGTCCAGCGCTTTGGTCACTATGTTCAGCCGGCCCATGCCCGCGAGTAGCAGCAAACGGTTGTGCAGGTCTTCACGCTTAATCAGCATGTAAACCGTCAGCACCAATACGAAGACGCCCTCGCCAAGCGGCTGCACGACGGGTCCCAGCGCACTCAGCAGTTCCGGAATGCCCCGACTCGGCTCCACCACGGTGACCGGGATTGGGGTTGTCGAGCTCGGTGCCGGCGTCGATACTGGCGCGGCCACCGGGACGTGGCCTTTGTGCTGTGCTGTGTCGCCCTGCGCCTGAAGCCCGCCTGGAGGCCCACTGGGAGTCACAGTGGAAGGCTGTGAAGGCGCAGTGATCTCCTGACCAACCTCACGCATCCCGCGGATGGCTCGGCCCATAGGGCCGAGTGTCGGAGTGTGCAGCGTCTCCAGCTTGGCGTGCAGATTCACGCGGTAATCGGGCAGTAGCTCAGCAATGCGAACCAACTGGCTAGCCATCACCCAGCCGATGCCGCCAACAATAGAGGCGGCGAAGACTACCACGATGATCACGGCGGGTACCCGCCGCAGCCGGTAGCGATGCAAATAAAGAACGGCGGGCGCGAGGAGGAAATTCAGCGTCAACGCCAGGGCGACCGGTATCAGAATGGCGCGCGCGAAATACAGCACCGCGATCACGGTTGCTAACAGCAGGACGGGTTCGCTGGCGAAGAGTCCTCGCCGGGCGCGCTGATTATCCAAAAGATGTTCCTTGCGAGATATTCCTTGCGGCTGACCGGCTCGCCGGACAATTTAGCATATCCTACTGCCCGCCGATCGCCGCAGTCGCCACAATTATCCCAACAGCAAGAGTCCCGCCCGAATTGTGTATTATCAGCAGTGGCCCCGCGCGACCGGAGTGTTCTTCTATGGCGCCGGTCAACGAGCCGGGCATCGTGTAGTTGTTTGATGAAGAAAAGCTATGCTTTGGTGATCCGAGCTGGCACATGGCAACGGGAAGAATGCTCTAGAATGTGCTTGCAATGACCATGCGCATCCCGCACCATGGAAGAATTGGGTGTCGTCGATGAGCATGGGTTCGATCATCGGAAGCGCGGCCGAAAGGCGCCCGCGTCATGGAAACCGGACGGTTTGTCCGGGTATGAAAATATATGTCTGAATCGATCGAAGAGAGAGTACTGAAGGTTATTGCCAAGACGCAGCGGATTCCCGTGGAAACGGTGTCGCCCCAAAGCTCATTCGAGGAGCTCGGGATCGACTCCATGGACAGCATCAACATTCTGTTCGATCTGGAGAGCGAGTTCGACATCGAGATCGACGATGAGCAGGCGCGACACATCCGGTATGTCCACGAAATGATTGACGGCGTCACGAAACTGCTGGAAGCGAAGGAAAAGGCCTCGCAAGCGAACTAGAATGCATCGCGTCGCCATTACCGGGATTGGCGTAATCTCCGCGCTTGGTCTCGATAGAGAGCAGTTTTGGGCTTCGTTGATCGCGGGTAAATCTGGTATCGGCGAGTTTGAACAACCGGAATACGGCCCGATTCGCTTTAAGAATGCTGCCTTTATCCGCGGGTATAAGCCCGAGAACTATTTCCCCGAAAAAAACATCAGCTTCATGGATCGTTTCGCGCAGTTATCCGTGATCGCGGCGCGCGAGGCGGTAGGCCAGGCCGGTATCGAGTGGAACGACGACTTGCGCGAGCGCGCCGCCGTGATCACCGGCTCCTGCATTGGGGGACGCATCGCCGAGGAAGCTGGCTACTGGAACCTGTTTCATCTAAACAAGAACCGCGTTCATCCGCTGACTATACCTCTGGGTATGGCCAACTCCGGCGCCAGTCAGATATCGATGGAGTTTGGCCTCCACGGTCCGACATTTACCTTTTCGACCGCCTGCTCGTCTTCGGCACACGCGCTTGGCCATGCCTTTTGGATGGTCCGTTCGGGTGCGACTCCGCTCGCGCTTGCCGGTGGCGCCGATGCGCCAATCTACTACGGCAACATGAAAGCCTGGGAGGCAATGCGTGTCGTCGCCCAGGATACCTGCCGTCCATTCGCTCTGGATCGCGGAGGAATGATTCTTGGCGAAGGCGCGGCCATGCTGGTACTAGAGCCCCTCGATGCGGCATTGGCGCGTGGCGCGCGTCCGATCGCGGAGATCGTCGGCTTCGGCATGTCCTCTGACGCCAGTCACATTACGCAGCCGCTGGCCGAGGGAGCGGCGCGCGCCATTCATGGCGCACTTCGTGACAGCAGCCTCTCTCCGGAGCAGGTCGGCTACATCAACGCGCACGGCACCGGCACCGAAGCCAACGACAAGATGGAGTGTGCGGCGATCCGCAGCGTATTTGGCGCCCACGCCGACAAACTGCCGATCAGCTCTACCAAATCGATGCACGGCCACACGATGGGCGCGGCCGGCGCGATCGAGGTCGCAGCCACAGCGTTCTCGCTGGAGAAAGCGATTCTCCCGCCCACCGCCAACTACACCCAGCCTGATCCGGAGTGCGACCTGGACGTGATTCCAAACCACGCGCGCGAGGCGGCTGTCGAGGTGGCGCTCTCTCAGTCTTTCGCCTTTGGCGGACTCAACGCCGTGCTGGCGCTTCGCTCGATGCGCTAACCATGGCGCCCTGGGACAGCCCGCCACAATTCAATCAGGAGGAGTCTCGATGAAGCAGCGTCAAGGATTCGCGATCGCGGTCGCTCTGACGGTTGCGCCGTTCTGGACGATGGCGCAGCAGGTTGGGCCGCCACCAGACACTGCGAAGGTTCCCGTCACCGATATCTATCATGGCGTGAGCGTCGTCGACGAATATCGCTGGTTGGAGAACTGGGACGATCCCAAGGTGAAGGCCTGGGTTGCTGCGCAGAATGCTTACACCCAGAGCTACGTGAATAACCTCCCGCAGCGGCCGGCGATTGTGGAGTCTCTCAAGAAGTCGCGGCAGGAAGCCCACATAGTCTTACGGACGCTTTCAATATGCGGGAGGGATGCTTTTTGCGCTGAAATTCGATCCGGAGAAATCGGGCGCCGCACTCGTGGTTTTCAGTTCGCCGGAAAATAAGGCCAGCGAGCGCACCGTGGTCGACCTGAACACATTGGAAGGCGGGAAGGTCTTTCAGGCGGATTGGTATAAGCCTTCGCCGTGACGGTCGCCTTGTGGGGATCGCCCTAAGCGTTGGGGGCAGCGAAGACGGGTCGCTCTATGTCTTCGATGTCGCGACCGGTAAGCAGGTCGGCGAGGTGGTTCCGCGAGCGCAGTTCGGCACCGGCGGCGGAGACATGGCATGGAAGGCGGATAGTTCCGGCTTCTACTACACCCGTTATCCTCAGGGGAGCGAGCGACCGGCGGAGGACGCGAACTTCTATCAACAGGTCTACTTTCACAAGCTGGGCACTCCTGCCGCGCACGACAGCTACGTTCTCGGTAAGGAGTTTCCGCGCATCGCCGAGACCACTTTTGATGTGACGAATGATGGAAAGCGCATTCTCGTCACAGTTGCGAATGGCGACGGGGGAGAATTCGAGCACTTCGTCTTAGGGTCCGACGGCGCTGCTTCCCAGGTAACGCATTTCGCCGACAAGATCGTCGACGTGCAATGGGGCGCTGATAACAGTCTCTGGCTGTTGAGCCATGCGCGAAGCGACCGCGGCGAGATGGATCATATTCCGGCGAACAGTTTGAAGCTTGCCGATGCCGTGATGGTGGTTCCACCTTTGCGGGGAAGCATGGAGGGAACCGGCGGCGAAGGAGACTCGAAGCGATTCCTGGTCGGCGAACATGAGCTGTACTTGACCGTGATCGAGGGCGGCCCGGAAGAGATATTGAAGTTCGATTTGCAGGGCAAAAGCGAGGGCAAGGTTCCGGTGCCGGACGTGGCGTCGGTAAGCACGCTGGTTCCCCTGGCCGGCGATTCCTTCCTTTATCGGGCGAGTACCTTCACTCAGCCCGCGCAATGGTTTCGATATAACGGCACGGGCGCCGCGCAAGCACTGCCGTTCAGTAATGAGACCAAGATCAAGTTGGACGACATCGAGGTCAAGCGGGTGTTTGCCACGTCAAAGGATGGCACGCAAGTCCCAATGACGATTTTGATGAAGAAGGGAACCAAGCTGGACGGCACCAACCCGACGCTAATTACCGGCTATGGAGGTTATGCAATCAGCGGCACGCCGTTTTTTGCGGGTGGGGAGCGGTTCTGGTTCGATCAGGGCGGCATCTTTGTCGACACCAACCTGCGCGGGGGAGCCGAATATGGCGACAGCTGGCACAACGCAGGCAAGCTGTTGAACAAGCAGAATGTCTTTGACGACTTTGCCGCGTGCGCGAAGTACCTGATCGACAAGGGGTATACGTCCCCCGCTCACCTGGCCGCTGAGGGTGGTAGTAATGGCGGCTTGCTGATGGGCGCGGAATTGATCCAGCATCCGGAACTCTTCCGCGTCGTACTTTCCTACGTCGGTATCTACGACATGCTGCGAGTGGAGCTGGACCCCAACGGCGGATTTAACGTGACTGAATTTGGCACAGTCAAAGACCCATCCCAGTTCAAGGCAATGTACGCCTACTCCCCATATCACCATGTACAGCCGGGCGTGAAATATCCAGCCGTGTTGTTCATTACCGGAGACAACGATCACCGGGTGAATCCCATGAATTCGCGTAAGATGACCGCCGCATTGCAGGCAGCGACAACGTCCGGGTATCCGATCATGCTGCGGACCAGCGGGAACGCGGGGCACGGCGTCAGCACGAACAAGGATGAGGCTCTGGAGGAAAACGCCGATATCCTGGCCTTTACTTTTGCGCAACTCGGATTGGCGCCAGCAGCCGCTTCCAAATGACGAAGGAACGGCTGATACCTGGGCGGGAACAGTAGGCAGCCTCAACGCGTGAAAAACGCGCATCCGCGCATAGGGGCTGCTGCGAAGCTGCCGATGAAAAGGCTATCATCGAGATTCGGTGGGTTCTTGCCTGCCCGGGGGTTCTTGCGTGTCCGATATGACGCCGATGCCGTTGACGCTGGAAGGTTCGTGCGTCCTCCATCAGATGTTCCGTTTTCGCTGGATTGCCTGGCGTGCCTTGTCGCTTCCCGAGCGGGAGCGCGTGATCGACGAAGCCGTCGAGCTGCTGGAAGCCGCCGAGCACGGCAATGGCGATCCGCGACCCAACCAATCCGCCTTATTTTCGCTCGTCGGCCACAAGGGCGACCTGATGATGATTCATTTCCGTGATTCTGTCGAGGAGCTCAATCACTTCGAGCTCGAACTCGCGCAGACCGACCTCTACGAATATCTCGAACCAACGCATTCCTATTTGTCTGTGGTTGAGTTGGGCTTGTACGAGTCCTCGGCCAAGCATTACGCGCATTTCGCCGAGCATGGCATTGAGCCCTTTTCCCCGGAATGGAATGCCGAAGTCAAAGAGCTTCTCGATCGGCAAAGCACGGCGATGGCTTCACGCCTGCATCCGGCAATTCCGGAGAGCAAATACCTTTGCTTTTATCCCATGGACCGCCGCCGTGGAGAGCAGTCGAACTGGTACACCGTCTCCATGCGCGACCGCCAGAGGATGATGCACGAGCACGGGATGATCGGACGCCGCTACGCCGACCAGGTACGGCAGATTATCTCCGGCTCGATCGGCCTTGACGATTGGGAGTGGGGCGTCGATCTCTTCGCCGACGATCCGATTGTCTTCAAGAAGCTGATCTACGAGATGCGCTTCGACGAGGTCAGCGCTGTTTATGCGCTGTTCGGCAGCTTCTACGTCGGAGTACGCCTGAAACTGGCCCAGCTCCATCAATGGCTGGCCGGCAACATGAACCCCGAAGCTCGCAAATAAGCAACTCCGCCCTATTCTTCCGGCCCGCTTCATCCCGGTCGAGTCCTCCACCCATCGCATCGCTTATGAAATTCCTGCAGCGCCGTACGGCGCTTGATGCATGAGTGCTTCTCTTTCAGGCACAATAGACTGCGGATTAAGAACAATACTCCGCTAAAGAGAGTCCCCAGACACATGGCAACAAAGACAACCGACAAGGAAGTAGTGACGCTGGCCATCGACACCGGCGGCACGGGAATCAAGATGATGGCGCTCGACGGCTCTGGCAAGTCGCTGACGGAGCGCGTGCGTGTCCCGACGCCTTCCCCCGCAACGACCACTGCGGTTATCGCGGAGTTTGACAAGCTTAGGGCGCAGATGCCGGCCTTCGATCGCGTCTCGGTCGGATTTCCTGGTGTCATCAAGCGCGGCAAGACCTTCACTGCCGCGAACCTCGATCCCAGCTGGCTGGGCTTTGCTCTTCAGGAAACGCTCGAGAAACTGTGGAAGAAGCCGGTGCGCGTCTGCAACGATGCCGCCGTGCAAGGCTATGCAGCGGTGCAGGGGAAAGATGTGGAGTTGATACTGACCCTCGGAACCGGCCTCGGATCGGCGCTCTTCACCAGCGGTCATCTCTGTCCCGGCCTGGAATTGGCGCACCACATCTGGCGCAAGAAAGACCGCACCTATGAGGACTATCTCGGCAAACGTGGCTACGAGAAATATGGCGTCGAGAAATGGAATTCCCTGGTGAAGGAAGCGATCGAGAACACCAGCAAGCTCTTCAACTGGGACACCCTGTACATCGGCGGCGGCAACGCCAAGAAGATCAACTTTCAGCTTCCGGCAAACGTGAAGACGGTCTCCAATGAAGACGGGTTGCTCGGCGGCGTCGCCCTGTGGAGAGACGAAGCGATTCTCTGAACTCCTGGGCCTCATGGTCGAAGCGGGCGAATTTTGCATCTGACATTGAAGCGCCGCGCAGCCGCGACACGATCAACTGGATGAAGGGTTACCAATAGGTTCCTGCGATGAAGTCACTTGAAAATCGAGTCGCCCTGGTTACCGGCTCAAGCTCAGGAATTGGCCAGGCGATCGCAGTCAAACTCGCCCAGGCCGGGGCCAACCTGATCATCAACTATGCGGGCGGGCGCGAGGGCGCCGAACAAACGCTGGCGCAGGTCGAAGCCGCCGGCGCTCGAGGTATCGTCGTGCAGGCTGATGTATCGAAGCTGTCTCAGCTCCAGACGCTAATTGATCGCGGCTGGGAGGCTTTCGGTTCGGTCGACATCCTGGTCAACAACGCTGGCATGGAGAAGAAAGCCGACCTGTGGGACGTGACTGAGGAAGATTACGACCGAATCCTCGGCGTGAATTTAAAGGGGCCGTTTTTTCTCACTCAAGCCTTTGTGCGTCGACTGCGTAGCGTCAAGAAGAACGGTCGCATCATCAACATCAGCTCGGTTCACGAAGACATCGCCTTTCCTGGATTCGCCAGCTACTGTGCCAGCAAAGGCGGCCTGCGGATGTTGATGCGGACGCTCGCGGTGGAACTCGGTCCGGAGGGCTTCACGATCAACAACGTCGCTCCCGGAGCCATCGCGACGCCCATGAACAAGAGCCTGCTCGAGAACAAGCCAAAGCTCGATGCGCTGCTCGCAAATATCCCTCTCGGCCGTCTGGGTTCGACTGACGATGTCGCCGACCTGGTCGTCTTCCTCGCCTCTGACGCGGCTGCTTACGTGAACGGCTCGACGTTTACCGTCGACGGCGGGCTCTCACGCAGCTACCACGAGCAGTAAAGCGCATGGCCCTTCGCATCGAAGACTACGCCATTATCGGCGATTGCGAGACCGCCGCGCTTGTTGGCAAGAACGGCTCCATCGATTGGCTCTGCTGGCCGGCATTCTCCTCAGGAGCATGCTTTGCCGCGCTGTTGGGAGATGAGAGCAACGGCTTCTGGCGGATCGCGCCGGCGACGGAGTCCTTCAGGACCGCTCGAAAGTATCGCGACCACACCCTCATTCTTGAGACGACCTTTGAGGCGAGTGACGGCACGTTTACGGTGATCGATTTCATGCCGATCCGCGGCCGCCATTCCGATATCGTTCGGATCGTCCGCGGAGTCAAGGGCCGGCCGGCCATCCACATGGACCTCGCATTGCGCTTCGAGTACGGCAGAGTTGTCCCTTGGGTGGAACGCTTTGACGGTGGACTCCGTGCGATAGCCGGTCCGGATATGGCCGTCTTTCGCACTTCGGCCGAACATCATGGCGAAGACATGAAGACAGTCTCCGACTTCACCCTTGGTGAAGGTGAGAGTCTGAGCTTCATCCTGACCTATGGCCTCTCTTACGAAGAGCCGCCACCCGCGATCGATGCCGAAAAGACACTTCAAGAGGCGGAGCATTTCTGGCGCGACTGGTCGGGTAGATGCAAGAGCGATGGCCCTTACGGTGACGCCGTCGAAAGGTCGCTCATTACCCTCAAGGCCCTAACTTACCGGCCCACTGGCGGCATCGTCGCCGCCGTCACCACCTCGCTGCCCGAGGCGATCGGCGGCCAGCGCAATTGGGACTATCGCTATTGCTGGCTGCGCGACGCTACATTCACGCTGCTGGCGTTCATGAACGGCGGTTATTTCGATGAAGCAAAGGCCTGGAAGGATTGGTTGCGCCGAGCCGTTGCTGGAAGTCCCGATCAACTTCAGATTATGTACGGCATCGCCGGAGAGCGGAACCTGCTCGAATGGCAAGCGTCCTGGCTGCCGGGATATGAAGGATCGACGCCGGTCCGTATTGGAAATGCCGCCTCAACTCAGGTTCAGCTCGACGTTTATGGAGAATTGATCGACGCCTATCTTCAAGCGCAGCTGGCGATGGATGGCGAGGATGCTGAGAGCTTCAATCTGCCCAGGAATATCGTCGAGCATCTCGAAACCATTTGGGAGAATCCCGACCAGGGCATCTGGGAATCTCGCGGCGAGGCGCAGCAATTCACTTATTCGAAGATCATGGCCTGGGTAGCGTTCGATCGCGCAATCCACGCTGCCGAGCGCTTTGGCTGTGAAGCGCCCGTAGAGCGATGGAGGCAGGTCCGCGACGCCATACATCACGAAGTCTGCACAAAGGGCTTTGATGAGGAACTGGGCAGCTTTGTCCAGGTTTACGGTTCGAGAGAATTGGACGCTTCCTTGCTCCTGCTGCCCTTGGTAGGGTTCTTACCCGCCGATGATCCGCGCATTGTCGGCACCGTGGAGGCGATTGAGAAGCACCTGATGCCCGACGGGCTGGTGATGCGCTATGACACTGGCAAAGTCGACGATGGCCTGCCGCCGGGCGAAGGTCTCTTCATCGCCTGTAGTTTCTGGCTCGTCAGCGCGCTGCAACGAATCGGCCGGGAAGCCGACGCGCGCAAGCTCTTCGACCGCCTCCTGAAACTCCGCAACGACGTCGGGTTGCTTGCCGAAGAGTACGACCTCAAGCAGCAGCGTCAAGTGGGAAACTTCCCTCAGGCGCTTTCGCACATTGCGCTGGTCAACGCGGCATTCAGCCTGGAGGGTCAAGGCCGGGAGCGGCGCCGGTCGAGATTGACTTGAGCCCCCGGAGGAACTCGGCTGACGCCAGTGGTCGCGTTGGGCGCCATCCGGCGCTCTTTCTTACTCCGGTACCGGCCGCGCACGGACTCTACCCCGATTCGGGTAGCCATTGACTCGCCAATTTAGTTAAACTGAATGTGTATATCTCCTGTGATCCGGGTGAGACGAATCACCGCTCTTTACCTTGAGTGGCCGGTATCAGTACGCAACGGGAGAAATGGCAGCCGCGATCACCGAAATTGCCCTGTGGGTCTGTTGAGTTTCAAAGTGCCGGTTCCTCTTTCGTAGACAACCGGTCGAAGCTTGCCGTCGAGTACCCTCTTCCCGCGGCACCGGAGGACTCGCCGCATGCTGACGGTGACAGCGAGCCTCAATAGAACACCTATAGACCGGATGGCGCAACGTGCCGATGCGACTTTACGGAGAAACTGGATAGCGATGGAAACCTTTCTTGAGACGCCGGAATATTCAGCCACTCCCATTTCCCGGCTCGTCGTCAGCTGGGTACTTCTCGTTCCGCTGATGTACATCGCTGGCGACGGCGGTTTCTTCTTTTACGGGAGTGAAGCAAACAATCAGCTTGCGGCGTACTACGGCGCTCTGGTGAGTGACCCCAGAAGGACCTTTGAGAACGCTGCAATGTCTGTTCTGGTATTTGGCCTTTTGCTGGTGGTTCTCTTCCCGAGGTTCAAGTCGGTCCTTGCCATGGCCCGCAGGCACAAGGTGTTTGCTATCCTGGCCGGCTGGGCGGCGGTCTCCTGTCTGTGGTCCCAGTTCCCGGTGGTCACCCTGATGTGGGCCCCGATCGCGGCCTTCAACGTCGTCCTGGCTTTTTACCTCTACCGGCGTTTCAGCCCGGAACAGCAAATGCAGTTGCTGCTTGGATTGGGCTGGTTGTGTCTTGTTCTGAACATCGTTCTTTCCATGTTTTTCCCGCAATACGGCCTTGATTATGAGGTGGCGAAGGTCGCCTGGCGGGGAATGTGCTCCACGAAGAACCTGTGTTCGATGACCACGTCTTTCTTGTTGCCGGCCGCGTTCTACGTTCCGGCTAAGAGCGTCTTCACGAAAGTCTCCCGAGTGGCCTATGTCGGTCTCTCAATTCTTGTGGTTGTTATGACGCATAGCGCGACAGGCGAGATTGGCCTGGCCTTCCTGCTCGTATTTGTCGCGGCCATGGGGCCGATCTCGAGACTTCGCAATCGCGACCGGAGCATAGCCTTGCTCCTGGGTGCGACGACTGCCTTGGCGCTGGTGACCACGTTCCTCGCCGCTGGGAAACAAATCCTCATCCTCTTAAACAGGGACCCGACTTTGACCGGCCGCACTGAGATTTGGGCATCGATCATCCCGGCCATCATGGAGCATCCGATCCTCGGGTACGGATATCAGGCATTTTGGAGAGGCTATCAGGGCGCTTCCGCCAACATCGCATTGAGCAATGGTTGGGCCGTCTCGTCGGCCCATAATTCCTTCTTGCAGGTCGGCCTGGATCTCGGATTGGTAGGAGTGGCCCTCGTGGTGTACACCATCGTGATAGCGTTGCGGAACTCCTTTACCTGTCTGCGGTCGGTAAAATCCCCCTATCTGATCTGGTGCACCTGCATCGTGCTGATAACGCTTGTAACCACATCGGATGAAGTGGCCCTGATGGTCCCAAATTCGCCGGTCTGGCTCATTTATATGCTGGCTTGCATAGGATTGTCCGAGGCGGCAGGTCGTATCCGCCTGGAGTCCAGTCATGGATAGGTTCAAGAAAGAATGGGCTCGGGTCACCAGCAGCGATCTGGCCCGCAACGCGGGATGGCTCTTCTTCGGCCGCGGCCTCTCCCTGGTCTGCCAGGGCGTTTACCTGGTGCTTGTCGGCCGCCTGCTGGGCAGCACCGAATATGGCGTGTATGTTGGCGCTTTGGCCATGGTCACGATTCTGAGCCAGTACAGCTCGCTGGGGACTCCCGAGCTCTTTTTCCGGTATGTCGGCGTAGATCCTAAGAAGTTCTCAGTCTATTGGGGAAGCGTACTGCTCACCACTTTTGTACTGGGCGCGCTGTTCGTAGTCATCCTGGCTGTATTTGGTCCCCATTTTGCGCCGTCGATCTCCCGCACGATGTTGATCTGCGTCGCTGTGGGGGAATGTCTGGGGACCCAGCTCACCGCCGCCACAGCCCGGATCTTCCTGGCTTTCGAGAAAGTACGCTACACCGTCATCACGAGTGTGCTGGTCAATGTGCTGCGGACCATTCTCGCCGGGTTCATGCTGTGGCGCTGGCACCACGGCAGTGCCCAACAGTGGGCGGTCGCGGCTTTGATCGTCTCTTCGATCGCTTCCTTCTATTCGGTAAATTTAGTGACGCGACTGTACGGAAAGCCTGTGATCTCCGTGCCTTTGATGCGGCAGCGGGTGGGCGAGGGCTTTGTCTTCGCTCTTTCGGGCTCGACCGCCAATGCGTATAACGACATCGATAAAGCCATGTTGGGCCATTACGGAATGAACGCCGCCAACGGCATCTACACCATGGCCTATCGCGTCATCGATGTTTGTACCGCGCCCATTTCGTCCATTCACGCCGCGGCCTTTCCGCGGTTCTTCCGCAAGGGCCTGGATGGCGTGCGCAGCACGGCCGAGTACGGCGTACAGCTGGTCAAGCGGACCGCCCCCCTGGCCCTCCTCTTTACCGCCGCAATGTTGTTGGGAGGACCGATCCTTCCGCACCTGGTGGGCAAAGACTTCGCCGAGAGCGTCATTGCTCTGCGCTGGCTCTGCCTTCTGCCACTATTCCGGAGCCTGCAATTGGCCGCCGGGGACGGAATCACCGGAGCCGGCTACCAGAAGCTTCGCCTCGGCGGCATGGCCGGCGCAGCGGCATTCAACTTTGGAATCAATCTCTACCTTATCCCCCACTATTCATGGCGTGGGGCCGCGTGGTCGAGCATTGCCACTGACGGGGCACTCGCGGTCTTCAATTGGGTGCTGCTGGGCTGGCTAATTTCAAGAGAGCAAAGCCGGCCCAAGCTGGCGACTCCAGCCGAAGTCAGTGCGCATATACTCGCGGAGATCGAGGCGAGAGAAGCAGAGTCGAGCATTAACTGATCTTGCATCGAACCCTGCACGCGAAGCCCTCCTGCTTTCCTGCTGAGATTCTTGCAATCCAATCCTTACGAACCCTTGAGTGAGTTCCTTTCGAGCCGGCTTATATCCCGGAAGAAGGCGCTCTAGTAAAATTCCACCGTCGGCACACTTGGCGTACGTCGTAAAGGGCGATGTTGGATTTTGAAGAATAGAAACGGATTACGTACCACTCGCACCAGCAGTTATCTCGCATTCAGGTTGGGCCTCGTCTTGCTACTGGCCTCCCTCGTCGAGAGAGTCATTCCGTTGGCCGCAGGGCAAGTCCAGCCATCTGCCTCGATCACTATCGAGGGCACAGTCTGTGACGCAAACGGCAAACCGATGGCCGACGCCGAGGTGCGTCTGGAGAAATCGGGCACGACGGCCATCGTCACGCGGTCCAATGCGAGTGGTATTTTCGCTCTCTCTGTTTCGGGCAAAGGCAGCTATACGATCAGTGCTGAAAAGTCCGGCGTACACAGCCTTCCTAGTGCCGTACCAGCCGCTTATGCCGGTGTCCGCGAGCACATCGACCTTGTCCTGGACCAGAAGGCGGTAGCCCCGCCGGGTGCCGTCCCCTCCCCTTCCAGTTCGCCGATGGAGTTTGCCGATCAACCTAACTTTACTGTGGCGGGCGTGACGGATTGGACCGCTGTCGGTGGCCACGGCTCCGATGCCAGCCTGCGCACCAGCGAAGCTCTCGCGCGCGAGACCCTCACGCTGAAGCCGCAAGGCGCTCCCTCCAGTGCGGCCTCGCCCGCGAGCGATCGAGCCGATCTTGAACAAGCGCGAACAAAGATAAAACAATTGCTTGCCGAGAAAGAGACCGCCGACCTGCATCGTCAACTGGGCGAGATTGACGAAAAGCTGAGTGACCCTTTGGGTGCCGTACACGAGTATGAACAGGCCGTCCGCCTTGACCCGAGCGAGCGAAACTATTTTGATTGGGGCTCTGAATTATTGTTGCATCGCGCTGTCTGGCAGGCGGCAGAGGTCCTCGCAAACGGGGCAAAGGCCTATCCGAAATCTGCTCGCATGCTTGCCGCCCTCGGCACCGCTCTCTTTGCCAGCGCACGCTATGAAGAAGCAGCGCAGCGCCTCTGCCAGGCCTCAGACCTCACGCCGGCCGATCCCGAGCCCTACGTCTTCATGGGCAAGATAGAGATTGCCGCACCAACACCGCTGCCCTGCATTGAAGAAAAGCTTGCACGTTTCGCTCAGCAGCAATCTGAGAGTGCACTCGCCAATTACTTCTACGCGATGGCCATCTGGAAGCGCCAGCCATTGCCACCAAACCCGCAAGACATGGAGCGAGTGAAATCATTGCTGAATAAAGCAGTAAAGATGGACAGCAGTTATGCCGACGCCTACCTTCAGCTGGGATCACTCTATTTTTCTCGCCGTGAATACAGCAAGGCTGTTGACTACTACGAGCAAGCGATCGTGGCGAATCCACAACTGGGGGAGGCCCACTATCGCCTCGGCGTAGCGTATGATCGCCTCGGAGAAGCAGACAAGGCCAAGCAGGAATTCCAGTTGCACGACCAGATCGAGAAGGCGCAAGCGGACGCGGTCGAACGCCAGCGCCGCGAGGTCAAACAGTTTCTAGTAGTCTTGCAACGTCAACCAACCTCGCCGCCGGTGCATTGAGTGGGGCAAGACAGCGGCCGACAAGCGGCGACAAAACAGACTCACGCGCAGGTCATCAATACTTAGGAGGATTTCTCTTGATCAAGCTACTAGCCGTCATGATTCTTTCCGCGGTCGTCGCGCAGGCAGAGGATCTACCGACAAAGAAATATATTGATCTTGCAGCTATCAAGACAATGGTCGCAGCCTCTGAGGCAAAGGCCAAAGAACTGAATGTCTCCGTAACCATCTGCGTTGTCGACGACAGCGGCAACCTGCTTTTTCTGGAAAAGGGCGAGACAGCGTCGATCAACACCCTGGAGTTTGCTCAGAAGAAAGCCCGGGATGCGGCGTTCTATGGCAGCCCTTCCAAGGACGCCGCAGACACGATCAAGAAAGGCAACGTCGAGGCCCTGGCCTTTCCCTACTTCTTCCCGAACCAGGGAGGTCTGCCGATCAAGGTCGACGGCCAGGTCCTCGGTGGCATCTCTGCCAGCGGCGCCAAGTCGGAGATCGACGAGCAGATCGCACAGGCCGGTCTCGATGCACTATTGAAGAAATAACGAAGGGACTATTTCGCCGGCTTCGACTTGGGGAGGTTGATAATCCCATCGCCCTCGCGGATGGTGAGAATCTGGTTCGCCTTCACCTGCTTGAAGACCTCCAGTTTCTGCGTCGTTGGCCACTTCACTTCGATCACGTCGATTGTCGTGGCACTGCCAACCCCAAAGTGTAGGCGCAAGTCGCTCTGCGACATCACGCTGTCACCGCTGTGTACCTCATCCATTTGAGTTTGCTTGCCCGTCGTGACGCGAACGCGCGCGCCAATCGCGGTGCGATTGCACTTTGTTCCGATCAGCTTCAGCTTGATCCAGTTCTGTTTGTTCCCGCCGTCATTGCGTAGCAGGGACGGCACGTCGTTCATATTCAGGACAAGGACATCGATATCGCCGTCGTTATCGTAATCCCCGAAGGCGGCGCCGCGGCTTGAATATTTCTCGCGTGATTCCGGGTCCCATCTCGGCAGAGACATCCTTAAAATGCCCGTTGCCAAGGTTCCTGTACACCAGTCGCGGGTTCTTGAAAGTCTGGCCAAATTTGTAGCTATCAATTTCCGGGTAAACGTGACCGTTGATCTGGATAATGTCTTGCCAGCCGTCGTTATCGTAATCGACGAAACCACAGCCCCACGCGACATACTGGCTGTTGACGCCAACGCCCGCCGCAAAGGTCAGATCGCTGAAAGTGCCATCGCCGTTGTTGTGATACAAGTTGCAGGTGTCGTCGGCAAAGTTGGTCTTGAAGATATCGAACCAGCCATCGCAATCGTAGTCGGCAACCGCGACCCCCATGCCCGCCTGTTCGTGGCCGTTGTCGCTATAGGCACAGCCTGCCATCACTCCGATATCGGTAAAGGTGCCATCGTGGTTGTTCTTGAAGAGGATACTAGGCTCCGAGTCGACGGCCACGTAGATGTCGGGCCATCCGTCATTATCGAAGTCGTAAGAGACCGAAGTAATGGAATAGCGTGGTCCCGGCTTGAGGATGCCAGCCTTTTCGGAAACGTCGGTAAATGTCCCGTCCCCATTGTTGCGGTAGAGAATGTTGGTGTCGCCAGGCAAACCGCGCGGGCCACACATGGTCGGTATGCCCTTCCACTGGCAGAAATGCGGTGTCGTTTGGCGGAGGGATCTTTGCTGGATCAAGCTTGATGTAATTACATACGAACAAATCTAAGTGCCCGTCGCGGTCATAGTCCAGAAAACTACACCCCGCTCCCCAGCGGTATTCCTCCTGATGAAGTCCGGCTTTGCGTGTCACATCGGTGAAGGTTCCATTGCCATTGTTGTGAAACAAGATGTTATGGCCCCAAAAACAGCAGAATAAGTCGTCCCATCCGTCGTTGTTGTAATCACCAACGCAGACGCCCGTCTGCCATCCCGTAACTCCCAAGCCTGACTTCTCCGTCACATTGGTGAACGTGCCGTCACGATTATTTTTGTAAAGCAGAGAGGTTGGCGCTTTGCCGGCCGGCCAATTGGCGTCGAGCCGATTCCCGTTGGTGAGATAGATATCGAGCCATCCGTCCTGGTCGTAATCAAAGAAGGCCAGCCCACTCCCCTTGGCTTCAATAATGGAACGCTTGTGGTCCACGCCGCCCCACACGTTGGGAATCGTCAAGCCCGCCGTGTTGCGCTACATCGACGATACTGCACGGGCGATGTCGTCGGAGCTGCCACTGCAGCTTGTAAAAGCGCGGGGTCCTTCCACTTCCATAGTGGAGTGGCAAGCGCCTCGGTAAGATTGCCGCCAAGCAAAAAGAGAGAAGAGCCAAGGAAGCGTCGACGGGGAAAATTCATAGCTTGCTTCGATTATAGAGAGCGGACGGGGGCCCGAGAGAGGCCGAGACAAGCGCCGTTTGACCGGCCACGAAGCGCGTCACTTGCTCACCACCTTTGGGAACGGATGGGGGACGATCCCCGCGCCCTCTTTGATGGCGATGATCTTGTCCACTGGAAGATTGGTCAGCTTATCCACTTGCCCGCTCGGCCAGTCGATCTCGAGCGAATCGATCTTGGTCCGCTTACCGAGGCCGAAGATGATTCGGGGGTCGTTCGCCGACATATAGCTCGCGCCCCCCTGGGATTGCTGCATGTGTTCGAAGCCGTCAGCTTTCAGCTTTAGCACCGCGCCAATGCCGTCGTGATTCGACTTCGTGCCAATGAGCAAGATCTCGATCCAGTGGTTGGCGTTGCCGCCATCGTTGCGCATGAGCTCTGGAGCTTCGCCTCTCACATTCACGGCGAAATCGATGTCGCCATCGTTATCAAAGTCTGCGGTCGCCAGCCCGCGTCCGGCGATGGGACGTATGAAGTCGGGCCCGAGCGAATCGGAGGTTTTCTCGAAGTGGCCACGGCCAAGATTCCGAAACATCAGCAGCGGTTCCTTGTAGGAGACCTCACTATGGTAAAGGGCAACGTTGTCGAGCATCGCGCCATTTAATTGCAGGATGTCGGGCCATCCGTCGTTGTCGTAATCCACAAACTTCGCCGCGATCCCGCTCAAGAGCCTGGCCTTCGCACCAATCCCTGAGCTATACGTCACGTCAGTGAAAGTTCCATCGCCGTTGTTGTGGTAGAGGCGATTGAGTTCAAAGTCGAGATGCGTGATGTAGACATCGAGCCAGCCGTCGCCGTCAACGTCGGCGGCATCGATGCCCATTCCGGCTTCATAGCCACCGTCTTCGCTTGCAGCCAACCCGGAGATTAGCGAGACGTCTTTGAAAGTGCCATCGTGATTGTTCAGAAACAGAAAGTTCGGCCAGGTGTCGTTGGCAATGGCGATGTCTGGCCATCCATCATTGTTAAAGTCGGCAAGCACCACGCCCATGCCCTTTGATTCGGGAAGGCCCACGCCAGATTTATCGCTGACGTCCGTAAATGTACCGTCATGGTTGTTGTGGTAAAGCCTGGTCTTCTGGCCACGGTAGTTATTTGGATTACAGTAGGATCGGTAACCCGGAGCGCGCTCACCGCACCAGATGTTGTTCTTCGACGACCAGTCGATATAGTTCGTAACGACTAGGTCGAGCCAGCCATCTTTGTCGTAGTCAAACCACCCCGCACTCGTCGACCATTCCCCTTCATCCGCCACTCGAGCCTTCGTGGTGACATCCGTAAACGTTCCGTCGTGATTGTTGCGGTAGAGAATCGCACTGCCGTATCCGGTGACATATAAGTCGGGCCAGCCGTCGTTATCGAAATCTCCAACCGCGACGCCTTGTCCATAGTGGCCTTCCGCTCCCACGCCTGCCTTCGCGGTCACGTCGGTGAAGGTCCCGTCGCCGTTGTTGTGATACAGAGCCGAACGCAGAGGCGTTGCAGGTTTGTAGGCGTCGGTAGCTCCTGACTGAACGAAGTACAGGTCCATCAGGCCATCCTGGTCATAGTCGATCCAGGCGACTCCGGTACCCATGGTTTCGAGATAGTACTTTTCGTCTGTCTGTGTGGAGTCCTGAACAAAAGTGATGCCGGAAGTCTTTAGGATGTCGGTGAAGCGAACAGGAATCGGATTATCGGATGGCTTCGCAGCCGGCGCCTGCCCAAACGCTGCGCATGAAGCGCCCGCGGCTCCGAGGCAACACAGCAGGGCGGCCCTGCATTTCATATTGAATCCGGCGACGAGCCTTTCTTTCAACATCTCCCACATTCCATCAAGATGCAACATCCTCAGAGCGTCCGATCTGCGAGCGAAAGAGCCAGCTGCAGTAACTGCTCTCGGTTGGCCATGGTCATGGGTTGGTTTCCGGTGGGGGAGGTCGCCGGCGCCTGGCTTAAGACTTGTTCAATCTTGCTCACGTCCAGCCCTCCTGCGACGCTGCTGTTCTTGAAGCGATCGAGAACCTCTTTGGCTTTGTCGATCTGCCCCGTCTCAAAGTAAAAGACGCCGAGCGTCGAATAGCTGCCGGGCCATTCGGGCAGTATATCCATGGCCCGCTCCAATTGATCGGCGGCCTTGGCCGTATTGCCCTCAAGGACGGACGCGATACCAAGTCCCCAAAGTATCTTTCCAGAGCCCGGCACGCGAGTCTGACCCTTCAGCAGCGTCTCCTTGGCTCCAGCAATGTCATTTTGCCGGAATTGCAGCAGCGCGAGCGCCAGGTAGTCCTGGTCATTGTCGGGGTCGCGGCTGATTGCCTCGCGATAGATTTGTTCTGCGCGAGCGGTGTCACCCAGATGCGCATAGATATCGCCGAGTAGGGCGAGATAGGCGTCATCCGCGCGGCCTTTTTCTGAGACTTGGCCGGCCATTTCGAGCGCCTGTGCATAAGCACGTTTGCGGAAGTAGGCATCCGCAAGATCGAACTTGACCTCGTCGGAATCTGGATTGGCCTGTAGCGCCGATTGGAAGTGCCGGATCGCCTCGTCATAAAGGTGATAGCGCGCGAGCAAAACGCCCACTCCGGTAAGGGTCCGATAATCGCCTGCGCTGAGCTTATCGAGATCCGCAATCGTGCTTCGGGCCTCATCCACTTTGCCGATCTTCAGGTAGGCCTCCGCGAGCAGATAGAGGTTCTCCGGCTGGTCGGGGTGCCTCTTGATCTCGTTATTCAGCTCGGTAATGTCCAGTTGACCTTTCGCGCTGGGAGCAAGCTTCGAACGGGTATCTAGATAATCAAAGAGACCTTCGTACGGGTAAGCCCCCGCGGGAGCGTTCTTTGAGAGCGTCTGGAAGACCGAGAGGTCGCGGTTGGCTGCGGCGGTTTCGTTCATGTTCCGTTCCACCATCGCCAGTTTGTAATATCCCGTCGCTGGATTCTTGCTCACGCGAACGAACCGCCGCAACAGTTCGGCAGCCTCCGGCAACCTCTTTTGCGTAACGCGCAGATTGGCCAGCTCCAGCAGCGCGTCGGAGTAATTGGGGTTGAACTTGAGCACCTGCTGAAACAGGGCGTCCGCCTTCGCGGTGTCTCCCTGGCGCTCGGCGATAAAGCCCAGATTGAAGAGGCAGGAGCTGTTATGTGGATCTAGCTTGAGTCCGAGCTCAAAGTATTGCTTGGCTTCGTCGAAACGTCCTAGATTGCGATAGGAGAGACCGAGGAAAGCATAGGAGCGCGCCGACGCCTCCACTTCGACCAGCTTTTGGAATACTGCTACCGCTTTGTCGACCTTGCCCGACATGAAGTAGCTCTCGCCCAATGCCGCAAGCAAGTCTGCCCGTTTCGGGGCAATAGCAATCCCGGATTCCAGCAGCGGAATTGCGTCCTCAAAATAGTTCTGAGAGATGCTCACCTGGGCCATGAGGTAAATGATGTCGGTATTGTCAGGTGCGACTTTATGAGCGCGGATCAGCAGATCCAGAGCGTCCAAGGGTCGCGAGTCGCCGGTATAGACTTGCGCGAGCTGATAGAGGGTCTCCGAAGAGTCGGGCTTCAACTTGAGTGCCCGGTTCAGCACAAGGTCCGCTTTGGCGTAATCGCCTGCCCGCAAATACGCCTGCCCGAGGTTATAGAGAATCTCAAAGGTGTCGGGCTGTAGGACATCGGCCTTCTCCAGTTCCAGCTGGGCAGCTTTGTATTGCTTTTCAGAGGCCAGCATTAACCCGAGCGAGAAGTGTAGTTGAAGATCGTCTTTGTTCTGGGTCGAGAGCTCCGACGCCAACCGCAGTGCCTCCGCATTTGCGTTCGTCTTGAAGTAGGCCTGGACCAGATTGAATTGAGTCGCCACCGTCACCGGCCGTACTCGTTCAAAATGCGGAATCGCCTCTGCCGCTGCGCCTCTTTCCATCAACAGGACGCCCAAATCGTAATTTGCGTCACGGTTTCCGGGGTCGATTCGCAAGACCGTGCGGAATTCCTTCTCCGCCGAGTCGAGGTCCTTCTGAACGACGTAGACGTTGCCGAGATTTACGTGTGTCTTGGTGGAGTTCGGTGCGATCTTTAATGCCTGTTGGAAGGCGGTCAGAGCGCCGGCGTAGTCTTGCTGGCTGGTCGCGATAATGCCAAGCAGGTTGTAGGCTTCCACGCTCGACGGATGTTGCGCCAGCTCTTCCTGGATCTTCGCCTTAGCCTGATCCGTTTGGCCTTGCTGTAGCAGTGCTTCGGCCTGCTGTAGCAAGACCGAGCTCGTCGAAGAGGTTTGCGCCGAAGCCGCTTGCCTTGGCGGCTCCTGGGCCGTGGCTTGTCCCGTGAACCCGAGCAGCACCGCAGCAGTCAGGAACCAGCTGCCTCGGGCCGGCCATGCCCCCGGCCATGCTCTGAGATGGCCGATCTTAGGCTGTAAAGACGCGTGTCCGGCCATAATTCCGGCACTTGTTGGAGTGCCCATCAAGGGCCTCATTCTAGCATCTCCAGTGCCTGCTTCGCTGCCGCGTTTTGAGGCTGCTCTTCGAGCAAATGGCGCAGGATTTCTATCGCTTTCTGCTTGTCGTTCTGGATGGCATAGAGTCTTGCCAGGTTGATGTACGACTGGTCGAAACCCGGCACTAAACGCATACAGGTCTTAAACTGCTCCTCGGCCTGAGCATAATCGCGCTGCCGAACGAGAAGCACGCCGAGGTTGTTCCTCGCTTCGGCGTAGTCCGGGCGCAGTTCAATCGCTCGATGCAGATATTCAGCTGTACGGTCCATCTGGTTCTGCTGCGCATAAAACATACCCAGGCTATAGTTCACCTCCGGGTCGTCGGGTTGAAGTGCGAGCGCTTTGGTTAGACACTCCTGCGCCTGTTCCAGTGAGCCTTGCCGGCGGTAGACGTTTCCCAGGTTAAGCAGGGCGATAGCGTAATCCGGCCGCAGCTGTAGCGATTGCTGAAAGTCTTGAATCGCCTCAGCGGCTCGGCCCTGCTGAGCGTCCATCATGCCGAGATTGTTCCATGCTTCGGGATAGTTCGGCTTCAACTTCAGCGTCTGGTTTCAGATACTGACGCGCCTGTTCGAAGTTATTACGTCTCAGGCTTAGCGTTCCCAGGTTGTAATAGGCCTCGGCATCGTCCGGCTTGGCGGCGACGACCTGCTGAAAGGATTCTTCGGCTTGTTGCAAATACCCATGCTGGAACATAGCGACGCCGTAGGTGAAATCGTTTCGCTCGAAGCCGCCCTGATAGAGTGAACCACCGAAAGGAAGCGCTCTCTGTAGCCGATCGGCCGCGGTAGTTGGAATCGTCTTCACGTCATCGAGCACCCGTTGCGGATCCAGAGCTCCCTGGTAGATCTTCACGATCATCCCTTCTCGATTGAGCAGGAACGACGTGGGAATGCCGAGGTCGCGGCGCCGGTCGAAGAGGTATCGATACACGATGTTATAGATGCCCGCGACTTCTTCGGTCGCTAGAAGCACCGGAAACGTGAGCCCATCCTCGCGAGCGATGGAACGAACCCCTGCAATCTGTCCCGGCTCGTCTACATTGATAGCGATTACCTTGATATCGCTCGCGCTGAACGCCGTCCCGATTCGGTTGAACTGCCGCAGCTGCTCCCGGCACAGCGGCGCAGTCGTTGCCCAGAAGTTCAAGAGAGCAAAGCTGCCCTTAAGTTCGTTAGTGCCGTGCAGGCTGCCGGCCAGATCCGGCAAAGAGAAGTCCGGCGCCTTCAACGGGTCAATCAGCCAGGTTTCAATTTGCGTGGGCATTGCCTCCACCACCGCCACGGAAGGGGCCTTCGCGGACGCCGCCGGCCGTTCGGCGAAGGCCTTGGCGGCAAACGCGGTCGAACCCTCCTCGATCTCGATCCGATGACCGGCCGGTAGCGGGCCGAGATGTTGAGTGAGTCCACTGGGCCATCGAATCGTCGCCTGGATCGGGCCCTCAGGCTTGCCGAGCCCGAAGAAGACTTCCTTGGAATGCTGTGCCAGAAATCCTGAACCCGCCTGTAAATACTTCGTCTGGCGAAGGTCGCCTACCTCAAGGGTGATCGCCGCGCCGATCGCATCGCGATTGCTTTGGTGACCGCGCAAACGAAAGGCGATCGATTGGCCCAACTCGCTCATCTCGTTATGCAGGATGCGCACTTGCGGAGCATTTCGATTCTTGAGGACCACCTCCAGCCGTCCGTCATGATCGAGATCGGCCAGGGCGAACGAGCGGCTGTCCTCCAGGAAGTCCAGCCCGACTGCTCCCGAAACCTCCGCAAAGCTTCCGTCACCCAGATTGGCGAACATGACATTCCGCTCGTATCCGCTCCATGAGGAGTCGGAGCGAATCAGCTCGTTGAGCGCCTGCCAGCCACGTTCATAGGCGAGCGATGGCGTCGCGTCAACTGGAGACTTGCCCACAACCTGCCTCCAGAAAAAGCTCGCAAGATCATTTCTTTCTGGCGCCGAGATATAGCCGTTGGTGACATAGAGATCAGAGTAGCCGTCATGGTCAAAGTCCCAGGCGTCCGAGCACCATGCCCATCGCCCTACCTCGGCCCCAGCCTGCGCCGCGACGTTCTGAAATCTTCCGTCACCCTGGTTGCGGTAGAGGGAATTTCCTCGCGCGTGGTGGCGAAAGAAAGCGCGGACCTCCTCCGGAGCCTTCTCCTGGAAGTTCGCTTGTTGGGAGACACGCTGTCCAGCCGCCGACCACATATTGGAAACATAGACATCCTGTTTCCCATCATTGTTCAAGTCGGACCAGCAGGCGCTCATTCCCGCACCGGGATCCTGCACGTCCGGCCTCGGCGGAAACTGCTGTGAAGCTTCCGTCACCGTTGTTCCGATAAAGATTGCTTCGACCGAAATCGTTCGCGACGTAAAGGTCGGGGAGTCCAGTGGATTTGGAATCGCCCCAGGCGCAGGCGAAGCTGTACCGGTCGTTCTCTGCATTCAATCCGGCTGCCTCGGTCTTGTCGACGAACGTCGCATTCCCTTCGTTGTGTAGCAGAAAATTCGGAGGCCCATTCCTGGCGTCGAAATACGGGACAGGATAGTGATACTGGTCCAGCCCCAGGTAGTAGCTATAGACACAGAAATAGATGTCGAGTCGTCCGTCACGATCGTAGTCGGCTATCGCAGCATGGGTAAATGTCCCCTGCGGCGGGTGTTTGAACTGAAAGGCGTCCCGCTTCCGAACAAACGTCCCGTCGCCTTGATTAAGGAAGAGCAGCGGGCCGCCGCCGCAGACCACAAGCAAGTCCTGCCTGCCTTTATTCTCAAAGTCGGCGAAGACGGCGCAAGATGTCCCGTCGAGTACCCCAACCCCCGCTTTTTCGGTGACGTCTTCAAAGCTTCCATCGCCGCGATTGCGGTAGAGGCGGTTTGGCAATCCAGCCGGTTGACAGATGTAGAGGTCGTCGAAGCCGTCCCCGTCGTAGTCACCAGCAGCCACCCCGTTGTTGCCGTAAACATCGATGCCGCTGGCGCCGTCGAGCACCGTTCTCCAATAATCGACGCCGTGCATCAGCTGGTCCTGATAGGAAGGTGCTGCCACCGAGGGCCTGAGACGTCACATCCACAAATGCGGGCTCGGTTGCGAGAGCGAGGGTCTCTTCGCGAGCCTCCCATTCCAGGGCACTCCATCCTCCGGCTTCGCTGCGCGACCACTCGGTTTGCCACGTGCCGACGCGTTCTTCGCGCGGGCCCGAATTTTGCGTACCCACGATGTCATACCGAATCCCCGCTCGGATCTTCAGCGGTAGCTTTCCAAGCTCCTCAATAGCGGTAATCTCAAATTCCGCCGTCTCAATCTGCGAAAGCGACCCCAGCCATCCCTGAATCTCCTTGAGAAATCTGTCTCCTCCCGACGCGCTCGCCGGGCCAAACTTTCTTCGCAAGACCTTAAGGGAAGGCCCTGATCGCAACAACTTCTCGCTGACGGGAACCAAGGTAGACACCTTGATGGAGGCGTCGAGGAGCTTCGCCAGGGCGGACATGTCGTGAGGGGATTTCTTGAGATCCAGCCCCCACGCTCTCAACAAGGATTCGATCTCGACCGCGTATCCCTCCGTGACGAACTCGTCGGAGCCCGGCGGGACCCGGCCCAGGACATCGGCCAACGGCGACTGCGCCGGGTAGCGCGGCTTCAGACGCACATCGGAAAAGCCGAATTCAGGCGTCACCTCCGCCAAGCCAAAGAAAAGCGAACTCCCATGCAGCGGCGCCGCTCGCAGCAGCAGCGGCGCCGCTGCCATGCTCTTGAGCAGAGCGCGGCGGGAAAGAGATGAGTTTTCGTTCTTGGGAGGCGACATCCGCGAAGGGTCCGTGTACTCGGCTGGGTGACTGAATGCTAGCATCGCCGCCGGGTCGGCCCCAAATCGACGAGAGCGCCTATCGCGAGCCAGGAGATGTGCGGGTCGGACCGGAATTGGCCATCCCCCTGCCGGCTGCGGAGAAAAACAT
The DNA here is from genome assembly GCA_963777685.1 of uncultured Acidobacteriaceae bacterium. GTDB lineage: Bacteria > Acidobacteriota > Terriglobia > Terriglobales > Acidobacteriaceae > Acidisarcina. Next base: position 43,103 of record CAVZRF010000008.1, on the reverse strand, counting down.
CAAACTTTTGATTGACAAGGGTTACGTGGCTACTTTACTTTTCTTGTCGCGCTGGAGTAATCGTTTACTTGACCTTCGACCACGGAGATTTCCCTTCATGCTCTTGTCCAGGGTCCACGTTTCGCGACGGTGCTTCGACCCAGAATCGATCTATACAACTTTCGGTCTACAACTTTTGGTTGACAACGGTTATTGCGGTGTTCTATATCTTCCTTCCGACGGTGATGTAACCGTTTACTAATGCAAGACAAGCTTGGCCAGTCTCGTGCCAGCGCAATGAACCACGGCGAAAGAAAGACGTGGCGTAAGAAATTGGAGGCTCTTCAAATGGGCAGTGGTCGCAATATAGGTGTCGTGTTTCGGTCGGTCGGCTATCTAACCCTGGCTTTTCTCTGCATGCTGCTGGTTCCAGCGCAGCGACTTTTCGCTCAAGTTGACGAAGGTGCGATCTCCGGAACCATCCAGGACTCCACCGGCGCAATTATTACCAACGCCAAAGTGACCCTGCTGAATACGGACATCGGTCTCACCGTGGAGAAAGACACCGATTCCGGCGGCGGCTATAGCTTCTCGCCGGTCAGAATCGGCCACTATTCGATTAGTGCGACCGCTCCCGGCTTCTCCACCACCACTCAGGAACACATTACCGTGTCCGTTGGCCAGAGCCTCCAGGTCAATGTTCAGCTCAAGCCCGGCGGCTCCGCTGAGACCGTAACGGTCAGCACCGCTCCGCCCCAGTTGCAGACCGACGATGCCGCTGTCGGCCAGGTCGTCACGGAGCAGACCATCAATAGCCTTCCGCTCAATGGCCGCAACTTTACCTTTCTCGCCCAGCTCGGCGCCGGCATCAACACGCCCCAGGCAGATACCCGCGGCAACGCCGCCTCCGGCGCATTTACGGCCAACGGTCTGCGTCCCTCGCAGAACAACTACTTGCTCGACGGCATCGACAATAACAACAACGCCGTCGACTTCCTGAATGGCACGAACTTCGCCGTTCTCCCCCCGGTCGACGCCATCCAGGAATTCAACGTCCAGACCGCCGACTTCAGTGCTCAGCTTGGCCGTTCCGCGGGCGCAGTACTCAATGCCACTGTCAAGTCCGGAACGAACAACATTCACGGCGCAGCCTGGGAATTCTTCCGCAATGACGTGCTCGACGCCAAGAATTACTTTGACGTCACCAAGGGCGAACTTCGTCTGAACCAGTTCGGTGGCGCGATCGGCGGCCCGATCCTCAAAAACAAGCTCTTCTTCTTCGGCGACTACGAAGGCTTGCGCCGCGTGGAAGGCGAAAGCTCCGGCCTCGCCTCTGTCCCCACCCTTACGGAGCGCAACAGCGGATATACGAATCTCGCCGATCGCCTGACAACCAATACGAACACCGACCTCCTGGGCCGGTCGGCTCCGATTGGCACCATCTATGACCCGGCAACCACTCGCCAGGTAACGGCCGGTACTCCCGACCCCGTGACCGGCTACGTGCCGACGGCATCCGGTTATGTCCGTGATCCATTTGGCACCTGCCCCGCAACGACGAAGGTTTACACCACGGCCTGCGGTCTGAATCAGCTCCCGGCGGGCAGAATTGATGGCAACGCCATCAACTTGATGAACCTCTATCCGACGCCGACGAACAATGGTGTCGTTACTGGAAACTTCATCTCCAATCCCAAGAGCACCCAGTTCAGCAACCAGTTCGACGTTCGCGGCGACTTCGACCCGAATGAAAAAGATCAGATCTTCGTCCGCTTCAGCTATGTGGACAACCCGCAATTCATCCCCGGTCCTTTTGGGGGCATCGCCGATGGTGGCTCCTTCCAGCAAGGTGTGCAGACGTTGAAGTCTAACCAGTCGGTTCTGGCCTGGACCCACGTCTTCAACCCGAGCACGATCAACGTGGCCCGCGTCGGCTTTAACCACCTCCACACCACCCGCTTCGGCCCGGTCGGTAGCGAGCTCGGCATTCCGGCACAATACGGCATCCCTGACATTCCGCAGGTTCCCGAGAACGGCGGCCTTCCCGCAATCACTCCGAGCGGATTGGCAACCCTGGGCAGCAATAACTTCCTGCCTTCCGATGAAGTCAGCCAGACCCTCCAGATCGTCGACGATTTCACCAAGATCTACGGCGCACACGCGTTCAAGATGGGCATCGAGTACCAGCATGTAAAGTTCTCCACCTTGCAGCCGGCCTGGTCGCGTGGCCAGTTCGACTACAACGGCGAATTTACCGATATCCCCAATGCCAACAGCAGCACGACCGGCATGGCGCAGATGCTCTTGAGTCCGATAGCGGCAACTGTGCCGAACGGAGTTGACTTCTCCGGCGGCACCGACGAGTCGCGGGCCTCGAATATCAACAAGACCTATGACGAGAAGAACTACTTCGCGGCCTACTTCCAGGACGATTGGAAGGTCAACCCAAGACTGACTCTTAACCTCGGACTGCGCTGGGATTATTTTGGCCCGCTGGGAGAATCCAACGGCGGTCAGGCTAACTTCATTCCTTCGGCACAGGGACCTTTCGCGGGGCCGACCTATCTGATTCCGGCCTCCGGGAAGGATGACCGGCAAGTATCCTCTGGCTGCGACACATGCTTCGCGGATCTGCTTGCCAAGGACGGCATCGCGCTCCTTTACAGCGACAAATATGGCAAAGGACTGACCTCAACCCAGAAGAATAACTGGGCACCCCGACTCGGCTTTGCCTTCCAGGTCAATCCGAAACTCGTCGCCCGTGGCGGCCTCGGCTGGTTCTTCAACTCCTTCGAAAACCAGGGCTACGGTCCAAACATCGGCGAGAACTATCCCTTCGTCTTCAACTTTGACTACGTGCCCCACGCCCCGGCAGGTTCGCCCCCGAACTATCTGAACGGCGTCGCGCCGATCAACTATGCGACCCCGTATGCAGGTTGCGGCCTTGCAACCCTCAATACCGGCTTCTCCTGCTTTAACCTCGTGCCGCTGGCAGTTACCAATGCTCAGGGTCTTGGACTGCAAGGACTCCAGTTCAATTACTCAACCCCGCGCACGGTAAGCGCCAACTTGACTCTCCAATATGCGCTGACTCGCACCTTGTCTGCGCAGGCCTCCTATGTGTTCACCGACGCCATGCATCTTCAGCAGGGTACGGGGAACAACAACGTGACCCGAATCCTGCCGGCCAGCGTTGCCAACACCATCTCGCCGGCCTTAGGCGGCATTCCCTTCCCGGATTTCGGTGCAGGGGGCAGCTACCAGACGACGACGGGCGCCAGCATTTACAACGGCCTCCAAACCAAGCTGGAACAGCAACTGAACAACGGTATGAACTTCCTGGCCACGTACACCTGGTCGAAGACCATGTCCGACGCTGGCGATCTGCTCAACGGCGGCAGCACCAGCACCAATCGCGCTCCAGACGTACCCGGCTTCGGTCCCCGTTTCGATTGGGGTCCGGCGAACTTTGACATCCGCAATGTCTTCCACTTCAGCGGCGGCTATCAATTGCCCTTCGGCAAGGACAAGAAGTTTGCCCACGACGCAGGGAAGCTGGAAGATGCATTCATTGGCGGGTGGAGTGTCAACGGCATCGTCACCCTCCAGGGTGGTCAGCCGATGACTCTCGGTTGCCCGACCGGAACTACGACAGGAACTGGTTGCTACGATGTGAAGGTGGCTGGGCAGAGCCAGAACAATCACATCTACACAGACGGGAACGGACAGGTAAACTGGTTCGGCAACGCAAAAGCCTACCAGCAGCCCTGCCAACTGGGCGCCGATGGTTTACCCATCGAAGGCACACCGGAAGGTTGCATTCCGTACACCGGCAAGCAGATTCTGGGCGGCACCAACCAGACCACCACAACCCCTGGCCTCAAAACCTTCGACTTCTCAGCCTTCAAGGCCTTGCAGCTCAACGAACGTTTCTCACTGCAATTCCGGGCTGAGTTCTTCAACATCTTCAACCACACGAATTTCAACGCTCCAGGATTCGGTGGAAACGGCGTTGTTGCTATCGCGAACTCGACCAACTTCAACAATTCAAACTTTGGCGAGATCGGATCAACGCGCACAAACCCAAGGCAGATTCAATTCGCTCTGAAGCTGTACTTCTAAGCCCCGCATTTCTGGGCTAAGATTGAAACACCCCGGAAAGGCACGCCCTTTGGGTGCCTTTCCGGGGTTTTCTTCTTTCGCGTTGGGCTGCCTCATGCGCGGATAACAGAGGGGTAGTGTGAGCATTTCGCCCCAGTCTCGGCTGGCAATTCTGTGTTTCCTCCTCATGTACAAAGTGGTCGCCGCATCTGCGAATTCGCAGAGCAACCACTCGAACGAAAAGCTCGATCGGGAATTTCAGTCGGCAGTGGCCCAGTACGATGCCGGTCGCTTCGCCGAGGCCGCCGTGCAGTTGGAAAACCTTCTGCCTTACGCGCCAAAGAGCTTTGAGATTCAGGAACTTCTGGGGCTGGTTTACGCCGCGCAGTCGCAAGACGCGAAAGCGCTCGAGCACCTCGAGATCGCAGCCCGGTTGAAGCCAGATTCGGCGGCGGCCCACACGAATTTGGCAGCGGCGCTCTTCCACAACGGAGATGTTCCGCTCGCGCGGGAACAATTCAGCAAAGCGCTGGCGCTGGCGCCCGACGACTACGATGCCAATCACAATCTTGGCGAGCTCGACATCGAGTCCGGAAAGATAGCCGAGGCACGGCCGTTGCTCGAGAAGGCGCAGAAGATCAACCCCTCCTCCTATGACAATGGCTACGACTTGGCCCAGGCGTACTTCCTGACCGGCGACCTCGCCCAGGCGCGTGAGGTCGTGGAGTCTCTTCTGAAGCAAAAGAACGCCGGAGAGCTACACAACCTGCTCGGCCATGTGGATGAGAAAGACGGCAAGTTCGTCGATGCGGCGAACCAGTATGAGATCGCCGCGCACCTTGACCCCAGCGAACAGAACCTCTTTGACTGGGGCAGTGAATATCTGCTTCATCGGACCTACGAGCCAGCGATCGAGATCTTCCAGCAGGGCAGCTCAACGCTATCCCGAATTCGCCGCGACTCTACATTGGCTTGGGAATGTCTCTCTATTCGCGGGGCAAATACGATGATGCCGTCAAGGCTCTGGTCGCGGCCGCCGATCTCGATCCCTCCGACGCCCGCTGTTACGTCTTTCTTTCCAAAGCCTACGACGCTTCGCCGAACCAGGCGGAAGAGGTCATCAAACGCTTCCGTCGATATTCCGAGCTGCAGCCAAACAACGCGCTCGCCCAGTATTACTACGCGATGAGTTTGTGGAAAGGAAAGCGCGCCGAAGCCGCCGCCGTCGACCTTCAGACGATCGAGGCCCTATTGCAAAAATCGATCGCCCTCGATGACTCGCTTCCCGAGGCGCATCTCCAGCTCGGCAATCTGTATGCCGACCAGCACGAATGGGAGAAATCGGTCCCGCAATACCAGCGCGCGCTTCAACTCGATGCCAATCTTCCCGACGCCCACTACCGCCTCGGACAGGACTATGTTCACATTGGCAAGAAGGACGAGGCGCAGGCCGAGTTCGACGTCTACCAGAAGCAGCGCGCCGAGCACCTCGCGGAAGTCGACAAGGAACGAGCGGAGGTCCAGCAATTTGTCTATACCGCCAAAGCTGCGCCGGCTACGAAACCTTGAATGTCCGGGCTTGACCGCACAAAATAACGGCCAACCGGACGGCGCGCGACGAGAAGCGAGATAATACTGGTGGCGATTTAGAAAGCAAGTGCAATGAAAGCTAGCTATTCCTTCAGCCAGTCGTTTACTGCGAGATCGCTCGACGCAGCGGCAGGCGATCCGCGCGAGATCGCGCGCTATCTCGGGCACAGCCGCCGGGACTTCCTTCGCGGGGCTGCCGGTCTCGCTCTGGGTAGTGCGCTCCTCGGCGGCAGTCCTTTCGTTTATGGAGCTGCCGCGGCGAAAAAACGCAAAGTCATCGTCATTACCTTTGGCGGCGGCGCGCGCGATCAGGAGACCTTCGCTCCCGAAGGCCAGCACAACATCCCGCACATGATGAAGGAGCTCATCCCCCAGGCCAGCTTCTTCACCCAGGTGATGAATCAGGGCATTCTCGGCCATTACGTCGCCACCGCCAGCCTCGCCACCGGCGTCTACGAAACCCTGAACAACTTCTCCGCCGTGCCACCCGACCATCCGACGGTCTTCGAATACTTTCGCAAGGACCTGAATCGTCCTTCCACCGACGCCTGGGTCGTCGCGCCCAGCAACGGATTTAACCGCATCGGCGAGAGCGGCTATCGCAACTACGGCGCGGGCCTCGGCGCGACCGTGGTCCTCCCGAAACATCTATTGAGCGCGGCCAGCTCGGGGGGAACGACCGACTATGATCATCTCCTCCACGACAACTATGAAACTCCGCTCTATACGCCCAAGCTCGTCGGCGGTGACTTCGAGCTGCAACAGCTCGAGATGATCCTCAAGCTCTCGGTCGACGATTTCATGGCCCACGCCCGCACCGTCTCGAGCCCCGACGAGCTCTCGGTATACATCGTAAAGCGGCTCATGCAGCAGGAAGCGCCCAGCCTGCTTTGGGTCACGATGCACGACATCGACATCGCCCACGCCGGCGCATATTCGCTGTACATAGACGCCATTCGTCGCACCGATCGCCTCTGTGCCGAGCTATGGCACGCGGCGCAAAGCGAGCCGGAGTACGCCGGCAACACCACGATGTTTATCCTTCCCGATTTCGGCCGCGACGCCGATCAGGATGCCGGCGGCAACGGCTTCCAGCACCACCGTACAGGCGACGCAGCCTCAAGGACTACCTGGATGCTCGCGCTCGGCGCTGGCGTGCGCCAGGGGGTAGTCTACGATCGTCCCATGCAATCGATCGATCTGGTGCCGAGTATTGGGTCGATGATGGGATTCACGCCCTCGCTCTGCCAGGGTAAACCGATACAGGAATTGCTTTAGCGAGCCACCGCCATGCTGCCTAGCGATCTCAAAGCCGAATCCTTCACCGGGTATCCGCCCGAGGCAAGAAAGCTGGCGACGGCCCATCTCGCCGCGCTGCAGCAGCTTCCGCTAAGTTTTGCTCCCAGTCTGCTCCGCGAAGTCATTGAATACGACTATAAGTTTCCCGCCGAGCGCGCTTCCATCGATCGCGAACTCGACAACCTGAGCGCGCTCTCCCCACAGACGATGAAGGACTGGTTTCAGGCGTTCGCCCAGCTCTCCCTCTCAGCCAAGCTGGAGGAAGTCGACTGGGTCAAGCAGCCAGGGTTATTCGTCGAGCAGCTCTCGGCCTATTTATGGAGCACGCACCAGCTCGACGCCTTTCGCGCGGCAGCGACCGCGTATGGCAACCGTCTGCGCGCCGCTGCGCCGCCGCCGGAGGTCCCGGTACGCCGGCTTGGCATCGCGATTATCGGTCAGGGCGTTGCGACCTCGGATGCCCCACTCTTCCGCAACCTGCGGCCACATGGCACTTACTTCAGTCAGCTCAAACCAGACGACGGGGTCAGTCTTCTGCTCACCGCCGCTGCCAAACGGGCTAAGGCCCATCCGGTTCCTTACGGTCACTGGTACGTCGATGGAGGCCGCGCTTCCGAACACAGTTCCGACCTGATCTGCGTCTCGTATCAGGGCTTAGATCCGTTGCGGACCGCCTTGCTCAAGACCATGCAAGGGGATATCAATCGGCCCGGAATGGGGCCCGAGGAACTTCGCACCCGGCTCGCCCATCTCACGCCCGCCGACCTCGGAGTCGCCGGCACAGGCGATCCCGTGCTCGACCGCTTCCAGCTCAAGTTGTTTACCGAGGGCTCCGGCACCCAGATTTTTAGCACCACTTTCGCCCAATGGACGGCCCGCGAGGTCCTGCGCCGTGCGCAGGCCCACACACTGGTCGTGCGCTTTGCGCCGCGGCAGCGGCAGCAGCCTATGAACGAGCTGCTCTCGAACACCCATGCCAATCCCGAACTCGATCCGATCGGCTCCCTCGTCGACGCGGACATGGGATCGTATTATCACTGGATCAACCAGCAGCGGTTGCCGGGCTCGGAGCAATCTTCCTTCATCGTCTGGTTCGAGAATCAGAATCAGGCGCTCGCTATTTCACCAACCCTGCCCCGAGGAAGCGAATCCAGCTCCCATCTCGATCTGTCGGAACTGGTCTCGCTCGCGACCTGATCATGGTAAAGGCAGCGGTGCTGTTTTTTGAGGATCAAAGGTGGAAGTCCTCGTTTCGTTGGCCAACGAACGAAGGGTACAACTGGACGGATGCGGTGCTCCGGCGTATCTCGAGCGCGTGACGTGAAAGCGGTGCATCGATACGTAGCGGGTGCGAAGTCCGCCGATGACGGCAGGCGTCGAGCGCGGCGCGCGGGAAGAATCCACAAGGACCAGCAAGGCTGCCTCTCCGGGATTATCGCGGCTCTGGGTTACCCCCACGCCGAAAACGGCTGGGTCGGCCATAAGTTGCGCCGCGTAACTATGCTGGACCTGTTGTGCCGACTCAAGAACCTGTGCCGATAGATGAATGCCTTCCGCAAGCTCATTCGACTTAGGCGCGATGCCTGCATTCAGGCTGAGCTGGTCGGTAGCCACCACGAGCGTACGAATTCCCGCAATGGTCTGGGGGACGGTAATGGCCTCTTTCGCTTTATCGATGTAGACGATGATCGCCGGGTCGCCAAGCGAATCGCTGCTGGCCCCGGCGACGGCTTCGAGAATGCCGAGCGCTGGGTTGAGGAGTGTCGCAGCGTTCTTGCGGATGGCTGCCTCCGCCTTTCTTTTGAGCGCATCAGGTACGAAAGAAGTGCTCGGCGACCTTCGGCCATAGTTAAGGCAGGAGACAGGATGTTCCTCTCCGCCAATGATGCTGAACCGGTGGCCGGCCTCGGCGTCGAGTTCGCCAAGCACGTCCTGTATCGGAGTCGCGACACTGAGGCCGCCGCCGTGATCGTCCGTGCCACCGGCGAAGTAGAGGCCCAGAGGTTCCGCGTTGGCGGCATTGACAACCAATGCTCCCGAATCGCCGCTATCGGAGAATCCATCGCCGGAGATGCCGATCTGGCCCGTAAAGGTCTTGCGATAGTAAGGCTGGGTTTCGGCGCAGTCCTTGTAGTAGTCGACTTCGACGCTAAGGTCGACGGCGTCGATGGTGGAGCAGGTGAGCCCCGTGGTCCGTCCACTCTTGGCTACCAACAGGGGCGAAGAGCCGGGCGCGAATAACTCCGGCGTCAGCGTTTCCCCCCGTCCCGCTGCCGGAGCGGCCGCGCCGATGCCTCCATTTGCCCCTGTTCCCGGCGAGCCGAATTGCAGAATCGCGCCGGTTGGGTCGACCGTTCCGGCGTTTACCTCCGCCAGCGCCGCATCAACGTTCGTCTCGGTCGTCGCGAGGGGGACGACATAACGGAGCGATGCCACCGGCCGCCCGGCATTCTGATCGCAGTTCCGGTCGATCAGCGCAGGCTGGACGATGGCATCGCCCGATCTTCCCCTGGTCCGACTCGGCGAGCACGTGGTTGTTGCTGAGAATATACTGGCCGCCACTTTCGTCCCGCAGCAGCGCGCCAAGCGTCCCGCCGCAGCAATCGTTGATGAATGCGCCCGAGGTGTTCGCGGAAGTGTCTGCATCATTATTGTTTCCGCCGGATGAGCCCAGTTGCACCAGCGAAGTCTGCACGGATTGGTTGGTGAGCGGAGTGCTCGACGTGCCCGAGCCGCTCAGCAGAATATGTAAAGGCAGTCGGCTGCTTGCCCCTGCGGCGGTCCCGTTGGCGCCACTCACGGTGGCGATCACATAGACCTCTCTGCTGGCCACTGGCAGCGCGATCGGCGCCGTGTAAACGGCGCTGCAGACGGTGTAGTCTCTCCGGTCGTGCTGGCAGCTTTCCTGGCTGAATGTGCCGTAGGCGCTCCCCAGACGCTTTCCACCGGTCGGAGTTGAGGCAAGCTGCCAAAGCACCGCCCCGCCACCAACCTCGGCCAGTTGTGCCGTCACTTCGACGCTGTTACCCGCAGCGAGAGTTGAGTTTTGCGGCGTCAACGGCTGCAGGAAGCTGGGCGTGACCGCGATGACCTCCGTAGCTGTCTTGGTGGCGTCATCGTGCAGCCGGGCCTGAATCTCAACTTCAATCGAGTCGTGAGTCAGTGCTGCCGGAGGCGTGTACTTTCCGTTCTCGTCAATCGAACCCTCACCGAGAGCCGGATCGTTGTCGCCACCAATGATGCTCCACTTCACTGCGGCCGGCGCGCCCGCCGGCGTGACCGCCTTCATCTGAAGTTGGCCATTGGTATTAATCGTCCGCGTCGACGGCGTGATGGCGAAGATCGCATTGACCGGGCTCGGCACATGCTTGGAGACGACGCTGCCGCACCCGGCCACCACCAGCAGCAACGGCGCGGTCAGAACCGCAGCGCGATGCAGCACGAGTTGGTTTCTGGAAGGAAACATGCAGAACGTCGGTGGTCCCAAGCTTTATTAGAACAGCTCCGGAACCACTTTTCCTTGGACTAACTTAGGCGGTTTAGGGTCATGCCTGCAACCGGCAATGCATAAATAAAATCGCCTCGGCAGTCGTTATTTCCCGCATTGGCTTCATGAAGAGAACGGAATCGAACGCTTATGAGATCGTTTGGCGCAGAAATTCGTGAAGGCGTGGACGCAAAACGGTCTGCTAGCGAAAAATTTCATTGCGTCTTCCCGCCCGCGAAGGCATGACTGACGACCTTGATCTCGAAGACGGTCGGCCACTGTTTTCCCGTCACAAACAGCCGGTCGCTCGCGGCGTCATAGGCAATTCCGTTCAGCACCGATTCGTCATTGATCTTCTGACCGTCGGGCAGCAATCCGGCAAGGTCAATCCAACCGATCACGTGGCCGTCACGCGGAGAGATTCGCGCAATACGGTCCGAATGCCAGATATTCGCATAGATCTCCCCTTTGACGTACTCGAGTTCGTTGAGTTGCTTGATGGGGCGACCCTCGTCGGTCACGACAAGATGATGGGTTTCCTTGAAGGTGGTGGGATCGCGGAAGCGGAGGGTCGCGGTGCCGTCGCTCGTGATGATCTCACGGGCCGTGCGAGTCATCCCCCAGCCCTCACCCGTATAGGCAAACTGCTGAATCAGCCTCAGGCTGAAGCGGTCGTAAACGAAACATAAGTGAGATTGCCATGTCCATTCATAAAGATTCGGACCCCAGTCGACGATTCCCTCCCCAAAATACTGCTCCGGTAGATCGACCCGCTGGACGACTTTGCCGGTCTTGGGCTCGACAGCCAGCAAGGCCGAGTGTCCGTTCAGGCCAGTGCCCTCGTAGAAGAGGCCGTCAAGATAAAAGAAGCCTTCGGTGTAACTCTCGGTCGAGTGCGGATACCTGGCGACGATCTTGTAACTGGAGACTGGGGCAGCCGCGAAGCCGCTGGAGGAAAGGGCGGCCGCAAGCGCAAGGCCACAGACAAGACGCCGAAAATGAAGCTTGAGCGAGGCCATCGCCCTCCCCAATAACAAGAGCGCTACGTTTCCATCCGCACGACAATCTTGCCGCAGTGCGAGGCGGATTCCATCCGCTGGAAAGCCGCGCGAGCATCGGCGAAGGGAAAGACGCAGTCGACCACCGGCCTCAACCTGTTAAGGGCAATGGCGCGGTTCATGGCGAGGAAGTCGGCCCTCGATCCGACAAAAATTCCTTGAACGCGTACTTGCTTGCGCAGAATGGGGGCGATCTGGAGCGGTTCGTTTGATTGTGAGAGCACGCCGATCTGCGCGATCGTGCCGCCGACACGTACAGCTTTAAGAGATTGCGCAAAGGTCCCCGCGCCGCCAACTTCGACGATCAAGTCCGCGCCCTCGCCGTCTGTCTCAGCCAGAACCCAGTCGGCCCAGTTGGGATTTTCTTTATAGTTCAGACCGGCATCGAGGCCGAAAGTCTTGGCGCGTTCCAGCTTTTCGTCACTGCCGGAGGTGCCCAGCACGCGCGCCCCGAGCATTTTGGCGAACTGAAGCGCGAAGATCGAAACGCCTCCTGTGCCCTGCATCACCACCGTATCGCCCGGCTTGGTATGGGCTGCCGTGACCACCGCATTCCAGGCCGTAACCCCAGCGCAGGGCAGAGTCGCTCCCTCTTCGTAGGAGAGATGCTCGGGCAGGTTGACCACCCCTGCAGCGTCGAGGACGACATACTCCGCGAGCATGCCGTCGACATCGCCGCCGAGAGCCGCCTTCTGCTTGGCGGCCGAGGGCGGCCCGTCGATCCAACGCTGCATGAAGATGCCGGCAACACGGTCTCCGGGCTTGAAATCGGTGACCCCTTCGCCGATTTCAACGATTTCCCCCGCGCCGTCGGAGCAAGGAATGCGGGGCAGGGACATCTTCGGGTTGTAGAAGCCCTTGACCATCATGAGGTCGCGGTAATTCAGCGATGCAGCGTAGACCTTGACGGTCACCTGGCCAGCACCCGCCTTGGGGATCGGCGACTCGAAAGCCTCCAGGTTTTCAACGCCAAACGACGAAATTCGCCAACCCTTCATTTTGTTTCTCCCGTTTTCCCGTTTCGAAGCAAACTCGTCAGCATACCGCAGCCTGACTCAGGCTGTCCAAGAGAGGGACAGCAAGACTCGCGAAAGTTAACGTTTTCGCAGTACGATAGAAGTATGGCTAGAGGTTGGGAAAGCAAGTCCGTGGAGGAACAAATGTCGATTCACGAGGAACACCCTTCGTCTTTGAGCGCAAAGAGCAAAGCTCAGAGCGAATTGACGAAAAAGCGCGACCTACAGGCATTGGAACTGCAGCGTGAGCGGATTCTCTCCGAGCGAACTTCAAGCCCCCACCGCCGGGCAGCGCTACAGGCGGCCTTGAGCGATATCGAAGCGAAGCTGACCTCGTTCAATTAAAGGAAGTGGTCAGTTATCAGTCATTGATTGTCAGTCGTCAGTCGGGGCCTCTTATTCCCGCGTTGCTGAGGACTGAGGACTAACAACCGATAACTAGCTTTTTCTGTTGAAGAGTAGCGAATTTGCCTGGTCGATCGTAGTCAGTGAGATGCGCGCGATATTGACATGGGCAGGCCGTGTCACCGCCCACAGGATTGCGTCCGCGACGTCTCCAGGAGTCAGCGGCGTGACTCCCTCGTATACTTTGGCAGCCCGATCGACATCGCCGCGAAAGCGGACTTCGCTGAAGGCGGTTTCCACCATCCCCGGATCGACGCTGGTCACTCGGATCGGCGTACCCAGCACGTCCTGCCTCAAGCCGTCGTTGATGGCGCGTTCCGCGGCTTTCGAGGCGCAATATACGGCCCCTTTCGGATAGGTGATATCGCCGGCAGTCGAACCTAAACTCACCACATGCCCGGCACCGCGCTGGATCATCCCCGGCACTACCGCACGGGTGACGTAGAGCAACCCCTTCACGTTGGTGTCGATCATCTCGTCCCAATCCTCAGGATCGCCATCTTGAAGCTTATCCAGGCCGCGGCTGAGTCCGGCGTTGTTCACCAGGATGTCGATCGCCTGCCACTCAGGGGGAAGTCCGGCAATGCTACTTTCGACCTGCCCGCGATTGCGGACATCGAGCTGTATGGAGCGGACTTCAACTGCTCCTGCCTTCAACAATTCGGATTCAAGCGCGTCGAGCCGCTCCTTGCGCCGTGCCGCCAGCAGAAGCCGCGCCCCTTCAGCGGCGAAAGCGCGCGCGGTGGCTTCGCCAATCCCGGAACTCGCCCCGGTAATGAATGCAGTCTTGCCGTTTAACTTTCCCATGCCCTCATTTTCCCATGCTCCCTTCGAAAGTGAACCACGGTTGCTTGCATTGCTAAGCGAAAGGCCGAGGGATGCACGGCCTTTCGCGGTTCATCTGCATGCCTTCTATTGCGTGGGAGGGTTAGAGGTACCGGTGCTTTGCGCGGTCCCGATAGGCTGGGACTCAGGCGGGATGCTCTGCTGCGATTGCGTCGTTCCTGGCGCACGTTCCTGAACGCCGATTGAGTTCCCTGACACCACCAACTGGACGCGGCGGTTCTCGGCGCGGCCCTGGCTGGTGGAGTTATCGGCGATCGGATCGCTCATGCCATACCCGGCCGCGCTGATGTTGCCCATGGTCACCCCTTGGGACGTGAGATAGTCGCGAACGGCGTCGGCTCGCTTTTCAGAGAGCGTCTGGTTGAAGTCTTCCGACCCCACGTTGTCGGTATATCCCTCGACCTGAAGCTGCAGGTTGGGGTAAGCGAGCAGAATCCCGGAAACCTTGGCGAGCTTCTCGCGAGCACCCGGTTTCAGCGTGAATTGGCCAGTGTCGAAGAGCACGTCAGACATGTTGACGATCAGTCCACGGGCGGTTTCGCGAGTCGCGAGCACCTGGTTGAGCTGATCCTTTAGCTTTTCGCGGATCTGTTCGGTCTGCTGAGTCGCTTGCTGAGCGCTTTGCTCTGCCTGGTGTTGCGCCGCCTGAGCGTTAGCAGCATCGGCTTGGGCTCGAGCCGCAGCAGCGTCTGCCTGGGCGCGTTCCAGCGCTTGCTGATTTGCTGCTTGTTGAGCAGCCATGGCCGCTTGCTGGGCGTTGTTTCTGTCCTGCTGCGCTTGTTCGCGGTCCTCTTCCTGCTTCTTGCGGATAGTGATGATGCGCGAATCTTCAGCGGCCTGGACAGCTTCGCGGGCAAAGGTGATTTGTTCCTTGCGATCGCGCTTCTTTTGCATGTCCTCGGCGTTGGTTAGGTCCTGCTGGGCATGTTGAAAAGTATCGGCCGCATATTTATCCGCCCCGTTGGCCTGCGCGATCTGGACCGCGTTGATTGCCTCGTACAACTCAAGCGGGGATTTTTCGTCGCGGGTAATTGGATTCGGCATGGTATGTTGCCCAGCGGTTTGGGTATACGCACCTCGAGGCAGCAAGCTGGTGTGAGCGGTAATCGGCTCGATGATTCCCTGGGTCTTGTCGGGCAAGACATAGTTCTGCATGACTACCAGATCGCTCGGCATCGTCACTGCGAAGTAAGGCTCGGCAGTGATGATCAGCCCATAGGCCTGGAGATCGGTGGTCACCGTGATCGAGTCTTGCTGCCTTGAGGCAAAACTTCGCCGAGGTTCACCGGTCGTCCCTCAGGGGTAATAGCCCAGAGCACATAGGTCAAATATTCCTGGCCAAAGCCGTTAGCCGGGACGAGACCCTCAAGCTTGAGATCGATGCTCATACGGCCGCGTTCGCTCTGCACTTTTGCCTCGCCTTTGCCCTGAGGGAGCAGGCTGGTGCCCTGGAAGCCAATTCGGGTTGCGCCGCTGCGGTGAAAATAATTGATGGCAGGGACGTCGCGTCCGACGACCTCGACGCGATAGACGGGCACCCCGTCACGCATCTGCGCCTGTGGCTGTTGGGACGGTACCTGTTGAGCGGTGGGATTCATCTCTTGCGCGAAAGCCGCGCCAAGAAATGTCGACGTGCAAAGAATAGCAGTGGCGTAACTCATCTTCATCTTGTTTGCCCTCCTGGCATTTACCGGATAGTGCATTCAGGAATTGCCGGTAAAGGCATCCGGTTTTTCAGGTAAATAAGATGCCAGAGGCGCTCTTAGGGCAGGACGCGCGGATGACAAATCAAGCACAAGAATGCAAGAGCAGGGTGGTTCCGTCGCTTGCAGAAACCCTCTAACAGCAGTTGTTGCTATGAGTTAACAAGGTGATTGGCAAGCGCGAAGAGAGCCAGTTCCAGGCGGGTGGAAACACCGACTTTGTCGAAAATATTCGACAAATGCCGCTTTACTGTTTCTTCGCTAAGGCCAAATGTGGTGGCTATCTCGCGGTTGCTGCAACCATCGACAATTAAACGGAGCACTTCGATTTCGCGGCGGGTCAAGGAATAGTTCTTCTGCTCGGGCGAGGCCTGCTCGTGTACGAGTTGGTGAAGTGAGTTCACCAACCCCTCGACTTGTTTCTCTCCGAGCCAGTATCCACCCGCCGAAACGCATGCAATTGCGGGCTGTAGATCGCTTGTGAGCCGCTCGTGCAGAACGATGCCGCGCGCCCCAATCTGCAACGCCTCAATGATGTGTTGCGCCCGTATCTGCCGGTTCAGCAGCAGGATTTTGATCTGGGGCAAGCCGCTCATGATCGCCCGCATCGCCTCCAGCCCCGGCAATCGCGGCAGGGTGAGGTCGAGCAGCAGGATATCGGGCTGCGAATCAAGAGCCTCAGTGATGGTTTCGTCGCCGTCCTCAACTTCGCCGACTACGCGCATCTTCTGATTCGCCTGTAACACATCGCGGACTCCCACTCGGATCAGCGGGTGACTGTCGGCGACCAATATCTTGATAGCGTCAGGCATTGACCAAACCCTCTACTGGAATAGCGGAATATTCGGTGACGAAGTGTCATCCATCGGCAAGATAGCGGCCAACTCACTGGGCCGACGGTTACGCCATGGACGATCGTCACATGCCGCAATTGCGGCCATTCGCGGCCCAGATCAGGCTTCGTCGGACTCCCGCAACTTCGCAATCACGCTGAAATCCTCAAGCGTCGTGGTGTCACCCTTGATTTCTCCATGAGTGGCGAGCTCGCGGAGCAGGCGGCGCATGATCTTTCCCGAACGGGTCTTGGGCAATTGCTCCGTAAATCGCAGGTCATCAGGGCGGGCAAGAGAGCCGATCTCTTTGGCAACCCATGCCCGGAGCTCTTCTTTCAGCTCGGGGGAAGCCTCGTGGCCGGCTTCAAGCGTCACGAAGGCCGAGATCGCCTGGCCCTTCAGATCGTGAGGACGGCCGACGACTGCTGCTTCCGCGACCTTCTTGTGGGCGACAAGCGCAGACTCGATCTCCATGGTGCCAAGGCGGTGGCCGCTCACGTTGATGACGTCGTCGACGCGACCCATGAGCCAGTAATAGCCGTCGGAGTCCATGCGCGCGCCGTCTCCGGTGAAATAGCTGCCGGGAATGTCAGACCAATACTGCTGTTTGTAACGCTCGGGATCGTTATAGATCGTGCGGGCCATCGAGGGCCACGGTTTGCGTATGACCAAAAGTCCGCCGCTACCCGCGGGCACCGGCTCGCCCTCTTTTGTAACAACCTCAGGCACAATTCCAAAAAAAGGCCGCGTTGCCGATCCCGGTTTGGTCGCGACCGCTCCAGGGACGGGGGCAATCATGATCGCACCGGTCTCGGTCTGCCACCAGGTATCGACGATGGGGCAGCGGCCTTTTCCGATCATTTGCTGGTACCAGATCCAGGCTTCGGGATTGATCGGCTCGCCGACAGTGCCGAGAAGGCGCAGCGATTGGAGCGAATGTTTCTCTACGTGGTGGTCGCCCCATTTGATGAAGGCCCGAATGGCTGTCGGCGCGGTGTAGAAGACGGTGACCTTGTGTTCGTCGATGATCTTCCAGAAGCGGTCGGGTTCGGGATGGTTGGGGGCGCCCTCGTACATGAGAATGGTCGCGCCATTTTGCAAAGGTCCGTAGACAACGTAGGAGTGGCCGGTAACCCAGCCAATGTCAGCTGTGCACCAGTAGACGTCGTCGTCGCGCAGGTCGAAGATGACCTTGCTGGTGAGGTAGGTCTGAACTGAATATCCGCCAGTGGTGTGCACGAGACCCTTGGGTTTGCCGGTTGTCCCAGAGGTGTAGAGGATGTAAAGCGGGTCTTCGGAATCAAGCTGCTCAGCTGGACAGTCGGCGGAGGCATTCGCCATCAGCTCATGCCACCATTGGTCGCGGCCTTCTTTTAATGCGATGGCCGAGCCAGTTCGCCGGTAGACGACAACATTGTTGATTGAAGGGCAATTGACCAGCGCTTCATCGACGATTGGCTTTAGCTTGACTTCGCTCCCCCGGCGATAAGAGCCGTCCTGGGTGATGATGGCCGTGCATTGCGCGTCGTTGATCCGATCGACAAGGGCGTTCGCCGCGAAGCCGCCGAAGATGACCGAGTGCACCGCGCCGATCCGCGCACAGGCGAGCAGAGCGATCGCCAACTCGGGAGCCATTCCCATATAGATAGCGACGCGGTCGCCCTTTTTCACCCCCAGACCCTTCAGGACGTTCGCGAACTTCTGCACTTCGACCAGCAATTCCGCGAAAGTGATCTTGCGGACCTCGCCGGGCTCGCCCTCCCAAAGGATCGCAACTTTGTTCGCTTTATCGCCGAGGGCATGGCGGTCGACGCAGTTGTAGCAGAGGTTGATCTTGCCGCCGACAAACCACTTCGCCCAGGGAAGGTCCCAGTCGAGCACCTTTGTCCACGGAGCAAACCAGTGCAGCTCCTGAGCGATGCTGCCCCAGAAGCTCTCGGGATCTTCGATCGACCGCTTATAAAGCGCCTCGTATTCCTCCAGGCTCTTCACCCGTGCCTTTGCGGCAAACTCAGGCGGCGGCGGAAAGACGCGGTTTTCGCGGAGAATGGATTCGAGGTTCGGGTTCAGCGGTGTGGTCGTTGATGCCATTTTGTTTCTTAGTTTCCTCTGAATGTCGCAATGTTCCGTTGCGCCGTAAAGGAGAAGCGGCCCGATTCGCGGCCAAATCTCCTCTCCTCGAAAACACTAACGGGTGCAGAATGGGATGGCAAGGTCGGCAAGCCTGCTGCGAACGATTCGATTTTTCGTTTCTAATGGCTGTAGGGCTTGCAGCGGTACGTTTCCATTCGAGCTGAGGGGAGCTTGATGTTACACTTTCGACTTTCCGGTGGCTCTAAATCAGGGCCGTTCTAGAGGTCTGAATCAGTCGATGTTGCTAGCAGACATTCCGGCGATTGCCGAAGCCACATTTCTGGTCGTGGCGGCGCTATTTCCGATCGTCAACCCGTTGGGTAGCGCGGCGATCTTCCTCAATCTGGTAGGGACTTTAGAGCCGGCCCTCAATCGCGTCTTAGCTCAGAAGATCGCGATGTACAGCTTTTTCATCCTGACGGTATCGCTGATTTGCGGTACCGAAATACTATCTTTCTTCGGGATATCGATCTACGCCGTACAGATCGGCGGAGGGCTGATTGTGACCGCGACGGGGTGGACGTTGCTGAACCGGCCCAGCGGCGCCCAGACGCCAACCGACAAGGTCGAGCCCCGGGATTTGCTGGGCAACGCGTTTTATCCGTACACCCTTCCGATCACCGTGGGCCCTGGCTCCATCTCCGTGGCGATCACTCTTGGTGCGCACTTGACTGCTTCGCTGCGGGTGCACTCGATCCTGTCGCCGCTTGTGGTGATCTCAGCGCTGACCGGGATCATTCTGATCTGCATCCTGATCTACATCTGTTACCGGTACGCCGGCGTGGCCGAAAAGGTACTCGGAACCACCGGAACCGAAGTGTTTATGCGGCTGTCTTCCTTCATTCTGGTTTGCATCGGCATTCAGATCATCTGCTCCGGAGTGCGGGCGTATCTGGCTACAACGCGGGCATGAGGGCGCTATTTAGCTCGGGGCTTCGCTCGTAGTCACGGCCGAACCGGCAGACGGCAGCCGCGCTTTCAGTTCACCAAGCTCGCGCATCAGCTCGTCGAGCCGTGCGACCAGAATGCCGTGACGCTCATCGTCCTGCGAAGGGTGACGTCCTCGCACGTAGAACTGGCCGTTCGGGCCGATAGTGCACTCCTCGACCTCGTCAAAATCGTCGAATCCCTGGCGATGGATGACGGCCAGCAGTTCGTCCTGGCTGAGCATTTCCCTCTTCATTGCTGCGTGATCGATCACACCATCCAGGACCAGGGTCTCGTCAGTGCCTTCGACGATGCGCTCAAGCTTAGGTGAGTTGTAGAGCAAGCGGACAACTAACCAGTTGATACCCAGCAGGGTGAAGGCCCCGATGATGCCGCCGGAGATCGAGTTGTCGTCGCCGATCAGCGCGTTCTGCACCGTGTTGGAAAGTGACAACAGGACGACCAGGTCAAAAGGGTTGAGCTGGGCCAGCTCCCGTTTGCCAAAGACGCGCAACAGCAGGATCAAAGCCAGATAGACGATGATCGGACGCAGGATCTTTTCCAGCAGCGGAATCGGCAGGTGGAACATATGCTCGTACATCGGCGAGTCTCCCGGACAAAAGAACGGCTACCTGGAAAACCGCTGTTGATGCCAGGCCCAGGCACTAGCGATGATGTCATCCAGTTTCGGATAGTCCGGCTTCCAGCCCAGCTCGACGGTGATCCTTTCCGAGCTGGCGACCAGCACGGCAGGATCGCCGTCGCGGCGGGGAAGTTCCTCAACTTCGATCGGTTTGCCGGTGACACGGCGCACGGACTCGATGACTTCGCGCACCGTAAAGCCATGCCCGCTTCCCAGGTTGTAGATGAGCTTGCTATGAGTGCCGAGGGCCTCGAGCGCCAGCAAGTGAGCTTTGGCGAGGTCGCTGACGTGAACGTAGTCGCGTACGCAGGTGCCATCGGCGGTGGGATAATCCTGGCCAAAGATCTTGATGCTCTTGCGCAGGCCCAGCGCGACGTCAAGGATCAGGGGAATCAGGTGCGATTCGGGCTCGTGCGCTTCGCCTCGGGAGCCGCTCGCGTCGACGACCGCTCCGGCCACGTTAAAGTAGCGCAGGCTCGCGTAACGCAGGCCGTGGATCTGGTTGATCCAGCCCAGCATGTGCTCGACGAGTAGCTTCGATTCGCCGTAAGTATTTGTGGGCTGGAGCTTGGCGTCTTCGCGGATCGGTATACTCTCGGGATTGCCGTAAAGCGCGGCAGTCGAGGAAAAGACCAGGCGATCGACCTTCTTCGCGATCATGGCCTCAAGCAGGCTGAGAGTGGCGGCCGTATTGCTGCGGAAGTAAACCTCCGGCACCTTCATACTCTCGCCCGCCTCGATCAACGCAGCGAAGTGCATGACTCCGTCGAAATGCCGGACGTCGAAGATTTGCTCCAGTTTTGCCCGGTCGGCAATGTCGCCCTCAATAAACTCGGCGCGGGCTGGGACCAGATCGCGTCGGGCGTGGCAGAGATTGTCGTAAATTACGACCTCGTGGCCCGCGTTAGCAGCGCATTTGCAACCGTTCCGCCGATATAACCAGCACCACCGGTGACCAGAACCCTCAAGTGACGCTCCTTGTAATTTCTCAAGTCGAGTAATGATTTCAGAAAAAGGGGCGTGGGTCGGTGCAGCTGAATCCTGACTCACGACTAATACGAGCTTTTGGAGCCCATTCTTCCTACACTTAAGAGTACATTGGGCCACTCGGAGTAGCGACAGGCATCGCGAATCAGGGCTACCGATTGGAAAACGACCGGAAACTTGAGTCACTGGTCCATCCCGGCACGCCACAGAGCGGAGTGAGCGCGGATGGCGTCATTTGGTTATACGGTTCCAAAGCGGGAGAGACATCTCGATTTTTTACTCCCACGCGAACACTTTCTGCTGGGCCGGGTAGACTAGAGTGCATGCTGTATGTGGCATGGAATGGCCTCAGGGGCTACCGTTTTAGATCGAAAAGGAAATTCGAGCAGCATGGCAATGCAAGCGTCTCGTCCGCTAATCAGCGATACTTTCGGACTTCTTCCCGAACCGCGCGGACGGTTAAGTTCGTTCACCGTAAGCGTTGCTCTGAACGTGGTGTTGGGCGCTCTCTTCGCTTGGGCGGCGATTGCGCAGCTCCATAAGGCGCAGCCCCTCCCTCGGTACGAAAGCACGGAGTTGATTTTTCCGACGCCACCGCCACCGCCAGAGCCTCTCCCGCCGGTTCCCCACATCAAGATGCCTCCCCCGGTAATCGTCGAGGCGCCACGGAAGATCGAGCTCCCAAAACCGTTGCCCGAACCTCCAAAACCGGAGATCGCGCACATGAACACGCCGGCCATGCCGGTGCTTCCTGCGGCTGCTCCGAAGGCAGTAGTAGCCCCGCCGCAACCCAAGGTTGGCCTCTTCGCCAGCCCTAAGACGACTACCGTGGCAAACAATATGGTCGCGCCCACCGCGCAGACGGGCGGCTTTGGCAATCCTGCTGGTGCGGCCGTGAATCCTAATGCATCGCACCCCTCGACGACACCGGTCATGGGCAGCTTCAACGCCGCACCGGGCGCGAACCAGGGGGCCGGTGCGGCGCGCCAGGGAGTTGTCCAGGGCGTTGGGTTTAGCGCCGGCGTTGCGAATGGCGTGACTGGAGGAACCAGCCACGGCGCGGTGGCGGCCGCTGGATTCAACAACGGAGTAGTCGGAGGTACGCCGGGCGGCACGAATTCGCGGGGCGTGGCGACTGCTGGCTTCGGCTCACCGGTCGGCGGTAGTGCTGCGCCTGCTCCCAAGGCGCAAACCGTAAACTTCGTCGCTCCCGAGGTGCTCTCCGAGCCCAGGCCCCAGTACACCGACGAAGCGCGGCAGCTCAAAATTCAGGGTGAGGTTACACTTCAGGTGAAGTTCGGGGCCGACGGCAAAGTTGAGGTGCTTCGCGTCGTCAGCGCCCTCGGCCATGGCCTCGACGAGCAGGCCGAACGCGTGGCCCAACAGATTCGCTTCAAGCCGGCGGCCAGAAACGGGCAACCCGTCGACCACATCACTCTGATACACATTCTCTTTCAGCTCGCTTAAGGTGGTTGTTGACTCTTGAAGGCGACATTACAGAAACAGACGGGTTTGATCGAAACAATGAAAACAACTTTTCTTAGAATGCGGGTCACCTCCCCGCGATTTTGCGCTCTGCTGGTTTGCCTGACTTTGGTGGGCTTGGGAGCCTTTCACGCGGAAGCGAAGAAGCGCCCGGTTACGCCGCTTACCCCGCTGACTCCCGAACAGTCGGCCCTGATTGACAAGGCCTCGGCCCGCGAACGGCTGATGGTCGCCGCGTTGCGGAAGCGAATCCCCATCGTGCAGAGCTATATCCAAAATGTGAAATCCGATCCCAAGCTCGCCTCGGTGCCGTCGTCGGATACTTTTCTGCTGAGCCGTGTGGACTTTGGTAAGACCTTTGAGGCTGAGGGATATCAGGAGAAGTCGGTCAAGAAAGGCTTCTTCAAAGACTCCATCGGCGCTCTTGGGAATATCGGGAAAGCTCTCCATCTCGACGAGGGCCAGTACTCCTCGACCGGATTCATGGACATGATGTTCCTGGACGCGACCAGTTTTGACCGCGACCATTACGACTTCCAGTTTGTCCGTAAGGACTTTCTCGGCTCGATCCACACTCAGGTCTTCGATGTCTTTCCGAAAACGAAGCAAAAGGGTATGTTGAACGGCAGATTTATCGGGCGCATATGGGTCGAAGATCAGGACGGCACCGTGGTCCGGTTCAATGGCTCGTTCGACGAAGACCCAAACCGCGACCTTGATCACAACCAGTATCTCCACTTCGACAGTTGGCGGGCCAACTCGCCGGAAAATCTCTGGCTGCCGGCCGCAATCTACGTCGAAGAAACGCACCGTACCAAAGAGGATGGAGACACCGGCGTGCGCGCCCAGACCTACTTCTGGGGCTACTCGCTTAAGCTGCCGGCCCGGCAGGCGGAAAACGCGACCGTCCAGATCGACAATGTCACCGACAAAAGCGATGCGGCGCAGGATGTGAGCCCGCTGCAGGCCAGCCGCGCCTGGGTCTCGCAGGCCGAAAACAACGTCTTGGATCGACTGGTGCAAGCGGGACTGCTCGCTCCGCCCAGCGACTTCGATAAGGTGCTGGAGCAGGTGACCAACAATATCGTGATCGGCAACAAGCTCGACCTGCCCGACACGATCCATTGCCGGGTGCTGTTGACGACCCCGCTCGAATCGCTAGCCGTTGGCAACACGATTTTGCTCAGCAAAGGGCTGATCGACGTACTGCCATATGAGGAGGACCTGGCCGCCGTCCTGGCCTTCCAACTGGCTCATATCACTTTGGGCCACCACATTGATACACGTTATGCCTTCAGTGACCGGCTACTGTTTCCGGACGAGGCCACCTTTCAGCACATCAGCATGGGCCACAGCCCCGGCGACGACGATCTGGCTGCCAAGAAAGCGGTTGAGTTTCTAAATAACTCCATTTATCACGACAAGCTGCCCTCTGCTGGCCTCTTCTTTGTGCAGTTGCAGGCCCGAGCCAAGCCATTGAAGGCGCTGATGACCCCGCTGATCGGCGATTCCTTGTTGCGCCCGGACGGCACTCCGTGGCTCGTCGATCTAACCAAAAGCGCCCCCAAACTGGACATGGACAACCTGAGCCAGATCGCCGCCCTGCCTCTTGGTAGCCGACTCAAGATCAATCCCTGGGATGACAAGGTGTTGCCCCTCAACGTGAAATCGGTGCCTTTCCTCAATGCGCGAGACAAGATGCCGTTTGAGGTAACGCCGATCTACTTCCGCCTGTCCCGCTACGCCGAGCCGGAGCCTCCGGCCACGGTCCCGGACAACGGGGCGTCGCCTGCGCCCGCCACAGGGCAGGCCAGTCCTGGCGCTACGTCACCGCCGAATCCGCAGTAAGACCGCGAGCGATTTTTGGCCAATAGTCATTGTCTAGCCGTTAGCAAGGAGAATGTCTCGATGAAGAAGCTAATGTGGACTGCGGTCCTGGCATTTTTCCCGGTTGGCTTGCTGGGTCAGGCTGCTCCCGCCGTTCGTAACGGAATACCCGCGCTTACCGCCGGAGGCTACTATTCGAACTTCTACTCCGACTACAATCCGGTGCATCTTGGCGGAGCTGGCGTTTATGTTGATTGGAACCTGTTTGGGCGGCTCGGCGTCGAAGGCGAAGCTCGCTGGCTCCGGTTCAATCAGCTTGGTGGCAGCTATGAAGACAATTATCTGGTCGGACCACGCTATTCGCGCCGCTTCAAAAACTTTACCCCTTACGTAAAATTCCTTATGGGCGCGGGGGAACTCGAATTCAACTCTAATGAAGGCCACGGCGGTTATTTCGCCATGGTTCCCGGTGCTGGCGTGGACTATCGCCTAACCCGCAAGGTCTCCATCCGGCTCATCGACTACGAATATCAGATCTGGCCGACCGCACTGGGTGGGGGTTTACCTAGTAATGGCCTTAACCCGCACGGCTTCAGCTTCGGCGCTGGATACCGCATCTTTTAGCGACGCAAGGGTGGCGATATTTCGCTGCAAAAAAAAGCCCCGGAGTCTCCGGGGCTTTTTCATTTCAACGATGACGCTGTACTAGAAGTGGTAAGCGATTCCAACCACGGGGTTGGAAAGAGTGGCGAACCAGCGATTGGTGTTCAGGATGTTTCCCGGAACATTGAAGTTTGGGGCTTTGACGACGATACCGCGATACTCGGCGCGAATATCGAAACTCGGGCTGATCTCATAAGCGATACCCGCCCCATACAAAGCGCCGATCTTTGTCTGCCTTTTGGCGTCGAGGGTCGTAGTGCCTGACTGGATCGGCGCGAAAATATAACCGCCCACGCCGCCTTCGACAAATGGGTTGAATTTCTTGTAACTGAAGTTGAAGACGTAGGCGGCCGAAACCTCCTGCATCCGGGTGTGGATACGGACGTTGGGTAGAAAGCTGAGAGTATAGCGGTAGGCGTTTTGGCTGTACTGGTAGTTGCCCTCGACAGCGCTGCGCGGCGTGAGCATATAGCGGTAGCTTGCCAGCCCACCCATACCGTAGTGGCCAGTCTGTCCGACCGCATTACCGTAAACGTAAGGAGGGAATATACCGGTGACGCCCAGACTCACATCCTGACGACTTTCCTGAGCGAAACCTGCCACTGCCAACAATGGCAGCAGAACAAACAACAGTGCGGCCTTTTTCATTCTTTCCTAAACCCCTAAACTTCTCGAATGTCTGCGCAACGACCGCCGGGCAGTGCCGCGCCGTTCGCCGATTCATAAGCTTTGTAGGCCAATTCGGCCCATTTCGTAATTGTACCTGTCACAGGCTTCGATGGTCTTTCGTCGCCGGATGTTCTTTAGACGGCAACGATCGGGTATCGCAACCCGCGGCTCCGCGAAAAAACCTCTCCGGGCGCTGGGACGGCTTGAAAATGCCGTCCCTTTTAGCCCATCGCGACAGTGTTCGGGATGGTTCGATCAAGCAGTGACGGGTTCGGATTGGGCTGCTGCGGTCTTCACCGGATGCCCGTCCTTGACGGTGACCGGATCGAGGAACGGCATCGCGGCGCGGAGCTCCGAGCCAACTTCTTCGAGCAAAAGGCCCGATTCATTCTTCCGATAGGCGTCCATGTCCTTACGGCCATTTCCACCGTTCGCCTCGGTCTCGTTCTCCTGAATCCAACGCTTGGCGAAGGTCCCGTCCTGAATGTCGGTCAGGATCTTCTTCATTGTCGCGCGGGTTTCGTCTGTGACGATCTTCGGCCCGGTGATGTAATCGCCCCACTCCGCCGTGTCGGAGATGGAGTAGCGCATGTAAGCCAGCCCGCCGCGATACATCAGATCGACGATCAGCTTCAGCTCATGCAGGCACTCGAAGTAGGCGATCTCCGGCTGATATCCAGCATCGACCAGGGTTTGAAAGCCGCTTTGACCAGCGCCGAGGTTCCGCCGCAAAGAACGGTCTGCTCGCCGAAGAGATCGGTCTCGGTCTCTTCGGTGAAAGTGGTCTCGATCACGCCAGCGCGGGTGCAGCCGATTCCCTTGGCATAGGACAGGCCAAGCGCGTGGGCGTGACCGGTCGCATCCTGATGAATCGCAAGCAGGCCAGGCGTGCCGCCGCCCTCGGTGAAGACCTCGCGCACGCGATGGCCGGGCGCCTTAGGCGCAACCAGCGAGACATCGATATCAGTCGGTGGCACGATGGCGCCGTAGCGAATGTTGAACCCGTGGGCGAACATCAGCGTCTTGCCGGCGGTGAGGTGTTCCTTGATGTCGTGAGTGTAAGTCTTGGCCTGCGAGTGGTCGGGCGTGAGGATCATGATGACGTCGGCCCATTTCGCGGCGTCGGCGACAGTGAGCACTTCGAGGCCGGTCTTCTTCGCCTTCTCGATGGACTTGCTGTTCGCGGGCAGGCCGACGCGGACATCGACGCCCGAGTCCTTGAGATTGAGCGCATGGGCATGGCCCTGCGAGCCGTAGCCGATGATGGCTACCTTCTTTTGCTGGATAAGAGATAGATCGGCGTCGTGGTCGTGATACGTCTTTGGCATTATTTTCCTCGTCGAAATTGATTCTAAAAGATGGCGCTTGCAGCCGTGGCCGCTAGCGGTAGGGATGGAGTCAAAATTGGCGGTCCGCGACATCGAGACGAATATCGCCGCCTGAGTCTTCGCCGCGCGTCTCTTCGGTGAGCGGCAAAATGGGTTCCTTTTCCGGCTCGGCGATGCGCATGGCATCGAGGACGCGGCTGGTGTGTTCGCCGCGGCGCATGACCATGCGTCCGGTGCGGGAGATTTCGAGAATCTTGTTGTCGCCTTCGTTCAGGACCTGGATCAGCCCCTCGACCTTGCTCGAGACGCCGGTGATCTCGATCATCAGCGACTCCGGCGCGAGGTCGACAATGCGGGCGCGAAAGACCTCGGCCAGCTCGAAGATCGTCGAACGGGTCTTGGTGGTTGCAGCGACTTTGATCAGCGCCAGCTCGCGGACTACGCAGGATAACTGGCCGACATCGTCCACCTCGAGCACGTTGTCGAGCTTGTAAAGGCTGGCGCGGACGCGGTGAGCGGCCCCGGTCGGCGCATCGGCAACGATGGTCATGCGCGAGACGTCGGGCCGCTCGGAATGGCCGACGGTGAGCGACGTGATGTTGATGTTCAACCGGCGGAAGAGGGAAGCGACGCGGGTGAGCACGCCGGGCTTGTCTTCGACCAGGGCTACGAATGTGTGGAGCATTGATTCTCTTTCTGGATCGAATCGCTCTTAGATCACGTCGCTCGCCGTCTCAATCAGCGGATCAGGCCGGCGAATCATCTCATGCAGCGCCGCGCCCGGCGCGATCATCGGATACACGCCGTCTTCCTTCTCCACCTGGAACTCGATCAGGAACGGGCCGCCGGAATTGCGGGCGCGGGCGACCGTCGGCAACACTTCAGATCTATTTGTAACCGTCGCTCCTGCAATTCCAAAGGCGTCGGCAAGCTTCACAAAATCCGGGCTCAGGATTGGCGAGCAGGAGTAATTTTTGTCGTAGATCAACTCCTGCCACTGGCGAACCATGCCGAGATAGCCGTTGTTGATGACGGCGATGTTGATGGCGAGCTTCTCCTGCGCGATCGTGGCGAGCTCGGGCGAGGTCATCTGGAAGCCGCCGTCGCCGGCGATCACCCAGACTTCTTTTTCCGGGCAGGCGACCTTCGCGCCGATCGCCGCAGGCAGCGCGAATCCCATCGTGCCAAGGCCGCCGGAAGTGATCAGCGAGCGCGGCTCGTCGTGCTTGTAATACTGCGCCTCCCACATCTGGTGCTGGCCGACGTCGGTGACGATAACCGCCTTGCCGCCGGTCGCGCGCCAGATGTCGTTGATCACGTGCGCGGCGTAGAGGTGGCCGTTGTCGGGCAGATTCTGAATGTCGCGCACCGAGGCGTCGCCCTTGAGCGCGCGGATTGATCGCAGCCACTCCGAGCCTTCTTTCTTGAATTGCCGCGGCGGGATGCGCGGCAGCAGCTGCTCCAGCACTTCGCGAAGATCGCCGATAAGCGCCACATCGACAGCCACGTTCTTGTTGATCTCCGCAGGATCGATCTCGATGTGGATCTTCTTCGCCTTGGGCGCGTAGGTCGCGAGCGAGCCGGTAACGCGGTCGTCGAAGCGCATGCCGCAGGCGATCAGCAGGTCGGCTTGCTGGATGGACTCGTTGACCCACGACTCGCCGTGCATGCCCATCATGCCGAGGTTCAATTCGTGCGAGGCGGGAAAGCCGCCGAGGCCAAGCAGTGTGGTCGTGACCGGGAATTTGCAGGCGCTCGGCCAGCGTGCGAATCTGCTCGGTCGCGCCGCGACTCGAGGACGCCGTGACCGGCGAAGATCATCGGGCCGCTTGGCGTCGAGGATCAGTTCGACTGCCTTGGTAATGGCATCGGATTCCACGCGAAGCATCGGGTGAGTGCGCTGCTCGCCAGGAACCGCCGCGTCGAAATCGAAATCCGCGATCGCCTGCTGCGCATCCTTGGTGATGTCGACCAGCACCGGCCCGGGCCGGCCGGAGCGCGCGATCAGGAATGCCTCGCGAATCGTCGGGCGCGATATCTTCGGCGCGCGTGACGAGATAGTTGTGCTTGGTGATCGGCAGGGTGATGCCGGTGATGTCCACTTCTTGAAATGCGTCGGTGCCGAGAACCTTGCTTGAGACCTGGCCGGTGATGCAGACGATCGGGATCGAATCCAGCATCGCCGTCGCGAGTCCGGTCACGAGATTGGTCGCGCCGGGACCCGAGGTTGCGAGCATTACGCCGACCTTGCCCGAGGCGCGCGCATAGCCGTCGGCCATGTGCGTGCCGCCCTGTTCGTGGCGCACAAGGATGTGGCGAATGGGAAACTTGCGCAGCGCATCGTAGACGGGCAGAATCGCGCCGCCAGGGTAGCCGAAGACTTCGCGGACGCCTTCGCCTTCAAGCGTCGCCCAGACGATCTCGGCGCCGGTGAGTCGCGCCGGATGCGCAGGATTGCTGCTTCGTTGTTCGCTTCACTCATATGAATTCTCAAATTTCGTAGACACGTTATGTACCCGTTGACTGTTACAGATGCCTAATTCGTGACCGCGCCCTGCGCCGCGGAGGAAACACTGTCGGCATATTTGCGGAAAACGCCGCGCGCAAACCGCGGTGCCGGAGCGTTCCAGATCGCAGCCGCGACTCAATCTCGGCCTGCGAGACCTCCAGAGTCAGTTTGCGATTCGGAATGTCGATGTGAATCGTGTCGCCCTCGTCGACCGCAGCGATCGGGCCGCCGACGGCTGGCTTCCGGCGCGACGTGGCCCGCCATCAGGCCGCGCGTCGCGCCGGAGAAGCGGCCGTCGGTGAGCAACGCGACTGTTTCGGAAAGCTCGGCAATGCCGGCGATGGCAGCGGTGACCAGCAGCATCTCGCGCATTCCCGGACCGCCCTTCGGGCCCTCGTAGCGAATCACGACGACGTCGTTCGGCCTGATCGCGCCGGACTCGACCGCGGCAAACGCTTCCTCTTCGGTGTCGAAGACGCGCGCCGGACCGCGATGCTCCAGGCGCTTGTGCCCGGCGACCTTGATCACGCACGCCCTCGGGCGCGAGATTGCCCTTGAGGATGACCAGGCCGCCGGTGGGCTTGATGGGATCGCTCGATCGGGCGAATGACCACCTGCCCCGGCGTCTCCACGGCGAGCGCGGCTTCCTCGGCCAGCGTATGGCCGGTGACGTTGATGCGCGTCGCCATCGATGCAGGCCCGCTTCGAGCAGGCGCTTCGCCAGCAGACGGCTTCCGCCTGCCTCCTGATAATCGGCAGCGACGTAGTTGCCGCCGGGCTTCAGATCGCAGAGCAGCGGAGTGCGTTCGCTGATGCGGTCGAAGTCGTCGATCGACAGCTCGATGCCCATCTCGTGCGCGATGGCGAGGAAGTGCAGCACGGCATTGGTCGAGCCGCCGGATGCGGCAACGCTGGCGATAGCATTCTCGATGCCATTGCGGGTGATGAGCTTGCTGGGCCGCAGATCGTTGCGCGCGGCCGCCATCACCAGTTCGCCGGCTGCGCGCGAGGCCGCATGCTTGTCGGGCGAGAGCGCCGGCGACTCCCGAGAGGCTGATCGGCGAGATGCCGAGAAATTCGCAGGCCATGGCCATGGTGTTGGCGGTGAACTGGCCGCCGCAGGCGCCGGCGCCGGGACAGGCTGCGGCTTCGAGCACTTCGAGCGCCGCATCGTCGATCTGGCCCGCGCGCATGCGCGCCGATGCCTTCGAACACATTCTGGATGGTGATGTCGATCTTTGCCGTCTTGTCACGTGGCCGGGCGCAATCGATCCGCCGTAAAGCATGAGCGAAGGAATGTCGAGGCGGCAGAGCGCCATCACCGTGCCCGGCATGTTCTTGTCGCAGCCCGCGATGGCCACCAGGCCGTCGAAGAGGTTGCCGCGGGCAACCAGTTCGACCGAATCGGCGATGACCTCGCGGCTGATCAGCGAGGCCTTCATGCCTTGCGTGCCCATGGTGATGCCGTCGGAGATGGTGATGGTGTTGAACTCCATCGGAGTGCCGCCGGCTTCGCGAATGCCTTCTTTTACTGCCTCGGCCACATCGCGAAGATGAAAGTTGCATGGGCCGATCTCGGTCCAGGTATTGGCGATGCCGATGATGGGCTTATGCAGGTCTTCTTTCGAAAAGCCGATGCCGCGCAGATAGGAGCGCGCGGCGGCGCGGTTGGGGCCTTCGGTGAGAGGGATGCTGTTGTGCTTGGGATTGTGCGTTCCGTTGGTCCGTTACTGCTCATTCTTCTGTATCTCCGTTGTTACAAACTGTCCGCAGTGTGCTGTGGCTTGCGGTTGAGAGCCAGAAGGCCGGATCATGTTGGCTGTTCAAATTTGTCGAGCGCGATTGGCATGGCGCAGCGTCAGGCCGATGTCGTCGAGCCCTTCGAGCAGGCAGTAGCGGCGGAACGGATCCATGCTGAAGCTGGTAGATCAACCCTGCTGTCGTGCGACGGTGTTGTCTTCGAGCGAGACGGTGAATTGGTAACCGTCGTGTGCTTTGCGGCTTCGATCGAGCAGCGTCTGCACCTGCTCTTCTGGAAGCGTGACCAGCAGGATGCCATTCTTGCCGGCGTTGGAATGAAAGATGTCGGCGAAGCTGGGCGCGATCACGCAGCGGAAGCCGTAGTCCTGAGAGCGCCCAGGCGGCATGTTCACGCGACGAGCCGCAGCCGAAGTTCTTGCCGGCACCAGGATCTGCGCGCCTTTGTAGCGTGGATTGTTCAGCTCGAACGTACGGGTCCTTGCGCCAGTCGAAAAAGAGGAACTCTCCATAGCCGGTGCGCTCGATCCGCTTCAGAAACTGCTTGGGAATGATCTGGTCGGTGTCCACGTTGGCGCGGTCCAGCGGCAGCACCTTGGAGGTCAGTTTGCGAAATGGCTGCATGAGCTGGCTCCTCTGATCGCTCCGTTTTTGCAATTCCATTCGCGCACGTCGGTGAAGTGGCCGGCCACCGCGGCAGCGGCGGCCATCTGCGGGCTCACCAGATGGGTGTGCGCCCCCGCGCCCTGGCGGCCTTCGAAGTTGCGATTGCTGGTTGAGGCGCAGCGTTCGCCGGGCGCAAGAATGTCGGGATTCATGCCCAGGCACATGGAGCAGCCGGGCTCGCGCCACTCGAATCCCGCTTCGACAAAGATCCGGTCCAGTCCTTCGGCTTCGGCCTGCGCCTTCACCGCCTGCGAACCGGGCACGACCATGGCGCGCACCTGCGGATGCACGTGATAGCCGCTGACCACCTTCGCCGCCGCGCGCAGATCTTCGATGCGCGAGTTGGTGCAGGAGCCAATGAAGACGCGGTCGATGGCGATGTCTTCAATCGCCGCGCCGGCCTTCAGGTCCATGTACTCCAGCGCGCGCTCAAACCGCGGCGGTCGGCTTCGGATCTCGGGCGCGCGCCGGATCGGGCACATGGCCGGTGACCGGCACGACCATGCCGGGACTGGTGCCCCAGGTGACGAACGGAGCGAGTCCTTCGGCGCGAATCATCGAGTTCGCGGTCAAACTTCGCGCCTTCATCGGTCGGCAGAGCTGCTCCATGCCGCGACGGCCTTGTCCCACTCCGCGCCCTGCGGCGAGAAGCGGCGACCCTTCAGATAGGCGAAGGTCGTCTCGTCAGGAGCAATCATGCCGGCGCGCGCGCCCGCCTCGATGCTCATGTTGCAGAGGGTCATGCGGCCTTCCATCGAGAGCGCGCGAATCGCCGACCCGGCATACTCGATCACGCAGCCGGTGGCGCCGTCGGTGCCGATGCGGCCGATGATGGCGAGGACGATGTCTTTGGCCGTGACGGCGGCGGAGAGTTCGCCTTCGACGGAGATGCGGAACGTTTTCGGCCGCGACTGCGGCAGGGTCTGCGTGGCCAGCACATGCTCCACTTCCGAGGTGCCGATGCCAAAGGCCAGCGCGCCAAACGCGCCGTGGGTCGAGGTATGCGAGTCGCCGCAGACGATGGTCATGCCCGGCTTGGTGAAGCCCAGCTCCGGCCCGATGACGTGGACGATGCCCTGCTCGGGCGAGTCGACGTCGTAGAGCTCGATGCCGAACTCTGCGCAGTTCTCGCGCAGCGTGTCAGATCTGCTTCGACGGCGATCTGGTCGGCGATCACCAGGCGGTCGCTTTGTGGTCGGCACATTGTGATCGACGGTGGCGACGCAGCGATCCGGCCGGCGCACCTTGCGCCCTGCCAGCCGCAGTCCTTCGAAGGCCTGCGGCGAGGTGACCTCATGAATCAGGTGCAGGTCGATGTAGAGGATCGTCGGCTCGCCCTCGGGCGCGGCGACCAGGTGGGTTTCCCAGACTTTCTCAAAGAGTGTTCTTGGTTTGGACAGACATAGTTTCTAGCTCCTGCCATTGCTCTAGTTCTATCGGTTGTAACCACAGTCTGTCATAGCTAGAAGCTGCGAGCTGAATACTGAGTTCTTAAACAGCGTGCAGCGCCTGGCTGCGGTCGATGATCTGGTTGAGCGCTTCGTTGCACCTGCTTGCCCATCTCCTGCGTGAGACAACTTGCACGCCCGGAGTGTTGCCGCGCGCGAGGTCGGCGGTGCGGTAGCCCTGCTCGAGCACATGCTCGCACCGCGGCTTCGATCGCTGCGGCATCCGCTTCGAGGCCCGCCGGAGTGGCGCAGCAGCATCGCCGCGGTCAGGATCGCGCCGAGCGGATTGGCCAGCCCTTTGCCGGCGATGTCCGGCGCGGAGCCATGTACCGGCTCGTACAGATTCACTGTGCCGCCGATGGTCGCCGACGGCAGCATGCCGAGCGAGCCGGTGATGACGGCGGCTTCGTCGGAGAGGATGTCGCCGAAGAGGTTTTCGGTCACGACCACGTCGAAGTTGCGCGGCGTGTTCATCAGGTGCATCGCGCAGGCGTCGACGTATTGATGATCCAGCGCGATGTCCGGGATAGTCCTGGGCGACTTCGGTGACGGTGGCGCGCCACAGCTGCGAGACTTCGAGCACGTTGGCCTTGTCGACCGAGGTGACTTTCTTGCGGCGCTTTGCGGCCAGCTCGAAGGCGACGCGCGCAACGCGCACCACTTCGTCGCGGGTGTAGCGCATGGTGTTCCAGGCGGAGTTCTTCTCGCGGTCCCACTGACGCGGCTCGCCGAAGTAGAGGCCGCCCAGCAGCTCGCGGACGAAGAGAATGTCCGCGCCCTCGACCACTTCCGGCTTGAGCGGAGAGTTCGACGGCAGCGCCGGCCACGCAAACGAGGGCCGCAGGTTGGCGAAGCCGCCGAGCGCCTGGCGCAGTCCAAGCAGGCCAGCCTCGGGGCGGCGATCGGGAGGAAGCGGGTTGAATTCGTTGCCGCCGACCGCGCCGAGCAGCACGGCATCGCTGTCGAGCGCGGCATCGAGGGTGGCAGTCGGCAGCGGCGAGCCATGCTGCTTGATGGCTACGCCGCCGATCAGCATTTCGCTGAACTGAAAATCGTAGCCGCCGAACTCGGCGACCGAGCGAAGCACGTGGATGGCCTGCTGGGTGACTTCGGGGCCGATGCCGTCGCCGGCGAAGAACCAGTATCTTCAGCTGTTTGTTTTCACTCATCTGTTGTCAGTTCCAATTCAAGTGTCGGATTCACGCGAGATTGTCCTGCAACTGCAAATCATCCGCATCAAGAGGTCTTCGCCAGGGGTTCGGTCTCCAGCTCGCTCACCAGATCGTGATGGCGGCGATGGTGCGAGACGAGGTTGATCAGGTCCTGGTCGTAGACGGCCTTCTTGCGGTCGGCGAGTTCGGTGAAAGCGACGTAGGCGATGTCGAGGTCCGCCGGCGCGAGATCGATAGCCAAGCTCGGCGAGCCGATGAGCCATGGCGCGGCGGCCGGAGTGCTTGCCGAGCACCATGCGGTTGCCGGGAACGCCGACCGAAGCCGGCGTCATGATTTCGTAGGTCAGCGGATTGGAAAGCACGCCGTGCTGATGAATGCCGGCCTCGTGAGCGAAGGCATTGTCGCCGACGATGGCCTTGTTCGGAGAGGGCGCGAAGCTGATCACCGACGCGAGCATCTGGCTGACCGGATAGAGGCGTTCGAGTACGATGTTGCTCTCGACCGGATAGCGGTCGGCGCGGACGTGCAGCGCGGCAGCGATCTCTTCAAGCGCGGCGTTGCCGGCGCGTTCGCCGATGCCGTTGATGGTGCACTCCACCTGGCGCACGCCGGCCTCGATCGCCGCGAGGCTGTTCGCGACAGCCAGGCCGAGATCGTTGTGGCAATGTGACGAGAAGATCACGTTCTCGGCGCCGGGAACCCGCTCGCGCAGCATGCGGAACAGGTTGCCGTATTCGTCGGGCGTGGTGTAGCCGACGGTGTCGGGCACATTGATGGTCGTGGCGCCGGCCTCGACGGCGACGGTGACCATCTGGCAAAGAAAATCGCGGTCGCTGCGGGTCGCGTCTTCGGGGGAAAACTCGACGTCGTCGACGTACTTGCGAGCGAGACGAACGGATTCACCCGCCTGAGCCAGTGCCTCTTCACGGCTGATCTTGAGCTTGTATTGCAGGTGCAGGTCCGATGAGGCCAGAAACACGTGAATTCGCGATTTCTCGGCGGGTTCGACGGCGCGAGCAGCAAGTTCGATGTCCTGCTTGCGGGCGCGGGCGAGGGACGCAATCCGCGGCCCCCGAACGGCTCTGGCGATATCGGCAATGGAGTTGAAGTCGCCCTCAGAGGAGACGGCGAATCCGGCTTCGAGAATGTCGACGCCGAGTTCCGCCAATCCGTGGGCGAGCGAGAGCTTCTCATCCCGGGTCATCGAACAGCCCGGAGATTGTTCTCCATCGCGGAGCGTGGTGTCGAAGAAGTAGAGACGATCGCGATCGTGAACTTAAATGGTCCATAGCGCAACACCCAGCAAAGAACTCACTCCAAGAGTTTCGCAGTCCGAAGACTATAATTCAAGTTTATAATTCTTTGACTTAGCATAACGGATTACTTATGTTATGAGTTCACTTTTTCGAGAGCTCATGCCTATAGCAAAGGATGCCGATTGAACCGCGTCGACTTTTCTATTCTATGGATTTATTTCAGCTTGAAACATTTCTGGCCGTAGCCGAGGAGCGCAGCTTCTCCCGCGCGGCGGCGCGACTGCACCGGACCCAGCCGGCGGTAAGCCAGGTCGTCCGCAAACTCGAGAGCGACCTTGGCGAAGTCCTTTTTGAGCGCGCTTCGCGCGACGGCACGCTCACCCAGGCAGGCGAGCTGCTGCGCGACTATGCGCAGAGGCTGCTGGCGCTTCGCCACGAGGCGACCAACGCGCTCGACGAGCTGCGTTCGCTCGACCGCGGCCGTCTGCTGCTCACCGCCAACGAATACACCTGCCTTTACCTGTTGCCGGTGCTGGACGAATTTCGCCGCCGCTGCCCGCATATCGGCGTGACGGTGCAGCGTTCGCTGGCGACGAAGATTCCCGACGAGTTGCTGCAGCGCAACGTCGAGATCGGCATCATGTCCTACCGCCCCGACGAGCACTTCCACTCCATTCGGGTGTATACCGACGAGTTGGCCTTTGTTGTGAGCCCGGGCCATCGCCTGGCACGAAAGCGCTCGCTTTCGATCCGCGATCTCGGGCAGGAAACGTTCGTCGCCCACAATGTTCCTTCGCCGCTGCGCCGGCAGGGTGATCGAGGCCTTTGCCGAGCACAAGACCCCGCTAAACATGGACGTGGAACTGCCCAGCCTGGAGGCCATCAAGCGTTTCGTGGCCAGCGGCAACGGGGTCGCGCTGGTTCCCGGCCTGACCGTCCAGCCGGAGCTGGACTCCGGAGCGCTCGTCAAAGTACCGGTGAAAGAGCTGCAGATCCAGCGAACGCTTCGGCTGGTGCATCGAAAGCACGCGAATCTTTCCCATGCAGCGATGGGTTTTCTGGAGGCAGTTCGCTCCCTGGCGAAGGATCGAGGCGCGCCGTTTCACTTTGAGCCTGAGGGTCCCGCTGGCTTTGCGAGCCAGGGCAAGCTCCGTCTAACGGCTATTCTTGATAGGGTTTAGCCCGGATCGCGGCACCATTCGCCATGCATCCACTCTCTCAAGTGCGGTATCTATAGAAGATGATGAGGTCGTATCTACGCTTGGCGGTCGTAGCGCTGATGTCAGTGACATACGTGCGTGCGCAACTCGACCCCCGGCTGTCCGGTACAGCCCACGACGCTGAAAGCAATGCATGACTGCTATCGCCCGCTGCTGGTCTTCGCGCCGACCGCGCGAGACGCTTCCTTCGCCTCGCAGCAGGCGATGCTCGACCAATACGCCGACGAGATGATGGACCGCAACCTGCTCTATGTGCCTGTTCTGGCGCAAGGTGGACACTTCCAGGCTCCCCTCGATGCCCCGTATGTGCTTTTGAAGCCGTCAGAGATGAATGCGATTCGGAGCCGCTTTCAGGTCGGTCCGACCGAATTCGTAGTGATGCTCGTCGGTAAGGATGGCGGCGAGAAATTCAGGACCCGGAAAGCCATTTCGGTCCTGAAGCTCGACGAAATTGTGGACGCGATGCCGATGGCGAGCCGGGAGAAAGCTGCCCGGTCCGCAGAATTCTCATTAGGAACTGTCTCGCGTCAGCGGAAATCCCGTTCGATGCTCAGCTTCCCGTTCGAAGCGCGAAGATCAACTATTCGCAACTTCCGCCGCGCCGGAAACGTACCGTTTGGATAACATCGAGAGATCGAGGCTTTGCCATGAATCCAGTTCTTGCGAACTCAACCGTGACCGATCCGCCTCCCGCCGTAACAGTGGCGTCGATTCCCGAGCTGATTTGCGCACTCAAAAAGGTCACACACCTGAACGGGCTGACAGATGCTGAATATGAGTGGCTGGCCATTCACGGCCACCAGCGCCATGAGGCTGCCGGAGCGGTCCTTTTTCATGATGGGGAGCCCGCCCGGTTGATGATGATTGTGCTCAAGGGCGAGATCCACGTACGCCGGCAACGCGGTGCGTCCGAGGCGCTATTTATCGGCCGCTCCGGTCAGATCACCGGCGTGCTGCCCTATTCACGAATGAAGACCTTTGGCGGAATGGGGTATACGACAGCGGACTCATGGGCGCTCGAATACGATCGGTCGCTGTTTCCCGAGATGCTTGCGGCCATACCCAGCATGGCGCAAATCTGCGTGGGGCTCCTGTTGGATCGCGTTCGCGAAGTCACGCGTATCGAGCAGCAGACTGAGAAGCTGACGGCCCTCGGCAAGCTTGCAGCAAACCTCGCCCACGAACTCAACAATCCCGCCTCGGCGGCGCAGAGAGCTGCGGGCGGCTTGCTAGAAGAGCTTCGCGTATATGGCCATGAGAAATACAAACTGGGATCGCTCTGCATCGACCCCGAAAAACTGACGAAGATCTGGGAATGGCAGAAGTCGGCGGGTGAGGTGGCCCGGCGTCGCGAAGCAGATGGCGCAATCAATGTAGCGCGAGAGGAAGACGGCATCTCCGCGTGGCTCGCTGCCCACGGCATCCAAAATGCGTGGAAGATCGCCCCCGAGTTGGCAGAGGCCGGCTTGTGCGCGAATTACCTCGAACCGCTCGCAGATCTCCTCGAGCCTTCCGCGACCACCGTGGTGTTGTCTCAGTTCGCCTCGTCGCTTCGTGCCGAGCGTATGACTGAGGCGATGATCAACTCGACCGCGCGCATCTTCGATTTGATCAAGGCGATCAAAGACTATTCCTATATGGATCAGGCGCCGATCCAGGAAATTGATATCCCCAAGGGTCTGGAAAACACGCTCTCGATGCTCCAGTCCAGGCTCGGTTCGGTCGAGGTGAAACGGGAGTACGAACCTGCCTTGCCCTGCATCAGCGCCTACGCGAGCGAGTTGAATCAGGTCTGGACGGCGCTGATCGAGAATGCCCTTGACGCCATTCAGGATCACGGCCAGATCGTGCTCAAGGCCAAGGTCTCAGGCGACCTGTTGCTGGTCGAGGTTTGGGACAACGGCCCCGGCATCCCCGCCGAGATCCAGGACCGCATCTTTGAGCCTTTCTTCACGACCAAGCCGCCAGGGCGCGGACTGGGTCTGGGCCTTGATGTCGTCATGCGCATCGTCAGGAAGCATCGCGGCTTCGTGCAGTTGCAATCGGCTCCGGGAGCGACCTGCTTCCAGGTGCGCCTGCCCCTGCAACAGTTGCAGGCCTACTAACCTTCGACGAGTTTCGAGGAGTAACCTGAGCGGCAGGGAGGAAAGCTCCTCATGAAACATCCCAGGTTCGCCGCAGCTCTCAGCCTGCTCATCGTTTCACTCTGCGGGTTTGCAAAAGACAAGAAGAAAGCTCCCTTGCCGGAAGATGTCCTCAAGGCGCACACAGTGTTGGTGATTGTCGATCCTTCTGCCGGAGTCGATGTCCAGGATCCGAATGCCAATCGCCTCGCCCGGACCGACGTGGAGCAAGCCCTCATGAAATGGGGGCGTCTGATGCCGGTGAAGGATGGGTTTACCGCCGACCTCATCATTATGGTTCGCAAGGGCAACGGCAAGATGGTGCAGCCCACGATAGGCGGCACACCGGTGAACGGAACTCCTCCAGTCAGCATCGGCTCGACAACGCACACCGGACGAATCCACCACTCACGCGGCTGCTCGCTGGGGCCATTCGGGCATTCCCAACGACCCGTCGAATGCGGGCTCTCAACCGGCCACTCCTCAACCCCAGGTCGAAGCTGGCTCAACGCAGGATCTATTGGTTGTCTATCGCGGCGGCATCAAGGACGATCCCGAGCTGGTCGCCACTCGATGCGCCCGCAGTCTGGCGCTATACCGCGAAGAACGCGCTCGAGTCGCCTTCCGTCCCCGCCGTCGAGGCCTTTCGCAAAGCGATCGCGGATTCGGAGAAGCAACTGGCATCCACTCCGTGACGTCTCAATCTTTCATATTTCCCCGCGCTCGCTGAAAGGCCGTCGGCTGCACATGAACCGACCCCTGAAATGGGCGATCGATGTCAGAGACGGCAACCAGCGCTAGAGCCACGAGCAGCGAAAAGGCCAACACCTGAAGCGCATGCAGTGCCGTGTTTGCCGAACCAAACATGGAAGACGAGGCGATCGTGACGGCTCCGCCGATAATCAGCACGCACCATAGCACGGTGGGTAGACGGAAGGAATTCTCAACCAGGCGAACTCGACGATGTTCACTCAATGAGCTCAACTCTGAAATCGCATGGTCCTCGGCCAGGACCTCGGTCGGAGATGCAGTCTTGACCGACATCAGAGTCTTCCACATATTTTGGTTGATCTGCTGGCTCGCCTCAGGCGTGAAATCAGCCGCCATCTCCGGCCAATCCTTGTTGATGACCGTATCGGCATAAAAGCGCGCCAGCATTTGGAGCTGGCCGCGCTGTTGATCGGGAAGCCCTTCGGCGAGGCGGTAGAGATTGGCCAGCGAATTCGCTTCGTTATCGGCATTCACCTCCGCCGCGCCGAAATCAGTCCACACGGTGAAGAGCATAAAACCGAGAATGACCGCATAGGTCGTGCCCAGAATGCTAAGTTGCCAACCGATCACGTCGTTGTGCGCATGGCGCTTGTCCCACGGCCACATCCGGTTGAGCGCCCACATGAACAACAGCGAGACCGCGACCGTGAGAGCGACGATGATGGCACTTTGAGCAGTATCGAGCATGGGCTGAAGCGAGTCAGGGCGCCGATAGAAACGCCGACTTGATCTTCGGGTAAGGTACTTCAACTTGCCGCTCAGGTCTACTTGGAATGTTTGCCTTCGCTTGGAGCGGTCGGCGCCGGTTGTTTTCACCGATCTCCCGGCAAGGCTAAAATTGAAAAATGCACCTTGCCGTCAGCCACCTCCAGGATCAGCTCGACGAAATTACCGCGAACACCCGCAAGCTCGTGCAACCGGAGCGGCTGGCCATCAGCGATCGTGCGATCGAAGAGCTGATGCTTTCGGGCATCGAGTCACGCGCACTACAGGTTGGCGACATAGCGCCCTCGTTCGAACTACTCGACTTCACCGGAAAACCTGTCCGATCGTCTGACCTGCTCTCGCTCGGGCCGCTGGTCCTCAGCTTCTTCCGAGGCCGCTGGTGTCCATATTGCGCGACGGAGCTGGAAGCATGGCAGAGTCTGTTGAGCGATGTTCGTGATAAGGGAGCCCTGTTTGTGGCCATCTCTCCGCAGACGCAGCGCCATAACGATTTCACAGCAGACCGGCACTCGCTGACCTTTCCAGTGCTCTCCGACCCCGGCTGTGAGGTCGCAGACCGCTTCGGACTGACCTATGTCCTGCCGGCTTACAT
The DNA here is from genome assembly GCA_963777685.1 of uncultured Acidobacteriaceae bacterium. Classification (GTDB taxonomy): domain Bacteria; phylum Acidobacteriota; class Terriglobia; order Terriglobales; family Acidobacteriaceae; genus Acidisarcina. The sequence continues at coordinate 1,882 of CAVZRF010000008.1, read as the reverse complement.
GCAAAAGTACTATCGCAGCATTCTGGTGAATATTCCCTTCGTGAATGGCGACGAGTCGTGGCGTCTGCCCGTGCCCGCGACCTTTGTCATTGCTCAGGACGGGTCGATTCTTTTCGCCGAAGCTCAGGCCGATTTTCGCGTCCGCCCCGAGCCGCGCAGCGTGCTCGACGCACTACCTTCGCGACCTTAATTGCTCAGGCTTTTGTCGCTCACTGAACGGACCTGCCAAGTTTGACCCACTCTTCAACGCTTGTTAATATAAGAGTGCGGGGTGGAGCAGCCCGGTAGCTCGTTGGGCTCATAACCCAAAGGTCGCTGGTTCAAATCCAGCCCCCGCAACCAATCAAATCAACAACTTACAGGATTCGTGGACACTCCGATCGACTCCCATTATCTCCCAATAAGAAAAATCGCGGTTTCAGGCGCTCGCCCGCATCGGCTTGAGCACCATCTCCACGACCTTCCCATTCGCTTCCCTCTTCGATGACGACATGGCCTGTCCATAGACGTTCATCGTCGTCTGGATCGAGGCATGACGCATCAGTTCCTGCTGCACTTTCATCGGCGCTCCGGTCTCGTCCAGCCACGAACGATACGTGTGGCGGAACGTGTGCCAGCCGATGTCGCCGTACTTCCCGGCAGCTTCTTGCGCGCGTCTCGTGGAATGAGCAATCCGCTTGCCGTTCGCGGTGGGCTGATCCTGCTTGCACCAGACGCCAACGCCGCCCCGCACGTCGGACACGCCACCAGGCAGCATCCGGAAGGGCGAAGATGCCGCTTCTGGATCTCCGTCGGGATAGTAGGGCTTGCTCGTGATGCGGTTGGCAAAGACCCAGCCTTCTTCCGTCGGCACGGCCTCCTTGCTCCACTCCGAGAACAATCTCGGTCAAGGACGGATGCAATGGAACATAGTCCTGGGAGTATTCGGTCTTGACATCATCCACTCGCCCGTTCACGAAGCTGCGCTGAACGAGAAGCTGATTCTTCTCGAAATCGAAGTCGTCCCACTGAAGCGCCGCGATCTCGCTCACGCGAAGACCGAGGCATTGGGCGATATAGACCATCGTGCGATACGGCTCTTTCAGCAGTCGCAACGATGGTTTCAAACTGGTCCACAGTCAGAATCGTCGGGCGCTGGCGGCGCTTGCTGCCGCCTTTCACGCGAACCAACGCAATCGGGTTTCTCCGCTCGGTGAATAGTTCCCAGCGTGTCGCGCACTCGAACATCAGGTGCATCACGCTTCGGATATGGGTCTTCGACTTCGGAGCCATAGGGAGATTCTTCAACCAATCCTCGACCGCCATCGGACGAATCTGGTCGAGCAGATAGTCGCCCCAGCGTGGCTTGAGGTGGTTCTTGATATTGGACCGATACGACTTCGAGGTGGAATACCGTTCCGGCATCTCTTCCTGCAAGGTAACGGTCACATATTGCGCCGAACGTAACCGCGGCCATGCGCTGCTGTGGAGTTTCAGAGTTGAGTTTGAGGAGAAGAGCTTCCACTGCCTTTTGTGCGAGAGCTTTGGTCGGGAACTTTTCGACTGTGCCGACGATGCAGGACTTTCGTCGTCGCTCGCCCTCTCAGTCGTTCGTAGTACCGAAACTCCCAGGTGTCCGGCCCCTTCGCCCGCTTCTTTCGGGTGAGACTTCCAAATTGGTAACATGCACGTGCCATCAAGGTTCCTCCTTGATTCACGGCACGAATGGCTGCGTCAAGGGTAGTCGAAAACGGCCGTCTATTTGCGGAAAACAGAGTTTTTGGGGGATTAGCCCGCTTGCTTTCGGTCGATCCACTGGTCGATAGCCGAGGCTCGGAATCGCCAGAGCTTGCCCACCTGGACGCCTGCGATTTGACCTCGAAGCACCATGCGCTGAAGGGTG